>NZ_JBVTMR010000001.1:0-2102782 GCF_055762745.1 Chryseobacterium subflavum
GATGAGACATCTTTTAAGGGTCGTGGGAGATGACCACGTTGATAGGCTACAGGTGTAAAGTTGGTAACAGCATAGCCGAGTAGTACTAATTACCCGTAGATTTATAGCCTATAGGTTACACTAATTCAAGTCTTATAAGTGCAATACTGGTTTTGCCTTTGTGATGAAATTTACCGATAAAACAGATGTCAGATACAAGACATCAGATGACAGACTTTATAATGAGTCTGAAATCTGAAATCTAGCCTCTGATATCTTATATACCTTCTTTAGGGTGGTTTTAGCGGTGGGGCTCACCTGTTCCCATTCCGAACACAGAAGTTAAGCCCACCAGCGCCGATGGTACTGCGACAAGCGGGAGAGTAGGTCGCCGCCAGTTTTTATTAAAAGTCTCATACATGAATTTGTATGAGACTTTTTTGTTTTATAACTATACATATCTATACCTACCATACCATAGCAATAAAAGATAAATGATCATTGATGAATGATAAGTGGCTATTAATAAGTAATAACTGATCAATGATGAATTATAAATGATAAAAGATCATCCATCAAATATCAATCATCATTTATTATTTATCATTCATAATTCTTCACTCCTCACTCCTCACTGGTATCTGCTAAATGACTTCTCTACAATTTCTCTGGCATTCTTTTCTACATTCTGATAAGAATAAAAGCCGTAGATGGTATCGTAGTTTATTTCTTCAAAACATTTTTCAATTCTTTTAATTTCGTTCAAAGGAAGAGGAATTCTGTTGGGATAGCTTCTCATTGTGGCAAAATGATTCATAGATGGGGAAAGATACATGGTATCCCCAATTAAAAGCGTTCCGTTTTCGCTCATCCATGGTATTTCTATGACAGAACTTCCCTCAAAATGGCCACCAATATTGTGAAGCTTTAATTGATTCCATAGATTAAGCTGATGACCGGTCCAGTATTCTACAAAATCACCTCCATTTACAACCCATTCTTTATCGTTTTCATGAATATAAATTTTAGAATTAAAGGTATCTGCCCACATTTTCATATTGGAATAATAGTGCGGATGAGAGAAAGCAATAGCTTTTAAGCCCCCTTTAGAATTAATAAATGCAATAGCCGCTTCATCAAGAAGGGGAATGCAATCCCATAATATATTTCCGTTTTTAGAAAGTACCAGCAAGGCCCGCTGTCCAATAGAAAACCTCGGATTAACAACCAGTTCGTAAAGGTTATTATTTAGTTTTTTAATTTTTATGCTATGCTTTTCCAGAAGCTTTTCATGGGTAATCCACGATTGTCCGCTTTGAGGGACTGATTGTCTTTCGTCATTACAAATTAGGCAAAGATTGCCCTGATAGCTTTCCGGATATTGTATACCACATTCCGTACACATTTTAAGATGGTTATCATTCATAAAAAAGTTTTTATTAAAAATACATACTGTTCAGTGATCGGTATGTTATTTTATATAGATTTTACCTATCCTTAAATTGCGCTTAACTGCTCCTGGATAAGGAAAGATTATCTTTTCAATTAAAAACCCTATCTAACTTTAGATAGGGTTTAAAACATCTTATTATGGATAAGAATTATTTGATAACTTTCATTTCATCAATCAGCCACTTGGAATCGGCAAATTTTTCAATGATGAATAGAATGTACTTGGTGTCAACCATAATGTTTCTGCTAAAACGGGGGTCATAATTAATATCACTCATAGTTCCTTCCCATTGTCTGTCGAAATTTAATCCTACTAGATTTCCGTAAGCATCAAGAGCCGGACTTCCTGAGTTTCCCCCTGTGGTATGATTGGTGGCCGTAAATCCTACAGGAACATCACCTCCCTTATCTTTATAATTTCCAAAATCTTTTTTATTGTAAAGATCGATTAACTTTTTAGGAACATCAAATTCATAATCCCCCGGAATGTATTTTTCTATAACTCCTGCCAAATGAGTTTGATAACCATAAGAAACAGCATCTCTCGGATTTGAACCTTTTACTTTACCGTAAGTCACACGAAGTGTGGAGTTGGCATCAGGGAAGAATTTTCTGTCTTTATCGGTCGACATTTGCTGTTGCATGAATTTTTTCTGCAGCGCATCAATTTTTGTCTGGATTGAGGTATACTGAGGATCAGCTGTTTTTGAATAAGTGTCTTTGATATTTGAAAATAATTGATAAACAGGGTCTTTTTTTAATGTTCTTACCAGTTTATCCTGATTAGAAAATGCCTTGTCAATATCTGCACTTAAAGAAGCTCCATTTACAGCTGTTCTGCCGGTAATGATAGAGTTTTTAGAAATCTCTTCGATATTCTGAATGTTCTGTGCTTCGTTTTTAAATTTATCAAATCCCGCTGGTAAAAACTGAGCGGTTGTTTTGTTGGCATACAGAGCAAGGAGCTTTGCAGTTACTTTTGCATCAAGCTCCGGACTGTAATCTTTATAGAAAGAAGTCAGCTTATTTTTAAATGCTGTAATTTCCTTCTCATCCATTCTTCCTGCTTCTACGGATAAGATATAGTTGGAATACATATTAGCTAATGCTAATGTCTCAGCATTTTTAATTAACTCAGAATAATAGGCATTATTTAAAGCATAAGGAGCCTGCTCAGTGTATAGCTTATTCAGCTGGTCTAATGTTGTTTTGATTTCCGGATTTTTAGCTACCAGAGATCCTTCGTACATTACTTTCTTTTCTACAGCATTAGACTTTTTCAGGCCTTCTACTTCTCCAATCCATTTTTTCCAGTAATTTGCCACTGAAGCATATTTAGAAGCATATTTAATACGTGTTGCATTGTCCACACGCATTTTTTCATCCAAAGTCTTTAAAGCGACATCGCGGACTGCAATTTTTGCAGGATCAATCTCATTCATGATTTTTTCAACTGCAATTGATGGAAGATACTCAGTGGTTTTTCCCGGAAAGCCAAATACAAATGTGAAATCATTTTCATTCTTATCCTTGATGGAAACAGGTAGAAAATGTTTAGGTACATAAGGAACATTATCTTTGGAATATTCTGCAGGCTTATTGTTTTTATCTGCATAAATTCTGAACATAGAGAAATCTCCCGTATGCCTTGGCCATACCCAGTTATCCGTATCACTTCCGAATTTTCCTATACTTTGTGGCGGTGCTCCTACCAAACGGATGTCTTTATAAGTTTCTATTGTATAAGCATAGTATTTATTTCCATAATACATAGGCTTTACAGTGATAGACTGATAATTTTCTATTTTTTGAGAATTTTTGTATATCTCAATATTGTTGTTGATTTTTTTTGAAAGATCAGGTTCGGAAAGATGATCCGTACCCTCCAGAATTTGATTGGTTACTTCTTTGATATCTACAATAAAATCTACTTTTAATCCGGGATTAGGAAGCTCGGTGCTCATATTCGTTGCCCAGAATCCATTGGAAAGAAGATCATTTTGTACTGTAGAATGTGCCTGAATTTGTCCGAAGCCACAGTGATGATTGGTTAATAAAAGTCCTTTTGGAGAAATAATTTCTGCTGTACAGCCACCGTTAAATTGAACAACGGCATCCTTAATACTGGCCTTTTGAGGATTGAAGATGTCTTTTGCAGAGATTTTCATTCCCAGGTCTTTCATTTCCTTTTCATTCAGCTCCGTTGGAATCCACATTCCCCCATATTGTTGGGCAAAAGCCATTGCGGCAGGCAAAAGAAATGCAGATAAAAGTATCTTTTTTATCATAATCAAAAATTTTGTCCAATTTACGAAGAAAATTAGGATTATAAGTTACAAGTCATCCTGAAAACGAGGTAGATTCATAGATAATGGCATTTAATATTTTGTATTAAAAAATATAATGGGATGGATCCCGTTATTTAATGACCAGAAACAAATAATATTTATGGAAAACAAAACTTTTTTATCCGGAACTGTACTGGCCATATTACTGGCTTCATGTTCACCCAAAGAAAAACAAAGAGAAATATTTTCTGCCCCGGAAACAGATTCAGCTTCGATCCAAAAACCATTGGATTCAGTGGCTGGCAACGCTTTGATTGATGGGCATAACTCTCAGAATTCATTGGATTGGAACGGAACTTATGAGGCTGTGGTTCCATGTGCAGATTGCCCGGGGATCAAAACTTCTCTCACATTGAATAAGGATAATACGTTCCATATTACAGAAGAATATATCGACAGAAAATCAAAGAATGAAGATAAAGGAACCTTGGAGTGGGATAAAACGGGCAGTATTGTGACTTTAAAAGGAAAATCCGCTAATTACAAATACAAGGTCGGTGAAAACCATCTTACTCAGCTTGATTTGAATGGAAAGGAAATTACCGGTCCCAATAAAGATCTGTATGTTTTCAAGAAAAAATAAAGGCTGCTGCCTTTATTTTTTATTTTAAAATTGATAGGACATAATTTTAGGGTCATTCATCATTTGCTTAATCAAAAGCTCGTGTTGCCGGGTATTCCCCGTAAGTCTCCAGGTCGTAATTAAACTGTCTTTGGAATATTGCTGTCTCATGATAAGAAACTTTAAATGATTATTCCTGAATAATTCCTCACAATGACTGATGTGATCAGAAGCGGAGATAGATATTTTATATTCCCTGATTTTATGATTATTGTCGATAAAATTCTGCAAATAACTTAACGAGCTCAAGACAAGAAGAACCAATGTAGTGCCCAGCAACGAAAAGTATACATATCCTGAACCGACAGCCATTCCTATTGAAGCAGTTGCCCAGATGGTTGTTGCCGTTGTAATTCCATCGATTTTATTATCTCCTTTGAAAATAACTCCTGCTCCCAAGAAACCTATACCGGTAATAATATTGGCTGCCAGACGATCTGGATTCTGAACTCCTATTTTGATTGATAATATGGTGAAAAGACAAGATCCAAAACATACCAGAATAAACGTGCGAAGTCCTGCAGACTTATTTCTATATTCACGTTCAGCACCGATAAAAAGCCCGAGCATAACTGAAATAAATATCAGTATCAGTTCATTTTGAATGGAATAGTGATCTTGTAGAAAATCCATGGATGTATAATTAAAACCTTGAATAAAAATACAATAAATTCTTACGTGATCGTTCAAGCATATAAAAAAAGACTGCTTCTTAAGGCAGTCTTTCGTTTATTGATGTAAAGTGATTTAATTTTTTATGAATTTCTGTACCATAACCTGATCTTTTGTAAACAATCTGATCATATAGCTTCCTTTAGCAAGTTCAGAGATATTGACAGAATTATTGCTTACGCTTATTGAATTTAAAATCCTTCCAGCTATATCATAGACTTCTGCCTTTACAACTTTCTCTTTTGACTTAATGAATAAAACATCTTTTACCGGATTCGGATAGATACTGAACTGGTCTTTATCATTAGTAATTTCGGATGTTCCTAAGGTATTCTGAACAGAAGTTGTAGCAGTATTCGTAATGATAGGCGCATTATAATCAAAATAGATCTTGGCTGTATTACTGAAACTATCTCCGATAACCAAATTAGATTTTGTTTTAATTTTAAATGAAACATATCCGTCATTATTCGCATTATCAAAAGGAAGCTGAATGTTTTCAAAAATAAATTCGACTACATTTCCATTGATTCTCGTTACAAAATTATGGCTTCCATTCAGTGCAACTAAGCTGGATATATCATATTTTGAAGTATCGATCTCATCCTTTACTACGATATTTTGAGCATTGGCCGTTCCTGTATTCTCAAATCTCATCAAATAATGAACATAATCTCCGACTTGTGCCTGAGTGATAGAAGAGCCTTCCAGACAGGTTTTATCATTAGGATCAAAAGAGTTGACAACGATTTGGTTTAATGTAAATATATTATCTGAAGGAGTATCATCTGTAGCTCCGTTGATTTGTGCTGTGTAATGCAGTACATCACCACCGTTTAAAGGAGGAGTCTGTGTAGGAGTATTCAATTTAAAGGTTACTGTAATTTCTTTAGTCTCAAAAGGTAAGATATTGTTGAAATTCCAGGATAAGATTCCAGTTGACTGTGAATTAGGAGCAATCGTGGAGCTTAGATAATTCATTAGATTGTCATTGAAATTATAAGCTAAGGTTCCTGATTGTGCCGAAGTTCCTTTATTTCTGTAAACAACTTTATATTTTGTATCAAATCCAGGTCTTGCTGATTCAATTGGAATAATCATAATTTCCAAATCATTATGTATTCCATTAGCCGTTAAACAAAAGTTTTGTGTAAATGGGCTTGCTTGAGTAGGAAAGGTGGTTATTAAATTTGCTGGCGAGACATTAAAGTAAGTAGGATTTTCGAGTATAGGACTAATAGTGTGAGTTCCAGCTTGTAACGGTATGAAATGGACCCCTGCCGAATTTGCAATAAAATTAGCAGTGGAGGACCCACTTGTAACCAAGAAATTTTGAAATGCTTTTCCTGGATCCGAAATATCACAGCCATTATTGTTGGAATCGTATTTTGTGTCTCCATTTATGGTGTAAAAAGTTCCACCAGGAGTAAAAGAACAATAAGAATTAACATTAACATTAGTATAACCATACATATTCAAGTAGGATAAAACAGCATTGGTATGCTGTAAATCACAACATACATATTGTAATTCTGAATTATCATCAATATTGAAATTATATGGAACACCTTGTCCTCCATTTTTAAAATTTAAAATCTTTATATTGTTATCCGAACAATCTAAGTAAGAAAGTAAAGGATTAGAACTCAAATCTAATAATGTGAGTTGGTTCTCTGAACACTTTACAGTTGTAAGAATAGGAAAACCTGTTAAATCAATACTGTTAAGAGCATTTTCATCAACATCAAAAATTTCGAGCAATGGGGATCCGGTTACTGTCAGGTTTGTAATTTCATTATCAACCAGTGAAATACTTTTTAGTAGTGGGTTGTTAGATATCGTTACATTAGGAACTGTAGTGCTATAATTGGAGGTAATTTCTGTGAGCAATGGGTTATTGGAAACAGATAAAGATTGTATGTCCGGGCCAAAAAGGGAGATTTTTTTTAAATCATTACAGCCACTAATATTTATAGTATTATTTAACCATGAATAACCGTAACTTGAAATCGTAACTTCTTCTAAATTATTTATACCGCTTAGATTAATATTACTTAGCAATACTCGTTCTAAATTTAGGACTTTGATATTTGGGCAACCTTGAAAATTTAAATAATTTAAATACTCTGAAATAGACAAATGTGTTAAAGAGGGAATATTTAAAGTAAGTGTTTGGAAATTTCCACCTTGAATATTCAATTTCTTAAGACCGGTACAATTATCTACATTAAGCGCTGAAAGATAATAACCAGCAGCAAATAATTCTGTAAGGGAAGTCATCCCGCTAACATCAAAAGAGGTGAAGTTATTGTTCGGTATAAATTGTACAGAGAGTTTCGTAAGATTTGTGAAACTTTTAATACCTGTAATATCGCCGATTTGCGATCCCACTGTACTCGTTGTTCCATTAATATCAAGAGTTTTTATTAAACTTGCTTCGCTAGCCTGAATTTCGTTGTCGCCGTTAAGATCTATAGCAACAGGATTGTGGTTAACGTCGAGAGCGATATAATTTGTATTATTTGCAGATAATAAATAAGATTTAAAGTTCGGATCTGGAATATTTAAGATTTGTGCTTTAAATATAGGCAGAATACTTACGAAAAGAATGAGGTAAAGTTTTTTCATAAATTTTATTGGTTTATCATTTTTTATGTGAGTTATTTTAGCATTACTTAATTGCTATTTAATGGTATCTAAAAAATATACTTAATTGAAATTAATTTTTTATGAATTTCTGTACCATAACCTGATCTTTTGTAAACAATCTGATCATATAGCTTCCTTTAGCAAGTTCAGAGGTGTTGACAGAATTATTGCTTACGCTTATTGAATTTAAAATCCTTCCTGCTGTATCATAGATTTCTGCCTTTACAATCTTCTCTTTTGACTTTATGAATACAATATCTTTTACCGGATTCGGATAGATACTGAACTGGTCTTTATCATTAGTAATTTCGGATGTTCCTAAGGTATTCTGAACAGAAGTTGTAGCAGTATTCGTAATGATAGGCGCATTATAATCAAAATAGATCTTGGCTGTATTACTGAAACTATCTCCGATAACCAAATTAGATTTTGTTTTGATTTTAAATGAAACATATCCGTCATTATTCGCATTATCAAAAGGAAGCTGAATGTTTTCAAAAATAAATTCGACTACATTTCCATTGATTCTCGTTACAAAATTATGGCTTCCATTAAGAGGAATCAAACTGGATAAATCGAATTTCGTAAGATCAATTTCGTCTTTTACCACAATATTTTTCGCATTGGCTGTCCCTGTATTTTCAAATCTGATTAGGTAATGAACGTAATCTCCAACTTTTGCTTGTGCAATTGAGGTTCCTTCAAGGCATGTTTTGTCATTGGGATCAAAAGAATTAACTACAGGTTGATTTAAAGTAAATATATTATCTGTTGGTGTATCATCTGTACCTCCATTAATCTGTGCTGTGTAGTGCAATAGATCTCCGCCATTTAAGGGTGGTGTTTGTGTTGGTGTGTTTAATGTAAAGGTTAATGTAACTTCTTTAGTCTCGAAGGGTAAAATATTGGTAAAATTCCAGGATAATATTCCAGTTGACTGAGTGTTTGGAGCAATCGTGGAGTTTAGATAATTCATTAGATTGTCATCAAAATTATAAACCAAAGTTCCCGATTGTGATGTGTTACCTTTATTTTTGAAAAAAACTTTATATTTTGTATCAAAACCTGGTACAGCAGCAGTCACAGGAATAATGATAATTTCTAGATCGTTATGTGTTCCATTGGCGGACATGCAAAAATTTTGAGTAAGGGGACTTGTTTGTGTAGGGAAATTTGCAGTTACATTTGTTGGTGAAATATTAAAATAAGTAGGGTTTTCTAATACAGGTGTAATGGTATAATTGCCGGCTTGAACTGGAATTGAATAATTTCCTGAAGCATTTGCTATCATATTACCGGCATTATAAGGATTTGTTATTGAGAATTTTTGAAACGCTTTTATAGGATCATTGATGTCACAACCATTATTATTGGAATCATATTTCGTGCTTCCCTGTATGGTATAAGAATTTCCTCCGGGAGCAAAAGAACAATATGAGTTTAATACAACATTAGGCTGATTGTAATAATTGACCAGTGCATTTATCGCTCCCAACTCGATATCATCAACGCATATATAACTTAAACTTGGTGTGTTTGAAAAATATGGAGTTGCTCCTTGAGTATAGTTATTTTTTCCGTTCTTAATATTAAAGCTTACGAGATTGGGATTATTAGAAAAATTAAAATTACCAAGCTGTGTAAGTTGTCCCACATCAATAGTAGTAAAAAGATTATAATCAATATATAAATTTGCCACATTAGGAGCCTCCCCAAACGGAATGGTTACAAGCTTATTATGTGAAGCAACAATGTTTGTCAAATTATTATTGTTATTTAAAATTAATGTTGTAATTAAATTATTATTACATTCTAAAGTGACCAGATTTGGGAAATTGGAAATATCTACCGATACTAATTGATTTCCACTACATGAGAGACTTTGTAGATTGGGGGAGTTAGTAATTGAGAAACCAGAAAGTTGATTGTTAGCGATAGATAAAGTCTGCAGACTGTTCAAATTATCAAAAGAAACGTTAGTAAGATTGTTGTTGGCTACATGTATAAGTGTAAGGTTGGATAATCCTGTTATTTGAAGATTAGTCAAAGCATTATTAAAAGCACTTAAAGCCGTAAGATTGGTAAACTGATTGATACCTGTAAGATCAGCAATCATATTACCTGTTTGACCGGGAATAAAAAGTTCTGATACATTCAATGCTTCTGAAACCTGAATTTCACTATCTCCGTTTGTATCAATTACAATTTTTTGGTGGTTATTGTTGTATGCGATCCCGTTTGTTGTGTTTGCTGACAGAAGTTTGGCTTTAAAATTAGCATCTGGAATATTCACAATCTGTGCCTGAAACATAGCAAATATAATCAGAGAAATGATTAAGTAGATTTTTTTCATGTATTACTAGTTAGTAGTTATTTTTTTATTTTAAAAAGCAAAAATAAGCCATCAATAGTATATATCAATGGCTTATTATTTAATTATTGTTAAAATGTCTGTTTTTTTTATTGATTTTCTATCAAATCTAAAAATTGCTGTTCATCAAGGATCTCAATAGTCCCGATATCCTGAGCTTTTTTCAATTTACTGCCGGCTTTTTCGCCCACAACAAGATAATTAAGGTTTTTAGAAACCGCGGAAATATTTTTTCCACCATGTTTTTCCACCATATCCTCTGCAGATTCTCTTGTGAACAGAGACAGTTTTCCGGTGAACAGGAATGTTTTTCCATCAAGAACATGGGATAAAACTTCATTGGTATTTTCTCCTTTTTCAAGCTGAACACCATAGGTTTTTAAGCGTTCAATCATTAAAATATTTTCCGGATTATTGAAGAACGCTTCAATACTATATGCAATTTTACCTCCTATATCTTCCACCTGACACAATTCTTCGGCAGTTGCATTTTTCAGGTCATCAATAGTAGGGAAGTTTTTAACCAGTTTCTTGGCAACTGTTTCTCCTACATGTTTGATACCGATTCCATATAATACTTTCTCAAAAGGAATTTCCTTAGATTTTTCAATTCCTGAGATAATATTTTGTGCCGACTTTTCAGCCATTCTTTCCAGCGGAAGTAATTGCTCTTTGGTTAAAGTGTAAAAGTCTGCCGGATTTTCAATTAATTTTTCCCGGTACAGTTGTTCAATGGTTTCGCTCCCTAAATTTTCTATGTTTAAAGCCTTTCTTGAAACATAATGAATCATTCTTCCTACTACCTGCGGAGGGCAGTGAAGTTCATTCGGACAGAAATGAATCGCCTGATCTTCCACTTTTATAAGTTCGGTTCCGCATTCAGGGCAATGTTTAATGTATTCGATCTCCCTGCTTTTTTCTGTTCTTTTGTCTTTGTTGACGCCCACAATTTTAGGTATAATTTCACCTCCTTTTTCTACATAAACAAAATCGTGTTCATGCAGATCCAGTTTTTTAATGATATCTTCATTATGAAGAGATGCCCTCTTAACAGTGGTTCCTGCCAATAGAACAGGTTTCAGATTAGCTACCGGAGTAATGGCTCCTGTTCTTCCGACCTGATAGGATACACTTTGTAATTCCGTTTCTACTTTTTCAGCTTTAAATTTATAGGCCATTGCCCAGCGAGGTGATTTTGCAGTATATCCAAGCTGTCTCTGCTGTTGTAAAGAATTTACTTTTAATACAATACCATCAATTTCAAAAGGAAGATTATGTCGTTCTGTATCCCAGAAAGTAATGAAATCTTTTACTTCATCTAAAGTTTTACAAAGTTTTGCCTGCTGGGAAGTTTTGAAACCCCAGGTCTGAGCTTTTTGAAGCAATTCCCAATGCGTTTCTGCCGGAATTTCCTCGGAAATAAACTGATATAATACAGAAGAAAGCCCGCGTTTTCTTACCTCACCACTATCCTGCATCTTCAAACTTCCGCTTGCCGTATTTCGTGGATTCATAAAAGGATCTAATCCTTCTTCCTCTCTTAGTTTATTGATTTTATCGAAATTTTTTCTCGTGAGATATATTTCCCCACGCATGAAAAAACGATACGGGAAATCTCCTTTCAGTGTCAAAGGAATGTCTGAAATAGTACGTACGTTAGCAGTGATCTCATCTCCCTGGAAACCGTCTCCACGAGTAACTCCCTGTATCAGTTTACCATTTTCATACAAAATAGAAATAGAAGCACCATCATATTTTAATTCTGCAACAAATTCCACGGGGCCGGTAATTGTTTTAATAATTCGCTTTTCCCAGTCTTCAAGATCATCAAAATCATAGGAATTATCCAGGGAATACATTCTGAACTGATGCTGAATAGTAGGAAAGACTTTAGTGATCCCACCTCCAACACGTACACTGGGAGAGTTGGCATCATAAAATTCCGGGTGCTTTGCTTCGAGATCCTGAAGTTCCTTTAATAATTGGTCAAATTCAAAATCTGAAATGGTAGGTTCATCCAGTAAATAATAATTTTCATTATGCTGATGAAGTTCTTTACGAAGCTGTTCTATCTTTTGTTGAATGTTTTCGGACATTGCTATTTTTTCTTTTAAGCAAAAATAGCTAAAACTAATATCATTAAGAAAATAACATAATTAAATAATATGGATACATTAAAAATTTGTAATACATGATAAGTTGTTGATTGCCATTTCTTTATTTTATTTGTTAGTAATAGCTTAACATATCGTTCTAATTTAATTAAAGAAATGTTAAAATTTCCTTAAATAGCAAGCTTGTACAGACCCAATACCTTTGCCCCAGCTAATTTGAAAAGATGAGAAAAGTAAAGATTGTATTGGGATTATTGTTTTTGAGCTTTGGTACAATGGCTTATGCACAGACCACACAGGCATCCATTACCGGAAAAATCACCGGAACTAAAGCCCAGGAAAAAGTAAAGGTAACCATCGTTAATGAGTCTACAGGTTTTAGAACAGAAACTGAAACCAATTCAAAAGGAGAGTATATTTTTAAAGAAATTCCTCTTGGTGGTCCTTATACGGTTATTGTAAACGATGAAAAAAGAGAGGGCTACAATGTCAATTTTGGAGATCAGGTTACCGTAGATGTTAATCTTGGGGATCATGAAAAGGTAATTGAAACTGTAGTTGTAACGGGAAATCTTAAAAACAAGATCGGAAATCTTGGTGCGGCAACAGCTATTTCTGCTAAAAACATGGGGATATTGCCTGTTAATGGAAGAAATTTCACCAATCTTACAGAATTGTCTCCGTTAAGTGGAAAGGGAGGGAATTTATCAGGACAATTAGGATCTTCCACCAACTTTACCATCGATGGAATGACTGCCAAGAATCCAACTTCTGCAGGATCTACAACCAGCCGAAGTGGCGCACCTTATTCCATTTCAATTGAAGCAGTACGTGAATTTAAAATTACGACCAACCAGTATGATGTTACATTGGGAAGAAGTGGAGGAGGTACGGTAAGTGCTGTAACGAAATCAGGAACCAATACCTTTACGGGAAGTGCCTGGGAATATCTGAGAACAGGATGGTTATCCAGCAAATATGATATCAGGGGAAATGAAAGGGTAAACGACTTTTCAACCTCACAGTTCGGGGTATCTTTAGGAGGTCCGATTATTAAAAATAAGTTGCATTTCTTTGCCGCATGGGATCATCAATTGGATTCCAGGCCTTTGATCATTGCAGATGTAAGAACGAAAGATGATGCTTTAAGGTTTAATGTAACCAATGAAACACTTAATCAGGTTTTAAATATTGGGAGAGCTAAATATGGTGTCGGAAATACTCCGCAATTCGGAAGCTTTGATAAAGTTAGGAATTCTGATGCCGGATTCCTACGTTTAGACTGGCAGATCAACCCTAAAAACTTATTAACCTTAAGAAATAATTTTACTTATGATTTTAATAAAAACGGACTAGCAGATAACACGGCCATCAATTTTTTTGAATCTTATGGAAATGACAAAAACCTTGATAATAGCTTATTATTAACATTAAGATCAAATCTGAAATCAAATCTCACCAACGAATTAAAAGCACAATATTTATATACTTACCAGAACAGCTATCAGAACAATCAGCTGGGGCATGCTGTTCCAAGGGCAATTGTAGAACGTGTACCTTCTACCATTGATGGAAAGGACCTTACAACCAATATCCAGATCGGAGGACACCGTTTCGGACAGGAAAGCTTTAGAAATAATGTATTCCAGATCGTAGACAATTTATACTATAATACAGATAAGATTAAATATACAGCAGGTATCGACCTGATGTACACAAAATCAAAATCTATTTATGGTAGCGAGGTGAACGGAAGGTTTCAATTCTTAGGAATTGATAATTTTAATAACCTTACGCCTTACAGGTTTTACAGAGAGGTTCCTTTAATGGATGATTCTTCTGTAAAATCGAACATTTGGAATGTTGGCGTATATGGTCAGATTCAAACAAAAATTGCTAAAGGACTTGACTTAATGGCTGGTTTAAGGCTGGATTATGGTGGATATCCGAAAGCCGAGCTTAATCAAAAGCTATATGATCAAATGGGAATCAGAACCGATAACCGTATTAAATCATTCGTTATTCAACCCAGATTTCAATTTGACTGGAATATCAATGAAGAAAGTAAAGACTTCTTGAAATTTGGTGCAGGAATCTTCTCTTCGGATATCAACAATTATATGGTGATCAACAACCTTGTATTTGACGGAAGACACTTGGCAACGGTAGATGTGACTGGTAAAGATGTTCCTGTCCCGAACTTCACCAGCTATAGGAATGATTACGGAACTGTTCCTACTTTATCACAATATCAGATTCCTACCATTAATTACACAGGTAAAGATGCTAAAATTCCAATCGTTTATAAGGCGAATATCTCCTATACTCACTTCTTTAATGAAAGATTCAGAGCGGGTGTTGCTGCTTATGCTGCCTTAGGAAGAAACAATTATTTCTATTATGACAGAAACATGGTAGCCAATCCTTATTTTACATTAAATAATGAAGGGGGAAGAGGTGTTTTTGTTCCTTTGAATACAGTAAATGCCAATGGAACTGTTGATTGGAAAGCAGGCAGAATTAATAATAATTTCGGAAGGGTACTTGAACTTGTAAGCGACGGGAAAGTAAATCAGTTTTCGTTTGTATTTGATACAAGTTACCGTTATTACAAAGATGGAGAAATTACAGCAAGCTACACATGGTCTGATATCAAGGATAATACCTCATATAATGGGAATGTTGCCAATTCTGCAACTTTATCCACAATGGTTGAAAGTGACCCGAGAAATCTGAGAATGACATATTCCGATAATCAGTTCCGTAATAAAGTGGTATTGTATGGGAATTCACCTACCTTTTTTGGATTTACCGTAGGTATACGATATTCAGGGATAGGAGGAACTAGATTCTCAGTGACTTCCGGAGGAAATACGAACGGAGATTTTGTTGATACGAACGATCTGGCATACATATTCCCGAATCTTACACAGACTTTAATTGATAACCCTGAAGTAGGTAAAGCATTGAAAAACTATATCAGCGATTACAATAACAAAATTGCTGAACGTAATGGAGGTAAGAACGGTTTCTATGGAGTATGGGATATCCGTATTGCTAAGAAGATCAAGTTTGAAAAAATTGGTGGATTTGAACTTTCAGTTGATATTTTTAATGTTGCCAATCTTCTTAATAAAGAGTGGGGAGTCAATAAATCCTATGGAAATACAGCATTGTATAGAATTACAGGATTTGATGCAGCAACACAACAATATCAATATAAACTGAATACCAGTGGATTAGAACCTTTATCAGGTAATCCTTACCAGATTCAGTTAGGAGCGAAATATACTTTCTAAAATTTTAATACTACCTTTATGTCAAAGTCCCGGACTTTGACATTTTTAATTATCTGATTATATTATGAAAAATTTTATCTTAGGGTTAGCAGTTTTAAGTACAGTTGCAATGAAGGCACAAACCCAGATTATCGCACACAGAGGTTATTGGCAAACACAACCTCCAACCACCGAAAATTCATTAAAATCGTTGGAGAATGCCCAAAAACTTAAGATTTATGGAGCTGAATTCGATGTGAGAATGACAAAGGATGGAGTCCTGGTCGTTAACCATGATGAACACCACGGGAAAATGGAAATCTCCGAAACAGACTTCAAAGAGTTGGAAAAAGTGAAGCTCTCAAACGGTGAAAACTTCCCGACCCTTAAAGATTATCTGAAACAGGGAAAGAAAGATAAGTCTCTTAAGCTGATCGTTGAAATTAAGCCCGATAAGACAAAAGAAAAGGAAGATGAGCTGGTTCAAAAAACAATCAAAACAATAAAGGACCTGAAACTGGAATCTCAGAGTGAATTTATTTCTTTCAGCCTGAATATTTGTAAAGAAATTAAAAAGGCAGAACCGAAATTTAAAGTTCAATACCTTAATGGAGAATTGTCTCCGGAACAGATTAAAAATGAAGGTTTGGACGGGATGGACTATCATTACAGTGTTTTCGACAAAAATCCGACATGGATTTCCGAAGCTAAAGCATTGGGTTTAATTACCAATTCATGGACTGTGAATGATATTGCGGTTTACGAGAAATTAAAAAGCCAGGGAATCGGTTTTATTACAACAAATATTCCTGATCAGTTAAAAGGTAAATAGGCCTTAAAAGTTTATTTAAACGTAGATATTTTTTAGCAGCTTGCCCATGGCAAGCTGCTTTTTTTATAATATACATTCAGATGAGAACGATTCTGTTGATCAAGTATTTGATTACTAGATTTTTATTGTGATGTAAAAGTAGTGTATCATAAAAAGACAATAAAGATAATGAAATAAGTTATGCATGTCGCATTAAATAATATTCATCATTTTAATGTACTGTTAACCAGAAAAGTACAAACCCTTGTTGATAATGAGTTCATATTGTGTTTAATATTTTTTTAATAAATGTTAAAATAGTATTAAAACCATCTTCACCAGTAGCTTTTACTTTTGCGCAAACAAAAAGATATGCGTAAACAGAAACAGAAACTATTGTTTTTATCATTTTTGGGATTAGTTAGTTCCAGCCTGACAGCCCAACAGAAAGCCAGGAAAGATACCATTAAAAATATTGATGAAGTGGTCGTTACTGCTTTAGGTATTAAAAGACACGATAAATCTTTAGGATATGTTGCTGAAACCATCAAATCTGAAGAGCTGTTAAGAACCCAGAATAATAACTGGGCTCAGGCTCTTGAAGGTAAAGTTGCCGGTTTGAAGATCCAAACAGCGGGAGCGGGGCCTTTAGGAAGCTCACTCATCAAACTTAGAGGTGATATCTCGATGAATATGGATCAGAATAATGCACTTATCGTAGTGGATGGTGTTCCATTGAGCAATTCAACCACAGGTACCGGATTTTCAGCCTATGGAGCAGGAGCAAAAGCTGATTTACCTATTGATTACGGGAATGGAATCAACAGCATCAACCCTGATGACATTGAAACAATAACAGTTTTAAAAGGATCTACCGCAGCAGCTTTATACGGATCACGAGGTGCGGGAGGTGCAGTAATGATCACAACTAAATCCGGAAAAACCAAAAAGGGAAAAATACAGGTTACCTTAAATTCCTATTCAAGCTATGATACAGTGCTAAAATGGCCGGACTATCAGTATGAGTATGGTCAGGGGACTATGCAAAAGGATTCGAAAGGGAATTATTTCTATTCGTATGGAGCTTCACCGGATGGAGTAAATACGGGTGGTACAAGTAGTGCATTCGGGCCGAAATTTGCAGGCCAATATTATTTTCAATATGATCCCACATTGGAAGGTCAGAGTGCGGAACGACAACTATGGAGACCATACAAAGACAATATCAAAGGCTTCTGGCAAACAGGTAGCACATTTTCAAACAATATTGCTGTAGAGGCATCCAATGAAAATACCTCTTTCAGGTCCTCATTAACGTATCTTAAAAATGAGTGGATGATGCCTAATACGGGTTTCGACAGATTTAATGCAGCGATTTCTTTTGACCATAAGATCAATGAAAAATTAAAAATAGGAGTTAAGTTCAACTATAATAAAATGACAAGTGATAACCTGCCTGCGACAGGTTACAGCAATCAATCGATTTCCTATTTCATGATTTTCCAGAACCCGAATGTAGATCTTGCCTGGTATCGGCCAATATGGAAAAAAGATAAATACCAGGTGGATCAGATCCATCCCTTCAGTTCCTATATTGATAATCCATACATGATCGCCTACGAAATGTTAAACGGGGTGGATAAGAATTTTATCACAGGAAACATAAACCTTAACTATAAATTGGCCAAAAACTTTGAGGTCATGTTCAGATCCGGTATGGAGTTCACCAATGAAGAACGTACTCAGCAAAGGCCATGGAGTTCTGCCAACTATCTTCAGGGAATGTACAGGGAGCAGCATATTAAACAGATGGACCTTAATAACGATTTATTATTTACTTATAAAAATACATTTAAAGATTTTGATTTCAGCGCATCAGTAGGAGGAAATATCCGTTATTCCGAATACACGATGTATGATTATCTCGCCGACGGTCTTTTGAAGCCGGGAGTTTATACACTGCCCAATGGCATTGCCAACATTACAAAATTTGCAACTCCAAACGATAAGCAGGTCAATAGTGCCTATGGTTTGGTGACTTTGGGGTATCAGAATAAGATCTTCCTTGACCTTACGGCAAGAAATGATTGGAGCAGCACACTTCCTAAAAACAACAGATCCTATTTTTACCCTTCCGCAGGTCTTTCTTTTATTCTTTCAGACATATTCAAACTTAGCTCAAACCAGTTCAATTACTGGAAATTAAGGGCTTCCTGGTCAAAGGTTGGAAATGACACAAGCCCTTATAAACTTATAAAATATTATAACAACAGTGTGTTCTCCGGATCAGTAGAGGCTCCCTCTTTATTTCCTAATCCTAACCTGAGACCTGAGATGCTTACCAATATTGAAGCCGGAATGGATTTCAGTATAATTAAAAACAGGATCAGCTATTCCATTACCGCATACCAGAACAATTCTAAGGACCAAATCGTTGATATCCCGGCTCTGTATGAAACAGGATATAGTAAAAGAACCATCAACGCAGGGGAGGTACGAAACAGAGGATTGGAAATGACTTTAAATACCTTTCCCGTTAAAAATAAAAATTTCTCGTGGAGTGTAAATGCGAACTGGTCAATGAACAGAAATAAGATCCTTTCACTTCCGGATGAATTTCAGGGACAGCCTTATACTTTAGGCAGTGTAGGTGGAGTGGTGTATTATAATGCAGTAGTTGGTGGATCATTGGGAGATATGTATGGCTATGGACTGATGTATTCACCTGACGGACAGGTTGTATATGGAAGTGACGGCTTAACAGCGAAGCCAACTGAGATGAAAAAGATAGGAAATGCATATCCGAAATGGAGGGCCGGTCTTCAAAACGAGTTCAGATACAAGAATTTTACCATCAGCTTTTCTTTTGACGGACAATACAAAGGAATGGCCTATTCCCAGTCGCATCACAAAATGACTGAACAGGGTAAATTAACGCATACCCTGATCGGAAGAGATAATCCGAATGGTCTGATCGTAGGAGAAGGAGTGATACAAAATCCTGACGGATCTTACTCACCAAACACCAAAGGTGTCGCCGTTTCGGCTTATTACGCTGATTATTACAGAAGAGCCAATGTAGAAACCAACTCATTTGATACCTCTTTTGTCAAATTAAGGGATGCAAGAATATCTTATACTTTTCCTAAAAGTGTAACGGAGCAGCTTAAACTGACCGATCTTACAATAGCATTATTTGGAAGAAATCTTTGGATGTGGACAAAGTTCCCGTTATTCGATCCTGAAGCTGCAACTCTTAATGACAGTCAGATTACACCGGGAGTGGAAATGGGACAGCTACCTACGGCCAGAACAGTGGGAATTCAGCTTAACGTTAAATTTTAAAATTGAAAATCATGAAAAAATTATTACTCAACATATTATTAATTTCGGGAATAGGTCTTTTCCCTGTTTCCTGCAGCAGAAGTCTTGATGAAGTAAATATTGACGAAAGCAGGATAAGTGATCCGGTAGCGGCTAAATTACTTGTTCCTATTCAATATAACATGGCTTCCGTTAATTACATGCGGGCCAATGATTTTACGTTTGACATTATGCAGGTGTCACTTGATTTTCCGAATGAAGGAAATTCGTTGAGCCGGTATTATCTTACCGAAAATACAGGAGCCGGATTCTGGAATAACTCATATAAATGGCTGAAACAGGTAAAAGACCTGAAAGAGGCAGCAATAGTAGAAAAAGATCAGAATTATCAGGCTATTGCTATGGTATTAAATGCCTGGATTTATTCCAATCTTACAGATACCTATGGTGATATTCCCTTTACTGAAGCTTCAAGATTAGACGATGGGATATCACAGCCTAAATTTGATAAACAAAAAGACATTTATATTCGATTGCTGGATGATCTGAAAGCAGCCAATGCACTTTTTATTACCAATAAGCCACTTACAGGGAATGATCTTTTCTATAAGGCAGAATCGGATGCAAATGGGATTATAAACTGGAAGAAGTTTTGTAATTCTTTGTCGTTGAGGTTGCTGACAAGAATCCTGAAGAAAAACGGAGAAGTAAATGTTCATCAGCGAATTCAGGAGATTGTAAATGATCCTGCCACATATCCTCTCTTTCAAAATAACAATGAGACAGCAAAGCTCAATATTACAGGAGTATCACCACTTCTTCCTCCTATTGCAAGGCCTCAGGATTTTACTACAGGAAGAGCGGCTTCGGAATTTTTTGTAGAAGCTCTGAAAGCGAATAACGATCCACGTCTGGCTATGTTTTTCGGCCAGGCTAAAGATATTACCAGCCAGCAGAATATAGGGTATAAAGGTGCTCCATCAGGTTATGCTTATGGAACGATATTCAGTTATCAACCGTCCAATATGAATCAGAATCTAGCAAAAGCTCCGCTGAATATTCTCATTTATCCTTATGCAGAACTGCAGTTCATCCTTTCGGAATTAGCAAACAAAGGAATCATTCAGGGAAATGCCCAGACCTTTTATGAAAATGGGGTAAAGGCTGCAATAGAACAATGGGGAGCTGTTGTACCTGCAAATTATTTTGCGAATCCGAATGTCGCTTATAATGGAAATATCGACAGGATTATGCTTCAGAAATATATTGCATTGTTCTTTGTAGATCAGCAACAATGGTTTGAAAAGAGAAGAACCGGTTTTCCTGTACTTCCCAATAATGGAGGTCTCCTTAACAATGGGAATCTGCCCCAAAGGTTGATGTATCCACCTAATCCAAAAGTTTTAAATACAGCAAACTATCAGGCTGCTGTTCAGCAGATGGGAGGAGATAATATCAATATTAAAACCTGGTGGAATAACTAATAAAAACCTGAAGTAATACATCTTAATAAAAATAAATCATCCTATGAATATTAAATTATTAATGCCATGCCTTCTGATTTCAGCAATGGCATGGTCACAAACTTCCGTATCCGGCTATGTGTACGAAGACATGAATAAAAATCAAAAAAAAGAAAGCCGTGAGAAAGGAATCGAAGGAGTAGCGGTATCTAACGGTGCCCAGGTTGTTTTAACAGATAAAAATGGAAGATATAGCTTACCGGTTAGTGAAAATCAAACCATTTTTGTGATCAAACCATCGGGTTACATGACACCTGTTAATAGTAATAATTTACCTCAATATTACTATCATTACAAACCAAAAGGATCTCCTTCGGATTTTAAATACAAAGGAACGCTGCCGACAGGGGAGTTACCAAAAGAGCTCAACTTTGCATTGTACAGACAAAAGGAGGATAAAAACTTTGATATCCTGGTTTTCGGAGATCCTCAGCCTTACACAGAGAAAGAACTGGATTATTTCAAAAGAGGAATTGTAAATGAAGTAAAGAACACAAAAAAGAATGCGGTTCTGGGAATCAGTCTTGGAGATCTTGTAGGAGATAATCTGAGCCTTCAGAAACCGTATGCTGATGTCATGAAAGAGATTGGTTTACCATGGTACAATGTAATGGGAAATCATGACATGAATTATGATGCAAAGGAAGATCAGTTTTCAGACGAAACTTTTGAAGCTAATTTTGGACCTGCCAATTATTCTTTTAATTACGGGAATGTACATTTTATTATTTTAGACGATATTCTTTATCCGGATCCGAGAGACGGAAAAGGATATTGGGGAGGATTCCGAAATGATCAGCTGCAATTCATTGAAAATGACCTGAAGCTGGTGGATAAAAACAAACTGATTGTGATCTCTTTCCACATTCCGTTGGAACATAGTAATGAAGATAATTTCAGAAATGCGGACCGTCAGAAATTGTTTGATTTTTTAAGCCCTTTTCCTAACGCGCTTCTTTTATCAGCACATACTCATATCCAACAGCAGATCTTTTATGGCAAAAAAGCAGGTTGGAATGGAGCCAAAGACCTTCATGAATATAATGTAGGAACAACTTGTGGTGACTGGTATTCCGGAACTCCTGATGAAATGGGATTGCCTACTTCTACGATGAGAGACGGAACAGCCAAAGGATATTCATTCATAAGTTTTGCGGATAACCAGTATAAAGTTAAATACAAAACAGCCGGTAAACCTGATGACTATCAGATCAAGTTGTATGTTCCGAAGGTCATTCCTTATCCATCAAAAACATCAGCTAAAATTCTTGCCAACTTCTTTATGGGGAGTAAAAAAGATAAAGTGGAGTACAGGATAGATAATGCGGAATGGAAAGATATGGAGTATGACGAAACGATCGATCCTAATTTTGCTTTGTCCGTATTCAAATGGGATACCACACAGAATCTTTTCCCGGGAAGAAGACCCTCAAATCCTGAAATGGCAAAACACATATGGATCGGTGGATTTACTAATAAATTAGCACTAGGGAAGCACAAGGTGGAAGTGAGAGCTATGGATATGTATGGAAACCAGTTTTCAGCTTCTGAAGAATTTGAAGTGAAAGAGCCCGTGCTTATTCCTTAATTTATTCTTTTTTTACTATACTTTCTGAGAACCGGCTTCTGTAAGCCGGTTTTATTTTAAAGAATATCGTCGAAAAACATTCACATGATTCATCTTTAAACAAAATATGCTTTCGTAAATTTGTATGACGAAAAAGTATTATTATGAACATAAAAGGAAAAAATGCCATTGTAACAGGTGGTGGAAGAGGCTTAGGAAAAGCAGTTGCTTTGGCTTTGGCAAATGAAGGAGTGAATGTTGCCATTACAGGCAGAAATGAAGCCAACTTAAAAGCGACTGTTGAAGAAATTAAAAATATTGGGGTCAATGCGGCGTATGCTATTTTCAGTGTTGATGACGAATCAGCAGTAAAAGCAGGTATCGAATCTTTAGTAAAAGAACTTGGAGGTGTAGATATTTTAATCAATAATGCCGGAATCGGAGATTTTGGAACGATCGAAGAAATGCCTTCTGAAACCTGGGAACAGGTTATTAAAACCAATCTTTTTGGGGTGTATTATGCGGCAAAAGCAGTATATCCGTTTCTGAAAGAAAAGGGAGAAGGAGATATCGTAAACGTTGCTTCCACGGCCGGTTTAAAAGGAGGAGGAAATATGTCAGCTTACGCAGCTTCAAAAGCAGCCGTTATTTCTCTTTCACAATCCATGATGGCAGAATGGAGAAAGCAGAATATCCGTGTCGTAACCTTAACGCCAAGTACTATTGCTTCCGATATGAGCATTCAGGGAGGATTAACAGATGGAAACCCTGAAACAGTTCTTCAGCCGGAAGATTTCGCAGAATGGGTAAGAGATATCCTGAAAATGAACAGAAGAGCATTAATTGCAAACGGTTCTATTTTCTCTACAAATCCATAAGAAAAGATCTTTAGCAATACAGATAGATGAGCTATTTGCTGAATGATTTATTTTATATGAATACAGGCGGGTTTTAACCCGCTTTTCTTTATTTTTGTACCAAATTGATCACATGCAAAATTATTTAGAATTCAACTTCAGAATTTCTCCGCTTCAACCATGGAATGAAATATTAATGGCAGAGCTTATCGAAATAGGCTTCGACAGTTTTACGGAAGAATTGGAAGGGATTCTGGGTTATATCCAGAAAGATTTATTTAATGAAAATGAATTGAAGGCACTGCCTCTTTTTGAAAATGAAAATGTAACAATTGAATATACTTTCCAGGAAATGCCAAACATCAACTGGAATGAGGAATGGGAGAAAAATTTCTCACCCATTAATATTGATGATAAAGTCTTGATCAGAGCTGAATTTCATGATTCCGTACCCGGAATGCATGAAATCATTATCCAGCCTAAAATGTCTTTCGGAACCGGACATCATCCTACAACCCATCTCATGATCCAGCAAATGATGGATATTGACTTTCATGGTAAAAAGGTTTTGGATATGGGCTGCGGAACTTCAGTATTGGCTATTTATGCAAAGCAACAGGGAGCTGATGATGTGAAAGCTATTGATATTGATGAATGGTCTGTTGAAAATTCTAAAGAAAATGCTGAAAGAAATAATGTTGTCCTTGATATTGAGCAGGGAACCGCAGAGAATCTAGGAAAAGAGCATTATGATGTTATCTTGGCGAATATCAACCGTAACATTTTGATTTCAGATATTCCTACTTATGTTTCTGTTTTAAATAACGGGGGTAAATTATTGCTGTCAGGATTGTGCTTCTTCGATGTAGATGATATTCTTGAAGTATGTAAGGCAAATAACCTTGAGTTAAAAAAACAGCTGCAGAGAGAAGAGTGGGTAAGCTTATTGCTTGAAAAATAAGAATATAAAATTATTGTATGAAATCTCTTTTCACTGTTTTATTTTTGGGTCTTCTGCAGTTCTTTTCAGCACAGGAGGAGGAATACCCTTACGGGGTTTTTAATTTTCAGGAAAATAAAACACAAAAAATATTTACCGATTGGACGAGGGTAAGGCAAGAGCCTAAAGTAGATGCACAAATTCTCGACTCTTTGCAAACCAATCAGCAGATTCTTATTCTTAAGAAAGAAGAAATTGTTTTAAAATTAGGAGAAAGGTCTTCCAACTGGTATAAAATATCCTATCAGAAGGGAGAACATGTTGCTGAAGGGTACATCTGGGGCGGAAATCTTTGTGTAGGATACAGAAATAAAAACGGATATGATTTTCTTTTTGGTCTTTCAAAAACTGAAAACAGAAAGGATAAAAGATCAGGGGAAAATTTTAAACAAAATATAGCCAGTATTAAAGTGCTTGAAGGTAATACCCTTGTAGATGAGGTTTTCTTTAATACAGGACGTGGGGAAGAATTGAGCTATGGAAATTTTACCTTAGAAAGCAACCATAAACTGCAAAATGTAGAGCTTACCCTAAAAGCTGCGGTTTCCGGGGAAGCGTGTGGTATTGCCAGCTACGATCAATATGTATTGTTTAAAGATAAAAAGTTAATTGCATTGCCGCAGCTGATGAATGTTGGAGATGCCGATGTTTATTATCACAGTGAAAATTTTATATTTCCCAATGATAAAGGAGGAGCCCCTAATAGTATTATCTTCAAAATGGAGGAAATGGAAAAGGATGAAAAAGACAGGGAAAAGAAAAAATATTCCTCAAAAACTTATCTCTGGAATGGAACTTCTTACCAACTAAAATAAAAATCCCGCTGGTTTACAGCGGGATTTTTTGTTGTTTATCGGTATAGATAAAACTGTAAAAAAGATTTTCTTATTTTAAGGAGTAGTTTTTACTGCATTATACATCATTGAGTCTTTCTGCTGGTCAGTATAATCATATTTGTAGTTATAAAATGAAGATTCCCAATCACCATAACCAACATTAGGAATGATAATGAATTTTTTTCCGAAATCCTTTGCTGAATTCTTTACTGCAGCAGACCTTTCTGTTTCTGATTTTTTGTCGAATATGCCGGAGAAGTCAGAAAGATTATCTCCCAACAATAAAACAATATTATAATCTTTAGCAATATCAGCTCTTCGGTTTTCTTTACTGCTCTCCTTTGCACGGAGGATAAGGTTAGTATCATTTTGAAGCGGGAAATTGTATTTTTTCAGGTTTTTTACTGTTCCTGCACGTTCCTGCTCCAAACGATTGGTTACATAAAATACCTGAACACCCTTGTCAGCGGCATATTGGTAAAATTCCTGAGAGCCCGTAAGCGGTTTTGCAATTCCCTTAGCGGTCCATTCCTCCCAGGTAGCCTGGTCATAACCCTTTCCCATCTTAGAACGTTCAACGGCATAATAAGAATTATCTAAAAAAGTCTCATCAATATCTGAAACAATAGCTAAAGGTTTTTCCGATTTTTGTAGTAAAGCTTCATCCAAACGGAGCCTGGCTATATTATATGCCTGGAGACAAAGTGCTTCGTATTCTGCTGCCCGTTGCTGATAAAACGCAGCGTATATTTTTCCGTCACGCCCAAGATTTTGATAAGGACCGTCCTGGACAGAAACGTTTGAAACCGGAGCTGCTGTTTTGCAAGATAATACCAACACAAACAAACAGTTTGCGATAATGAATTTAAAATTTTTCATTGAATTAATATAGAGAAAACAAATTTAGGGTTTATTGGTTTTTGCTGCAATTAAATGGATGGATTGCCCGATAAAATATTTGTCTCTTTGAAAATTTTAGAAGGTTAAGTAGTATGTAATCAGTGTTTTTATGACATAAAAATATGGTGAATATAGAGCACAAAAAAACTCAGGATTCGAACCTTTGACCGTCCCGATTGAAATCGGGATGCTCTATCCTTTGTTGTGTATTAATTGAAATTATAGGACACAAAAAAACTCACAATTTTCATTGTGAGTCTTAAAGTGAGCGCGAAAGGATTCGAACCTTTGACCGTCTGCTTAGAAGGCAGATGCTCTATCCAGCTGAGCTACGCACCCTTGAAAAAGTCGGGGCGGCAGGATTCGAACCTGCGACCTCCTGGTCCCAAACCAGGCGCGATGACCGGACTACGCTACGCCCCGATTAAAGGTCATCTGAAACGAATTTTACCTCGTTTTTTGTGGGTGCAAATATATAGAGTTTTTTTGAATTATAAAAATAAAAATCAATAAAATATTTTTTAATTAAACGAAAGACTTGCTATAAGGCTTTTAATCATTATGTTAAATGTATAAGGGATTTTTTGTTTTGCAATGCAGGTCAATCAAATTACTTTTATATGGTAAGTATGGTTAATATTTATTAAATGTAAAAAATGGACAAAATCATCTGCTCACAAAACAATCAATACATTAAATAAACAATTTACAACATTCTTCTCACAAATTGTAGCAGAAACTTTATGTAACAACCGTGGATGGCGCCTTAAAAATGAGTATTATTGTAAGAAAATTAATTTCTGCAAAATATATGGGGCATTGGGAGATCTTTTTGTTTTTTTTAATCATCGCTTTCATTTATTCTTCCGTGGGTTTTGGCGGAGGATCCAGTTATCTTGCAGTTCTTGCCATGTATAACCTTCCTTACCAGGAAATACGCTTAACGGCACTTATTTGTAATGTTATTGTGGTCATTGGAGGGGTATTCATTTACATCAGAAATAACCAGACGGACTGGAGGAAAATAATACCGCTTACCATTGTAAGTGTTCCTATGGCATTCCTGGGAGCGGTTTTAAAAATAAGCCAGGAAACCTTTTTTCTGATATTAGGGATTACATTAATCATTGCGGCATTGTTGCTTTGGATAAGAACAGATTTAAAAAATGGAGAAGATCACCCGGAACGTACGGGCACTTCTCTATTCAAAAACGGACTTCTGGGAGGTGGAATAGGATTTTTATCTGGATTGGTAGGCATTGGTGGGGGAATTTTTCTTTCCCCTCTCTTAAACCTTATGAAATGGGATACTCCACGAAAAATTGCAGCAACATCAAGTGTTTTCATCCTGGTTAATTCAGTGTCAGGGATTTTCGGACAGTTATCCAAACTCTCTGCCGATATGGATTATTTCAGAATTCTGAGTTTATGTTTTGCCGTATTTATCGGTGGACAGGTAGGTTCCAGAATGTCCCTTAAATGGAATCCTTTGGTCATCAAAAGAATGACCGCTATTTTGATACTGGTGGCCGGGATAAATGTTTTAATAAAATATTGGTAAAAAGCTAAATGTAAAAATGATAATTAAAATATTAGCATTCGGAATAACGAAAGATATTTTCGGAGGTTCAGAAAAAAAAATAGAAATAAATGAAGGAGCAAGCGTCAAAGTACTCAAGGAATTTCTGGAGAAAGCTTTTCCGGAGCTTAAAAAATTAAAATCCTATTTTATTGCCATTGACGATGAATATGCGGAGGACAATCAGATCATTGAAGTCTCTAACGAAATAGCAATAATCCCTCCGGTAAGCGGAGGGTAACACTTATGGTTGATATTAAAATAACAGAAAATATACTGGATCTTACAAATTGCTTTACCCTTGCTTCCGATCCTGCATGCGGAGGGATTGCGTCATTTGTAGGAACGGTAAGAAATCATACGAAAGGCCAGGCTGTCATCCGTTTGGAATATGAATGTTACGAATCTATGGCGGTTAAAGAGATGCGGAAAATAGCAGATGAAGCTATTTCCTTATTTTCGGTAAAAAATATTGTAATTCATCAC
Organism: Chryseobacterium subflavum; assembly: GCF_055762745.1. Taxonomy (NCBI): domain Bacteria; kingdom Pseudomonadati; phylum Bacteroidota; class Flavobacteriia; order Flavobacteriales; family Weeksellaceae; genus Chryseobacterium; species Chryseobacterium subflavum. Next base: position 28,369 of record NZ_JBVTMR010000001.1, read on the forward strand.
CGTACAGGAATTTTATTTCCTGGTGATGCAGCAGTGATAATCGTGGTGAGCGATGGTCACCGGAATACTGTTTTTGATGCGTGCAGCTATATTATTGAAAATATAAAAAAAACGGTTCCCATCTGGAAAAAAGAAATTTTTGATAATGGAGAAGAGTGGGTTTCAGCGCACCCGTAATTTGAGGAATAAAATTTTGTATCTTTAAGTATCAATTATTAAATTATGAAAGCCCATCTGTTATCAAATAAATCGGTAAAGCAGATAGAAATCGTCAAAGTTAAGGACAACAGCAGTTTCCAATATACGGATGATGTTTCTGTTGAGGAACCTTTAGAAATAAGGGTGGTCTATCATTTAGCAGATAAAAAAGAATCGAGGAATATATCTGTAACAATGAGAACACCTGGTAATGATGCAGAGCTGGCTGCTGGCTTTTTATTTACGGAAGGGATTATCTTTGACCGTAAACAAATTGAAAGCATATACGCTCCTCAGGCAGAATGTGCCAGGAACAGCGAAAATATTATCATTGTTGAACTTGCAGAAGGTTTTATTCCTGACCTTATGCATGCTGACAGGAACTTTTATACTACTTCCAGCTGTGGGGTTTGTGGAAAAGGATCCATAGAATCTATAAGAACAGTGAGTTCTTTTCATAACCAGACAAAAGAAAATATAGAGGTTTCTCTGGAAACCTTGTATCAATTATCTGAAAAGCTACAGTCTTTCCAGAATAATTTTAGTACTACAGGCGGTATACATGCCTCCGGTATCTTTGACCGGGAAGGTAACCTTCTGGCGTTGCGTGAAGATGTGGGAAGACATAATGCTTTGGATAAACTCATCGGTCATGCATTATCAGCAGGGCTTCTGCCGCTTCATGATAAAATTTTGGTGTTGAGTGGAAGAGCCAGTTTTGAGCTTATTCAGAAAGCGGCAATGGCCGGTATTTCCATTGTTGCAGCAATAGGAGCTCCTTCCAGCCTTGCGGTAGATCTGGCAAAAGAATTTGATATCACTTTATTAGGCTTTCTCCGGGACAACCGGTTTAATATTTACCATTCCGGCAGCCATTTTAAAATTGAAAATGTATTATGAAAATAAGAATTAAAGATAACTCGTTGAGATTTCGTCTTACCCAATCCGAAGTGGCAAAATTGGGAGAAGACGGAATGATCTCCAGCTTTACGGAATTTGTGGACCGTCCGTTTATTTACTCTATCGAAAGAACAGAAGATGTGGATCTCTCGGCGGCTTTCATTGAAAACAGGATTGTTCTGAAAATGCCGGCAACAATGATTACGGAATGGATTTCCACGGATAGAGTCGGTTTTGAAGGGCAGACCGGAAAAATCAAACTCTTGATAGAAAAAGATTTTGTATGTATTGATAATACAGTGGAAGACCAAAGTGACAATTATCCCAACCCGAACATAAAATGCTAATTTTTCATCTTTTTAAATGTAGAAATCATGGAAAACAAAGATATATTCAATAAAAAAGAGGACAGCAGATTGCCATCTGCAGAACCACCTTATAAACTGCTGGATCTGAAGCTGAAACCGCCAAAAGCATGGGCAGCAGGAGTTCCTGCAGTTGTTCATTCATTGGATCAGTTGGTGCTGAATGCCTCTGTTCTTCGTGGAGGGAGAGCTCTTTTCAGTATGAATCAGTTTGATGGTTTCGATTGTCCAAGCTGTGCGTGGCCAGACCCGGATGACGAACGTTCCAGATTGGGTGAATATTGTGAAAACGGGGCAAAAGCCTTAGCAGAAGAAGCGACTTCAAAAAAGATCGGGGCTGACTTTTTCAAAGAAAACTCGGTATATGATTTGGCAAAGATGACAGATTTTGAAATCAGCCAGTTGGGAAGAATAGCGGAGCCTATGTATCTGCCTAAAGGAGGAACGCATTATCAGCCAATCAGCTGGGATAATGCTTTTAAGAAAATCTCTGAAAAACTAAACGCTCTGGACTCACCCGACGAAGCCATATTTTACACATCCGGAAGAACAAGTAATGAAGCAACATGGGTTTACCAGTTGTTTGCCAGAGAATTCGGAACCAATAATTTTCCGGACTGTTCTAATATGTGCCATGAAACTTCCGGTTATGCTCTATCAAGAAGTATAGGTATTGGAAAAGGAACCGTAAAGTTGGAAGACTTCTACGACACGGATCTTATCATAATCATAGGGCAGAATCCCGGGACCAATTCACCAAGAATGCTCTCCGCCCTAACTAAAGGAAAGAAAAACGGAGCAAAAATTATGGCTGTCAATCCGCTTCCCGAAGCCGGATTAAAAGGATTCAAAAATCCTCAGGATGTTCGGGCTCTGCTCAATAAACCATATGAATTGTCAGATCTGTATCTTCCTGTTAGGATTAATGGAGATATGGCGCTTTTAAAAGCACTGCAAATTCTTGTGCTGGAAGAAGAAGCTAAAAATCCGGGAAAAGTTCTTGACCAGGATTTTATAGCGAACAAAACCGCCGGATTTAATGAATTGGTTGAGGAATTAAAAAAATATGATCTCAACTTTTTATCGGAAGAATGTGGTATTCCGGTTGAGAGCTTGAGAGAAGCTGCACAAATGATTGCCTCAAAAAAAAGGATTATCATTTGTTGGGGAATGGGAATTACACAGCAGCATAATGGTGTGGAAATGATTTACAATATTGTGAATCTCCTATTGATGAAAGGAAGTATAGGAATTCAGGGTGGAGGTGCGTGTCCGGTTAGAGGGCATAGCAATGTTCAGGGTAACAGGACGTTACTTATTAACCATCATCCAACAAAGGAACAATTGGATAGGCTGCAGGAATATTACGGCTTTGAAGTACCAAGAAAAGGTGGATATGATGTTGTAAATGCACTCAAAGCGATGCATGAAGGTAAAGTGAAATTTATGTTCTGCATGGGAGGTAATTTTCTTTCTGCTGCACCAGATACCACTTTTACAGCAGAAGCGATGCGCAGTCTTGAAATGTCTGTGATTGTTTCAGTAAAATTAAATAGAAACCACCTTATCCATGGGAAGGAAGCCTTGATCTTACCGGTCATCTCCAGAAGTGAAAAAGATATGATCAATGGGGAACTTCAGCATGTAAGCACAGAAAATTCAATGGGTGTCGTGGAATGGTCAAGAGGGGTTCTCGATCCTATTTCAAAAAACCTGATCAATGAAACCCATGTTGCCTGCAGAATGGCGAAAGCGGTGTTAGGGGAACGCTCAGTTGTGGATTGGGATAAGTTTATTAACAGCTATGATGCCGTTCGTCACGATATTGAGCAATGTATTCCCGGATTTGAAAATTATAACAAAAGGGTAGTACAAAAAGGAGGCTTCTATCTTCCGAACGGACCAAGAGATGGTGTTTTCAACAGTGAATTTTACCCAGGGAAAGCGGCTTTCAATATTACCGCTGTACCGGATAATTCGCTTGCAGATGACGAATATCTGATGGGAACAACCAGAACACATGATCAGTTCAATACGGTTGTTTATGGTTTAAATGACCGTTACCGCGGGATCTTCAATGAAAGGAGGGTTGTGATGATGAATGAAAAAGATATTGAAAAGGCAGGCCTCAAAGAAGGTGATCATGTAGATCTTTTCAACTATGATGATGGTATCGAAAGGATCGCACCGCTTTTTATTGTCGTAAAATATCCTATTCCACAAAAAAGCACCATGACCTATTTCCCGGAAACCAATGTTTTGGTGTCCATCAATAATGTAGTTAACGGAGCCAATATGCCGGCTTCCAAATATGTCCGCATTAAAATCCGGAAACATGATCCCGATATTTTTAAAAAGATTGATGACCATGTGATTGCTGCAGCCGGAACAAGTGTGGAGTAATGTTTAAAATACTTTATTGTTTAAACAGATTATAATCATGAGAAGACTGTTTTTTGTTTTCATATTTTCTTTTTGTGGATTGCTATCGGCTCAGACGGCATTTCAATTAAAAGTTTCAGGTGAAGTTGCCCATCCTTTGGATTTAAGCTTATCCGATCTTTCAAAAATGCCCCGAAAAGATGCTGTACTGAGGGATAAAGACGGAAGCTCCCATACCTTTACAGGAGTCCCTGTCATGGAAGTTTTGGAAAGGGCAGGGATTCCGTCCGGAAAAGCACTTCATGGAGCCGAAAACCTTTCAAAATATGTACTGATAAAATGTTCGGATGGTTATCAGGTTTTATTTTCACTGGCAGAGCTGGACGCTTCCATTCAGGATAAAAATGTCATTATTGCAGATACTGTAGATGGGAAACCTTTGTCAAAGGAAAAAGGTCCCCTCAGGATTATTGCGGAAGGGGAAAAGAAGCCGGCAAGAAGTTCTTATCAGGTTAGAGAAATTTTTATTAGTTCAATAAAAAATTAATTGTAAATGGACTCATCGAAACTTAAAAATCGTTGGCTGATTGCTGCTTCTGCAGTCGGTATTCATATTTCTATAGGCTCTGTGTATGCCTATTCTGTAATGACAAATCCTGTGGGGGAGATTTTTAAGATAGATGAAGGAACCATAAAGTGGGCATTTAAAATTGCCATTCTATTACTTGGTTTATCCGCAGCGTTTATGGGCACCTGGGTAGAAAAAGTAGGGCCTAAAAAAAGTGGAACTGTTGCGGGAATTTTTTACGGAGTGGGAATCTTAGGTTCCGGGCTGGCCGTACAACTTGTATCCCTGCCCTTATTTTTGATCAGCTATGGATTCATAGGGGGTATAGGATTAGGAATTGGATACATAACACCGGTAAGCACCCTGGTAAAATGGTTTCCGGACAGACGTGGCCTGGCAACAGGAATGGCGATAATGGGATTTGGTTTTTCAGCTTTGATATTTGGTCCCCTGATGCAAATTTTATTTGAAAAAGTAGGTGTTTCTAATGCTTTTTATATTTTGGGAAGTATTTATCTGGTTGTGATTCTTTTGTCTTCAAGTTACATAGAAAAACCGCCGGAAGGTTATTTGCCAAAAGGGTTTAATCCTTCCGAAAGTAAGACCGCAACAAATGATATAGCCTATATAGATGCAAAAACTGCATTGAAGACAAAACGATTCTATTATATCTGGATCATTATGTTTATTAACATTACCTGTGGTATTGCAATTATTGCGGCAGCGAGTCCGATGACTCAGGAGAAACTTCATTATACCGCTTTGCAGGCAGCTGCAGTTGTGGGTTTAATTGGCGTATTCAACGGGATTGGAAGATTGCTTTGGTCTGGTTTATCAGATTACCTGGGAAGGGCTAATACCTATATTTTATTTTTTGTATTTCAGATTTTAGCTTATTATTTCTTACCTCAAATTTCCATAGAAATTTTATTTCTTGCTATTCTCTTTACCGTTATCACAATGTACGGTGGAGGTTTCGCTACACTTCCTGCATTTCTGGGAGACTTATTTGGTACAAAACAATTAGGTGCAATACATGGATTTGTGCTTACAGCCTGGGCATTAGCAGGGGTAGCCGGTCCCTCGATATATGATTATGTTAAAAAACAGACAGGATCCCTAACGACTACCTTAGAGGTTTTTTCAGGAATGTTCGTGATCGCACTTATTGTTTCGGTTCTGATGAAAATGAATATTAATCAATTGAAAAAAGAAAGACAAAAATAATGATCATAAGAAAAAAAGAACATTGGTTCAGAATGCTTTTTGTGTGGCACGGCTCTGTTTTGCCTGCATTGCTTCCCCGGTTGGGATTGCTTTTAATTCTTTCTTTATTGGTCACTTATTTTCATGGAATCATTTTCTCTTTTAAAGTTCCGTTAAATCCTGCACCACTTACCTTGTTCGGTTTCGTACTGGCTTTATTCCTGGGATTCAGGAACAATGCCAGCTATGATAGGTTCTGGGAAGGAAGAAAGCTGTGGGGCGCTCTGCTGAATACTTCCAGGGCACTGACCCGCCAGGCCATCACGCTGAAAAATATAAAGGAAGATCAGGATTCAGTTCACAATTTTGTGCAGTTGCTGGGTGCATTTGTTTTTGCACTGAAACATCAGCTGAGAGGAACGGACGCTTATGAAGATTTAAAATCCAGGCTTAACGAAGATCAGCTGAAACTTGTTGCCGCATCAAAATATAAACCGGCTGTTATTATGCGCCTTCTTGCAGAATGGGTTCAGAAGCTAAAAGACGAAGGGGGAATGGATTCTATCCAGCAGGCGCGTTTTGATGAAAACTTTGATAAGCTTTCTGATATCTTAGGAGGTTGTGAAAGAATAATTTCTACCCCTATTCCATACAGCTACAGGGTTTTACTGCACCGGACTGTATATATATACTGTTTTCTGTTGCCTTTCGGACTTGTAGATTCTCTCGGATGGTTTACCCCTCTTATTGTTGTATTTGTTGCGTATACATTTGTTGCATTTGAAGCGATAGCGGATGAAATCGAGGAGCCGTTCGGAACAGATGCGAATGATTTAGCTCTTAACAGCATGTGTATCATGATTGACGAGACCATTCATGAGATGGTGGGAGAACATATTGCTGTTTCCAGAAAGAATACCCAGAATATTATTGATTGATCCCTTTTCAAAAGACAGGTATGGAAGCTTCAGAAAAGAAATTGATTTATACAGTTGGACATTCTGTTCATTCATTAGAATACTTTATTGAAATACTTAATTCGTTTAAGATTGAGATGCTGGTTGATATCCGGCGGTTTCCGGGATCAAAAAGATATCCATGGTTTAATAGAGAAAATTTGGAAATACACCTACGCGAAAATAGTATAGGATATGCTCATCTTGAAGAATTGGGAGGAAGGAGAAAGGTACAGCCGGATTCAATAAACAGTCGGTGGCGGAATGAATCTTTCCGTGGGTACGCCGATTATATGCAAACCGGAAAATTTGTAGCGGCTATAGAAAAACTTGAAGATATTGCTAGGGAAAAAATTACGGCTTTTATGTGTTCGGAAGCGGTATGGTGGAGCTGCCACAGGGCTATGGTGTCAGATTATCTTAAAGCAAAGGGCTGGAAAGTCGAGCATATAGTGAATGTCGGCAAAACAGAAGAACATCCTTACACTTCACCGGCAAGAATAAGTGATGGCAAAGTTTTTTATTCCGACGAAAGTTTATTTGATTAGTTTTTGTTTTATCGGTGTATTTTGTGAATACCGTCTTTTAAAGAAAACACTTCCTTCTCAGGAAAAAGATTTTTAATTTTCCTCACTGCTTCTGCGCTGCGTTTTCCGGATAGGCAATAAGCTAAAATAGGCCGGGTAAGCCCGGAAATATATTCTGAATGATGTTGTAGCTCATGTACAGCTATATTGACTCCTCCAATATTAAACTCTTTATGCTCTTCTAGGGTACGGACATCTATGATTTCAAAGTGATCTTTATCCTGCATCAACTGTTCAAATGTGATGATCTCAACTGTCTGAGATAAGCTTGTAATGGGTACGGCAAGTTTTCTTAATTTAATAATTTGGGTTTTGCCGTTCAGCACATTCATCATCCAGAGTTTTCCTGCCAATAAATCTTCAGGATTTGTAAAATATTTTATAGCTTCATTTGCCTGCATGCATCCCACAATTCCTGCCAGTGTAGGAAGTACACCTCCTTCTCTGCAGTTGGGAACCTGTGATTCTTCTGCATTAGGAAAAACATCGCGGTAATTGGGTGAGTATGTACCGTCTTTCTGCATAACATTCCATATGCTTACCTGGCCTTCATATTGGTAAATAGCACCATAAACCAAAGGTTTTCCGGTTAATACACAAGCGTCGTTCAGCAAGCATTTTGTTTCAAAATTATCTGTTCCTTCAATAATCAGATCAAAATCAGAAATTAAATCCATGACATTTTCGGAAGTTACCCGAAAATTAAAAGGAGTGATTTTCACTGATGGATTTTGTTGCTGTAATTTTTTGGTGGCAATGTCAACTTTTGATTTCCCGATATCATCCGGAGTATACAAAATCTGGCGGTGCAGGTTGCTTTCAGAAACAATATCGTCATCTGCAAGACCAATCGTTCCTATACCAGAAGCAGCAAGATACTGTGCTGAAGGACATCCAAGTCCTCCCATGCCCACGATGAGAACTTTAGCATTTTTAAGGAGTTCCTGAGAAGCTGTCCCAAATCCGGGTAAAGCCATCTGGCAATGATAACGTTCAAGAGAGGTATTCATATCAGCCTTTAGTTAAATTTATTTTCTTAAAATCTCCTGTGCTTTTGCCTTGTCTTCAGGAGTATTTACATTCATTAAAGAATCCGGGTTATCTGGTTTCAGGATTAACGTATCACTGTTAATAAGAACTTTTCTTGGACAGGTATTTCCTGATCCTAAAAAATTCAGAAGCAGAGGATAGCTTTTAGGTTCCCAGATCGTAATTAATGGTTCGGGTAGTCCGTCAAAAGGGCTTTCGTAGGTTGTTGCCGCTTTTTCAGGGTTTCTGGATTGTATCAGAAATTCTAATGCATTTTTATCCAGCAAAGGAAGATCGCAGGCTACTACCAGCCATGCTTTTTCTCTCTGGGAGCGCAATGCCGAAAGTATTCCTCCAAAAGGGCCCATGTCCAGAAAAGTATCGGTAAGGGCGTTGTAATCACTATTAAAATTTTCCAGCTGGTCCTGTCTGCAGGAAATAAAGACTTCCTCACAAAATGGAGCTAAAAGATCAGCCGCATAATACCTCTGCTCTTTGCCATGCCAGTTGATTTTATCTTTAGGATTTCCCATTCGCCGGCTTTTTCCTCCTGCCAGTACCAGCCCGTTGAGTCTGGGGAAATCAGTCTCTTTTGAAATCATTTTTTCCTCCTGTTTTTTCGATGAGTTGTATTTCTTTGATCGTAATATCATGGCTCATTGCTTTGCACATGTCATAGATGGTAAGTGCTGCCACAGATGCCCCTGTCAGGGCTTCCATTTCGATGCCGGTCTTAGCTTCAATCTCAGCAGTACAGTAGATTTCAATTTCATTCTGAGAATTGATTTCAATATCTATTTCACAATTATCCATACCAATAGGATGGCACAGCGGGATAAGGTCACCTGTTTTTTTTGCGGCCATTATCCCTGCAATGATGGCAGTTTGAAACACAGAACCTTTTTTAGTTTTAAAGTCATCCTTTTGAAGCGCTTCCAGAATATTTTCAGGAATTACCACAATAGCTTTGGCGGTTGCTTTCCTGTGGGTAACTTTTTTATCACCCACATTCACCATACCTGGTTGTTCCTTTTCGTTAAGATGTGAAAAATTTGTCATGAGTACAATTAAAAATTATATTTCCAGATGGTATAGACTTCGCCTTTCTTAAATTCATTTTTTTCCAGAGGAAGTTCTATAAATGCATGGGTCTCTGCAAGATGGGAGAAATCTCCGGAACCATTGGTATTCACTGATTCTGCAATTACTTGTCCCGATCGATTCACACTGAGTTTTATCTGGGCAAAATATTGCAATGGAAAAGGAAAGTCTATATCATTTTGTAAAACGGCATACCGTACTGTTTCCGGGATTTCTAAAGATTTTTCCAGCCAGGGAATAAAATACCGATGTAGGCACATAAATACGGAAACCGGATTTCCCGGGAATGCAAAAATTAATTTTTCGTTCCGGCTTTTTCCAAACCAGAATGGTTTTCCTGGTCTTTGCTTTATTTTGTGAAAAAGTTTTTCGATTCCCAGTTCTTCACAAGCCTTGGGCAGATAATCGAATTTTCCCATAGAAACTCCGCCACTCATTAGTAAAATATCGTAACGGTCAATACATTGGGAAAGTTCCTTTTTTATGAGTTCAAGATCATCATTCCAATGCAGCCAGTCAGCACTGATCCTATATTTTTCCAAAACAGATTGTATGGTAATTCCATTGGAACGTCTCAGCTGAAATGGAGTAGGGGTTATGTCAGGTGACACCATTTCGTCTCCTGTGGAAATAATAGCCACCCTCGGAAGCTTTTTCACTTTCAGAAATGTCTTTCCGACGGACGCGGCAATCCCGAGAATAGACGGTGTTATAACCTGATTGGCTTTTACCAGTATTTCTCCCACTTTTTTATCCCTTCCTTTCAGGTGGATATTCTGCCCTTTTTTTACATCAATATTGATGTTTGCCACATTGTTTTTGATCAGGATATCTTCATAACGAATCACGGTGTCCATTGAAGAATGCAATGCAGCACCGGTCATAATTTCGACGCAGTTATTTTCTTCGTCAATAAAAACCGGAGCTTCACCTGCTGCCTGTACAGCTTTGATGGTAAAGTTGCGCACTCCTTTTTCATAGGATTTGAAACTGATTGCAATTCCATCCACCGTAGGTCTGTCAAAAGGTGGTAAATCACGATCTGCCAAAATATCCTCTGCTAAAATTCTTCCCAAGGCATTTTCATAGGAAATATCTTCTGTTCCGAAATCTCTTATCTGCGAAGAGATAATGTTTTCTGCCTGCTGTACACTGATCATTTCCATAATTATCCTCCTATAGTTGCCATTGACTGATGTATTTGTGATGCGGTCAGACTCAGTTTTTGAGCTTCCCAACCGTCCTTTGGTTTTTGGTGTATGCTGCTGATAATTATATTTTTCAGCTCTTCATCTGTTTTTCCCATACGGATTTCATCCTTCAGATTAATACCGCCCCCTTCATACAAACAGGTTCTCAGAATACCGGAAGGGGTGATTCTTATCCTGTTGCAGTCTCCGCAAAATGAACGGGTATAAGCTGCAATAATCCCTATACCTCCTTCAAAACCAGGAATCTTATAATTATATGATGTTGAACTTTTAGGATCAACTGTCTTTTGGATGTCAGGAAAATGATCTTTTATATAGCTATGAATTTTTGTAAAGTTCCAATTCAGGGAAACATCTGTTTCGCTGCCATTAAAAGGCATCTCTTCAATAAAGCGCACCTCTACCGGAAGACCTTTTGTAAGCAGAACCAACGGAATAATATCTTCGGTATTTTGTCCTTCCATTACCACGGTATTGATTTTTACTTTTATATCATGCTGTAGTAAACTATCTAAAGTTTTCATGACCTTATCAAAACTATTTCTCCGGGTAATTTTAAAAAAACGGTCCCTATCCAGTGTATCAAGACTTAGATTGACAGATTTTATTCCGTATTGTTTAAGCTGCGGAATATATGGCTCGGTCAGAAGGCCATTAGTGGTTATACTGAGATCAGTAAGTCCGTTTAATTGTGATATATTTTTGATGAGGTCAATAGAGTTTTTTCTGACAAATGGTTCTCCTCCCGTTATTCTGATTTTATCTACTCCCATGGCTGTAAATACCGAACAGATCCTCAGCATTTCTTCATCGGTCATTAATTCATTCTGCTTAATCCAGGTAAGACCTTTTTCCGGCATGCAATACGTGCACCGGAGATTACACCGGTCTACAATAGCAAGCCTTAGATAGTTGATATTCCTTCCAAATTTATCTGTCAACATTTTAAATAAAATAAGTCTTATTACAAATATACTGAATGTTTGCCTTCTGGAAGGGAAATTCTATAATTGCAGATAATAGACCATATTTATTTCACAATTCCGGATATAGACTCTTCTTCATATCTATTTTAAGTAACTTTATCCGTCATTAAAATAGAAAATGCCACACGATAATTTTAAAACAGTAAAAGATCAGATTAAAGATGTGTATGTTGTGTATCAGGATACAATAAGTTCTTCCGAACTTAATCGTTTTCCCGATCATTCTTTTACAATTATACTTTTAGATGACTGTGAAAAAGGGAATTGTGTTACCGACATAGATACCTATATTTTAAATTCCCGGCAATTATTTGTTCACCTTCCCAATAGAAAATACATATGGGATCTGCCTTCAAATGCAAGTGGCAGAAGATTGATCATTAATGACTCTATTCTTGAAACATTTTCTCCGACATTAAAACATACTTTTTCCCCTCACAGTACCTATGAAATGATCCAGTCAAACGAGGAAGCTTATGAAAAGTTCAGTATGGAATTTGATGCCATCCGTAAAGAGATACATTCGGAAATGGTGTTTCCTGAACTTATTAATGCAAGGGTGAGGCTTTTGGCTCTGATGATCAATCTTTGGATAGAGCAGATGTATGGAAAATCTGCATTGAGTGATCATAATAACCCTGCTTTCCGGTTCCATGAACTGGTCGAAACCTATTACAAAACACAAAAAAGTGTAGCTTTTTATGCTGAAAAGCTATGTATTACGCCCAATTATCTAGGTGTTCTATGCAGAAAACAGTATAAAATATCTCCATTGGAATTTATAAAGCAAAGAATAGTATTGGAAGCAAAGAAATTATTACATAGTTCAAATAAATCAATTAAAGAAATAGCTTTTGAGCTTGGGTTTAATAATTTCTCTCATTTTTCATATTTTTTCAGAACACAGACAGGCTGGACTCCGAAGAATTATAGAATAACAATGGATAAGAGTTAAGTTTAATAATCTATTTAATTAAATAAAACGGCATCTTTAAAGGATGCCGTTTGCTATTTTATTATCTGCGAATGGTTACTCCTCCGTCTACGGACAGGTACGAACCCGAAATATAAGACGCTTCTTTTGAGGCCAGGAAAACAATAGCATTGGCTATTTCTTCAGCTTCCCCGATTCGTTTCATCGGAACCGCTGCTGCGATAGCATTTTTAATATCCTCAGGTGTTTGATGATTCATCGGGGTATCAGTTAATCCCGGAGCTACGGTATTGACTCGGATTTTTCTGTCTGCCAATTCTGTTGCTGCTGTACGGGCAATAGCATCAACGGCACTTTTTGTTGCAGCATAAGCTCCCATTTGTGCATATCCACTGACTGAAACTCCGGAAGAGATCAGGATTATGGAAGCTCCTTCTGCTAAATGCGGAATTAGTTTTTGCAAAGTAAAGAATAAGCCTTTTACATTGATGTTGAACAAATCATCAAAAACTTCTTCAGTCGTTCCTTCAATGGAGTGTTGTTTCGCTATACCTGCGTTCAGCACAAGTACATCAATTTTATTTCCGCTTTCCGCAACTTCTTTTGCCAACGTTTCAATGTCTGGTATTTTCGAAATATCCGACGCGAGGGTTTTCAAATTTTGGCTATTAATTTTTAGTGATGCTGCATTCAGGCTATCACTATTTCTTCCTGTTATTAAAACGTTTGCTCCTTTTGTGATAAATGTTTGGGCAGTTGCCAATCCAATTCCTGCGCTTCCGCCGGTGATTATTATATTTTTATTTTTAAAATCCATTTTTTAAATTTTGAATGATTGAAAAATTAATTTTAAGTCTAAGACTTTTTTGTGTTTGAAATCGATTTCTTTAACGATGCAAAGTTATAATGAATAAATTTATTTTAGTAACTTTGTAACTAAAAGTAACAGTAACTTTTGAGTAACAAAGTAACTTATGACGGAAATTGAATGCTCTGATAACGAGACAAACAGAAAACAAATCATGGCTGTTCACGATGCAATGGACGTATTGAACGGCAAGTGGAAAATTTCAATAATATCATCGGTTTGTTATTACAACAAACGGCGTTTTTCTGATATTTTGAATGACGTAAAGGGTATTTCCAATAAAATGCTCAGTAAAGAGCTGAAAGAACTGGAAATGAACCAGCTTGTAAAAAGAATGGTTAAGGATACTCAACCCGTGACGGTGCAATATCAGCTGACAGAATATGGTTTAACGCTGAAAAAAATTATTGATACTTTGGCTGATTGGGGAATCGAACATCGAAAAGTAATTGTTGGGAAGAAATGATAATAAAGAAACGATATTAAGAGCTTTTATTTTATTTCCTGCGGAATTTTGGCGGCGGAAGCGTTATGATAATTCCTTCAGATTGGACTGTTTCAATGGAACAAAACAACGAATTAAGTAAACGCGAAAGGATTCGAACCTTTGATCGTCCCGATTAAAAACTGGGATGCTCTATCCAGTATGATGTATTAATTGAAGTTATAGAATACAAAAAAACTCACAATACAAATTGTGAGTTTTAAAGTGAGCGCGAAAGGATTCGAACCTTTGACCGTCTGCTTAGAAGGCAGATGCTCTATCCAGCTGAGCTACGCACCCATAAAAAGTTGATTCCCGCTTAGTTTTACAAGCGCATTAAAATAAAGTCGGGGCGGCAGGATTCGAACCTGCGACCTCCTGGTCCCAAACCAGGCGCGATGACCGGACTACGCTACGCCCCGAGTATATTGTAAGAAAAAGAAAAGCGGAGGGTAAGGGATTCGAACCCTTGCGACACTTTCGCGTCGACAGTTTAGCAAACTGCTCCGTTAACCACTCCGGCAACCCTCCTTTTATCTTTATTTTTTAATGATCGTTATTCCGTTATTGCGAGTGCAAATATAGAATAGATTTCTTTATTTACCAAATAAATTTCAAGAAAATTTTGCGTATTTTTGAGCTAATAAATGATTAAAAAATTAGACTAATGCGTAAAACATTATATATCATCGGATTAACCGCTTTTGTTTTTTCTTGTGCCCCTCAGAAGAAAGTTGTGAAAACAACATATAAGCCGAAAAATCCAGTGACACAGCCAAAAACCGTAGTTAAAACTCCTGTTGCAGATAAGCCGAAACCACAAATTACAAGTGATCATGGAGTAGAGTTTTTTACAACCAATATTGCAGATCCTACCAAAAATGATAATACAGCAAGTTACGGCTCCATTGTCTCCGCAAAACCGGCCGGATATAAAGTAGTAAAAACCTATTTTCCTGCGATAGCGCAAAATTTCAGACAGAGATATTTAATATTACACTATACTGCTTTACCGGATGATAAATCCATAACTGTGCTTACCCAGCAAGCGGTGAGTGCACATTATCTTGTTAATAATATTGGGGATAATCAGATTTATCAACTGGTAGATGAAAATAAACGGGCGTATCATGCAGGGATAAGCTCTTGGAGAAATGATAAAAACCTTAATGATAATTCGATTGGAATTGAAATTGTAAATACCGGATATACTACTGATGGGACCGGAAAAAGGATTTTCGCCCCGTTTAGTGATGAACAAGTCAGAAAGGTAGCTGCATTAGCAAAAGATATTGCCACCAGATACCAGATTCCGGCGACCAATGTTTTGGCCCATTCCGATATTGCACCAACCAGAAAACAGGATCCGGGACCAATGTTTCCATGGAAAAAATTATATGACGAATATCAGATAGGAATGTGGTACGATGAAGCAGCAAAACAAAGTATCTTTGAACTGGCACAAACCGATTTTACAACCCGATATAATGAGCCGTCGTTTATCTTTTTAATTCAGACAGCACTTCAGAAGTTCGGGTACGGGATTGAGCCGAGCGGAAAATGGGATGATGCAACAAAGAAAACCATTGAGGCTTTTCAATATCATTTCCGCCCTCAGAATTATGATGGAATAATGGATGCTGAGACCTGGGCCATATTGCAGGCTCTCAATCAGAAGTATCCGGTAAAATAAAATGAAAAAAAGCGCATCTGTTAACGATGCGTTTTTGCTATATTTAAACGATAAAAAAATAGAAAATCTGTAATGGAAAATTTCAGAAAAGAAAGCGATTTGCTGGGAGAACTTAACGTGCCGGTGGACGCTTATTATGGAGTGCAAACCCAGAGAGCGATCGATAACTTCAAAATTTCGGGACAGCTTCTGTCTTCATATCCTGATTTTATTAAAGGATTGGCTTTTGTAAAAAAAGCTGCGGCTAAGACTAATTATGAATTAGGGCTTTTGGAAGAAGATCTTTATTTCAAGATTGCAGAAACATGTGATGAGATCATTGATGGACAACTTCATGAACAGTTCCCTGTGGACATGATTCAGGGAGGAGCCGGTACTTCGATCAACATGAATGCGAATGAGGTAATCGCCAACAGGGTTTTAGAAAAATTAGGAAAGAACAAAGGAGAATATCAGTATTGTTCGCCAAACGATCATATCAATCTTTCCCAATCTACCAATGATGCTTATCCTACAGCTATTAAAGTTGGGCTTTTACGTATGAATGTACGATTGGTTGAAAAACTGGAAAAAATAGTAGCCGCTTTTCGTGCTAAAGGAGAGGAGTTTCACGATGTTATTAAAATGGGCAGAACTCAGCTTCAGGATGCGGTTCCTATGACTTTAGGACAGGAATTTGAAGCATTTGCTGCTAATCTGGAAGAAGATATTTCTAAACTGAATAATAATGCCGATCTCTTTGTTGAGGTCAATATGGGAGCGACTGCTATTGGAACAGGGATTAATGCTCCGATCGGCTATGCTTCTCTTTGTGCTAAAAATCTGGCTCAGCTGACCGGTTTTCCGATTGTTTCCGCACCAAACCTTGTAGAAGCAACTCCAGATACAGGATCTTATGTGATTTATTCTTCTGCTATGAAACGTCTTGCAGTAAAACTATCCAAGATATGTAATGATTTAAGGTTGCTGACTTCAGGTCCTAGAGCGGGTCTTTTTGAAATTAATCTACCTCCAATGCAGCCGGGATCATCGATCATGCCGGGGAAAGTAAACCCTGTGATCCCTGAAGTGGTAAACCAGGTATGCTTTAAGGTAATAGGAAATGACCTTACGGTAACTTTTGCTGCCGAAGCAGGACAGTTGCAGCTTAATGTAATGGAGCCGGTACTTTCGCATGCGATTATGGAAAACATTAATTTCCTTTCCAACGCTTTGGATACACTTCGTACAAAATGTATAGTTGGCATTACCGCTAATAAGGAAGTTTGTTTGAATATGGTAAAACACAGCATTGGTATTGTGACTGCACTTAATCCTTATATTGGATACAAACAATCGACACAAATCGCTAAAGAAGCATTGGAGACAGGAAAAAGTGTATACAACCTTGTACTTGAAAAAGGAGTGCTTACTCAGGAGAAGCTTGATGAAATTCTTGATCCTAAGAACATGCTGATGCCGCATAACAAATAAAATTGGTTATTACCTAAGAATAAAATAATATAAGATCTTCATCTGAAAATATTCAGGTGGGGATCTTTTTAATACAACCGGACATTGAGGTTTTTAATTATCATTCCTGCACACAACGAAGAGGATCATCTTCCATTTACCCTGGATTCTTTACAGCAACAACGTTATAAGGATTTCAAAGTTGTGGTTACCAATGATGGTTCCACAGACCATACCCCTGAAATTATTAAACGATATACAGATACAGATTCCCGTTTTGAAACAGTTAACCTGCAGAAGTCGGCTCATCAGCCAGGTTCCAAAGTAGTTAATGCTTTTAAAAAAGGATTGGAGACTCAGGATTTGGATCATTTTGATATAATCTGCAAGTTTGATGCGGATATTATTTTGGACGAAAATTATCTTGAAACAATAGAAAAATCTTTCAGCAATAACCCCAAATACGGTTTGGTAGGTGGTCTGCTGTATGTAGAAAAAGAAGGAGATTGGGTTTATGAGGGAAATTCAAATAAAAATCATGTAAGGGGCCCGTTGAAGGCGTACCACAAAGAATGCTTTCTTGAGATCGGTGGATTAAGGGAAACATTGGGTTGGGATAATATAGACTCTATACTATTGGAGCATTTAGGATGGAAAGAAGTCGTTTTACCGGAATTAAAAGTAAAGTTGATTAAAGTAAAAGGAGCTGATTATACAGTCAGGGAATCGGATTATTACGGACGTTATTTTTACTTTCTTGGGCTAAACAGATTTCTGGCATATGTTGCATCCTTAAAGGAAGCGATGAAAATCAGATCTGTTTCATTTTTTTTCTCTATCATTAAAGCCTATGAAAGCTGCAGGTCTAAAAAACTGGAACTGAAAATCAGCAAAGAAGAACAAAAGGTTATTAATAATAAACGATGGGAGACTTTAAAAAAGAAATGGCTTTGAGAATAAAATAAATAAAAATATTTTGAAAAACATAGCTTACATAGAAATAGATACACATGCTGAAATTGCCCGTGCTTTCATGGATATTATGAAAGGTTCGGAAGAGTTTACGGTAGACTATTATTTTTCAAAAAAAATCAAAGATCAAATTAGGGAAGATGGCGAAACGATTTTTTTGTCTGACAGTTCCATGATCAGTGATCAGCTGAAAGCAAAAAAGTATGATATCATTATCATCGGGACGGCACATCGTTATTTCAGTACTTTCCTCGCGATTGTTCAGAAATATAAAGCTGCTGTTATTACCCATAACCTGAATTTTCCTCAATCCTCAAAATTAAGCTTAATCAAAAGTATTTTCAAAGAAGACTTTATTTACAGGCTTAAATTATGGTGGAAAGAAGGTCTTTTCTATTCTTCAAAAGTTTACCAGCATGCAGGTCATCTTCTTGTGTTGGATAATGCGCTCTGTACGGGTAAATATCAGTTTCTTCCCCTGTTTTATACTTCCAATTTTAATAGGGTTCAACAGGATGATGTCAATATTGTAATTCCAGGAGGAGTCTCTCAGAAAAGAAGGGATTATGATCATATTTTTAAAACAATCCGGACTTTAAAAACAGATCAAAGATTCACTTTTATATTTCTTGGGAAAGCTCAGGGTGAAGAGTTGAAAGTGCTTGAAAAATTATCCGGGAATTTACCTGCCAATATTACCATACATTATTTTAAAGAAAGGGTTTCGGCAGAAGATTATGACCTATGGATGGCAAAAGCAGATGTATTATGGTGTCCTGTTCAGCAGCAAACTGAATTTTTCAATCAGATAGAGATTTACGGAAAAACCAAAATGACCGGAAATGTAGGAGATGCGATCAAATATGGAAAATTGGCTGTTTTCCCTAAAAACTATTCCTCGCAATTGGATTTTATCATTCCGGAAAATGAGAACATTGCCGAGCAGTTTCAACAGCTTAAAAGACAGAGTTTTGACTTTCAGAAGAACTATAGCAAAGAAAGTATCCGGAAAAAGCTCGGGGATGTTTTAAATGGTCTTATTTAAACTTAAATATCCCTTTGATGAAAGCTGCATTCAGATAATCCTCAACAGGGAATATTTTTGTGAAATAATTTCCGATATAAATAAGCACCAAAACCACGCTTGGTTTGTAGATCAGGTTAATGAAATTATTATTGAAAGTAGGCAATACAATAGCCACGGTAATTGCTAACGTACAGATAATAGACACAAAGATCATCTCAATTGATAAGGGTGAAACCTTAAACACGAAATAATTAAAGGCTATTTTAATGACATTATAAGTAGTTAATGAAATGGCCGTCGACAAGGCAATTCCAATTAATTTCAAATCGGTATGCTTAATGAAATAATAGTTAAGTCCTATTGTTAAGCCTGCGAGAAGAAGCATAACTATGATGTTGAAACGATAGTATTTTGAAAGAGAAATAATATTTCCGTTGAATCCTGTTGCGAGATCTATTAAAACCGCTGAACCCCAAATCCAGACTACGGGTTCATATTCCCTGAGCATTGTTCCGTTCTTGGGCATGAACTGAGTAAGAAAGGGAAACCCTACCATAATGCAGGAAAATAATATGGCCCCTAGAAAATATAATGATAATGAGGTTTTTTTATGAAATCTGTCCAGTTCTTCCATATTCCCTTCCGCTAATGTTTTGCTGATGATCGGAGCAGAAATATTAAATAATCCCAGTTGTGGAATAGAGATGAGCGAAATCAGCGCGTACAGGACAGCATAGATCCCATTCTCTTCCATTCCCATGAATTCACCGATCATGAAACTGTTAATCGCCAGATAATTTCCAAAGGTTCCTAAAAAACCGAAGAAACTGTAGTTCGTAAATTCTTTCCAGAAATTATTTTTTTTGAAATAGTCGGTACTGAAGTCGAGTTTGATCTTTTCTAACCTGTTCGTATAATAAATATACCCTAAGAGCATCAATGCGAACATACCAAAGAAAAACGCAAAAGCGATCTGCTGAGACAGAAGTAAATATGAAAAAAGGCAGAAGGCTCCTAGGTTTGCTATTTTAGGGAAAATATTGTCGAAGATATTGGAGACAACAATTCTCTTATAATTTGAAGTGTATTTATTGAATAGGGCGCAGAGTGATAAAATCAAAACCATAGGTAAAATAATTTCCTTACTTTTCCAGGCTTCAAGCTTTGTAAACTTGGGATAAATCAACGGAATGATGAAGAAAACAATAGCAAATACTGCAAAATTAATCAGAATGGTGAGCAGTGAGATGGAAAGCATATTTTGCTTTTTGCCATCCTTTTCTACCCTGTGGAAAAATTTAACGTTAGAATAAGAAATTCCCAATACAACAAAGGGAACAAGCATTTCTGCAGTAGGCAAAATGTAGCGAAGCTTTCCGTAAAATTCAAAATTGCTCGGAAAGATGAATATGGCTGATACGGTACCTAACAAGAAACCTATATAACCGATAATGGAATATTTGAATCCTTGTCTTGCTACTACACTCATAAAGATATTTTAAAAGGTTTTGGGTATAAAAATAATGTTGTTGATATATTCCGTTTTGTCTTTTTCGTCACTTGTATTTCGGACCAAAATTTCTTCTGTAAGCTTTTCAAGCCTGAAAAGGGATCGGTCTAAATAATGCGCTTCATAACCCCAGCTTTCTACTTCGGAAATCTCTCCCCAAATAGGTTTGTCATGATGTCTTTGTTCCATTTCCACCATAAGGGTTGGTAGGAACTTTAGGATGGTTTTCTTTCCGCCGAACAGGGTTTTCATCTCATTTCCTTCAACATCTATCTTGATGAAATCCAGTTTTTTAAGACCTTCTTTTTCTGCCCAGTCGTCCAATTTTGTGACCGTTACTTTTTCTGTGTAACTCTTTTCCTCACCTTTTTCCTTATACGAAGTATTCAGTGTCCCCCTTGAAGCTACCATTTTTCCATTGATGATGGGAACTTTAAACTCAGCAACTGTATTTTCATCCGAAAGTGCTAAAGAAAGAAGATTCATAGAAGGAAACAATCTTTTTAAGCGGGTATACAATTTATGGTTAGGCTCAAAAGCATAAATATGCTGAGGTTTGAGTTTATGTTCCAGCTGGTATAAAAATGTACCTACATTGGCACCAATATCAAGAATCACATCGTCTTCCGACAGATATTCTTTGATCCACACCAGCTCCGGTTCTACATTTCGTGCTGAAAAGTTATCCTTTGAAAGATGATGTAAACTTTTAAAATATCTGCTTTTATAAAAACTTGGACTGATGTACTGTAAGTTTTCTGCAATTCTTTGGTATAAAGACATCCTTGATTATTTGACAGAAAGCAAAGATAATCAAAAATGTTAAACTCATGTTAATTTTGTTTAAATCTAACGCGTTGATTTTCAATTAAAATATACATGCTTGTTTTATTTTAAAAGAATGTGTAACTGGTTGTAATTCTTTTATTTCAGGCATGTTTAAAATAGATTCTTGTAGTTACAGAAAAGGGGTATTCAGAAAATCATTGAATGGCTTCATAAGTTTGAAAACTTTGGTTAGCTCCTTAACGGCATTTTTATCCAAAACTGTTTCATCCTTGATGTTGTACACAACAATAAAATTTTTCAGTTTTAAATATTCTGCCATCGGATCTTCTTTCTCGAATCCCTGGGGTATCTTTTTTAATTGGTCACTTTGATCCAGTTCAGGAAAATGCTTTTTAAAATCTTTGTTATTAACAATTTTAATAAAGTCATCAGCATATAAGGAGATCTCTTTTCGTACTTCTTTTAAAACTGATGATTCAGGCATGTAAATACCTCCTGCCAAAAAAGACTTTCCTGGTTCCAGGTGAAGATAGTATCCTCCTTTCTGGCTTCCTTTTCCCATTCCTAATGACGCTCCAAAGTTTGTTTTATAAGGTATTTTATCTTTTGAAAAACGGGTGTCCCTGTAAATCCGGAATAGAGCTTTTTTAGCATCTATTTTAGCAAGCTCTCCATCGAACGCCGACATTTCTTTAATAAGGTCTTCCAGAAATGCAACCACATTTTCCTGTGATTCGGTGTAAAGATGTTTATTTTCATTAAACCACTCGCGGTTGTTATTTTTGGATAATTTTTTGAGAAAATCAAAGGTTTTTGTAGAAATGGTGGCGGACATGTTTTTTAATTTTAACCAAATTTAAGTAAATCTATTCATATGTCAATGCCTCAATCCGATCAGGATTTGAAGCATTAAAACAGGATGATGTCCAGAAACTATATTTTTTATGGCAAGACAGCAAATATGATAAAGAATCCTGTAGTGAAATGGCAAATGGTGTTTGCATAACAGAAAGTCTCACAACAATAATTGAAGATCTTTCTTTTACATATTTCATGCAATTTTCGGGAATATTAAAATAAAAAAATTATAATTCCTGATTTTATTTTTGAAAATTCATTAATCTCCACGAAAAAATCAATCCAATTTAACAAAAAAAAATATTGTTTAATATTTTTTTAACATAACGGTTTATTTTTTGCGTTTAATTTTTTAAAAATTAAAAATATATTAAAGTATTCTGAAATTAAGATTCGTTATTTAACACTTTATTCAAAATAAAGTCAAATATTAATTGTATCTTTGCAAAAATTTTAAAATATTTAATGAATTTATTTACGGAGTCCAATTTAAGTCCTGACATCCTTAAGGCTATTGGCGAAATGGGTTATGAAAGCCCGACAGAAATCCAAAAACAGACTATCCCTTTTATTCTTTCAGATATACGCGACTTGATCGCACTTGCGCAAACTGGGACAGGCAAAACAGCAGCTTTTTCGCTTCCGATTTTGGATATGATTGACGATACGAGTCGCAAAATCCAACTATTGGTGCTTTGTCCGACACGGGAATTATGTCTTCAGATTTCTAAAGACATAAAGAATTACTCTAAGTACATGCAGAATATCAAATCTACAGCAGTGTACGGAGGTAGCAGTATTATGGACCAAATACGTTCTTTGAAGGAAAAACCACAAATTATTGTAGGTACTCCCGGAAGAGTAATTGATTTGATTAACAGAAAAGCACTTGATTTTTCTGCGATCCATTGGTTGGTTTTAGATGAAGCTGACGAAATGCTTTCAATGGGTTTCAAAGATGAATTGGAAACAATTTTAAGTGAAACTCCTGAAACAAAACAAACTTTCTTATTCTCTGCAACGATGAATAAAGAAGTGGAAAGAATTTCTAAAAATTATCTTACAAAACCTCACCGTATTTCAGTGGGTTCTATTAACGAAGTTAAAAAGAACATTAAGCACGAATACTATGTGGTAGGATATCGTAATAAAAAAGAAGCTCTAAAAAGATTAATTGACGCAAACCCTAATCAGTATTCCATTATTTTCTGTAGAACAAGAATGGAAACTCAGGAAGTGGCAGATTTCTTAATGCAGAACGGTTATGCAGCTGATGCACTTCATGGTGATCTTTCTCAGGCGCAGAGAGATACGGTAATGAAGAAATTCAGATTGAAAAATATCGACATTTTGGTGGCTACCGATGTAGCAGCAAGAGGTTTGGATGTGAACTCACTAACTCACGTTATCCATTACTCTCTACCTGATGATCCTGAAGTATTCGTTCACAGAAGTGGTAGAACGGGTAGAGCTGGAAAAGACGGTATTTCTATGGCTTTGATTAAGCCTGAAGAAAGCAGAAAGCTAAAACAGATTAAATCAACAACAAAGATTGATATTGTTGAAAAAACAATCCCTACAGGTGATGATATCATCAAAGCGCAGGTAGGAGGCGTTTTCGAAAAGCTATTTACGGAGCATGAAGACTTATTTGAGTTTGACGACAGCTTGATTCCGGATCTTAGCAAATTCACGAAAGAAGAATTGGTACATCAGTTACTGCAGTTCCAGTTGAAAGATCTTGCATTGTACTATAAAGATAAGCATGATCTTGCTGAACAGAAATTCAGTACCAGAGATGATGATTACTCAAGAAGAGACAGAGGAAGAGATCGTGACCGAGACAGAGGAAGAGACCGTGATAGCAGAGGTGGAGACAGAAGAGATCGTGGAGGAAAACCTAGAAGAAAGAATGAAGATATGGTAAGATTCTTCTTCAACCTTGGAAAGAAAGATCAATTGAAGAAACTGGATGTTTTGGATATTATCAATAAAGCAACTGCCGGAAATGGTAAAAAGAGAGCTGAAATTGGTGATATTGAAATTTTAGAGAAATTCTCATTCTTTGAAATTGAGAAATCATTTAAGGGAGAGCTTTTGAATAATATTTCTTCAATGAAATTCAGAGGAAAAGATATGAGAGCTGAAGAAGCTAATTAAAACTCATTTTTATATAATATAAACCGGCTTATAGTCGGTTTTTTTGTTTGATAATCAGCACTTAAACCAATGTTAACAAAACTTAATGTTATATACTTTTTGGTAAGGTGCTTTTTTAGGAAATTTGCAGACGAATTATAAATACTTAAAAATGGGAATTGGTAATATTTTCCACGCTTTTCAGCCTAAAGATAAAATCTTCTTCGTGCTTTTCGAAAAAGTAACTGAAAATCTAGTAGCAATGTCTGAAGAGTTCAACAACGGGGTGAAAGATTTTGACCTTAATGACGACTCTATGTTGAAGAAAATGAGCGACTACGAACACAAAAATGATGAGCTTACGCACGAAATCTTTATTGAGCTTGGAAAAAACTTTATAACTCCTTTTGACCGTGAAGATATTCACACTTTGGCCACAGGTTTAGATGATATCGCAGATTATATCTACGCTTCAACAAAATATATTTTCTTATATAAATCGCCTTTAATGAAGGCATATGCAGACTTCTCATTGTTGATTCATAAGGCATGTCTTGAAATTCAGAATGCAATGAAAAACCTGAAAGGATTCAAAAATATGGATCAGGTGAAAGAAGCTTGTATCAAAGTAAACTCTATTGAGAATATTGCTGACGACTTACTTTCCAACTCAATGGTAGAATTGTTTGAAACAAACGACGCTATCAATATCATCAAAGTTTCATCTGTACTTAATTATCTTGAAATAGTAACCGACAAGGCTGAAGATGTAGCTAATACTATTGAAAACATTATGATCAAATACGCATAAACAATATAACAAAAAATGGAATTTCCGATTTTACTTACGGTTATTATTGCTTTAGCTTTAATTTTCGATTATATTAATGGTTTTCATGATGCGGCCAATTCAATTGCTACTATTGTTTCTACAAAAGTTTTAACTCCTTTTCAGGCTGTGCTTTGGGCGGCACTATGGAATTTTGCAGCCTTTTTTATCGCAGCATACATCATTGGAGAATTTAAAATTGGTAATACGATTGCCAAAACCGTTAATGAAAACTTTATTACCCTGGAGGTAATATTTTCAGGTCTTGTGGCAGCTATTGCCTGGAACCTTTTAACATGGTGGTTTGGTATACCATCTTCTTCATCACATACCCTAATTGGTGGTTTCTTAGGTGCGGCTTTAATGCATGCTTTCATCCTGGATTATCATGATGTAGCAGCTGCTCAGCCCAATCTGGGTTTTATAGATACTTTCAAACAGGCATTTTATCAGGTTACAACACAAAGTGTGGTTAAATTTGATAAAGTAATTCCTATCTTCCTGTTTATTTTTATGGCACCCGTTATCGGGATGGTCATTTCAATCATTATCACATTGATTATCGTTCATCTTTATAAGAGATCAAACCCTCATAAAGCAGATAAGTCTTTTAAAAGATTACAGCTTGTTTCTTCAGCCCTCTTTAGTCTAGGACATGGTCTGAATGATGCACAAAAAGTAATGGGAATTATCGGTGCGGCTTTAATTTATTACCATGTACAGATTTTACAGGATCCTGTATACTTAAATATACCTTCTGCCGGACGATTTGATTATTTTGCAGAACATTATCTTTGGGTACCTTTGGTTTCTTTCCTGGCGATAGGTTTGGGAACAATGAGTGGTGGATGGAAGATCATCAAGACAATGGGAACCAAGATTACAAAGGTAACCCCGCTGGAAGGTGTAAGTGCTGAAACTGCAGGAGCTATTACCTTATTTATTACCGATCATTTTGGTATTCCGGTATCTACCACACATACGATTACCGGGTCTATTATTGGAGTTGGATTAACGAAGAGGATTTCAGCGGTAAGATGGGGGATTACAGTAAGCTTGCTTTGGGCTTGGGTATTGACGATTCCTATCTCTGCTATTGTAGCGGCAGTTACTTATCTTTTGGTCGCTTTTCTTTCCTAGATATTAATTTAAAATACAATACTGAACTTTGTCCAAATGGGCAAAGTTTTTTGTTTTATAAAGATTTGAAAAATCGTATTTTTGTTGGAAATTATTGGATTTTATGGAATTTTTAGACAAGTACCAACAGCTGGTTGCTGACGCTATTACCAAGTACACTTTTAAAGACAAACCTGCGGAATTATATGAACCGATGAATTACATCATTTCCCATGGTGGAAAACGTCTGCGACCTATTATGGTTCTGATGGCTTGTGACTTATTTGGTGGTGATCTTAAACAGGCTATTAAGCCGGCTTTGGCGATTGAATTTTTCCATAACTTCACATTGATTCATGATGATATTATGGATGAAGCTCCTCTGAGAAGAAATAAGCCTACTATTCATACTTTACATGGAATTAATGTAGGGATCTTATCCGGAGACGGGCTGATGCTGAAGGCGTATAAATTTTTTGAAGACCTTGAACCGGAAATATTTAAAGCCTGTATCCGAATATTTACCCATACCGGGCTCCTATTATGTGAAGGACAGCAGTACGACATTAATTTCGAAACACAGGAAGATGTGACTTTCGATGATTACATCAGAATGATTACTTATAAGACCGGAGTATTAAGTGCTTCATCTTTTGAGATCGGAGCTTTAATTGCTAAAGCTAATTTTAAAGATGCCAAATCCATTTTTAATTTTGGAAAACATATAGGAATTGCTTTCCAGATCATGGATGATTACCTGGACGTTTTTGGAGATCAGGCTCAGTTTGGAAAAAAACATGCAGGTGACATTTATGAAAATAAGAAGACTGTACTTTATCTTCTGGCAAGAGAACACGCCACGGAGGAAGAAAGAAAAGAATTGGATCACTGGTACTCTAAAAAAACCGATAATATCGATAAGGTGTACGGAGTAGAAAAGATCTTCAGAAGAACAAAAGTAGATGAAAAAGCATTGCGTTTAATTGAAAAGCACAATGAAATAGGGCAGAGTTATCTTAAAAAAATTAATATTCCTGAAGAAAAGAAAAAGCCATTCATAGAACTCGCTAATTATCTTTTAAGAAGGGAAAGCTAATGAGTCGCTGATTATTAAAGGTTTTGGTAAGGAGTTGTTTAGGCTTCTTCTTCCACCTTTAGCTTTAGCCTCTTATATTTACAATGAAATTCAGAACCGAAGTTGACATCAAAGAATCTGCAAAAAAGATTGAAATTGAAGATAAAATATTTTCAATAGGTTCCTGTTTTGCCTCAGAGATGTCGGATCTGCTTCACCAGGGACAGCTTCAGACGGTCAATAATCCGTTTGGAACCCTGTTTAATCCGTTTTCGATCAATAACGCAATACAAAGGCTTCATGATTCACACTTTTATGAAGAAGAAGATTTAATCACGTTTAATGACGAATTTATTTCCCTTGACCATCATACGAAATTCGATACAAGGTATATTCATCAGACACTGGATAAGATCAATGGCCATTTAGAAGAAGGGAATCTCTTTTTGCAGGATACTAATTGGGTTATTATAACCTATGGAACCTCCTTTATTTATGAATTTCAGCCTAAAAACAAGCTGGTAGCCAATTGTCACAAAATTCCACAAAAATTCTTTAACAAAAGGTTGCTAACCCATCAGGAAATCACAGATTCTATTTATCAGACCATTTTTAGCCTGAAAGATATCTGTAAAGAAGATGTTCAGATTTTGTTTACGGTTTCTCCCGTAAGACATACCAAAGACGGTATGATGGAAAATCAGTTAAGCAAATCAAAATTGATATCTGCAGTACATGAAGCTATTTCAGGGATTGAGAACTGTCATTATTTACCCGTTTATGAAATATTGATGGATGATTTAAGGGATTATCGTTTTTATAAAGAAGATATGATTCATCCCAATTCTCAGGCTGTTCAGTATATCTTTGATAAATTTGGAGCTGCTTATTTTGCGGAAGACACAAAGGAGTTTATCAAAGAAAATTTTAAAATCCATAAAGCCCTGCAACACAGGACAGCAGATGAAAAAGATCCTAAATATGTTGATTTTAGAGAAAAATTAAAGCAAAGAATTGAAGCTCAACAGAAAAAGGTAAAACATAAGATATTCCAGTAATGATAACAGACTTTACAAAGATTGATTATTTGGAAAGCGGTAACCAGAGGCAGCAAAGGGCTCACTTGGTGCTTACAAAATATCAGATCCTGGAAAAACTAAAAGATTTCTCACCCTTGCTTGCAGGAACTATTCCTATTGAAATTGATATTGACGGAAGCGATCTGGATATCATTTGTGAAGTTAAAGATGAAGATTTCTTTTTGGAAACGATCCGCCTTTCTCAACTTATTCCACCAGGAATTCATTTCACAGTAGAAAAGATTGAGATAAAAGGGGAAAAATCTATTGTGATCAATTTTAATCTCGAAGAGTTTCCCATAGAGATTTTTGGTCAAGATAAACCGACGACGCAACAAAATGCTTATCGCCATATGGTAGCAGAGTACACAATATTACAGGAGAAAGGAGAGGAATTTAAACAACAGATTATAGAACTTAAGAAGGAAGGGATAAAAACGGAACCGGCTTTCGGTGTATTAATGAATTTAGAAAACCCTTATGAAGATCTATTAAAATTTTAAAATTATGATTGACACCCATACACATTTATACGCTGAAGAATTTGATGAAGATAGAAAGGAGGTTATTCAAAGGGCTTTAGACAAAGGAATTACGGAATTTTATCTTCCTGCTATTGACTCTGAGTCTCATGAAAAAATGCTTCAATTGGAAGCTGAATATCCTGGACAGGTTTTTTCAATGATGGGATTGCACCCTTGCTACGTAAAACCCGAATCCTGGGAAAAAGAACTGGCAATTGTTAAAGAATATCTTGATAAAAGAGCATTTCCTGCCATCGGGGAAATAGGAATTGATCTCTATTGGGATCAATCAACTCTAGATATCCAGGTAAAGGCTTTTGAACAACAAATCGACTGGGCTATTGAGATGGATCTGCCTATTGTAATCCATACAAGGGAAAGTTTTGATGAAACTTTTGAAGTCTTGGAAAGAAAAAAGCATCCGAAATTGAGAGGAATATTTCATTGTTTTTCCGGTAACCTTGAACAAGCAAAACATGCTATCGATCTTAATTTTTTATTAGGAATTGGTGGAGTAGTGACCTTTAAAAACGGGAAAATAGATCAGTTCCTGCAAGAAATTCCTTTAGAAAAAATTGTTCTGGAAACAGACTCTCCTTACCTGGCTCCGGTTCCTCATAGGGGTAAAAGAAATGAAAGTTCTTATCTTGATCTGGTGGTAGGAAAGCTGGTGAATATCTACAATAAAGATTTTTCTGAAATTGACAGAATCACAAGCCAGAATGCAAAACACATTTACAATTACTAGGCCTATATGAAGCTTTTAAAAGAAAATATCCATTATCTTCTTTTCCTTTCTGCTGTGTTTTTTCTATGGAATCCGGCGAAGTTTCCGGTTGATGATGGTTATTTTTATCCACAGATTGCCTATAATATGGTCAGAAATGGCTTTATGGGGTTTAATGATTTATACCTTACCAATGGCTTCCATCCTTTATGGATGGTATTCTGTGTTATTGCGGAAGCGATCAATTTTTTGGGTAAAAGTTTCTCAGTATACATTCTATGGTTTTTTCAGGTTATCTTTATCATTGCGGGATACAGATTTTTTGAAAAAACCTTATTCAAAGATTCAGTAAGTGGAAAAGTATTGAGCTTAGCATTGTATTGCTTAATTTTTTTCAGCCTTGGATCATTATATTTAACGGAAGCGCATCTCACCTTTTTCACCATTGCCTGGCTGCTTTATTTTCTTTGTAAAAGATACACCAACGATTTTCTGTTCGGATTCATTTGTAGCCTCGTTTTTCTGGCAAGGCTGGATCATATTTTTATCATTATTCCTTTAGGCTTTCTTTATTGGAAACACCGGGACTGGAATTTTCAAAGCATTTCTAAAGTAATTTTAGGATTTTTAATTTTGGCGGGACCTTATTTATTTTCCAATCAGTATTTGTTCGGAGATATGGTTCCTGTCAGTGGCAGAATAAAAAGTTCCTTTCCTAAAGCTAATCTGGATGATCCTTTTGGTTTACTCCCTGATTTATTCTTATTTGTGGGTTCCGCATATTTGATATTTTTGATTTTTACTAAAAATATACACTACCGCTCTGTCAAAATTTTATTTATTAGCGGAAGCTTTATTCATTTATTGTATAATGTATTTTTCCAGTCATATACAGGACAGTGGTATTTTGTATCACAATTTATTTTTTGTGGCTTTTTTATCAATGATATTGTTGAAAAATTTCAATTGAGAATAGTACCTGCGAGATCCAAGTTTATAATTTATTCTTTGGGTTCAACATTTTTCTTATGTACAATCGGGATTTTGAAGCTCAAGACCAACCTAAGCATATTTCATAACGTTTTTGATAACAAGTCAAAATTTGAAAAGAAAACAAAGGATATGGTAAAGAATTTGGCAGAAGATCTGGTTAACGTAGTTCCCCGAAAGTCTCGAATATATGTTTATGATTTTCCGGGTAAATTTGCTTTTTACTCCGATTTTAATTTTATACCGGCAGATGCTTTGGTAGCCAACTCTACTTTTTTTAATGAAATAAATACGCTCCGTTTTAAAGATTATCTCAAAAAAAATAAAATTAACTATATGCTCTTTCCCAGTCAACTGGAAAAAGGAAGGAACTCAATCACTTTTATGGGCATGGATGTTAAAAAGAAAAATAATCGTAATATGTTTTACTTTAGGAATACTTTAAGTAAAAAGATCATAGACAGTCTTGATGAAAATGAGTTAATTAAAGTGAAAACCTATTTAAATCCTGCAAAGACCTGGCAGGCGCAGTATGACTCGGTGACAATTTACAAGCTAAAAGAAAAATAACGAGAATAAAAAAGCTTTCAGGAATAACCCTGAAAGCTTTTTTTTATTTTTTCCTAAAGAAACTTTTATTTTTTGGCTTTTTGAAACCAATGTCTTTCTTCTGAGTAGGTTTAGGTTTTCCCTGTCCCGGATTCATAGGTTTATTATTTGAATCCCTTTTTTGTGCAACCAGGTTTTCGGTGTGGAACGGGTGGTCTTTAACCACTGGAATTTTAAGTCCGATAAGTTTTTCCGTATTTCTAAGGTTCAGCAAATCCAGACCATCTACAAAAGATAAAGAAGTCCCTTCCGAACCCGCTCTTCCTGTTCTTCCGATTCTGTGAACATAGGTTTCGGAAACATCAGAAAGCTCGTAATTAATTACATATTTCAGCTCATCAATATCAATTCCTCTTGCTGCAATATCTGTAGCAACCAATACTCTGGTTTTTCCGGATTTGAAGTTGTTTAGCGCATTTTGACGTGCATTTTGAGATTTATTCCCATGAATCGCTTCCGTTGAAATGCCATTTTTTTGTAATGTTCTTGCAATCTTATCAGCTCCGTGCTTGGTTCTTGAAAAAACCAAAACAGATTCAGAGATATGATTTTTAAGAATATGTGTAAGTAATCCCAATTTATCTTCTTTCTGAACAAAATAGACAGATTGTTTAATGGTTTCAGCTGTCGAAGAAACAGGCGTTACTTCTACCTGTACCGGATTGCTGAGGATGGAATTGGCAAGCTTTTGTATTTCAGGAGGCATAGTTGCAGAGAAAAATAAAGTTTGCCTTCTCTGTGGTAAAAGCTTAATAATTCTTTTAACGTCATGTACAAATCCCATATCCAGCATTCTGTCAGCTTCATCCAGAACAAATATCTCCAGGTTTTTAAGACTGATAATTCCTTGTGCAATGAAGTCAAGGAGTCTCCCCGGTGTTGCTACAAGAATGTCTACTCCTTTTCTTAAAGCTGCTTCTTGTGAGCCCTGTTTTACACCTCCGAAAATAACT
Organism: Chryseobacterium subflavum; assembly: GCF_055762745.1. Taxonomy (NCBI): domain Bacteria; kingdom Pseudomonadati; phylum Bacteroidota; class Flavobacteriia; order Flavobacteriales; family Weeksellaceae; genus Chryseobacterium; species Chryseobacterium subflavum. Next base: position 60,489 of record NZ_JBVTMR010000001.1, read on the forward strand.
AATTTTCTTAATGGAAGATTTCTTCCGTAAGCATTAAAGCTTTCTTCAATCTGAATAGCCAGTTCCCTTGTAGGCGTTAAAACCAAAGCTTTGATCTGATTAGTCTTTGGACGTTCTGAAAGGTTCTGGAGAATGGGAATAGCAAAAGCTGCAGTTTTACCGGTTCCGGTTTGCGCCGTTCCCAGTAGATCTTTTTTCTCTAAAATAGAGGGAATAGCCTTTTGCTGTATAGGAGTTGGTTTTTCATAACCTTCCTGTTGAAGCGCATCTAAAATGGGCTTGATGATTTTTAAATCTGTAAATAACAAAATATATTGCGTATTAAAAATAATGCGGTCGAAGTAGTATACTTCATCATTTTTAGCGAATCTGCTAAAATTGATTAACAGAATTTTTAAGTAAAATTAATTACCGAAAGGGCTGAGAATGCCGCGAAATATGCTACAAAGGTAGTTAAAATATTTGAAGTTTATTATTTTACTTCCATACCTGCGCAATTAAGGTCTGTTATCGATATTTTTAATCTTTGAAATGTACAGAAATAGGATCAACGAGTATCAGATGATCGGGGGACTTAATGTTTTATCTTCTTCCATTCCTGATTGAATCTTAGGTCGAACAGGGTTTTATAAAGAGTTGTTAATCCATAACTTCCAACTAAACCATAATCTTTAATCTTTTTGATCTTCCCGTTGTCATAGGTAATTGTTAAAGTTGACAACTGATCATCGGTCCAACTTACGGAATAATCATCTTGAAGCTCCGGAAAATTAATATAGCCAAGAATTGTTTCAATTTTTTGAAAATCCGATGCTTTTATTTGGGTTGTAAATTTTCCTTCACCTTTTTCAAAAGTTTTACGGGATTTCCTTTCTATTTTTTCAAAGGAATCATTACGGTTGATAAAATTGTAAGTCTTGGCAATAAATTGAGAGGTGCCGTTTTTACTCAATTCAAGCGTAAACACCGGACAGGTTCCAAAACAGGGCTCTGTTTCAAAAAATATTTTTTCAATAGTATACTTTTGAGGTTCCGGATTATACTCTACGAAATTATCAAATTTATAAGTCAGAATCTTATTGACGATTTTGTGGTAAAAATTGTATTTCTCAGAATTAAAATCTTCGGTAACTTCATCGTAGAAAACAGAGATATAATCTTTGCCATTTATGGTAGACAATTTCGGGATTACAAAATCAAAATGATTCAGAAGTAAACTCTTGGTCATATACTTATTGTCTATATCAAAAATAACCTTTACAACTGCACTACAACTGCCTCTGGATGATTGACAGCTGTTGTCATCCCCGATAAATAATAAATCCGTTTTCCCATTATGATCAAAGTCTCCTTTATAAAAACTTTTGTCAACACCCAGACTATCAGCAGTCCTTTTTATAAGGGGTGACAAATTATCATCTTCAAAGCTCCTGATCGTTTTTAACGTAAACTCAGATAAAAAATCATCTTTTGATTGTGAACATGACCGTATAAAATTGACAGCCTCAATGTCTGTTTTGAGGCTGTCAATTTTTGATAAAGTCTTACTGCTTTGTGAAAAACAAAATTGGTAAAATAAAACTAATATGAAGAACAGTGTTCTATCCATGTAGTTTTTTCCAGATAACATCCTTAAGTTCCGTAAGTCCTTCACCGGTTACACCCGAGAAGAACAGCGGCTGCCTGTTTTCAGGAAATTCTGCTGAAATTTCTTTTTTCAGTTCATCGTCCAGAAGGTCTGCTTTTGAAATGGAAATAATAAAGTCTTTATCCAATAATTCCGGATTGTATTCTTTAAGCTCATTTTCAAGAATTTTAAACTCCTGGAAATGATCTTCAGAATCTGCCGGAATAAGGAATAACAAAATTGAATTTCTCTCAATATGTCTTAGGAATCTATGGCCAAGGCCTTTTCCTTCAGCGGCTCCTTCTATAATCCCCGGAATATCAGCCATTACAAATGATTTGTAATTTCTGTAGTCTACGATTCCCAGGTTAGGCGTCAAAGTTGTAAATGCGTAATTGGCAATTTTAGGTTTTGCCGCGGATACGGAAGCCAACAATGTTGATTTTCCGGCATTCGGGAAACCTACAAGCCCTACGTCAGCTAAAATTTTAAGCTCAAAAACCACATAACCTTCCTGTCCCTCCATTCCCGGCTGTGCGTAACGTGGGGTCTGGTTTGTTGAAGATTTAAAGTGCTCGTTACCAAGTCCTCCTTTTCCTCCTTCCATCAGGATGATTTCCTGACCATCTTCTAAAATTTCACCGATGATTTCACCCTCTTCATTTTTGGCAATGGTTCCGATAGGCACCTCTATATAAACATCGGCACCATAAGCTCCTGTTAACTGATTTTTTCCTCCGTTTTCTCCACGCTCCGCTTTCACGTGACGGGTATAACGGAGTGGTAGTAAAGTCCATTCCTGAGCATTCCCCTTCATAATAACGTGGCCTCCACGACCTCCGTCTCCACCATCAGGGCCACCTTTAGGAATGTATTTTTCACGGCGAAGATGCGCAGAACCTGCACCTCCATGACCGCTTTTACAATGAATCTTTACGTAATCTACAAAATTTGACATAATTTTAATTCAAGGTTTAATGTGTAAGGTCCAAAGTTTAAACCTTGAATATTTAACTTTGAACCTTGAATCAAAAATTTATTTTTGAATTTTTTCTACTTCAGCAAACAATTTCTCAGAAATCTCATTGATCTCACCAACTCCGTTTACCTCTACATATTTTCCTTGTTGCTTATATAATTCAGCTACTTCAGCTGTTTTCGCATAATATTCTTTAATCCTGTTCTGGATGATTTCTTCGTTGCTGTCATCAGATCTTCCACTGGTTTCTCCTCTTTTCAGCAATCTTTCAACCAAAATTTTATCTTCAACGATTAATGAAAGACAAACATCAATCTCGTCATTCAGTTCCTCTTTAACGATTTTTTCCAAAGCCGCTGTCTGTACTGCTGTTCTTGGATATCCATCGAAAATAAACCCTGCCGCATCGGTTGGTTTTCTCAATTCGTCCACCAACATGTCGATTGTCACCTGGTCCGGAACCAATTCTCCCTTATCGATGTAAGATTTAGCTAATTTCCCAAGTTCCGTGTCATTCTTCATATTGAATCTGAATAGATCACCTGTAGAGATTTGCTTTAAGTTAAATTTTTCGATGAGATTCTGAGCTTGTGTTCCTTTTCCACTTCCTGGAGGCCCGAACAGAACAATGTTTATCATTTTTATTTAATTAGATATTTTAAGTTTAAATTTCAGGTTTTGAAATTAATGGTTGATTTTACCTTCTTCTAACTGATATAAATCCGAAAGATTTCTTCCCAGTTCATCGTAATCTAATCCGTAACCCAGAACAAATTTATTTGGAATTTCCTTTCCAATATAATCCAGTTTAAAATCCTTCTTGTAAACCTCAGGTTTTAGTAAGAAAGAAGCCAGTTTTACAGATTTTGGTCGTTGTGTTTCTTTGAAATATTTGAAAAGGCTTTCAACAGTATTTCCTGTATCTACGATATCTTCAACCAGAATAATATGACGGTCCTTAACATCTTTCGTCAGCTCCATCTTCTGGTAAACAATTCCCGTAGATTCCGTTCCTACATAAGAACTCATCTGGATAAAAGCAATCTCACAGTTTCCCGGATAATGCTTTAAAAGATCTGAGAAGAACATGATAACTCCGTTCAAAACTCCTATGAAGACAGGAACTTCATCTTTGTAATCCTCATAAATTTTCAGCGCTGTCGCTTTTACTATTTCCTGAATTTCCGCGTCCTTTAGATAAGGAACAAAAGTTTTGTCGTGAACTTTAATGCTTTCCATAAAAAAATTTAGTAGTTGGCAAAGTTACGGATTTTTGATTTTTGATTAAAATGTTTTTATGTTTAATCTATTATTTGCATTATATTTGCATACACAAAACCTAAAAATACGCTCATGTAGGATATAATTTCTTTCAGATTTGATCAGATGATAATCCCCTTGGATTATTGATGTTTAACTTTAATTAGAAAGAAATCATGATTTTTCTACAAAATATATCCTATAGGTTTCCCAACAGAGACCTGCTTTTTAATCATATCAATGTAACGATCCCAACATCTTCAAAAACGGCTTTGGTCGGAAGTAATGGCATGGGAAAATCTACCCTGCTTAAAATTATAGCAAATGAAATCCAACCTTTGGAAGGGAACTTACATATTGAAGGAAATTTATATTACGTTCCGCAAATGTTTGGAAACTTTAATCATCTTACCATTGCAGAAAGCCTGAAAATTGACCAAAAACTAAATGCTTTACAGAAGATTAGCAGTGGCGAAGTAGACGACATTTATTTTGATATTCTCAACGATGATTGGGATATTGAAGATCGTTGCCAAATGGCTTTACAATACTGGCAGCTTGAGAACCTGGATTTAAATCAAAAACTAGAGGGCCTGAGCGGAGGACAGAAGACAAAAGTCTTTCTTGCAGGTTTACAGATTCATCAGCCGGATATCATTTTGCTGGATGAACCCACTAACCACCTCGATCTTGAAGGACGGAGTCTTTTATATGACTATATTGCGAAAACAAGTGCTACAATAGTTATTGTGAGTCACGACAGAACTTTATTAAATCTGGTTGATACGATTTACGAATTGAGCAATCAAGGCATTTCAACGTATGGTGGGAATTTTGATTTTTATGTTGAACAAAAGGAAATAGAGGAGGAGGCATTGCATCATGACATTCATGCCAAGGAGCGGGCTTTGAAAAAGGCAAAGGAAAAAGAAAGGGAGACCTTGGAAAGGAAACAAAAATTAGATGCCCGGGGAAAGAAAAAGCAGGAAAAATCAGGAGTTGCAAGAATTATGATGAATACCCTCCGGAATAATGCCGAAAAGAATACCTCCAAACTCAAGAATATTCACGCTGAAAAGATTAGTGATCTTTCCGCAGGACTTAGGGGATTGCGTTCATCTGTGAAAAATACAGAACAAATGAAAGTAAATTTCAACGATTCTGATCTTCACACAGGGAAAATTCTTATGACAGCGGATGATATTAATTTCAGATATCATGAAAAACTCTTATGGGCTAAAAATCTGGATCTCGAAATCAGAAGCGGAGATCGTATTTGTGTGAAAGGACCGAACGGCTCCGGAAAAACGACTTTAATTAAACTTTTAATTGGTGATTTGGATGCTTCCATTGGAACTATTTCAAGAACTGATTTTAATAGTATTTATATTGATCAGGAATATTCGTTAATTGCTCAGGAAGCAACCATTTATGAATTTGCCCAAAGGTTTAATGATAATGCGTTACAGGAGTCCGAAGTAAAAACCATATTGTCCAGATTTTTATTTGGAAAAGAAACATGGGATAAAAAAGGAGAAATGTTAAGTGGAGGAGAGCGCCTTAGACTTTTATTGTGTGGGCTTTCAATCAGTAATAGGGCTCCCGATATCATTGTTCTCGATGAGCCCACAAATAATCTGGATTTGCAAAATGTAGAGATTCTTACCAACTCCATTAAAGATTATAAGGGGACGTTATTAGTGATTTCTCATGATGAAATCTTCCTGGATGAGATTGGTATAGAAAGTGAAATTGTGCTGGATTAATACAGCGATAAGTATTTTAAAAATGATACTTTTTAAGTTGCGGGGATTTTAGGGTCGATAATATTTTGGAATAATCATTCCGAAGGAGTCTAACTGTTAAATGTGAATAATGGCTTTGGAATCCTTCGGAATGATAATTTAGCACCTATTTTATTTCAATTTTCGGTAATTGATAATTTCCAACTACTTCTATTAATTTGGAAGAGTTATTTTTCAAATTATTGAAGAAACTTTCTATGTTTTCTTTATATCCCCTTTCACTAACGCCGAAAAGTAGGACTCCTTTACTTTTATTGTTTGAAATAAGTTTATAACGGTAAACATTTCTTTCTGCGATGAGTATTTCTTTCCCATCTTTCGAATTCTCAGTAATGAGAAAATCTAAGATATATTCTTCGCCGTTTTCATAGATTTTGTAATTGACGACCGGATTGGATTTTTTCAGGTTCTCAAGTTCTGTTACTTTTCGATTAATTACATCTTCAATTTTAAGAGTTCCCTGAATATAATCGATCATAACTAATGTGCCGTATTTTTCGATTTTCTCGGTTGGGCTTAGGTATTCTTGTTTGTAATAATTCTCATTAGGATGAGAGCTCCAGATTAGATTATAGAATGTATTATCAATTTTAATAGGTCCGGGAATACTCAGATACTCATTAATTTTATTTTGTGCGTCTAAAGAAAGAGAAGAGTATAGAAACAGGATAATAAGAAGGAGTGATTTTTTAGGCATGTTTGCTTTTAATTTTGTGTTGGTATTGATGATCAAATATACAATAATCAAAATACCTAAAATGAAAGAGTTATAAGAATATTTGTTACAAAAGTTTCTCAATCCACTTGTAAATATCATCCAGAACCTCTTTCCGGATTTCCTCATTCATAATTTCATGCCTCATTTCAGGATAGATACTGTAATCCACCTTAATGAATCCATTCTGTTTTAAATTATTTACTGTTTGCATAACTCCTTTTCCAAAATTCCCGATAGGATCGTTTTTTCCACTAACAAATAAAAAAGGGAAGGATTTGGAAATGGGATTTGCCCAGTTTCTTTTGGTTGCTTTTTTATACAGTTTGAATAATGCATAAAATGCATTGTTGGTAAAAGGAATTCCAGAAAGTTCATCCTGAGTAAAAGCATCTCTATTGGCTTCATTGAGGCTTAGCCAGCTTGTGTCGCCAAAATTTTTATCTTTTCTGAAATGGTTGTTGTTTACGAAATTAAAAAGTGAATTGAAAAATGTTTTTTGTTTAGGTGCTATTTTATTGGCGATTGAAAAATAGGTATTCAAAAGACTGATACCCGCTAAAGTACCTCCGGTGCCAACGATGATAGCTCCTGTAAGCCGGGTGCTAATTCTTTGAAGAAGACACCGTGTAACAAAAGAACCCATCGAATGACCGAGGACAAAATGTGGTACATCAGGATATTGATAGCTTAGGTGATCACTCATCATTTCCGCATCATCGATCAATTTTTTATCCGGTCGGTTCAATTGAAAAAATCCGATATCTTTTTTTTCTTTCACTGATTTTCCATGTCCCAGATGATCGTAAGTGATTACAGCTAATCCGTGACCGGCAAAATATTCTGCTATTTCATTATATCTTCCGCTATGTTCCTGCATTCCATGGATAATTAAAAGACTTGCCTTTATCTCATTCTTCTCAGGGGTAAATACATTGTAAAAAAGTTGAGGCTGATCGCTGGTATTTTTAGACAAGTATCCTGTTTGATGTAATGTTCTCATATCATAAACTATCTTTATTATTCTCAAACGCTACTCAAATATACACATAAATAAAAGATTTTTGGTTTGATGATAGATCAATGATGTCGTAAAAAATGCTTGTAATTCTATGATTTTAAACTAGAATGAAAATAAATTTTCCACATAATTTGCCCACCCTATTTTTTCAGAGTAATTTTGCATGAATCTAAAAACAATAGTAAAATATGTCAACTTACGTAGTTGTAGGTCTTCAGTACGGAGATGAAGGTAAAGGGAAAATCACGGATGTTTTATCCGCTAAATCGGATTATGTAGTACGTTTCCAGGGTGGAGACAATGCAGGTCATACGGTTTATGTGGGTGATGAAAAATTTGTTTTACACCTTCTTCCTTCAGGAGTTTTGCAGTGCAAAGGAAAATGCATCATTGCCAATGGAGTAGTGGTGAATCCTAAATCTTTCATCAAAGAAGTTAGCCAGATTGAGAGCAAAGGTTTAAGAACCGACCATATCTTTATCAGCAGAAGAGCGCATGTGATCATGCCTTACCACATTCTTTTGGATACTTACCGTGAAGAAGAGCATGGAGGAACTCAGATCGGGACCACTAAAAAAGGAATCGGACCTTGTTACGAAGATAAAATTGCAAGAGTTGGAATCAGAATGATAGATCTTCTGAATCCTGAGATTTTAAGAGAGAAAATAGAGAAAAACCTTAAAATTAAAAATTCTCTTTTTGAAAAATACTACGGAAAACCGACTTTAGACGTAGAAGAAATTTACAACGAATTTTTAGAGATAGGAAAACAGCTTCAGGACAGAATTGTAGATACAGAAGTTGAATTGAATGAAGCGATCAGAGATGGTAAAAACGTTCTTTTTGAAGGGGCTCAGGCATTGATGTTGGATATTGATTTCGGAACGTATCCATACGTTACTTCATCTTCTCCATCTACAGGAGGAGTTTGTACGGGAGCCGGTGTTCCGCCAACTTCACTTCAGAATCTTATTGGAGTTGCCAAAGCATACTGCACAAGGGTTGGAAACGGACCTTTCCCATCTGAATTGGATAACGAATTAGGAGAAAAAATCAGACAGATCGGTGGTGAATTCGGAGCGACTACCGGAAGACCAAGAAGAACCGGATGGTTGGATCTTGTTTCGTTGAAACATGCTTGTATGATCAATGGTATCAATAACCTTGTAATTACTAAACTTGACGTTCTTACAGGAATTGAAAACCTAAAAATTGTAACTCAGTATAAAACAGAAGATGGTAAAGTAATCGATTACTTCACTTCTTCTACAGAAAAATTATACAATTATGAGCCTATCTACCAGGATTTACCGGGATGGAGTGAAGATCTTACGAAGGTAAGAAGCTATGATGAACTTCCTGATAACGCTCAGAAATATATCGAATTTATCGAGCAGTATTTAGGAATCAATGTGTACTTGGTTTCTGTTGGACCGGAAAGAAGTCAGAACATTATCAGAAAAGAATTATTCTAATACTATAGAATATCATTTATAAAAAAAAGAGACTGTCACATGTGATGGTCTCTTTTTTTTGTGATCCATAAGGTTTATTCTTGTCTCTGTGAGGATTATTTGTGGTAAAATAATTTGTCACTCCATGTATTGTTGTTACATTTTGAATGTTAACTTAAATTATATATTGAAAAAAACTCCCACAGATTTCATCAATTAATCCGAATTTTTTTCTGTGAGAGTTTCAATTGCAGAACAAAGGGAACTTTTGAAATCAGTGTACTGCTTTTAACCATCTAATTCAAATATTTTGCATAAGCCTTAGCAAGCTTTTCATCGTATTTATTCTGCTTATAACCCGTACCATTATAGCCTTTTGCAAAATTGCCCCAGTTTTTATTTCTCAAATGAACCAAAAGTCCATTCTTTTCTAAAAACTTTCCAAAAGCTTTCAGGTGTTCCCCTTCATTGATCTCCATTTTAGATACAAAATCATTAACATCGGTATAACCCAGGTTTTTAGCATGAAATCCCATGATCTGAAAGCTTCCCCAGGATGCTGATGACAATGCAGCATCTTTAAATTTGACATCAGATCCTAAGCCTATAGCCTCATTTAATCGGTCATATTCTCTCACCCCACCCAGATAATAGGTTCTGGTCCATTTAGGATAAAGAATGTCTTTACTTGACTCGTTGTAATAAGAGTTTGGATTAATTCCTCGCTTTTCGAGTTCATTCCAGAAAATATGCCCTTCAAAAAGAATCTTAGGTTTATTGTTGATTAAAAAACCTTTTCCACTGCTTTCAATTTCATTAACGGCTTTTACAGCTGCTAATTCAAGGTCGTACTGATCAGCAAACGAGATAAGGTCACTTTCTTTAAGGAATTTATCCGTTGAGATAATCGGATTGGAATTTTTCTGCAATAATACTGCCCATGTTTTTATTCCGACAATTCCGTCTATTACTAAAGCATTTTTGCTTTGGAAATCTTTAACTGCCGCATCTACTTCCAGGCTGAAAGAATCTGAAATTTTAATAGGATATCCCAGCTTATAAAGTAGTTCACATAATGTGAGAACTTCAGGCGCTTTCGTATTGTATTTTAAGAGTTTCATGGTGTTTTTTTTGTTTATTAAAAGATTAAACTATTTTTGAGTAGGGTTCGTCCATATATTCACAAAAGTTAGCTAACGGGAATCTTTGGCATCTTCTCACAAATCATTCCGATCAAGAAAAATGACTTGAATTTAACTTCCTCTCTCTGAAGTTTGTATTCTAAATTAATAGGAGTTGTACTTGTTACACTGAAGTTTTGGTTCAAAACTGAGTAATCATCTATTCTCAGCTCAATACTGTATTCGCCTAATGCGATAACCTGATTGACAATTCCTGCTTCGTTTGTTTCTATTTCATAAATCCTGCTGTTGTTGGTTCCTTTAATGGAGATTGAACATTTATAAACAGGATCGTTATTGATTTTATCCAGGACCCTGAATTGTATATTCGCTCCTGATGATGGAACCTGGATAGGGTATTTTATGGGGACAAAGATTCCTGTATTTCTAATGGGGATTACAGGTTTTACTGGTGGAGCCGGAGTTATGGGTTGTGGTGTTGAAACGGGAGTAACCGGTCTTACATTCCTTACACTATTGAGAACATTCATATTAATTCTGTTGAATGCAGGGATCGGATGTACTTTGGCTGTTTCCGCAACAGGTTCAGATTCAGGTTTTGTTATGAATTCTGTGGCAGTAATCTTTGAGTTTTCATAAAGGGCTGTTTTTCTGGTTAAGTTGCTGAGCTGGTCGGATTTAATGGTTTTTACATTTGTAATGGCCTTTAAGAACTTTTGATTATTGTTTTTATTGACAAAGAGCTGCTGCTTCATGATCAGAGGACCAAAATAAATAAGTTGATCGGGGTTGTTGATTGCATCATTTGTAATTGAAGGATCTAAAATTATTTTCAGATTCTTTATTAAAATCATGGTCTTGGGAAAAGCAGGTAGTTTAAAATCACTCGAAATTGTTTGTCCGTCCGATATTTTTTTTGGCTCATTCCATTCAAATAGTTGCGAAAGCATAAAGTTTTTGCTGAACCAATTTCTTTTTAAATGCACAAAAGAATAATCCAGTTCAACCGCCTGAATAACGCCCTCGTCATAGTCAATCGAAAGAATTTCTGAGGGGAGGTTTTCGTGGGAGTTTTTTGCTTCCGTATATAAGGTTTCGAGTTCCTGTTTTTCAATTCTTATATTGTTCCATCCTGATTCATTTTCCATGAAATCATAAGGAATAAAATTAATATCATGAATAGAAGCATTAGTGATTACGTCGGTTTTTTCAGCTGCTTCAAAGGTGTTTTTAGCATTTTGGGCCATTGCGAGATAAACATCTGCATCAGAAGCTTTGTTGATTCTTGTCAATTCCTTATCGATGTTATCTTTATTTCCTTTTATTTTCCAATCTGAAAAGGCGATCTCTTTTGTTCCGTTTAAATGAGTAAGCTGATCATTCCAATTGTTTCTTTCCTCATCGCTGTCCAGATCGTCAAAAAGCTCGAGATGAGCTGTGATCTTATCAATTACCTGCTCATGAGCCAGCCTGTATTTTTTGTAAGCCTTAAATTCTTTAGTGTCATTCTTTTTAGCATCGAAAAGGATGGAACTTTCAATTGCCAGTGTCTTATCAAGGCTTTCTTCAAGATTTTTTAAATTGTTTTTATCTAGAATATCACGATAAATGTCAAACAGGGAATTGTTAGGATTCAGGTCCCAGAACTGAGAAGATATAGGAACTGAATTAAGTTCGTAGGCCATATTCTGCTTTTTAATGATAGAAAGGGCTTTTTTCTGATCATCGTTGAGCTGGTTTTGTGGCTTTAAAAGCTCAAGTTCTTCATTTTCATATACCCTGAGGGAAGGACATATCATGGGAAGGTCATTTTCCATCGAGCTTTGGGATAGATAAGTGTTTTTAAGTTTCTGGTAGACGGCAATAAAATATTTCATGGCATTAGTTTTTGTTTTTTAAATAACCGACAGAAAAAATCTGCCGGCTATTCTTGATGAGAAGGATATTATGATTTTCCGTCAGTCCATTTTTTGATCTCCGGATTAGGATCCGGTGATTTCGGAATGACATGGCATTTATAACCGATAATGTAGATTCCGTCAGAATTCAGTTTCTTTCCATTCCATTTGGCATTGGATTGTACATCCTGGTTATCGTAACTGTAGCTTCCGCCGAAAACGAACGGTCCTATTCCAACAGCAGCCCCCGCACTGACAGAGTTTTTAACATCCGTAAAAGCAGTACTGTTGTTTGTAAAATCAAGGCAAACGTCTTTAGCAATGATAAGCTCGGTAATGATAGAAGGCATTAACCCTTTTCCTTTTCCATCGCTGATGACATCGCCACTTAAAGTTTGAGGAGATTGTTCATGTAGTTTCCAGTATTTGGATTCAATAAAGTTTTGATTAAGCCATCCTCTTTCCACTCTTACTTTTCCAAGCTTGAAAGAGACCTTCATATTCGTATAATCTGTATTGATCTTTGTTTTTTCGTGCTTTCCGCCACCTTTTGCACCAATAGAGAAAATGCCCATGCTAAATCCTGCGGCTGCACCCCAGTTGTGAACTGATTTTGAATAATCATAATTAGATTCACCTTCTACGATGGTAACTGTGGGCCATCCTTTAGACTCTTTTAATGCATTAGCGGCAACCGGAACGGATGGTGAATAATTTGTATAGTCCAGAACCCTTGTTCTCTGACTGTTTCTGAACTCAGACTCCATCCTTTTTTTGATGACGAGCATGTTTTTCTGCTCTACCTCACTTAAATAATTTTGTATTTTCTCGACGGCTTCTTTGTATCCAAGAGATTGCCACGCTTTAAGGGATGCATCTTCTCTTTTTTTCATGTTCTTGCCATCGATCGATAATTTGGCCATTGCTTCCGCATCTCCGTTATCGGCAGCAGTTCTGATTTCATTATTGGCGTCTACGATATCGTAATATTTCATCTGATATTCTACATATTTAGAATACATCGGAGAAACGAAAGTGTGGAAGATCTCAGGTTTGTTTGTGTCGTCTATAGGTGAATTAGGATCAAAGTCTGTGTTTTTTACCTTCTTAATTTTGAAAAGCTTATCCCTTAACGTATTCAGCTTTTTTTCTACTTTTTCATCAAATTGAGTATCAACGACTACGGACCATTGCAAAAGATCTTCATATACTTTAGATACTCTTTTCTGGGAATCGTTCATAATGCTCATGATCGACATTACCCTTCCGTTGCCTGAACTGGTAAGCGGAGGAAGCTGAGAAGGAATGACATCCACCATTGCAGCAAATTGCTCCATTTGAAGATATTTTCTGAATTTACTGTTTGACAGGGCGTTCTGGTAAGCCTCCATGTCAATTTTCGGATTTCCGTTAGCATCCAGGATAGGTTCTCCTTTAGCGTCCAGCATTGGTTTTGGTGACGGGGCGTCCCCAAATAGTCCGTTGAGTGCGTAATCAAAGGTGTCTTCCGATAGAGTAATCCCTACCGGGTCAAATGAAATGAAATCATTAGGTCCCAGAGAGTCGGGGTCTCCACCATTGGTTACGGTGTCATACACTTGTTTTAAAAGCATGCTCATTAATGAGTTTGATTTTGCTTCTTGAGTTAAAGTTGGCATAATTATTAAGTTTTTGTTTTTTTGCTTACTCTTTTCGGTTTTCAGCATCCCCGGTTTGGTATGGTACAAATGTATTTTGACTCTGGGTTCAATATCTCAGTATTTTTCCTGTTTTAAGATGTGGTTTTTACTATTTTTAAAATATTAATGAATTTAATTAGTTAAAAATATAATATTGTTGAATAATTTTAATATCTATAATGGTGTTTTTAATACTTTATTATTGCTTGCATAGTTAATTTTATCGATTGTCATAAATTTTTTTAAAATATTAGTGTTTTGTTAATAAAATGGCAAATGTTTTGATGGTGTAACATTACTTATCGATAAGTGCTATAAAAACTAATAATCAGATTTTTTATTAACCGTTTAAATCTTTTAAGTGATGAAACACCTACACACTAATCAGGAATTTCGCTTCAATGAAGTTCTTTTCGAGCATCGTAACAAGGAATATGGCGCTTATGTTTTGAGAAATGAGTCCGATAAAATACTAACAAAGGCACTGTTTGTAGGTGTAAGTTTGTTGGCTGCGGTTTCCATTACTCCACTGATCATTTCAGCATTTAGTAACAGCACTCCGGTACATGTGCCTGTTGATGGGCCACCAGTAGTTATTAACCTCAAAGACCCCGCTACTCCTGAACAAACTCCACCAGTGCAGATCGTTAAACCTGTAACCCCTCCAAACACTAAACAGTATGATAGCCAGATACCAACACCAGCAGCGCATGCAATAGAGCCTGTAAAAGTTGAAAAGCCTGCCGATGCAGCTCCGGGTTTGGTTAATAATCTTGATGGGGAGTCGATCAAAAATACTTATATACCGCCGGCACCCCATATCGGAACAGGTCCTGCTGCTCCGCCGGCAAACCCACAGCCTGTACAACCTGCAAATCCCGGGAATTCCATAGTGGGTGCAGAAGCGCTTAGCGTTGAAGCTAATTTCGTAGGTGGAATCGATTCCTTCAGAAATAAAGTAATGAATAACTTTGATGGTTCCGGATTTGAGAGCGACGGAGTCGTTAAAACAACGGTCACTTTTATTGTTGAAATTGATGGAACTATTTCCGGTATCAAAGCCAATGGAGGAAATGCAGATTTCAATAGTGAAGCAATCAGAACAGTAAAATCGATCAGAGGAAAATGGATTCCTGGAAAAAATAAAAAAGGTGAAGCCGTAAGAAGTTATTTCAAATTTCCGATTTCTATGAAGTTTGAATAATCTATATCAAACAAATCTTGACAGTTATCCACAAAATACTATTTTTTGTGGATAATTTTTTTTAGGGTTAATTTCCTTATTAACAATATTTTAACTCATTTTACTTTTCATCATTCATTCAGAGCAAAGAAAAATGTGTATTTTTGAGGCTTAAAGTTCTAATAATGGGAAAAATCATAGGTATCGCTAATCAGAAAGGGGGAGTTGGAAAAACGACAACAGCTGTAAATCTTGCTGCGGCATTAGGGGTATTGGAAAAGAAAATATTAATCATCGATGCCGATCCTCAGGCTAATGCTACTTCAGGATTGGGTGTGGAAGATGTCCAGTATTCTACGTACAATCTTTTAGAACACAGTGTGGATACTGCCACTTGTATTAAAAAGACAGCAACACCAAATCTAGATATCGTACCATCTCATATAGACCTTGTAGCAGCTGAAATTGAATTGGTAGACAAGGAAGATCGTGAGTATATGCTGAAAAAAGCATTGGAAAGCGTAAAAAATGAGTATGATTTTATCATTATTGACTGTGCTCCGAGTTTGGGATTGATTACTGTAAATGCGCTTACAGCTGCTGATTCTGTAATCATTCCGATCCAATGTGAATATTTTGCATTGGAAGGTTTAGGAAAACTTTTGAATACCATCAAAAATGTTCAAAAGATTCATAACAAAGATCTGGACATTGAAGGTTTACTTCTAACGATGTATGATAGCAGGTTAAGATTATCCAATCAGGTGGTGGAAGAAGTAAATGCACACTTCCCGGAAATGGTTTTTGAAACCATCATCAGCAGAAATGTGAGATTAAGTGAAGCACCAAGTTTCGGGGAAAGCATCCTGAATTATGATGCCGAAAGTAAAGGAGCAATTCAGTATATTCAGTTAGCAGAAGAAGTTCTGTTGAAAAATGAAAATTTAGTAAAGAATTAATTAAGAGTAAATAATCGATAATTGCAATGTGGATCAGCTGATCTTGGTTGTAATTGTCATCATTTATCAAAAATATCTATGAAGGACAAAAAAAGAGCTATGGGACGTGGTTTGGGTGCTATTTTAAGTGCTGAATCCAAAGCTACAGTGAACTCTGCTACTGATGAGGGAGCGGATAAGTTTGTTGGAAATATCGTAGAAGTAGCGATTGAAGATATTTATCCCAACCCAACCCAGCCAAGAACTTATTTTGACGAAAAAGCACTCAATGAACTCGCTCAGTCTATAGAAAATTTAGGGGTGATCCAACCGATCACTCTTAGAAAAGAAGGCGAGAGATTTGAAATTATATCAGGGGAAAGACGTTTCAGAGCGAGTAAAATTGCCGGACTAACTTCTGTTCCTGCTTATATCCGTTTGGTAAACGATCAGGAGCTTTTAGAAATGGCTCTTGTTGAAAATATCCAGAGGGAAGATCTTGATTCTATTGAGATTGCATTGACGTATCAAAGACTTTTGGACGAAATCGGAATGACTCAGGAAAACCTTAGCCAGAGAGTAGGAAAAGACAGAAGTACGATTACCAATTCTATCAGGTTATTGAGACTAAGCCCGGATATTCAGAATGCTATCAGAAGTGGTGAGATTTCTGCAGGACATGGCCGTGCTATTATCAGTATGGAAAATGAGGAGCTACAACAAATTTTGTTTGACCTTATCATTAAAGAACAGTTGAATGTACGTCAGGCTGAACAGGCTGCTACAGCTTTAAAAAATCCAAAATCACCTGCTGCCAAAAAGGTAAAGGCTGAACTTTCCAATAACTATAAGAGAGCTCAGAAAACAATTGCTGACATTTTAGATGTAAAAGTGGAGATCAAAACCACCGGAAATGGTAAAAAAGGTAAAATTGTTCTTGACTTTAAGAATGAGGATGAATTGGAATATATTCTATCCCACATTAAATAAATGAAGAAATTATTGTTCACTTTTTTCTTGTGCCTGTATGCTGCTGCTTACTCACAAGTAAATCCTAATGATACCATTCGGGTAGAGCACTACCCGAAGGATAGTATCCCTGCCGCAAAGCCTCAAAAGTCTGAAGCTAAAGTGGTGGCTGATCTGGAAAAGGCCAACGGTCCCACAGCAAAAACATTAAAATTAAATCCAACAAAAGCGGGTTTATACTCGGCTGTTTTCCCTG
Organism: Chryseobacterium subflavum; assembly: GCF_055762745.1. Classification (NCBI taxonomy): domain Bacteria; kingdom Pseudomonadati; phylum Bacteroidota; class Flavobacteriia; order Flavobacteriales; family Weeksellaceae; genus Chryseobacterium; species Chryseobacterium subflavum. The sequence continues at coordinate 77,415 of NZ_JBVTMR010000001.1, forward strand.
GACTAGGGCAATTTTACAACAAAAAATACTGGAAAATTCCTATCGTTTGGGGTGCTGTAGGTACCGGAGTAGGAATAGCCATGTGGAATGATAAACAATACAAGAAGTACAGAGAGTACTATATTGCTAAATTGAACGGAACTCCTAATGAATTTATCGATAGTCGTCCATGGCTTGATAAAGTTGCACTGGCGAACGTTCAGGACAGAGCGAAAAGACAAAGGGACTATGCAATCGCAATTACCGGGCTGATCTATATCCTGAGTATAGTAGATGCTGTTGTAGATGCACACCTTTATGAAAGCCGCCATGACCCTGATTTAACTTTTAAACCTACAGTTATTCAGGACCAGTTTAGTATCGAACCTCCAAAGACCGGATTAAGTCTGAGTTACAGGTTCTAGATCGTAAGTAGGTATATCTAAAATAAATTACATGAAAATAGCATTAGTTGGATATGGAAAAATGGGCAAGATCATTGATGAGATTGCAACAAATAGAGGACATGAAGTAGTTGCCCGCCTTAAAGAAACTCCAACTGCTGAAAACCTTAATAATCCAGATGTTGTTATCGAGTTTTCGTTACCTGAAGTAGCTTTTAATAATATAAAAGCATGTCTGGAAAATAAAATTCCAGTGATTTGCGGTACAACAGGATGGTTAGAGAAAAAGGCTGAAGTAGAAAGAATTGCGGTGGAAAATCAGACGGCATTTTTATATGGTTCCAATTTTAGTTTAGGCGTTAATTTATTCTTTGCTTTAAATGAAAAGCTGGCTGATCTGATGAAAAATGTTAACGAATATTCTTGTCAGTTGGAAGAAATTCACCACATTCATAAACTGGATGCTCCAAGCGGAACGGCAATTTCTCTGGCCGAAGGAATATTTAGAAATAATCCCAAATTTGATGCCTGGAAGCTTGAAGAAACTCAGGGGAATCAGCTGGGTATTTTCGCTATTCGTGAAGATGAAGTTCCGGGAACGCACAGTGTCTTTTACAGGAGTGAAGTGGATGAAATTGAAATAAAGCATACCGCATTTAACAGAAACGGTTTTGCATTAGGGGCCGTAGTAGCTGCGGAATGGATTAAAGACAAGAAAGGAAACTTTACAATGAAAGATGTTTTAGGGCTTTAACTTGTAACAAATGCTCCAAATAGTAAACTAATAAAAACAGTTGCTCAACACAAATCAATAGAATAAGGCACGAAATTTATGAATTATTTTTTAACTTATACAGTATACGTTCTCATTTTATCCGTATTAATGGGGATTTCAACATGGAAGCTGTTCAAAAAATTAGGGTATAGCCCTTTATTTGCTTTTATACCTTTTTACAATTATTTTATTGTTTTAAAAGAGACCAAACACCCTAGATGGTGGGCTATTTTATCCTATTTGCCGATCGTAGGTCCGATTATGATGTCGGTTTTTCATATTTATCTTATGAAAAAGTTTGGAAAAAATCTTTTCCAGCACCAGCTTCTAACTGTTATTTTGCCGTTCATTTACATGGCTACGGTCAATTATTCTAAAGATACAGAAGTAGAAGACGAAAATGAGCTATTCCTGACGGATGAAGAGAAAAATGCCAAAAAGAAAGATTCCTTCATCGGTTCAGTGACTTTTGCTGTTGTATTTGCAACGATTATTCACGTTTTTGTAACACAACCTTTCGGTATTCCTACAGGATCAATGGAAAGAACCCTTTTAGTAGGAGATTTCCTTTTTGTAAATAAATGGAGCTATGGGTACAGGTTGCCGATGCGTCCGCTTGCAATTCCTTTCTTACAGGGAACAATCTTTGATTCCGGAGAAAAAGGAAACCCGAAGGATGATCCCAAATCTTATGTTGATGGAGTGACGCTACCTTACGCCAGAATAATGCAATTCAGCAAACCTCAGAAAAATGATGTCCTTGTTTTCAACTATCCTCAGGATTCAGTGCATACAGCTATTGACAGGAAAGACCCTTATGTAAAAAGATGTGTGGCAACTGCCGGCGATACTTTTGAAATGAGAGCTGGAAGACTTTTTGTAAACGGAAAACCAGAAACGGTGTTAGGGGATCAGGAAGTTCAGCACGCATATACAGTTAACACAGGTACTCAATTGGATATTCCAGGATTATACAATACGTATGGATTCTTACCGGTACGGGAAATGCAGACGGATAAAGGATTTGTATACATGTTCCAGGGATTAACCGATAAAACGGCTAAAGAGATCAAAGCATTGCCGAACGTAATTGATATGGAAGAAAGTATTTTTCCTAAAGACTCAGCTACGGTTCAGCACAAGCTTAACGCCGACAGAACGGCTTACACAAAAAGTATCGATACCACTCAATCTATATTTCCTATCAATAAGCCTTGGAATCAGGACTGGTACGGACCTCTTAGAATACCTAAGAAAGGTGATGTGGTCGCAATTAATAAAGAAACGCTTCCGATGTATCAGTGGATTATTTCGGAGTATGAACACAATAGCCTGGAAAATAAAGACGGAAAAATTTTAATCAATGGTAAGGAAGCCAATCAGTATACAATACAACAGGATTATTATATGATGGTTGGAGATAACAGAGATGCTTCACTTGATGCAAGATTCTTTGGTTTTGTTCCTGAAGAAAATATTGTAGGAAAGCCAATGTTTACATGGATGAGTCTGCAAGGTGTTTTCAAAGATGCCAGCTCTACATATCAGGCGCCTTTCAAGATCCGTTGGGAGAGAATGTTTAAAGCTACAAATACAGGAGAAGCCAATAAAACTTCATACTGGTGGATTGCAGCGATGATTCTTATTCTATTCTTCGGATGGGACTATTTTGTTAAACTATTCAGAAAGAAAAAAACTGAGGAGGATTTATAAAGTAAAATAAATTTTAAAATAGAATGAAGTATTTGAAAAAATACTTCATTTTTGTATTATGAATATGAAGAATGTATTATTACCGGTGTTTTATTTACCACCGATTTCCTGGTTTTCAGTGTTTTTAGATCCTGAAAATGAGGTTACTTTTGAACAATTCGAAAATTTTCCCAAACAGACGTACCGAAACCGGGCGAATATTTATGGGGCAAACGGAAAACTTTCTTTGATCATCCCGATCAGTCATACGGGTAAAAGACAATTCAAAGAAATAGAGATCTCCAACAGGGAAGATTGGAGAAAGCTCCACTGGAAATCTATCAAGACAGCTTATCAAAGTTCTCCTTATTTCGAATTTTATGAAGATAAACTGATCAGATTATTTGAATTAAAAGAAAACTATCTTTTGGATTTCAATCTTAAAGGTTTAGAGATCATACAACAAATCCTAAAAACGGAAAAGGCATACTCTTTGAATGAAGAGTATATCAAAAATCCTGAAGAAGTAAATTTCAGAGAAAAATTTTCTGCAAAATTTGCTTCCGAATATAAAATGGATGATTACTATCAGACATTTTCTGATAAAATGGGATTTTTAAGTGATCTGTCAATTTTGGACCTTATTTGTAACAAAGGGCCTGAATCTTTGACTTATATAAAAAATATTAAACAATCATACTAGCATGAAAAAGGTATTATTAGCTGCTGTCTTTTTAGCAGGCTTTAATTCTGCTTTTGCACAGGAAGCACAGGCGAAGAGCGTTGACCCGAAAGAAAATAAAGATTTAATGACCTGGTACCATAAAGATTTTGGAACAACCAAAGTATATGGTGTCAATACAGAAAATGCATATAAATATTTAGAATCTAAAGGTCTGAAGCCTAAGACTGTTGTTGTAGGTGTTCTGGACAGTGGAGTGCAGGTGGATCATCCGGGACTGATCAAAAATATCTGGTCAAACCCGAATGAAGTTCCGGGTAACGGAAAAGATGATGACGGTAATGGCTATATCGATGATGTTCACGGATGGAATTTTATCGGAGGAAAGAATGGTGATGTAGACGTGGATAATATGGAGGTGACAAGGGTCGTAGCTAAATATAAGCCTGTATTCGAAGGAGATGATTCTACTAAGAATAAAGCCAATCAAGCTAAAATGCCTGAAGAGTTTGCCATGTATATGAAGGCTAAAGAACTTTTCACAAAGAAAAGTGTTGAAGCTAAGCAAAGTCTCCAGCAATACACAATGATCAATGATCTGATTCCGAACATGATTAAATTGTTAGGAGGGAAATCAGTGACTTCTGAAAATATTGCTGCTATAAAGGCTCCAACAGAACAAAAAGATGCAATTGCACTTAATATTCTGACTCAGGTTGCCCATAGTCCTGAATTTGCAGGGAAATCTTCTGCAGATTTCGAAACTTCAATGAAGAAAGAAATGAAAGGCGCTATCGATCATTTTGCTCCTGCAGCAAAACAATATGATCTAAGCTATGATACAAGAGCCGAAATTGTTGGAGATAACTATGATGATTATTCTCAAAAAAATTACGGTAATAATCATTATCAGGGGCCTGATGCAGAACACGGGACTCACGTTGCGGGTATTATTGCTGGATTACCTCAGGGGAAAGAAGTTCAGTACGGGGTAGCTTCAAGAGTAGCAAAAATTATGTCCGTGAGAACTGTTCCTAATGGAGATGAGAGAGATAAGGATGTTGCTAACGCCATCAGATATGCTGTAGATAATGGAGCTAAAGTATTAAATATGAGCTTTGGAAAACCAGTGTCTCCCGGTAAAAATGTTGTTTGGGATGCATTCAAATATGCCGAAGATAAAGGAGTTCTCCTTGTAAAGGCAGCCGGAAATGAAAATGAAGATGTTGCTGAGCATCTTGCATATCCTACCAACTTTAAAAATATTACAGACGAAAAACCTTTCGTAAATAACGTGATTGTTGTTGGAGCAAGTACTAATAGAAACAATGAGTTGAGAGCGAGCTTCTCTAACTTTAACAAGAAAATGGTAAATGTTTTTGCTCCGGGTGAAGAGATTTATTCTACGGTTCCAACGAGTGAATATGAATATCTTCAGGGAACTTCAATGGCATCACCTGTTGTTGCCGGTGCTGCTGCGGTTTTATTAGCGTATATGCCTAATTTAAGACCTGACCAGATTATTGAAGCTCTTGTAAAGTCAAGTAATCCAAGTACGGAAAATGGATTTGCCGACCTTTCTCAAGCCGGAGGTGTTATCGATCTAAAGAAGGCTGCTGAATATGCTTATACTAACTTCTATAACGGTAAGGCATCAGCTGTAAAAAAGGCTACGAAATCCGTAAAAAAGGCCGTTAAAAAATAATATATTTCACTGTATTACAGTGTATGTGATAAAAAGTCCGAATTTTTCGGACTTTTTTGTTTTTATTTTTCAATTTTGGCACGGTTTTTTGTAACTTTAATGTAACAAAAAATAAACGACAAAATGAAAAAGTTACTACTTGCAGGAATGTTGGGAACATCACTTTTTGCAGTGTCTTGTTCCTCAGTGAAAAATGCACAAACATCACAAAACCAAAAATCTGATTTTTTAAAGATTAAAGGAGATTGGGAGATTGTTAGTATCGATTATGATAAAGGATTTAAAATTAAACCGTTTGATGAAGGAGCAGATGCACAATGTTTCGTAGGAAGTCATTGGAGATTGATTCCCAATAACTACACAGGATCTTATACCTTAAATGGAGGTGGAAGTTGCCCTAGCATTACACAGCCAATTAAATTTGAAGTTAAAGGTGGAAATACTTTTATGTTTAAGAAAATTGCTGAAGGAACAAAAGCTAAACAAAATACGGTTGGTTATTCTTTAAATTTGATCAACCAATCTACAGATCAGTTTTCACTTGAACAAAACGTTCCATTTGATGGAAGCACAGTGAGAGTGGTATACAATTTCCAAAGAACTGGAATGAAATAATTTATAACAAGAAAAAATTAAAAAGATGAAATTTAATAAAACATATATCGCAGGTATTTTCCTATCATCAACTTTATTATTGACAAGTTGTGAAGCAGTTCAGAATTCTAACCACCAGCAAAGAGGTACAGCAGTAGGTGTTGCATCGGGAGCTGTACTTGGAGGTATCTTAGGTAATAACGTAGGTAAAGGAGGAAACGGAGCATTAGGAGCAGTATTGGGAGGTATTATTGGAGGTGTTGCAGGTAATGTTATCGGTAACAAAATGGATAAGCAGGCTAAAGAAATTAAAGAAACTTTACCTGGTGCTGAAGTAGAAAGAGTAGGAGATGGTATTAAAGTGACGATGAACGAAAGTATAGTAAACTTTGCATTCGATTCATCTAACCTTACCTCTGTAGCTCAGACCAACCTTGATAAATTAGCTCAGGTATTGGCCAATAACCCTGACACGAACATCAATATCTATGGACACACAGATAGCGTTGGTAAAGATGCTTATAATATGGCCCTTTCTCAGAGAAGAGCAGATGCGGTTAAAGCATATTTAGCAGGTAAAGGAATCGCTTCAGGAAGAATGTTTACGAAAGGAGAAGGTAAAAATATGCCTGTAGCTAGCAATGATACGGAAGAAGGAAGAGCAAAAAACAGAAGGGTAGAATTTGCCATTACAGCCAATGAAAAAATGATTAATGAAGCCAAACAAGGCAAGTAATTAATTTAATATATAAATATTTTCTTAAAAGACCGCCACGGCGGTTTTTTTTGTACTTTTATGCTACTCATCTTGAAATTACTATTTTTGCAATTGAAATAACATAAATGAAGAAATATCTTAAACTGCTGCGTGTAGAACAATGGGTAAAAAATTTATTTGTTTTTGTGCCATTATTTTTTTCCGGCAATATCAAAAACCTTGATCTGCTTACCAAGAGTATTTTTGCTTTTGTTATCTTTTCGCTTGCTGCCAGCATGGTTTATATTCTGAATGATTACAATGATATAGAGGCAGATCGCAGGCATCCTGAAAAAAGAAGAAGACCGCTGGCGAGTGGTGCTATCTCTAAATCAAAAGCTATAGGAATTTTAATAGGACTCGCAATTACAGATATTTTCCTTGTTCTTTTTGCTCAGTTCTATTTCGAGCAACTTCTCTGGAAATTTGCAACCATTATTGCATTTTACTTTGTGATGAATCTTGCTTATACATTCAGGTTGAAGCATGTTCCTATTATTGATATTTTTATCATAGCCACAGGGTTTGTATTAAGGGTTCTTGCAGGAGGTTACATTACCGGAATAAGTATTTCACAATGGGCTATACTGCTTACATTTGTTCTGGCATTGGTATTGGCAATAGGAAAAAGAAGAGGTGAATTAATCAATGCGCAGGTTTCGGGTAAGACAAGACGTGCTCTGGATGGTTATAACGTACAGTTTGCCGATATAGCACTGTCTATTTCTGTTACATTAGCCATTATGTGTTATTTAATGTTTACCCTGTCACCAGAGGTGCAGGCAAAATTTCATGAAAGGGTTTTTTATACCGTTATTTTTGTAGTATTTGCCTTTCTCAGATACCTGCAGCAGACTCTAGTGTATAACAGAACGGAATCCCCTACAAAAATAGTGTACAGGGACAGGTATATACAGGTTACCTTACTATTATGGGTTGCAACATTTTTAATTCAAATTTATTTTAAAAAATGAAGCCGAATTTCATACAAAAAGTTACCAATTGGGGCAATTTTCCTGTAGTGGAAAAAGAAATGAAGTCTGAAGACAGCTTCAGAAATATAAGGGAATTTGTATTGAACCATAATGAAGTGATCGCAAGAGGGAATGGGAGATGTTATGGAGATGCTTCATTAGGGGAACATATATTTTCGACAAAAAAACTCAATAAATTTATCAGCTTTGACCGGTTGAATGGTATTATAGAATGTGAATCCGGAGTGCTGCTTTCAGATGTTTTGGAAATAGCTGTTCCGCAAGGATACTTTCTTTATGTAACTCCGGGAACCAAGTTTGTTACTGTTGGAGGCGCCATCGCATCAGATGTACATGGTAAAAACCATCATTCAGAAGGTTGTTTTTCAGAATATGTCATTGAGTTTAAACTCATGAATGAAAATGGGGAGATCATAACATGTTCAAGAGAGACGAATTCAGATAAATTCTGGGCAACTATCGGCGGAATGGGACTTACGGGCATCATTCTGACGGCAAAGTTTAAGCTTAAAAATATAGAATCAGCTTATATTCGCCAGGAAAGTATTAAAGCTGAAAACCTTGATGAAATATTCAGGCTTTTTGAAGAAAGTGAAAACTGGACATATACTGTTGCCTGGATCGATTGCTTACAAAAGGGTAAAAATATTGGAAGGAGCATTTTGATGAGGGGAGAACATGCTTTTCAGCATGAACTTCCTCAGAATATGGCAAAAAGTCCTCTACGGCTAAAGAAAAAGTTTCAACCAACTGTCCCTTTTTATTTTCCGGGCTTTGTCCTGAATGCTTTAACGGTAAAAATATTTAATCTGCTGTATTATAAAAAGCAGTCTAAAAAAGAAGTTAAAAGCTTTATAGATTATGAAACATACTTTTACCCTCTGGATTTTGTTACCGATTGGAATAAAATTTATGGTAAATCAGGTTTTATCCAATATCAGATGGTAATTCCTAAAGACTCCGGAAAGGAGGGGATGAAGAAGATCCTGGAAACCATTGCCAATAGCGGAAATGGATCCTTTCTGGCTGTTTTAAAACTCTTTGGAAAGAATAACGAGGAAGCTTACAACTCATTTCCTATAGAAGGGTACACTTTGGCACTTGATTTTAAAGTAAATTCGAAACTTAAAAAGCTGGTAAAACAGCTTGATGATATTGTTCAGGAATTCGGAGGTAGAATTTATTTGACCAAAGACAGCATGAGTAAATCTTCTTTGACGAATTACCTTAAAAATATTCAAAATCCTAAATTTGTGTCGTTACAGCACAAAAGAATCATAAATAATAATTCATAAATGATAGTTCTGGGAAGTACCTCTGAAGTAGCACAAGCCTTTGTTGAAAAGGCTCTGCAGGAAGGTGAAAAATATGAGAAAATCTATCTTCTGACCTCAAATAAGGAAACCACGGAAAGGTTCGCAAGACATATTGATGTTAAATTTCTGCAACAGGCTGAGGTGATTGAGTTGGATTTAATGAAAGAAATAGATTACACCCGATTTGATCATGTCAATTCAAATGTATTATTTTGTGCAACGGGATATTTAGGAGATGGAACAGAAGAAGGTTTGTATGATAATAAAAATACGGAAAGAATAATTAATATCAATTATTCAAAACTGGTTCCTGTGATGAATTATTTTGCCCAGAAATTTGAAAGCAGAAGATCAGGTACAATCATAGGATTGTCATCTGTGGCAGGAGATCGAGGGAGGCAGAGTAACTTCATTTATGGAAGTGCAAAAGCAGCTTTTACAGCCTATTTAAGCGGGCTACGGAATTATCTGTTTGATAAGAAAGTGCATGTGCTGACGATTAAACCAGGGTTTATGGAAACTAAAATGACAGAAGGGCTTCCGTTAAATCCAAGGTTAACGGCCAAGCCAAAACAGGCTGCAGCTTCCATTTACAATGCGTATAAAAAACAAAAAAATGTAGCTTATGTATTGCCTGTCTGGGGAATTATTATGATGATGATCAGGAATATTCCTGAATTTGTATTTAAAAAATTAAAGCTCTGATAAAATGAAAAAATTGTATTGTTTTGATTTTGATGGAACGATTACCTATAAGGATACAATGTTTATGTATCTGAAATTTTATGATTCTACGAAATACCATATACAATTTTTGAGACATGTTCCTCTGTTTATTTTATTGAAATTAAAACTGGCGGAAACGGAAAAGGTCAAAAAAAGCTTCATCGGTTCAATACTGAAAGGACAATCACAAGAAAAAATAGAACGAAAATCGAGACAGTTTTTTGAGCAGCACTATCCTAAGATTGTGCGTGAAAATGCACTCGACTTTATTAAAAATATAGATCGTAATAATACTCAGAGTCTATTAGTTACGGCTTCTCTGGATATCTGGGTAAAACCATTTGCAGAGGAATTGAAAATGCAGCTGGTTTCCACGCGTGCAGAGTTTAAAAACGGTATTTTTACAGGGAATTTTATAGGGAAAAACTGTAACGGAAAAGAAAAACTCATAAGAATCCAGGAGCAGATCAACAATTCAAAATACGATAAAATAATCGCTTTTGGCGATACTTCAGGAGATAAGCAAATGCTGAAATGGGCAAATGAAGGACATTACCAATTTTTTCACTAATTTTGGGAGGTAAAAATGTAACAATGAATAAACTGTTTATTTGGTTCCTTGCTTTTTTCATGAGCTGTACAAGTGCACCGTCTTCAGTATCTAATGATACACAAAAAGGAGGTGAAATCCTTGTTTCTGAATCTCAGGGTGGCACTGAAACCGCTGGCTTCAAAATTCTTAAAAGTGAAGAAGAGCTTCAGAAAATTATAAAAGGTAATTCCAGCCTTGCTGAACTAGGACAGGATGCAGCAATTAAATACCCTGCCTTTCCAAAAAATCAAAAAGCTGTTTTATACAACCTTGGAACTTTTAGGTCAGGAGACCATAAGATCAGTGAGATAAAAAGTCTTTCTGTGAAGGATAATATTTTGTATGTAGAAGTTCCACAGCGTGAGTCCGGAGGAATGGAGATCCAGGTGATATCCAATCCTTGGGTGGTTTTTACAGTTCCTTCCAATTATCAATTCAATTCCGTCGTATTAAAATATTCAAAATAAAATGAATAAAGTATATTTAGATAACGCAGCAACAACACCCCTTTCAGAAGAAGTTATTGATGCAATGGTAGGTACCATGAAGGTAAACTTTGGAAATCCTTCTTCTACACATAGCTTTGGGCAGGAAGCTAAAATCCTGATCGAAAATGTGAGAAGGCAGGTGGCTGATTATCTACATGTAACGCCCGCTGAGATTATTTTTACATCATGTGGGACAGAGTCCAACAATATGATCATTAAATCCAGTGTGGAACACCTTGGAGTACAAAGAATCATCAGCTCTCCACTGGAACACAAATGTGTTTCAGAGAGTATAATCGATATGAAGGCAAGAAAAGGGGTAGAGGTCGTTTATATCCGTCCGAATGAAAAAGGAGATATCGATCTTAATAAATTGGAAGAACTTTTAAAGGCATCAGATAAAAAGACCCTTGTAAGCTTAATGCATGCCAATAATGAGATCGGAAATATTACCAACCTTAAAAAGATGGCTGAGATATGCAAAGCAAATAATGCACTTCTGCATTCTGATACTGTTCAGACCATGGCGCATATCGATCTTGATTTCTCTGACATTCCGGTAGATTTTGCTTCATGCAGTGCACATAAGTTCCATGGACCAAAAGGAGTAGGTTTTGCCTTTATCAGGAAAGCGACAGGCCTTAAGGGGATTATCACAGGAGGACCTCAGGAAAGAAGTCTGAGAGCCGGTACTGAGAATGTTGCAGGTATTGTGGGGCTTGGAAAAGCTTTAGAGCTTTCTCTTAATCATATGGAAGCATACACCCATCATATTAAGGAAATAAAAAATTATACCATTGAAAGATTATCTGCTGAAATAGCAGGGATTAAGTTCAATGGAAGAAGTGCTGAAACTGAAAATAGTTTATACACTGTTTTAAGTGCCCTTTTACCATATAAAAATCCGCTAATAGGTTTGCAGTTGGATATGAAAGGGATCGCCATTTCTCAGGGTAGTGCTTGCTCGTCAGGAGCATCAAAACCTTCAATGGTTATGATGATGGTTCTATCAGAAGATGAAATGGATAATTGTACACCTTTACGTATTTCATTTAGCCATATGACCACAAAAGCGGATATTGATGTTTTCGTAAATGCCCTGAAAGAAATTTCAGATGATTTGGTTATAGAAAAAACAAATGTTCAGCATAGATAACCTTATTGCTGAAAAGTAGTAATTTTGATGATCCAATTAAGGATTAAAAAAACAATAGAATATTAATTTAAATAAAATAAAAAAAATGGCTTTAGAAATTACGGATAGCTCATTTCAGGAAACGGTTTTGAAATCTGATAAACCAGTATTGGTAGACTTTTGGGCGGTATGGTGTGGACCTTGTAGAACACTGGGACCAATCATTGAAGAAGTAGCAACAGATTTTGAAGGAAAAGCTGTAGTAGGAAAAGTAGATGTAGACAACAACCAGGAAATCTCTATGCAGTATGGCATCAGAAATATCCCTACAGTTCTTATTTTTAAGAATGGTGAAGTTGTTGATAAATTAGTTGGAGTAACACCAAAAGAAGTGATCGCAGAAAAATTAAGCGCACACTTATAAAAAAAATAACTTTGATAATGAATGCCTTCCGCTTTTGGGAGGCATTTTTTTAACAAATAATTTGCAGGTAATTAAAAAAGGTGTAATTTTGCAATCACAAAAAAGAAACAAGTTCTTTAACAAAATTTGATCCGGTAGTTCAGTTGGTTAGAATGCCGCCCTGTCACGGCGGAGGTCGCGGGTTCGAGTCCCGTCCGGATCGCAATCAAATTTATTTGAAATTATAGAACTACTGATCCGGTAGTTCAGCTGGTTAGAATGCCGCCCTGTCACGGCGGAGGTCGCGGGTTCGAGTCCCGTCCGGATCGCATATCAAATTTGATTAATAAACTCAGGACTACTGATCCGGTAGTTCAGCTGGTTAGAATGCCGCCCTGTCACGGCGGAGGTCGCGGGTTCGAGTCCCGTCCGGATCGCAATATAAAATGCTGTAATATTATTTACAGCATTTTTTGTTTTTAAAGTAAATATAATCGGAAAGATTTCCTTTTTACTTTTGATTTACTATATAGATATTTGTGGTTGGCATAAAGAAAGAATGTGAGCTTATAATGGAGTTCTACAACACAAAAACTACTTCCCTGTCAATAATCAGAAATTTCATCTTTTGTGATAGATTGATCATGCTATCTAAGTATAATTACTTTTTAATTTATCCTTACTCGAAGTAATATCAAATATACATGAGCATTTTTTACTTTTCTTTTTAAAGGATAGTATTAGCATAAATTTCAGCCTTACTTTATGTATGTAAAGTTTTTTTATCATTCAATTCCGTTTATAAAGAATCATGTAAATGAAATCTATTTTATACGATGTGAAAACATAAAATATTGAAATAAATCAGAGATAAGTAACAGTTTCTTTTGAACTTTATGCTTTAAAAAGCAAAATACATATTTTAAACTCCTTCCTAATTATATTATTAGTTTGTGTTTGTAAATTATTGATAATTATATGATTAAATCTCGATTGCATTATCCGTACGTATAAATTTCTTATAATAACTTACCCCAGATTTATAAATCTAGATATGCTTTAGTTGTTAACTGTGTAAAGCTAATGCATCTTTGCTCTACAGATAGAAGAAGTGTGAACATATCTACTAACGTTTTATTTCATGGTAAGGAAAAGTAGAAGTATTGCAAATGTCTTTTTCTGTTATTTCATGTCCCTTATAGTTTTCAAGAAAAATTTAAGTTAACAGGTGTGACTTGAAAGGAGAAGATGTAAAATGATTATAATTATATAGAAATGAATTTCATGAAAGGATGGTATGTTATTTATACCAAATCACGTTACGAAAAAAAAACTGCTCAAATCCTAACTGAGCAAAATTTCAAAGTGTATTTACCTCTCAATAAAACAATCTCTCAATGGAGTGATCGTAAAAAGAAGGTTGAAAAACCGCTTTTTAGTTCTTACGTTTTTATTTATTTAGAAACAATAAAAGATTACTTACGAGCTCTTGCGATTGAAGGTGTGGTCATATTTATCAAGTTTGGAAATCGACTGGTTCGTGTTCTTGATGAAGAAATAGATAGAATAAGAGTATTTCTTAATGAATTCTCAGATGTTGAACTTAGAAATTCATTAGATATTAAAGTTGGTGAGAAGAGGAGAATCGCTTCAGGGCCTTTTGAAAATTATGACTGTGAAATAATAAAAATAGATAACAAGAAAAAAATCTGTGTAAGAATTGAATCATTAAAGTATAGTATTTTAGCTGAAATGCATTCTTATCATTTAATTTAAGATCTATAATGGAGTTATAAGGATATTAGCTTAATTATTAGAGAAATAAAATATATTGTATGGTATATTCTTATACTATACAATGTATTTATATAATGTTATCCTTTTGTTAGTTACTTTCCACCATTTGCCTTAAGGTCAGCTTTACAATTATTATCCAATTGAGGAACATTTCCATTTATAATAAAGCCTAAAATATCTGTGGTTTCAGAAGCGTAGTACATCAGACAATTTTGATTATTACAATGGTTTCCATTGGAAGAATCTTTGTGATCTGTCTGCATCGGTGATCCTAGATTTACTAATCCCATCAAATGTCCCAGTTCATGCTCAAGCACTGTAGCTTCAAGTTTTGTTCTGCTGGTCTGCCCAAATCCTCCGGAATTTTCCTGAATTGTTTTTCCGAATAAAGCAATTGAAGTATTGCGGTATGCAATTCCTAACGTATTAGAATTGCCGCTATATTTCCCGTTGGTATATAGAATGTTTACTGCAAGAGTTGATCCGTTGGTAAATACAGTTCGGTTTGTATTCTCAATTTGTCTTATATCATCCGCAGATAAAGTGGAGGAGGACGTTCCCGGAATTTCTCTTTGAATAACGGTTATACCACCATCTTTGCGGAGAAAAGTGGATAGGAAGTTTTTCACATGATCAACAGCTTGCGAATTCGGGGCATATCCCGGCATATACTGAATTTCGATCAATAATGAATTATACCGGTTATTGCTTAATAGGTCGTTGGCTGACGCGCCAACAGGACGCGTGTGGTTGTAATCTGATGATCCATTGCTGAATTCATTATCTCTGCTACAGGATATTGTACATAGCAAGGCTAGAAACGGAATAATTAGTTTTTTAATCATAGGTTTTGTGTCTTTTGTTAAATATTTAATAATGCAATATTAGTAAAAATAAGTTTTGTGGTAGCAATATCACAGTAATGTATTTGTTTTATATCTGTTTTTATGTTGAATTCATTTCTCAAACCCGGCGGGTTTGTTTTTATTAATGAAAACAAATTGATTTTTCATAGATAATGATAGTGTCAGTCAGCTTTTATACTGATACTTTAATCGTTCTTAACCGTATTTTTACGATATTTTTAACCATCATTATGATTATTCCGTTTTAGGTCTGATATTTGTACTGAGTAGCAAAACTAATCGACCTTTTAAATTTATGAACGTAATTGTGAAAAAATCTTTTTTATACAGTCTTATACTGGTTTTATTTTTAGTATCATGTAAAAAGGAAATTGAAAAAATAAATGATACTTTAGGAACCGATACAACTACCACAGAAAGTCCAACGGAAAAAACTGATTCAATAAAAAAAGATTCAGTGGTTAAAAAGGAATCTGTACCTCCGGCAATGCAGGAAACCGGCTTTTATAATGCTTTTGTACTTCCAAAAGATAAAAAGCTTAGAGATTCTGTATATGCTGCATTCAGCAAAAAATATAATGAAAGAGAACGGTATGCTATTTTAGCACTGAACAGATTGGATTCTAAAAATAAATGGAATTCTGATACATTGGTAGTTCCGACCAAAATAGATACCACACTGATGGCTTATTCACCTTTTCCAATGCAATTGGATGTATTGAGTAATGTAAAGAAATTTGTTATTTTTTCTTATCCGATTCAGGCGTATGGAGTGTATTCCAACGGGAGTCTTGTAAAGTGGGGACCAACCAGTATGGGAAAAAAAACCGCACAGACCACAAGAGGATTAACTTTTGCCAACTGGAAAAAGAAGCTTTCCATTTCGACGGTTAGTAGTGAATGGAAATTACCTTATAATTTCAATATTTTTAACACAGGAGGAATCGGATGGCATCAATATGACCTACCCGGCTATCCGGCATCGCATTCGTGTCTACGGCTATTGAAAAATGATGCCCAATGGTTATATTCTTATGCAGATACCTGGATCCTGAATCCGGGAGGAGCCACCACTAAAGCAAAAGGAACTGCAGTAATGGTTTTTGGTGATTACAAATGGGGGCACAGGAAACCGTGGAGAAATCTGTTGGATGATCCTAATGCAAATAATATTTCTGTAGAAGAAATGAATAAGCTCATAGAGCCCCATATTGAAAAAATAATAAAAGAGCAGGAGAACAGGGAAAAAGTAGCAGATTCTATCAAGGCAGCGAAGGCTGTTGAGATTCAGGAACCTGCAGTGAAGCCCCAAGTGCTTGCACCTTAAGACTTCTTTTCAAATTGTAAAGTAGATTCTTCTGCAAATTTTCTGAGCTTCTGCATTTCATCTTTAGCTTTACTTTGTCCGAATCTGGCCGCAGCATATGTTGCGGCAATACAAAGCAACATGATAAACGAGGCATTGAGTGCCCAAGGAAATTCATTGCTTTTGATTTGTTTTTCTACATAGTACATGGTGAAAAAGGTCATCCATAAAATCGAAAAAGAGAAATAGAGAAACATAAAGAAGGTCCACACAGCCGAGCTTGGCCCGAATACTCCACGGATCACAATATCATCATCTTCTGCCTCCACGCGAAGAGAAAGTCTGGGTTTCCAGTAATTATCATAAGGTGTTTCTACACAGATGGTAGCTACCTCCTTATTGACATTGCCGGAAAATTCTCCTTTGTGTTCCTTGAGGTATTTGTTAAGGTTTTCAGCATATTCTTCCTTACTGAGATGGGTAAACATTTTAAACCTCGGTCGTGTGCGTATCTTATCTAATGTGGTTTCTTCTGTTTTCATATTATTCCTGATAGGGGATTGGGTCTTCCAGAGTAAAGCTCAGTGTAAGTTCCTGGTCTTTCCTTTTTATAAGCATGGTAATGGTTTTTCCTTCTTCAGATTTCATCAGTTCCATAATGTATTCCAAAGTCATGTCAAGGGTTTTTCTACCATTGATTGTAATAATCCGATCGTCTTTTTTTAGTCCTGCTCTATCTGCGGGAGAATCTTTACGTACACCTGCAATAGAAAATAAAGGCTTTAGTACAAATTTGTACTGTAAGTTATTATTAATCACCTCGATTTCATTACTTGCCTTTTTTGCACCGGTTTCAAGGGCTACAAAATCTTTTTCCCAGGATAATCCATCCTGTTGAAAATCAAGACCACTCATATTAAAATGGAAGGGGTCGTCATAATTTTTATTTTTCTTTAAGTAGATTTTCTGGTTAGGATAATCAAAAATGATAGTAAATCGGCGGAGAATTTCTCCTCCCACTGAACCCCTTCTGTTTTCAACAAGATTTACATGCTGAATAGAAAACTCATCCGGCATCGCGGTAAGAGGTTTTTCAAATTTAAAATCCCCCAGATAAAAGTTATGAATACGGCTTCTTTTTCCGTATACATCTCCGTTAAATCCTCTGCCTAAAAAATCATCAATATTAGGACGGTTGTACACAAAATTCTTTATAAGAGTAGGAAAGAGCCATATAGGATCGCTGTTTCCTAAGTCTATAAGAAGTTTGGATGTCTTCTTTTCATTGGTCATTTCAACCTCTGCTTCAATATACGGTTTATTTTTTTCAATAGAAATGGGAAACTCCTCAAATCTTTTGGTTTTTTTCCTAAGCAGTTCAATATCGTTGTAGATGGTAATCTTTTTGGAAACGTAATCTATAGAAACAGCATGATCTTTAAAAAAATGATATCCTATGATCCCGTTAACAGGGATTCCTACATGAGAAGAAATATTAAATTCCTGATTAACGATAATAAAAAGGCTCAGAGATTTATTGATGAAATTTTTTCCTATTGTACCTGTATTATTATCGGAACGAAATCCATCTATACTTGCGTTCCCACCCAAACCTGAAAATTTGATCTTTTCAAGTGTTGTTAGTTTTACTTCTTTGTTTTCGAGGCTGAAAATTGATGTTTCAGCAACTCCTGTATCTAACAAAAAGGTTAGATCTGCTCCATTAATATTGACCGGAATGAAAATCAGATTATTAATCAGCTTAAATGGAACTACCGTCTTTTTAGCATCTTTAATCTCAAAAGAGTTCTGAGCATTGATAAAAATGCTAATCAATAAAAGCCAGATAAAACATCGATATTTCATTTACTGAATATAAGCAATTTATCGCTATGTAAAATAAAAAACATTCTCTATTTTGAGAATGTTTATGTAATTTTTAATGTTTTGTCTGATATGTTTTATTATCCGTAAATTATTTCGAAAAGAAATCCATAAGGTCAATATAATTTTTTTGATTTACTCCATGTCCACTCATGTATTCTCTGAAAGTAAAATAACAACTCAATTCATACAGCAGATCTGCAGCCTTTCTTCCCCATTCTAATGGAATTACAGCATCATCGGTTCCATGGGATACAAAAAATCTAAGCTTTTCCAATTTCTTTTTATCTCTAACGATATCACCTAAGATTTTCTCTTCAGGATAGCTGCTCAAACACGCCACATAATTAAATAAATCAGGATATTGTAATGCCAGGGCATAGCATAAAATTCCACCCTGACTGAAGCCGCATAAATGGGCCCTGCTTTCAGTAATTCCGTATTGATTAATTATTTTTAGAATATTCTCCAGAACACTGTTCAGAGATTCTTTTGCCTGATGGACATCTATAAAGTTTTCTGGATTATTAAAATCAATGTCATACCATGAATATCCCTCGAATTGAGTATTCTTTGGAGCCCTGAAACTAACGATGATCCAGTCGGCGGGGAGGGTTTCCCTGAAACTAAAAAGATCCTGTTCATTGCTTCCATAACCATGAAGCATAAAAAGTATTGGAGTAGAAGAAGTAATATTTTCTGGTTCTCTTACAATATAATCTAAATTCATACTACAAAGATAAGTAATAAATCAAATTGCTAAATTTTTATGTTTTGAATAATCACGGCTTTAATTTTAACTATAAAATATGAATAATGCTTAAAATCAGACATAAATATTATTTTTATTGATTTGATATTGTTTGGAAATCTTTATTGGAAATTTTTCATAAAAGTTATTTTTATATTGATAAAAAACCTATATTTGAAACATTAAAAAATCTATTTGGAGAAATGAAGCAATTTTACAAATCAAAAAGTTTATTAAGACTTTCTTTTTTATTCATCGTATTATTTTCGGTAATTTCTATATTAAATTCTTGTAAAAAAGATGATGACGATGAAGACTTTAAAGATCATATCGTACAATTTGAAGTAAAGGGGAGTACAGGTGTTATTTCAAAAACCATCGTTACTCAGGTTGGAACTACGGTAAATAATATGTATAATACTACATTGACTCCAATTACCCTTCCTTGGTCAAGCGGCGAATTTTTTGTTAACTCCAGCCAGGCCCAGTTAAATCTTTCAGCTAATGCCACGATGCCTGACGATGATTCTAAACTCATTGTGAACATTTGGATTGATGGAGAAGTGGCAAAGAGTGATACCGTTGTTGGTAAAGGTGTTTTAAGTGCTGCTGTTTTTCACAGCTTCTTGGAATTATAAAAATCAAATTTACAAATAAAGAACAAACCGCTTATTTTTAGGCGGTTTTCTTATTTTCAGATAATATTTTTTGTAGCTCTGTTAAACACTACGTGCATGTTGGGAATTAGTATTTTTTATTACAGAATATTTGATTTGGATAAAAAAATATTATAAGTAAACTACAACATTGAGCTCTTTATTGTTGAAGAAAAATGGGTATCAAACTTTTTATTGCGGTGAAAGAATATAAAATTAAAGAGCAAAACCATATTTAAATTTAACCTTTTATAGAATAAAAATTTCTTTCTAAGTATTACGATTACTGAGCATAATCATATTCTAATTTTGGCAGAAAAAAAAAGAATTTGTTATATTGGTCAGATAATCAATAAAATATAATCCCATTAAAAACGTATAAAATTAATTCAAAAATAAAACAAGATGAAAAAAAAACTATTTTTAGTAGGAAGCTTTTGTATATTTAATATCACAATTGCTCAAGTAGGGATTAATACTTCCAATCCTCAAGCAATTCTCCATGTTGATGGTGGGAAAGATAACGAAAAGACTGGTGTTCCTACTGTTACTCAGCAAGCTAATGATTTTGTAATAACTTCCGGAGGAAATGTAGGTGTGGCTACTATTACACCAGATCCGTCTGCTGATCTTACATTAGCGAGTGATAATAAAGGTTTTTTAGTAAATAGGGTAGCTCTTAAATCAACAACAGACGCTACTACCATTTTAAATCCTGCAACAGGTCTATTGGTGTACAATACAGGTGCAGGGGACCTAAAAAGAGCTGGGTTTTATTATAATTCAAATACACCTGGAGCTCCGGTTTGGTCTTACTTTCAACCCCAAACCAATACAAGCGGCAGTGAAGTGAAAAAAATAATTTTTACGAAAACGGCACCTTGTACAGCTGCTTTAACAGATGGGGCAGTAGAAATTGATCAATTTAAATTTTATTTTAGAAGTAGAAATGGAGACAATGTAGGAGGTTGTAAACCTTATTTGGCGCTAACAGATAACCCAGGCAATGACAAGATATTATTTTTAGGAATCAATCAACAATATGCAGGTGGTGGTTTTGAATATGATAATAAATCAATTACTTACACTAATACAAATTTTTCAACAGGCCAATTCTTAGACAAATCTAATACGGATTCGATTGCCAATAGCGAATTAAATATCATCCACATTGTAGATGCTTCTGTGAATAAGTATTATCGCGTTACATTTTATATCTCGGGCGGAGGCAATACTTATACTTATATGATTATTGCAGAGGGTTTTTAATAAAACACGCATATACATAATGTAAAGTTAAAAAAGACTATCTTGAGAAAGATAGTCTTTTTATATATTTATATATGATTTTGAATTATACTACTTTTACAATAAAATAACTCTTTTTACCTTTTTGCAGTAATAAAAATTTACCATCGATCAGGTCACTTTCGTTTGCTGTAAAAGTATCATTTATTTTTTGCTTGTTTACGGAAATTGAATTTCCTTTGATCTCTCTTTGGGCCTCACTTTTTGATTTTAAAAATCCTGATTTTTCTGAAAGAAGATCAATAATGTTGATTCCCAATACATCTGCTTTTGCTACTTCTTTTTGTGGAACTCCGTCAAAAACTTCAAGGAAAATTTCCTCATCCAGACTTACTAAATCTTCAGCAGTGGAGCGGCCGAAAAGAATTTCTGAAGCCTTTAAAGCCTTTTCATATTCTTCTCTTCCATGAACCCATACGGTTACTTCTTCAGCTAATTTCTTTTGAAGCTTTCTTTCATGTGGAGCTGTTTTGTGCTCTTCTATTAATGCTTCAATTTCTTCTTTACCCAGGAATGTATAAAATTTAATAAATCTTTCGGCATCAGCATCGGTTGCATTCAGCCAGAATTGGTAGAATTTATACGGTGATGTTTTCTTCTTATCTAACCAGTAATTTTCACCACTCTCGGATTTTCCGAATTTGGAGCCATCTGCTTTCGTGATCAAAGGAACCGTTAATGCAAAAGCTTCTCCTTGTGCCTTTCTGCGGATCAGTTCTGTCCCTGTAGTGATATTTCCCCACTGATCAGAACCTCCCATTTGTAACTTTACATTATTATTCTGGTACAAGTGCAGGAAATCATACCCCTGAATCAGCTGATAAGTAAATTCAGTAAAACTCATCCCTTCAGCTCCGGCTTCCCCTGAGAATCTCTTCTTTACGGAATCTTTAGCCATCATATAGTTTACAGTGATGTTTTTTCCCACATTTTTGGCAAAGTCTAAAAACGAGATGTTTTTCATCCAGTCGTAATTGTTTACCAACTCAGCCTTATTGGCTCCATCTCCATCAAAATTCAGAAACTGAGAAAGCTGATTTTTCAAACAGTCGACATAATGTAAAAGTGTTTCCTCATCCAGAAGATTTCTCTCCGCAGACTTTCCTGAAGGATCGCCGATCATCCCGGTAGCACCTCCTACTAATGCAATAGGCTTGTGGCCATGCTGTTGAAAATGAGCTAAAATTTTAATTTGAATAAGACTTCCAATATGCAAAGAATCAGCAGTTGGATCAAAACCGATATACGCAGTAGTTACCTCTTTATTCAGTTGTTCATCGGTTCCTGGCATCATATCAGCAAAAAGACCACGCCATTTTAATTCTTCAATAAAGGAATTCATATTATAATTTTTCTTTAAAATTTAACTGTGCAAAGATAGTAAATTCAGAAGTACGGATGGTAAAGTGTGAGGGCTAAAAAGCGAAAAGCCAAAAAACTGAAAGACAAGAATCCCATACTATATGGGTCAATTTACCTTTCATGATTTCATGATCACGGCATAATCATTTTATCATGTAAAAGCTGTCCAGGTAACTGTTTTACGAATCCTGGATTTTGCGATTTTGCCATTCAGCCATATTGTCATTTCCCCGAAAATAAATTATATTTGTTACTAATGAACGACGAACAGTTATTTTCACTTATTCAGAAAGCTAAAGAAAAAGACCAGAAGGCCCAGACAAAACTCATTAATGTTTTTTGGGTGGATGTCTTTTCTTTTGTGATGAAAAAAGTCCGTGACGAAAATGATACAGATGAAATTACGGTCAATGTTTTTTCAAAGGTGTTATCTAAACTGGATATGTACGATCCTCATTTTCAGTTTAAAACATGGATACTGACAATTGCTCAGAATACGGTTATTGATTTTTGGAGGAAGAGAAGCCGTGAAAATCAGGATCCGACAGAAAACCTGGATGAAGTGAAGAACCAGTTTGCCAAATCTCCGGAAGAACTGATGATTTCTGACGAAGAGCAAAAGAAAATCATTAAAACAATTGAATCCTTAGATGCCAATTATCAGGATATCATAAAACTTAGATTTTTTGAAGAGAAAAGCATAAAAGAAATAGCTGAAGAGTTGGGAATTTCTGTTGCAAATACCAAAGTAAGGGTAATGCGTGCTAAAAAAGTCCTGGCTGAGCTTCTCAAAAACAATGAGTTTGATGAGGATTGATAAGCCTTAAGCATTAAAATATCTCAGAAGTTTCAAAAGATATGACTACAAATGAAACTCAGCTTTTGTTTTTGGAAACTTAAAGGTTCTTTCTTCTGAATTTCTGTTTTGTAAATTAATCTTCCAGTCTTTTTTTATGACGGTTTCTTTTTCAGATTTTCCGTTGTCTGGGTTATCTTTACCTTCTACTTCTTTAGAATATACCAACTGTCCGGTGGAAAGGTTATAATCAATATCCGCCCAATAGTCTCCCGGTCTTCCGTAGCTAAGGGAATAACCAATCAGTTCGAAATGTCCGTTCTGAAAACGGTATTTATCCGTGTATCCCCATTTCCAGCTGCTTCCACCAGCCTGAGTAATTTCTAAAATTCCTTTTTTAATGGCCATACTCTGATAAGGATCTCCCATCATTCCTCCATGATTGCTTTCGAGGATGGCTTTTCTTGATTTTTCTAAAATGCCCCACTTACCATTTGTTTTTTTTAGAATCTGGATTTCACGGATATTTCCCATATCCGTAGTATCTTTCGTATTGTAGATAATTACTTTTTCTGGGATTTTATCGCCGTCAAGATCGCCATCTACGGTTTCTATAATCTCAGATCCCACAGGTTGAAATTCTTTTTGGGCAGAGCAAATGATACTGAAGAATAGAGATAAAAGGAAGAAGGTTGTTTTCATGGAAAAAATTTGGTGATCTAAATTACAATTATATTTTTAATTATGTGTTCCATCAATTTCTGCATTAGATGGTTTCCATTAAAAATTCCTTAACTTTGAAGTTCAATTTTAGAAATGGAAAATTTAGTTCAAGACACTACCGTTCAAAAACCAAAGTGGATTCGTGTAAAACTGCCTACCGGAAAGAATTACAGAGAACTGAGAACCTTGGTTGATAAATATAAATTAAATACAATTTGCCAGAGCGGGAGCTGCCCGAATATGGGGGAATGTTGGGGTGAGGGAACTGCAACTTTCATGATTCTGGGGAATATCTGTACGCGGAGCTGTGGATTTTGTGGTGTAAAAACCGGAAAACCTATGGATGTAAACTGGGATGAACCCGAGAAGGTAGCACGTTCGATCAAATTAATGAAAATTAAGCACGCAGTACTTACTTCAGTGGACCGCGATGATCTGAAGGATATGGGATCCATTCTGTGGGGGGAAACTGTAAATGCGGTACGAAGAATTTCTCCGGGAACTACAATGGAAACATTGATTCCTGATTTCCAGGGAATAACAAAGCACCTTGATCGATTGGTGGATGTTGCTCCGGAAGTGATTTCTCATAACATGGAAACAGTAAAACGTTTAACAAGGGAAGTGAGAATTCAGGCGAAATATGAAAGAAGCCTTGAAGTATTAAGATACCTGAAAGAAGCAGGACAGAGAAGAACCAAAACGGGTGTTATGCTTGGTTTGGGAGAAACAAGAGATGAAGTTTTCCAGACGATTGAGGACATCAGAAATGCCAACGTGGATGTGATTACCTTGGGGCAGTATCTTCAGCCTACTAAAAAACATCTTCCTGTAAAAAAATTCATTACACCGGAAGAATTTGATGAATTCGGTGATTTTGCAAGAAGTTTAGGTTTCAGACATGTTGAAAGTTCACCACTTGTAAGAAGTTCTTATCACGCAGAAAAACATATTCACTAAAAATACAAATCGCTCCAACACGGAGCGATTTTTTTTATTAGAAAAGGGCAGTTGATATGTAAATCAGCAAAACTCAATTTAGCTATTTAGCCTTCATCATCCCTCAATTTTAGCCAAATGCTTTTTCCTGAACTCTGATGGTGTTTCACCTACATGCTGTTTGAATAGCTTATTAAAATACGACAGACTTTCAAAACCTACCTGGAAACAAACTTCCGTTACGGACGAATCCTTTAACAAAAATATCTTTGCCTGATTGATCCTGTAGTTGTTTACAAAATCAGTAAATGTCATATTGGTTTGCTTTTTAAAATACCGGCAGAAAGCCGCAGTACTCAGGTTTACTGTTGCTGCAATGTGATTGACATTCGTTTTTTTATCATAGTTTTCATGAATGTAATCGTAAATTGTTCCCATTCTTATTTTATCGTTAAGAAACCATTTGATCCGGGTATCTTCGTTATTCAGTTCTTTTACTTCATTTGAGTTGGCAAGGATCTGTAGGATTTCAATTAATCCGATGAGGGAATCAAAATTTCCTGTAGTCATGAGGCTATGCATTTTTTCAACGACGATCCGCTTTGTGTCTCCGGAGAAAGATAGTCCAAGATAGGAACGTTCCAGAAGATGTCTGATATCGTCAAATTCGGGAACCGGATCAATAATATCCTGTAAAAAATTTTCTCTCATCTGGAGAACCATCTGTCTGCACTCTGTTTGGATTTTGTAATCGAAGTTGAGATGTGGAACATTAGAGCCAATCAGTAAAAGGTCACTATTAGTAAAACCGGAAATATCTTTTCCTATATGGCGGATTCCATTTATGGCTTCAACATAAACCAATTCTATTTCAGGATGATAATGCCAGAAAAAGCAGTCTTTCAAGGAAGGAGAAAAAAGCTTGAATGATTTTCCTTTTTCGAAGTCAATAATTTCTTTCTGGATTTTCATTTGGTTCTATCTTGATTACTTTGAGATTTAAAATTAAATAAAAAGGTCAATACGGAGCAAATTTTTATCATTTGAGTGGAAGCAGAATTGAAAATTTCTATCGATTTTTGCACTTTCAAATAATAGGATTGCTTTTACTATCTCTAAAACAAAGAAGCAATTGAAAGAAACAAAATGATATGGGAATGATAGATAAGAGGATTATACCACTGGCCATTGGTGGTTTGGGGATTGGAACAACAGAATTCACCATTATGGGCTTACTGCCCGATATTGCTAAAACTTTACAGGTAAGTATTCCCGAAGCCGGGCATCTTATTTCTGCATATGCACTAGGAGTCGTTATTGGGGCTCCGATATTAATCGGTTACTCTGTGAAGTTTCCACCTAAAAAAGTATTGATTGTTTTAATGATGATTTTTACTTTGTTTAACGGTTTATCAGCGATAGCACCAGATTACACATCAATGCTCATTATCCGGTTTTTGTCTGGCCTGCCACATGGAGCATTTTTCGGAGTAGGGACCGTAGTGGCATCTCGGCTGGCAGGAAAAGGCAAGGAGGCATTCTATATTTCTTTAATGTTCACCGGGCTTACTATAGCGAACCTGGCAATGGTGCCCCTGGTCACTTATATAGGACATACCTTCCACTGGAGATGGTATTTCGTGATTGTCGCGGTAATTGGATTATTTGCCTTATTGTTTTTAAAGTTCTGGCTTCCTACCATGGAAACAAAGCAGGATACACACTTTCTGGAGGAATTAAAATTTCTAAAAAATAAACAATCCTGGCTGGTATTATTAATTACCGCAATAGGATTTGGCGGACTATTTACCTGGTTTAGTTATATTACACCACTAATGACCATCATTGCGGGCATTAAGGCAAGTCAGATGGCATATGTTATGATTTTGGCGGGAGCAGGAATGGTAGTGGGAAATCTGGCTGGAGGTTTTTTATCAGATAAATTAGGGCCCGAAAAAACATGTTCTCTTTTATTACTTCTGATGATGTCGTCATTGGCAGGTGTATTTTTCTTTTCAGAAAACAGTATTATTGCTCTGGTACTTACTTTTGTATGTGGTGCGTTATCAATGTCTGTGGCTGCCCCGATTAATATTATGATGATGAAAGCCGCTCCAAGAAGCGAAATGATGGCTGCGGCCTTTATGCAGGCTGCTTTTAATATTGCCAATGCAATGGGAGCATTTTTAGGTGGAATTCCTTTAGAACATGGATTTTCGTTTAAATATCCTTCTTTGGTGGGTGTCGGAATGACGTTTATAGGACTGATGATCAGTATACGGTATATGTATTTATACAGATCTTCAAAACTTATAACAGAAGAAATAACAGTGGAATGTATTCCGGGAGATCAATAAAAAAAAGAGGCATTTGCCTCTTTTTTTAATCCTTTATGCTTCAACTTCATTACCGTTCTTACACCAGTAAAGGGCATTGTATACATTTTCTTTAGGAAAAGACTTGAATTCACCGGGCATCAGGACACTGAATATATCGGTGAAATTCTGAACACCTGTGCTATCCGTCACAATAGCTGTACGATTCCATTTAGCAAGGTTTTTTAGTCCCAAAAGTGCGTCTTGTAACCATGCTCCCATGGTAAAATTCTCCAGATCCGTATCTAAATACAACAAATAATTAAGTTCATCAAACTGATCGACCTTTTGTTTTACATGGGGAATAACAAGGTTTTCAAAGTCCTCTCGGGTCACTTCTCCCGTTGCGCTGAACGCCGCAACATTCTCCGGGGCATCTGGAATAATAGTAATCATAGTATATTTTTTATGGTTTGGTGGTATTTCACCAACAATAATTACACCAATAATCGTCCGAAAATCGTTAAAATACTCACAAATATTAGTATTTTAGTTTAAAATATTAATATGGATTTAAAATCGAATGAACCATTTTGGTTATTAAAGAATGGATTGACAGCCTCTTATCCTTCTTTAAAATCAGATGAAGAATGTGATGTATTGATTATCGGGGGTGGAATAACGGGAAGTCTGATTGCCCACCAGATGGTAAAAGATGGATACAGGACGATCCTTATTGATAAACGGGAGATTTGTAACGGAAGCACCTCAGCCACTACTTCTATGCTGCAATATGAAATTGATATTCCACTTTTTAAACTGATTGATCAGATCGGGGAAAAAGGAGCTGTTGAAAGCTACAAAGCCTGTTCAGATGCTATTGATATAATAGAACAGCTTACAAAAGAATTAAAATCAAAGGCCGGTTTTAAAAGAAAAAGATCTCTGTATTATGCGTCAAGAAAAAAAGATATACAGTGGTTGCAGCAGGAATTTGAAGCCAGAAAAAAATACGGATTCGAAGTGGAATGGCTTGATGCTGAAGAAATTCAAAAAGAATTCGGATTTCAAAATACATTTGGAGGAATTGTTTCTAAGCAGGGAGCAAGCGTAGATGCATTCAAATTGGCCCATGAATTATTGGAATTTAATCATAAGAAAGGACTTCTTGTATTTGATAAGACAGAGATGAAAGCGGCAAAGAGTTACAGAGGATATAATCTTGTAAGCACAATAAACGGACCTCAGATCAAAGCTAAAAAGATCATTTATTGTATAGGCTATGAGAGTAAAAGTCTGATCAAAGAAAATTTTGTGGATCTCAAAAGCACATATGCTCTAGTTTCCGAGATTGATGATGATAAATTTAAAAATATCTCCAGTACACTGGTCTGGAATACAGATGAACCTTATATGTATATGAGGACTACTGATGACGGAAGGTTACTGATCGGAGGAGGGGATGAGGATTTTTATGACGCGAAAAAGCGGGATGCATTGCTGGATAAAAAAGAAAAACAGATTCTGAAAACATTAAAAAAGATCAGGCCCGATTACCATTTTTATACAGATTTTGTATGGGCTGGAACCTTCGGGGAAACTAAAGACGGGTTACCTTATATAGGTGAACATGAGAAATTCAATAATTCCTATTTTGTGCTTGGTTTTGGTGGAAACGGGATTACTTTTTCAGTTACAGGAATGGAAATGACATCCCTTTTTATGAAAAATAAAAAACATCCCTTATCGAGATATTTTAAGTTTGAAAGATAAAACCAGATGGTTATGAAACATCATCCACCTGGTTTTATCATTACTATATTGGTGGCTTCCAAGCTGCCAATATTATATAGTATATCCGCTTTTTCTGGCCAATTCCAAGATTGAAGTTTCGATAGCTTTGCCCAGATCATCAGAGTCTGCATTTCCTCTTTTTTTCATTTCGTTATCGATATAGTCCTGTCTTTTTTTGGATAGCCCCTCAATTTCTTTTTGAATCTTTTCCCGTTCGACAGATTTCTCCGTTACCAGCCTTTTTACTTCATCTTTAGTTTTGCCTTTTAATTCAGCGGGGAGTTCACTTTCTTTAACAGTTGTTATAAAGTTGACATCCTTTTCCGCTTTGTCTACAAGGTCCCAATGATCATTCTTATATGCATTCTTTTTACTTTTGGCTACCGTTCTTTCCACCGCATTGGAAACAGACTGAACTGCTGCATTTTTATCCTGCATGATCTGTTTGCTCTTGTATTCGGAACCATGGCTTCCGTAATATACATAAGTGTCATTGAGTTTCGTGTTATACTCTGAAATTTTAGCATCATATGGTGTTTCCACATAGATTACCTTTCTGTCACTATCGATATTAAAGTACTTTCCATCACCTGTAACAGCTCCATTTTGCCAGAATGACTGGATACCTTCATTTCTGTCACCACAAAATATAGTATTGGTATAGATTTTTTTTGCCTTAGCAGATGAAATAACTTCCTTGTAGTTAATTCTTCCCTGATCAAACGGCTCATTACCGGCAATGTAGATAAGTTTCATACTCTTATCATTTTTATCCCAGTTCAGATTCATAGCCGCATCCCGGATCACGGCACCGCAGTATTCACTTCCACCATTGGTTCTTAATCCAAATAATTTTTCTGAAACCAGATCCAGATCCTGTGTTAGGGGAGTTACCTGGCGGATGAAATTTTCATCGCGAATTCCGTCATTGCCATATTCGTATAATGCAATTTCTATTTGTGGTGCTTTTCCTTCATACTTTAATGTAGTCAGCGTATTTACAATATTCCAGAGTCTGGATTTAGCCTGATCGATTAATCCATCCATGCTGTTCGAAGTATCCAGTAAAAGGGCAACCTGAATTTTGTTATCCCCTGATGATGGTTGTGCAGTATACAAAGAAGGTCTTTGTGTTGTAATGTGCTCAATTACCGAAGGATTGCTTTTTCCCATACAACGTGTCTCTGTAAGGCTATTAGAACTTAAAAAAGCAGCACCTATACTCAATGTTAAAATTTTTAAAGTTGTCATTATTTATATTTTTAATTGTTTATTTTCTATACTAATGAATTTGCAATGTTTTGGATTTTACCTTAAAGGAAAAATTGATGACCCTTTAGTTTGAACAAAGGCAACTGCGGATAGCTGCCTTTAGCATTTTTAAAGTATCTCGTATCTGGTTTTAATGCTGTATTTCAATTTGATATTTTCAATATTTTCAAATGAATAATCAACTCCTGCATCAGCTTCCATTTGTACATTACTGGATTTTCTCATGTAGGCAGACATTGGCATAATAGTGTCACTTGTATAATCCTCGATCTCTATAATTTCTAAAGGAGCTCCGGTTTTTTTACCCATGCTTTCCAGTAAATAATCCGCTTTTTCTTTAGCTGCCTTTAATGCATTTATTTTTACGGTTTTTCTGAAATCTGCAATTTTGGTATTTTTTACCTCTGCAATATTCAGGTTGCTTACCCACTTTTGATTTAACCCTTCGAATACCTTACTGAGGTTGGTCTTAGCATTTACCTTAAACTGAAAACTTTTGGTGAACTTGGTTGTTTTTGAGTAAAGATTCTGATACATTGATTTGAAGGTGATATCCTCATTCTTTACCCCATTACTTTTTAAAGTTTCGAATAATTTCTTTTCATTGTCTGCCAGCTCATTTTTGTTGTCGGCCTTTATTCCGATGTTGAAGATGATTTCGTCCGGCTCTACTTCCATTTCAGCAACTCCCGTTACCTCAATTGCATTTTTCTTTACTTCCTGTGCGTTTATTAAACTTCCTGCTGTAAGGAATCCGATTAATAAAAAATGTCTCAATTTCATAATTTCTTGTTTTAAATTCTGAAGTAAAATTAGCCCGATTGTAAACCTGAAATGGAGAGACTTGGTGAAATGAAGTTTTCACTTGGTGAAATGACAAAAAAAAGACAGTTCACTCGAACTGTCTTTTTATTATAGGTATTTAAATTCTTTTTAAGGCA
The DNA here is from genome assembly GCF_055762745.1 of Chryseobacterium subflavum. Taxonomy (NCBI): domain Bacteria; kingdom Pseudomonadati; phylum Bacteroidota; class Flavobacteriia; order Flavobacteriales; family Weeksellaceae; genus Chryseobacterium; species Chryseobacterium subflavum. Next base: position 108,368 of record NZ_JBVTMR010000001.1, read on the forward strand.
AGAAAAAGACCTTTGAAATCTTATTGTCTTTTATTTCATAGATGGCAGTTGCTTCTACTTTTCCGTTTTTCCTGATTCCTGAAACACTTTCTTTATCCATGACAAAATTCCCTTTGATCAGCCTATTGGTAATTTCACAATGAAGATCCGGCAATTTGTCAAACATAGCGCTGTAGGTTTTTCTCATGGCATCTTTTCCCTTGCTTATTAATTTATCAGGGAAAGTATAGAGTTCGACATCGTCGGCATAAGGTTCTAGAAATGCATCTATATTTCTGGCATTGTATCCGTTTACCTGTTGCTGGACAAGGATTTCCGGGGTAATTTTTAAAATTTTATCAGGCTGTATTGGCTGTCCGTTTTTGAAAATCATTTCTATCTGGGTAAGATGATCCAGATTTTCAGTGGGATCTGCGCGTAAAAGAACCATATCTGCTACTTTACCGGTGTTTATACTTCCCGAAATATTTTCTTTATTAAAGATCTTGGCTGGATTAATTGTTGCAGACTGAATGATCTGCCAGTTGTTCATTCCACTTTCTTTCATTGCTTTTAGCTCGGCAAGAAAGGAAGTAGCATGTTGGGTGGCAATGTTTCCCGCATCTGTACCCGCTGCAATGGTTACTCCTCCGTCCGAAAGTCTTTTTAGATTAATGATTCTTACAGAATCTTTCTTTCTGGCGTAAGCGTTCAGCTGAGGTAGGTTGAAACGCTTTTTCATCTTATTAATCGTTGTGGAGTCTGCAGAATCTGCTAAATGTTGAAGATCATAGATAGATCCTACTGTTTGTGGATTCGAATTCTCCAGTTCATAGGTATTGTATTTCTTTTTCTGGGCATAGGTTTTAAAGTAATTATCCATCACCGTGAGTGTCGGGCTGAGTACTACTTTTTTTGATTTAAGAAGTTTGATAAAGTCATCTGGTACAACTTCATCTTCCACATCATGCACTAAAAAGTCGGCTCCATTTTGTACGGCAATCTGTGCGGTAATTCTTTCCGTAGCATGTACTGCAACTTTAAGGTTGTTTTTGTGAGCTTCTTCAATAATAGTTTTAATAATAGGCTCATATTTTCTTGCCATGGCTTCTATTTCTTTCGGGTCTGCCATAACGATATACCATATTTTGATAAAGTCGGGTTTATAGGGAAGTTGCTCCTGAACCATTTTGCGTCCCTCTTCACTGGTTTTCACTAGTTTGAAAGGCTCATTTTTATCCAGGTTTTTAAAAGCTTCGGGCTCGTAGGTTGTAATAAGTGGCCCTGTCATATAAACAGAAGGCAGAGTAGGATTTTTTGCAAATGAATCTCTTAATTTCAGAAAGTTGAAAGTAGCCCCGGCATCGATGACGGAAGTAATTCCATTTTTAAGATAACGCAGTAAAAAATCTTCCATATTCTGATGTACCCAATCTATTTCTTTTTCATAAGGGATCTGCTTTCTGAGATCAAATGCATCCGGTCTCGTATATAAGCCTCCGCTCTGGAAGAAATGAACGTGGGCATCCGTCATTCCCGGCATCAGAAATTTACCTTTTCCATCTATAACCGTCGCATTTTTAGGGATTGTTACTTTATGCCCCGGTTTGATTTCAGAGATCATGTCTTTTGTAACCACTACGGTTTGATTGGGAATCATTTTTTTATTCATCACATCCACAACCGTTACATTCTGAATGTAGGTTTGTGCATGAATTGTCTGGGTAAGAAAACACAGAAGGGACAGTAAATACAAATAGGTTTTCATGAGTTTCTTTTAAGAGATTTGTAATTCACAAATATATGAAAACAGGTGTATTGATTATTATTTCTTTTAAACTTGGTGAAATATACGTTTCACTTGGTGAATGGTAAGAGACGATACCTAAAGTTTTACTTACTTTGCATAATAGATTTGGATACAAGTGAAATTACTTTTTAAAATTATATTACTCATTACCTTGGCAATTGGAAGTTCTTTTTTTGCCCAGGATTCCATGAAGGTTTCTAAAGTACTTAAGTCTGCCTCCAAAATTAGAAAAGCGGTTGATAATAATGATAATAAAACGGTCGCGGATACCTATGTCGGTATGGCAAATGATTATTACGGGCAGGGAAATTATGCAAAAAGTGAAGAATACCTGATAAAAGCAAGGAATCTATACCAAAACCTAAACGATAAAAAGAACCTCGAATTTGTAACCCGAAAGCTCGCGCAGTCCCAGGAAAAACAAAATAAAATAAGTCCGGCCATCCTTAACTACAGCAGAGCAGCTGATATCAGCTACTCAAAGGAAAACAAAAGCATCAATACCAACGATGTTACCAGGCTCTCGTCACCTTCTAAGGAAGAGAGGGCGGAAGCGATCCAGAGCAATATTGATATCAGCAGGAAAGACAATGAAAAAGCAGATCTGGCAGCCAGTTACAGTCAGTTAGCTGATGTAAACATCCAGCAAAACGATATACCTAAAGCTGAAGCGAATCTTAAAAGTGCTTACACAATTTCCAAAAAGCAGATGGAACCTCAGCAGGCTCTGGAAATTAATCAGAAGCTGACCAATTTTTATGTTGAGAATAAAGATTTTGATAAAGCCATTGAAGCCAAGAAGAAAGTTTTGAAAGAGGACTTTGTAAAAGATAATTCTCAGAAAAAAGTAGAGCAGATCCAGGAGCTCGCTGATATTTATATAAAAAAAAATGACACAAAAAGTGCTATTGAAACATTGAAAAGTGCCTACAATATTGCACTGGAAAAAGGACATACGCTGGAGGCCCAGAAAAGTGTAAAAAGATTGGACAGTTTGTACAGTGTTTCCGAAAATACAGATGAATCGGTAAAGCTATACAGGGATTTTCTCGGACGATTACCGGATCTTGTTTCAAAGGACAGAAGTCTTGTTGATAATAAAATTCTTGAAGACACCGAACAAAGAATAGCACAATTAGAAAAAGAAAGGGAATTAAAAGATGAGCTGATCCGCAAAAAGAATGCATTTAATTATAGCCTTATAGGAGCCTTGGTTGTATTGGCAGGATTGGCAGGCTTCATTTTATGGACCTTAAAGAAAGTTCAGATCAAAAATAAAAAAATAGCTTTACAATCCCTTCGCCGGGAAATGAATCCACATTTCATTTTCAACAGTTTAAATAGTGTGAATCAATTCATCGCCACGAATAATGAGTTGGAGGCGAATCAATACCTGACAAAATTTTCGAAACTGATGCGCGGTGTTATGGAAAACTCAGCAGAGGATTTTATTCCTTTCCAACAGGAACTCGATCTGTTACAGAACTATCTGGCTCTGGAAAAAACACGGTTTGCAGATAAATTTGACTATGAAATCAAGGTGGATGAAAGTCTGAATTTACAGAGTCTACTGATACCCGGCATGCTGATCCAGCCTTTTTTGGAAAATGCGATATGGCATGGGCTACGGTATCGTCAGAACAAAGGATTTTTACAACTGAATTTTGAGAAGCAGGGTCAATATATGATAATAACCGTTGATGATAACGGAATAGGTATTGAAGAAAGTAAAAAATTGAAAACAGAACATCAAAAATCAAGGCAAGGAAGGGGGATGAAAAATACGATGGAAAGAATTACATTGTTAAATGACCTTTATAAACAGGACATCCACTGTACCATAACGGATAAAAAGAATGAACAAGGTGTAACTGTACAGATCCGCTATAAATTATAACTTTTTCAGGATTATCTTATCTAATAGACGTTTGTATTTCAACTAAATATTATATTTTTACATGTAAACCGGACATTATCCGGATCTGTATCAATGAAAATAAAAGCTGTTATCATAGATGATGAGGTTATTGCAAGAGAGGTTCTAAGGAATTATCTTACAAAATATTGTCCTCAGGTAGAAATCCTCGGTGAAGCCGAAAATATAAAAGATGCCGTTCCTCTGATCGCTGAGAAGCTTCCGCAGCTTGTTTTTCTGGATGTGGAAATGCCATTCGGGAATGCTTTTGATGTCTTGGAAGCTACTAAGGATTACACCTATGAAACGATCTTTATAACTGCTTTTTCTCAATATTCCTTACAGGCTCTTAATAAGTCGGCCAGCTATTATATTTTAAAACCTATAGATATCCAGGAGCTGATTCTTGCCGTCAATAAAGTAGCAGAAAGCCTTGAAAAAAAGGAAGAGCTGAACCGGAATAAAATACTGTTGGAAAATCTCAAAGTAAAACCTGATAAGCAGCAACTTATCCTGCCGACATTACAGGGATTTGATGTTGTGAAAACTGAAGAAATAGTAAGACTGCAGGCAGATGGAAATTTTACCCTCGTTTATCTTACAGACGGAACCAAAAAGATGGTATGCAGATTTTTAAAACATTTTGATGATCTTCTTGAAGCTCCCTTTGTCAGAGTTCATCGTTCACATATCATCAATACAGGTTTTGTTAAATCATATCACAAAAGCGGGACTGTTACTTTATTGGATGATGCTGAAATTGAGGTTTCAGGGACATTCAAAGAAGCTTTTCTTAAAACCTTTTCTTAGCTTTATGTTAAGGGGAACCTAAAGGCATCATTTTTGGACTTTTTTCATAACCACAAACTTATATTATTATGAAAAATTTTCAGAAAATAGTTATTCCTGTCTCGATAGGAGTTTTAGGATTTCTCATTTTTAATCAATGTTCTGTAAGGGTACCAAAAGGTGCTATGCCTGTCACCCGTTTTGATTCCGGAAGATACCTGGGAAAATGGTATGAAATTGCTCGCTTCGATTATAAGTTTGAGAAAGACATGGACAATGTTACGGCAACCTATTCCCAAAATCCCGATGGAAGCATCCGGGTAGATAATAAAGGGTATAATTATGTGAAAAAAGAATGGAAAGAGTCCATAGGAGAGGCAAGGTTTGTAAAAGATAAAACGGAAGCCCGCTTAAAAGTTTCTTTTTTTAAACCTATTTGGGCAGGCTATAATGTGATTGATATCGATGAAAACTATCAGTATGCCTTAGTAGCTGGAAACAGCTTAAAATACCTGTGGATATTATCCAGAACGACTGAAATCCCGGAAAGCATAAGATTACGGTTTTTAGAAAAAGCAAAGAGAATAGGATACAATACGGATGAATTGATCTGGGTGAAGCATAATTAGCAAAAATGCTGATTTGCCTAAAAAGATTTCTATAATAAACATTGCCGAGGCCACAGATTTTTCCGTCATTTGTATTAGATTTTTTTTCAAGAATGTACAATATGGAAAATGCTGTTCTCATTACTATCGGAGACGAGATCCTTTCAGGAAATACAATAGATACCAATTCTAATTTTATTGCTACTGAACTTAAGAATATAGGGATAAAAGTTTCACAGATTTTCACGATTTCTGATGAAATTGAAACTATTAAGGATACTTTACATGCTGCTTTTGAGATAGGAGACCTTGTTATTACAACAGGTGGGCTGGGTCCTACAAGGGATGACAAAACTAAAAAAGCGCTTGCCGATTTTTTTAATGATGAAATAGCTCTGGATGAACCGACTTTCGAACATTTAAAAAAATATATGGAAAAAAGAGGCCGTCTGGAAATTCTGGAAAGAAACAGAGAACAGGCTTTTGTTCCTACTAAATCTACAGTTTTCCAGAATCAGTATGGGACTGCTCCATGTATGATGATGAAGTATGGTGATAAACTGAGCTTTAGTCTTCCCGGAGTGCCTTATGAAGTAAAGCCCCTGATCAAAGAACAGATTATTCCTTACCTAAAAAATACTTTTAGCTTACAGTATATCACCACAAGAATTGTTTCCGTAGTAGGAGTTCCTGAAAGTATTTTAGCGGATATCATTGAGGATTGGGAGCTTTCGTTACCTGAGAATCTGGCTTTATCCTATCTTCCGGTGGGAACCCGCGTGAAGCTTCGCCTTACAGCATCTGGACATGATGAAAATATTCTGAACAGACAACTTGAGGAAGAGATTCAAAAACTCTTTCCATTGGTAGGTGAAAATATTATCGCTACTACTGAGGACAAAATTGAGAAAATATTAGGGGAACTTTTGGGTGAAAAAAAACTTACGCTTTCCACGGCCGAAAGCTGTACGGGGGGAGAATTGGCAAAAATGATCACTTCGAATTCAGGAAGTTCCAAATATTTTATAGGTGGAATTGTTCCCTATGCAACAGAAAAAAAAGTTGAAATTTTAAAAGTTTCTCAAAGCACGGTGGACGAATTTACGGTTGTAAGTGAACAGGTAGCTGAAGAAATGGCAAAGGGATGTCAGCGCTTATTTGATACGGATATTTCCATTTCTACAACTGGAGTTGCCGGACCGGGAAAAGGAGAGGATGGAAAGGATGTAGGAACCGTTTTCTATACAATCAGGATTCATGATCAGGCTCAAAACTTCAAACTTTATATGCCCCATCTGGAAAGACTTGACTTTATGAATTTCGTTTCACAGAAAATTATTCAGGATTTGGTGAGCTTGCTTGTAAATAATTAGTTAAACTTTTCTTTTTTTTAATTTTTTTTTAATTTTAAATACAACAGTTTTTCACACTTTTTGAATCTTCAGCCGAAAATATCAAAACGTGGAAAATTCAAAACAGGTTTTTCAAACAACTAATAAAAAACGCTGGAGAAATGTGCAGTGGGGATCCCGCATTTTTATCTTTGTCGGGATATTGCTTTTCCTGGCGTTGGCACTCATGATGAAACTGGATAAAAGTCCCAAAATCCCTTTTCATGAAGATTACAAAACCGTTATCACAGCAGGAAAGCCTTACCTTCAGGAGAATAGAATCTCAAAAGAATATAAGGGATTCAGAAGCTTTATTTCTGAAAAGACCATTCGTACCAATGTTTCCAAAATTGAGGAAGCAAAAGCAGAAAGATTAAAAAACCAAAACAGGAACTGGGCTCAATTTCCAGGAGGGATCCGTTCTGCTTTCTATGTAGCCTGGGATCCTCAATCCCTCATGTCTCTGAAAAGGAATGTTAAGCACATCAATTTAGTCTTTCCGGAATGGTTTTTCCTTGATCCTAAAACAGGAGATCTTAAAACCAACATCGATCCCGAAGGATATAAGGTTATAAAAAGAACGGGAGTTGCAGCGATGCCGATTCTCAGTAATAACTCAGACAGAGAATTCCGTGCTGAGGGCTTGGCAAAAGTACTTAACGATCCGTTAAGAAGAACCAAACTGATCCGGAAGCTTGCGGAGGAATGCGTGAAGTTTCATTTCAAAGGAATCAATATTGACTTTGAGGACATGAATCTGGATTCTGATGAAAATCTTATCGCTTTTATGAAAGAGCTTTCAGATAATTTTAAACAGAATAAGCTGCTGGTGACCATGGATATTATGACGGATAATGACGATTATAATATTCAAAAATTAAATCCTTACGTAGACTATTTTGTGTTGATGGCATACGATGAATATTCAGCTTCGGGGGATGCAGGACCTATCTCTTCTCAAAAATGGATTGAAGCTCAAACCGGGAAAATTTTAAAGAAAACAACGGCAAACAAGATTATTCTAGGTCTTGGGGCTTATGGATATGACTGGAGCTCAAATCCGGATGATAATATTTCGGTTTCCTATATGCAGGCTATTACTAAGGCCAGTGCAAGTAAATCGGTTATCAATTTTGATGACAATACTTTTAATCTCAACTATTCATACACAGATTTTAAGAATAATACCCATACGGTATTTTTTAATGATGCGGCATCGATTTTTAATACTATGCGCTTTTCTTCAGAATATCCTTTGGCGGGAACTGCACTTTGGAGATTGGGAAGCGAGGACAGCAGAATCTGGAATTTTTATGATAAAGATCTCACTTTTGCCGGCCTGCCTAAGCTAGATCTTAAAAAACTGGAGAATGTAAAAGGCCAGACCATGGTAGATTATATCGGAGATGGTGAAGTATTGGATGTCCTGAATACACCCCATGACGGGAAAATAGCTCTGGAAACAGATCCTAAAGAAAAAATTATTACGGATGAGAACTATATCACGTATCCAAGTTCTTATGAAGTGAAAAAATATGGTTGGGCACCACAGAAAGAACTGGTACTGACATTTGATGATGGTCCGGATGAAACGTATACTCCTCAGGTCCTTGATATCTTATCAAAATATCACGTTCCGGCTGCATTCTTTTTAATCGGCCTGAATGCTGAGAAAAATCTTCCTCTGGTAAAAAGAATCTACAGAGAGGGACATGAAATAGGAAACCATACTTTCACTCATGAAAATGTGGCCAAAGTAAGTCCGGAGAGGGCTTTATTAGAGATGAAACTGACGAGGCTCTTATTTGAATGCATAACCGGTCATAGCACGATCCTGTTCAGAGCACCTTATAATGCAGATTCCGAGCCTACAACCTCTGAAGAGATTATTCCCGTTGCCTTGGCCAGACAGCAGAATTATCTCGATATCGGTGAAAGTATAGATCCCGAAGACTGGCAACCTGGTATTAAAGCAGATGAGATCGTAAAACGTGTAATGCAGGGTATCAAGCAGGAGAGAGGAAATATTATTCTACTGCATGATGCTGGAGGAGACACAAGAGAAGAGACGATCAAAGCTCTGAAAATTTTAATTCCTACTTTGCAGAAGCAAGGTTATCATTTTACGAATCTGGCAAGCATTTTACATAAAAGTAAAAATGAGCTGATGCCTGCGGTTCCAAAAACCAAATCGTACTATATTATGCAGCTGAATCTTGTATTAGCGACTGTGATTTATGGGATTAGTCATTTTTTGGTGGCCTTATTTACCATCTTCATTATTTTAGGAATTATCCGTTTGTTATTTATGGTGTACTGGGCAGTTAAAGAAAAAAGCAAAGAGAAAAAGCTTTCAAATTTTCCCGTATTGGATACCTATCCTAAAGTATCTATTATTGTTCCTGCCTATAATGAGGAAGTTAATATTGTATCTTCTTTGCATAATTTATTAAAACAGTCCTATCCTAATTTTGATGTTATTCTTGTAGATGACGGAAGTAAAGATCTCACTTATACAAAGGCCAGGGAAGAATTTGCTGAACATCCTAAACTCAAGATTTTCACGAAAGCTAACGGAGGAAAAGCAACCGCTTTAAATTTTGGGATTTCACAAACCGATGCTGAATATGTTGTTTGTATCGATGCCGATACCAAACTGCAGCAAGATGCCGTGAAGTTTTTGATTGCAAGGTTTTTGAATGCCTCTGCTGAAGAGAAGATTGCAGCAGTTGCGGGAAATGTAAAAGTTGGAAATCAGGTCAACTGGCTTACAAAGTGGCAGGCGATAGAATATACAACAAGCCAGAATTTTGACAGGTTAGCTTATGCGAATATTAATGCAATTACAGTAATCCCGGGAGCAATCGGAGCGTTTAGGAGATCCGTAATTGATGAGGTAGGTGGATATTCTTCGGATACACTGGCTGAAGATTGTGATATTACGGTAAAAATTCTTAGAGAAGGATATACTGTGGCTAATGAAAACAATGCTGTTGCCGTAACAGAAGCTCCGGAGACGGTAAAACAGTTTTTAAAACAACGTTTCCGATGGACCTATGGAATTATGCAGATGTTCTGGAAGCAAAAACAAACCTTCTTAAACCCTAAATATAAAGGACTGGGACTTTGGGCAATGCCAAATATTTTATTGTTTCAATATATTATTCCGTTCTTTTCACCTTTTGCAGATGTCATTATGTTTTTTGGGATCTTATTTGGAAACGGAGAAAAAATATTTATATACTATTTACTTTTTCTTTTGGTTGATGCTTCCCTTGCAATCATTGCGTTTTTGATGCAAAAAGAAAAGCTGATCAATCTCGTGTATGTGATTCCGCAAAGATTCGGATACAGATGGCTGATGTATATTGTATTGTTCAGAAGCCTGAGAAGGGCCCTGAAAGGAGAAATGCAGTCCTGGGGATTTCTGAAAAGGACAGGGAATGTAAAGGAGATAACAACTTCTTAATATTTGTTTAAATTTGTTTTTGTAAACGTAACATATGTTACAATATAAAGACATATTATATAAATTGTTATTATAATGAAAAAACTAACGCTTTCTTTGTTTTTACTAGCGGGAATTTGCTCACAGAATACAGTGAATGCTCAGGCTAAAACAACTAAAACAGTAATGAGTACAACGGATAAAGGTTTAGACCTTAGTTTAATGGACAAATCTGTACGTCCACAGGATGATTTTTACAACTACGTGAGTGGAACGTGGATGAAAACGGCCAAAATTCCAGCTGATAAACCAACATGGGGAAGCTTCAATAAACTGGCAGATGATACTGACAATAATTCAATGACGATTTTGAATTCTCTTTTGAAGGATAAATTTGCAGAGGGAAGTGAAGGTAAAAAAATCCAGGATCTGTATGCTACTTATATGAACATGCAGAAGAGAAATGCTGATGGTATCAAACCTATCCAGGCTAACCTTAGTAAAATCGATGCTATTAAAAACCTTGCCGATCTGCAGAATTACCTGATCTCTGTAACTAAAGAAGGAGAGAATGTGTTATACGGATGGGGCGTAGATGCTGACCTTAAGGATTCTAAAATGAATGCGATCTATCTTGGCGATGCATCTCTTGGTTTAGGAAGAGATTATTATCAGAAAGTAAATGAAAAAAATACGGAAGCGATTGCTGAATACCAAAAGTATGTGGCTTCTATGTTAAAAGAATTAGGGTACAAAAATGCTGATGAAGCTGCAAAAGGAATTGTTGATTACGAAAAAAGCATTGCTAAAACTTATCTGACAAACGAGCAGATCCGTGATTCCAATCTTCAATATAATCCGAAGACGATGTCTGAACTTTCTGCTTTAGTAAAAAATGTTGATCTACCGGCTTACCTTAAAAAAGTTGGAGTAAATTCAGATAAAGTAATCATTGGAGAACTGGGTTATTATAAAAACTTCGACCAATTGGTAAATGCTAATAATCTTCCGGTTATCAAGGATTATCTGAAATTCCACCTGATCAACGGAAGCGCATCTTATCTGAGTGAAAACCTTGGGAACATGAGATTTGCTTTCTATGGAAAATACCTTAGAGGTCAGCAGGAACAGAGAGCTTTAAACAAAAGAGGATATGAGCTGATCAACAGTTCTCTGGGCGAAGCTTTCGGTAAATTATATGTTGAGAAATATTTCCCGGCTGAAGCTAAAGCTCAGATGGTTGAATTGATCGATTATTTAAAGAAAAGCTTTGTGGTTCACATCAACAATTTAACATGGATGTCTTCTACAACAAAAGAAAAAGCATTAAACAAGCTTAATAAATTCACTGTAAAAGTTGCTTATCCGGATAAATGGAAAGATTATTCCAAATTGGTTATTACTCCAGAATCAAAAGGAGGTACTTTATACCAAAACCTTCAGAATGTTTCAGAATGGCAGTATAATAAAGATTTAGCTAAAATTGGAAAACCGGTTGATAAAACTGAATGGGGAATGACTCCACAAACGGTAAATGCATATTATAATCCGGTAAATAACGAGATTGTATTCCCTGCAGCTATTCTTCAGCCGCCGTTCTTTAATCCTCAGGCTGATGCTGCTGTGAACTTCGGTGGAATCGGAGCTGTTATCGGTCATGAAATGAGCCACGGATTTGATGATTCAGGAGCTCAGTTTGATGCAGACGGAAACCTGGTAGACTGGTGGACACCTGAAGATAAAACGAACTTTGAAAAAGCAACAAAAGCCCTTGCTGCCCAATATGATAAATATGAGCCGGTAAAAGGAACTTTCGTAAACGGAACCTTTACAAATGGTGAAAATATCGCAGATTTAGGAGGTGTAAATATCGCTTATGATGCATTACAAATGTATTTGAAAGATAAAGGAAATCCTGGAGTGATCAGCGGATACACACAGGATCAAAGATTCTTCTTAAGCTGGGCAACAGTATGGAGAACATTATCAAGTGAAAAGTACATGATCAATCAGGTGAAAACAGACCCGCATTCTCCTGGATATTTCAGAAGCTTCGGTCCGTTAACGAACGTTGACGCATTCTATAAAGCATTTGATGTAAAACAGGGAGACAAACTGTATAAAGCTCCTCAGGACAGAATCAAAATCTGGTAATAATAAATGAAGCCGCTCAGAAATGAGCGGCTTTTATTTACTTGCTGAGCAAATCATGTACAGTAGTTGGTAAATCTCAATCGGAAGAAATGGGTCTATACTTTTATTTCAATAATCGGTATTTTTTCTCTAATTTCAAATCCTGGAGCTTATACTCTCTTAACCTGATTGCCATATTCCTCAACTTTTAACAATTTCTCAATTCTACCATCTTACATAATGAAAATTCGTATATTTGGTAAGTTTGTGTAAAATCAAAAAACGATCTTTAATGAAAAAGCTAAATATTGGGATACTTGCCTTTTCGGGTATGGTATTTTTAAATTCTTGCGGAACAGCAAAAACTGCAGAAAAAACTACTAAAACAGAAACTCCGGTGGCAACTACACAACCCGTAAAAGAAGAGGTGAAAGAAGAAGGGATTACCCTTTCTTACATGGATAAAAGTGTTCGTCCTCAGGATGATTTCTTTAATTACGTGAACGGAAATTGGGTGAAAAATACACAGATTCCGTCTGATAAAGCAAGCTGGGGTTCCTTCAATGCATTGAGGGAAAATGTGGATGATGCTTCCCTTGATATTTTGAATAAAATCTTATCTGAAAAATATTCTGATGGTTCGGAAGGGCAAAAAATACAGAATTTGTATGCATCTTTTATGGATGTAAACAAAAGAAATGCTGATGGATTAGCTCCTATTAAAGGTGATCTGGCTAAAATTGATGCCATTAAAAACCTTAATGATCTACAAAAATATCTTTTGGATGCGACAAGATTAGGTGACAATTCGTTCTATGGATGGAGAGTAGGTGCAGATATGAAGAATTCTAAAATGAATGCTGTTTATCTTGGTGGACCGGATCTCGGATTAGGAAGAGATTATTATCAAAAAGTAAATGAAGCCAATACCAAAACTTTGGGTGAGTATACTACTTATGTAGGAAAGCTATTCGGAGTATTAGGATATAAAAACTCTACCCAGGCTGCAGAAAATGTGGTTGCCTTTGAAAAACAATTGGCAAACTACCTTTTAACCCTGGAGCAGAACAGGGATGCCAATTTAAGATATAATCCTAAAAATGTTTCTGAGCTATCAGGATTGGTTAAAAATGTAAACCTGGCTAAATATCTTGCAGATGCCGGAGTAAAAACAGATAAAGTTATTGTAGGTGAATTGAAATATTATCAGAATATGGATCAGTTCATCACACAGAAGAATCTTCCATTATTGAAAGACTATTTAAAATATCATGTCATTAATGGTAATGCAAGCAACCTCGATGATGGTCTGGAGCAAATCCGTTTTGATTTCTACTCCAAATATCTTCAGGGTCAAAAAGAACAACGTCCGATGAATAAAAGAGGGCTAAGCCTGGTGAATGGCGTTCTTGGTGAAGCTTTTGGAAAATTATATGTTGAGAAATACTTTACTCCTGAAGCAAAAGAGCAGATGGAAACTTATATTGATTACATTCTGAAATCGTTCAAGACGCATATCAATGAAATGGATTGGATGTCTCCGGAAACAAAAGTTAAAGCGCAGGAAAAACTTTCTAAGTTCACCGTAAAAATTGCTTATCCGGATAAGTGGAAAGATTATTCTGCATTGAAAGTAGAAGCACCATCTAAGGGAGCAACGTTATATTCTAACTTACAGAATGTTGCCGCTTGGCAATACCAGAGAAGTCTGGAAAAAGTAGGCAAGCCTGTTGATAAAACTGAGTGGGGAATGACTCCACAAACGGTAAATGCGTATTATAGCGGTTCAAATAATGAGATTGTATTCCCTGCCGCTATTCTTCAGCCTCCTTTCTATAACCCTAAAGCGGATGCTGCCGTTAACTTTGGTGGAATAGGAGCTGTTATCGGCCACGAAATTTCTCATGGTTTTGATGATAGTGGTTCCCGATTCGATGGAGATGGAAATCTGAATAACTGGTGGACAGATGCCGACCGTAAAAACTTTGATGCAAAAGTAGGACAGCTTGCAGCTCAGTATAACGGATATGAGCCTGTAAAGGGAAGTTTTGTAAACGGTAAGTTTACAAGCGGTGAAAACATTGGCGATCTTGGTGGAGTGGCGGTAGCATATGATGCATTGCAGATGTACCTTAAAGATCATGGAAATCCGGGATTAATCAGTGGATTTACCCAAGATCAGAGATTCTTCATGAGCTGGGCAACAGTTTGGAGAACTAAGTCTACGGATCAGTATATGGTAAATCAGGTGAAGACCGATCCGCATTCTCCTGGATATTTCAGAGCCTTTGGCCCATTGGTGAATCAGGATGCATTTATCAAAGCATTTGATATAAAACCTGGAGATAAGCTGTACAAAGCACCTCAGGATCGTATAAAAATTTGGTAATTCAACCGAAAATTGTTAGAAAAGAAAAAATCCGTCTCTCACATTAGTGGGGACGGATTTTCTTTAATATGCATTTTTATAATTCCGGATCACAAACTTTATTCCGGTTTCTATAATGTCTCCCATGGTTTTACAATATTTGAAATTTACATCGTAAGTGAGTTTTTGCAAAGCCGTCTTTAGTTCTGTAACATTGGCTTCCGGTGCGAGATCTTCTTTTTTCATAATAGAAATGAGTTCATCAAATCTGTTTTTACTGCTGGTTACCCTTTTTACAATTTGTGAACGTACTTCTTTACGGTACTGTTCTATGGAACTGGGTTTCAGTTTTTCCAGTACCATATTGACCATTTGACTGTTTTCTTTAAAATATTGGGGGAGGTATACCTTCAGATTTCCTTCATAAGTTTGTTGGTCAAAGTCAATGGGGCGGATTCTGTAAATAACCTGGTCAAAATCATGTATTGGAATAATGACATAGTTATAAGAGCGCATGTCACCAAGGAGCCCAATAAGACAGCGTTCATTGAATTTTACAAACTCCTTGGAGATCTGAGCTTTTTCGGGCTCCGTACAATTGGGTAAGTGCTTCTTAATAAAAACATCACCGGGAATTCCTAAAATATGCTCTTCTATTAAAGTGTTTTTGTAAATCAGAAAGTTAATTCGATTAGGAGAAAGCAGATCCTCAAGCTCCAGTCCATAAATACGGGAAGCATCTGCCTGCTTAATATAAAAGTTAGTGTAATTGTCATTCAGAATATTTCTCACCCGGATTCGAAAAGGTTTAGAATTTCCGAAGGTGCAAAAGTCGATTGTATCCACTTTCAGGTAGGGTAAAGTAGCCTCATCTCCGTCAGAATGAAGAAGAGTATAGATCTTGTTTAGATTAGCTTCTATTTCTTTAAACTCATGTTCAGAATACAATACCCCAAGCCACAAAGTATCTTTACCATCATTATCCAGGATACTTACGCTGTCACTAAATCTCAGGAGGTCTTCATACAGAAAATGAATCTTGGTTATTCTGTTGTGTTTTTTCAGATATTGCTGTAATGCTTCTGAAACAGGAAATATTGGTTTTCTAAACGCTATCTTTACATCTTTCATAATTCTGTTTCTTTGTTTAAATATAAAGAATATTTTTTTCAGTATTTTTTTCAGATATAAGAAGAATTTTTATTTTGTCCCGGATTTAACATCTTTGCATAAGAGCAAAGTACACCAGGATTTTATTTTACCTCTTTATAGCTTATTTTTATTTATTTTTCATAGTTTAGTGAGGTGAAAATGACATATTTAAGTGTCACAGACCAAATAGGATTAAATAATGTAAGAAAAATCTTAACAAAATTTTGTATGTTGGAGTTTTTTTTTAAATTTAAACATTGGATTGGCGACTTATTCGATTCGTCGGGTAAAGCCGGTTCTAACCAAAATCAAAAATCTCAAAATAATAATAATATGGCAATGTTTAATTATGGTGTTGGCGGAAACGAGATAAAAGTAGACGCTAATGAGGCTATTCAGGAAATCCAAGAGAATAAGTCATTAATTGTAAGCCAGCTTACTACCGATGAATCTTATACCCCTGAAATTGTAACAGGATTAAAGACTGTGGATGACGTCTTCAAACATTTTCAACCTTCGATAAGTGTACAACATGAAACGGAAGATGGTAGTGTAATCAATGAAGAATTCCGTTTTCAAAATCTGGGAGACTTCACTCCTAAAAGCCTTACGCAAAAATCAGATTATTTACAGCAACTTAGTATGGAACAGGAACAATATAATAAAATTGTCCGCCAGCTAAAAACCAATAAGGTTCTACGCAGTATGCTGGAAAATGAGCAGACAAGAGCTGCATTTGTGGAAGTGTTGAAAGAAGTGGCACAAGAACTTGAAAAATAACCTAAAGACTTTACATTAAATCATGGATAGTAAATTACAGGCAGCTGAAAGCCAACAACAAGGCCAGCAGCAACATTTGGGACAACCGAAAGGTAATCCCCTTGCCGAACTCAATAAAATTGGTGGTTTCGGTTTTGTAGAATCTGTTGTTGACGGCATCGCCAACATGAATCCTACCAGAAAAGCAAGAAAAGAAATATTTCTCACCGATAATAATAAAGGAGATGAAAGAAAAGAATTGCTACAGAAGATTAATCTTTGGGTAAGCCTTCTGGAAGGGAACGAATCTGCAGATAAAATGGCAGAAGTGTGCAAAAATAAAGCACAACAGGCAGAAAATAGTTTAAAAACAAATTTAAAGAACACTCTGGATACGGTTCGTCAGTTAGAAACATCTTATCGTACAGTAGCACAGTTCTATAAAAATACCGAACTTGATAAGGTTGATAATGTAAGTATTGTGAATGCAAGCTTAGATCAACTATCGGATCTTGATAATCCGCTTTTCATCGATGCTATTGCTGAAGAATTCAAGAGTTATTATGATCGTCTGGATCTTAGAGACAATTATTCCCTTTTAGCCATTCCTGGTTATTTAGGATCAAATAAAGTAGTCGAAAAATGGGCAAAGATCTGTAATGAGAACAAAGTAATGTTGGTTACCGATTTTGCTAATCTTGACAAACCGGATGACGTAGTGGATTTATTTCATTCTGCGAACCTTACCGGTGGAGAACTTCACAGAAGTAATGTAATCATGACCTGCAACTGGCTTGTAGGACGTGGAAGAGCTGAAGAAGTGGGTGAAGAAGAAAATGTGGAACTTCCACCTTCTACTTCATTGGCCGGTAAAATCCATAAAACATTAATGTCTCAGGTAGCGGCCGGTAAGAAACATGGTAACATCAACGAAGTAGATGCCGTAAAATTCGAATTGAAGAAGAGTGAAATTTCTCAGTTGGAAAAAATGGGATTGGTCCCAATGGTTAATGAATATGGCAAGATCATGGCCTTCTCTGCAAAAACGTTGTTTACAGGAGATAATATCGGTCTTCAAACCTATTCCGTAGTTCGTGTATTCGATTATGTAACCAAAGTTTTGCTGGATTTCCTTAACAGAAGAGCATTTGAAAACTGGACCGCTAAAAATGAAGATGATCTGAGAAGACAGATTGTAACCTTCCTTGATGGTATCAAAGGTCCGGATAAACTGATTGAAAAATTCAAGATCGTTCGTTTCGAACAGGATAAAGTAAATAAAGACAGGGTATGGCTTGATATCCGTTTAACGCCTTATTTCCCAACAAAGAGTTTCGTTATTAAATTGGACGGACATAAAGGGGATGATGGTAACGAATGGGAGTCTCAATATACTCAGGACTAATATATCCTTACCAAATAATAAAAACCGATGCAATTTTACATCGGTTTTTTTCTACCAAATTTATATGAAAATTAATATGTTTACATCCAGGTTTGCCTATTGCATACCCGTTTTCCTGATGCTTTTTATAGGCTGCGAGAAGAAATATCAAAGCCCGAATTACTATAAAAAAGATCTTTTTGAAGATGAGAGACAGGAAGGGAAAGCTTATATTATGAATAAAGAAGAATGTATCGACGGTAGTGATATGGTTCTTGTCAGTTCAGATATAAAGCTCGTAGACAGCTCATCCGGTCGCGGGAGACCTATTTTTATTTACAGACTTACTTCCGGTGAGATAGAAAAAACGACAAGAGACTCTGTGGTCACCTATCCGTTCCAGTTTCTATCCAACCAGAGGCTAAAGCTTAAAAAAGATTCCATGTATGTTTTTCTGAAAAAACTTAACGGATACCGTTTTATTGCAGAAGAGAAAAAGCTTAAGTATCAATGGCTGAAATCCGCTCCAGTATATACCGTAGGTACAGAAAGTAAATAGTTCTATCTTTGCAAATGCTTTTATTTATTTCATATCCTATTTGTGAAATGATGTAAAAGGCAGGTTGAATTATTTAAACAGAGTCACTTTTTGGAAAAGAATTTTAAGGATTCGGACTTTCTTCATGTCGGAAACAAGCTGTTAGGATGGTACAAGGAAAATGCCAGAGATTTACCATTCAGAAAAACAAAAGATCCATATAAAATATGGATCTGCGAAATTGTTTTTCAGCAAACCAGAATTGCTCAGGGGCTTAACCATTATAATAATTTTATCAGACGATTTCCGGATGTGAAATCCCTGGCGTCAGCAGAAGAAGATGAAGTCTTGCTTCACTGGAAAGGCTTGGGGTATTATTCCAGAGCAATCAATATCCATAAGGCAGCCCAACAGATCATGACAGATTTTGATGGTATTTTTCCTGCCCGGTATGAGGATATATTACGGCTAAAAGGAGTGGGGAAGTATACTGCAGCTGCAGTTTCGAGCATTTGTTTTAACGGACGCATGCCTGCCGTTGATGGGAATTTCTACAGGGTATTAAGTCGTGTTTTCGCAGATGATTTTGATATTTCAGGTTCAAAGGCCTTTGCTTATTTTTCTGAATTGGCGTCATTAGTTATGCCGGAGAATGTAGGAGATTTTAATCAGGCCATGATGGATCTGGGATCTGAAATCTGTAAGCCCAAAAATCCTCTGTGTGAAAAATGTCCTTTAGAAGATGATTGCCTGGCCTTTGCTTTGAACAAGGTTTCAGAGTTTCCGGTTAAAACAAAAAAAGTAAAAACAGAAGACCTTCATCTGCAGTATTATTTTATTCATTACAAAGGCCAATTTGTGATCCAACAAAGAAAAGATGATTTTATCTGGAAGAAACTTTTTGAATTTCCGTCCTCTCTTCCTAAGGATTTCAAGATATTTATAAAAAACCTTAAAACAGTTCAACATAAGCTCACCCATAAGAATCTTACCATAGATATTTATAATGTTGAAATCCCTTCAAAAGCTATCTGGGAGGATTTTACAGTAAATAATCTATATATTGTAACGGACTACCGGGGATCACAGGATAAATCTTTTCCCAAGCCTCTGGAAAGCTATATCCAAAACTCGTTGAAAGACTGAAATTTGTCTTCCTAAATCTGAAATCTAATTTGTACTTTTGCAAAATGATTAAAAAAGTCATTTTTATATTTGCTTCATTGCTTTTAATTTCATGTGGAAAAGATCCAATCCCAAAACCATACGGAGAACTGCGTTTGGAATATCCCACACCAAAATATCAAAAATTTGATCCTGACTGTGCTTATAGTTTTGAATACTCGGATTTTGCAATGATCACAAATGCTAAAAGGCCTTGCTGGTACTATCTGAATTATCCTAAAATGAAGGCTAAGGTTTTTGTTACCTATTATCCGATTCAGAATGATTTTGCCGATCATATCAAAGAAGCTGAAAAGATGGTGTATGAGCACACCATTAAGGCCAGTGCCATTGACACTAAGTCTTTTGAATATCCCGAAAAGAAAGTCTACGGGAATTTTTACGAATTAAAGGGGCAGAGTGCTTCCAATCTTCAATTTTACATTACAGACAGTACAAAACACTTTGTAACTGCTTATCTATACTTTAATACAAGACCGAAACCGGATTCATTGGCTCCTGCAGTAAATTATATCAAGAATGATATGAAGCATCTGCTGGATACTTTCGAATGGAAAAAATAAATCAGTTTAAAATACATTGAAAAATATATGAAACTTTTAGTTGTTGGAAGTGTTGCATTTGATGCAATTGAAACACCGTTTGGTAAGACAGATAAAATTTTGGGAGGTGCCGCTACTTATATCGGGATCACTTCATCTATCTTAGGCGTAAAATCAGGGATTGTTTCTGTTGTTGGAGGGGATTTTCCACAAGAGCATCTTGATATGTTTACCGACAGGGATGTAAATATCGAAGGAATTGAGATCGTGAAAGAAGGAAAAACATTTTTCTGGTCAGGAAAGTATCATAATGATTTAAATACAAGAGATACCTTAGCTACAGAAGTAAATGTTCTGGAAAATTTTGATCCAAAAATCCCGGATTCTATGCAGGATGCAGAGATTTTGTTGTTAGGAAACCTTCATCCGGGGGTACAGCTGTCCGTTCTGGAAAAAATGAATGAACGTCCAAAGCTTGTTGTCCTGGATACCATGAATTTCTGGATGGATACTGCGATGGATATTTTAATGGATATGATCGCCAAAACAGATGTGATTACCATCAATGACGAAGAAGCCAGACAGCTTTCAGGAGAATACTCTTTAGTAAAAGCGGCAAAAAAGATCCTTAAAATGGGACCTAAATATGTGATCATTAAAAAAGGGGAACACGGAGCATTACTGTTCAATGAAACTCAGGTGTTCGCTATTCCGGCCCTTCCGTTAGAAGATGTTTTTGATCCGACCGGAGCAGGAGATACTTTTGCAGGTGGTTTTGCTGCCTATTTAGCCAAGAAACAGAAAATCGATTTTGAAACGATGAAATCAGCATTGATCGTTGGTTCAGCAATGGCCTCATTTACTGTAGAGAAGTTCGGGACCGAAAGAATTGAAGAAGTAAGTGAATCGGATATGTTCAGCAGACTGAGACAATTCAAAGAATTAACAACATTTGACGTTGAACTACAATAAATAGATGTTTTTAAGAAATATTTATAATAAAAAATTTAGTGTAATTCGTTAAGAATTCTAAATTTGCAACTTGTTTAAAATACTAAAATGATAAATAAACTAAAGATCACTTTTCTTTTTGGAGTTTTTGTGATGCTGTTTGCTACTAACATGAAGGCCCAGTTAAAACAAGGGGACCTGGTGGATGGTATTGCTGCTGTAATCGGAGATGAAATTGTGTTAGAGTCTGACGTTAATGAACAGATGAATTATGCAAAACAGCAGGGCGCTTCCAACACAGATAAGTGTGAGTTTTTGGAGAATCTGATCAACAATAAACTTCTTGTATTCGAAGCAAAAAAGGATACCTTGATTGAAAACAGATCGGCTGCTATTAAAACTCAGGCTAATGCAAAGTACAGCCAGTTACTTTCCCAATTTCCTGACGAAAAATCAATGTTAGCCGCCTACAAGTTCAGAACTGCTTACGAAATGAAGAATGCTATCGAAAAGATAGACACGGATACCTATTACGGGCAGGCAAAATATCAGAGAGTTACTGATAAGGCCGATGTTACGCCAAATGAAGTAACCGATTTTTATAATATGTATAAAGCTCAGTTACCTGAAATTAAGGATGAAGTAACTTTAGCGCAGATCATGATGTATCCTAAACTTACGGAAGCCCATAAAGATGAGCTGATCAATAAGTTAAAAAAGATTAAACAGGATATTGCAGGTGGAGAATCATTTGAAAGCCAGGCGAGAATCTATTCTGAGGATCCGGGTTCTGCATCTACTGGAGGTTTAATGAAAAATATCTCTAAAGGACAGATGGTAAAACCATTCGAAGCGGCTGCACTAAACCTTCAGGAAGGGGAAATTTCAGACCCTGTAGAATCAGAATTTGGGTACCATATCATTCAATTGGTGAAAAAATCAGGAAAGATATATGATGCAAGACATATCCTTTTGATGGCTACTCCTACTGAAGACGAAATTAAAACAGCTAAAAAGAAATTAGACAGTATTAAAACCCTGATTACAGAAGGGAAAATTACATTTAAAGATGCTGCCTTTAAATATTCAGATGATAAAAGAACAAAATTCAATGGTGGGGTAATTTCCGGATCTGATGGTTCTAATAAGATCGAAAGAGAAACTATTCCGGGAACTATCAGCTATGAATTGGCAGGTCTTAATAAGGATGATATTACCAGTGCTTTTGATGATGAAGACGAGAGAAAAAGAAAAGTAGTGAAAATTGTGAAGATCGAAGATGTGATTCCTTCTCACCAGATCACTCTGGAAACCGATTATGACAGAATAAAGCAAATGGCACTTAATAAGAAGCGAAATGAAATGGTTGAAAAATTTGTGAACTCCAAATTACCAACAACATTTATATCGATAGACAGCCGTTACGATTCCTGCAAGTTTAAAGGAAACTGGAAAAAAGAGGCTTTAAAGAAATAATAGAAAAACCTTCAGATCATCTGAAGGTTTTTTTTATAGATGGCATCCGGGATAATTAAAATTAAAAAGAAAATTTATCTGAATATTCTTCAAATAGAAAGGGATGAAATTTTTGTTTTTTAGTATTTTTACAGCATGAGTAATTTTATAGATTTTAGTGCGGCTAAAAAAATTTATGGGATGGAATCAGAACAAAACAGGATTACCAGACTTTTTGATATAAAATATCCGATCATTCAGGCAGGAATGATATGGCATTCCGGATGGAGACTTGCTTCAGCAGTTTCCAATTGCGGAGGGCTGGGATTAATCGGTGCAGGAAGTATGTACCCCGATATTTTAAGAGAGAATATTCAGAAATGCAAAGCAGCTACAGACAAGCCTTTTGGCGTAAATGTACCTATGCTTTATCCTAATATCGAGGAAATTATTCAAATCATTTTGGAAGAAGGAGTGAAGATTGTTTTTACCTCAGCAGGAAATCCTAAAACCTATACAGAAACTTTACAGAAAGAAGGTATTAAGGTGGCTCATGTTGTTTCGTCTACAAAATTTGCCATTAAATGTGAAGATGCGGGAGTAGATGCTGTGGTAGCGGAAGGCTTTGAAGCAGGAGGACATAACGGAAGAGATGAAACTACGACCTTCTGCCTTATCCCTAATGTAAAGCAACACATTTCTAAGCCCTTAATTGCAGCTGGAGGGATTGCTTTAGGTTCTCAGATAAAAGCGGCTATGATTTTGGGAGCAGATGGTGTACAAATAGGGTCCCGGTTTGCGGCAACCCATGAAGCCAGCGCCCACGAAAACTGGAAAAAGAAAATTACAGAGCTGAATGAAGGAGATACTCATCTTACCTTAAAAGAACTGGCTCCGGTAAGGATGGTTAAAAATAAATTCTTCAATGAGCTAGAAAATATTTATCAGTCCGGGAGAGATGCGGAAGCTTTAGCGGCGTCTTTGGGTAGGGCAAGAGCAAAAAAGGGGATGTTCGAAGGAGATCTGGAAGATGGAGAACTGGAAATAGGACAAGTGTCTGCATTGATCAATGACATCCTACCTGTTGAAACTGTTTTTGCTAACCTTCTGAATGAATTTGAAGAGGTAAAAATGCCTAAATTTTAATGAAGCAATAACTTGAATGTCGGTTAATTTAGCAAAACCCCAAATAAAAAATCTTTATATAGAATACGATAATTCACTGGGCAACAGGCCTACATTGGTTTTTCTTCACGACTCCCTTGGATGCACCCAATTATGGAGGGATTTTCCCCAAAAACTTTCCGAAGCTTCCCAATGTAATGTTCTGGTTTATGATCGTTTAGGATATGGTAAATCAGGTCCGATGCTTACATACGAAAGACCCGATAATTATATGGAGTTGGAAGCAGATCTTCTGAATGAGTTGTTGCAGGAGCTTAACATCAAAGATGCTATTTTATTCGGGCACAGTGACGGAGGAACCATAGCTCTTATCACTGCCGGTAAATATCCCGAAAGAATAAAAGCCGTTATTTGTGAAGCAGGACATATTTTCGTTGAAGATGTTACGCTGAAAGGAGTGTACGATGCATGGGAAGCTTATAAAACTACGAATCTTCCTGAGCGCCTGCAAAAATACCACGGAGATAAAGTAGAAATGCTTTTCAAGGCCTGGACAGAAACCTGGACTCGGGAGGGATACAGAAATTGGAACATCGAGTATATATTGAAAGATATTATATGTCCATTACTATTTATTCAGGGAGATGCTGATGAATA
Organism: Chryseobacterium subflavum; assembly: GCF_055762745.1. NCBI lineage: Bacteria > Pseudomonadati > Bacteroidota > Flavobacteriia > Flavobacteriales > Weeksellaceae > Chryseobacterium > Chryseobacterium subflavum. The sequence continues at coordinate 132,557 of NZ_JBVTMR010000001.1, forward strand.
TGGAACTTTAGATCAGGTAGAAAAAACAGTAGGACAGATGAGCGGATTCTCAGAGAAATATATTATACCAGGGGTAGGACATACACCACACAAAGAAGTACCTGAAATTATATTGGAGAAGGCGAAAGAGTTCATAGAGAAACACATTTAATAAGGTTGGTCTATAAATTTGTTAATTCATACTCTATATTTTTTCTGGCCTGATGTTCATATTTATTCTTAAAATAGTCAGTTTTAAAAATATAATCCGACTCCAGAAAATGCAGAAGTACTTTTCTTCTGCCAGGTTTATATAGAAAGTCAGGATAGATAGAGTATTCTCTTCTGATCATTTTAGTATATTCCAGATAGGTTTGAGGGTCTTGTCCTAAAATCGATAAGTCAGCGTCTAAAAGATAGTTGGTGTCATTATCTGGGGATTTTTGATGCAGTTGAGTTGCCAGAATCTGTTGAAATATATTATCTACGGACTTTTTATCTACCTTAATTTCACTAAGCCTTATTTTCGCCAATTCAGCACTTTTTTTCTCATTAGCTTTTGAGGAAGCATCATAAATAATATCGTGATAAAATACTGCAAAACTTATCACCTGAAAATCTGAAATATCACTTTTTACCTTTTCCAGCTCCGAAAATAAAGCAGTCAGATGTTCCAGATTGTGATAAAATCTTCCTTTTTGGGAGTATTGGATCTCTATTTCCTGCCACAATTTATTAATGAGATACTGGTCCTGTGTGTAAGGAAGGAGATTCTGAGCTAATCTTTCTTTCAGATTCATATTATTAAAAGGGATAAAAAAAGGAACTTAAAAAGTTCCTTGATTTGCTTCGATTGTTGCTTTCAGGTCTGCCCAGCCACCGCCGTTATAACCGTCCTTTAACCCCTGGGAATTTAAATATTCCAACGCTTTTCCGCTTCTGTTTCCACTTCTGCAGAAAATTACAACTGGTTTTTCTATCGATAGAATTTCTTCTTTTCTATCTTCAACTTCACCTAATGGAATATTTTGAGCTCCTTCTATATTACCATCCATTTCCAGTTCCATTGGTTCGCGAACATCTATTAATTGATAATTTCCGGATTTTAATACATCTGCTAATGACATAATTGTAAATATTTAGTGTTAAAAGTATAAAATGGCTGTCTGAAATATTTCACACACCCAAACTCCAACAAATTTATAAAATAATCTTAGTTTTGCAATGGGAAATCATGAATTCAACTGCTGAAAAATATTCTGAACTGATAAAGTCCAAGGCACAACGTTTTGGATTTCAGAATTGTGGTATCTCCAAAGCTGATTTCCTCGAAGAAGATGCCCGTCATCTGGAGAAATGGTTAAAGAATAACTTCCATGGGGAAATGAAATACATGGAAAACCATTTTGATAAAAGATTAGATCCCCGATTACTGGTAGAAGGCTCGAAGTCAGTGATTTCATTATCCTATAACTATTTCCCTGAAGAGAAGCTTTCCACGCTGGAAAACTACAAGATCTCAAAGTATGCATACGCCGAAGATTATCACGAGGTAATTAAGGAAATTCTTCGTGAAATGGTGACTGAGCTGCAGGAGGAGATCGGGGAATTCGGATTCAGGGTTTTTGTAGATTCTGCTCCCGTACTTGAAAGAAGCTGGGCCAGGAAATCCGGAATTGGATGGGTAGGGAAAAACGCCAATCTGATCACGAAACAAAACGGCTCCTTTTATTTTTTAGCGGAGATTATTTGCGATCTTGAGCTGATTGCAGATCATGAAACCACCAACCATTGCGGTACCTGCAGAAAATGTATCGATGCTTGTCCTACAGATGCTATCATCTCGGATAAAATCGTTGATGGAAGCAAATGTATTTCATATGCTACCATTGAATTGAAAAGTGAAATTCCCGATTATTTCAGGGATAAAATGCAGGATTGGATGTTTGGCTGTGATATCTGTCAGGATGTTTGCCCTTGGAACCGGTTTTCAGCTCCGAATATGCAGAGCAAGTTCAAGCCTAACGATAGCCTTAAAAATTTTAAAAAAGGCGAATGGAAAGAGCTTACGCAGGAATTATTCTCTGAAATCTTCAGGAAATCGCCTGTAAAAAGAACAAAATATGCAGGCCTGAAAAGAAATATTGAGTTTTTGGAAAACGGTAGTGATCCTGAATCTTAAAAAAGAAGCCTACCTTTCGGTAAGCTTCCCTAAGAAAAAATTAAATTGGTATATATTATTTTTTTATAATATCGGGGGGGGCAACAGGATTCTGATCCCATCCGCCACCAAGTGCCCTGTAAATGGCAACACTTGCTTTTAACTGATTCACTTTCTTTTCAACGAGTTCAAACTTGGATTCAAGAGCATCCCGTTGGGTCAGGAGGACTTCCATATAATCTGCACGGGCATATTTAAAAAGATCATTGGAAATATCAATGGACTTTGTTAAGGCATTTACTTCCTGATTTTTAATGTCAAAACTATTTTCCAGATTATGAATCTTTGATAATTGGTTGGCTACCTCAATATAAGCACCCAGTATAGTTTGCTCATAATGGTAAACAGCCTGCACCTGTTTTGCATTGGCATTATAATAAGCTGCCTTTATTGCATTTCTATTGATCAGTGGGGCAGTAAGCTCTCCTGCAAGAGAATACAGAAAGGACTGAGGCTTGACAATGTACAGAGGGTTAAAAGCCTGAAATCCTACTCCCGCAGCAATATCAAGAGAAGGATAAAACCTTGCTTTTGCTGATTTTATATCCAGCTTTGATGCAGCAAGCTCATATTCAGCCTGTTTAATGTCAGGTCTGTTTTCCAGTAGCTCTGAAGGAATTCCTGTATATACCGGTTGTGGAACGAGGGTATCAAAAGTATTGCGGGTTCTTTCCACAGGCTGTGGAAATCTTCCAACAAGGTAGTTGATCCTGTTCTCTGTTTCCACAATTTTCTGCCTGATATCGTACTGCATTCCCTGGGTTTTTAATACCTGAGCCTGAAAACGTTGAACGGCAAGTTCATTGGAACGGGCAAATTTTTTGAGATCTCTTACAACCTCTAAAGCATCATTCTGAATCTTTATATTCTGCTGTAGGATATCCAGTTCATTATCCAGAGCCAGCAGTTCATAGTAAGAATCAGCAATTTCAGCAATAAGATTCGTGGTCATAAAATTCTTTCCCTCTACACCGGCAAGGTACCTCTGTACCTGAGCTCTTGTGGCATTGTGCAGTTTCCCCCAGATATCGGTTTCCCATTTGGCCTGGGCTCCTACGGCAAAATCAAATAAAGGATCCGGCATTTCTCTGCCCGGTTCAATTTCAGTATTCGCTTCCATTGCGCCGATATTAGTGTATCTGCTTACTTTATCCATACCGGCTCCGGCTTTCAAACCTACTGATGGCAAATACTCTCCCTTACGGGCCTTGATCTCATTTTTGGAAATTTCTATTTCCTGGAGAACAATATTCAGCTCCTGGTTATTCTTAAGAGCTTCATTGATCAGTGCCTGGAGATTTGGATCACTGAAATATTCATTCCATTTGATCTTTCCTGTATTGGAAGAACTATTATCATCAGTCCCGTATTGTTCAGGAACTGTTTTATTTTCGGCACGCTGTTCTATTTCTATAGGTTTGCAGGCAGCAAGGCTTAATAGGACCAACGCGATCCCTGCATATTGATATATTTTATTCTTATTCATAGTGTATCATATCTTCGCTTAGCGGTGATTCATCTTCGTCTTTGATCATTTTTTTGCCATCAGACCATTTGGCAAAAATGTAATAGAGGCCAGGAATAATGATGACTCCTAAAATAGTTCCCACGAGCATTCCTCCTAATGCAGAAGCTCCAATGGTGTGGTTTCCGATCGCTCCGGCACCTCCTGCAAAAATTAAAGGAACAAGACCTGCAATAAATGCAAAAGAAGTCATCAAGATCGGACGGAACCTGATCCTTGCACCTTCCACGGCTGCTTCAAATATGGAATCCCTTGACTGTCTCCGCTGTACGGCAAACTCAACGATTAATACTGCATTTTTACCCAGAAGACCTATTACCATGATCAGTCCTACCTGAGCATAGATGTCATTTTCCAGACCCATTGCCTTAAGGAGAAGGAAAGATCCGAATACCCCCACAGGAAGCGAAAATAAGACAGCGAATGGAATGACAAAGCTTTCATACTGCGCCGCAAGTACGAGGTATACGAATACAAGAACAACCAGGAATACATAGATGGCTTCATTTCCGCGCTGTGCTTCGTCATAAGACAATCCTTCCCAGGCAACTTTGTATCCGTGAGGTAAAGTTTTAATTGCTGTTTCATTAATCGCATTAATTGCATCTGCAGTTGTGTACCCGGCAGCCGGTAACCCCCGGATCGCAGCAGAATTATACATGTTGTAGCGGGTAATTTCATTAGGCCCCTGTGTTTTTTTCAGCGTCATGAATGCTGAATAAGGAACCATTTCATCACGGTCATTCTTTACATAGAGCTTCATGATATCCGAAGGAAGTCTTCTGAATTCAGGAGAAGATTGTACATATACTTTAAAGAACTGCCCGAATCTGATAAATCCTTGCTCATAGGTACTTCCGATCAGGATATTCAGGTTGTCCATCGCCTTACCGATAGAAACTCCTTTCTGCATGGCGGCATTATTATCAAAAACAAGCTCATATTGCGGATAATTGGCTGCAAAAAAGGTGAATACCCCTGTTAATTCCTTGCGCTTTTTAAGGTTGGCAATAAATTCCTTGTTTACCTTATCGAAATCCTGATAATCTGTGGTTCTGTTCAGATCCAGCAGTCTCATGGAAAATCCTCCTGAAGATCCAAATCCGGGAACAGCCGGTGGTTCAAAAAACTCAATGGTTGCTCCGAGATCTTTTGATTTTTCTTCAAGTTCTTTCATGATTTCTTTTACAGAATGGTCACGGGCACTCCAGGTTTTAAGGTTAATCAGACAAGTTCCGGCATTAGAACCACGCCCTTCCGTCATAATTTCGTAACCCGCCAGTGAGGATACGGATTCTACACCGTCCACACCCTGACAGATCTTCTGTAATGCTCTGGAAACCTTATTGGTCTGTTCCAATGTAGAACCCGGAGGTGTCTGAATAATGGCATAAATCGTTCCCTGGTCTTCATTGGGGATGAAGCCTCCCGGAAGTGTTTTGTTGATGATAAAAATTCCGGCTGAAAATAAAATCAGGATTCCCCAGGTTACCACTTTTCTGTTAACGATTTTTCTCAGAAGCAATGCATACTTACCGGTTACTTTATCAAAACCTTTATTAAATGCATCCAGTGATTTTGTAAAGAGATTGGCTTTTTTAGGTTTTCCATGATTGTTTTTCAGCAGCATTGCCGCTAAAACAGGCGTTAATGTAAGGGCAACTACAGCAGAAATCACGATGGAACTCGCCATTGTAATTGAAAACTGACGATAAAAGGTTCCTACCGGCCCTGTCATAAATGAAATAGGGACAAATACTGCCACCATTACAGCAGTAATTGCGATAATAGCGCCTGCAATTTCAGCCATTACTTCTTTCACAGCTTTATAAGGTGAAATGTTGCTTTCTTCCATCTTGGCGTGTACAGCCTCAATAACCACAATCGCATTATCCACAACGATACCGATAGCTAGAACAAGGGCAAATAAGGTTACCAGATTTATGGATAGGCCAAAAAGCTGGATAACAAAGAATGTTCCTACTAAAGAGACGGGAACGGCAATGATTGGGATCAATGTTGACCTCCAGTCTCCAAGGAAGATGAAAACTACAATGGCTACAAGAATAAAGGCATCCCTCAATGTGTGGACCACCTGTTCGATGGAAGCATCCAGAAACTGGGATACGTCATAGCTGATCTTGTAATCTACTCCTGGTGGGAAGCTACCTTTCATTTCCTCAAGCTTTGCTTTCACATCTTTTATTACGTCATTCGCGTTACTTCCATAATTCTGCTTCAGGACTATAGAAGCAGAAGGATGTCCGTCGAGATTGGAATAAATATCAAAGAATTCGCTTCCCAGTTCTACCTTAGCTACGTCTTTAAGCTTAATATTTTCCCCCTCAGCATTGGAACGTACAATGATGTTCTCATACTCTTCAGGTTTGTTATATTGTCCTTTATAGGTAAGAACATATTCAAGGGACTGCGCTGCAATTCCTGAGCTCTGACCGATTCTTCCGGGACGCCCGATGATGCTTTGCTCACCAATAGCCTTCATTACCTCATCCACAGAAATAGAATAAGCACGCATACGATCGGGATTCAACCAGATTCGCATTGCATATCTTCGGCTTCCCAGGATCTGGGATTTTGCGATACCGTGAATACGGTTGATTTCAGGAATGATGTTTACGGTTGCATAGTTGTAAAGGAATTTTTCGTCCATGCTCTTGTTGGTGCTGTATAAATTGACATACATCAACATACTGGGCTGAATGGGATTTACTACAACCCCCTCTTTCTGTACGAGTTCAGGTAAAAGGGGCATCACCTGGTCTACTCTCGTTTTTACAAGAACAACGGCAGCATTGGGATCTGTTCCGGGATCAAAAACAACGTTTACCGTAGCTTCTCCGGCACTGGTCGCATCGGTGGTGATGTAACGCATTCCCTGTACTCCATTGATGGCATTTTCAATGGTAATCAATGAGGATTTCACCAGTACATCGGCACTCGCACCCGGATAAGCAATGGATACGGCAACCGTAGTAGGTGCGATTTTTGGAAATTGTTCGGTAGGAAGCTGTTTAATGGCCAATCCACCGACAAAGAGGATGATGACCGATATTACGATTGCGAATACCGGCCGGTGTATTACTTTTTTAAACATAATTCTGCTTTTTAATTACTCAGCATAGAGATCCAGGTTCGACATCACTTTTTCAGGCTTCTGATAGCGGGTGGAAATTTTTTGATTTTCCTGTACCATTCGAAGCCCGTCCAAAAGAATTCTTTCATCTTTTCCAAGTCCTGACGCCACTACATAAATATGTGGTAATTCAGCAGCAATTTTTATTTCCCGTGCTTTTACTTTGTTGTCTTTGTTGATTACATATACATATTTCTTTTCCAGCTCTTCAAAAGTTGCTTTCTGAGGAATCAGCATAGCGTTGGCATAGGGAGCTGTAATCTGTATATTTCCGGTTTCCCCATATCTGAGAAGACCCTTAGGGTTAGAAAAAGTTGCTCTATATGCAATATTTCCTGTTTCATTATCAAAATCAGACTCGATGGTTTCCACAATACCATCCTGGCTGAATGTTTTTCCATTGGCCATTTTTAAACGGACATGCATAGGATCATTGTCCTTTCTGTCACTCATCTGATTCAGGTATTCAGCCTCCGGAACATTGAAGTATACCCACATCTTGCTGTTATCCGAAAGTTCTGTGATCAGCTCGCCTTCGTCTACCAGACTTCCTTTCCGTACATGCAGACGGCCTACAATTCCGTTAAAAGGAGCCCTGATCTCAGTAAATTTCAGGTGTGTATTCATTGACGAAAGCTCAGCCTGGGCTTTTTCATATTTCGCCTTAGCCATTGCCATTTCCTGTGGAGCTACAATATCTTTATCTGAAAGATTTTTAGTGTTCTGGTATTCTATCTGAGCATATTTTGCTTCTGCCTTTGCCCTGTTAACATCAGATTCATAAAGGTTGGGCATAATTTTAAATAGCAGTTGTCCCTTTTTTACATATTGACCTTCATCTACATATAAGGTCTGGATATAACCTTTTTCCTGAGCACGGAGTTCTATATGGTTAATGGATCGGATTTGTGCTACATAATCTTTGTCGATTAAAGTATCTTTCACTAGCGGGCTTGTTACATTGAAAACCGCAGCTTCTGCTTTTTCTTTTTTCTCTGATTGACAGCTTATGCATAGCAAAATAATGCACAGGTTTATATACATGAGACTTTTCTTGACCATGATAATCATTTTATAGTAAATTTTTTTAATTGAAAAAATAAGGTTGCAGGCTCTCAGTATGAGAACCTATAAATTTTCCGTAAAAATATACTAAGATCACAGCCGGATGACCCTGTACTGGATGTACAGGTCATCATTGAAATATTTTAGATGTTCTGAATTAGCAAGTGAAACAGCACTCTGTCTGTTATGGAATTTCGTAACGAAATCAGGTTTCAGATGTCCGATGTCAGTCCCTAAACAGATTGGAGGTCCCGTAAAACCGGATGTCTCTACATTATCATCGTTTTCATTATCGCTTTCGGAAAGGTTTGCTCTAAGCTTATGGTAGGGCAGGTGTGAAACAACATATTGATCATGAAGTTCATGGTCCCTTAGAAAAGCATAAGAATGTTTTATATTGTTTTCCGAAGAATCATCACTTACGGATTTTGAATTGAAGTTGACATCAAAATCGGGATACTCCGGTATCTGACCAGAGTACAAACCTAAAACAGTGAGTAGTGCAAATAAAAAGGTAAACAAATATTGATGAAATCTTCCCCGCATCCAATGACAAAGGTAACTAAACTTGAAAATTGAAACAAAACGTGGGGATTAAAAATGTGTTAAAAAAATGATAAAAATGTAAAATATAATTACAATAAATGCCTGATTGCAAGTTCTTGATGAGAATGTATCCAAAAAAAAGGGGAGATTGAAGGGGATATGGTGGTGAGAAACTGAAAAATTGAGTTTCGTATGAGGAGTTAAGCGTTAAATTTTTGGTGATAAACCCTCGTTTGGAATTTCTGCTGTTCCAAATTAAAGAGGGTAGTCGACCATTCCTTAAATTTAGCGGTTTAAGGAGGCAAAGATTTTGTGAATAAAAATTCTCTGAAAAGCCTTTCCTAAAAAGAAAAATTGACTTTCAAAAAGATAAAATCTTTTAGAAAATCAACGTTTTTTTTGTATTCTTTTCGGAGCTGTTTTTACTCTTATTTTAAATCTTTTTTGGGATTTAGTGTTTTTACGCATATTTGTGACTATTTCATACTTAAATGTACTGATTTTTCCGATTAAAACAAATATTTTTGTTATAAATTAAAAATTAATTTTACGTAACCTTATAAGACATATCTGTGAAAAAAATACTTATTATCGTTTTAAAAGCTTTAGGAATCATCCTCGGGATCGTTGCTCTTTATGTTGTTCTTGCCCTGTTAGTCCCGTTTATCGGGGTTTCAGCGAAGGATGACGGTGAAAAGAAAGAGATTCCAATTTATATTTATACCAATGGAGTACACACGGATATTGTAATGCAGGTAAAAAACGATCTGCAGGACTGGAGTACAAAAGTTCCTTTCTCCAATACCACTTCAAAGAGAACTGATTATCAATATATAGGAATCGGATGGGGAGATAAAGGTTTCTACCTGGACACTCCGACATGGGCTGATTTAAAATTTTCAACAGCTTTCAAAGCTGCTTTCTGGTTAAGTGAATCTGCAATGCACTGTACTTATTATAGTACGATGAAAGAAGGAGAAGACTGTAAAATGATTATGATCAGCAGGTCCCAGTATAAAAAATTAGTTGAATTCGTAGAAGCCAAATTCGATAGAGATAAGAATGGTAATTTTATTCTCATCCCGACAAATGCTGTGTATGCTGATAATGATGCCTTTTATGATGCTAAGGGAAGCTACAATTTCACGTATACCTGTAACACCTGGACAAATGATGCCCTAAAAGCTGCGGGACAAAAAGCAGCCCTGTGGACGGCTACAGATTTTGGAATATTCAGGCATTATAAATAATTTTTAGTCAGAAAAAATATAATCCCTTAACTGATGATAACTGAAATTGAACAACAGACCCTGGACATTGATTGGTTTCTCACGGATGGCAAATACATTGGATTTATGGCTTCTGCAGGAGGAAAGTTACCTGATTCTGTAGCTAAATCAGCAGAAAATCATAAGAAATTAGTACATTATTTCAGGAATTTGCCTGTAGTATCAGATTTTACAATTAATCCCGAATTAAACTCGGTCTTAATTGAAATATATCGTAGTAAAGCAGATGAAAGATATCTTGAAGATTACATTTCAATGGCAAAAAAAGGTTTGTATTCATTTGATAAAAGTAACTTTAATCATTTTCTTGATGGTAACTACCACCTGGTAGCGAGCCCTGTGAATCCTCTAACATTAGAAGATTTACCTGTGGATATATCGGAGATCCTTATAGAGACCCAATTTCAGGATAAAATAAACCAAATGCTGAAAATGGACATCTCAAGTTTATAAAATTGGAATTTTCCAAAATTAACTTTTCAGATGCCTCATTGAACATTTTTCCACCATTCGTTAAACTTCTGATTTGTTTGGTCTAAATGAACTAATTCGCCGATCATAGGAGTTGCTAATCGATAAGTTTGGTTCTTAGAAAGAGCAGTGATTTTTTCCAAAGGTTCTTTCCAGGGATGGTTGGCCAGGGTGAATTTAGAATTATGCACGGGTAATAAATTTTGGGCACCCAGCTCTTTTGTTCCCAAAGCAACTTCTTCCGGAAGCTCATGTACCGATTGCCATGCTTTATTATATTGCCCACATTCCATAATGGCCCAATCAATTTTTCCGTATTTTGAACCTATAGATTTAAATCTATCATCACGACCTCCGTCTCCGCTGTAGTACACTTTCATAGAAGGTGTCTGAATCAGGAAAGAAAGCCATAATGCCTGTCCGCTTCTGAATCCTCTTCCGGAATCATGATGTGTAGATTCCGTAAATATGATAAATTCTGGCTTTACGTTTACGGATTCGTACCAGTCTTTTTCTATAATCTGATCGGGTGTATATCCCCAGCGTTCAAAATGAGCTCCGTTCCCTAAACCACAGACTACATGTTTTGTCTTTTTTTGCAGTTCTTTTACGGTTTCGTAATCCAGATGATCATAATGATCATGCGATAAAAGTAGGTAGTCGATTTCAGGCAGGTCTGCTACCGTATAAATATCACTTCCTTTATAAGCCGTAACACTTCCAGGGATAGGGGAGGCTTTTCCACTGAATACAGGATCAACAAGGATCTTTACGCCATCGAGCTGAAGAAAAAATGAAGAATGCCCAAACCATACATACGCGTTATCATGAATATTCAGTGCTTTTAAATTGGTCTTTATGGATGGTAGCGAATCTACGGGGCTTCGGTGTGGAAATTTTGTAAACAGGGTTTCGTACAATACACCCGGCATCGAGTAGCCTTTAGTAAGCGTTGGCCTCTCCACAATATTCCTGAATCTGCCATCTTTATAATGGGAAGAAGCTTTTATCAGTTCAAGACGTTTACCCTCCGGCAGGGCTCCGAATTCCTCCCGCCTCATATAGAAAAAGGTAATGATACCAAGAACAGTGATAATGAGGACCAGCAGGATCAATATTTTCCGGAATACTTTTACAATTCTTTTCAAGGTGATTGATTTTTTACTTCAAAATGTTTTTAGATGTCCAGATCACCCGGAACATCAGTGATGTGTTTTTATTACATAAAGATAATACTTCCCAATAAAGTAATGATGGGTTTATTATTTATAGGACGATCGACTTTGGATTATACTTTATCTGGATTTATTTGAAATAAAAAAAAGACCCCAAATGGGGCCTTCTGTGTGATTTGATATTATCTTATCGGAAAATATCTGGAAAACTATGCAAGTTTTACGTTTACTGCGTTTAATCCTTTTTCACTTTTTTGTACTTCAAAAGTTACTTTATCGTTTTCACGAATAATTCTTGTGCTTAACCCTGAAGCGTGTACAAAGATATCCTGTCCTCCGTCTGCTGGAGAAATAAATCCGAAACCTTTTGTTTCGTTAAAAAATTTTACTGTGCCTTCTTGCATTGTAATTGTTATTAAAAATTGTTGTTATTTATTATTTGATCAGTTGAATATCAATAGCAGAAAATCCTTTCGGAGATCTCTCTTTTTCAAATGATACTTTATTTCCTTTCTTTACGGGTTCCGCACAGTTGTTGGAATGGAAAAATACATTTTCCTTTGTTTTATCTTCTGTAATAAAACCATAACCTTTTTCACTGAAAAAAGTAATAATTCCTGATTTACGGATTTCCTCTTCAGGAATAGGAGCAGCTCCCAGCTGAATATCATCAAGGTTAATTTCTTGCGTCTCTTCAGGTGGAGTAGAAGTAAGTCTTCCGTATGAATCCACATACGTTAGCATTTCATCAAGTCCCTTTCCTTTATTGTTATTAGTTTTTCGTTCTTCACGGCGTAAAGCCTTTTCTTTTTGTTTTTGAATTTTTTTCTTGAAATTTTCTTTTTTAGAGAAAGAATCTGCCATAAATTAATTTTATTATTTAGTTATTATATTAAAGTACTGGAGCGGATCGGCGTTATAAAGCCTGTCCGTTTTTTCTTTTTTTCCTACGGGTATCACTGTATGATCTGCATTTTTTTCTATAGGTGTAGGTTTAATCTCCACCGGGTTGCTTAGCAATGGATCAGCAAATCTTTTAACCTTGTCTGATATGACCGAAGAAAAAAGTAAGGTTTGTCTTTTATGAGGAAGAAGTTTAATAACTTTCTTCACATCATTCACAAAATTCGTATCGAGCATTTTATCTGCTTCATCTAAAACCAGGATTTCAATCCTGGAAAGACTGATAGGTCTCTGATTGATTAATTCAAGTAAAGCAGCAGGAGTTGTTATAAGAACGTCCACTCTTACTCTTAAAGCGGCAAGCTGATTTCCTTGTGATGTTCCATCATGAATGGTCAACTGGGATAAAGGAAGATATTTACTGTAAATTCTGAAATCTTCTTCAATCTCCACTGCTATTTCTTGTGTCGGCGTTAATACCAGTGTCCGTATTTCTTTATGTTCCGGTGCGCTTTTCTTCAACAGCTGAATAACAGGCATGGTAAATGCTGCTGTTTTTCCAGGTTCCTTAGGTCCAAACCCCAAAATATCTCTACCCATCAAAATCTGCGGAATAACATCCGCCTGTATTTCTGTCGGTTTAGAATATCCTGTCTCTGTAGCGGCGCGGATAATGGGATTAATTAAATTTAAATTTTTGAAATTCATTGATAAGGTTTGCCGAATCTTCGACCTTTGACCAATTCTTTATCAGGAATTGAATATTTATTTTATTGTTGGTGTATCGGAAAAAAATAATTTTTCCCGTTGTTTCATTTGCTTTGTTCACCAATAATCTGAATAAATAAAGATCGTTGCTGAGTTTGCAATAGCGTGGCATGCCTCACATTAAATGAGCACCTCTATACGCCCGTAAACCCTGGAGCCTGCGTAATGGTCTTCTTTTGTAATTTCTACTGAGAGTAAATCTCCTAAAGGAGTAAAAGGATCTTCAAATTGTTTTTCTATTCTTTGTTTTTTAAAGTTGCCTGTATATATATTCATTCAAGAAATAAATAAGGGTTAATTTTTGGCAGCTGAAAAAGCAAAAACTGAAAGAAAAAAATAAGTATTCTAAACTGTAACAGATAGCAAAGGCAGAGGCCTGGTTATTTATTAAGTGCAAAGATACGAAAAAATAAGGGATAATCGATGTTTTAATTAATTGATTTTCAAAAAATTGTTTAAAAACAGCTTTTAGCCATAAAGAATCGGGCTTCTGTTTGTAAATATAAGGTCAAAATCTTTTGTAATGGGTTGTTTTTTTAATTAATGTATTACATGATCCTGTCAGCAACATTATATCTGCTAACAGGATCTGTTTGTTGAGGTTGCTTTTCCTCCTCTAAGCTAAGAAAATTAAAATATTGTCCACATCTGTTCCAAAAAATAACAATGTAAATATGTGAAAGGAATAGTCTTATTTACTTCAGCTTCAGTTCGTATATTTTTGCAGGGAGTGAAAATGCTTTCAGTGTGGTCGTTTTTATAAATTCAAATCCAACCGAATTGAAGAATGAGAGCATGGGATCATCTTCAGTTATGCTGATCCAGATACGATCTGTAAAAGTAATAGCTGATCTGCTTTTGTTCCATAATGATTGTCTTATTTCAGGCTGATCATATTCAGGAAGGATAGAAAAATCAATTATTTCCGTCATTCTCTCCCCTTCATTTGCTTCCGGATATAATGATCCGCTTTTAAAAAGGCAATAACCGACGGGTTCATGATCTGCAAACACCATAATGAGCTGGGTGGATAAGTCATTCAGGATATTGATCATTTTCCTGTATTCTACATTTTCGGCAAGGTATTCTTCAATTTTTTCCGATGAAACTTTTCCAGAATAGGTATTTCTGATATATGGTCTCATGACAGCAAAAAGGTGATCGATTCCCTGGTCTGATCCTACGGTAAATTTGGATATAATTTCCATTATGATTCTTTTTTACCCAAAGCTAATGGATTATTAAACTGTTGTATGAGTACAGTTGAGTACAATTGAATCAGTACAGTTGGTTTTTAATCATTTGTGCGAACACATTTGTACATTTGTTATGAAAAAGATGAAACGCCATGAAGACGTACAGATATGAGATTTTTACCACTACTATTGAAGATAAAATAAAGACTGGAATGTTAAAGCCCGGCACCCGTCTACCATCTGTGAGAGAGATTAAAGAAAATTATCATCTGAGTACAAGTTCGGTTCAAAGTGGTTATGATCATCTGGTGATGAAAGGATGGGTGAAAAATATTCCCCGCTCCGGTTATTTTGTAGCAGATGATGTTCCACAAATAAGCAGTGAAAACTTACCACTTTACCCGGTCTCAAAAAATGAAGTTTTCAATAAAAATGTTGCTCTGATTTCATCAAGAAATAAGCCCTCCGAATATGCCTCATTTAATTCGGCGGCACCTACGGATCTATTGATTCCGCAAAAGCTCATTTTAAAAAAAATGCAGAAAGTGATCCGCGAAAAAGGGACTTCACTTCTTCGCTACTATCCTGCTAACGGGTCTTTAGAACTAAGAGATCTTATCGCTAAACGTACTTCTCAATATGGATACACATTGCATCCTGAAAAATTAATCATTACTGATGGAGCATTGCAGGCACTTTACATTGCCCTGGCATCTGTGACGAATGCCGGTGACCTCATTGCTGTTGAAAGTCCGTGCGTTTTTTCTGTTTTGGAAGTAATTGCCAATCTGAAACTTAAAGTCATAGAAATTCCTGTCCGGGATAGAAATGGTTTTGATACGGCATATTTAAAAAAGATATGCGCGGATCATGATATCAGATCTCTTGTAGTTACACCTAATTTTCACAATCCTACAGGAATTCTGATGTCGGAAACTGTAAAAAAAGAACTGCTTTCCATTGCGGAAGAATATGAGTTTCCGATTATCGAAAATGATATTTACGGAGACCTTTATTTTGGCAATGAGAGACCTTCGGGGATCGGGAGTTTTGATACCGGTGGTTGGGTAATAACTTTTTCTTCTTTTTCCAAAACATTGGCTCCCGGTATTCGCCTGGGATGGATGCATTCGGGAAAATTCCATGCGGAAGCAGAGAGAACCAGGTTTGCCTTAGGAAGATCTGTTGCTCCGGTATATCAGGAACTGGTCATTAAACTGCTTGAAGACCATAGCTATGATAAACATTTGCGTTCATTTCGTAAACAGCTATATAAGCAGGCCAAAGATGTGTTAGAGATATTAAAAAGCCATTTTCCGGATGGGGCTTATTTTGAAGATCCTCAGGGTGGATACAGCATTTGGGGAAGTTTGCCTGAAGGAGTGGATATGGAGAAATTTTACGCTTATTGCGAACAGCAAAGAATATTATTTACTCCCGGAGAAATTTTTAGCCTTACCGATCAGTTCAGGTACCATTTCAGGATTATTTTTGCAGAACGTATCACATCCCATAGCCTGTTGGCTTTGCAAAATATAGGTGAGAATTTGAAACAGATATTGTGAGTGTTTTTCAGGCTTTTATCTGTTAATTCAGAATCATATTTTCATATTGAGAGCATATGCTTTTCTCAATAATCGTGTTTGTCGGATTTTTTTGCAAGTGATTTTTACATAATCAAGATCATTTTAATTATGATTTTGAAAATTGAAAATATATTTATAATGCCTATTTTCAAAGAATTACGAATTCCTAACTGTTGTTCGTAAATAATTATTTTCGTGTTTCAATAAAATACCTATATTTACCACCAAGGAGTTCATTTATACTTCTTTATCAACCGGAATTGGTTACACTTAGCTGTGAATTAAAAGGGAATCGTGTGTGAATCACGAACTGTCGCGCAACTGTAAGTAACACTCAAAAGGTTTTTATCAATCAGGGTTCACTGTTCTTTTTTTGAATGGGAAGGACGATAAAAATTGTTACAAGTCAGGAGACCTGCCTATTTCGAATTGACGATGCTTTCGCGATCTGAAGCTTATAGTCAGGTATGATACGATGTGATAACAGTGCCCGATATCTTTTTGTGTACATTATCATTTTTAAGAAATGGTTTACAGGTTTTGCTTTTCAGGGCTGTATCATTTCTACAGCTTGCTCGTATTAGTCCCTTTCCATAATTTTCTCTTTTACAAAGTATTGTGAAGTTTTATCAGCACCTTTTATATTGATTTATAAGCATTACAGGCTGATGGCAGCAATCTTTGACCGGATTGTTATTACATGAAAATGTAATGAGGCTGTTCAACCATTCATTAAGGTTTATAGGTCGTTTAATTATTTTAATCATTTAAAGAATAATCTTTCTTTAAATTGTTGGAAGAATGTGAGTTAAAATACATCAAAACGAACAATAATATTAAAGATGAGTAAAAATGTAAGTCTAGAGTCTGCCGGATTACGTTTCCGGGAGACGATGCAAAAAGAAAACCCTCTTCAGATTGTCGGGGCTATCAATGCCAATCATGCATTGCTGGCGCAGCAAGCAGGATTCAATGCTATTTATCTTTCCGGAGGAGGAGTTGCTGCAGGATCGTTGGGAATTCCGGATCTGGGAATTACGACCCTTGAGGATGTTCTGATCGATATTCAACGAATAACCAATGTATGTGATTTACCTCTATTGGTGGATGTAGATACGGGGTTTGGTCCTTCGGCATTCAACGTAGCAAGAACTGTAAAATCATTAATTAAAGCCGGAGCAGGTGCTTTGCATATTGAAGACCAGGTGGGAGCGAAACGTTGTGGGCACCGTCCAGGTAAAGAAGTGGTAAGCAAAGAGGAAATGGTAGACCGTTTGAAGGCTGCTGTTGATGCTCGGACGGATGAAAATTTTGTGATCGGGGCACGTACTGATGCTTTTGCCAATGAAGGGCTTGAAAAAACATTGGAAAGGGCTGTTGCCTATAAAGAAGCCGGAGCAGATTTCATCTTTGCGGAGGCTGTTCCTGATTTAAGCTATTATCAAAAGTTTGTAGACGCTACAGGTATTCCTGTACTGGCCAATATTACAGAATTCGGAATGATTAAAATGTATACTGCTGATGAACTGAAAGATGCGGGAGTCGGTTTGATTTTATATCCCCTTTCTGCTTTCCGGGCGGCAAATAAGGCAGCACTGAATGTTTACGAGCATATCCGGAAAGATGGAACCCAGGCTCATGTAATTGATACCATGCAGACCCGGGAAGAGCTTTACAAAAGTATTGGATACCATGATTACGAACAAAAATTAGATAACCTATTTAAACAGAACAAGAATGTCAATGAATAACGAACCAACATTTAAGCCTAAGAAAAGTGTAGCGCTTTCCGGGGTTGCCGCAGGTAATACTGCACTTTGCAGTGTAGGAAAAAGTGGAAATGATCTCCATTACAGAGGTTATGACATTTTGGACCTCGCAGAAAAAGCAGAATTTGAGGAGGTAGCCTATCTTCTTATTTACGGACAGCTACCAACAGGAGCCCAGTTAAAAAACTATAAAGCCAAATTGAAATCATTGAGAGGATTACCACATTCTGTAAGAAATATCCTGAAAAGTATTCCTGCAGCTGCCCATCCGATGGATGTAATGCGCTCCATGGTTTCAGCAATTGGAAGTATTCAGCCTGAAAAAGACGATCATAATGTGGCGGGAGCAAGGGATATTGCAGACAAATTACTGGCATCATTCAGTTCCGGACTTTTGTATTGGTATCATTATACGCATAACGGAAAAGAGATTGATGTAGAAACTGATGATGATACTATTGGAGGCCATTTTCTTCACCTGTTGCATGGTAAAAAAGCACCCGATTCCTGGGTGAAGGCAATGGAAATCTCTCTTAATCTGTATGCAGAGCATGAATTTAACGCTTCCACTTTTACTGCGCGTGTTATTGCGGGAACCTCTTCAGATTTTTATTCCTGTATAACGGGAGCTATCGGCGCTTTAAGAGGTCCTAAACATGGTGGGGCGAATGAAGTGGCTTTCGAAATTCAGAGTCGTTATAATTCCCCGGATGAAGCGGAAGAGGATATCAGAAGGCGTATTGGTAACAAAGAAGTAATTATTGGATTTGGACATCCGGTGTACACCATATCGGATCCGCGAAACGTAGTGATAAAAAAAGTAGCGAAAGAACTTTCCGAAGAGGCCGGAGATATGTTGCTTTATCATATTGCTGAAAGGCTGGAAACCATAATGTGGGAAGAAAAGAAAATGTTCCCTAACCTGGATTGGTTCTCAGCGGTTTCGTATCATCTGATGGGAGTACCAACCCTTATGTTCACTCCGTTATTTGTTATTTCAAGAGTCACGGGATGGAGTGCCCACATCATTGAACAAAGGCAGGATGGCAAAATTATCCGTCCAAGTGCCAATTACACCGGGCCTGAAAATAAAGAATTTGTTCCTATCACAAGCAGATAATACAATCGATTTAAAATATAAACTAATTAAACTTAAAACAAAAAGATGTCATCACACATTTCAAATGAAAGACCACAACCGGATCAGGTATTAACAGATATTGCAGATTATGTATTGAACTTCGAAATTAAAAACGACCTGGCCTGGAAAACGGCTCACTACTGCCTTTTAGATACTATTGGATGTGGATTGGAAGCTTTAACTTATCCTGCATGTACAAAATTATTGGGGCCTATCGTAAAAGGAACTGTTGTTCCGAATGGTGCAAAAGTGCCGGGAACTCAGTTTCAACTGGATCCGGTTCAGGCGGCTTTCAATATCGGAGCTATTATTCGTTGGCTGGATTTTAATGATACGTGGCTAGCTGCAGAATGGGGACATCCTTCTGATAACTTAGGAGGAATTTTAGCAACCGCTGACTGGTTGTCCAGAACCCATATTGCAGAAGGAAAAGCTCCTTTGAAAATGAAGCAGGTGCTGGAAGCCATGATCATGGCGCATGAAATTCAGGGAGTAATTGCTCTTGAAAATTCATTCAACAGAGTAGGTTTAGATCACGTTTTATTAGTGAAGTTGGCTTCTACGGCCGTTGTAGGGAAATTAATTGGATTAACCCGTGATGAGCTGATCAATGCGATCTCATTGGCCTTTGTGGACGGACAATCTTTAAGAACATACCGTCACGCTCCTAATACAGGAAGTCGTAAGTCATGGGCAGCCGGAGATGCCACTTCCAGAGCTGTGCGTTTAGCATTAATTGCCAAAACCGGCGAAATGGGTTATCCTTCGGTACTTACGGCTAAAACATGGGGATTCTATGATGTTTCATTTAAAGGAAATGAATTCAAATTTCAGCGTGAATACGGTTCTTATGTAATGGAGAATGTATTGTTTAAGATCTCTTTCCCTGCTGAATTCCATTCACAAACAGCCGTGGAAGCAGCTATGACATTGCACCATCAATTAAAAGGGATGGGTAAAACAACTGAAGATATTAAAAAAATTACTATTCGTACGCATGAAGCGGCTATCAGGATTATCGATAAAAAAGGTCCCCTGAATAATCCTGCAGACAGAGATCATGCGATTCAATATATGGTAGCGGTACCTCTTATCTTCGGAAGGCTGACTGCTGCCGACTATGAAGATAATATTGCTTCAGATCCAAGGATTGATATTCTTCGTGATAAAATTGAATGTATCGAGGAGGTTCAGTTTACCACTGATTACCATGATCCTGAAAAACGTTCCATTGCCAATGCATTAACAGTAGAGTTAAATGACGGAACTGTTTTGGAAGAAGTAAAAGTAGAGTATCCTATAGGACATAAACGAAGAAGGGATGAAGGAATTCCTGAACTGATTAAAAAGTATAAAGTGAATCTCGCCCGTATATTCCCGGAAAAGCAGCAAAGACTTGTATTGGAAAATTCTCTGGAGTATGATAAGCTGGTTAACCTCAATGTTAATGAGTTTGTGGATCTTTTGGTTATTTAATTATCTGAAATTCAATAAATAATTTCAGGAAAATAAAATAAATACTGACTTACCAAACACCTTAAAACAGATATTTGATTTTTTTTCAAAGCCTGAACAATCGTGAAGTTCAGGCTTTGATATGTAATAACTTTTTATTGAAAATAAAATTGAAATTGTATCGAAGAATACCTACGTTTTGATGACTCCTATCAAGCCTGCAAGGATAGCCATTCCGAATAAAAGATAGAACACTTTCGTTGGAACATTTTTCCCACTGTATATTCCGCAAAAAGTTGAAACTCCTAAAAACAAAAATGATTTTGGGATGATCTTATATAAATTGATGTGAGGGTATTTCAGGACGACAAGGAGAATTCCTGTTAATAAAATGGTAACTCCAATAAGAATGTTTTTTTTATGAAGAACCTTATTCTGTTGAGGAAATAATATGGCAAGCTGAATAATAAATACTAAGAATGCGATGAAATGTAAAACCAGAACGATATTAAATAAAATCATGATAGTATTAGTTTATGGTTTTGTAAATAATAAAATCCACACGACAGACAAATGATAACGGCGATCAGGTGGGAAACTAAATGACCGGCTGTGGAGCCAGGATGTGATAGTACGACGAAGAAGTCTGTAGCTGGAATGATAGTTCCTAAAACCAGGATAACACCTAATGCGAAGAACTGTTTTTTCCATAAAAGAAGGATAATGATCAATCCAAAGAAAAAATCACGGATTCCTTTGATATACTGAAAAGAAAAATCCCCATTGGTAACAGTACGGATACCATAATCTATTTCAGCACCAACAGGATTAATAAAAAAGCGGATTCCAATGTAAAGTAAACCAATACCTGAAATGAGGCTAAGCCAGAATGATGTTTTTTGTTGTAAACGTTTCATAAGAACTTTATTTTGTTGATACAAAATTCTTCAACGTTTAATAGAAATTGATGCACCCAGGTTAATAAATCATAAAAGTGATATTCTTTTTCTGATTCTGCTCAATGATTGTGGCTTTACTCCCACATAGGAAGCAATATAATATTGAGATATCCTTTGTTGCAGATCAAAATGCTCCTTAATAAATTTTTCGTAGCGGGATTTTGGAGAATCCGTATAAAATGAATTCCTGTCTTTTAATGTTTTGATAAGAACATACTCAATAGATAGCCGTCCAAATCGCTCTCCATTTTTTACCTGTTCATACAGCTTCTGAAGATTTTCATAGCTGATGGTCCAGATCCGGGTATTTTCTAAAGCCTGAATGAGTTGCTTAGATGGTGTCTGCGGGCCAAAGCTTTCAAAATTACAGGTAAATTCATTTTCTTTTGAGAAGCCATAAGTTCTTTCTTCCCCATCATCATTGATGTAATAACGGACAAGACCATTTTCAATAAAGCCGACATATTTGCAGATTTCACCTTCCTTAAGGAAAAAATCTCCTTTTTTATATTCTTTCAATCTGAATAAGTTCTGAATTATTTTTTCTTCATCATAACTTATTTCTACTATCTTTTTTATAGCCACAAGTAAAGCATTATCCATTCTAAAACAATTTAGTTAGCGGTAAAACTTATATCAACAGTATAATTTTGATAATATGGAAAGTTACGGCTTTCAATTAAAGAATAATAAACTTTGCGCTCAGTATTTTATTGAGCAGATTACTGATATTGGTATTCGATATTACTCCACAAAACAACATCACCGGATTCGGTCATTTCTGCTGGTTTATTAAAAGAACTTTTACCGAAAATAGTTTCATATTGTGTAACACCAAAAGTGTTCGTTTGTGAAATCAGCATGGGTCCGAAATCAGTTCTTGGAACTTTTTTTACATACCGTAGTGATCTCTTTAATGTAAATGAAGATTTTTCTCTGTTAAAATTACCGATATAGGTCAATTCGTTATGATCATTGATAAATACAGAATCCTTGTCCATTGTAATGGTATATTTTATGCCGGCTGATGTTTCGGAAATCAGCTGTAAAGAGCTGTTTTTTATGTCAAGACTTATTTTCCTCCATATTGGTTCCTGATAAGTTCCCCAATAAGCAGTCAGATAAGATTCGCCGGGATCAGATTCCTGGGCAATCGGTCCTTTATAAAGAGTAACATTTTTTACAAGATAATTTTTATATTCCAGGTTATATAATGTTTTTTCCGTTGGTTTTGGTTTTTCAGAAATATCATCATTTCCCGCACATGAAATGAGTAATGTCGAAACTAAAAGAATATTGAGAATAGGTTTCATTGCAATTTAAAATTGTATCGTCAGGATAGTTTTTACGTATGTTTAATTCACGGTAAAGATACTTATTATTGTATTAAATCTCCTCAAATACTTTATATATGGGCTTTTTAATAATTGTTAAATTTGCAATGAGCTAGTTTTTAGTAATTTAATTTTTGACAGTATTCATTAAATTGCGTCAAAAATGTGATGGAAAAAATACTTTCTTCAATTCTAATAAGGTTGACTGTTTAATTTAATAAGCCCTTGCAATATTGATTTCTTCATAAGTGTCCCACATATCAGTAGTGATTTTCGTTACCGTTAGTTCATTGCCATTTATTGAAGCTTTGTAATTGACAAAATTAAGGGTCATA
Source organism: Chryseobacterium subflavum (assembly GCF_055762745.1). Taxonomy (NCBI): domain Bacteria; kingdom Pseudomonadati; phylum Bacteroidota; class Flavobacteriia; order Flavobacteriales; family Weeksellaceae; genus Chryseobacterium; species Chryseobacterium subflavum. The sequence goes on from NZ_JBVTMR010000001.1 coordinate 155,428, forward strand.
TTTGAAGAGGAACTGTTATAATATCCCTTTTGTATTTCATATTTTTCGCAGTTTATGTACGATACAAAAGTTGCAGGAGTAGTATCGATAAGCTGATCGATCTGGTAGTATGATTTTGCAGCACAGGTACCATCATGCGATACGGTAAAGGTTACCACCCCATTTTTTTTCTTAAACGACTGGTACAAATAGTATCTGGTAGATTTTTTAGATGGGGCAGGAGAAGTATAATCCGAATCACTTATGCAGGAAGTAAGAAAAAGAATTGATAAGACCAGCAGGAACACTTTCATAATTTGATGTTTTTGCAAAGATATACTTTGATATTATATAATGCTATTACTTTCATTAATGGATATCTTAACATAGCTTTTGATATATACATTATAGAAAAAAGTGAAAATTTAAATATACAAGTCTGTCTATTTAATTTATATCTTTGTACCATGAAACAAAGAGGACAAGTTGTAACCGACAGGATATTGGATACCGCCGAACGTTTATTTTATAGACAGGGTTATAGTAATACTGGTATCAATCAGATCATTGAAGAGGCTGATATTGCCAAGGCATCTTTATATAAACATTTTGAAACAAAGACAGACCTGTTGATCGCTTATATCCGCCGTACCCATGAGCTATGGTTCAGCAGGCTGGAAAGCAGTGTCAACAAAGTTAAAGATCCTAAACAGAAACTACTGGCACTTTTTGATCATCACACCGAACGTCAGAAATTCAGGCAGTTCGGAGGCTGTCCGTTCATTAAAGCAAATGATGAAGCAGGGACAAGTGATCCGGAAGTTTTAGCCGAAATACAATCAGCTAAAGTGCACAGTAAAGAATTTATAAAAAACCTTGTTGAAAATTCCGGACATAAGAACATATTGTCTGATGAAGAGCTGGCAGAAACAATCTACGTTATGCTGGAAGGCGCTATTGTTACCGCTTCCGTCTTTAAAAAACCTGACGAAATCCAGTCTGCCAAAAAAATCATTGAAAAACTGATCTAGAATGAAAGATATAAAAAATAAGTGGCTGGAGCTGATCATTGTATTGGCCGCACCTTTACTTTCTGTAATTGATGTATTCATCATCAACGTGGCGATACCTACCATTAAAAAAGGAGTTCATGCGACTGATGGCGAAATGCAGTTCGTTATTGCGGGGTACCTGCTTGGTTATGCTGCTTTTCTTATTACCGGAGGTAGAGCGGGAGACCATTTTGGAAGAAAGAAAGTTTTCTTTTGGGGAATGTTTGCCTTTACAGTTGCTTCATGATTATGTGGTCTTTCGCAATCCGCTTTTCAGCTGAATGCAACCAGGATACTCCAGGGGCTCAGTGCATCATTTATGGTTCCGCAAACCATAGCGTTTATACAAGTTCTTTTTACTGATACTAAAGAGCGGGCAAAAGCATTTGGCCTGTATGGTATAACACTTGGAACTGCTGCAGCCATCGGTCAAATGCTGGGAGGATACCTATCGGATACCCATTGGTTCATAGAAGGCTGGAGACTCGTGTTTTTTATCAATCTTCCTATCGGGATCGTTACACTTTGGGCAACTCATAAATACCTCACGGAAACCCCGAAACATGAGTCTACAAAATTCGACTATACAGGAATATTGATTTTAACGCTGGCATTATTTTCCCTTATTTATCCCCTGATCCAGGGTCGTGAATCAGGGTGGCCGCTGTGGAGTTTTGCATTGCTTATTTTATCAGCCATTTTGTTTACATTTTTTATTTATAATCAGAAAATTAAACTTTCAAGAAATGGAAACCCTTTGATTGATGTAAGATTGTTTAGAATAAAAGATTTCAATATCGGTCTGGTTGCGGTATTATTTCATTTTATGCTGCATACGGCATATCTTTTACTCAGTGCCGTTTATTTACAAAATGGATTGGGTATCTCAGCAATGGATAGCGGATTGTACTTTGTTGTTCCCGGGATTTTATTTATCATATCTTCTCTCATGGCGTCGAGGCTGATTGTTATATTTGGAAAAAGAGTATTACAAGTGGGAGTGGTTATTCTGTTTATCGCATTTTATCTCCAGATGACACTTTGGAAACCCGGGATCAGTACCTCGCTGATTATCGGTCTAATGGGAATATGGGGATTCGGAAACGGATTGGTCCTTCCTTCATTATTAAATGTTGCTCTGAAAAATGTACCTTCACAGTATGCAGGTGCAGCTGCTGGAATCTATTCAACTTTTCAGCAAACAGCGTCGGCACTGGGAGTAAGTATCATTGGAGGTGTGTTCTTTTATTTTTCAAAAGACGGCTGGCAGGAGGCTTACCATTTTGGGGTTATCTGCCTGTTGATTTGCGTTGTAATCGTAGGGCTGATGTTACAGTTACTTCCCGGAGCAAAATCGGTAAACGAAACTAATGGAAAAGTACTTAAAACATGAACCATGGATGATAAAAGGCTAGTATACAAAGATGTTTCTTCTCCTGTCGGATTAATCAGGGTAATCGCTTCAGATGTGGGGCTTGTGGCTATAATCTGGGAAGGCGAAGGTTATAAAAGAACCCAACTTTCTATTCCGGAAAGGAAGAATCAGCACCCTATACTTTTACAGACGGAAAAAGAGTTAAAAGAATATTTTGAAAACAGCAGAAAAGTCTTTGATGTTCCATTGGATCTGGAAGGAACGGAATTTCAGATTAAAGTCTGGAAAGCTTTACTGAAAATCCCTTATGGTATGACAAAAACCTACGGGGAAATGGCTAAGATTCTGGGAGATACAAAAGCAGTACGTGCAGTAGGCGGTGCTCTAAATAAGAACCCCATCTCCATTATTGTCCCTTGTCATAGGGTAGTAGGAGCGTCAGGGAAATTGGTGGGCTTTGCCGGAGGGTTGGAAAACAAATCAATTTTACTTGATCTCGAGAAAAGCTTCAGAATGCCGTCTTTATTTTAAATTTAATATAAAAAAAACAGATTGTATGGAATCAACATCGGAGACCAGAGTTTTTAACCTTGAAAATTTCCATCAGCTATGTGAGCATTTAGCAGCTCATGATCAGGATTTAAGAGAAGTTTTAGAAAACCACGGTTACCCGCCGATGTGGACCCGTGAAAACACTTTTGAAACACTAGTCCATATTATTCTGGAACAACAGGTTTCATTGGCATCTGCTTTAGCTGCCCTCAATAAACTAAAAGAAAAAATGCAGGAGATTACTCCTGAGCATATTCTCAAACTTACGGATGAAGAGTTGAGGAAATGCTATGTAAGCCGCCAGAAGATTGTATATATCAGAGGTCTTGCAGAAGCCATCATAAAAGGTGAAATAGATCTTGAAAAGCTATCGGAAATGTCGGATGACGAAGCACGTAAAACATTAGTAAGCCTAAAAGGAATAGGTAACTGGACAGTTGATATTTATCTGATGTTTACCCTTCAGCGGGCAGATATATTCCCGATTGGGGACCTGGCTGCGGTCAATGCTTTAAAACGTTTGAAACAACTTCCGTCCAAAGTTGCCAGAGAAGAAATACTTGAAATCAGTGAACAGTGGAAACCCTTCAGGTCTGTCGCTTCTATGATGCTGTGGCACTATTATTTGTCTAATGCGAAAAAGAGGACCGGATGAAAACCGTTATTGAATCGTAGTTTTACGTAAAGATAATCTCAAAAATTATTCTTCTTTCAGCTCTTCAAAATAAAGCATTACTTTTTTTTCAGTTTCATCTTGTAAGATTATGTTGTTGCCGAAGAGGACGTTCCTTAATTTCCGGTATAATAAAACTGAATGACGGAGACATTCCAATAATGAGTGCCGATTGTATTGTGGCAGGGTAAGTTTTAAATCTTCAAGATCCTTAACCTCCAGATCTGTTTCTACTTTTCTTACTCCTCTGGGTAAATTCTTGTTTTTGATATGGAGGAGTGGTCCAAAGACACTCATCCTCAAAAAACCTAAGAAGTCAAAGGCTTCAAAATACTCACCTCGACCCACCTTCAGTAAAGCGTAATGTATCCATATCCAAAACCGGTCTTCAAGCCACTGATAGTCCGGATACGGAAAACTGGAGACGGAATGGTCGATAACTTTCTGAAGTCTGCCATTTTTGTCAAGAAGAATGGTGGGGGTTTCAACTCTTTCATGAAATTCCTCCAAAGTGACAAATTTTAGATCTACATGCAAGAGAGGGTTGTCATATAAACAAATTAAAAGCCTTGGTTCCCCAACATGTTCACCTGTAAATGCTGAAAGGAAATTACCCAAACGTTTTGCATAATTAATCATCACATTTTTGTCTCCTGTAACTTTTTGTTCGGTTACAATAATCAAATCCAGATCAGAAAATTCATCCATCTGATCTGATATCCATGAGCCTCCGACAGCCAAACCGATGATGGTCTCATCAGTTTGCAGAATCTCTTTAGCCTTGTTTGCAAATTCAACCTGTATCATTTCGACGTTTTAATAATGGTATTGTTTTTATATGTCAAGAAGCCTAAATTATAAAAAATAACAAATAGGTGAGCTAATATATTTTGAAGCCATTACGTCTTCGAACCATTCAAGATATGGTAAGTAGGAGCTAAATGTTTCTTTGACTGTTAACCAGGAATCTTATGAACTGGTGTTTGAGACCAGCATGTCTACCAATTCCGCCACCCGGGCTTGCAATTGGTGTGCATAAAACGGGTTAAAGAATTTGAATATTAAAAATTTTTGATTTTGTTAGTAAATTATACTAAAAATAAAAACCTCCGAAAATACTTTCAGAGGTTTTTTGTACCCAGGACCGGGATCGAACCGGTACTCCTAAGAACTGGTGTTTGAGACCAGCGCGTCTACCAATTCCGCCACCTGGGCTTGCTTTAAATTGGTGTGCAAATATAGAAACTTTTCTTATAATCTGAAAACTTTTTATCAATTTTTCTTTAAAAATTTATTTCAAGACCATCGTAGGCAAGGTGCATTCCGGATGGAAGTAATTTATCTTCAACATCATGCAATCCTAAATGATGACTGATATGGGTAAGGAATAATTGTTTGGGTTGAAGCTCTTCAAACAGCTTTATCGTGTCCGGAACTATAAAATGGGCAGGATGGGGATCAAATTTTCTGATCGCATTTAAGATTAAAACATCAAGATCTTTCAGCTTTTCCTTTTCTACATCGGAAATAAAGCTTGCATCTGTGATATAGGCAAGCTTCTTGAATTTATATCCAAAAATAGCGATCTGATGATGCATGACTTCAATAGGAGTAATCAACGTATCAAGAATGGTAAAAGGCTGGTTTTTTATTTCGTGCAGATCAAAGGCCGGAGCTCCCGGATATCTTACATCCGCAAAGGCATAAGGAAAACGGTTTTTAATTTCGTTTCCTACTCTTTCATTGCAGTATATGGGCATATTCTGGCCGCTTTTGAAGATAAGGGGCCGCATATCATCAAGGCCGATGATGTGGTCATTATGTTCGTGCGTAATTAAAGCGATATCTACCGTCGTTTCGTGGTTCACCAACATCTGCTGCCTGAAATCCGGGCCGCAGTCGATGAGTATTTTTCGGTTTTCTTCTGTAGTGATCATTACGGAAGATCGTAAGCGGCTGTCTTTGGGATTATCCGAAGTGCAGACCTCACATGTGCAGCCAATAACGGGTACACCCTGGGAAGTACCTGTTCCTAAAAATTTCAACTTCATTTTGTTTTGAGGTTGGTATTAATTTTGGTAAATTTACAAAAAATTTAATGTCCTAATGTATCAGAAACTAACTCCTAAACAAAAAGCATTAACAATTAATCTAGATCCTACTATTTATGGTACTTTCGCGGAAATTGGAGCAGGGCAGGAGACTGTTCGGCATTTTTTTAGAGCAGGAGGCGCTTCGGGTACAATCGCTAAGGCGATGTCTGCTTATGACAAAGATTTTAGTGATGCGATCTATGGAAAAGAAGCTAAAAACAGGTATGTAACTCAAAACAGACTTCGTAAAATGCTTCGCTATGAAGTTGCCTTGATCGAAGAAAGAATTTCCAGGGAAAACAGCCCGAACAGAAAATTCTTTTCCTATGCCAATACGGTAACAACCATCAATTTTGATAAAACGCTTAAAGGCCACGGTTGGGTAGGAATCCGTTTTCAGGTAAAAGAAAACGAAGGCTATAACGAAATCGTTATCCACGTTAAGTTTAAAGAGAATGATGCTACATTACAGCAGGAGACTCTTGGAAATTTAGGGGTAAATCTGATCTTTGGAGCTTTTACATATTATGATAATCCACGAACCTTAATTGAGTCATTATATGACGACATAGCGACCGACAATCTGGAAATTGATATGATAGATTTCAGCGGGCCGGCGTTCGATTATGTGGATAACAGGCTGATGTCTTTACAACTGGTGAAAAACAATATGACGGATGCCGTTATTTTTAATAGCCAGGGTAATAATATGCTTCCTGCAGATATTTTATACAAGAAGAATATCTTTGCGGTAAGAGGAAGTTTCAGGCCGGTGACCAAAGTGAATATCGATATGCTGCAAAACGGTATTGATCTATTTATGAAGGATGCAGCCTGTACGGAAGAACAAACGGAAATCCTGATTGAAATTACCATTTCCAACCTTCGTGCTGATGGTGATATCGATGAAAGAGACTTTATGGACAGGGTGGATATCCTCGGTAAATTAGGATATACCGTAATTGTATCGAACTTCTCCGAATATTACCGATTGATCGATTATTTTGCCTCATATACAAGCGGAAATATAGGAGTTGCGATGGGGGTAAATAACCTGTTGATGGTTTTTGACGAGAAATACTATAAGAATCTCTCAGGAGGAATCCTGGAAGCTTTTGGTAAATTTTTCCGTAACGGAATGAGGGTTTACCTATATCCTTATAAGGATCCTGAAACTCATGAGTTGTTAGATTCATCAACGCTAAAAGTAGAGGAAAACTTAAAAGAGCTCTATAAATATTTCAAACTCAATAACCGTATCGTAGATATTGAAAACTATAATCCGGAATTCCTGGAAATATACTCCAGAGAAATATTGAGAAAAATTGCCTGCAATATCAAAGGCTGGGAAACTCAGGTTCCGGAAGGAGTTGCAGAAATGATCAAAGAGCGTGGAATGTTCGGTTATAAAGAAGAACTTTCCTTCAAACAATTTTCTTAAAACAATAATATAATGTCAGAATTAAAGAAAAGACTTTCTTCTATTCTTGAAAGTCCAAAACATAATACAGAAGAAAAACTTCAGAAAGTTTGCCATCTGCTGGATCAGGAAATCTCCTATTTCAACTGGACAGGTTTCTATTTTAAAAATGGAGATAAAGAAGAATTGATATTGGGTCCTTATGTAGGAGCAGAGACAGATCACACCATCATCCCTTATGGGAAAGGAATTTGCGGACAGGTTGCTGTTTCCAATGAAACGTTTGTGGTTCCTGACGTTCATCAGGAATCTAATTATTTAAGCTGTTCGATAGATACAAAGGCAGAAATTGTGGTTCCTATCTTTAAAAATGGTGAAAATGTAGGGCAGATCGATATCGATTCCCACACAATAGATCCGTTTACTAGTGAAGACCGCGAATTATTGGAATGGCTTTGTAATGAAGTTTCAAAGATCCTTTAATCGATCACATCTATAAAAATATAACTCCGGAATTCAAGCCGGAGTTTTTTATTTTATGTCTGAAATCATGGTGTAGGATAACTGTACTCTATGGCATTTTATAAATCAATTTCAGCCACCAGTTCCTTAAAGTAATTTCCACATTTTGCAATATGGGTCCCATACCAGGAGAATGCTTCTCCATCTACGATGATTATTTTTTTATCAGGGTAATATTCCTTTAATTCTGCAATATGTTTTTCTTTAAAAGGGAAAGGTTCTGATGAAAGCATGATCAGGTCTGTATCCGCCAGGTCCTGAATGGTTACCTCCGGATAACGTGTTTTATCTTTAAAACTGTTTTCAATACCTATTTCCGTCAAGATCCTGTGAATAAAAGTATCCGCACCCACTGTCATATAAGGGTTTTTCCAGATGAGATAGGCAGCCTTGATCTTAGAGCTGATTTTAGTCTGATTTAAAACCTCGTAGATCTTTAGATTATAGGCTTTAGCCCTTTCTTCTTTTTGAAAGATATTGCCCAGATTTTTCAGTAGATAATAATTGTCTTCAATAGTTTCAACGTTGGTTACAACCACTTTGAAATCTTCCATCAAAGTCTCTACCTGTTCTTTGATATTTTCTTCTTTATTGGCAAGGATAAGGTCCGGTTGCAGGCCTTTAATCTTTTCGATATTCAGATTTTTTGTTCCACCGATAACGGGAACGTTTTTGATTTTGTCTTTGGGATGAATACAGAATTTTGTTCTTCCGATAATCTCATTTTCAGTTAAACCCAAATCAAATAAAGCCTCCGTAATAGAGGGTACCAGAGAAATAACTTTCATTTTTAGACTTTGCCTAAAATTACAAAAGTTTACCGGTTAAGAAAAGTCCGGCTACGGAAAAGTAAATAATTAATCCTGTAACATCCACTAGGGTAGCTACAAAAGGAGCAGATGACGTTGCAGGGTCGAGTTTTAATTTCTTTAGAATAAAAGGAACCATCGAACCGGAAAGTGTTCCCCAAAGCACAATCAATACCAGGGAAACGGCTACGCTTAAACCTACATATACCCAGTGAGCACCATAGCTGAAGAACCCGGCTTCATGCCAGATCATGATCCTTAAAAATCCGATAAGGCCAAGTATTCCTCCGAGGAACAACCCGGTAAAGATTTCTTTCCTCATTACATACCACCAGTCTTTTAATCCGATTTCCTGAAGTGCCATCGCCCGGATGATAAGCGTTGCAGCCTGTGAGCCGGAGTTTCCACCACTGGAGATAATTAATGGGACAAATAATGCCAGTACAACGGCTTTTTGAATTTCATCCTCGAAATATCCCATTGCCGAGGCAGTAAGCATTTCGGAAAAGAATAATATGATCAGCCACATTCCTCTTTTTTTGACCATTTCGATGAGGGAAGTCTGGGTGTATGGTAAATCAAGGGCTTCAAGACCCCCGAATTTCTGGATATCTTCGGTGTTCTGCTGTTCGATCTGGTCAAGGATGTCATCGATGGTTACAATCCCTACAAGGACTCCTGATTCCGTGATAATGGGAAGTGCGGTGCGGTCATATTTTTCGAAATAGGTAACTGCATCCTCTTTTGAGGTCATTGTGGTAATGGCAACAAAGTGGTTATCCGTTAATTCCGAAACAAGAGTATCTTCTTCTGCCAGTAATAGACTACCAAGCGCTAAATCGTCAATGAGGCGGTTTCTTTCATCTACTACATACAGATGGTTCATTGTTTCCACCCTTTTTCCTACTTTCTTGATCTGCTGTAAACATTTCTTCACAGTCCATTCCTTACGGATCTGGATGTAATACGGAGTCATCAGACGGGCAATGGAGTCGGAATGGTATCCTAAAAGCTTTAATGCAATCCTCCTTTCCTGTGGGTTAAGATGATTGATTGAATACTTAATAAGCTCATCAGGAAAATCTTCAAACAGGGCAGTCCTGTCATCCGGAGTCATCGCATTCAGGATCTCTGAAACTTCATCACTACCGATACTTCTGATCGTTTCCTCCTGGAAATCAGGATCAAGATGGGAGAAAACCTCTGCTTTGTATTCTTTAGGAACCTTTAAAAACGCCAGGAGCCTTTCATCAGCAGGAAGGTTGCTAAGAGTTTCGGCAATATCGGCAGGATTTAAGATAAGTTCGTCAGTATAATTCAAAGCGTGAGATTTTAGGATATGCAAAAATAATTCAATTTTTTAAAATTGACCAATGATGTGACAAAATTAAGGATTTATTAAAGTTTTACACCTGTATTGAATGGCTATGACATTTTATCAATAAAAAAACATCCGCTTATTGCGGATGTCCGGTGAAATTTTAAATTTCATACTCTGTATTTTATTCTATAGGTTCACAGTTCGGTATATCGGAAGCAATACACATTCCGCCGGAGCAGCACTCCCCGAAGCCACACTGTGACGAGTTCTTACATTTGGTTATCGGACCAGCACCTTTTATTTCCTTTTGTTGATTCCGGTTTAGTTTTTTAAGATTTTTCATAGCAGTTTTAATTTTAGTTTGTTTCAGTTAAGCCTCAATGCATGCAGTTGGTACGCATATGTTATTGCAGCACCATGCTCCAAAACATTGGGAATGGTCTGTACATCTTTTAAGAGCTCCTCCGTTAATTGCTTTTTGTTCCTGTCTGTTGAGTTTTTTAAGATTTTTCATAGTAAATAGTGTTTAAATTATACATTCGATGATTAATGATATTAAAATTCTAAGCATGCATCGATAACACATGTGCCATTGCAACACCATCCTCCAAAGCATTGCGAATGATCGTTGCATCTTATAAGGCCTCCACCTTTAATTGCCTTTTGTTCCTGTCGGTCTAATTTTTTTAAATTTTTCATAGTATGTAGGTTTTAATGAATGACTAATTTAATAAAAAATCATTTATTATTCACATTATTGTAGAGTTATTTGTCTGTTGAATATTTTTTTTATCTATTGAGGCAGAGTTTGTTAAGGATAAAAAAAACACCTGCGAATATCGCAGGTGTAATAATGAATTTAAAAAATGAAGAGATTTATTTTCTATAATTAAAATTTTATAAGATTAACAAGATGAAATGCTCGATAGATGAATAAGGCAATGTATTAAAACATATTTGCCCTCTTTATGTAGATTTATTGAAGTATTTCATGGTGTGTTAATTTTTAGTTTATGACTAAATTAACAAAAATATTTGAATTATTCACAAATAATTTTAAAAATTTTTATCAAAATTTATTAAAATTGTGATATGTAATGAATTATGAAAAAAAATAGAATTGTTAGAATCCTGCTTCTGAGGAAGGTTTTATTTTTCTTAGTTTCCTAAGAATCGCTTTTATAGCTCCGTTTGTTCCGATTTTTATAGAATTCTCTGCAGAACCCAGAAGACGCATATTTTTCCTATAGGTATCATAGTCGGATTCCGTAATAAGGTTGCCGGTTGCATCAAAAAGTTTCATACTCACAACAACCTGGTTGGAGAACACATACTTTCCAATTCCCACTTTAAAGTATTTAACTTTCGGAACAACGGCAAAATCAGCATCATTGTTGATGCAGTAATCAGCAATCGTCTGTGCATCCACGCTGTCAAAGGGAATCTGGATTTCGGTACGCAGCATTTTATTCTTTTTATAGCCGCTTAAATTATCTGAAACAGCACTGAAAAATGCATGATTGGTAGGTTCTTTTATTTCATCAATATCAGGCTCTACCTCGGGATTGAAGTATAAAACCTTTTTTATCCTGTCCTCAGAAGAAGCACCCTTTTGTGCTTTCACTGAAATACTGATCAATAAAAAAATGGAAACCGTAGTAAAAAGTAAAGTTTTTCTCATTTGTCTTCGTTTGCAAAATTACTCTCTTTTAATGGGATGGCATACATTTTATTAAGAAATTTTTAACATTTTTTTCTATCAATTTTGATATATGAAATCAATAATGTTTTGCCGGATTAAAAATTAGTCGTACTTTTGCACCCGTTACATAATAATCATTAAACAATATTGGAATGTACTTAACAACAGAAAAAAAGCAGGAAATTTTCTCAAAACACGGGAAATCTGCACAGGACACAGGAAGTGCTGAAGGGCAAGTAGCTCTTTTCACTTACAGAATCAATCACTTATCTCAACACTTAAAGGCGAACCGTCACGATTTTGCAACGGAAAGATCTTTGGTGAAATTAGTAGGTAAAAGAAAAAGTTTACTAGATTACCTTAAAAATAAAGATATCGAAAGATACAGAGCAATTATTGCTGAACTAGGTTTAAGAAAATAGTCTACAAGATTTTCAAAAAATAAAAAGCAACTTCTTACGAGGTTGCTTTTTTATTTTAACAATAAATTTAAATTTAGTTAATAATATTATTAATTTATACCAAATGAATACTTAGATTTGCCAATCTTAAAGTAAACTGATGTTTTTAAGGCATTTCTACCTGATTGTATCCGGCCTTATTTCTGCTTGCTGCTATTCGCAGGAAAATGAAATACCAAGACCATCTTCATTCGTTCTGTCTGGCGGATTCGAATATGGTAATATTCTACGGACTAACGAACCGTTAAAAGGATACAAGAATACTAATTATACCGGTTATTCTGTTCAGATTCTCAAACAAACCGCAGGTAATAAACATTGGGAAAAACAGTATAATTATCCCCAATATGGTATTGGATTCTTTGCTTTCGATTTTCTTGATAATAAAGAGATGGGATCACCATTTGGAATATATGGTGTCTACAACGCGAAACTCGGACAATGGGGAAAACTGAAGTGGTATCACCATGTAGATTTTGGAATTGCTTTTAATTCAAATCCATTCGATGAAGATCATGGATATTACAACACGTCTTTAGGATCCAGAACGAATATGTTCATTAGTTTGGGTACGGGAATTTATTATGAACTCGGTCGTCATTTTGACATCGGACTGAATCTGAAATTCAATCATCTTTCGAACGGGTCATTAAAGTTTCCGAACAAAGGATTGAATACTTTTGCTCCACAGATCAGCCTTGTCTATTATCCCGAAAGAGCAGTTCCACGAACCAATGATTCAATTTCATTTAACACAAAGAAATATAACACCCTTGAAGTTTCGGCTTTCGGAGGGAGGAAAAATATTTTTTACAGGGGCGGGCAACGTGAGGAATTGAAAAAACTTTATGAAGGTTTTAATTATTCCGTTTATGGGGTAGAAGCTTTTTATATGCATCAATATTCTTCTAAGTCGGCGTATGGACTTGGAGTGGGCATTACTCATGACGAACAGTACAACCACACCATGTATGTGGCTGATAGTACACTTTACCAGCAAAAACGTTTTTCACATGATCAGTTATTGTTTAGTGTAATTCCTTCTTACAGGTTGATCATCGGTAAATTGAATGTGAATGTAGGAGCGGGTTATTATCTGTTTAAGAAAGAACGTAAATACGACAGCCCTGCTTTTTTTCAAAAAATAGGATTACAGTACCAGATCACAGATCGCCTCTTTGCTTCTTTTGGGATCAATGCGTATGACCTGCACATTGCAGACTATCTTGAATGGAGGATCGGATATACTTTTTCCAGAAGGGAAAGAAGATAGGGATCTGTATATATGCTCACAAAAAAAGCTTCATTTAAAATATTCCTTTACTGTGAAATGGATCATTTTAAATGAAGCCGTATTATTTTATTCTGTATTTTAATTAATGCCCTGACTTTGCTTCCGTGCTTTTCACATGTCCCAGATACCGGGTGCAGTAAGCTCCGAAAATAAGGATAACCAGATAACAGAATACAGGAATAATAAAGGAATGTTGTACTCCGAACTGATCAGCAAGGTATCCCTGGAAAATAGGAACAATGGCACCTCCCAGAATTGCCATAACTACTAAAGATGATCCCTGGCTTGTGTATTTTCCCAGCCCGGAAATAGCAAGCGTGTAAATATTGGAGAACATGATTGAATTGAAAATTCCTATACCTAAAATACTGTACATCGCCAGTTCACCATGATTGACCATTGCTGAGATGAGCAATGCGACATTTACAGCGGCAAAAATAGATAGCGTCCTTGCAGGAGCAGCTTTACCTACAAAGAATGCAACGAAATTAAGTACGATAAATACAAGGAAAAAGCTGATCTGCGAAAATGTAAGATTAACGATACTGAAGATCACCAGGAAAACCAAGCTTGCGGCACCTGCCATATAAATGGCTTTTCTTCCCTGACTGATAGACTGGTTCAATGAAATAGCACCAAGAAAACGGCCAATCATAGCACCTCCCCAATACAGGGAAAGGTAATTCTTACTGATGATTTCATTAAAGCCCATTACCTGGGGCTGTTCCAGGAAACTGATGATAAAGCTGCCCACAGCAACTTCTCCTCCTACATAGCAGAACATTGCAAAAACGCCAAATTTAAGATGGCTGAATTCCAATGCTCCCCAACCTTTTACGATTTCTTCTTCTGCCGTCTGGAAAGAAGGTAGTTTTACTCTTGAAATCAGTAAGGCAACCAGTAACAGGATAGCTGCAAAAATAAGATAAGGAATCCTGGTGGCTACGGCACTGAATGATCCGTCCGGAGCCGAGAAGAATTCGAAAATAAGATGTCCGCCCAGCACCGGGGCTATGGTGGTTCCGAATGCGTTGAATGCCTGGGTCATGTTCAGACGGCTTGAGGCAGATTCTTCGCTTCCCAATAGAGAAACATATGCATTGGCTGTGATCTGTAATACGGTAAATCCTAATCCTAAAATAAACAAAGCTCCAAGAAATAAAGGATAATAAGAAAAAGTAGCCGCAGGATAAAATAAAATACATCCGAAAGCTGCCAGGAAAATACCGAAGATGATTCCTTTTTTATAGCCTACTTTATTAATGGGGTCTCCTTTGGAGATAGAAATAAAGAAATAGATTAATGAGCCGATGAAATAGGCGCCGAAGAAGCAAAACTGAACGAGCATAGACTCAAAGAAAGTGAGGCTGAAAAGCTGTTTCAGATAAGGAATCAGGATATCATTCATACAGGTAATAAACCCCCACATAAAAAATAACAAGGTAATGGTGATCAAAGGAACCGTATAATTCCTGTTTTGCGACTTTACTTCTTTATTAATCATAAACATTTATTTAAAAGAAAGAGATGATAATACGCTCCTTCAATGGGTTATAAAAAGATGAATTTTTTAATGTGTTTTTCCCGGAAGAAAATAGATTTAAAAAACAGGGCAAATATAGGGGAACAACTTTTTTTTCTGCAACTTTTAAGAGGCTTTTTATGTTAATTTTATCTGTAAATACAATTATTATCTCTAATTGAGACAAAAACAAAGCTGAAATAAACTGATGTTGAAAAATAAAAGGCTGAAAAGTAGAGTTATAGGAGTAATAGATTCGTTGAGGAACATCCTTAAATTCTTTGTCGTTTTTTCTGATCAGGCAATTTTTTAGACGCTCAAATAAGTGATTGAAGGATAGTTGATTACTTCCCATGCCTCTTTTCTTTTTTATAGTGCCAGTTACCGGGAAAATAGTTTATCTTTGCAAACAAAATTTAGACGAATTTATATCAATCACACTCAATACGGAGTGTTTAAACAAAATTATTTATGAGTATACCTCAAGCGTTTACAGAAACGATTACTCTTGCAGACGGCAGAGAAATCACTATTGAAACAGGTAAATTAGCAAAACAGGCTGATGGTTCTGTAGTAGTAAAAATGGGTGGAACAATGCTTTTAGCAACTGTTGTAGCCAATAAAGAAGCTAATCCTGGTGTAGATTTCTTACCATTAACAGTAGATTACAGAGAAAAATTCTATGCAGGAGGAAAAATTCCTGGAAATTTTTTCCGTAGAGAAGCAAGACCTTCAGATCAGGAAATTTTAACCATGCGTTTGGTGGACAGAGTTCTTCGTCCGCTTTTCCCTGAAGATTTCCATGCGGAAGTTCAGGTAATGATTTCCCTGATTTCTTACGACGGACAATCTATTCCTGATGATTTGGCAGGTTTGGCGGCTTCTGCTGCAATTGCTATTACCGATATCCCTTTCAACGGACCGATGTCTGAAGTGAGAGTGGTAAGATTTGACGGAAAATTAGCGATTAATCCAAGATATGAAGATCTTAAAGATTCTGAGCTGGATATTATGGTTGGAGCTACCAAAGACTCGATCGTAATGGTAGAAGGAGAGATGAAAGAAATTTCTGAGCAGGAAATGCTGGAAGCGATCATCTTTGCACATGCTGAAATTAAAAAACAAATTGAAGCTCAGGAAAGACTTGCTGAAAAAGTAGGTAAAGCTTTCCCGAAAAGAGAATACAACCACGAAATTCATGACGAAGATATTCGTGAGAAAGTGTGGAAAGAAACATATGATAAAGTATACGAAGTTGCCAAGCAACCTTCAGGTAAAGAAGAGAGAGGAGAGAAATTCAAAGCTGTTCTTGAGGAGTTTTTAGCACAATATGTTGATAATCCTGAAGAACTGGAAAGAGTATCACCTTTCGCAAAAGTATATTATCATGATGTAGAAAAAGAGGCTATGCGTCAGATGATCCTTGAAGACAACATCCGTCTTGATGGTCGTGATCCTAAAACGATCCGTCCGATCTGGTCGGAAATTGATTATCTTCCTGGAGCGCACGGTTCTGCAATTTTCACAAGAGGAGAAACACAATCATTAACAGCTGTAACGTTAGGATCTGTAAAAGATGCGAATATGGTAGACAGCGTGATGGCGAATTATGACGAGAAATTCTTCCTTCATTATAACTTCCCTCCGTTCTCAACAGGTGAAGCCAGACCTTTAAGAGGAACTTCAAGAAGAGAAGTAGGACACGGAAATCTTGCTCAAAGAGCTTTACAGGCTGTAATTCCTGAAGAAAATCCATACACGATCAGAATTGTTTCCGATATCCTGGAATCTAACGGTTCTTCTTCTATGGCAACTGTTTGCGCAGGAACATTAGCATTAATGGATGCCGGAGTACAGATTACAAAACCGGTTTCCGGAATTGCGATGGGACTTATTACCGATACTAAATCCGGGAAATTCACGGTACTTTCCGATATCCTTGGGGATGAAGATCACCTGGGAGATATGGACTTTAAAGTAACGGGTACGGCAGAAGGAATCACGGCTTGTCAGATGGATATTAAAATCCAGGGGCTTTCTATGGATATCATGGAGCAGGCTTTAATGCAGGCTAAAGACGGAAGATTACATATCCTTAATAAAATTACGGAAACAATTGCTGAGCCTAGAGCTGATGTTAAGCCTCATGCACCGAAAATGGTGGTTATGGAGATTGCAAAAGACTTTATTGGTGCAGTGATCGGACCTGGTGGAAAAATCATTCAACAATTACAAAAAGATACGGATACTGTTATTGCTATTGAAGAAATAGGCGAGATCGGACGTATTGAAATTGCAGGAACAGACAGAGAGAAAATCAATGCAGCTGTTGCGAAGATCAATGAAATTACTTTCGTACCGGTAGTAGGGGAAGTATACAAAGGGAAAGTAGTGAAAGTAATGGATTTCGGAGCTTTTGTAGCGATTGCAAAAGGTACGGAAGGTCTTCTTCACATTTCTGAGATCGAATGGTCACGTCTTGATAAAGTTCCTTACGCTGAAGGAGATGAAGTAGAAGTGAAGTTTATGGGTTACGATGACCGTAAGAAAATGAAATTATCCCGTAAAGTTTTATTACCAAGACCACCAAAGCCGGAGCAAAAACCGAGACAGGAAAGACCTGAAGGTGGTAAACCCGCAGCGCAAACGCCAAAGGAAAATGAAAAGCCTTCAACTGAAGCATAAGATATAGCTTTTAGTAGCATAAAAAATCCCTCCACAAGAGGGATTTTTCTTTTGGGACAATCCTGATTCATTATATAGTTTTAAATAACCGGTCAACTTCTTTTTGAGAAGATGCATCGGGGCATACTTTGTAAAACTCTTTAAGAAGATCCGTACTTGCAGGCTTTTTAGGGTATTGATTATGTAAAAGAAAATTCTTGAGTGCCTGATTTACCCTTTCTTCACCAAGCAGCTCACTTAGTTTCACCATCGCTACTGCACCTTTGGAATAGGCGATATGAGGTTCCTCTCCGGTTGCTTTGTAAATGGGCTTGTTTTCTGATAATCCTTTTTCGTTATCATAGATCTGCTGATGCATTTCTATTCTGTCGAGCATTTTTTGTTTTCCATGCATCTTCTTATACAGCATCATTTCAGTATACATGGCTAAGGTTTCCGTAAGCATTACAGAACCTTCCCTGTCATCGGGATCAATCTGGCTGTTGCCCCACCATAAATGGGAAAGCTCATGTCCTGCGAGTTCATTAATCACATCCTGTTTTTTATCTGCATGAATATTCGCATGAAAGATCATGTCTTCAGGCATAAAGATCGCTGACGGATAGGCTGTGGCTGCAAAACCTTTTGTATAAGAAGAAATTTCAGCGAAGTTGACTGATTGGAACGGATATTTTCCAAAATTGCGCATACAATAATCTAAAGTCAGTTTCGCATTATTAATTAAATGAAAGACATTTTCACTATGATTTGCATGATAAAAGACATTGATCAAAATACCTCTATACCTGACACTTTTACGATTATAGTCAGCAGAGGAAACGGCAAAACGAAATGGAATACCTCTGGCTCCGTATTGAAAATATTTTCTTTTACCCTGTGTCCATTCTTTAATTAAATCTCCGGTTCCGACTGCTGTCTGATCCTTTTCAGTTGAGACGGTCATTGTAAGATTAATAAAATCATTCAGGAATATTTCTGGAGCTTCCGGTTTCTTAAGGCCAGATGTTTTGCCCAATTTATAATCCATTCTTTGTTTCTCATCCTGAAGTTCATAACTTTTTTGATAGCCAATACTTGGATAATATCTGCTTATCCGCATAAACGAACCGTTTTTAATAACAGCATTGAATGAATCGTGTCCGTTTACTGCATACCATTGATAGGAGAGTGTGAAATTTAAGGTTGCAGTCTCATTGGGCTGTAATGGCCGGTTTAAATATATTGCTGCAGTTTCTGTACGGATCTTTACAGACTCGGAAGAAGTAGTGAGAACAGCAGATTGGATTTTCAGACTCGGATGGAAGTTAAATAAAATTTTATCAATAGCTTTGGTTGTGATATTGGTAATAGTATATTTTCCTTCTATTATATAAGAAGATTTGGACGGGAAAAGCTTGATTTCTGTGCTGACATCTTTTATTACAGGCTGAGGGAGTTGTTCAAAGATCTTGAATTTTTTTTCGTACAGAACAGCCTTAGCAATTGATTCTTCTTTATTCTGAGGAATGTATCCTTTCATAAAATGATATCCGCTAAAAATACCGGCTGCTAAAAGAATAGCGATACCCAACCATTGATTTTTATTCCATTTTTTTGTAGCAACAGATCTGTTAAGGATCCATAGAAACGCAACCAAACCTATTCCAAAGAAGAGTCTTTCAGCAAATGCTGTTGTATAGATTCCATAACCGTTAAAGTCGCTGTAAACCCCTTTAAAATCTGAAAATATCCTCAGTAAAGGGTATGGAATAATCTTTTTCGAGGCGGGGCCTGCAAAAATAAAAACGGCAAGAACGGAAATTCCTAATGCTATAAACCTGTTTTTACTAAAGTCATTAATCAGCAGTATAAAACCGGAAAATAATAGCAATGGTAACGTATTGAAAAGGATTGTGCCTGAATAGGCACTCCAGTCAATATGGAAATAATGGTAGCCAAGCTGGAAGGTCAGGCCTTCTATGATAAGGATACCTGTAAAAAAGAAAATGAGAATACCAGCGGAGAGAAGATGTCCGGATAATTTATTTTTTGAAAAATGGGTGCTTTTTTCGATCAGGATAAATCCTGATGACTGACTTCTCCAATACAGGTCGTTAATGAAGTACGTCATGATCAACAATCCGAGTAGATGGAAATTTTCTGAAATGGTTGTTGCCATGAGACCTGAGCTTGCATACTTTTGTGGTAAACGGATTCCTTTTTCAATTTCAGCATACATTTCCATACCGACTGCAAACAATAGCAATATAGAAACCGCAATAATGCTAACACTTTTAAAAAGGTAAATCAGATCGATTTTGGCAAAGGAAATAACAGATCTGAAAGAGGCCCTGAATCCAAAATCTGATTCGGCAGTAATATAATCCGACAACACAATATGAGGAGCGGAAAAAAGATCATTTTTCTTTCCTGATCCTTTATCTGAAGAGGTCGTAAAAGAAAATAAACGATAAGATAAAAATAAGAACAGTCCTGAAAATACAATAAAAATCAGCCTGTTCGTCAATAGATATCCTGAAAGAGGAGTGATAGAATAGTTCTTTTGGGCCACCGAAAATACCTTTGCCTCCAGGAAATAGGCAGATAATCCAAAGGGATCAGATAGTGCAGAGAGCTGCTGAGTCTCTATTGATTGAGGTAAGCTTCCCGCCATGAAAGGTGAATTGGAAAATAATAATACAACCATATACAGAACGTATAACAGCAGGCCGCCGGTTACTACCAGGAGCTTTCTTTTGGTACTGTAGGCAATGAAAAATAAAAAACTACAGACTAAGAGACAGTTGATGAATCCTAAAATCACTACCGGATATAGATAATACCAGAGATTGAAATAGGGCTGCATCTCACTTCCTGTCCTTGTATTTTGCCCGAGAATAAAGCCAATAATCAAAAACAGGAAGCTCAGGAAGGTTTGCAGGAAATAGTTCAGAAACTTTCCTTGCAGATATGTTCTTTTTGAAAGAGGTAAAGAAAACAGGATCATATCAAATTTCGAATCCCAATCCTTAAATAGCTGCTGACTTGCGTAGATAATCGCAAAAAATATAATAGAAAGACTCAACATACCCACCATAAACCCGATGGAATAAGGTGAATTGAGATAAATACGTTCTCCGACAGTCAGGTTGAACTGGCTTCCGCAAAATATACCCAAAACGACTAAAGTGAAGGCAATAAGATAACTGAGCCAGTGCTTTATGTTGCGTCTGGCTTCAAATAAAAGTAATGAGTTCATGATTATGATTTTTGAGTGAGGCTATGAAAGTATACATGTTCCAAAAGAGGAGGAACAGCATTGAAATCTTTTGGTTGATGGGCTGCGAAAGTCGTGATATACAGTTCTCTTTCGATCAGCTGTTGGCTGATGATCTCATGAGTTGCCTGATAATCCTCCCATTCATTTCTGTTGATCCGTTTTGACCAGATTTTATGTTCTAATTCTGAAATCAGGTCACCGGGTTTCCCTTTTCGGATAAGCTTTCCTTTATTGATAATAGCCATCTCAGAACATAAATTCCGGACATCTTCTACAAGATGAGTAGAAAGGATCACAATAACATCCTTGCTGATATCATTGAGTAAAGAATTAAAACGGTTGCGTTCTTCGGGATCCAGTCCTGCCGTAGGTTCGTCCACAATAATGATTTTAGGGTTTCCTAATAAAGCCTGGGCAACTCCAAAACGCTGTTTCATTCCGCCTGAAAAAGTATGGACTTCTTTGTTTCGGAAATCTGACAGGTTTACTTTTTCCAACAATCCGGAAATCTGTCTTTTTCGAAAGGTATTGTCTTTTATTCCCTTTAAGATAGCAATGTGATGCAATAAGTCGTAAGCTGAAACTTTAGGATAAACTCCAAAATCCTGTGGTAAGAACCCGAGGTTTTGTCTTATAAAATCAGGCTCCCTGGAAATATCAATACCATTGAAAATAATATTTCCCGAACTCGGTTTCTGGAGGCCAACGATGGTTTTCATTAAAGAGGACTTTCCGGCTCCGTTCGGACCCAGTAAACCGAACATGCCATTTCCTATTTCCAATGAAATGTCTTTAATTGCCTGGAAGCCATTTTTATAGGTAAGGCTCAGGTGGTTAATGGATAATGTATTCATGATTTTAAATTTGGATAATACAATAGCTGGCAATGTTTCCGTTGCTTTTTTTATGATGTTGAAAAATAAGTTGTTGTATCTACTTGCTAATGAAAATGAGCTGACAGTTAAAGGGTATGAGTTGATAGATGAAAACTAAAGGCTAAGGTCATGGGCACTTTCGCTTTCTTACCGATATCATGCATCTTTTATCTCGTTTCCACCACTATTCTCTATACTCTAAAATATCTCCCGGCTGGCATTCCAGAATTTTGCAGATAGCTTCGAGGGTATCAAAACGAACCCCTTTTGCCTTTCCCGTTTTCAGAATGGATAAATTGACAGGCGTGATTCCTAATTTTTCTGCCAATTCCTTACTCTGCATTTTTCGCTTGGCAAGCATGACATCTAAGTTGACTATAATTGGCATTTTATATAAATAGATCTTGTTCGTTTTGCAAATGTAGCCCTTGCCTGAAGATATTAGCAAGAAACAGGCAGAAAATTCCTAGCATGAAATGGATAAAAACCAATCCCCATATAATACTTTCGACCTCTGTAAAGAAACTTGCGATGATCACAAGCGGTAGTGGAAGGAAAATATTGTATAAGTAAAATCTCTTCAATTGTAAAATGTTGACCTCGGTAAATAATTGAGGTTGAAAGAACACTTTAAAAACTTTTGCTGAAAACCAGAAAAAAATACCATATGTCACTAAAACGGCCATGAAAGAGAATATAATGTAAGGATAATTGTTTTCAATGTTGAGAAATGGCTGTTCAGTAAAAGGATAATTGATATGTAAATATTGATCCTCTTTATAAGGAGTTACCGCAAAACCTGTAGTCATACAGAAAAAGGAATAAAGTGCTGTAATAAGATATCCTCCTGATAATACCAGGCAGATATAGTATAAAATTTTTGCAATAGTTTTAGTTTGATTCATAGCATGATAATTAATTGATAATGCAAATGTATAATTAATTATCGTAAAACAATAATTAATTAAAAAAATATTTAAAAATAAAAAAGTCCTGATATATCAGGACTTGGAGTAATGTAATGTTAATGGGCCATTTTTACGAATGATCTCGATTAACATGTATTGAACCCAAAGTAAATAAAAACAGCATATGTGCTAAACAACTATTTTCTGAGCAGTTACTTTGGGTATAATAATTAAATAATCGTAACCCGCCAATAGTTTTTTTAGGGTGCCGGACTTTACGGAAGTCTTTTGTTTTTTTATTTCAGCATTGATCTTGGTAAGGTCAAAGAGGAGCCATTCATTTTCCTTATGAACCAGGCGATAGAAGGGTCTCAGAAAAAGAATGTATTCTGCATCATTATTTTCAGCAAAGAAAGATCCTGTTTTTCCATTTTTTTGAATAATGGCAATATGTAAGGACTTTTCGTGGTCTTTTTCGGCAAGATTAAATGCAACATTTCCTATATCAGGGCTATTTTGCAGTAGGCTCTGATCTTTACCGGCATGACTGGCTCCAAACTTGAAAAGATTTCTTTTTCCTTTTATTTTGTTCTGGTTTTCAAGAAGATTTTCCTTCATTGAAGCTATTTTCAGGAACTGAGATTCGTCTCCCTTTTGATTATTTTCCAGAGCATATATTGTATTGCTTTGTAGCAGCTTGTTTAAAGCTTTATGCTCATATTCAGACAAATCTAATTTTTGAATATCTGCAATACGGGTCCTGAAATCGTTGCAAAACAAATAGGGCTGGTTTTTGCTGTCATCAATAGTCCGATAGCCCAGTCCTGACCTGAACGTGTTCCATCTCTCATTCGATTCTTTCAGTAAAGATTGATATTTTGCTTTTGCTATTTTATTGGATGTCCTTGCAATAAGCTCTCTGAAGATCACTGCATCAGAATTGTAATAAATCTGATCAAGGCCTATGACGGTTTTTTTATTTTGGAAAAAATAATCCAGAAGGTCATGGTCTTTGTTAAATGAGAAAAACGAAAATCTACCGTTAGAGCTGGAAACAATTGATTGGTATTCTTTATTTTTCTCGAAGTCTTTTTTAAGAATATCAATGGTAAGCTGATCTGCTTCCGTAATATAGTTGTCGAAGTTGATATTGTGAGTAAGATAAGAAGTAAAATCCAGGACCTCATTATTAAGATGGTCTTCACCGATCAGAACATATTTGTGTTTAGCAATCGTTTCAGTCAGGTTACGAATTCCTTCACCGGAAAAATGATTATTCTCGAAATTTATGATTTGATAATGTTGTGAAGCAATTTTAGTAACTAATGAATCTTGAGCCTGAATGGTACAGCCTAACAAGAAAACCGTTAAAAAATAGATTACTTTCATTATTTTTTTTACAAATTTAAATTTCTGTTTTACTCAAAAATTGTAAAAATGTAAAGGACCCGAAATGAATAGATAATCTCTTTAAATAAAGTTGCCTTAGAAAAAGGCAACCTTATTTTCTTTTTGGTGGTTTATGAGTCTATACAACTCCCGGATCTTTATTTTGAATGATATAGCTTTTTCCTGATTTCGATGAGGTTCTGAGTTGTCCTTTCCAGATCCGGTGTGTCTGGTAGGTTAGAACTGGAATAATAATGCTCTATAGAAAGGACCAGGTTTTCAGCTTTTTCCATTACGTGATCATAAGATCTTTTTCCTGCTTTTATATCAAGTAACTCATCACGGTTCTCTACGCGGATCTGCATCGAACCTGTTTTTAGAATATGCTCGCAGGATTGCAGTAATCGGATGGTATGCATCATGTTTTTGCTGTCGTAGTTCTGCCCATGAATCTGGTTGACATTGTAACGGTCCTCATTGCGCTCAGCTACCCATTTCCAATATTCCCTATAGTCTTTACAGTAAACAGAGTAGGCATCCAGATTGCAGAACAGATAAGCAGTTGGTTTTTCATCCTTAAGAACAGATGATACAGAAACCTGATTTGCCTCTTCATTCTGAATAATCCCCTTATATCCCAATGTTCCCGATTCATCGTAAAATAAAGCAAACATACCCTTAGTATGATCAATGCTTACCAATCCGAATTGTTCCTGTGAGAGACTATTCTGTCCTTCCGATACAGAAAATTCATGCAACCATTTTTTCAATGCAACGGAACCCTGTCCTGCAAGGATAAAACAGAAATCCAGGATGGATTTTCTTTCTTTATCAATCGGGTTTACAATCTTTTTATTAAGACCTTTTGCCTTTTTAATCTGTGAAACCGCATAACCTGCAAAGGTATCTTTACTGAGTTTTGACAGGAAATCCTCCGTTTTCAGCAGATCCATCAACGGATGTTTGTACAGGATGCAGTCTTCCGGACTTGCCAGAATTTCCAGGATATTGGGATTGTTCTTTTGCAGCAATTCTACAAATCTCCCGATTTCATAATAGGTAATATCATTGGTCTCATTGGAAATCTGGGGGATGTAGTTCAATCCAAAGAAATCCTCCTTGGGAAGGTAATAAACTCCCTTTATATCCGTGTCGGAACTCTCCGTTGCCAGCCCGAAAGCCCGGCTTCCGGAAATAGCTTCAAAAAGAAGAAGGTTTTTATTTTTAAGATCCTGAATCGTCATGATGGTATATTATAATTGTCCGATTTTTTTAACATTGAAAAAATGGTGTAATATTAAGTGCTTTCGATCCGTTAAGCTAGTATTTTTCTAAACACCAATTCCATTTCTTTTTTATTTCCTTTTCCTCCTGCCAATGTTTTCGTTTTTTCTTCAGTCTCAGCAACTACACTTTCCAGAAATCCTAAAAGCTCCCAGTCATTGGAGTGATTATAGGATTCTCCTTTAGTAGCCTTTAAAGCAACCAGACTCTCTATTTTAGTTTTTGTAAAATCATCAACCAATACCAGAAGATCACTGAACAGAACAGGAGGAACGGTTCCTTTGTCTAATATCCACTTTCCTGTAAGTGCTGTTCTTAAACAGTAGAAATAACTTTTTAATTTCACTTCATCATGTCTGCAGGCTTCCAGGTACTTTTTACTCATACTTAAATAATGGTAAGACACCGCTATCGGAGAGAAGCAAGTATCAGCCAAAGGCTTGAACAAGTCTGCAAATTCTTCATTTTTCTTATAAACGACAGGAGAGTAGAACCAGCTTAGCAATGCAGCATTGGACTTTAGCAAAAGGTGAAAAGTCTTTTTAAGGTCCCAACCGCTACCATCCAGGTCATCCTCTGTCATGAATTCTATGGTTTCATCCTTGTCCCATGGAGAAAGATACCATTCCTTTTCATGACGGTATATAAACCGTATATCATAATCGCTGTCCGGCGATGCAAATCCCCAGGCTCTGCTGCCGGATTCAACTGCAAGAAGTATTTCTATGCTGTGTTTGTCTTCTACCTCTTTTAGTTTTTCTAATATCCTGTTTTTCATTTTTATTTCTTTTGATGGTACAAAATAATAAAGCGATTACGCAGTCTTTTTGCGTAATAATTTAGAATAACGAAATCATTATAAATGTAATGAAATACCTTATGGGAAAATGGAAAATAGTGAATGGTTAAATTTTTCAATATAAGTCTTCTGGGCTATTACATTTTTTGTAATATTGTAATTTAGACAAGAAAATATGGCATTAATAGGTGACCTAGGGAAAATTATTGTTTTTTTGTTTTTATTGTTAAGCATCTTTTTGATCACGGCAAAAAGCAAAAGAAGATTACCCAATTATCTGTTTGCTGCATTTCTTCTTACTTCTGTTATAGATTTATCCGGATTCTTTGTATATCCTTCCGGGAATTTTATGCAAAGTTTTAAGTCTTCCAGTATTCTTCTTCAGATGCCACTTTATTATCTGTATGTAAAGTCTGCATGCTACTATAACTTTAGCCTGTCCAAAAAGCATCTAGTACATGGCCTACCTTTTCTCTTCTTCCTTGTTCTGTTTCTTGTTACACAGATGTCTGCACAAGCTGACCAGGTTTTTGATATTTTTACCATTATCCAGTATTACTATTATATTATTGCTGTTTTTCTTGAGCTGAGGATTTTTAAAAAACTATACCGGGATAATTATTCTGGAAATCATAGTCATATTTATAGGTGGTTAATACAGATTACAGTTTTGTTTTTAATCGGAAATTTTTTTGTGCTACTCAGAGATTTTGTAAAGAACAACGGGAGCCTTTTTACCTATCTGTATACTTTTAGCTGCTTATTTGTATTATTTATGATCAGCTGGTTTGTGCTCAACTCCCTGTACAGACCCAATTTGTTTGCCGGAATTGATAAAGATTTGGTTCCTTTAAAAATTGAATCCGGGGATCATCATGAAAAACCACAGCAGCTAAAAGATCTTATGGAATTAATGGAAACTGAGAAACCTTATCTGGATGACAGCCTTACCCTGCAAAAGCTGGCTGAAAAATTTAATATGCCGGAGAAGCAGCTTTCTTTATTGATCAATCAGTCTGCGGGAAAGCATTTTTTTGATTTTATTAATGAATTCAGGATTAAGGATGCCCAATTACTTTTAAAAGATCAGCCTCAGCTTACTGTATTGGAAGTTCTGTATCAGGTAGGTTTCAATTCCAAATCCTCTTTTTATACCGCATTTAAAAAAGAAACGGGTATTACTCCTACAGATTACAGGAAATCAGTTATTTAAAAAGTGTTCGATTTAAAGTCGGACTGATTTTACGCCATAAAAATGGTTCGGTTTCCGGTATTCGGATCTTTATTTCCATGCAAAGTTTCAGATTTGTTTCATCATAAAATTTACATCAGATGAAGCAACAGATCAAAGTAGCATTATTTCTTTTTTTTATAATGAATTGTGGGAAATACTCCGGACAGTTCAATCAAAAAAACACAATCAGAAAAGCAGACTCATTGCTGAATAGTTATGTCAAGAAAAATGCTCCGGGGATGGCCGTAGGCATAATTAAAGAAGGAAAGGTAATTTATAAGAAGATTTATGGCCAGGCCAACCTGGAAAATCAGACACCCATTACAGATTCCACAGCTTTTAATATTGCATCGGTTTCCAAACAGTTTACGGCATTCATTGCTTTGCAGGCTGTGAAAGAAGGAAAGCTGTCATTAGATGATGATATCAGGATCTATCTTCCGGAGCTCAAACATTTATCTTATCCGGTAACAATCCGTCAGCTGGCAAATCATACGCATGGGCTGCCTGATTTTACCGGAATTAAAAGATTACAGGGATTCGGGGATGAATTCAGGGTAACCAATAGTCAGGCAGTACAAACAATTCTGGGTATTAAAAGCTTTAACTTTCGGCCGGGCGAGCAGTATCAGTATAATAATACCGGTTTTATGTTGTTAGCCGAAATCCTTCACAGGGTCTATAAAAAAGATTTTGGTGAACTTCTAAGGAAATATATCTTCACTCCGTTAGGAATGCACCATACTATGGCGATAGATGATCCGGAAAAGATCATCCCGAATAAGGCAGACTCTTACCTGCAGCAGGGGGATACTGTTTTAAAATATCCGATCGGGCAAATGGAGTACGGATCTTCCAATATTTATATGACACTTAATGATTTCTGTATATGGGCAGCTGATTTTCAGAAATCAGCTACGGATAATCATGACTTTTATACTGTGATGCAGGAAAATACGATCCTAAATAATGGTAGAAGCATTGAATATGGGTTGGGGCTGCAGACGGGTACTTATAAAGGTTTGCATCTTGTCTTTCACGGTGGAGGGACAGCGGGTTACGGTTCTTATATTTTACATATTCCCAATCAGCAGTTTTCCGTTGTCCTGCTGGCGAATAAGAGGGGAACTGAAGGTTATCAGATGGTCTATAAATTGGTGGATTTATTTCTTGGAGATAAAGAAACGGTTGTAAAACCTAAAAAAACTGCTTATACAGCATCCGAATTAAAAGGATTTGAAGGGATTTATGAGCGTATCCCAGGTAGCTACTTTGATGTTTCTGTAAAAGAAAACAACCTTTACCTAAAAACTTATAAACAGGAAGAAGGAGAACTTTTAGAACCAGTTGGAGATAACCGGTTCAGCATTCCTTCCGTTGCTACGGCAAGCCTTGTTTTTAATAAAGATTCAGCTTTTTTCAAAATTGCGGATTTTACATTTCCGATGAAAAAAATCAGAATGAATCCGCCTAAAGTGGATTTGAAAGATTTGAAAAAACTGGAAGGATTTTACCGAAATGAAGAATTCAATACGATGTACCAGCTGGTCACTGAAAATCATCACCTAGTAGCAAAACATTCGGTAAATCCAGATATTCTATTATTTCCACTCAGTTCAACAAGCTTTTATTCATCAAAATCCTACTTCGGACAGCTTGATTTCCAATGGACTTCATCAGGTACTGTAAGTGGATTTACCGTGTCCGGCTTTAATATGGCCAATATCGAGTTTAAAAAAATAAAATAACTCTGCATTATTTGACCATATGAAAATTACATCACTTTAAAAGATAAACTTATGATCAGGCTATTTTCTTGCATTTTTATCGGAATACTGATATTTTTCAGTACACTTTTACCAGCACAGGATATACAGCGTTTCTCGCTGTCGGGTACTATAAAATCGGATGGTACACAGTCTTTAGTCATCAGCCTTTTTGATGCTGAAAATACATTGATAAAAACCGAAACTGCTGACCGGCAAGGACAGTTCAGGTTTTCTGCCCTGAAAGTCGGTCGTTACCAACTGAAAGTTTACAGGAATGGTTTTGAGGTTTATCATTCAGAAAATATTCCTGTAACAGAAAATAAGATGCTTCCTGTTATTGATCTTACAGTAAAATCCATTGAAGAAGTTACCATTACCAAAACCCGTCCTTTTATAGAAAGACAGGAGGGGAAGATGATCCTTAATGTAGAAAACAGCATTTCCGCTACCGGAAGCTCGGCTTTTGAAATCCTGGAGAAAGCACCAGGAGTGAGCGTGGATAATAATGACAATTTAAGTCTTCACGGAAAAGGAAATCTGCTGGTTCAGATTGACGGTAAAAATACACCGATGACGGGAAGTGACCTTGCGGGTTATCTCAGGGGGATTCCCTCAGCCTCCATTGATAAAATAGAATTTGTTACCAATCCTTCTTCGAAATATGATGCAGAAGGATCTTCGATTATCAATATCAGATTAAAAAAAGAGCAAAAGAAGGGGACTAACGGGACTGTTTCTATCTCTGCGGGAGCCGGTAAATATATAAAAACTAACAATACGGTCAGCATCAATCACAGGAGCGGGAAGGTGAATGCTTTTGCAAACTATGGCTTTGTTGATAGAATTTTTTACAATCATCTGCTTTTAAACAGGAATTTTTATGAAAACAACCAATTTAAAAAAGCTTTTATTCAGGATAATTTCCTGAAGTTTGGAATAACGGGCCATATGACCAGGATGGGGATAGATTACGATCTGAATAACAAGAATATTCTTGGGCTTTCTGTGGGACTAGTAGCTAATAATGTTAAAATTGACGGAAATACCTCAAGCCTCACACTGGGAAGTAATCAGCTTCCGGAAAGTACCTTCGGAACCATAAGTAAAACCCGGAATCATTTCGCTAATCCTTCCCTTAATCTCAACCATAAATACAGCCTTGATTCTCTGGGATCAGAACTAACAACGGATTTTGACTATATCAACTATTCAAACGGTTCTCTACAGAATTTTGAAACCAGGAACTACAATTTATCGGGTAGTTTGGACAGGCTTGATATTCTGAAAGGGGATATGAAAGGAAAACTGAATATTTTTTCATTGAAAAGCGACCTTACTAAAAACTTTAAGTATGGATGGAAACTGGAAAGCGGGATTAAAACAAGCTTTGTAAAATCTGATAATGATTTGAAATTTTTTGACGGAAGTTCAGGGGTCTTTGTGTCTGATCCTACCAAAACCAATCATTTTATTTATGAGGAAAACATTAATGCTGTTTATGGGAATGCTTCCAAAAAATGGGAAAGGCTTAAAATGATAGCCGGACTGCGAATGGAAAATACAAATATAAAGGGCATGCAGCTTGCTAATAACCAGATTAATAAAAGAAACTATACGCAAGTATTCCCGAGTGCAGTACTGGCATATAATATAACGGATAAAAGTTCCATGGAGATCAGCTTAAGCAGAAGGATCACCCGCCCCAGTTATAATCAGCTCAATCCTTTCAGATTTTACTTTGACCCTACTACTTCAAAGGCCGGAAATCCAGATCTGATTCCCGAGACGATGATGAATTATGAGCTTACTTACAGCCTTAACAATAAATATTTTGCCACACTGAATTATAGCAGAACTTCTGATCACATAATTAATGTAGTAAAGCCTGTGGTGGAAAACGGACAGAATATTGCGATCCAAACATTTGAAAATATCAGTTCGGCTTCCCATTACGGGCTCAGTCTGATCGTTCCTGTAAAAGTGATGCGTTGGTGGGATATAAGCAATACTGCCAGTTTTTACTATGCTTCTTTCACAGGGAATGTTTCGGGAAGTCAGATTACCAACCAGGGAAATTTTACCTTCAGCATCAACAGCATCCATAACTTCAAATTAGGAAACGGCTTTACTGCTGAAGTTACGGGAAATTACCACGCCAGAGAAATACAGGCTTATGTATATGCACGGCCCTATGGCTTTCTGAGTATTGGTGCCCAGAAAAAATTTAACAATAAAAGTGTCCTTAAATTTTCTTTTGCTGATGTGTTTTTTACCAGTAATCCAAGGGGGCAGTTTGCTTATAATGATTACCTGGAGAATTTTACGGTAAAAAGAGATTCCAGGGTCGTGATGCTGTCCTATACTTATAACTTCGGATCCTCTAAAAACCTTCAATTGAGAAAGACCGGAGGTGCAGATGACCTGAAAGAGAGAATCGGAAGCTGATGATATAAATTAAATCTCTCGCCAACAATTACGATAAACAAATGACTAAAATCAAAATCTGTCTGTCATAATTATAGGCGAGAGTATATCAGGGAAAGTAATTTCTTACTATTATCCGTTCTGTGCTTTTCTAAATTTTCTTTTCTTTTTCCATGGTGCATTTTTCCCGACATCACCAGCCATGATACACCCGTAAGGCATCACTTCATCCAATACTTCACATAATCCGTATTCTTCAATCTGTGCTCTTACGTTTTTAGCACTTTTATATGCGGTCGGTAGTTCGGAAATATCAATTTCATTGGAAAAGAAACGGATATCCAATCCTTCGGTTTCTTCAGCAAAAACTTCTTCAATGGTTTTGTGGGCCAATGATCTCTTATGCTGACTTCTGCTGAAATTTCTTCCTGCTCCGTGAGGGGCAAAACCCAGGTTTCTTTCATTGGTGTTTCCCTGAACTATTAAAACCGGTTCTGCCATATTTAATGGAATCAGTCTTGGTCCTGTAATATCAGGCATGAATTTATCATCCAGTGGGGTTGCTCCTTTTGCATGGTAAAAAAGATCTCCGTCTTTGAAGACAAAGTTGTGCTCATTCCAGTACCTGTTCTCTTTTTCAATTTCCATTTTATATAAAACGGCATCATGGATGGAAGTATGGTTTTCTTTCGTCCATGTTCTGATCAGCTGCAGAGCTTCCCAGTAAGATTTTCCCTCTTCTGTATCATATGGGATCCAGGCATTCTCTTTCAGCGTTTCCGGTGAAATATCCTGTCTGAAACGATTGGCAACTTTCATCCCTTTATCGTAAAGAGCAGCTCCCGGAGCTCTTGAACCATGATGAGTAACCAACATGGTATTTCCTGTATTTTTAGAAATACCAACGAATAAGAAATGATTTCCATCGCCCTGTGTTCCCATATGAGAGCGGGCAATGCTGATCAGCTTTTCATCATTAAGGAAATAATTTTCCCTGAACGCATCCATCAGTTCCTGCGACATTGGCATTTGTTCTCCTCGTGCTCTTCCTCCATATCCGAAATGAGTTACCGAATGAGCAGTATCCAAAACGGCTTTAGGATCAGCTTTTCCAAAATCAGTCAACATCACGGAACAGCAGATATCTGCACTATGAAACCCGGGATGGATTGCATTTTTAGCAATAACCACACCACCCACCGGTATATGACCTTCTGGTCCTGTCGGACAGGCATCAGGCATTAAAGCTCCTCCAACCAATGTTGGGGTTTTCATTAAAACCTGCATGGTTTTGATTACCTTTTCCACGTTATCATTTTCACTTTCGTGCTCAGCTCTGATGTTGATGATGAAATCTTTTGGGGTTTCATGCAAAGGAATCTGGTCCGGTTGTTTATATTGCTCCAGATACGTTTTGATCTGAGTTTCATCCAGATTATTTTCGTTGATATATTCTATGGCTTCTTTAAACCATTTTGCGGGTCTGAACCCTAATTCAATTAGGTGATTTCCATTAAATTCCATGTGTTCTTTCAATTTGATGATGCAAAGTAAATATACAAGTATGCAATCTTTTTGCGTAGATGAATTTTTTTTGATTATTTTTACAAAAGCGAAAAGCTGAAAAGCAAAATAACGGAATTGCCACAAAGTCAATTGAAGTTATATTTTAATGATTTAACCATTTTGCCAATTCGCTCTTTCGCCTAAAAAAAATAAATATGCTATTAGAACAAGTAAAAAATTCTCCGGAAACCATTCAGTTTAAAGATGTCATTGCCTACATTGATGAAAATTATCATTTTACACCTACCAGATTCGCGAATGGGAATACAGTGAACGAAGCGGATCAGAATAACGGATCATGTAAGGTATTCAGTTTTGGAAAGCAGAATAATTTGTCAAAGGATGAGGTATTAAGTCTTTTCGGAGATTTTTACAGAGAAGATGTACTGAAAAATCCCGATGGAACAGATCATCAGAATATCAGGAATTTTATGGAGTTCGGATGGGATGGGGTTTCTTTTGATGGAGAGGCTTTGGCGAAGAAATGATTTTGATTATGATGTATTAATGTATTAATGTATTAATGTATTAATTTTTCAAATAAGTTATTAAGTCGTTGATTAGAGTTGAACGGAAAGACTATCTGTGGTTTTTGATTTATTTACATTCAATTAGAAAGGAAATAAGGAAAAGAAAAAATTCCGGCTGAAAAATCATGTTGCGGAATAAAAGACATTTCAATAAAATACAATTATGTCATCGAACAAAAATGCCCTGATCCGATATAAAACATTGGATAAATGCCTGAAAAACAAGTATAGAAAATATACGCTGGAGGATCTTATCGATGAATGTTCGGAAGCCCTGTTTGAGTTTGAAGGCAAAGAATCATTTGTCAGCAAACGTACGGTCCAGCTTGACCTGCAGAATATGCGGAGTGAAAAATTTGGCTATGAGGCACCTATTGAAGTCTACGACAGAAAATACTACCGATATAGTGATCCGGATTATAGTATTCATAATATATCAGTAAATGAAAGTGACCTGAAGGCAATGAATAATGCCGTTCAGATCCTGAAGCAGTTCAAGGACTTTTCCATGTTTAAGGATATGAACGGAGTGATCCAGAAGCTGGAAGACTCCATCCATTCTACAAACCAGAAGTCGATTATCCACCTCGATAAGAATGAACAGCTGAAAGGGCTCGAACACATCGATATACTATATGAAAGCATTTTAAACAGGAAAGTACTGAAGATCCTTTATAAAAGCTTTAAAGCAAGAGAATCGGATTATTACACCGTACATCCGCAGCTCCTGAAGGAATACAATAACCGTTGGTTCCTTATATGCTGGTTTAAGAATAAAATGTATAATCTGGCCTTGGACCGGATGGAGGAGATTTCTGTTGATGAAAAGGTAAGCTATATTGATAAAGAATTTGATTCGGACCGTTACTTCGGGGAAGTGATCGGGGTTACGGTTTCGGATGGGCAACGTCCGCAGAATGTTATCTTTAAAATTAACCCAAAACATGCCCCTTATGTCAGAACCAAACCTTTTCACCATTCCCAGGAGATTATAAAGGAAGATAAAACCGGAACCACATTTAAAATATGTGTTCAGCTGAACTTTGAATTGGAGAGAATGATATTGGGGCTCGGCGAATTTATAACGGTTTTAAGGCCTGAGAGGCTCAAAAAAAGAATTCAGGCCAGTTTGGAAGAAGCATGCCGGAATTACCAGCTTTTGAATACCAATGAATAAAGCGGATTAATAAATGGCTTAAAAATTGTAATGATAAACCAAAATTACTACATATGAAATCAAGAATTCTTAAGGCGGTTATTGCCATAGTTGCACCACTTGTTATAGAATATATCGTAAAAAAAGTGAGTGAAAAATTAGATAAAAAGGAAGAAGGAAAAAAGCAGATTCCAGCATAAGTACAACGTAATCTGGAATGATAAAAAAAGACTGCCCTGAAAAGGCAGTCTTTTTTTCAGGTAATAGCGGTTGGATAAAATCCATTGACAATCGCTCCTGAAAGCACTGAACTTAATATTTTAAACATTTTTCACTTTTTGGCTATTGCTTTTTCGAGACTTAATTAAACATTTATTTAAATTTTAACAAAAATTAACTGTTTAATTTTCAATGATTTGAGTCGTTTGCGGATGTTAAAGGAGTGAAAAACGACCTGCTTGGCATGATTTTTACAGCATTCTGAATAGTAAAATTTAAAGATCAGAAATTATGAAAATGTTTAAACAAGCAGTTTTACTAGCTGGAATTTTAACAGCAGGTGTAGCAAGTGCACAGAGCGTACAGATGAACAACATGCTTAAAGTAGGAGCGAATGTAGGATTAGCTGTTCCTTCTGATAATCTTTCTGCTGCTGTGGGTGTGGATGTGGCTTACCAGAATCTGATTACTCCGGGAGTTGGATTAGGTATCGCAACTGGTTATTCCCATTATTTCGGAAAAGAAAACAACGGATATAAAAATAATGATGTAGGGGTAATTCCTGTAGCAGCATTATTGAGAATTTATCCAAAGCAAACAGGTTTCTATTTTGGGACTGACTTGGGTTATGGATTCCTTGTAGGGGATGATAAAGTAGCTTCCAATACTTCGGTTGACAGACCAAGCGGAGGTTTTTATATCAAACCTGAAATCGGGTACCATAATCAGGACTGGAATTTCTTCGTACAATATCAGAAGGTATTTACAGGAAGTAAAGGTGATTTAGTAAATCAGGACTACAATGTGGGTAACATTGGTGTCGGATTTTCTTACAATATTCCATTAGGAAAGTAGTTAGATTTATATATAAACAATTATTAGCCAAAACCTTTTCATCTTTTTGAAAAGGTTTTTTATTACCGTACACGATTTCCGAAAACTATTATTATATTTGATAAAATTTGTGATTATGAACTTAAATCCAAAATTTCCCCTTTATTTACCGGGTGTAAAAGACAGCAATAATAATGATGTTTCCATCATTGGAGCCAACTTACGTGAGGATGTTACCACTTTAGGATACTATGTGTCTGGTAATGGAGGGCTTGATATAAAATTACAGACAAGCTACCCGACAAAAGAACATGCTTCTTTTTCGGAAATCCTGAAAAAATTTATTCAGGAAAATCAGCTGAGCAATGTGAAGCGTTTAGGAATAGCGGTTCCGGGACCGGTTCTTAATGGGAAGAGTAACCCTGCCAGATTAGGCTGGAGTTTCGACGTAGACGAATTTAAAAATGAATTCGGATTCGAAAAAGTGGATATGCTTAATGATCTTGAGGCATCTGCTTATGGAATGGGACTTCTTGAGGACAGCGACCTGGAAGCTATCTACACAAGCGGACACCTTGAAAAAGGAAATGTTGCGATCCTGGCACCTGGAAATGGTCTTGGGGAAGCGGGGTATTTCTTTGATGGAAAATACTTAAGACCTTTTGCTACAGAAGGCGGACATTCTGAGTTTTCACCAAGAACCAATGTTGAAGTGGAATTTTATCAGTTCCTGAACAACATCTATGGGATTGTTAGCTGGGAGAATGTTCTTTCCAAAACAGGGCTTTTTAATATCTACCGGTTTTTAAGAGACGTGAAAAGACATCCTGAGCCTGAATGGCTGGCGGATCGACTTGCCAACGGTAATTTTTCACAGGAGATATACAAGGCAGCCGTTGAAGATGATGTGTTGATCTGTAAAATTGCATTAGATACCTTCCTGGAATTTCTTGCGAGAGAGGCTAATAACCTTACCTTAAAGCTTAAGGCTACCGGAGGATTGCTGATTTCTGGCGATATTCCGCAGATGCTGAATGAGTATATGGATAAGGCAAAATTCTATGAGAAATTTAAAATAAGCGATAAAATGGAAGACATGTTGAGGAATATTCCTATCTATCTGATCAGGAATAATCTCACGGGTTTACATGGTGTCGCACTGTATACAGCGTATTACGAATAACAAATAAGAAAATAAGAACTCCGGAAACTCCGGAGTTTTTTATGCCTGATATTATTCATGAAAATAATTGGTTTTATTGATGTACATCAATAAAATCTATCAAATAAGATAGCTACATTTGTATCGTTAAATAACAATTAAATAAATTTATTCAATGAAAAAAATATTATTATTAGCGGTTTTAGCTAGTGGATTGGTTTTCGGGCAATCAAAAAAAGTGGTAGCATCTGATGTTCACTGGTGGGGTTATAAAGTAGCAAAATCTGAGGCAAGTTCTCATGACGGTACAGTAAAAGTGAAGTCAGGAAACCTTGTTATGAAAGGAAATGATGTTGTGGGTGGATCTTTCGTTTTAGATATGACTTCTATTACGTCTACAGACCTTTCCGGAGAATACCAGACTAAGCTGAACGGACATTTAAAGAACGGAGATTTCTTCGAAGTTGAGAAATATCCTACAGCTGCTTTTAAGATTACTTCCGTAAAGAAAAACAATGATAAAATATACAACTCTCTAGTAACAGGAGATCTTACAGTAAAAGGAAAAACAAACAGTATTTCTTTCCCTGCGAAGATTGCGTACAGCAAAGGAGTAGCAAGTCTTGTATCAGATAAATTTTCTTTCGACAGACAAAAATTCGACGTTGCGTACAAATCAACAATGCAGGATGTTTTTGTGAAAGATGATATCGATATGCTTGTAAAAGTAACTGCTAAATAATTTAATCAAAAAAAGATTGTTAAAAGTGTAGAAGTTCTACACTTTTTTTTATTTTTGTTGAATTGTAAATAAAAAAGAATGAAAAGACTACTATTGTTTGCTATGATGTGCGTAGGTATATCATTTGTTTCTGCTCAGAGAAAATTTGATAAGGTTTCGAAGGTGACCTCTTCTGAGATCAGATGGTGGGGATATAAGGTTGTAAAAACTGTACCTACATCACATTCCGGAACAGTAAAACTGAAAAGCGGAAAATTCAATTTTGATAAAACGGTTTTGGTAGACGGTGAATTTATAATTGATATGAGAAGTCTGATGGCGGGGGATGTTTCTGATGAAGATCAGATCAAGCTGACCAACGACCTTAAAAGTACCAATTTCTTTGAAGTTAAAAAGTTTCCGATTGCGAAATTCCACTTAACTAAAATTATTCCTCTGGCAAACAGTGAGTACAATTCAACGGTATATGGGGATGTTACGATAAAAGGAGTGAGAAAGACCATTACTTTCCCTGCTAACGTATATGTTACACAATTTACGGTAGTGATTGAGTCTGCTAAATTCTCATTGAACAGAAGGGATTTCAAAGTATTCTATCAGTCTTCTTTAAAAGATTATTTCATTAAAGATGAAATGGATATCCAATTCAAAGTTTCTACAGAAAAGCTGGATAATGATAACAGGGTTCCTGTAAAGAAAAAATAAAAGGTTTTACTTTAACAATAAATTAAATATGGGTAGCTTTCAATAGTTACCCATATTTTTTATTTTAGCAGTATGAAAATCTATGTAATAAGCGGACTTGGTGCAGATTTTAAAGTGCTGGAAAAATTGCAGTTTCCTGCACATCTGGAAGTGGTGTTTATAGACTGGCTCATTCCGGGGCTAAACGAAAGTTTTCCTCAATACGTTGAGAGAATGGCGTCAAAGATTGATGATTCGGAACCATTTTATCTGTTGGGGTATTCTTTTGGAGGAATTATGGTGCAGGAGATCAATAAAATAAAACCGGCTGAAAAAGTAGTGATTTTAGGAAGTATTAAATCTGATAAAGAAAAATCGAGGTTAATAAGAGCCGGACAGATTACCAGGATCCCTAAAATATTACCTACTCGTTTTTTTAATGAAAAAAATACAGCGGCATATTCTGTGCTCAGGAAGTTCTTTGATCCAAAAAATCCTAAGGTTTTACAGTATTTCAGGGTGAAAGATCCTTATTATCTGAAATGGTCCATAGAAAAGATTTCAGATTGGAGGTTTGATGAAAATCCTGAAGTGATCCAGATATTAGGTGACAGGGATATTGTATTTCCTGTGAAAAATTCAAAACCGAACTATATTATACGGGGTGGAACCCATCTGTTTCCCGCTACTAAATCAAAAGAAGTATCTAAAATTTTAAATGAAATATTTCCTGTGGAATAGATTTTAAATTATTATGCGTTAAAATTTAAGGGTTGTTTTGTTTTTAAATGTGTTTTTATGAAATTTATCCCTATTTTTGATAGGGTTAAAATATATTTTTATGAAAATTGGTTTGAAATGGATCGTGTCCTTTGCGGTGATATCAATGGTTGCTATCGGTGGTTTGTTTTGGTCACCGGTAACGGACCTGCCGGATTCAGGTGAGTTTTTAAGCGAAGATAAGATCGTAGGGGCTGATGTGGCGTGGATTTTAGCAGCAGCAGGACTGGTATTGCTGATGACACCGGGGTTGTCCTTCTTTTATGGTGGAATGGTGGGTAAAAAGAATGTGATCTCCACCATGTTGCAAAGTTTTATTGCTTTAGGAGTCATTTCTATTCTGTGGGTTGTAGTTGGATTTTCTTTGTCATTCGGTGATTCTATAGGTTTTGAAATGAACGAAGAGCACTATGGACTGATCGGTAATCCCTTGAGTTACCCCTTTTTTAATCATGTAGGTGTCTTGCCGCACAAAGCGATGGCTTCTACCATTCCGTTTATTTTATTCGCTCTTTTTCAGATGAAATTTGCGGTGATAACTCCCGCACTGATCACCGGTTCTTTTGCCGAACGGGTGCGCTTTATTTCCTATCTGCTGTTCATGGTTCTTTTCAGTATATTCATTTATACGCCCCTTTGCCATATGGTATGGCATCCGGACGGTTTGTTGAATAAATATTTTGGTGTCAAAGATTTTGCAGGCGGAACCGTAGTGCATATGAGCGCAGGATTTGCTGCTTTGGCAGGAGCAATGGTTGTAGGAAACAGGAAAAACCCTCACCATGAACCTTCGAATATCCCTTTTGTACTTCTGGGAACAGGAATGCTTTGGTTCGGCTGGTTTGGTTTCAATGCCGGATCTGCACTGGGAGCCAATGCAACTGCTGCCACAGCTTTCGGAACCACAACTATAGCTTCGGCATCAGCGATGATGACATGGATCCTTTTTGACCGAATTAACGGAAGGAGTGTTTCTGCATTAGGAGCATGCATCGGTGCTGTAGTAGGTCTGGTTGCCATTACCCCGGGATGTGGCTTTGTATCTGTTCCGGAAAGCTTATTTATCGGATTTATTTCAGCTATTGTTTCCAATCTGATGATGAACTGGAAGAAACTCAAAAAAATAGACGATACCCTAGATGTTTTTGCATGCCATGGAGTAGGGGGAATCATGGGAATGATCCTGACCGCTATTTTTGCGCATGGTGAAAACGCAAGCCTTCTGCATGGAGGGATTGAAGTATTTGCCCACCATATGATGGCGTTGGTTCTGGTTTCTGTGTTTGCATTTTTTGGCTCTCTGGTTTTGTACCGGCTGACGAACAGAATGATTACCCTTCGGGTATCCGAAGAGTCGGAAAATATGGGACTGGACATGTCTCAGCATGAAGAAAGCCTAAAATGGTAGCGGGCACTTAAATAATTAT
Source organism: Chryseobacterium subflavum (assembly GCF_055762745.1). Classification (NCBI taxonomy): domain Bacteria; kingdom Pseudomonadati; phylum Bacteroidota; class Flavobacteriia; order Flavobacteriales; family Weeksellaceae; genus Chryseobacterium; species Chryseobacterium subflavum. Next base: position 195,929 of record NZ_JBVTMR010000001.1, read on the forward strand.
TTTAATCCTTATGTGAAGGGAAGCATAATAACGATTTATCATGTATCTTTGTGATGAGGAAAATGATGAATCTTTTATGGAATCAATATCAGTATTTGAGATTATTAAAGTAGGTATAGGCCCGTCCAGTTCGCATACGATGGGACCATGGAATGCAGCTTCTGCATTTATCAGAATTATAAAGAGAGAAAGATCGATCACAGAGGTGAAAGAGGTCTTTCTTGAATTTTTCGGTTCTTTAGCAAAAACCGGGATAGGACATGGTACAGATATCGCGGGAATGCTGGGATTGAATGGTGAGGATTACAAGACGATCAATACTTCAAAAATTGATGAGAAAATTGAGAAAATAAAAAGAGATGAGATCATCAATCTGGGTGGAGAGAAAGAAATTCCTTTTATCTACGGCTATCATCTGGTTCTCAATATGCAAAAATCCCTCGATTTCCATCCGAACGGAATGATTTTCAGAGCCGTTTTCGAAGATGGAACCGAACTGGTCCAGGACTTCTATTCCGTAGGAGGAGGATTCATTGCAAGCCAGGAAAAAAATTCGATCCAAAAGCATTGTGTCCGCACATTATACCCTTGTCATCACGGTTCAGATGTTATAAAATATTGTGATAAGTTAGGGCTTGAGAAGTTTTCAGACCTGATCATGATCAATGAAGAAAGCTGGAGGACCCAGGAAGAAACCAGACAGGAAGCATTGAATATCTGGACACAGATCAAAGAATGCATCTACAAAGGAGTCAACAAAGAAGGAATTTTGCCTGGTGGTTTAAATGTAACCAGAAGGGCAGCCGGAATCAACAGAAAACTTTTAGGGGATAAAATATATAAGAATATTGACGAATGGTTTCAGCTGGTAGTAGATGCCGAAGAAAATTTCACCAATATCAATAAATGGATTGCCTGCTTCGCTTTGGCTGTCAATGAAGAGAATGCAAGCTTCGGAAGGATCATCACAGCACCTACAAACGGGGCGAGTGGTGTTATTCCTGCCGTTTTAATGTATGCTCAGGCTTTCACGCCATTTACGAGTGAAGATGATATTATAAGATTCTTACTGGTTGCCGGAGAAATCGGAACCCTGTTTAAAAAGAATGCCACGATCTCCGCGGCTATGGGAGGATGCCAGGCTGAGGTTGGAGTATCTTCTGCTATGGCGGCAGCGGGACTTACTGAAATTTTAGGCGGAAGTGTAGGACAGGTGCTGATGGCGGCTGAAATCGCTATGGAACATCATTTAGGTCTTACCTGTGATCCGATCAAAGGATTGGTGCAGATTCCGTGTATTGAAAGAAATACAATGGGAGCGATGAAAGCGATCACCGCAGCCAATATCGCTCTTGAAAGCGATCCTGCAAAAGCCAGGGTAACTTTGGATGAAGTTATTCAGACGATGTGGGAGACAGCTCAATCGATGAGTGATCGTTTTAAAGAAACTTCGGAAGGAGGGTTGGCTATTGCAGTCAATGTTCCGGAGTGCTAGAAATATTTGTCACAAAAGTAATTTTCTTTTAAACTGATAGTCCTAAAGCTTTATAAGTTTAGAAAAAATGTACCTTTTTATAGTGACCTAGGAAACGTAGGCGTTAAGAAAATGAATGCTGTGAACGTTAAAAAAATTCTACTGTCTGAGTGCGGAGAGAAAAGTTAATAATAAACATACTTCAAATCCGCACGAGTTATAGAATTTTTAGAGAATAGGATCATTTTTAGCCGCAGTTTCCAGTCTTGAATTTTTGTTTCTTTTGTTTCAAGACAAAAGAAAAGATACAGTCAATTACTAAAGTTACGATGGATGATTCTCCTTCATCGAAATAGCAAAGAAAAATATTCAATAAGAGGATTACTTATCCAGTATTCCTCTTATTTTATTAGCATTGGAAATCAGCTCCGTTAAATATTCGTAATTTTCTTTTTCCAGAGCTGCCTTAAACTTACGTAGCTGCGAAATATGTTCATTAAGGACATCCAGAACATTTTCTTTATTTTGTTTAAAGATCGGAACCCACATTTCCGGATGGGATTTGGCTAGCCTTACCGTACTTGAGAAACCCGAACTTGCCAGCTGAAAGATGGTGTCTTCCTCTTTTTCTTTTTCCAATACAGTATTGGCTAAGGCGTAGGATGTAATGTGAGAGATATGAGAGATGTACGCGGTATGGACATCGTGGTCTTCAGCATTCATATAAATGAGGTGCATATCCAGGCCTTCTACAATTTTCTGAACGAGGGCAAGAGCGTCTTCTGCGGATTCTTCTTTGTTGCATATCACCCCGGCTTTTCCTGAGAAGCTCTCTGCAACGGCTGATTTCGGTCCGCTGTTTTCCGTACCCCACATCGGGTGGAAAGCTACAAACCTAGACCTGTTCGGGTGATCTTTTACGCCGCTTACAATTCCTGCTTTGGTGGATCCTGCATCCATTACCGTTTGGGTGCCTGATACCAGATCTAAAACTGTAGGTAAAAGCTTTCTCGCGGAATCAACCGGAATAGCAATAATCACAAGATCGGAATTCCTGATTCCGTATTCCAGGTCTACCTTGGCATCAATGATATGTAAGCTTAATGCCTCATCAAGGTGCCTGCTGCTGTTGTCTATTCCGTAGATAAAATCGGCAATTCCTTTTTCTCTCAACTTTAAAGCGATAGAGCCTCCAATGAGACCTACACCGACAATACTTATTTTCATTTTCTTTTCATTTTAAAATAAAAAACCCCGTCCTAGGACGAGGTTGTATATCATATATAAGAATCTCTATCCCAGATCTGAGTTAAATATTCTATAGTAATATGTTCCGTTATTTGTAATCACGAAGCGAAGGTATAAAATATTTTTGAAATGATAAATATGATTTTGATAGAAAGTTTTGCTTGTGAGGAAAGACTTTTGGTTTTATAATGCGACGGGTTTTGTCGCAATTCAAAGCTAACTTTGTACAAATGAAAAAGATGAAGTCAAAAATTTTCGATAAGTCTTTTCGTTGTGAGATAAAAAAGATTACTTTTGCGGCAATTATAAAAAATGAATTTAACAATTAAACACAAGGCATGAAAAAACTCTACTTGAGTGTACTTTCTATGTGCATTATTTCCGGGTTATCAGCCCAGGAAGTGGTTTGGCAAAAAGATATCAAATCCTCAACCCAGGATTTCCTAAGCCAGGTAACCACAACAATCGATCAGCAGTATCTGATAACAGGAAGTGTCATACAAGCAGGAAACCAGAAGAAAGATGCAGGAAGCAATACCCAGCAAAACAATGGCTACGACTTTCATTTGGTGAAACTCAACCAACAGGGAGATCAGGTTTGGGAAAAGTATTTCTCAGGAAACAATCATGATTATTTGTCTTCTACCGTAGCAACCCAGGAAGGAGGCTTTCTAATTTCAGGAACCTCATATTCCGGAAAGGGAATAGATAAAAAAGATGACTCCAAAGGAGGATCAGATATATGGCTCATTAGAATTAATGAATTTGGAGATGAATTGTGGCAAAAGACTTTGGGAACAAGTGCTGATGAAGAAGCCAGATCAGTTATCCAAACCACAGATTTAGGACTTGTTGTAGCCGGAAATGTTCAGAATGCATCCAAAGGCTATGGTTCAAAAGATATCCTGGTGATCAGACTTGATAAAAACGGAAAAGAACTTTCACAACTTATTTTAGGGGGAAGAGGATTAGACGAAGTGGAAAAGATGATACCCACAAGAGACGGTGGAGCACTTCTGGGAATCTATTCAAGAAGCTCTGAGTTTCGTGTTTCCGATTCCGGGAATCAAAACTCAGCTACAGGAACCTCAGGTTCCGTATCCCGCTATGCAAAAACCACTGAAAACTTTGGTGAAGGAGATTACTGGATCGTAAAACTAAACAAAGAAGGAAAGGTAGAATGGGAAAAGAACCTGGGAGGAAAAGGAGATGATCATCTAAGAACACTGGCTTTAACGTCAAACGGGTATATCATCGGAGGAGAATCAAGAAGTGAGAGATCCGGAAACAAGACGGTAGGAATAGAAGAAGGAACAGATTTGTGGTTGGTTTCTTTAAATGAAAGAGGAGATGAACAGTGGCAAAAATCCTACAATTTCAAAAACAGGGATGTTTTGATGGGTATGACTGCCCTAAATCAGCTATCAACTGACAACTCTCAACCCTCAACTAAAGGAATATTGTTGGGTGGATATACTCAGGCAGAAGGAAGAATAGAAACAGATGATGAAACATTCTGGATGCTGTATTTGGATGCTAATGGAAATGAACAGTGGAGAAAGCATGTGAAGGGAGAATCCAGAAAGAGAGAGGAGAGATTATCAGATATTAAGCTGAACAGGGATGGCTCCATCATTTTAGCAGGAACCAGTGCAGAGGAACTAGGGAAGGAGAACTGGAAGATTGTGAAGCTGGGAGATAAACAACTGGATCAGTTAATTGAAAAACAGGATATCAAGATCTATCCGAATCCGGTATCAGATTATGCTTATGTAGAAATAGGCTTTGATTTCAGGGAAGCGGATATTACTATGTATGATATGGGAGGAAGACAGCTTCAGAATCTAAAAACCAAGAATAAGGTAACGAAGATTAATGCACAGCCGTTGATACAAGGTGCTTATCTGGTGGTCATCAAAACGGATACGAATAAAACGGCTAATGCTAAATTGATTAAAAAATAATACAGATGAGAAAAAATAACTTTATAAAAAACTTGTTTTTCTTTTGCTTTTTAGCTTATAGTACCATAAACTATGGTCAAAGTGGAAATACTTTTGAACTTCAAAAAAGTAATTATGAAAATATGGGTACAGTGGATATTGCCAGAGGTAATCCTAGTATAGGTATTCCTTTATTCAATATTCCCACTCAATCTTCCAAACTTAAAATCAATGTTGGATTAAATTATTCTGCTTCAGGTATTTCATCCAAGCAGATGATCACTGATATTGGCATGGGGTGGAACGTTACAGCGGGATCTTATGTATCAAGATCTTCTCATAATCATGTTAAGGAATATAGCGTAGGAAAGATAGGGAATAACAAGGTTTATGAATCCAATATGTTTCAGTATAGCTGTCCTGGAGGAAGTGGAAGATTTGCAATAGCCTATGATAAAGCTACTAATGGAGCGAAAATTATACAAACAGAAACTTCAAAAACAAGGATCATTTTCGAGAAAACTACTGATACCACAAAATACCTGATAAAATCGTTTACAGTAATTGATGAAAACGGGTTAAAATATCTTTTTGATAAAAACGATATTTCATTTTATGGAATAGGCAATAAGAAAGAATTGTTTCAGAGTGCTTATAACCTTACTCAAATAACAGATGAAGGAAATAATACGATTGTAACCTACGACTATGTTCCTTATACACAGAGTATTTCAGGTGTCGGCGGAACACAGTATATTGTAAAGAACAAGCTTTTGAAAATCAATATAACTAACATTGGATCAATTGATTTTCAATATTATCAAGGCACTGCACCTTTGCCCGTTACCAACTGGACACCAACCTCTGGGGATCGTGATGCTTATTTGCTACAAAAATTAATACTCAAAGATGCAGGGTCAAGAGTAATCCATCAATATCAGGTAAGCACCAATGGAAAAGAGCTACTCTCTTTATCTAAATTGGATAAGAATAATAACTTGATTGAGAAATACAGTTTTGATTATCTTTCTAATAATGGTGTAAGTGTAGATAAAAAAGATGAGTTCGGTTTTGGAACAGTTTCTTCCTATCAAATCTTTGAACAGGATAGATTATATAATACTGGGGAAGTTAACCCTCACTATGCCAATAATGGTGTTTTACAGGTAATACATTTGCCCTCAGGAGGAAAAATAGAATATGAATTCGAGTCAAATACACAACCTGTACCTAGTCGTCAGTATAGTGTATCTTATAGCGGTGGGAATATCTTAAATCATCCTTTTAAAGATTTTAAGCTGGTAAAAATAGCAGAGATCAACTTTGACATGGCTATTACCAAAGACTATCCATTTACTATTGATAGCTCTGTATATACTGATGTATGTTATATTATTGGTGGAGTGAATGATGTAACATTAAAAAATGCAGGACCTGTTCCTTTTTCTTATAAAATTTATAAGGCTAATGGTACAGAAGTCTCAAGGACAATATTTAAAAATGATACAGAGACCTCCAGCTATGAGTATTTTGTGACCAATGGTACGAACAAATTAAGGCTCACCGGGTCATCCCCTGATAAAGGAACATTTATTATATATGGAGTAAAAAAGCTTTCCGAACCTTTTAACTATACTAAAGGCCTGAGAGTGAAAAGTATTAAAAAATATGATGATCCCAATGCCGCACCTATAGAAGTATTGGATTATAATTACGATGATTTTTCAAAACCTGGGGTTCCGAATAGTATGCTTTATGGCTGGGATAATAGCAGTATCCTGCTAGATGGTGGATTTTATCAACCTTATGAAGAGATGCTTTACAAAAATGTAAAAGTCACCAATACAACTAAGAACTATTCTACTAAGTATTCTTTTATTATGCCTAATGATACTAGTGGACTATTAAACCTTCCAATTCAAAGTCCCTTTAATTATGCAGACCTCAATTATAATATTTTAAATATGTTGCTTCCTGAAAAAATTGAGCAATATAAAGGGAATGGACAACTGGCACAGAAAAATGAATATCAGTATACCATAAATTATACTCCGATTGATGCTAATATTCCTGTTCCTCCAAAAATCCCATGGATAGAAACCCAGACTGTCAATGGGTTTTCATATCCGGATGCCAATACTGTTTTAACCAATTCAAGTACAACAACAGCAGAAGGTAAATATGGAAATATTATTAAAGAAGCAGCCACTGACGAAACCGGAGATTATTCTGAAAAAAATTACAAATATGCTGATGATCTTAATAACCAGAAGCTGAAAAATGCCAATCTGATTGCAGTTCCGCTACAATCGGAAACTAAAGTAACCCAAGATGGAATCTCTAAAAATATTTCAAAATCCGAAGTGAAGTTTGATCGCACCACGGATGTCTATCCTTCTTCAACAATTTCCTATGACGTTGTAAACGGAACACCTTCTACAGAGGGAACTTTTGATAAATATGATGCATTTGGGAATGTATTGCAGCTTACCAGTAAAAGCGGAGTTCCTGTATCACTGGTATATGGTTATAACAATACGCTGTTGATTGCTAAAGTTGAAGGTATTACCTATGACCAGCTTACAGCTCTTAATATTATTCAGCCTATAGTCAACGCGTCGCTTAAGGATATTTCAGATCCTTCTACAGAGCCTGCTTTCATTACAGCTCTCGATACTTTCAGAAAAAATCAGAATCTGAAACAATACAATATAACGACCTACACTTATGATCCGCTCATTGGAGTAACCACTGAAACTTCTCCAGCAGGAGTCAGAAAGAACTACCAATACGATAATGCCAACAGGTTGATTAAGATCACAGACCGAACGGGCAATACGTTACAGGAGTTTAAAAACAACCTTAAAAACCAATGATCATGAAGCCAGGTATACAATATAAAACACAGATCAGGATGAAAAAAATTATTTTATGTTTGATGCTGTTAATCTCTGGGTGGGGCTTCTCCCAGTCAGGGCTTACTGACAACGAAAACTATTCTTATACGAAAAGCTGTCTTACCGAAGATTGCTCCAAAAAAGTAGAATCAGTTCAATATTTCGATGGGCTTGCTCGTCCTAAGCAGATCATCAGTATTAAAGGAACTCCATCAGGAAAAGACATAGTACAACATATAGTATATGATCCTACGGAAATAACGAATAAAACTTATCTGCCTGTCCCACAAAGTGTAACCCAGGATGGAGGTATTTATACAGATCCTCTTGCGGATGCTTCCCAGACCTATGGCTTAGAAAAGATATTTGGAGTAACGACAATGGATATTGCTCCTTATAACAGGGTAAAGCAGAGCGTAAAACCGGGAAATGCCTGGGCTAACAAGCCAGTGCTGTATAATTATGAGACAAATGCAGCTAATGAAGTATTGAAATTCACGGTCTCTACCACGTGGGAAAATAATGCTACCAAAACAGATATTGTGAAAGCTGGATATTATCCTTTAAAAAAGCTTTCTAAAAACACGATAACTGATGAAGACGGGAATAAAAGTATAGAGTTTAAAAGCGCAAGCGGAAAGACCTTGCTGGTGAAGAAAGTAATTAGTGCATCAGAGAGTGCAAACACTTACTATATTTATAACGAGTATAACAAGCTTGCTTTTGTACTTTCACCGGAAGCTTCAAAGACAGTTGAAAAGATGGCTAACGGGGCTACTGTTACCCAGAGTATACTTGACCCATTATGTTATCAGTATAAATATGACTCCAAAGGAAGACAGGTAGAGAAAAAAATACCAGGGAAAGGATGGGAATATTTTGTTTATGATAAAGCTGACAGGCTCATAATGAGTCAGGATGCAGAATTACGAAAAACAGGAAAATGGTTCTTTTCAAAATATGATAAGCTGAGCAGAGTAATATATACAGGAATAGCTGATATTGGGAGTCAATTTATCAGGGATCAGGTTCAATACAGCACCAATTATTATATTGACCAGGGAAAGCCATCAACGGAAGAAAAAAGTACTACGGGATTTACAAACAGTGGAATGCTTGTCTACTATGGCAATATGGTATACCCTACCACTATTGATAAGGTTTTGAGTATTAACTACTACGACACTTATCCAACTGGAACTCCCACAAGACCTTCGCAGATTCAGGGTGTTAATACCATCGGTGATAACACGGCTAATGCAGTCAATACAAGAAGCCTTGCAACAGCTTCGTATGTGAAAAATATTGAAGATGATAACTGGACGAAAAATTATATATGGTATGATGATAAGATCAGGGTTATAGGTACGCACTCTATTAATCACCTGGGAGGCTATACCAAAACAGAATCTTTGCTTGATTTTGCAGGCGCCGTAAAACAGTCTAAAATCTACCACAAAAGATTAGCTTCTGACGCAGAAAAAATTATAACCCAGACGTATGAATATGACAGCCAAAACAGATTAAAAAAACAATGGCATCAGGTAGGAACGGGCGCTCAGGAATTACTTGCGGAGAATACTTATAATGAACTTAACCAGCTTTCAGGTAAAAAGGTTGGAAACAGCCTTCAGGATATTGTTTACACCTACAATATCCATGGTGCTCTTACCAAAGTTAATGATCCTTCCAACCTTAACGGGAAATTATTTGCCTATGAGCTTAAATTCCAGAATCCCACTAATGCAACTGCAAAATATAACGGACTAATTTCAGAAATGGATTGGAGGACTTCTTCAGATAATGTACTAAGAAGATATGCCTATCAATATGATGCTTTAACCAGGCTGACCAAAGGAACTTATTATGAACCCGGGTCATCGGTTCCCCAAAATAATTTTTACAACGAAACCCTGGCTTACGATCTGAACGGAAACATCAGCTCCTTACAAAGGAACACAAAAGGTATTACAGGAGCAACCGAACTTATGGATAACCTTACTTATCAGTATACGGGAAATAAGCTTAACTCCGTTACTGATTCCTCAAATAACTATGGAGGGTATCCCGAAACTTCCGGAAATAGTATTGGCTATGATGATAACGGGAATATGACAGACCAGAAGGATAAAGGAATTTTACAGATCGACTATAATATGCTTAACCTCCCGAAGTATATTAAATTTAATGAACTTGTTGGGAACAGGGGATCTCAAACCTATGTTAATACATTGTATACCTATCGCGCAGACGGGACAAAGCTAAAAAAAGATTATAAATACAGGGATGATGCCCAGTTTAATTTTCTTGCCAATACGGTGACGGATTATCTGGACGGATTTCAATATGAAACGAGTACGACATCTTTTGGAGCGGGCTCACCAATCCTTAAGTTTGTACCTACTGCGGAGGGATACTACAGTTTTGAAAATAATAAGTATATTTACAACTATACCGATCATTTGGGGAATATAAGGCTAAGCTACTCCAAAAGCTCTACCGGTAGCGCAGAAGTTCTTACTGAAAACAATTACTATCCTTTTGGATTGAAACATAATGGCTATAATGGTATAAAAGGAAATCCTTCTTATAATTACCAGTACAATGGCAAGGAACTTCAAAGTGAAACCGGATGGAATGATTTCGGGGCCAGGATGTATATGTCCGACATTGCACGATGGGGCGTGATTGATCCTTTGGCGGAACAAATGAGAAGATTTTCTCCGTATAACTATGCATTTAATAATCCGGTAAGCTTTATTGATCCGGATGGAAGAAAATCCATCTACGCTCCTACGATAGATCCTGAAAGATCTGTAGGAATGGGTGAGAGGGGAAGTCTCCTGAGATATTTCGCCCAAGGAGGACATGGTGGAATAGCAAATTATTTAGATTATTTGGGACAGCAAAATGTAACTGCAATGTATTTTGAAGACTCAATGTCTAAGCTTAGTACGGCAGGTGGCAGAAGCACTGAAACTTTTGGAGAAACGCAGGCTTATAGTGATCTTATGAATACGTTGAAAATGGGCTACAGTGGAGGATTAACAAATAATAAAGGCATTTTAAGTTGGTGGACAGATGCAGATGAAGCGCAGTATGGACAATATAATATGTTGAAGTTAGGTACTGGTAGCATGTGGGGTAATGTTATTGATTATTTTATGAATAATTTCGTTTTAAAATTAGAAGGTTCTGCGACATTTGGTGCACAAGTTGGAGGTAAAACAAGCTTTGGTTCACTTGAGGCAGGTTTATTTACTACATCTCTTGGAAAGGTAGGATGGAGTTTGGGGGATGGTTTTTATGCAAAAGCTGGTGATAGAAAAGGACATAATTTTGTAGGTGGTGGTATAAAATTATTAAGTAAGAAATTATCAGTAGGTGGGAACTTAGATTATGTTTCAAATGACGTCATTCCCACAGCTGGTGATTTAATAGAATATTATAAGGATAATGGACATTTAGAGGGGCAAGGTAATATAGGTCCTGGAGAAAGCATACTTAAACCACCAGCTGGGAGCAGTGCTGAAGCTTTAGGAATATCTTTAAAATCTAAATTTAAAGGAGGTAATAAAGAAGGTTGTTCGTCTTGCTTTGAAATTGGAGGAGGATTGAAAGCTCTTTTGGGTATAGATGGTAAAATTGTAATAGGATTTAAATAATATTATGAATTACTATGTTAATATTCATTCTGATACTTCAGAATTTTTTGAAGGTAATAAGTTAATTTTAAAGGTGATCTTTGGACGCTTTTATTTAAATAAAAACAAAATTTTAGGAGTTGACAATAAAGAGTTGTTGGTTTTTAAAACGTTTAATTTTTTTTTTAAGAAAAATATTAAAATATTAGATCAAAATTTAGATAAGACTCTTTCAGTAAAAAGAAATAGCCTTGTTATAAATAATAATATACTTTCAATAAAAGAGAAATTTAATATATTAGGGAAATATGAAGCGATATGTTTGTTAAATAATAAAAAAATTGGATCAATAAAAGATGAATCAACTTTTTTTATGAACAAATACGTCCTAGTATTTGACAGAGAAGATGAATACAACTATTACTTTTTACTATTATTTGCTATGCTTTCAGTAGGATTTGCAGATCCGGCATAAAAATACAAATGCGTAAAAAGGTTATCTACAAAACGTAGATAACCTTTTTAAATTTTTATATACAGCGCTATTTAGAGTTTTTATTTCTACAAAAAGATCCCTATTATTTTCCTTTATTTTATTATCTTATTTTTGTCTACATCTAAATTTATTTCATAACCGATAATTTTTATACTATCAGTCTCTTTCTGTAAGGAGAAAATTTCAAAAGTATTGATTTTATCTCTTTTCACATAATATGACAATAGATATTCAGCTTTAGAGTTTGTTCCTTTTACAACACTTGTTTCCCATTCATATAATGAATAATTTGAACTACTTCCCGCTTCTTTATTAGTCCAATCAATCATTCCAATTAATTTATCTTTACTTGTTGCTTTAAAAAATTTTGCACTAAAAAGCTTCAAAATTTCTTCTTTTCTGTTTGCCTTAATTAAAGAATAAAACTTTTGTGTAATCTTTTCAGCCTCTTTTTTATCTTCTTCTCGGTTTTCATATATATGATTAAAGTTGCAACTAGTTATCAGTAAAAGTACTAAGATTAAAAGAGAGCTCTTTATATAGTTTTTCTTAAACATAAGCTATTTTATAATATTCAAAGTTATGAACAATAATTTAAAATGAATAATTATTTATTAAATATAGTTGTTATTATGAAGTAATGATTTTTCCAGCTTATACCTGTTTGTTGATACATTTATGGTCACCCTGCTGGCGCGAGCGTCACGCTGGTGTCTTAATAAATTAGATTAACAACTCATAATAAATCCGAGAAAATACCTATTTCTCGGATTTTTATTAAGGTTGTTTTTAGAATTACACTATTTATGGTCTTTAAAGGTTTTTGAGCAAAATTAAATTACATCCATCAGAATCCTATTGAAAGTGGTTTTGTAACAGAACCTTATGAATGAAAATATAGCAGTGCAAGAAATTACTATAATGATGATCATGAAATTTTGGAAATAGATTTAAATTTGTAATTAGTGAAGAGGCAACGAGCGTGACGCTCGCACCAGCGTGGGGTTTTTAGTTTATGGAACAGGAACAATGATTTATGATTTAACAAATGAACCTTAATTAATAAGAAAATGCAAGAATATAATATTACTATTTTTAAACAATCTAGAATTTTGTTAAGTCTTTTTTTAACGCCAATATTTTTTGTAATTGCAATCTTTATTGGAGCTGAAACCAGCTCTTTTATTATTCCAATTCTTTGTTTTACTTTAATCCTTATAACAATGTATTATTTTGCAAGTGGAAACCTCAAAATAATAATTAAAACTGATAACGAATTAGTTTTTGAATGGAAAAAGAAATTTATTTTTAATTTTAGATCTCCTATTTCTATTAAAATTAGTGATATCAAAACCGTTGTTTTAGATGACGATCAATTTTTAAGAAAAATTATAACAAATGTTGATACTATTTATATTAATAATTCCAAGATTAAATCTAAAGATGCGGACAAGTTTATTGACAAGTTAAAAAATGAAGTTAAAAAATACGATATTAGAATAATTGATAGTTGGGATGAACTTGTAGAAAAAGGATATATTAGGTTGGCTTATATAATTAATTCTTTTGTTTTATTGGTATCAATTATAGTAGTTATAATTTTTACAATATTAAAAGGATTTAATCCAATTTCATTTTCTATCTTACTATTGTTTATACCGCAAATGCTTTTATATAGTAAACAAATGAAGAGTAAAATATAATTCCCCTGTTGGCGCGAGCGTCATGCTCGTGTCTGAATAAATTAAATTAGATTAACAACTCATAATAAATCCGAGAAGGTACACTTTCTCGGATTTTTGTTTATAGTATTTAATATTAAATGAGTCTGAAAGTAGCCTTTAGCAGAAATTAAATTACATCCATCAGAATCCTGTTGAAAGTGGTTTTGTAACAGAACTTTATCAATGCAAATATAGCAGTGAAAGAAATTACTATAATGATGATCATGAAATTTTGGAAATAGATTTAAATTTGTAATTAGTGCATGGGGGTAGCGGGGATTGGAGCAGGAGCAAGAAAAATATCTATTTATGATTCATCAGTAATTAATCAAGGATTTTAAATCCAAATATAGCACAACGATTCGGTTATTCATTCGAGAAGGTTGGAAATGGAATTATTTTGCAAAAAACTTTAAAATAATATTTAAATGATAAAAGATAAATCATCAATATACCTTTCAATTTTCAAAAGAAAAGGTGGGGAAGGGATTAAAACTAAAATTATTAATAGAGATAATGAGAATCAATTCAAGACATTGTTTTCAAATTTATCTGATCAAGAAAAACCATTAATTACTTTTTTTGAAAATATTTCAAATTGGATTTTATTGACTAATAATAGAATTATTATCAATAAGCAAGATAGCTTTTCATTTGTAAAAATAGATGAAATTATAGAAGTTGTTCCAGCCTTAAAAGAAGAATTGAAAAATGACATTTATTTAAAAAATAATTTTACAAAATTAAAATTGGGATTAAAAAATAATGATAATGTTATACTTGATTTAGAGCAAGGATTGCCATACGAAGGTTTATATCAGGTTTTACATTTTATTAAAAGCGATAATATTAGTTCCCTCTTATAAACTGGCGTTAAAACTTATGGTTGGTAAAATAAAATATATTGGGATTTTTCTTGTCTTTTCCATATTTTTCAGTTGTAAAAAACAACAAGGGGAAAATATTTTAAAATTAGCTGAACTAAGTAATTACAAAATAATATCAAAAACAAGAATTAACGATTCTATTACGAAAATTAATGGAGAGAATAAAGAGTATACTCTGGAAGGTAATATAAATACTCATTACAACTCTAAGCAAGATTGGTGGAAATTTAGAAATAAAAGAACTGGAGAAAAGTATGAAATAGAATATATTTTTCTAAATAAACAGATTGAGAATCAAATTAAGATATATAGAGATGGAAAATTGTATGAAGATGCAAGTAAATTTTATACTAAATCATTTGATAAAGTTAGGTTCAATTTCAGTTTTTACTTTCCTGTTTCAAAATTTAAAACAAAATTAGTAGAGTTTAATTATACTATTTCTGATTCAGTCAGAAGAAAGATTATTAAAGAGGAAACATTAATATGTAAAGAAAATAATAGTTATTATTCTTGCTCTATTCCTATTAATGAGAATGAAAGTGTGATAGGTATAGTGACAAAATTTTCCGAGTTCAGTGATGACAAAAGTGATAGTATAATGCTTGCAGCAGATAAAATATTTGTGAAATAAATGGCAGCTGGCATTTTAAATGGATTCGTGCGGTAGCGGGGGGAATACGCTTTACCAAGATCAATATAAATTATTAATATGTTAGTATCTGAAAAAATATTTAGCTTAATAAAAAAAGAAAGGCAGATGTTGGGTGATTTTGAAAACTATAAAATTAAAATCAGCAATAGTGATAACTTTGATAGAGAAAATTTAATAGGAATATATAAGATTAGGCAATACACCGCTACAAGGAATGGTAATGTTAGGTTATCACAAGAATTAAGCAGTTTATTATTAAGCTTGGAAAATTATTCTGAAAGTAAATTAAGATTTGTAAGCATAACAGGTGAAAAATATTATGGTATGTTTTATCTGAGTGAAAATTGGCATGAAGTTATTGGATACTTTGAAAGTGAACTTGATGAGAATGGAAATATAATAAATTAATAAAATGGCCCCTGCTGGCGCGAGCGTCACGCTCGTGCCCGAATAAGATTAACAATCTATATATAAATCCGAGAAGATGGAATTTGATAAGATGAGGGATCAACTCAATGTTTTATTTGAAAGGTTAGACTTTAAAACAGTTTCAACTTTAGATAACAAAGATTTTAGAACATTAGCGCATAATTTCTTCATAGGGATAAACCAACTTAGAGATGAAGGCTTAACCTTAAATGATGATTTTATAAAATTTGTCAATAATAAACATATTGAATACGATCATGATGATTATGGAAGTGATTTAATATATAAGGAAAGGATGCAGGATATCCTTTCCGAATTAACAGAATTCTGCTCACCTCCATGGTTCTGGAATACCCCATTAGAAGAGTATCTGGCTCAAAAATGGTAAATTTTTAACTTCGAATAAACAAAAAAGACCGGCTCTACAGCCGGTCTTTTTTATAGGTACGAACCATACAGTTGCTAACCGAACCTGTTATGGATTGGATATAATAAGAGCAGAAGGTATATCGGATAGCCAGATACTTTTGGTATCGATTAATCCTTTCCAGCTTTTACTGCTGATGAGCATCAGATCCTGGGAATTTAAAAACTCCTTTTCGATCTTTTTCTCGTTATATAGGGTGATATGATTAGGGGCAACCTGTTCAATGCTTCTGATGAGTTCTTTCACCTCGATATTATTCCGGATCTGTCCTGCGACATCCAGAATGATGATCTGTGAATTATTATTGTTGATCAGTCTCTTGGCATATTCCAGCAGGTAAAAATCGCTGAGGTTGAAGATCGGAACAAATACTTTATCCGCACTTTTGAAATCTTTTTCTACCAGAACTCCTACCGGGATATTGGTTTTATCAAGGATTTGTAAAGTAAAATCGTCAAAAGGGGAGTTGTTGAAAATATATCCTTTTCCTTTTACGGTATTCAGGAGTTTTTCCGGGTTGATGATCTTCGTGGTGAAACCCAGCAGCCTGCCTAGTAGACTTCCTTCATACATCGATTTTCCAAGCATGATCAAAAGGAGGTCGTAGTTTCCTTTGTTTGAAATGCTGGTAAGATCGTTTTCAATATCCGTAGATGCTTTGAAAAGGGTAGTGACTTCAAGTTTCAGGTCGTGGGAGGTTTCGATTACATTTTTAAACTGCTCATTCTCGTATTCATTGATGTCATAGGCATGCATTTCCTCCACAGGAGCAATATTCATGGCAGTAATGCTCTTATTGCCATTCATTTTATTGGTAAAATCATGGGCGAGTTTTAATAAGGTACTTCCCGATTCAGGATTGTCAAAGGAAAGCAAAACACGATATTTCGAATCATGATGCCCATTTGGGATATTTTCATCCTTTTTAGATTTAAAAAGATAATTGAAAAAATCCAGTGCCGGTCCGGTCATAAAGGTAGTGAACAAAGCCATGATCACCAGCATGGCGAAAATTTCGGGACCCAGAACACCGAGGTCATATCCGATATTCAGAACGATAAGTTCCATTAATCCCCGGGTATTCATCAAAGCACCGATTGTTAAGCTGTCTTTCCAGTTGATCCCGAGGAATCGTGCAGCTAAAGCACTTCCTGCAAATTTTCCGGCTACAGCAATCAGAATTATAAATCCGGCTGTCATCCAAAGGTGTCCGTCATTGAGCAGTCCGATCTGTGTCCGAAGTCCTGTAAATACAAAGAATAAAGGAAGTAAAAGAACCAGGGCCACATCTTCGATCTTATCGATGAACATCGTACGGAATTTAGCGTTCTCAGGCATAATAGCTCCAGCCATAAAAGCTCCGAACAAGGCATGGATTCCGATCACTTCCGTTACATATGCAGAAAGAATAAGCGTTAAAAAAAAGATGGCGACCATCGGTTTGTTGATGGTGTTTTTACCTGCCTGCAGATCACCGATCCTTTTGAGGAACGGCCTTACGATCTTGATCATAAAAAAGACATAACCTATAGCCATTAAGATCACATAGATCGAACTGGCAAAAGATCCCGCTTTTACAATAGCGATCACGGCTGCAAGGATACACCATGCGGTAATATCATCTGCTGCGGCACAGGTGATAACGATGGTTCCCAGTTTGGTTTTCTGCAGATTTCTCTCCTGGACGATCCTTGCCAGTACCGGAAAGGCGGTAATGCTCATTGAAATAGCAATAAATAAGGCAAAAGAAGTAAACTGGATACCATCCGGTGCAAATTCCTGATAGATGAAATAGGAGAGTCCGATACCCAGTGCAAAAGGAATAATGATACTGGCGTGGCTGATCACTACGGCATCATGCGCCTTTTTTCTTAAGACGCTAAGATCAAGTTCCATACCAACGATATACATGAACAGGATCAGCCCGATCTGGCTTAAAAACTGTAAATTCCCAAGGGATTCTTTTGGAAAAAGAAAGGATGAAAACTCCGGAAAGTACATTCCCAGTAATGAAGGTCCCAGAACAATACCGGCAATCATTTCTCCGATCACCGTCGGCTGCTTTATTTTCATGCAAATCCATCCGAATAACCGGGCGACCAGGATGATGGTAACGATTTGTGCCAGCAGTAAAGCCAATGGATGATGAAGGTTGGCTTTAAACGATTCTATAAAGTTATCCCAGGTAGATCCTGAACTTGTTTTTACAACAAGATTTTCTTTTACCTCCAATGTTTGTCCTTCAATAATGAAGAAGTACATCAGGCAAGAGAAAACAGCGATCGTAACTGCATAAAAAATAATATTTCTGTATTTCCCCAAATTCATAATCCGTTATTTTAGTGTAAATTTCTAAAGAATATATGGATGACAGATATTATTTTTTGTAAAATGTAATAAATGCCATAAATAATGTAATGAAAAATCTATTTTAAAGAATATCCAAGCCCAATTCCTACTTTCCAGCTGCCATTTTGTGTCGAAGTCTTGGTATTATAGTACACCGGAACCTGAAGGGCTATCTTTTTGTAGACAAAAGTAAATCCTACACCCAGATTAGGAGTGATAGCGCTGTTTTTTGTCCCTTCTGAACGATCTTCTCTGATCCGTAGGGAAGGAAGCATTCCTACAATAAATCTTGTATGGCGCCAGGTCATGTTGATATTTGGTCCCGTAAAATTGATGAAAGCCCCATGATCCACATATCCGGCTGCTGCCACTCCGTCAAAAAATGCGGCTTTCACTTGAGAAGTAGATTCCTGGGAAAAACAACATCCGGATATGAGAATTCCACATGCATAAAAAAATCTTTTCATGATCAATCATTTAATCAGGGGCAAAAGTACACGGACTGATTATTGTAAAAAGGAGCCTGTAATGAAAGACCTGAATTCTGCAGCGAAAACCGGATCATTTGAAGGATCTATTTTCCGAACATTTCCATCAGAGCGCTTTTATAGGTATCTCCGATCTGAAGTTTCAGGAAATTGTCATCTTCCGCAGGAATTGTGGTAATGATCTCGTTGGTTGAAAATACTTTGATGGAAGACAACGCGATGATCTCTTTTTTATTGACCTGGGCGAAATCTTTAGCAGGAAGCATGTCAAGAAGATTTTTAAAATTGAGGTTTTTAAGGACGATATTGGTTCCGTCGTTGAGAATAATATCTTTATCGCGGCTGTCGATCTCCGAGGTTTTAATGTAAGCAATCTGCTCTGTGAAAATGATGGTTTTCCCGATATTCGTATTCCATTCGATAAAGTCTTTCTTCTGCGGGCTGTTGACCAGTTCCTTCGCCTTTTCAAAAGCCTGAATGAGTCTTTCTTTTTTAATAGGTTTACGCACATAATCCACCACATTAAGATCGAACGCTTCGGCGGCATATTCTTTATAGGCTGTCGTGAAAATGATCTTTTTAGAATCTGAAATCAATTCTGCTACCTGAAGTCCCGTCATTCCCGGCATTTCAATGTCCAGGATGCATACGTTGCAGTCGATGGAATGGATTTCGCTGAGGAAAATTTTAGGATCGTTAAAAGCCTTTACCACCTCTACATGATCAATCTGTTCACATAGAAGCTTTAAATAGCTTATCGCCAGCAATTCATCATCAAGAATAACGCACTTTATCATAGAACTCTCCTAAATTAATTTGTAATTCTGCTGTGAAGATCCCGTTTTTAGAACTTTTTTGAAGCTGATAATGCGTGTTATAGATCATCTTCAGCCTTTGATCCAGGGACTGGCTTCCGAATCCGCTTTTTTCTTTTTCCAGAACGTTTTTCAGCGAAGCCTTGTTGATCACCTTCATGGTGTAGATCCCGTTTTCCAGCTCCAGATATATGGATATAAAAGAATCCTGGGCTAAAAAATCCGTATGTTTAAAAGCGTTTTCTATCAGGTCCACAGAAATCAGCGGGGCAAATACTTTCTCTTCAAAGATACGGTCGGATTTATCGATTCTGGATTTGATCCTGAAATCAAAAAGGGGGTTGATCTTGATCTTATTGATTTCAATAAGGCTTAAGGCAAAAGTGAGCTCTTCCTTCGGGCTTACGAATTTATTATTGCTTTCGTATAAGATATAATCCAGCACGTTCGCCAGCTTATCAAGGGACATATAGGTCTGGTAAGCGTGAGACTGAACGGAATTGAGGATATTTTTAAACAGATGCGGATTCAGCTTGGTACCAATGTGTTCCAGCTGAACTTCATTCAGTCGCTGCTCAATCAGCTTATTCGTTTCCGACAGCTTGGTATTTCGTTGTTTGAATTTTTTATTCTGGCCAAACAGGTAGATGCTTACCGTAAGAAAAAAGAAAATAGCAAAGACTCCAATGAATATCAGATAATCATGAATCATGTAATAATTGCCATCCATGGTTGTTTTCTTTAAATAATACCTGCTTATTTCAGTTTTTTAAGGCTGTTCAGCGTTACCGTTTCTTCACATTTTTCATATCCGATCTCGTAGGTCGGATGGGTTTCCGGATAGATCAGTATATATTCCGGACATGGTTTTTTTTGAGCATGGCTGCGGTCGAAATCTACTTTTCCTTTGGTGATAATACTGTCTTTCAGAAATTTTTCATCAATCTTTAAGGTTTTCATTTCATTACTGAATGTCTCTGAATACTTAAAATCCTTGGAAAGCGTTTCAGCAATAACACGGCTGTTGGGCAAATATCCCGAGCAGCTTGCCCCTTTTTTGTTTAATATAAAAAATACAATAATAAGCCCCGGAATAAGGCCGATTAAATAAAACTTCAGTTTTTTCATTAGAAAATTAAAAGATTGATATCATGATAAGTAAGCCCGAAACGGTCGCAGATGATCTTTTTCGTATGTCTTCCTTTATACATATAAAGACTTTGCTTCATTTCATTTTTGCGGATCAGCATATTTTCAAAGCCACCTTCCTCATCGTAATTTAAAATGTAGGATAAAAAGAAATTAGAAATAGCCTTTGTTGTCGTTCTCGGCATTTTTGACGTAAGATTCGGAAGACCGCAATGGATCACTCCGTGTTTGATAATATAAGGCTCATCCATGGTGGTAAGTTCCGAAGTTTCGATCACTTTACCATTGTCGATGGTGATATCTATAATTACACTTCCTTTTTTCATTTTCATTACCATATCTTCCGTAACGATCGGCTGCATATTCAATCTCGGAAGGGCTCCGATCACAACATCTGCACGTCTTAAAGCTTTACCCAGCTCTTTAGGATCGATAATAGAAGTAGGAACACGGCTGTCTACAATGGTATGAAGTCGGCGTAGTTTCGATAGGGAATTATCAAAAACCCTTACGCTAGCTCCTAAACCGATAGCTGCTTTGGTGGCAAATTCGCCCACGATTCCTGCTCCAAGGATCAGGACTTCCGAAGGTCGCACA
The DNA here is from genome assembly GCF_055762745.1 of Chryseobacterium subflavum. Lineage (NCBI taxonomy): Bacteria > Pseudomonadati > Bacteroidota > Flavobacteriia > Flavobacteriales > Weeksellaceae > Chryseobacterium > Chryseobacterium subflavum. The sequence goes on from NZ_JBVTMR010000001.1 coordinate 217,151, forward strand.
CCTGTAATTCCACCCAGCATAAGGCCATTGGATAAAGCCAGCAATTCCGATGCATACAGGATGGAAACGGTTCCGGCAATTTCACCTACCAGTCTTACCAGGGCAAGCTGCTTGTATTCGTCGATAATAAATTCGAAAGCGATTGCATTGATTTTTTTCTCAGCAAGCTTCAGGAAATATTCTTTCTCTCTTAAATTGATCTGAAGGGCAGAAACCAGATACGTATTTGGCTTCATATAATCAATTTCTTCCTCAGTAGGAGGGTTGATCTTTAAAATCAAATCCTGTCCGAAAGCTTCTTTGGGATCTGTAGTGATCTTTGCTCCTGATTCGGAGTACTGTAAATCTGTAAAAAAAGATCCTACTCCGGCACCCGATTCGATAATGATTTCGTGGCCGTGATCTACCAATACCTGCACTGCATCAGGAGTGATACAGGTTCTTCTTTCGTGAAGACACGTTTCTTTGGGAACACCAATACTAAATTGTTTACCCTTCTTTATAACTTCCAGTTTTTCCTCTTTCGGCATCAATTCTTCTTCAGTAAAAGGAGTGAAAATATTTGTAGTACTCATTCTTTACATTAATTATGTCTTACAGATAAATGTTTTTATAATCAAATTTAGTAAGCAAAGATACATAATATTTACTCGAAAGTGATTTCTCTGCTTTCACCGGTATTTAAAATGCTCATTGAGTGATATTCCAGGCCGTACAGCTCTTCTTCATATACTTCCGGCCATTCGATAATGCATAGATAAGCATTGTCCAGATATTCCTCAATACCGATATCATACACCTCGTCAATATTTTTCAGACGGTAAAGATCAAAGTGAAAAATTTTTCCTTTCGGACTGCTGTACTCATTCACAATAGAATAGGTTGGAGAGCTTACCTCATCCTCACTTCCCAGGTTTTTAAGTAAAAACTGTGTAAATGTTGTTTTTCCTGCTCCCAGGTTTCCTTTTAGCAAAAGAATAGGGTGCTGCAATTGAGGAATAATTTTTTCCACTACAGCCTGCCAGTCTTCGATTTTATTGATTTTCAATTCCATTTATGATGTATAGTTTAATATATTGTTTCGGGCTTCCTTGGTCATTAAACCCTGTTCTATGTAAAAGTTAAGCTGATTGGATATTTGTAAAAGTTCTCCTGGTTGTTTTATCTGAAACAGAACTTTCCTTTCCTCATTATCCAAAAGTCTGATTTTTAAATAATTATTGCAGCCTTGGGAAAAAGCACCGTCAGCACCGTTCCTGATAATGAACCTTCCCTTATGATCATTTTGTACTATTTCCACATACTTTAGATTTTGCGTCAAAAAAACCTCATTGTCGACGGTAATTTTTTCTTTTTCAAAAATAAGTTTTCCTTCCATTCGACCTTTTAGCTGTTCCGGAAACCAGACATTAATAAAACCTCCGATGAAGGCAATAAACATAGGTATTCCTATGATCCATGCGAACCAGCCTGGAATTTCCTTTTCCGGAACTTTGAGTATATAAAGCACAAAAGCAACAGTCAGGAAAGGGATACCTATTAAAATATAAATTATTCTTTCCCTTGTCCATACAAAACCGTTGGCAGGTTTGTAGATATTAAAAGCTTTATAATCTTCAGCCATACATGAAACTTTTATTGAGAATGCGTTCAACCAGGCATTCTGTCATTCATCCGGGTGTCATTTTTCATTTGTCAAATTTAGCCTAATTATTTTATTTAGATCGAACACGAATTTTATCAATTTTAGGAATTTCACGAAGGGGGATTTTTTTGTTTTACAATAGAAATATTATACTTTTACACCATGATTTCCAAACAGACCATTGATAAGATATTCTCCACGATCCGGGTAGAAGAGATTGTGGGTGAATATGTGCAGCTGAAACGGGCAGGGTCTAATTATAAAGGACTCAGTCCCTTCCACGAAGAAAAATCTCCCAGTTTTGTCGTTTCTCCGAGTAAGCAGATCTGGAAGGATTTCTCTACAGGAAAAGGAGGAACTGCGATTTCCTTCCTCATGGAAATTGAAAACTTCACCTATCCCGAAGCGCTTCGCCATGCTGCCAAAAAATACGGAATTGAAATTGAAGAAGATCAGCGCGAGTTTTCTGAAGAAGCTAAAAATGCCCAGTCTGAAAGGGATTTATTATATAAAATTCATGAAGTGGCCAATGATTACTTTCAGAATTTCCTTTGGGAGGCTGAAGAAGGAAAATCCATTGGACTCGCTTATTTCAGGGAGCGTGAGCTGAAAGATGATATCATAAAAAAATTCCAGCTGGGATATTCTCCTGAAAAGAAAAATGCCTTTACGGCGTATGCTTTAGAGAAAGGATATTCTAAAGAAATTCTGGAGAAATCAGGACTCTCTATTTTTCCTGAAAATGCACCGAATGGAATTGACCGTTTTCGTGAAAGGGTCATCTTTCCGATCCATAGTTTCTCAGGAAGGGTATTGGGTTTTGGTGCCAGGATCCTTAAGAATAATGTAAAAACAGCAAAATACCTCAATTCCCCGGAAACGGAGATCTATCATAAATCGAATGTCCTTTATGGATTAAACCAAAGTAAGCAGGCTATTTCCAGGAAAAACGTCTGTCTCTTGGTGGAAGGATATATGGACGTGATTTCCCTTCATCTTTCCGGAATTGAAAATGTGGTGGCAAGCTCGGGAACTTCCCTGACGACAGAACAGATCAAACTGATCAAAAGACTAACGGAAAATGTAACCATTCTCTTTGATGGAGATAATGCCGGAATTAAAGCCAGTTTCCGGAGTATTGATATGTTGCTGACAGAAGGAATGAATATCCGAGTTCTTTTATTTCCTGAAGGAGATGACCCGGATTCCTTTGCCAGAAAACATCCGCAGGACTATGTGGAAAAATTCATCGAAAATGAGGCGATGGATTTTATTGATTTTAAAGCTGAAATTCTTTTAAAAGAAGCAGGAGGCGATCCTATTAAAAAGGCCGAAGCGATCAGGAACATCGTTAAATCCGTAGGGTTTGTTCAGAATGCCTTGAAAAGAGAGGTTTACTTAAAAGAAGTTTCCAATAAATTCGGACTTTCCGAACAGAGCTTGTTTAATGAACTGGATGTTCAGAGGCAGATTACCCAAAATCAGAACCAGCATGTTCAGCAGCAGAAAGAAAATGTTCCCGTTAAAATGGATATTGTCCCTCCGGATGAGAATAAAGGGGATCCTTTTCTGTATGATGTCTTGTTTATGGAGAGTAAGCTTGTAGATCATATGCTGATGTTTGGAGATGTTGTTTTAAAAAGAACGGACGCTAATAATGAGGAGTATCAGATCACGGTCATTGAAGAAATTCTGCACCATTTTGAGGAAGAGCAATATCAATTTTTGGTAAAAGGAAATGAGATCATCATTAATCAGGTAAAAGAAGGCATCCAGCAGGATGAACTGAGAAGCGGGAATTTTTTCGTATCTTTTATGGACGAGCAGATCACCTCGAAGGTAGTAGATGCGTTAATTCCATTGGATGAGCTTGAAAACTGGGCTTCCCGGAATATTTATCCTCCCAATTACGGGGATAAAGTGGCAGAGCAGATTAAAGGTGACGTCTTGCTGCATAAATACCGGTATATCGACTACCTGATCAAAGAAACGGCTAAAGAGCTGGATCAATACAGTGGAAAAGATGAAGGAAAATATTTTGAACTGATCAAAAAGATCACCTTATTGAAACAGGCGTCAATGAAACTCAATGATATTATCGAATACTCACCCATTAAAGGGATTTATAGAGACAGTAAAAGATAATTTTCAGACAAACTGTTGGCGGGGCACCAATCATTTCTGACAAAAAGTCCTATAAAATTTTAGGAATAAAAGTTGTAATTTAAACTTCAGAAAAATTTAAAATAATACCAATAGAAATATGGACATTAAAAAAGAATTCAGAGATTTCTCTGTAAAGCATTTAGGAAACAGCGGTTTGGTTACCGATCAGTATATGGGGATGTATGGTCCAACGAATCTTACGCCTTACATTATGGAGGAAAGAAGATTGAACGTTGCTCAGATGGACGTTTTCTCCCGTTTGATGATGGACAGGATTATTTTCCTTGGAACCGGAATCGATGACCAGGTAGCTAATATCGTAACAGCACAGCTTTTATTCCTTGAAAGTGCTGACCCTTCAAAGGATATTCAGATCTATATCAACTCTCCTGGTGGTAGTGTATATGCAGGTTTAGGTATCTATGATACGATGCAGATCATCAAACCGGATGTAGCGACAATCTGTACAGGTATTGCTGCTTCAATGGGAGCTGTATTGTTAGTTGCCGGAGAAAAAGGAAAACGCTCCGCACTTAAGCATTCAAGGGTAATGATCCACCAGCCTTCAGGAGGTGCACAAGGTGTTGCTTCTGATATGGAGATCAACCTGAGAGAGATGTTGAAATTAAAGCAGGAGCTTTACGATATCATTGCAGAGCATTCAGGACAAACTTATGAGTGGGTTGAAAAATCTTCTGACAGGGATTACTGGATGACTTCTGAAGAAGCTAAAAACTACGGAATGGTAGATGAGGTTTTACAGAGATCCAAAGAGAAAAAATAAGTTTCTTTAAATACTAATGAAAGCGCACCGATAGGTGCGCTTTTCTTTTTTTATAATAATCCTATGTCATTAACTACGTCTGATCTTCGACTTGAGAACGGAGCGCATATGAAGTGAAGGAATCTAACACTATATGTCTTTTTTTTAACCACAAAAGTCACAAAAGTTTTTAAACACGTTAGCTGTTTTTAAGGACCAGAATGCTGTATAGAAAATACACTTAAGTTTTAAAAAAATCTTTGATTTTTTGACAGCGACCTGGGAACCGGAAACGTTAAAAAAATGAATCCTATAAACGTTAAGAAAATTCTACTGTCTGAGGGAGAAGTAAATATTAAATCTTGAACCTTTGTTTCAAGATAAAGAAATTAAGTCATATTTAAAATACAATTATTATTCAATTCAACATTAGTTCACAATCGCTGTTTACATTCGCAACCATAAAAAGTAATCATGAAAAAACTTCTTCTTTCATCTCTTATCCTAGGAACTTTATGGTCATGCAACAATGATGATACGGTAAATAACCAGGACATCAATTATAATAAACTACCACAGGAATTTCCTTTTACAACGGTTGCTACGATCAATGGAGTCGCTGTAATTAATGGTGGTTTCGGTTCCGGAGCAACAGCCCATCCTACCCGTAAAGGAGAATTTTATGTGATCACGGACCGTGGTCCCAATACCGCTTATCAGAATGGAATTAAATTCCTCATTCCCAACTATACACCCACGATCATGCATTTTAAGATCAATTCTGATGGAAATATTGAAGTACTGAAGTATATCAAGCTTAAAAATCCTTCGGGACAACCTATTACAGGACTTCCAAACCCTCAGGGAATGGGAAGTACGGGTGAAATTGCTTATGGTGTCAATGGAAATGTATTGGGGACTGATAATTACGGATTGGACAGTGAGAGTATTGTAGCTGCTGCTGACGGCACGTTTTGGGTGTCTGATGAATATGGACCTCACATCGTTCATTATAATGCGGATGGGGTGGAGATGGAAAGGATCAGTCCTATTGGAGTGAATACAGGAAACAGGAAATTGCCTGCCGTTTTCGCAAAAAGAAGACCTAACCGGGGAATGGAAGGAATGTGTATGACTCCTGACGGAAAGATGCTGGTGGGAACGATGCAGTCGACCATGTATGTTCCTACCAAAGCTCTCGCTACCAATACTACTTTAACAAGGATTGTAACGTTTGACCTTGCAACCGGGCAGACAAAACAATATTTGTATAAGCAGGATGGGGGAGCATCCGATTCCGTTTGTGATATCACGGCGATCAGTAATACTGAGTTTTTAGTTATTGAAAGGGACGGAAAATTCGGTTCTCAGGGAGGACTGAAGAAAGTATACAGAATTAATCTTTCCGGCGCATCAGATGTTACCGGTCCCGATCTGGCGGCTGTTGATGGGCTAAAGATTAATGATAAAGCTTTGGAACAATCCACATGGGCTGAGATTGATGCTGCCGGGCTAAAGCCGGTTTCCAAGACTTTAGCTGTGGATCTGGTTGCTAAATTGGGATATGAACACGACAAATTCGAAGGAATTGTTTATCTGGGAGGAAATAAACTGGCTGTTTTCAATGACGATGATTTTGGCGTTACCGATGATGGAAACGGAAACCCGAAAGCGAAGATTCTTCCTAAGACAGGAAAAGTAGATAAAGGAACAATGTATGTAGTCGATATTCAGTAATCATATTTTTAAAAGAAAAGCGGCGGAATACAATTCCGCCGCTTTTTATTTTTATGATATTGATTCAGTAGAGCATCTAACCTCTAACCTCTAATATCTAAAATCTAACTAATTAAAGGCCTCAATAATTTTAGAGAAATCCTCCAGTTTTAAAGCAGCTCCGCCAATCAGTCCACCATCGATATCCGGTTGGGAAAAAATCTCTTTAGCATTATCCGGCTTCACTGAACCTCCGTAAAGGATCGAAACTTCATCTGCAACTTCTTGCCCATACTTTGCAGCAATGATACTTCTGATATGTGCATGGATTTCCTGAGCTTGCTCAGGTGTAGCCGTTTCACCGGTTCCGATTGCCCAAACGGGTTCGTAAGCAATTACTACTTTTTTGATTTCCTCTGCGGAAAGGGTAAATAAAGCCACTTCAGTCTGGTTTTTTACCACTTCAAAGTGCTGGCCTGCTTTTCTCTGTTCAAGTGTTTCCCCATTGCAGTATACAGGAATTAAACCTTTATCAAGTGCTAACTTAACCTTTCTGTTGCAATGTGAATCTGTTTCACCGTGGTATTGTCTTCTTTCAGAGTGTCCGATAAGTGATCCGGTCACATCAATGGATTCCAGCATATCTGCAGAAAGCTCTCCTGTATAGGCTCCGCTTTCATGCTCGCTCATATCCTGGGAAAAAACTCCGATCTCATCCTTTTCAAAGATGTCTTTTGCCATCATCAGATACAATGAAGGAGGAGCGATCCAAACCTCACAATTCGTCGGGTTATTGTTTTTATAACTAAGTAATTGAATCATTAATTGCTGAGCATCAATTACATTTTTGTTCATTTTCCAGTTTCCTGCAACGATCTTTCTTCTCATAATTATTTTACTATTTAATCTTCTTTTATTTTAGTGTCTATAAATGTGTAGGTGTTATCTTTTTTACCCATTAATTCAATTGATTGGAACTTTACATTACCGTTATCCAGTACTTCATAATTGTACACATCAATCACCTTATCATAGTTATGAAGTTCATAATATTTTCCGGATTCTGTCCACCAGCTGCCATTTTCAGTTTCCTGTTGTACGTTACCGTCCTGATCAATAGCAACAAATAAAAGCATGCTTTTTCCGTTTTCCATCCTGCATGAAACCCAGTACTTTGAGAAACCTTCGATCTGTTGGTTTTGTTCAGAACCCTTATAACATCCTACCATCTTTGGATCGTAGGTTTTTTGTTGTGCTGTTAATCCTATTCCAATACAAAATAAGGATATGGCAAATAGTTTTTTCATAAAATTATTGATTAATTCCTTCTAATTTAAACATAAAGGCGTACACCAAAGCAGTATCCTTCAGGTAGTCGAATCTTCCAGAAGCACCTCCGTGACCATAAGCCATATCAGTTTTTAAAAACAATACATTTTTATCTGTTTTCATATCCCGTAATTTTGCCACCCATTTTGCAGGCTCGAAATACTGTACCTGTGAGTCATGCAATCCTGTTGTTACCAGAAGATTGGGATAATTTTTCTTTTCTACATTTTCATAAGGCGAATAGGATTTCATATAGAAATATGCCTCTTTATTATTGGGATTTCCCCATTCATCATATTCATTGGTGGTTAATGGGATGCTTTCATCAAGCATGGTATTCACCACATCTACAAACGGAACGTGAGCAATAACTCCATTCCAAAGATTCGGGCTCATATTGGCAATCGCTCCCATTAATAAGCCTCCGGCGCTTCCGCCCTGAGCATACATATGCTTTGGAGAAGTGAATTTTTCCTTTACAAGATATTCTCCAGCATCGATGAAATCCGTAAATGTGTTCTTCTTTTTCATCATTTTACCATCTTCATACCACTGCCGTCCCATCTCCTGACCTCCACGGATGTGAGCCATCACAAAGACAAATCCTCTGTCTAAAAGGCTTAATCGGGTAATGCTGAAAGAGGCATTGGATGAATTTCCGTAAGAACCATAGGCATAGAGCAACAGCGGATTTTTTCCGTCCTTTTTTAACCCTTTTTTGTACACAACTGAAAGAGGTATTTTTGTGCCGTCTTTAGCGATAGCGAAAAGTCTTTCTGTTACATAATTATCCTTATTGTAGCCTCCTAAGATCTCCTGCTGCTTTAAAAGAGTTCTTTTCCCTGTTTTCAGATCTTGTTCAAACTGGGAAAGCGGCGTAATCATAGACGTGTATCCGAAACGGAAATTGTCCGTATTGTATTCCGGGTTTCCTGCCGGAGAAACGGTATAAGTAGGTTCATCGAATTTTACAAACTCTTTTTTCCCGGTTTTCCTGTCATAAATGACCAATTGGGAAAGCCCATTTTGCCTTTCGCTAAAAACCAGGTAATTTTTAAATTCCGTAATGCCCTGTATTAAAACATCTTTTCTGTGGGGAATAAAATCTTTCCAGTTTTCAACTCCTGTTTTGGTTAAGGGAGTTTCCACGACTTTAAAATTAAGGGCATCTTTGTTCGTGGTGATCAGGAATTTATTCTCTAATGGTGTTACATCGTATAAAACATCCTTCATCCGTGGCTGAAATACTTTAAATGTACCATTAGGATCATCTGCATTCAGGTATCTTGTCTCGGAAGATGTAGTGGCAGTAGAATAAATCATAATGAACTTCTCATTTTTAGATTTTCCTACCCCGATGTAATTGGATTTATCCTTTTCTTCATAAACCACCACATCTTTACCAGGATCTGTTCCGAGTTTATGCCTCTTGATTTTTTCAGACAAAAGTGTTACGGGATTATTCTCAGTATAATAAATGGTTTTATTATCATTAGCCCATATTGCCTCACCTTCGGTATTTTTGATGCCCAGATCGGTTGTTTTTCCTGTGGAAAGGTCCTTTAAAAACAATTTATACTGCCGTCTCGAAACATCATCCACACCATACACCAGTTTTGTATTATCCGGGCTTATGTTGAATCCTGCTGCTGAATAATAAGGGTGTCCCTCAGCAAGCTGGTCCACATCCAGGAGTATTTCTTCAGGTGCCTCAAGACTACCTTTCTTTCTGCAATATTTAAAATACTGTTTTCCCGTTTCAGTCCGTGTATAATAGTAATATCCGTTTTTGAACGAGGGAACCGATTCATCTTTTTCTTTGATCCTGGATTTCATTTCCTGGAAAAGTTTTTCCCTGAAAGGTTCCGTATCCTTCATCATTCCTTCCCAATAGGAATTTTCCGCCTTCAGGTAATCAACAACTTTTGTGGAGTCTTTTCCTTTTTTGAAGTAATCGATCATCCAGTAATACGGATCATTTACCTTATCACCGTGTATCGTTCTGATGTGTTCCTGTTTCTCTGCAACAGGAGCCTTAAGATCAGGGAATTTTTGAGATTGAAGGGTAGAAGCACTCATGATTAATAGTCCTAGATATAATTTTTTCATACTCATATTGGTTTTTTGGGCAGGTGTCTAGTTCAGATGCCACAAATTCTTTAAAAGCTTATAGAAGGTATGTTCTTCATCCGTTACTTTGTTATCAGCTTTTATAAGTGTTTTGGCAAATTCTGCAAATTTTACGCGCTCTTCTTCCGTAGAGTCATCATAAAAACAACGGGCATGAAATTCAAAATGATCTTTCCATTCTTCAGGCTGAAGCAGGGCGATGGTTTCCAGTTCATTATCCAAATTCATTTTGAACGGAAATTCATCAGCTAAATATTGCTGTACAAGCATTCCTTCTTCAGGGGCAAATTCTCCGTCTACGGAAGAAAGAATCATTAATAAATGGTAACCGGCGATTGGCTTATTTGACTTTTGCATGAGTTGATTAAAAGTTTAGTGTTTAAAGTGGGTCAATTGACTCCTATTATGTATACGTTATTATTTAATATAATCTTTTGCAGGCTGTTTGTCTACAATTTTTCCGTTCTGTAATATCAGGACAAACGGGTTGCTTCTGGCAATGGTTTTAATGGCAGTTCCATCCATCATTGCATTTTTAATGGTTTTAAATGTGTTCGGATCCGTAGAGACACCATAGATAACTGCACCTTTCTGGGCATTTACCTTAGCTTCAACCTTCTGGATCAATTCCTGAGAAAGCTCTTTAGGGTGATAAGAAAATACCAAAACAGCCTTTGGAGCTTTAATAATCTCATCAGTAACCTCAAGGCCGGTAGGATCTTCAATTTTAAATTTTACAATCTCAGACTTGTAGCCTTCTTTTACGATGACAGATTCGTTTTTTCCTTCTTCAATCTTCCATGGAGAACCGTCAGCCCAATATTTTGTTTCTTTGATGTAATCATCCTGATTTACCTTTAAAACCTCCCCGGTTTTTTGATTTTTAAGAGTGTAGAAGGTTTTATATTCCGACGGGTTTTTACTGATTTTATCTTTTTCTGCTTTAATATCCGTACCGATTTTATAATCGCGGAAATCGATGAGAGGCTCGTGCATAATTCCCTGTGCCATTATGTAGACCATTACAAGACCAAAAGCTCCCAAAAGGAAATATTTGTACTTGGCCGTAGGTGTTTTCGTTGTGCTGCTGTATTCGTCTTTCCGGGCGAATTCTTTTCTGTACAGAACAAATAAAATAATCAGTCCGATCAGCAGAACAACGTCTTTAAAGAAACTCTGCCATGGCGTAAATTTTATTGCATCTCCAAAGCATCCACAATCGGTTACAACATTGAAATAAGCTGAATAAAAAGTAAGGAACCCAAAGAAAACACAAAGGGCAATGAGCATGGATAAGGTGAATTTCAGTCTTAATTTTATTAAAAGCATAAATCCAAGGAAAAGCTCCAGTACCACCACAATAACTGAAAACAGCAAAGCAAATTTTTCGAAAAATGGCATGTTGAAAACTGCGGGGGAAAAGTATTCTTCCATTTTAAAGGAAAAACCTACCAGATCCACAGCTTTTACAAACCCGGACAGGATAAAAATAACTGCAATAATAAAACGAAGTACACCTTTGATCATTTTAAATAGTTTTAGGTTCGAAATTGTTTTCTTTTTCAGAGAATTTGATCAGACAGAAAACAGCATAATTCAGCATATCAAAATAGTTGGCATCCAGGCCTTCGGAAACGATCGTTTTTCCCTGGTTATCCTCGATCTGTTTTGTTCTCAGGACCTTCTGGTAAATAAGATCTGTTATGGAAGAAATTCTCATATCTCTCCATGCTTCGCCATAATCATGATTTTTTCTTTCCATCAGAGCCTGAGCTTCAGATGCATATTTGTCATAAAGGCTTAAAATCTCATCATTATTTTCATTGAAATCGTTGGAAAGACCTTTTTCAAGCTGAATAAGTCCGATAATCGAATAGTTGACGATCGCAATAAATTCGTCTTCTTCACTTTCCTCAACCATTTTTTTATCCGTCATCTGCAGGGTCCGGATTCTGTTCACTTTAATATAGATCTGATCTGTAATTGAACTTGGTCTTAGAACCCTCCATGCTGCGCCGTAATCCTGTAATTTTTTACTGAAAAGATCACGACATTGATTGATAACTTTCCCGAACTGTACTGAAGTTTTTAACATAAATTCTCTTAATAGCCCAAATATACAAAAATACGTATTAGGTTGTGGGAATTGGAGTGTGATTTTGAGCAGAAATGCTTTTAGGTTTGAGGGTTTGAGGGTTGGGGAGCTGGATGGTTGGAGGGTTTGAGCGTAAGAGGGTGGTGGGGTTGAAGAGTATGAGAGTTGGGGATGAAAAGATTGTAAATACTAAGTGGAGAATACATTGCCAAATTGCTTATGATCTGGTGCCCATTGCTTATCAAATAACCTTGCTCATATTACTTTTACTCCTTAGCTTTGCATTATTAAAATTCACCACTAGTACATCATAACCTTTATCACTCACAAACCCTCATACTCATACGCTCACACGCTCAAACACTCCAACTCCCCAACCTTAAAAACCCTCAAACTCTCATGCTCTCCAACTCCCCAACTCATAAACCTTTTCACTCTATCAACTGCAATGGAAGAATAGTAGATTTAACGATTCCAAAAATTATGGGAATTTTAAATCTTACACCGGATTCTTTCTCTGATGGAGGGAAGTTTAACGATGAAAAGACCGCACTGGAGCACACGGAGAAATTACTGAAAGAAGGAGCGGAAATCATTGATATCGGACCCCAGTCTACGCGTCCTCACGCTGAATTTCTTACGAGCAAAGAAGAGATCCGAAGGATCGGAAAGCTGATTTCTCAGATCAAAAAAGAATTTCCTGAAGCATTGATCTCATTGGATACCTTCTATTCGGAAACGGTGAAGTTTGGTTTTGATGAAGGAATTGACCTCATTAACGATATTTCAGGAGGACAATTTGATCATAATATGTTCGATATTGTTTCAGGAACAGGACTTCCTTATATTCTGATGCATATAAATCCTTCCTATGAGAGGATGCATGACAAAACAAAATTTGAGGATATTACATTAGAGGTGAACCGGTATTTTAGTGAAAAGACCCATGAGCTTTTACAGAAAGGAGTGAGGGATATTATTCTGGATCCCGGTTTTGGTTTTGGAAAAACGGTGGAAGATCAGATGAAATTAATAGGAGAAGTGGAGTATCTGGAATTTGGACGATTTCCTCTGTTGATTGGTATTTCCAGAAAATCTTTTATTTACAAACCTCTAGGTAAAACCCCATTGGATATTAATGAAGAAACCCAAAAACTTCACATGAAAGTTTTAAAACAAGGGGCAAAAATTCTCAGGGTGCACGATGTTGCCGAAGCTAAAAAAACAGTGGAGATCTTTTTGCAAGAAAAATGATAAATAGGCTAAAAAAAACTATGCGCTAAAAAGAATCAACGCATAGTTTTAAATGGTAAACCAATCATATTTTATCTCTCTAATGTAAAGTTCGGGATCACTTTCGGACGATCACTTTCATTAGCTACTTTCCATGAAGTTCTGTACATCCATTCCGTCATTTTGTATAACTTTTTGTAATTGATGTTCTCAGACTCATCCTGTGGAGTATGGTACTGCTCATGTAAAACACTGGTAAAAAATATAGCAGGGATTCCTAGTTTTGCGTACGGTAAATGATCACTTCTGAAGTAAAAATATTCAGCATGATTAGGAGAATCCCAGTCTTTAAGGTATCTGAATTTCGTACTTTCGTTATTGGCTTCTTCAGCCATTTTTACCAATTCTTCAGAATTTTTATGCGGAGCATTTCCTCCTAACAGAGCTGCTTCTTCATTGCTGTTTCTGCCGATCATATCGCCATTCAATACTGCAACGATCTGTTCTTTAGGAACTACAGGATGGGCTGCATGCCATCTTGACCCCAAAAGTCCTCTTTCTTCGGCACCATGAAAAACAAAAAGAATACTTCTTTTTCCGGGTTGTTTTTTGTAAGCTCTTGCCATAGCAAGCATAGCTACACAGGTACTCGCGTTATCATCTGCACCGTTGTAAATGGTATCATTTTTAACCGGATGTCTTATCCCGTCATGATCCTGATGTCCGCTGATCAGAACATATTCATTTTTTAACTTGGGATCTGTTCCTTCAATTTTTCCGATAACGTTTACAGATGGATATTTATAGGTTTCTGTGATCAGGTTGATAGACACTTTAGGATTGTTTTTTAGCCAGCCGGCATTTTCTCTTTTGATCCACAAAACAGGGATATTGTTTGTAATGCTTTCTCTTAATCCCTCTACGCCATACGATCCTCTTGTCATTTGCGGAAGAACTTCTGCCCAACTTTTTTCAGAAGTATCATCTGTGATGAAAATAATGGCTTTAGCGCCAAGATTTAGTGCCGTATTATAGTATTTTGTTCTTACAAATCCGGGATATCTTCTTACAAAAAGGGTCATTTCCTTTTCAATATTTTTATCGGAAGCGTTTACGGCCAGTACTTTTCCTTTAAGATTCAATTTAGATAGATCCTCAGGTTCGGTATTTCCGGCGTACACAACATCAGTTTCCAGATGAGCATTTACAGGTTCTGCAACAAGAAAATCTTTCCATAATCTTAATGTATTTTCACCCAGTTTTACGCTGCTTTGCGGAATTACCTGATGCCTGTACATATCAAAATACTGAAAAAAAGTGCCATTTTCTCCTGCCGGAGACATCCCGGACTCTTTCGCCTTATCTGCCAGCCACATCGAGACTTTTAACTCATTTAACGTTCCTGCTTCACGCCCCCAGAACTGATCAGCAGCCATTTCATACATATCTTTTTTAAGATCTGATTCTTTGATTGCAGATACTAAAGGCTTTTTATAGCTTTGGGCATGGGCTAAAAAGATAGCAAATACGCCGATAATTGATAGAAAATAATTTTTATTCATAGGGTGAACAAATTAATTAAGATAGGACAGCTTTTCCGAGAACTGTTTGGAAAACTCTTTCCGGTCTTCTTCCAGTTTTTCTTTGTCAGCAGGTAAAATATAATTGAAGAGAATCTTTTCTTCGCGATCGATGAAAATAATTTCCTTCTCTTCACCATCAATCATCTGCAGGAATATTTCCCACATGGAAACGTCCTTTAACCGTAAAAGGTCAAAAAAATCGTCCGCTTTTATTTCTATTTTTTTCATGTTCTGATTGTTAAAATTCCAATAATTTTAATTTAAACTGTATGGCAAAATTTTGCTTAAAATTAGAGGTGGTATAATATCCTACTCTATAAAATACGCCAAGATTAAAATAACTTGAAAGGAAGTTATTCCATTCCACACCTACTTCCTGATACAGGTGATCCAGCTTTCTGAATTTGAAATCATGATATTCCGGATGTTTCATATCTCCAATGGTTCCTCTAAGAACAAAATCAAAACTTGATACATTTTGTCCGATACTCTTCAGGTATAGCGGAAGCTTATGGGTGAAATAATAGGCAATAAATTTATCATTATAATACTTTCCTCCCTCTAATGTTGCAAATCCAAGGTAGGAGGTAAGGTTAAAATTAATATCTCTTCCCGGAGAAGCCAGTCCGTTCATCGTGAAATTTTTCCAGATCGGAGCTTCACCCAGAACGATCCCTCCATAGAGCCTTACACCGGTAGTTCCTAAAACCGTTTTAAAATTATGAACAAAAAGTGCATCAAAACGGGTATAATTAAAATCACCACCCAATACTTTGTAGCTCTGTTCATAATTGAAATAAAGTTCAGGGTACTTCTGATCAATAAGAGACTTGCCCTGTGGGGTCATAATATTGGTGGAATTAGGTGAGAACTTCAAAGTAAATAGTGTATTGAAGTTTTCAAACGAAGGACCACTGTTTCGGAACTGGTAATCAAACATAGCCTGCTCAAAATTTCTCCTTGCCGCAAAAACCAGGGTAAGTCCGTTAGTGATATCATTAAGATAAGACAAAGAAGCCCCGCGGAAATGGTAATACCTGTCATTATTAAGGTTATTTCCATAGTTCATCATTCTCATCTTAAAGTTCCAGAGTCTTCTGTAAAATTCCCCAGATGCAGTTACATCATTATAATATTCTATTCTGAAAAACGAATTCTTTTCCAGGGTTGTTTTCATGTCCAGGCCGATTCCGTACTTCCATTTATCATCTTTGAACCCATAGGCGAAATAATAATCCGGAGAAAAATAAGGATTAAAAGTTTCATTCAGTTTAGCTTTTAAGCCAAGCCTGAATCCCTCATAGAGGTTGTAGTTCACAATTTCATCTACCGCAAAGTCAACGATACCAACCCTTATCTGCCCATTGATAAGCCCTGTCAGTATTTTAGCTTTATTATCGATATTGTAGATCTTTCCAAGGCTGTCTATAGTTGTATAGGTATTTCTTTCCCTTTCCGTTAGCGGATCCGTTCTGTACTGGTCAAGAGATGTTCCATCCGCATTTTTTACAGAAAAGGTATATCCCTTAAAATCTTTGGAGTTTTCTTCAATAGGGGACTTGAAATCAAAATACCTTGAGGTAAGGAAAGCGTAGGTGCCAAAACTGTTTCTCCCTTTTTTTTCAGCGGTATCTTCAGAATGGTCTTTACTGTCGTCCTTTACGGCCATTTTACTCATTCGTAGTTTTACCTTTTCATGAGCAAGGAACCATTTGTTATTATAAAACACCCAGGTGCTGGTAATAATTCCGTCGTTTTTATTTTTACTGATGTTTTCGATCTTTTTAATACCATAGGTCTCGGTATCTATATAGATCGTTCCGTTGAACTTTCTTTTTTTGTCGGACTTTTTATAATTCACTTCACGGAAACGGATCACAAAGTTTTTCCGTCCGTCCAGCTCTAGGGTATCGGTAAGAAAATAACGGTATAAACCTCTGTTTTCCTGTTTAACCTGATTCGGAATTCGGTCCCTGTTACTTTGCTGGAGAGCAATCATTTCATAGATAGGTTGCTTAAGACCCGAAATCCTGTTATCTAAAATATTGATCTTTTCTCCATATTTTTTTGAATACAAAAACTCCTGAGCTCTTTCCCAAAGAAAAAGTTTGCTTTTTGAAAAGATCTTTTTAGCGGAAATATTGTTTAAAGAATCCTTCTCCCTTTTCTTTTTGAAGAAATTAGTATCGTTAAAAAACTGATTAAACTGAGTTATACTATCTTCGTCAATATCTAAAGATACTTTTTCATACGATTTATACGTGTATGAGCTCAGACTTTTGGGAGAGTTTTCTTTAAAATATTTATTAACCTTATTCAGAATCTCCAGGGCTCTCGGATCACTTTTATCCTGCAGGATGACGGTCTCAATAGCAGTGGTTTTTGAGGAAGTTTTAAGGAGTGATACCTCCATATTTTCTTCTACCAACGCAATTTCATTCTGATAATAATCTGCCCGGATTTCTATGCTGTTGCATTTGGTTTTGAATTCAAAAATTCCCCGGGAGTCTGTTTGTCCAAGGAGTTTATCATTACAGAAGATTTTAGCATTGAGGACAGGGTTTTTGTCTATCTCATCGATGACTTTGATTTTTGATTGCGAATAACCAAAAATACAAGTCCAGAAAAATATAATAAATAAAACCCTTTTCATGAAATAAATGTGAATCAAAATTAGTGATATTTCTTATCATGAAAAACTTTTATAAGCGTTATTGATATAATTTTCAATCTGTTGTTGCTTGGTTGTTTTAATAGAAATGCAAGTAAATTTGCTTATATAGATCAAGGCAAAATAAAAACTCCCAAAATTTTTGGAAGTTTTTATTGTTATTGTTAAAATATTGTTATTTAAATATTTAAGGCTTTCTGATAAGCATTTTCTAAACCGGCGAGGTTTTTTCCACCCGCAGTAGCAAAGCCCGGGTTTCCACCACCGCCACCTTGGATCTCTTTTGCCAGTTCCTTTACAATAGCTCCAGCCTGATAGCTAGAAGCCAGATCGTCAGAAACTCCTACGGTGATCATCGGTTTGTCATCAGCATTGGAAAGTACAATGGTTATCGATGTTGGGATTTCTTTTTTTAGCTGGAAGACAATGTCTTTTACAGAGCCTGCATCCAATGAGGTCTTCTTAACCAATAGCTGCTTATCTCCTTTTTGCTCATAAGCATTCTTCCAGTCTCCGATTTCTCCTTTTGCTTTTTCCTTCTTCAATGCTTCAACCTCAGATTTCAATGAGGCATTTTCTTCAATCAGCTTTTCAATAGATCGTACCACATCTTTTGACTTCAGCAGCTGAGAAAGCTCGGTGATCTGCTGTTCTATATTTTTGAAGTATTCGGCAGATTTATCTCCTGAAATTGCTTCAATTCTTCTGATCCCTGCAGCAGCAGAGTTTTCCGAAGTGATTTTAAAATGACCGATTTCGCTGGTGTTCTTAACATGGGTTCCACCACATAATTCCTTTGAACTTCCAAACTGGATCATTCTTACATTATCTCCGTATTTTTCACCAAACAAAGCCATAGCTCCTTTGTCTATAGCCTCCTGGATCGGAATATTTCTGAATTCCTGCAGAGCAATGCTGTCTTTGATCTTTTGGTTTACCTTTTCTTCGATCAAAGCAAGTTCTTCTTCCGTCATCTTATTGAAATGAGAGAAGTCGAAACGCAAATAATCAGGTCCTACATAAGAACCTTTCTGCTCCACATGAGTTCCCAGAACTTCTCTTAGTGCTTCATGCAGAAGGTGGGTAACCGAGTGATTGGCCTGAGAATTCTTCCTTTCCGTAGCATTTACTTTAGCATAGAAAACAGCTCCTGCATCTTCTGGAAGACCATTGATCAATGAAATGATCAATCCGTTTTCCTTTTTCGTTTCCAATACTTCAAAGCTTTCCGCAGCATTTTCCAGGACTCCTTTATCACCAACCTGTCCACCTCCTTCAGGGTAGAAAGGAGAGTTGCTAAGAACTACCTGATAGAATTCCCCGTCTTTATTTTCTACCTTTCTGTATCGGGTAATATAGGTTTCAGCTTCAAGCTGGTCATATCCTACAAAAGTTTCCGGCTTTTCTTCCAGAACCACCCAGTCATATACTTTAGAAGCAGAGTCTTTCTTAGAACGCTGTTTTTGTTTCTCCATTTCTGCCTGGAAACCCACCTCATCGATGGTCAATCCCTTTTCTTCCGCAATAATTCTTGTCAGATCATCCGGGAAACCATAAGTATCATACAGTTCAAAAACTTCTACAGAAGGCAGCACCTTCGAACCATCCGAAATGGTTTGCTGAATCAGTCTTTCAACGCGTACAAGACCGCTTTCAATAGTTTTTAAAAATGATTCTTCTTCGCTTTTGATAACCTCTGTAACAAGATTCCCCTGCTTTTCAAGCTCGGGGAAGAATGGTCCCATCTGATCTTTAAGAACAGCAACCAATTCGAAAAGGAAAGGTTCTTTCATTCCTAAAAAACGGTAAGAGTAAGAAATTGCTCTTCTTAAAATTCTTCTGATCACATACCCGGCTCCTCCGTTAGAAGGAAGCTGTCCGTCTGCAATAGCAAAAGAAACTGCTCTGATATGGTCTACCACCACGCGGATGGCAATATCTTTTTCATCTTCTAAAATTCCTGTGTATTTCTTGCCTGAAAGTTCCTCAACTTTAGCAATAAGTGGCGTGAAAACATCGGTGTCGTAATTCGAAGATTTACCTTGTAACGCCATACAAAGACGCTCAAATCCCATTCCGGTGTCTACATGCTGCTGCGGAAGTTTTTCCAAGCTTTTATCAGCCTTTCTGTTGAATTCCATGAAAACCAGGTTCCAGACCTCAACAACCTGCGGGTGATCATTATTCACCAGTTCAAGTCCGGAAATTTTTGCTTTTTCTTCAGGAGTTCTAAGGTCGATATGAATTTCAGAACAAGGTCCGCAAGGTCCGCTTTCCCCCATTTCCCAGAAATTATCTTTTTTATTTCCGTTAATGATCCTGTCTTCAGAAATATGGGTCTTCCAGAAGTCGTACGCATCCTGGTCCCTTTCCAGATTTTCAGATGCATCTCCCTCAAAAATGGTTACGTATAAATTTTCTTTCGGAATTCCGTATACTCCGGTTAACAATTCCCAGGCAAAAGCAATAGCATCTTTTTTAAAATAATCACCAAAAGACCAGTTCCCCAACATCTCGAACATCGTATGGTGGTAAGTATCTCTACCTACATCATCCAGGTCATTATGTTTTCCGGAAACCCTTAAACACTTTTGTGTGTCGGCAATCCTTGGAGCAGTAGGTGTTTTATAACCTAAGAAAAAATCTTTAAACTGCGTCATTCCTGAGTTGGAAAACATCAGGGTAGGATCGTCTTTCAGCACAATCGGTGCAGAAGGAACGATAAGGTGGTCTTTACTTTTAAAATAATCTAAAAATTTTTGACGTATCTCTTGTGATGTCATAAGTAATGTATTGCTTTGCTTTTTATGATAAGATGCAAATTTAATGTTTTTAGGTGATTTAGTTTCAATTTATTGATACTTTTGGAAACATTTGTGTCGATAATCTGAAACAGTTTTTAGAAGCTGTTTCCCGCTTTCCGTACTCGCTATTTTTCTTTGATAAGAAAAATGAGCTCAGACAAATACTACAATCGGGGCTAGAAAAAAGTACCTTAAAATAATTATACCAAAAACTAAGGAATTGTATGCTCTCTGCGGAACGGGAATTTTAGGCAGTATATTTTTTTGTGCTTTTCCGCTTAACTTACTATCTTCGTTATGATCTGAAATGATAAAAGCGTAATATGACGAAAAATGAAGTGCTGAAAAGCTGGGTAGAAATGTATTCCGGAGCCCTTTTAAAGAGAGCAATGTATCTTCTTTCAGATAAGGATGATGCTAGAGATATCGTTCAGGAAGTTTTTCTTTCAGCATTGTCATCTTATGATTCTTTTGAGGGAAAAAGCCAGCCTCTTACCTGGCTGATGACGATTCTCAACCGGAAAGTTGCCGATTTCTACCGTGGAAAGTACAAGTCTGAACCTCAGATCAGGCTGGATCATTTTTTTGATGAAACAGGATCCTGGAAAAATAGCCAGGTTCTGAATGACTGGGATATTTCTAATAAAGAACCTGAGCTTCTGGATGACCAGCAATTCAATAAAACTTTAGAAGATTGTATTGAAGAATTGCCCGTCCGATGGAAGATTCCTGTGAAAATGTACTACCTCCAGGAAAAAAAAGCTCCGGATGTGAGTCAGGAATTGGATATTTCCACGACTAATCTATGGAAGATTTTACAAAGAAGCAGAATGCAGTTGCGGGAGTGCCTGGATTTTAATTGGTTTGCAAAATCATAAATGTTGAACATGTTGAAAAAATTGATTCATTTGATATTTCTTCCATGCAGTGTAGCCACACTCCTTATGGAAAAGAAAAATGCAGGGTCTATTTCTCCGGAAGAAGACCGTAAGCTTACTATGCATCTGAAAATTTGCAAATGGTGCAGGGCTTATCAGAAAAAGCTCGCTATCCTTGATGAAATCATGAAGAAAACTTTTATAAAAAAGGAAAGTGATGAAATAAATGATTCTGATATTCAAGGTTTTAAAGATGATATGATTAAAAAGATAGATTTTTGATAAAAATTCTGTCAGGATTTTGAAGCCGTTCCGACTATACTTCTGAAAATAATAAAAGTAGTCATTCAAAATCTTAAAAAAATGAACGGAACAGCACAACTTACTAAAGAATCTATAACGTATAAGCTGGGATATTACATCTCATTATACGGAGCGGCACTTATCTTACTCTGGATTGGAATTTTCAAATTTACTCCAACCGAAGCACAAGGAATAAAAAGCCTGGTTGAAAACCATTTTCTCACCTTTTTCGTATATAATATAGCAAGCGTCCAAACGGTGTCAAATGCTATCGGAACGATAGAAATTATCATTGCACTATTGCTGATATTTAGTCCGAAATTTGTAGCTCTGAAGAAGTATGCGGGAATCGGAATGACAGTGACTTTCCTTGTTACTTTAAGCTATTTATTTACAACTCCGGGAATCTGGAAAATAGTGGATGGAGTTCCGGTAACAGATTTCTTTATTCTTAAAGATCTCATGCTTTTAGGATTTGGATTGATGATATATCAAAAAAAATAATAATGAATAAAAAGATAAAAATGAAAAGTATATTAATATTACTGGCAGTTGTTTTAGGTATTGCCGTATTTGCAAGAAGCTGTGGCGATTCAAAGAAATCGTCAGAAATAAAAAAAGAAAATGAGACCATTATGGACAGTAAAAATGTAAAAGAAGTTTATTTTGCAGGCGGATGTTTTTGGGGAACAGAGCACTTTTTCCAACAGATTCGCGGGGTTGTGGGAACTGAAGTAGGATACGCTAACGGAAACAAGACAAATCCTACCTATGAAGAAGTTGTAAGCCATACAACCGGCTTTGCAGAAACCGTAAAAGTGAAATATGATCCTGATCAGGTTGATTTGAAATTATTGATCGATCTGTATTTCAAAACCATTGATCCTACAAGTCTGAATCAACAGGGAAATGATAGGGGAGACCAGTACAGAACCGGAATTTACTCTACAGATAAGGCTACAGAAGCCATTGTGAAAGAAGAAGTACAAAAGCTGGCTAAAAATTACAGTAAGCCTGTGGTGGTAGAAACTATTCCACTGAAAAATTTCTACAGGGCGGAAGATTATCATCAGGATTATCTGGATAAAAATCCTGGAGGATACTGCCACATCGAACCGGGACTTTTTGAAATGGCTAAAAATGCCAATCCGCTTCCAAAAGCTAAGTACCAGAAACAGGATAAAAAGGTTTTAAAAGAAAAACTTACGGCTGAACAATACCGTGTAACGCAGGAAAATGCTACAGAAATGCCTTACCAGAATGAGTATGATAAAGAGTTTCGTGAAGGAATCTATGTAGATATTACAACAGGGGAGCCATTATTTGTGTCAACAGATAAATTCGAATCCGGTTGTGGATGGCCAAGTTTTTCCAAACCGATTACTAAAAATGTTATCGATGAAAAATTAGACAGGTCTGCGGGAATGACCAGAGTGGAAGTTCGTAGTAAGACTGGTGACGCTCATTTGGGACACGTCTTTACAGATGGCCCTAAAGATAAAGGAGGTTTACGTTACTGTATCAATAGTGCCTCTCTAAAGTTTATACCGAAGGCTGAAATGGAGAAGAAAGGATATGCTGAGTATCTTCCATTACTCGAGAAAAAATAATGTGTAAAGGTTGCTGAAAAGCAACCTTTTTTTATGAATATTTACTTTTTCTCCAGGCTTGATCTTAGCAGGTAATCCAATATCAATAACATTGAGATTGATCTCCTCAAACTTCCGGCTCCCATAATACCAAAACAATAATGGAATAAGTACAGCATTAATAAGTCACGGAAAGTAGTATATCTTTTTCATTATTGTCTTTTATTAAATTGAACGGTATCTTTAATGCTAAACATGGAGATATTTAAAAATAGTAAAAATCCAAAAATGATGTAAAATGAAGGCTTGGGTAATTGTGAAATTGAAGTTTCAAATTCGGAAAATTGTTGTGACGGATTGTTCTTCAAAGCGCTTTGCATTATTAATCCCGTCCCACATCTAAAAATATGGTCATCATCAATTTTTGTTATATTATGATCAATGTATTGATGAGGAACAAAAAAATGTCCTGTTTTGTTAAGGTCTAAGCAGTATGATAATTGTCCGCTGGATTCTATATCATTTAATAAAGATATAATGTCATCATATGTATTTTCGTCATTTAAAATAAATTCTATTCCAGATTCCTTGCGGTTTTCTTTTTGAAGCTGTTTAATGTCAGATATATAACGTTTGGAATTATCTCTTGCTGAATTAGGTTCTACTATAATTTTTTTATAATTCCAGTTTCGTACGGATTCGAAAGTTGCAGATTCATTTACTTTTTCTCCAGGCCTGATCTTAGCAGGTAATCCAATATCAATAACATTGAGATTGATCTCCTCAAACTTCCGGCTCCCATAATACCAAAACAATAATGGAATAATAACAGCGCTTATAAGCCCAGGGAAATAATATATTTTTTTCAAGCCTCGCATTTTTATAAAATTAAAAAAATATTCTGTACAAATAAAAAAAGTGATCCTCAATGAATCACTTTTTAATATTTTAATTTTCAAATCTTTTAATCATTCCATTAAAGAGACTACCAATCCCTTTTTCTCAAGATCCAGTATGATCCGAAGATAAAAAGTCCACTCCAAACAATACATGCGATTAAACTTTCTGTAGGGTAGGTGAATTCATATTTCAATCCCATCATTTTAGCCATATTTAATCTCAGCATAGGATTGGGAATCAGGTTAGACATGCTTTCCAAAGGAAGAAGATGGGTGATGAAGAAATCTTCTTTCATAATCTTGATTCTCTCCAGTTCCTGTGTTCCACGGACTTTTTGGAATACTTCGATGGCGGTTAAGATTCCTTCACCGATCCAATACACAAAGAATCCTAGAAATACAAACATGGATTTTCTGAGGAGTACCGAAAGAAACATTAAAAAACAGAAGAAAGTAAAAAGTTTTACAAAATAATTTCCGATAAAGAACATTTCTTTGAAGACCGATGCGGAGTCTGTTACCTTGGAGTAATTATATCCTAAGAAAAGGGTAATGACAAATACAATAAGGGTAGATACAACAGAAAAAATAGTTATCGTCAGTAGCTTAGATCCGATGAATTCTTTTCTGCTCAACCCATCAATGGTATTCTGCTTAAACATTCTGTTGCTGAACTCCTGTGAGATCGAAAAAACAATAATCAATCCAAGAAATATCTTTAGCAAGGCTACAATCCAGGTAGTGAAGTTCCAGATTTCCGGAAAATTATAAATCCCCTGTTCCTTTAGATTAATTGTTGCACCAAAGACATCCAGATCGACCAATCCGATGAAAAGAAGCGCCACTAAAATAGCAAAATACAATATGGTGAAAATTCTGAATGGTCTGTAATTCAGATTTTTGTGGTATTCGAGTTTTAATAATTTAAGCATTGGTATTCGTGTTTTTTACAAGTTCAAGGAATTGAGTTTCAAGCGATAATTTTTTCTTAGACAAGTGGGATAAGAAAATACCTTTTTCTGCCAGCTTCTGATTGAGTGCCGAAGCAGAAATGGAAGCGTCTTCACGAATCTGAGCTTTAATGATATCATTTTCGGTGTTTATAGAGCTGAACCATTGCAGTTCTTCAAGCGCATTTAAAAGTGCAGTATTGTTATCTGCCTTTAATTCAAAAAAACCTTTGTTGCTTGTAATTTCATCAACCCGCCCGCTGTAAATGGAATTCCCCTCCTTTAAAACAATAACATGGCTGCATATTTTTTCAATTTCGTCCAGAAGATGGCTGGCAATAATGATCGTAATTCCTTGTTTGGCAATATTGGAAATGATTTCCCTGATCTGGATAATGCCTTCAGGATCCAGTCCGTTTGTAGGTTCGTCCAGTATCATGACCTCAGGATTGTTCAGCATAGCGGAGGCGATCGCCAGTCGCTGTTTCATTCCAAGTGAGAACGTTTTAAATGGGTCTTTCTTCCTGTCCAGAAGATTTACAGTCTTCAGAACTTCATCAATACGCTGGTAGGAAGCTCCTTTAATTTCGGCAACAATCTTTAAGTTGGTTTCGGCGCTCAGATATGGATAGAAGTTCGGTTGCTCAATAATAGCCCCGATTTTTTTTAAAGTATCGGAATCTGTGCCCTTTTTTCCGAACCAGTACCAGTCGCCACTGGTGGGATTTATGGTGGAAAGCAACATTCCGAATGTAGTGGATTTCCCACTTCCATTAGGGCCAAGAAGTCCGTAAACGTTCCCTTTTTCTACATCAAAAGAGATATTGTTTACAACGGTTCGTTTGAATTTTTTTGTTAAATTCTTTACTGACAAAACTTTTTCCATGTAATTTGTTTTACATAGTAGTAGTCTTTGTTTTTAACAGAATGTTACAATATTTACTTAAATTGTCTGATCTTGTATGAGATTAAAATATTAAATTTGGTAGTATAATTCGTGAATATGAAGTTAATTGAGCTTGCAAAAGAATTAAATATTTCCGTAGAGGCAATCAAGCAATTTATCCAGGATTTTGACCTGGAACTTGGAGTATGTATGAGTACCAATTTTGAGATCAAAGATGATTTTGAAAAGTTTGCCCGCGAGAATGTAGATTTTTTAAGGACCTACGAAAAAGATCTTGATCAGAATAAAACCCTTGAGCAAATTGCAGAGACGATCAATCAGCCTAAAGAAAAGATAGAAAAAGCAATTCAGGACAGCACTCCTAATATTTTTGATAACGGAATATTCCGTTCTTCAATTTCCAGTTACGGAATAGATAATAAGCTGGGTGGAAATTATCAGTTTGTTTATAACTATTTTGGACATAAGACCAGTCTTCAACACCGGGATTTCATAGGTTACCGGGATTTGTTCTTTTATATTTCCAGTGTCTTGGAGCCTTTTTTAAATAAGCAACAGATAAAAGACTGGGGGATCAATAAACCAGCGGGGATCATTCTTTACGGACCTCCGGGAAGTGGTAAGATTTTCTGGGCCAACAAAATTGCAGAGATCATCAATTATCAGTTTAAGGAAGTTAAAAAACATTATCTGGGAACATCATTAATCGATGGGAATAAAACAAATTTTAATGATTTTCTCATAAAGATGATGACGGAGGATAAGGTGCTTCTTTTTATGGATGATTTTGATGAAATCATGATGGAAAGAAGTGCAGAGAACAATGTGGCATCCTGCAATCTTGAAACGCAGGAGATCATTCTTCATTACATCGGAAAATTTGCAAAAGAATACGTAGTGATGGTGGGATCTGCCAAGTCCGTATCGGAGATTGATGAGGAGATTCTGGCGCCGGGAAGATTCGATGTAATGATTCCTGTTTTTCCTCCTAATGTTGCAGAGCGTTCGGAAATTATCCTGTACGGAATGACGAAAGGGCTGGAAAGCGATTCTTTGCTCTATAAGATCCTTAAAAATAACAAAGCAGATAAAGTACCTTTCTGGAATGGAAGTGCATCCAAAATGAAGGCTTTCAGCAATACCATGCTCATGGATTTTACACAAAGTCTGAAGAAGAGGATAAAAAATCTTTACCAGCGAACAAAAAATGAAAAACTTGTAATTGACGATGTCCTTTTAAATGGAGCCCTGAGAGATGCAGCAGGCAAACTTACAGAAGAATACCTGCAACAGGTCGAACAATTTTTAAATGACGCAATTATCAATAATTTTGATGATTTTCAATACAGGATTAAATCCTTACGAACCGAACTCGAAACCTATAAAGTGGTAGAAGAACCTGCGCGGGCAATAGGTTTTCATCACAATGGTGAAGAGGAGGGAGGAAAAGACAAAGGCTAATTACTCATCACCGATGAACAGCATCTGGGAACTCGAAACCTTTTACCGGAGAAGGGATGTTATTATTATTATTATTATTATTATTATTATTATTATTATTGGAGCAGGGTTTACCGGGCTTTGGACAGCTATATCCATTAAAGAAAAATATCCTGACCTATCTGTTTTAATTATTGAAAGAAATCCGATTCCGCTGGGCGCTTCAACAAGAAATGCCGGCTTTGCCTGCTTTGGGAGCCTGACGGAAATTATTGCCGATCAGGGAAAAATGGGATGGGACAAGACCTTGGAATTGATTAAGATGAGGTTTGAAGGGCTTCTGAAAATTCAGAAGTATTTTAAGAATTCAGAAATTGATTTTGATTTGAGTAGGGGCTTTGAAATCCTGAATAATGAATCACCTTTAGAAAATATGGAAGAAGTGAATGAAAAAATGAAGCTCATAACAGGAATTTCAGCCACTTATTCTTTACAACAAGATAAAATCAAAGCATTTGGGTTGGGAAAATCGGACTTTCTGATTGAAAATCCATGTGAAGGGAGTCTCCATTCAGGAAAGCTCTTACAAAAGCTTCTTGAGAAATGTCAGGACCTGAAAGTTGAATTCCTTTTTGGAACACCGGTTACGGATGTAATTGAGGAAAACACCGGAATGGAAGTCAGGTTGTCTGAAGATTTGTCTGTTCATGCAGAGCAGGTTATTTACTGTACCAATGCTTTTAGCTCCCAATTTTTAGAAAATGAAGAAATCATTCCTGCCAGAGGTCAGATTTTAGTTACGGAACCCGTTCAAAATTTAAAATTAAAAGGAACTTTCCATTACGACGAGGGATTTTATTATTTCAGAAATGTAGGAAACAGGGTGCTGTTGGGAGGCGGGAGAAACCAGGATTTTAAGACTGAAGAAACCCGTGATTTTCAGACTACTGAATTTTTACAGAATCATCTGGAAAATTTTTTGAAAGAGGTAATTCTGCCTGATCATGATTTTAAAATTGACCTTCGATGGTCGGGGATCATGGCAATGGGTTCAGAAAAAACTCCCATTGTAAAACAGGTATCGGAAAGACAGTTTTGTGCTGTAAGACTCTCCGGGATGGGCGTTGCACTGGCCCCAAAAATTGGAGAGATCGTTGCGGATAAGATCAATTAAATGTGTTATGAAATATAGATATACGAATCTTTTTGCTGTATTAACGGTTCCTCTTATTTTTTTGTCAGTTTTCTTTGCAGGAGCGGGTCATGGAAATTATGCGCTGATCACAGTTATTTTTCCACTTTGCTTTTTAGGAATTATATTACCGGATAATATATCCATGTATTTTCTGGTATTTGGTATACTTCAATTTGCCATCTATGGAAATATTATTGATAGGTTTGGAGGTAAGAAGAGTTTGCCATTTATATTAGCAGCACATTTTTTATTTATAATTATTGGCTTTATGGCTACAAATAATAGCTTATTCTGATTAATATATATTTCCATTGAGTCAAAAAATATTATTGATCTTGTTCAACATTAACTCAGGAAAAAATGATTGCTGATCAGCTATCGCTCTTTGCTCAAAATTTTATCCTTATTTTTGCAAAAAATAAAATTTCGTGATTAACAACGACCATATAAAAGATGTTCAATCCAGAATTGAAGATCTCCATAAATATCTTCAGATTGAAAAGAAGAAAATAGAAATTTCTAATGACGACGAGAAAACGGCTGCTCCTGAATTTTGGGATCATCCGAAAGAGGCGGAGGCATTCTTAAAGCAGCTTCGTTCTAAAAAAAGATGGGTGGAAGATTACCAGGAAATTGCTACTCAGTTTGAGGATTTGCAGGTTTTAATGGAATTTGCCAAAGAAGATCCTGATTCTGAAAAAGAGCTGGATGAGACATTTCCAAAACTAGTAGAAAAAATAGAAGACCTTGAATTTAAAAATATGCTTTCCAACGAAGGAGATGAGCTTTCAGCCGTTATACAGATCACGGCAGGGGCTGGAGGTACGGAAAGTTGTGACTGGGCTGCAATGCTGATGAGAATGTACACAATGTGGGCAGAAAAGCAAGGATATAAAATTCGGGAGCTGAATTATCAGGAAGGAGACGTTGCCGGTGTAAAAACGGTGACCCTGGAAATGGATGGAGAATACGCTTTCGGGTACCTTAAAGGAGAGAATGGTGTTCACAGGCTCGTAAGAATTTCACCTTTTGACAGTAATGCCAAAAGACATACAAGCTTTGTTTCCGTGTATGTTTATCCATTGGTAGATGATACTATTGAAATTAATATAAACCCTGCGGACATTTCATTTGAAACCATGCGAAGTTCAGGAGCCGGAGGACAGAACGTTAACAAGGTGGAAACAGCGGTGCGTCTCCGTCACGCGCCTACCGGGATCATTATCGAAAACTCGGAATCAAGATCGCAGCTGCAGAATAAGGAAAAGGCAATGCAATTGCTTCGTTCCAGATTATATGAAATGGAGCTTGAAGAAAGAATGAAAGCCCGAAACGAGATTGAATCCAATAAGATGAAAATCGAGTGGGGAAGTCAGATAAGGAACTATGTGATGCATCCTTACAAACTGGTAAAAGATGTACGTTCTGGTTATGAGACTTCAGACGTAGATTCGGTAATGAACGGAAATCTTACGCCATTCCTGAAAGCTTTTCTCATGGCCGATGGAACCGCGGTTTCTGACGATGATTTAGACCTGTAAAAATTATTCTGGTTTTTTAGTTAAAATCTTATAATTAATTTCTTAATCAGACTTTTTAGACTTATTTTTGTTACTTATCAATATGTATGGAAGATTTCAATAGCTGGAAAGATTTATTAAACCCGGAGTTTTATATTAAAATGGGAGGGTTTTGGCTGATTCTGTTTATTATTTTTGCTGAAACTGGTCTTTTTGTAGGATTTTTTTTACCAGGAGACTCTTTATTGTTTGTTTCAGGAATTTATGCTGTTGAAATTATCAAAGAGACATTTGGCTCTACAGGGAGCGATCTTCTTGATACTACCATCCTTGCCACTGCTGTAGCATTTGCTGCTGTTGTAGGTAATGAAGTGGGATATTACTTTGGGGTGAAGGCAGGTCCTGCACTTTATAAAAAACAAGATACCTTTTTGTTTAAGAAAAAATACCTGTACCAGGCTCATGATTTTTTTGAAAAGCATGGAGCTTTAGCCGTTATCATGGCAAGATTTTTACCTGTAGTAAGAACGTTTACTCCTATCGTTGCGGGAATTGTGAAAATGGACAAAAAAGAGTTCCTCAGAGACAATATCATCGGAGCAGTGCTATGGTCGTTCATCCTGATCTTTGCGGGTCACTATCTGGATAAATTATTCCAGGAACAATTTGGTATCAATCTTAAAGAAAAGCTCGAACTGATCATTATTGTGATCGTTCTGATCACTACGCTTCCGATCATTATTAAATTTCTTTTTGGTAAGAAAGTGGATCACAGTAAATACGAAGATAATTCACCTAAATAAAGAGATGTGAATTGTAAAATATAATAACCTGCTTTATGCAGGTTATTTTTTTATCCATTCCAGGATATTAGGGTAGATGATACTGTCTCTTTTTCGTTTGCTGAAAAATCTTGGGGCATGTCCTGTATTTTTCATGAAAACCAGTTTACGGGTAATATTCCGGCTTGCTAAAGCCGAATCCAGCGCGAGCCCCTGGCTTTTATTAACCAGAAAATCCTGATTTCCCTGAAAGATCAGCGTAGGGACATTTGTAATATTGGCAATCGGGCTTGCTATTTTAAATTCCTCAGACAGGTTGTGACGGTTAAATCTGGTTCCTACCACCTTTTGTAAAGTAGGTGAGGTATATTTCGAGTAAAATGAGTGTAAAAATTCCGGAGAATAAAAATCAGTAGGACCGCTTAAAGAAATGATCTTTTTGATCTGATCCGGATGCTGGTAACCATAAAGTAAAGCCAAATGTCCACCCGCACTTTCTCCCAGGATAATATAGTTATCAGGTTGGAGTTCCGCTTTCCCCGCTAAAGAATTAAATTTTTCAATTACCGAGCTGATATCCTCCAACTGCTCCCTGTAAGTAATTTTTTTAGATTTTGAAACGAGCCTGTAATTGATATTGATGCTGGGAATATTATTTTTAAAAAGCATTTTTTGGATCTGGATCATATGTTCTTTTCTGCCATACTTCCAGGCCCCTCCATGTACAATAAGAACAACAGGGGATTCTTTAGCATATTCGGACGGAAGGAAAATATCCATCTTCTGTCTTTTATGCTCACCGTATTTTAAATTGTAAATTTTCTGCTGATTGTTATTCCCCACCCAAACTCTGAATCTTGAATTACATGAATTTAATAAAAAGCCGATACATCCTAAAATAAAAAAATGATATCTGAGTATGAGCTTTTTCATAAATCAAATGTAAGAAAAATATGATGATTCTGGGTTAAGGCAGGGCTGTTTTCAAGATCCGGTGCTATCATGTTTATTGGATGCTTCTAAATTTTCAGCGTACTTGTATAATGAATTGTTGTATCGGGGTAAATGCCGGGATAAAGCTTTTAACGCTAGGGACAATGCCTCTTTACTCTCTCCGGCTGAGTACAATGAAAGTGCAAGAAAAGAATCCACTGCATCATCAAGCTCATCAGACTCATTTATTTTTTCTTCTCTGAGGATCCGAATGCTCTCATCGATTTTTCCATTGTTTCTCAGTGTACTTGCAAGCTGAATTCTGGCCCTTCTTCTGCGCAAACCCGATAAGCCATGGTGTAAGGCTGAACGATACAATGGTTCAGCTTCTTTTTCATTTCCTGTTGAATCAAATGCACAAGCCATTTCAAAATCAGCAATTGCTTTTTTATCCGTTAGATGCTGAACATGATCTTTGATCCGCTGGATAAAATCTTCATTGCTTATTTTCCCTAATTGCTGCCAGATGGATTGCAGTTGTTTTTCCCAGATTTCAGTTTCGTCCATATTGTTAAGGATTTTATACCCTGGCAAATATGAGAAGAATTGTGAGGTTTATTATTAAGTTCAATAAAAAAAATAGATGATACGATCACAAGGCTTCTTATGATTTATGAATTTTTTCTTTGTTAAATTGATTTTAAAAGAAAATGAGATATAGAATTAAATAGTTATTTTTGTTGTTAAATAATAAATTACATATGGCTTCCGGTTTTTTTGCAATTTTAGATGATCTCGCTGCTCTTATGGATGATGTGGCTGTAACCAGTAAGATAGCAACTCAGAAAACTGCAGGGATTTTGGGAGATGACCTGGCGGTAAATGCCGAAAAGGCTACAGGTTTCATTTCATCACGGGAGATACCTGTGTTATGGGCAATTACCAAAGGTTCTTTTATTAATAAGCTAATTATTCTGCCGATCGCGTTTTTACTACACTGGCTGTATAAGCCTGCAATAGAAATCATTCTTATTTTAGGAGGTTTTTACCTTGCATTCGAGGGAGTTGAAAAAATCATTGAGTTTTTATTTCATCGGGATAAAAAAGGACATGAAGTCATAGAAGAAAGCACAAAAAATGAAGATGATGAAAATTCAGAAAAATCGAAAATTAAATCAGCAATTACCACAGATTTTATTCTTTCAATCGAAATTGTAATTATCGCTCTTGGAACTGTTCTTGAAGAACAACATCCTCTACTGACACAAATCATTACGGTAAGTTTGGTTTCTTTCCTGGCAACCATAGGAGTGTATGGTATTGTGGCTTTAATTGTAAGGATGGATGATGCCGGCTTTAAGCTGATCAGAAAGAGTAATGATAAAGGCTTTTTCTCCAAACTGGGGCATTTACTGGTGAAAGCATTACCTATTATTATTAAAATGCTGGCAATCGTGGGAACAATAGCCCTCATTTTGGTTTCCGGAGGAATTTTTGTTCATAATATAGCGTATCTTCATCATTTTCTCCCTGACTGGCCATCAGTACTTAAAGAGTTTACGTTTGGAATGATAGGGGGCTTACTTGCCGTGGCACTTTTTACATTAGGCAAAAAAATATATACTCTGGCAACCCGTAAATAGATGTATGCAGGTTCTCTTTTAAAAATAGACAGCAAGACGATTGACTTATCATTCTTGTTTACGCTGTATCATGTTTACGGCTCATGAGGAATCTGTCCATTGATATATTGAAAATTGTCCTTGCATTTTTTGTTGTCTTCCTGCACATGCATTTATTTCAGGATACCCGTCCTGTACTTGGTTTCGTACTTGTTAACGGGGTTTTCAGAATGGCGGTGCCCACATTTTTAATCATTACGGGATATTATTTTTATTACGTAGACAATACACAAAAGCTTAAAAAGTGGCTGGTAAGGACATTTTTGCTTTACCTGATCTGGTCGCTGGTTTATATTCCCTTCTGGAAAAAAGAAGATATATTCATAAACATTCTATTTGGATATCATCACTTATGGTATTTGATAGGAACTTTTTTTTCAGCGATTATTTTATTTTTAATCAGGAAGAAACCGGTAAGGTTTATGCTAGCGCTTATTGTTTTATTATTCAGTATAGGCTACGCGTTACAGACGATAGGAAATCTCCATTATTTTGGGGGGCAAAAAGATAAATTAATCAATCTTTATCCGTCTTACAGGAACTTTCTCCTGGTATGCTTTCCTTTTTTAACAATAGGATATCTGATCAATAAGCTTAACCTTGATATGAGATACAGGCCTTCACTGATCACAGTTATTGCTTTGACCGGGCTTGTGATTTCAGAGTCTTTTTACAATTTTATCATGATCAGTTCTACAGAAAATATTGACCTGTTGTTTTCTTTATTATTAGCCTGCCCGCTGGTATTTATCTACTGCAAAAATGTGTCTGTAATGATAGATACTAAAATTCTTGCCAGCTTATCCACTGCAATCTATGTGATACATCCTCTGATTATGAAATGGACACTTGGTTTATATTATCCGTTCGAAATGTTGATTTTCGTGATAACATTACTGACTGCCAGTTTTATTCTTGTATTGGCTAACCGCAAACTGAAATATCTTTTGTAATGGCTTAAAAAGTTTGATCATCTATGGTCTTAGGTGAGAAAATATAAATTCCGGAACATTAAAACAGAACGCCAATAAAAAAAGAGACCTTGCAGGCCTCTTTTTATATTTTAGTTGAAAAGATCTTTTACTTTATCAAAGAATGTCTTCTCCTTTCCGGATGGTTCTGCAACCATTTCTCCGCTGGACATCTGTTTTTCAAAGAAATCTTTCTGATCTTTCGTTAATTTTTGTGGAGTCCATACATTAATGTGTATAAACATATCTCCTTTTCCATAACTGTCAATGCTAGGAAGGCCTTTTCCGGCCAGTCTCAGGATTTTTCCTGATTGCGTACCGGGATCTACAGTGATTTTTACCTTTCCACCTACCGTAGGAACTTCTTTTTTGGTTCCT
This sequence comes from Chryseobacterium subflavum, assembly GCF_055762745.1. Lineage (NCBI taxonomy): Bacteria > Pseudomonadati > Bacteroidota > Flavobacteriia > Flavobacteriales > Weeksellaceae > Chryseobacterium > Chryseobacterium subflavum. The sequence goes on from NZ_JBVTMR010000001.1 coordinate 251,713, forward strand.
AATGCAGCTTCTGCAAATGAAATATATAACTCCTGATGAAGATTGTCTCCTTCTCTTTTGATTGTTTTATCTACTTCTTCCTCTACGATAACAAGCAGATCTCCCGGAACTCCTCCGAAAGGAGCGTCGTTACCTTTTCCTCTTACATTAAGCTGGATTCCGTCTCTTGCTCCTGCAGGAATATTGATGGTAATTTCCTCCTCATCTTTTATAAGTCCCTGTGCATTTGCACCTGCCGGGATTTTATCGGCAACTTTTCCGATACCCTGACAAGTTCCGCATGTAGCCTGTGTCTGCATTTGTCCGAACATGGTGTTCATTACTTTCACCTGAACTCCGGAACCATTACAGGTAGGACACGTTTTAGAAGTGGCACCTTCTGCCATCTTCATTTTTTTTACTTTAAGAGTCTTTTGGGTACCGTTTACCATTTCCTCAAGATTCAGCTTGATGCGGATTCTTAAATTAGAACCTTTTACCTGCTGACGTCCGCCACCACCGAATCCGCCGCCGCCAAAATGACCACCGAAAATATCTCCAAACTGGCTGAAAATATCCTCCATATTCATTCCGCCGCCAAATCCACCGCCGAATCCGCCGTTTCCACCTACACCTGCATGACCGAACTGATCGTATCTTGCACGTTTCTGATCGTCGCTCAATACTTCATAAGCTTCGGCAGCTTCTTTAAATTTTTCTTCAGCCTCTTTATCTCCCGGATTTTTATCAGGGTGATATTTGATGGCCATTTTACGGTATGATTTTTTTATTTCTTCGGTTGAAGCAGATTTGCTTATCTCAAGAACCTCGTAATAATCTCTTTTTGACATGACAATTGTATAATTGATTTCAGATAAATGACAAAAGATGTGTAGAGCATATATGGGGTTTTATCACCTGATATTGCTCACCATTTATCACTTATTAATATTAGTTTCCTGTTACTACTTTAGCAAAACGGATTACCTTATCTCCTAAAGTATATCCTGTTTCGATTACATCTACGATTTTACCTTTTAAATCATCAGATGGAGCAGGAATCTGAGTAATTGCCTCGTGAAGGTCCACATTAAAAGAATCTCCGGCTTTTACTTCCATTGATTTCAACCCCTTCTCTGTAAGTTTATTTTTGAATTTCTGATAGATAAGTTCTACACCCTGCAGATCCGCCGGATTTCCGTTTTTAGCGATTTCTTTTAATGCTCTTTCAAAATCATCCAGTACTCCAAGCATAGAAACCATCATGTCCTGATTAGCATATTGGAAGAACTCCATCTTTTCTTTGGAAGTTCTCTTTTTATAATTTTCGAACTCAGCATAAAGACGAATATAACGGTCTTTCTCTTCTGCCAAAAGTTCTTCCGCAGTCGGAGTATTTGTCACATTTTGTTCAGAAGCATTTTCGTTCTGAATGTTGTCTTCTTGTTGCTTATTGATGTTTTCTTCGTTGATATCCTGATTTTCCATATTCAATAACTATTTTAAAGAGTTGTTTGTCAAAGATTCTGCCAAATAGCAAATATGGACATTAAGGCAGAAAAATTATTCTCCGGAAAATGTTTGATACAACAAATAAAGATTCAGGACAATGATAATGGCTGAGATAACCCAGACACAGATTTTCATGAAAGGCTTATTGACGAAATCGCCCATTTTGGCTTTGTCATTAGTAAACATTACGAGTGGAACTACAGCAAAGCTCAGCTGCATGGATAAGATAACCTGGCTTAAAACCAGAAGGTCTGTTGTCCCTTTTTCTCCGTACAGAATCGCAACAATTAAAGCAGGAATAACCGCGATAAGTCTGGTTATCAATCTTCTTAACCAGGGTTTTAATCTGATATTCAGAAAACCTTCCATTACAATTTGTCCGGCCAGTGTCCCTGTTAATGTAGAATTCTGACCTGAGGCGAGCAAAGCGATCGCAAATGCTATACTTGCCATAGAAGCACCCAGGATTGGGGTCAGCATTTTATAAGCATCATGGATATCTGCAACATGTTTATTTCCTGTGATATGGAAGGTAGCTGCTGCCAGTATTAAAATTGCTCCGTTGATGAAAAAAGCAAGCATTAAGGAGATCGTACTATCTAAAGTGGCAAATTTTATAGCTTCTTTTTTACCTGCGTTATCCCGTGTATAATCCCTCGTCTGTACAATACTGCTGTGTAAATAGAGATTGTGGGGCATTACCGTAGCTCCCAGGATTCCTATTGCAATATAGAGCATAGCAGGATTCTGAATAATTTCTTTTTGCGGAACAAGACCTCCCAATATTTCATTAACGGCCGGTTTTGAAATAACGATTTCATAAATGAAACATGCGAGAATAATAAAAATAAGTCCTCCTACAATACTTTCGATCCATCTGAATCCTTTAGCCTGGAGCAAAAGGATAAGTAAAACATCTATTGTGGTTATTACGATTCCCCAGGTAAGGGGAATATGAAAAAGCAGGTTGAGTGCGATCGCAGATCCTATAACTTCTGCGAGATCACAGGCGGCAATGGCAATCTCACACAGGATCCACAAGATAAAATTGGTAGTCGGGCTAAAGTGGTCCCTGCAGGCTTGTGCAAGGTCTCTCTCTGTCGCTACTCCCAGCTTTACTGATAAATGCTGTAAAACCATTGCGAAAATGTTGGAAATAAGTATAACGGAAAGCAGGGTGTAGCCAAATTGAGCTCCTCCCGCGATATCGGTAGCCCAATTTCCGGGGTCCATGTATCCCACTGCAATCATTAAACCGGGACCTGCAAACGCAAGGTATTTCCTCCAGAAAGAACCGTTTTTAGGTACTTTAATGGATGAGTATACTTCTGGTAATGAGTGGAGTGTTTTATCTTTTCGCCAAGCGCCTTTTGTAAAATTCATAAATGTTAGAAATGACTAACAAATTTAATTAAATAAATGTAAATAGAAAATATATAATAAAAAAATCCCGAAAAAACTTTCGGGATCTTATACGTAGTATTTATTTTAAAAGATTATTTCGCAAATCTTATTGCCATTTTTCTGTCTTTGGCTCTTTCAGCGTCAGAAGCTTTTGCGTCTACCGTTGCAAATTTACTTCCATAACCTTCTGCACCTAATACCTGACCACCTAGATTTTGTTTGCCTAACCATTCTTTGATAAAGTTAGCTCTTGCAGTAGAAAGTTTTACATTAGAAGCTTCATTACCTGTTTTGTCAGTATATCCTCCTATTTTAATTTTAGCATCAGGATAAGCTTTTAAAATAGCTGCAAGGTTTTCCAATTGTCCCTGAGAACCTGCTTCCAGTTCTGTAGCGCTTCCTAATTTAAAATTCACATGATCGAAATCGTACCAAGTGTCTTTTAATGCATTATCATCTGCTGCATTTTTGTAGCCGTCAGATTTTAAGAATGCAATCATTCTGTCTTCCATTCCTCCTTTGTACCCTTTAAGCGCTGTACCGTTCAAGTCGATATTTTCGTCAACTTTCGTGGTTGTAGCTGCAGGCGCTGCTGCTGTATCAGATGGAGATACTGCCGTAGCCGTATCAGAGTGTGCTCCTGTAGAATCTGCGCCCATTGTAGTGGTAGTCGTTTCTTTTTTCTCACACTGCTTCCATAAGAAGTATCCTGCAGCAATCAATAGCAGAAGAGGTAATAACCATTTCCAGATAGAACCACCTCCGTCATTTCTGTCCGGGTTGGTACCTGTTGGAGTTGTACTTCTTGTTACTTCAATTTTTGGTTCCTCCTGTACCGGCGTTTTTATGGCGTCGTTATCATTATCAAATTTATATCCTTTAGCCCAGTCACCAATATTTAATGATGCTAAAGAAAGTCCGGCAGGCAGTAAAGTAGAAACAATTCCTTTTTGATCATTCAGTAGCCCTGAAATTCCTGATGCATCCAGATTATTGTCTGCAGCATACTTTCCTATAGTACCTACTGTAGCTCCTGTTACCATATTCAGCAAAGAGCTGGAAGAATTATTACTAATTCCGGCAAAGCTGGCGATGGAATTTACCAAGCCACTCAGTTTATCTCCAAAAATGGACGTCAATAAACCTGAAATCATAGAATTATTAGAAGAGCCTCCTAATAAATTACTTAAAATTCCATTAGATGAAGCACTAGTGATTGCATCTAAAACTCCAGGATTATTAGCATTATTAGCTAATCCGCCAACAACGGCAGGCAATAAACCTCCAATTGCTTTTGAAATACCAGACTCACTTTCTCCAAGCTGTGAAGCCGCCTGAGAAACTAAAGCGGGACCCAATTGTCCTTTAATTAAATCAATAACGTTTAAAGACATAATAAATATTTTTTAGATTAATGTTGACATAAAATTAAACAAAAATCTGTCCAAATGTCATATTTTTTAAATATTTATTTGATTTTCAACGTTTTTTTTGCAAATGATTAAAATTATTAATATGCTTTAGCGAACAGTACGCGTCTCTTAGAAGGCTTTCCGGAGATTAATGAAACACCTTCTTCAATATCATCATCCAAAGGGATACATCTGATGGTCGCTTTCGTTTCTTCCTTGATTTGTTCTTCTTCTTCAGCGGTACCATCCCAATGTGCATAGATGAATCCTCCTTTTTCTTCCAGAACTTTTTTAAATTCTTCGTAAGAATCCACTTTAGTCATATTTTCTTCTCTGAAATTAAGAGCTTTGGTGTAAAGATCTTTCTGGATGGTTTTTAATAATTGATCGATATGGGAATCCAATCCTTCAATAGAAACCGTTTCTTTGGTCAGGTTATCCCTTCTTGCAATTTCAACCGATTTATTTTCCAGATCTTTTGGTCCGATTGCAATTCTCACAGGAACACCTTTTAATTCATATTCAGCAAATTTCCAGCCTGGCTTGTTTTGGGTGTCATTATCAAATTTCACCGAAATACCTTTAGCTCTAAGCTTTGTCTGAATGTCTAAAGCAACCTCACTGATTTGGCTCAGTTGTTCTTCTCCTTTGAAGATCGGAACAATAACCACTTGTATTGGAGCTAAAGTTGGAGGCAATACCAATCCGAAATCGTCAGAGTGTGTCATGATCAACGCTCCCATTAATCGGGTAGAAGTTCCCCATGATGTAGCCCATGCGTGTTCTATTTTTCCTTCTTTGTTGGTGAATTTCACATCAAAAGCTTTTGCGAAATTCTGGCCCAAAAAGTGAGAAGTACCAGCCTGAAGAGCTTTTCCATCCTGCATCAATGCCTCAATACAATAGGTTTCATCCGCTCCCGCAAACCTTTCGGAAGGGGTCTTTAATCCCTGGACTACAGGCATTGCCATAAAGTTCTCTGCAAAATCTGCATACACTTTATTCATCTTTTCTGCTTCTTCTATGGCCTCATCTTTGGTTGCATGAGCCGTGTGACCTTCCTGCCATAAGAATTCAGAGGTTCTCAGGAATAGACGGGTTCTCATTTCCCAACGAACAACATTCGCCCACTGATTGATCAATATCGGTAGATCTCTGTATGATTGGATCCAGCTTTTATAAGTATTCCAGATAATAGCTTCCGAGGTAGGACGAACGATAAGTTCCTCCTCCAGCTTGGCATCAGGGTCTACTATCAGCTTGTGAGGATTATCCGGATCGGTTTTTAATCTGTAATGGGTAACAACGGCGCATTCTTTTGCAAAACCTTCTGCATTTTTCTCCTCAGCTTCGAACAGACTTTTGGGTACAAAAAGCGGGAAATAAGCATTAACGTGACCTGTTTCTTTGAATTTTCTATCCATTTCATCACGCATTTTTTCCCAGATCGCATATCCGTATGGTTTTATAACCATACTTCCACGTACTCCGGAGTTTTCTGCCAGATCTGCTTTTACAACTAACTCGTTATACCACTTGCTGTAATCTTCGCTCCTTGAGGTTAATTTTGCCATTGTTTTTTTAAATTTTTTTTAACTTTTTAACATTATTGTTATCTAAAAATAAAAATCTATTTTTGATAGATTTTTTTACCGATGTTTGGTACATTTTTGGTACACATTGCAAATATAATTTAAATTAAAAATCTTTACGTTATCATGAAAAAAAATATACATAAAAATTTATTTGGTATGCTAAAATCCAAAGGTATTTTAGCCATATCAAGTGGATTGTTATTAATGTCTTGTGGTGCACAGATGGGAGGGTACAGCGAGACAGACGGGGTCTATTATGATCCCAATAAAGATACGTTGCCAGAAGGAGTGATCATTAATGGCGGAAACAGGGTTGGAGAATACTATGATTACTATCAGGATGCAAACAATACCAATCTTATTCAGAATGCGGAAACCAACTCCAAAGATCAGGATAACAAATACAGCACATGGGGAGGCGATTCATGGAATAATACCGCAACAGATTCTGATTGGGGCGCTTTTGCCGGATCTCAGACCAACTATTACGACAACTCATGGGGTTCACCATGGGGCTGGGGTGGATGGTATGGAGGCTATAGCCCATATTGGGGCTGGAACAGAGGCTGGGGCTTCGGAATGTCCTTCGGCTGGGGCTGGGGCGGCTCATGGGGCTGGGGTGGTTACCCTTACTGGGGCTGGAACTATGGAGGATTTTATGATCCTTTCTGGGGCTGGGGCGGCGGCTACTATGGAAACCCATATTGGGGCTGGGGTGGCGGTTACTGGGGTAATGGATATTACAACAGACCGGCTTACAGGAGAAGTGGTGCTGACGGAAGACTTGGATATGGTTTAAGCGGATATAACGGAAGTAACGGATCAGTATACAGAAACAACATTAATAACTCTGCATTCAGAAACAATTCTGCAGGTTCAGGATTCAGAAACAATACGAATGGTTCAGGGTTCAGAAATAACAATGGTGGTTTCAGAAACGGAACAATGACTAATGGTAACAATTCCGGATTCAGAGGCAACAATAACAGTGGTTTCAGAAATAATAATTCAGGATATCGTAATCCTAATATGAATACTCAGCCAAGACCTAATTACGACAGCCAGCCAAGATACAGAAATGATAGTGGTTTCAGATCAAATGACAACGGTGGCTTCAGATCCGGAGGATTCAACTCTGGTGGCGGAGGTGGTTTCCGTGGCGGTTCCGGTGGAGGCGGCGGTGGATTTAGATCCGGCGGCGGAGGCGGCTTCAGATCAGGAGGCAGATAATTTTTAAACATAATAACTAACTATTCAAATAATAATGTTAAAAAAATCTTTAGTAGTACTAGGTATTTCTGCTGCTTACTTTGTGCAGGCACAGGATATTTCTACAATCAGGAATTCGATTGATGTTTATTCTAACACTCCGATAATAGGTTCTTCAAAATTTAATGCGATGGCCGGCTCTAACGGGGCACTTGGAGGTGATGCTACTTCATTGATGACAAACCCTGCGGGATTAGGTGTTGCTATTGCGGGAGATGTATCGGCAACGTTGTTTTTAAGCAATACTAAAAATACCAGCTCTCTGGCTGGATCTTCAACAGATTATAAATTAAATAAATTTACGCTTGGAAATGTTGGTGGTGTTGCAACGATCCAGCTGATGACAGAATCACCATGGAAGTTCATTAATATCGGTGCCAATCTATCAACGCAGTCTCTTGAGAATTATGTTGAGAGCCCGGGGAATTCCAATGTAGTGATCTCCAAAAACCTGTTAGATTCTAATGGAAATCCTGTGGTAGGTAACCTGTCTTACCTTGGGCATGCTTATAACAGATATGGTAATCAGACCAAATTTAACCTGGGTGTAGGTGCGAACTATAACAATTCACTTTATCTGGGAGCAAGCATTAATATGCATTACGCTGAAATCGATCAGTATGACAGTGCTTTATTCGGGCTTAATCTGGATGGATCGGTGAATACTTTTGATAAGCAGTATACCCCGTTTTCGGAAAAATCAAATGGTTTTTCAGCAACAGTAGGGGTTATCGGAAAATTAAGCAATCAGTTCAGATTGGGAGCATCTATTGAAACACCGACCTGGTGGAATATCGACAGGGTCTTCCGCGAATATTATGACGGAAGTAACGGGATCAATTATGACAACTATGTGGAAGACAGAAATTTCAGGTCCCCAATGAAGGCTACTGTAAGTGGTGCGTTTGTTCCCAATAAGAATTTTGCCATTAACGTAGACTATACTTTAGGACTTACCAAACCTAAATATGAAGTACAAGGTGCTGCGGAAAGAGAATTGAATTCTTTCTTCAGTGACAATTATAAAAACCTATCGGAAGTAAGGGTAGGTGCGGAATACAGAATTAAGGCATTTAGAATAAGAGGTGGATATTCCTATACATCAAGTCCTTTTGATGCTTTTACGATCAGTTCTTATTCCAATGCAGGAGTTGCAGGGGATAACAGCTATAGTAATTTGATTTTGGGAGAAAGAAATACGATAGGAGCAGGTATCGGATATGATTTTGGAAACTTCTATGTGGATGCAGCGTATCAGAATGTCAGCTCAAAATATAATAACCCATTCCTGAGAGGGAGTGCTGACCTGGGAACAGGATATTATTCAGGTGATTTTGATGTAAATACACCAACATCCGTTGTTTCCAGTGTGAAAAGCAACAGAGATAACTTCTTTCTTACAGTCGGCTGGAAATTCTAATTTCCGGATTGTGTAGCAAGTGATTAAATTGAGGCTCCGAATTTTTAATTCGGAGCTTTTAATTTATATGCATTGAAGTAAGATCTGATTAATCAGGATTCTGGATCAGATTGGGCTGGATCTGAATCTGTTGTTCAGGAATATATTCAATAATTCTGTTGCTGGTATAAGGAACCGTATAAAAGGGATTATTTCCGTTTAAATGGGTTCCCGGATAATTACGGTCGAGACTTAATTTATTTCTGAAGACATCATATTTTCTATGTGCTTCAAAAGCCATTTCAAGTCTTCTCTCCTGAAGAACCAAGTCTAAAATAGTTTGTCCTGATGGAACTGAAGGATATGCTGGAATTCCCGCTCTTGTTCTGATCGTGTTTACGTCAGCCAGTGCTGAAGCTGAATTTCCCTTTTTAGCATAGCCTTCGGCCCGGTTCAGATACATTTCAGCCAATCTCAGAATAACCGGTGACCATAATTGAGGAACTCCTTCCTGTAATGAACATTTTAAAACATAGAATTTCGGATACCCGTTTCTTTTGTCCATATCATTGTCCAGATTTACATAAACTTTTACGTTATTAGAATTAATAAAGTAATAATTCGTTTTGGTAGGCAAAATTTCTGAATGCACCTGATAGTTAACATTATTCATCGTGAAATAGGTATTCCCTCCCTGCTGGAATGTTTTCTGAAAAGTGTAATTATAAGTTATTCCTCCGGAAGCATTTGTACCTTGTTGTACCCAATAAGCAACAGGAACAGATGGGCTTGTGTATTTCGGAGAAATGAACTTCAATCGTGCATCCTGTGGATTTTGATTGATCAGATCCAGATAAGAAGAAGACGCGTACATCTCACCCCAGCCTACATTTTGAATATTGGCATACATGGATCCTATAGTGTACCAGCCATCACTGTAATCACCATCTTTATTGTATTTGAATGCAAAAATGGTCTCTTTGTTGGTTTCAGGAGTTTTCGTGGCATAAGAAGGAAGTTCGGAATTAGACAATAGCATATACTTTCCGGAATTAATCACCTTATCAGCATATTCAATAGCTTTATCATTATTTTCCATATACAGATACACTCTGGATAGCAATGCTTGAGCAGCTTCTTTAGATGCGTAGGTGTTGTTTTTATCGAGAGTCATCAATTGTTCCGCTTTTCTCAGATCATTGACTACCTGATCGTAAATTTGACCTACCGTGGCCCTGCCCGGTAATTCGTTTACATCATCCGATGTTTTTAATGGTACTCCCAGATTGCCGGTTCCCTGATTGTAAGGCTTTCCAAATACATTTACCAAAGAAAAATAAACGTAGGCCCTTAGAAAATAATTTTCCCCGATCAGCTGATCGGTATTGGTATCTTTTCCTTCGGCAAATTTGGAAATAACTTTATTGCATCCAATGATAGCCTTATATCCTGCATTCCATATCGTATTGGAGCGGCCATTATTTTTAATACTTCTGTAGTTATAATAATAAAAGAACTGGTCGGTGGTCGTACCGCTGATATCAATATTATCGCCGCCATATTCACCCACTCTGTAAAGATTGTTGAAAAATCCTCCTCCTGTTGCATCTCCTTTCAAAAGAGCATAGTTTCCGAGAGTAATGGTCTGTAGCCCTGTTGGATCTGTTAATATGGTATCAGACTCTTTTGAATCATATGGAGACCTGTCTATATTACAGGCTACCGATGTTAGTGCGATAAGTGCTAAAAATATCTTTTTCATGTTTTGTAAGTTTTAAAAGGTGAAGGTGAAACCAAGAGAAAATCTTCTTGGGATAGGATAAATTGCGCCTGCTGTTCCGGAATAGGTAGTTTGGTTATCTGCAGGTCCGGCTTCCGGATCTACTCCGGAAAATTTAGTAATGGTAAAGAGATTTTCCCCCATGATATAAATACTTGCCGAAGAGACTTTAAGTTTTTCCGCTAAAGAATCTGGAAAATTGTATCCTAACCTCAGGGATCTTAATTTCATATAGCTTGCATCTTCAAGATATCTTGAAGAAGGCTTGTTGGTAAGTGTATTATTGTTGAAAATTGCTACAGGATGTGTGGCTATATCTCCAGGTTTTTCCCATCTGTTCCAGCTATCCTTCAGGACCATTTGGTTGTAGTAAGGATAAGCGCCATCAGAATCAAACAGTTCCCGGTAGGAGTTGTAAATCTGTCCTCCCTGCGAAAAATAAATATTGGCATTAAGGTAAAACCTTTTTACGGTAAGATTGGTACTGAAAGATCCATAATAATCGGGTGTAGCAGCGCCTACAATCTGCAATGTGGCCTGATTGTAATTAGATGTAACACTTTTGGTTCCATCAGCGTTAATCACTTCCCATTGCCCTGCGCCATTATCAGGATTTACCCCCATCCATTTTCGCATATAGAATGAAGTAACATCGTTTCCGGCAATAGCGACCTGATTATTGGATAGAAGCTGGATGCTGTTGTTTCTTGTTGAAAGAACCCTGTTGTTGTAGGTACTGATATTGAAACCAATATCCCAGTTCACATTTTCAGATTTAATGACAGCATAATTAACATTGAATTCCCATCCTTTATTTCTTACGTCTCCTACATTCAGGTATTGTCTGTCGACTCCTGTTAATGACGGAAGTGTAACAAGCATCAGAAGATCTTTGGTTTTATTATTAAAATAATCCACGTTCAGGGTCAGACGGTTATCGAATGCACGGATATCCGTACCAATATTGTTCTGATAAATCGACTCCCAGGTTAGATTAGGATTGCCTAGCTGGTACCATGTTGCTCCTATCTGAGCATTGTACATCTGAGTAAGCGCATACAGGTCCTGCCATCCGTAATTAGGACTTGGGGTATTTCCTACAAGTCCCCTGCTGGCTCTTAATTTCCATTCGTTGATTTGTTTTACTCCGAAAAATTTTTCTTTGTGAATATTCCATCCTAAACTGTATGAATAAAATAATCCATTTCTCTGGCTGGCACCAAATGCAGAAGAAGATTCGCTTCTTAAAGAACCCTGAATGAAATATTTTTTATCGTATACATATTCTGCGTTGAAAAGAAATGCATTGTATGCCCTGTCATATTTTGTGCCTGAGGGCTTTCTTCCTGTCGTTGCTCCGTTGTCGAAGACGTCTGTTCCCGGAACAATTCCGTATACACCGGCTCTGGAAACCTTATATATTCTGTCGTTATACTCATAGGCTGCTAAAGCATTTACGTTATGAACTCCAAAATCTTTGTCGAATCTCAACATCTGGTTAAAGAATTTGCTTACATCTTTGGAATAGGATTCTGTTAATTCACCTTTGTTACTATCCCCCGCAATGGATCTCGGATCGGTATAATACATATCGTCATAATTTCTGTAGGTGACATTATTGGTAGTAACAAACTTTAAATAATCTGTAAATTTAATTTCAGCATCAAAATTCCCGATCAGATCCAGCTGATTGCTTTTACCATAGTTCCATTGCAAATCGTAAAGGTAATTGGAGTAATCTCTTCCATACCATGTTCCACTATATGAATTAGGGTTTATGAGACTTCCATCCGGGGCTTTTGGATTATCCCAAGGCATATTGAGGTACATCTGATACAGAGAACCCTGACGGTCTTTTCCGCTGGTATATGATAGACTCACTTTGGGTTTTAATATCAGCCAGGGCTTTACGGTATGTTCATGATTGATCCTGAATGACAATCTGTTATAGTCGTATCCTCTTACAGTTCCGGTTTCGTCATAATAGTTTCCGGAAATGTACGTCCTTGAATTTTGAGAGCCTCCTCTGAAATCAATGGTGTAGTTTTGAACTACTCCCGTCTGTGTGCCGTTTTTCAGCCAGTTATATCCAGGGTTTCTGAGTTCGGAAGGGATTGAAGGGGCATTTTTTAATGAAGTGAAATAATCATATAATTGGGTACCATCCATCAGTTTGAAGCGCCCGTTATTGAATGTATTAAACGAATTGTTTACAGAAACATTCATCGTGCTTTTTCCTGCTGTACCGGATTTTGTGAAGACCTGTACAATTCCGTTTGCTCCCCTGGAACCATACAAAGCTGTTGATGTCGCATCTTTCAAAATGTTGATGCTTTCGATTTGATTGGGATCCAGATTGGGAGTTCCGTTCATCATTACACCGTCTACGACCCATAATGCCTGGCTTGGACCGTTGATGGTAGCGGTACCCCTGATTTTTACGGTTGCTGAAGATCCCGGACCGCCTCCTCCCTGCATAATTTGTGCTCCTGCGGCTTTTCCTTGTAAGAGACTTGATACATCAGAGGTATTGGCATCTTTTAGTTTTTTGTCAGAAATAATTGAGACAGCTGCTGTAAGACTCGATCTTTTTTGAGTTTTGTATCCTACAATTACAACATCTTCAATGCTTTTTTCCCTCAGGGTGTCTTTTTTTTTATTCGTTTGGGCGGATAAAATACCGCATAATAAAAAACAGGACACAGCTGTTGTCAAACGTTTAGTTCGTTTATTCATACGTAAGTGATTTAGTGGCGGGGCTAAAGTACAAAAAAAATTACATCAATATTAATTTGATGTAAAAATTATGAATAATTAAAAGAATTAGCTAATTGTTTGATTGTGCGATGTATTATGCACTTTAATTGTTTGTTTTCCGTAATTTTCTCTATAAAAGGAATTATCTTGCTAATTATAAGTTTCCTCTAGTCAGGGTTTTATGAATTAAATTGTAGTAATTTTTAAATACAACTAAGGCCGGATTACATAGGGCTGTTCCTAATGGCCGGAAATCACCGAATGTGAATGAAACAGGTGCATGATCAGGGCAAGTGATATACCAAGGATTACTAAACCTATTTTCGTCCAGTCAATATTATGGTTTTTATTACTTTCAAAAATAATTACTGATGAGATATGCAGGAAAATTCCTCCGACAATTGCCAGAAAATAAGGCTGTAACTCCGGATTGAAATAATTTCCCAATAACATTCCCATAGGAGAGGCGAGCGCAAATAATGCAATGATCATATAGGTAGGATACGGTGATCTTTTCTCTCCCTCCTTTCTGTTGAATAAAAAGGCTCCCAAAATAAATGAAATAGGAATGTTATGAAAAACGATACCAAGTAGATAGGGTGATAATACTTCTTTTTCATTTCCTAAAGGAATACCTTCTATAAATGCATGGACAAACAATCCGGCCATTAAAGCAACGGGAAGTATATTATGATCATTATGATGATGGAAGTGGCCATGCTCAAACCCTTTGGTTAAAGCTTCCAGAATCATTTGTAATAAGACACCCAGAATTACAAAAATACCTATAATATTACTTTTTTCTGAAGTGTAAACCTGTGGAAAAACCTCGTTCAAACAGATGGTAATAAGAAACCCTGCGCTCAGAATCAAAAGATTTTTAGCCAGTTTTTCTTTTTTACCAAAATGCTTTCCAAGAAATACTCCTGCGATTACACTTAAAATCAGTAAAAGGACTATGATCATGATTTTTTCTTAAATAAATTGATACAGCGTGGTGACGTTTCTTTATTAAAGCCATTCAATTGATAATCACCCCAGATTTTCAATCGTTCAAAGCCACATTCTGAAGCGTAGGAATTGATTTCTTCCAGTGTATGTAGCTTTACCTTCTCAAAAAAATGATAAGGCTTTCCTTTAGATTCAAACCGGATGTCTTTGATAATATGTCTTCCTTCAATTTTTTTGCAGATTTTAAAATCGATATCACCGCGGTTGATGACTGATTCCGGAACAATTTTACTTCTTACGTACTCTTCGTTCAGATAATCAAGAACAAAATAGCCTCCAGGCTTTAAAACAGAATACACGGATTGGAAAACTTTTTTATCATCACTTTCCTGGTCAAAATATCCGAAACTCGTAAAAAGATTAAAAACGGCATCCACAGGATCTGCATCGATAGGGTTTCGCATGTCATGAACATCGAAAATAAGGGTTTGGTTTTCAAACTGCTTATCAAACTCAATACTTTGTCTTGATAAATCAAGCCCTAAGACATCATATCCCAATTTATTAAGGAATACGGAATGTCTTCCTTTTCCGCAGGCAAGGTCAATAATTTTAGAAGAAGGCGGCAGCTGAAGACTTTGAGTAAGCTTTGTAATAAAGTTTTCAGCTTCCGTATAGTCCCTGTTGCTATAAAGTAAATGATAATAAGGGGTATCAAACCAAGATTCAAACCATTCCATAATGCAAAAATAACTAAATTTGTGCGGTAAAAGGAAAAGTATTTTAAGATTGAAAGATTGAAAAATTCAATTAATCAAAATATTGGAAGGCTAATCTTTTAATTTTTAAATTATTAAATCTTTTAATAACTATTTATGGACATAGAAAATATAAAAATTCAGATAAAAACTTTCTTCGGATTGGAGCAGATCTTAGCTGAAGAGATTAAAAAATTAGGAGGACGAAATGTTGAAGTTAAAAACCGCGCGGTAAACTGTGAAGGAGATTTAGGTTTTCTTTATAAAATCAATTACTCGACAAGAACGGCATTGAAGATCCTGGTACCGGTTTTTGAATTCAAGGCTTTTAATCAGCATCAGTTTTATGACAAGCTTTTTAAGCTGGAATGGGAGCAGTTTATGGATGTGGATCAATCATTTGCAATTGATGCTACCGTAAATTCAGAGACCTTTAAGCATTCACAATTTGTTACATTAAAAATGAAGGATGCTATTGTGGATTACTTTCAGGAAAAATTCAAAAAGCGCCCTAATGTGGAGCCTAAAAGTCCTGATATCAAGTTTCATTTGCATATCGACAGGGAGTTAGTAACAATTTCTCTTGATTCTTCAGGTGATCCTTTATTCAAAAGAGGATACAGAAAAGAACAAGGTGAGGCACCTATTAATGAGGTATTGGCAAGTGGAATGCTTCAGCTTGCCGGATGGGACGGAAAAGGAAATTTTCTGGATCCGATGTGTGGCTCAGGAACTCTTTTGATTGAAGCAGCAATGATTGCTATGGATCTTCCTGCACAGATTTTCAGGAAAAGATTTGCGTTCCAAAACTGGAATAATTATGATAATGATCTTTTTACCAAGATCAAGGAATTCAGAATCAATAGAGTGAAAGAATTTCAGGGTAAAATTGTAGGATACGATATAGACGGAAGAATGCTTAACGCTGCCCGTACCAATATCGAGTCGGCTGAAATGGAAGATGTAATTGAAGTTAAGAGGCAAAACTTTTTTGAGTCTAAAAAAGAACTTTTCCCTTTATTAATGGTTTTCAATCCACCATATGATGAAAGAATCTCTATTAATGATGATGAGTTTTACAAGAAAATCGGAGATACTTTTAAAACCCATTACCCGAATACTTTAGCCTGGCTGATTTCTTCAGACCTTGAAGCGGTAAAGAAAATAGGACTTCGTCCTTCGAGAAAGATTAAGCTCTTCAACGGAAAACTGGAGACAAGATTTTTACAATACGAAATGTACGAGGGGACTAAAAAGGTACATAAACTGGAAAATCAATAAAATGAGATAAAGTCTTCCTTATTGGAAGGCTTTTTATTTATTTCGTAAAATAATCTTCTTCGATAAGATTCCCGTTTTCATAAACATTCATTTTTATGATCTTATTTTTTTCTTTTACAAATTCAAACACAAGATCCTTTTCTTTTGTGAAGAATCTGTTTTCTGTTTCCGGATAAAGTAAAAGTGTTTTACCTCCAACAGTCAGATTCAGAATGGAATTTTTGGGTTCAACGCTAATAATTCCGTTTTTCCTGCTATTGTAATTACCTTGATAGATTTTCATAATTTGATCCTTTAAAGGTATTTCCTTTCTTTCATTTTGGTATGGTGCCGGGCCGTGGTCATAACTTAAAACCCTGGACATTTTCCATTTTCCGTTCTCTAAAATCCAAAGATCAGTGAACTTGGCCAAACCATCCCTGAATTCTTTTTTACCCGTTTCATTGATGTAGAAATAATGATCACCGGAAATAATTAAACCGTACAGCTTATCGTCTTTTTTCATTGGGAAAACCCTGACAGTATTATCAATTGCTTCTCTCCTTAAATGGAAATCCTTATTTCCGCAAAGGTTTTTCTGGAATGTAATTTTTAATGCTTCGTCCCCTTTTGTTATTCCTCCCTTATCGTGATAGAATTCAACATCAGCAGGAATAAAACGCATCATTTCACTCACATTGCATTTGTTGTAGGCTACCCAGAACATGCTATCACTTTTTACTCCTTCCTTCATTAAAGTTTCAGTATTTTGACCGGGAATTGTCGTCAAGGTAAATATTAAAATAAATAATGTTAGGATATATTTTCTCATTACAGTAGGCTTCTATATTGTAAGACAAATATGATAAATTTTCCTCTTATATTATCAACTTTAAAACGTTTTAATGTAGTTTGATTTTATATTGATAGCTGTTTTATATTTTCATTGATAAAATAATAGGTGATTTTGATAATTTATTATTAATTAATTGTTAAGGTTTATTTTAGATTCGTAATAAACAGTTAAATACTTTTATTATGAAAAAAATTAGCTTACTATCCCTACTTATTCTGTTGATAGGTGTTTTCAGCGTTATATCATGTAATTCCGATCCTTTGGATGATTCAGTAACGCCACAGGATAATTCCTTATCAGCAAAGAGTAGTTTAACCTCTAAAGTGGCTGCTTTTGGTAAGAATCCACTTTCTGTAATGTATGTTGAGGTCAACAACAATGATATCAGGGAAGTTGGTAAATATAAACTGGCAGACGGAAGACAACTTTTTGATGTGGCAATTATTTTTGCCGCCAACATCAATTATAATACGACAACCCAAAAGGCTTATTTGTATTTTAATCCTCAGGTAACCAACGTGCTCAGCAATAAAAATACCTATATAAAACCTTTGCAGGATAAGGGTATTAAAGTAATGTTATCCATTCTGGGAAATCATCAGGGAGCAGGATTTGCTAACTTTCCCAGCCAGGCTGCTGCACAGGCTTTTGCCCAGGAATTGGCTGATGCTGTAAATACGTACGGATTAGACGGAATTGATTTTGATGATGAATATGCAAATTATGGTGCCAATGGAACAGGGCAGGCTAATCAGTCTTCATTTGTATACCTTGTAACGGCGCTTAGAGACTTACTTCCTGATAAAATTATTTCTTTTTACAATATCGGACCTTCTGCAAGCAACCTTTCCTATAATGGGGTCACTGTTGGGTCAAAGGTAGATTATGCATGGAACCCTTATTACAGTACATACTCAGCACCTAATATCCCAGGCCTTGATAGCGCTCATAAAGGGGCTGCGGCTGTCAATGTAAACTCTTCAACTTCCAGCTATACAAGTACTTCTACGGTTTCAAATTTTGCACAGAGAACCAAAGATGACGGATATGGCGTATTTTTATATTATGACCTTGGAGCTACCAATATCGCCTCTTATTTTACCAATGCTACAAGTATATTGTATGGGCAAAATACAGTGTATGGAGACGGGACAACAACACCTACGACAGGAATTACTTCGGGGGCCACTTATCAATTGGTTTCTGCGACCAATGGAACAAGCATGCTGGATGTTTTGAATGCAGGTACTACAGATGGAACAAAAGTTCAGCTATGGGCATCCAATGGCAATACGGCACAAAAATGGAAAATTACTGACGTGGGAGGAGGATATTATAAGCTCCAACCTTTGAATGCACCCACAAAATCTTTAGATGTATCCAATTCCGGGACAACAAACGGAACCCAGGTGCAAATCTATACTGATAATGGAACCAACGCACAGAAATGGAAAATAACATCCGTAGGAAATGACTATTACACTTTGTCACCAGCTCACGCATCAGGCTTTAATCTGGATGTGAATAATGGTTCTTCAGCTAACGGAACAAAAATTCAGATCTGGACGGCAAATACAGGGAATGCACAAAAATGGAAGTTGGTAAAATTATAATCCGGTAATTTACATGTAAAAAAGGACAGATTCCAACCTGGAGTCTGTCCTTTTTATTTTTATCTGATCATGGATGGAGCATAGCCATATTGCTTTTTGAATGCATAGGAGAAATGGGATAAATCCTCAAAGCCTACTTCCATAAATATATCTGATGGTTTCTTATGTTTTTCAGCAAGGTGGTAATGAGCTAATTCAAGTCTTTTACGGGTAAGCCACCGCTGAGGTGTGGTTTGAAATGTTTTTCGGAAATCCCGGTTGAAAGTGGACAAACTTCTTCCTGTAAGGTAACCAAATCGTTCCAAAGGCATGTTGAACATATAATTTTTCTCCATAAAATCAACGAGATTGATTTTTCCGGGTTCCTCAAAATCAGCTAAAACAGTGTCAATTTCCGGATTAATTTCCCGTAGAATACTGATTGATTCCATGATTTTCAGTGATGCGATATGTTCCGGGAAAGTTTGGGTCATCTCAAAATAGGGTATTAATGAGGCAAGGCAACTTTGTAATAAAGGATGATTGCTGAACCTGAAGATTTCAGGTTCTTTCCGGATTACAGAATCCTGGATATCCATATTTGAATAAAACTGCTTTAAACGGTCTGTCGTCAGATGCATTACTACTGCTTTATGGGGGCGGCCGTCTTTAGGATAATTAATAATTGTTGCCAATTGGTTCCTCGGAATAAGAAAAATGTCTCCCGATGTAAAATGATAAGAGCGATCGGCCTGGATGATCTTCGTTTCCCCGGAAATAAACCACACCAGCATATGATATTCAAAAACAGTTTCAGTTTTAAATAATTTATCTTCATAGGAAGAAAGCTTAATATCCGGTGTGATGTATTTGATGTGAAAATCCATTGCTTCTAGTTTTCAATAACAAAATTATTCATTTTCAAGGTATATTTATCCTATATTGAATGGAATTCCAATCATTTCTTCGCTAAGTTTCCAGAGATGTTCAGCATTTTGTTTATCCAGAGAATAAGATTGTACTCCTCGTATAGTGGCAGGGTCATCAAACCGGTGCTCAATTTGTCCGTGATCTATCTCTGCAATATCGCAGTTTTCACAATACACTCCTCCGATGTCATGGAGAAGAGGGCTTGTGGCGCACCATACTGTTGTTGCTGCTCCCTGGGGAATGGTTTTTAATCTGGCTTCCACTTCAGGTTTTATGTTTCCATCCTCGTCATGGGTACCTATTTGCTTGAACAGGTCTATGGGTTCTTCTCTTCCTAAATCAGTTCCGTATACAGAACCCGGATGGACGGAATAAGCCCTTACATTAAATGCCTTTCCTCTTGCGTCAAGCTCTACAGCGAAAAGATTGCATGCTGTTTTTGACTGGCCATATCCGAGTAGGGTTTGATATTCCCGATGCTCAAAATTAGGATCTTCAAAATTAAATGGTGCCATCTGGTGTCCATAAGATGAAACACTGATTACTCTGGCTCCGTTAGCTTTTTTTAGGGCAGGCCATAATCTGGCGGTAAGGTGGAATTGTCCCAGGTAATTGGTGGCGAGCTGTGATTCGATTCCGCGGCTATCTCTACGGAGCGGAACCCACATAATTCCGGCATTATTGATCAGGAGATCCAATTTTTTTCCTGAAGCAATAAATTTTTCTGCAAAAGCATCAATGGATTGAGGATCCATAAGGTCCAGTAATTCAAATTCAATGTTTTGAACTCCTGACAAGTTTTTCCTTGCTTTTTCAATATCCCTGGCAGGAACGATGACTTGCGCACCTGCCGAAACCAGAGTTTTCGTAGTCTCAAGGCCGATTCCTGCATATCCACCGGTAATAATAACCGTTTTTCCAGTAAGATCAATTCCTTTAATAACATCCCAGCTTGTTGATTGTGCATTGAAACCGGAATGGATCGGACTTTGTACATTTTTGTCTTGTATCATGTTTTTATTTTTATTGATATGACAAAGGTATAGCGTACAGGAATCTGGTAATTTGTTTAAAATGTCAATTTACTTTGTTTAAAATTTCATGCACACTCATCGAAAAATTGCTGTAATGACCTCTTCTTTTGTAATAAAGATCTGTTCTACCATATTGGTGTTAATTTAGGTGAATACCTGTTAAACTGTTTGCTAATTCTTTTATGAATGGTTAATTTTGACAAATTTTCAATTTGAAACCTACTATTTCCATCGTTATCGCTATTTTCAACCGGAAAGATGAGCTTTTCGAGCTGCTGAACTCTCTGACTCAACAAACAGACAGGGAGTTTGAAATTATTATTGTGGATGATGGTTCTATGATTGATCTTAAACCCACGATTAAAAATTTTGATGACATCCTTTCGATCAGGTATTTCAGGAAAGATAATTCAGGACCTGGTTTGTCAAGAAATTACGGAGCTCAGCGAGCTGAAAATGATTGGCTTGTTTTTGTGGATAGTGATGTGATTGTGGAGAATGATTATATAGAAAATATTAAGAAAGATATTCTGGAAATTCCCTGTGATGCATTTGGAGGTGCAGATAAGGCTCATAAAGGATTTAATCTGATGCAAAAGGCGATTTCCTATTCTATGACTTCCGTGTTTACTACCGGAGGGATTCGTGGCAGTAAGAAATCCGTTTCTAAATTTCAGCCTCGTAGTTTTAATATGGGAGTGAAAAAAGAGGTTTTCGATAAAGTTGGAGGATTTTCTGAAATGAGAATCGGGGAGGATCCGGATCTGTCTATGACATTGTGGGAAAACGGCTTTACTACGGCTTTCTTCGATAATATTGCAGTGTATCATAAGCGCAGGGTAGATTTTGGGAAATTTTCCAAACAGGTATTTCAGTTTGGCTGTGCAAGGCCTATTCTGAATCAGCGGCATCCGAATTATGTGAAGATTTCCTTCGCTTTTCCCAGCCTTTTCTTATTAGGATATATTCTTGGTTTTATAGAGTACTTTGTAATGGGAAGAGGGATTATTCTTGCTTTTTATGGATTATATACTTTTCTGGTTTTCTTTCACGCTTTATGGGTTACCAAGAATATTAGCATTGCCGGTATGGCTGTGATTTCTACGTATGTTCAGATGTTTTCTTATGGATACGGATTTCTGAAATCATGGATTTTACTCAATGTGTTCAGGATGAAGCCCGAAGATGCGTTTCCAAAACATTATCATAAAAAATAAATGCTGTTGAAATTCAACAGCATCTATTACAATGATTGATTAGTATATGGATGTGTTTTCATGGTGGAGAACGCCTGTTTTTACCATGCATTCTTTCATTTTTTGATAGGTTCTTTCAATGTCGTGATCAAGACCTATTGAGAATCTGATCAATCCGTCAGATATTCCCATTGCAATTCTTTCCTCTTCAGGGATTTCAGATGATGTTGAGCTGCCTGAGCAAGAGAATAATGTTTTATAAAAGCCGAGACTTACAGCAAGATATCCTAAATTTTCCTGTTGCATCAGTTCCATCAGCTCATTGGCTTTTTCTGTTGTACCTGCATCTAAAGTCATCAAGCCTCCGAATCCGTACTCTTCATGCATCATACTTTTCATGAGTTCATAATTTTTATGAGAGGGCAATCCAGGATAGGAAACTTTTAATCCATCCTGTTCGAATTTTTCAGCAAGATATTGTGCGTTATAGCTATGCTGCTTCATCCGGATGTGAAGTGTTCTCAGATTTTTTAGGATACTGGCCGAACGGAAACTGTCCATTGTTGGTCCCAATAGCATACAAGCTCCGTTATTTACGTTTTTGGTATCGTTGATAAACTCCTGTGATCCGCAATAAACGCCTCCCACAGTATCACTGCTTCCGTTGATGAATTTTGTTAAACTATGAATTACAATATCAGCTCCCAATAAAGTCGGAGAAATTGAAAGAGGGGAGAATGTATTGTCAACGATCAGCTTAAGATTGTGTTTTTTACATATTTGAGAAAGTTTTCTAAGATCTGCAACTTCCAGGAGCGGGTTGCTTACACTTTCACAATAAATAACTTTGGTGTTGGGCTGTATCGACTTTTCGATCCATTCAATATTATTGATATCCAGAAAAGTGGTTTCGATATTAAAAGGAG
Source organism: Chryseobacterium subflavum (assembly GCF_055762745.1). Classification (NCBI taxonomy): domain Bacteria; kingdom Pseudomonadati; phylum Bacteroidota; class Flavobacteriia; order Flavobacteriales; family Weeksellaceae; genus Chryseobacterium; species Chryseobacterium subflavum. The sequence goes on from NZ_JBVTMR010000001.1 coordinate 274,323, forward strand.
GAAGGAAGTTTTTCAGAAATGCATAGGTTCCTCCATAAATTGTTCTGCTTGAAATAATATGGTCGCCACTTTTACAAACCTGTAAAAGTACAGATGTAATTGCTCCCATTCCTGATGCGGTAACATTGGCGGCTTCCGTGTTTTCCAATTTGGCTAAAGCCTGAGCCAGATAAAGGTTCATTGGAGATGAATGTCTGGAGTATAGATAGCAACCTTCTGCATTTCCTTCGAATGTATCGAACATTGTTTTAGCTGAAAGAAAAGTGTAGGTTGAACTGTCAGAAATTGAAGGATTTACTCCGCCAAATTCTCCAAAGTATTGTAAGTCCTGTATTTCGTTTGCTGCGTTGAAATCTTCCATTGTTTTTGTTTTTAAATTTGAGTTATTTTAAGTTTTATTACAATGGTTTTGATAAATATTAGAGGATAAATCTATAAAATTGGATTATTGTAGAAAATATGTTTATTATATTTGTGTGAAATAACTTTTTTCCAAAAAAAAATCTATGGTCTTTGATGAAACAGATAAGAAACTGCTGTTGTTTTTGCAGGAAGATTCGAAACAAACCACTAAAGAGCTGTCTTATAAGCTTGGTTTATCGGTTACAGCGATATATGAACGAGTACGCAAGCTTGAAAATACAGGGGTCATTTCAAAATATGTAGCGATATTGGATAAGCATAAGATCCAGAAGGATTTTATGGTTTTATGCCACGTTAAACTTACCCAGCATAAAAAGGAATATGTTCTCCAGTTTGAGAAGGAAGTGATGAATCTGCATGAGGTTACAGAATGTTTTCATGTAAGCGGCGATTATGACTATATTCTTAAAATCTGCGTACAGGACATAGCTGATTACAGAAATTTCATGTTAACAAAACTGACAACTTTACAACACATCGCAAGCACTCACAGTTCTTTTATGATCTCTGAGGTGAAGAATACTACGTCTATTATTCTTTAAAAAGATTTGCTAAACAAGTACACCGTTCTTTGATGCGATTGGTTCCGGAAGATCTTCTTCTCCCATGATCTGAAGGACATCAATTTCTATTGTTCTGCAGATGGATAACATAGGAATATCGAACATGAGTCCTCCAAAAGGGTTTTCGGAATAATCTCCTACAAGTTCCATTACGATGTAAATCCATCCCACTATTACGCAGAATGGGATGCTTGTCCATATTCCCCAGTCGCCCAACTTTGCGAACTCATTCACAAGGCCAAGAGGGAGCAGCATAATAAAGATAACATTGAAAACGAATGCTGTACTCGCAAATTGTCGGGGCGAAGGGAATTTTTTAATTCTTTCAGCCTGTCCCTGAAAATCATAAAACTGATTGAGACAGCTTTGTAACTGCATCTGATTGAAATCTGAAATGGTATGGTCGTTTTTCAGTTCGTTGATTTCTTTTGCCTGTTTTGAAATTAGAAAGGTTGCAAAGTTTTTGTAATCCGCTTGGAGGGCAAATTCCTCAGCAGAAAGATATTTATGTAAAAAAATAGGTGTTCTCCCATAATCAGGAAATCCTGCTTTCATCAATCTGTGACGTCTGATATTGATGGCGCCGAAATGTTTTTTAAGACTGATGTGTTCCCATTCGGTGGGAGCAAGAAGCTGTTCGCGGAAAGTATATAACCATGCTATGTGGCGGTAGGCAATTGTTTTTCTTCTTTCCTCTAGATTGGTATGATCAGCATCTTCGGTTTCAAAAGCATAAAGCATTGCCGCAAAAGAACGGCTTGAGTTGACAATAGCGCCCCAGATTTTTCTGGCTTCCCATAACCTGTCGTATGCCTGGTTATTCTTAAATCCTACGTAAAAAGCTTCTGCCGTACCGATTAATGCCAGCGGTACCCAAGGAATGATCATCCATTGCCAGTTGAAGAAATAATAAATTGCTGCTACAAGGGTACACCATGCGGTAAGCCATATTAAATGAGAACCTGCAAGATTAAATATTTGTTTATAGTTGAAATATTTTGTTGTGATCATAGAAGGAGATGTGTTTTTATAAAGATTTTGTTTAGCAAAATAAATACCATAAAAAAAGGTTATGGACTTTATTCTGCACCGATCATAAGCTTCTTTTGTAGTTTTTTAATTTTAATCATCTGTATTCAAGTATATAATGGAAACAAATACTTTTTTAAAATTAGTAAAAAAAGAGCATAAAAAAACCTCTAAATAATTAGAGGTTGTGTTTTATAGATAAAATTTAATATTGTAACATTTCTTCTATTTTCTTCGTGAGCTTTTCGGCATTAGGAAGCATTTCTTTTTCCAGGATCAGATTGATAGGCACTGCCGGGGTATTCAGAGAGCCCATTGTTTCTACCGGTGCATCAAGATATTTAAAACAATTTTTGGAAATTCTGTGCGCAAAAGCTTCAGCAAATGAATTATTAATTTGTTCTTCTGTAAGAACAATACATTTTCCATGGGCTTTTACCCTTTCGAAAACAAGTTCTTCATCAAGAGGGATTAATGTCCTCAGATCAATCACTTCAATTCTACCGTTGAAATTTTTCGCCGCTTCTTTCGCCCAGTAAACTCCCATACCATAGGTTACCACCAATAGCGTTCTTCCTTTGGATGTTTCATCCTTATCGGCTTCAATAATAACCTTTCCTTTACCAAACGGAAGTACATAATCTTCTGCTGGTTCAATTGTTTTAGCATCTTCGGTTCCCGGCACTTTACTCCAGTATAAACCTTTGTGCTCAAGCATGATTACCGGATTCGGATCATAATAAGCTGCTTTTAATAAACCTTTGAAATCCGCTGCATTACTCGGGTACGCAATTTTAATCCCTTTAATATTGGCTAAAATACTTTCAACACTACCGCTGTGGTAAGGTCCGCCACCGCCGTAAGCCCCAATCGGAACACGGATGATATTACTAACCGGAAATTTTCCGTTGCTTAAATAATTTGATTTTGAAATCTCAGTGATCAGCTGGTTGATACCCGGATAAATATAATCTGCAAACTGAACTTCTACAATCGGCTTAAGGCCTACAGCACTCATTCCTGCAGTAGATCCAATAATATAAGCTTCCTGGATTGCCGTATTGAATACTCTTTTGCTTCCGAACTTTTTACCTAATGTAACCGTCTCACGGAAAACACCACCGATTCTCTCTCCTACGTCCTGACCGTAAAGCAATGCTTCAGGGTGTTTCCACATCAGTTCCTGAATTGCATGAATGGCAGCGTCTACCATTACGATTTTTTCTCCACCTGCCGGTTCACGGGTTCCTACTTCTTCGGTAATTGGAGTAGGAGCAAAGATATGCTGCATTACGGTTTCCGGTTTCGGGTCTTCTGCTTTTTGAGCTCTGTCAAAAGCTTCTTCAACTTCAAGCCTTGCCTTCTTCGTGATCTGTTTCAGTAATTCTTCATCGACTCCTGTTTCCAGTAATTGTTTTCTCAGGATCTCTCCCGGATCTTTAGCTCTGTGCTTTTCAAGATCTTCATCATCCCTATAGAACTCTCTTCGCACACCTGATGTATGGTGTCCGATAAGTACCGTTTTTGCACAAACCACTAATGGTTTTCTTTCGGTCCTTACAAAGTCTACAGCTTTTTTCATCACTTCGAAACTTTCCGCAAAGTCAGTTCCGTCTACTCTCATTCTGCTGAGACCTGTAAATCCTGCAACGAAATCATAAGCATCGCAAGTCCGTGCTTCTTCCTTGGTTACAGAAATTCCCCATTCATTATCCTGAACAAGGAAGATGATCGGAAGCTGATGTAAGGCCGCAAACTGTAATGCTTCGCTTACTTCACCTTCAGTGACCGAATTATCACCCAGGCTGCACACAACAACCGGGTTGTTTTCAAAATTCTGTAAATTAAAATCCTGAATATATTTTATTCCCTGTGCTACACCTGTAGTCGGGATGGTTTGCATTCCTGTTGCTGAGCTCTGGTGAATGATCTTTGGCATTTTTTCATCCCTGCTGGACGGATGGGAGTAGTAAGATCTTCCTCCTGAAAAAGGGTCTTCTGCTTTTGCCAATAGCTGCAACATCAATTGATATGGCTCAAATCCTATCCCCAAAAGAATACTTTCATCTCTGTAATAGGGAGAAACCCAGTCTTCTTTTTTTAACTGATATGCGGTAGCCAGCTGGATTGCTTCATGACCTCTTGAAGTACTATGAACATATTTACAAACATTTCTGTTTTCTTCGTAGATGTCTGCCATGGCTTTGGCAAGCATCATATGGGTATAAGCTTTAAGTAAAATATCCTGAGAAACTTTCTCGTGAAGTGTATTTTCCATAGGAAGCAAATATACATAAAAAAACAAAATACGAACAACTGTTAGTATTTTGTGATCATCTATTTTTCTTTTTAATTTTTCTGCCCTGGGTATTACCTATATTAAGTAAGGCGCTATCTTATTTTATGGATTATTTATATCGGCAGAATTGACGTTTATGGATAAAAACTCATTCAGATCAAAAAAAATTGGAGTAACTTTACATTCTCTTTTTTAATTAAAAAGCTAGAAAATACATGTATTTAGTTTTTGACACAGAAACAACAGGGTTACCAAAGAATTTCAATGCTCCACTTTCAGATTCCGATAACTGGCCAAGAATGGTGCAGATTGCATGGCAGTTACATGATGATGACGGAACGCTGATTGAAAATCAGGATTATATTATAAAGCCTGAGGGATACGATATTCCCTTTAATGCAGCCCGTATTCACGGAATTACGACGAAGATTGCCAATGAAGAAGGTAGAGACCTTGAAGAGATTCTTAAAGAGTTTTCTACAGTCTTAGAAAAAGTAAGGGTTGTTTCCGGACACAATGTAGAGTTTGATTACAATATTGTAGGAGCTGAGCTTTTCAGAAAAAATATAAAGGACATTCTTCAGGAAAAACCTAAAGCAGACACGATGATTCTGGGAACGAATTTTTGTGAGCTTGGGGGTGGAAGAGGTGGTAGATTTAAGCCGCCGAAACTTGAAGAACTCTATGAAAAATTATACGGGAATAAGTTTGATGAAGCCCACAATGCAGCTGCCGACGTAAATGCTACTGCTCAGGTTTTCTTTGAAATGATGAGAATAGGAGTAATTCCTTCTGATGTGTTGAAGATTTCAGAAGATCAGCTTGCTTATTTTAAAACCTTACATCCGGATCCTATTAAGCCGTTTGATATCGTAATCAGAAGGCAGGTTGCGGATTTCCATAACAAGAAAAAACAATCTGATTTTGGAAGTATTGAAGAAATTGATCTTGGCAAGTATTTCCATTTTGATAATCACAGTGTATTTTCAACATTATCGGCTACATCAAGTATTTCTGACCTGATCAATAAGGCCACGGAGGATAATTTTCCTGCTGTAGGAATGGTCGACCTGGGAAATATGATGGGGGCATTTAAATTTGTTTCCGCCGTAGAAGCTACCAATTCAGACAGATCGAAAAAACATAAGGAATATCTTGCAAAGAAGCAGGAGGCTGAAGAGCAGGGATTGGATTTTAATGAAGAAGAGCCTGTCTCTAACCCGTTGATACCGGTTGTGGGATGTGAATTTTATATCTCCGATCGTTATGAACAGAAACAATTTACAAAAGATGATCCGGACAGACGGACACAGGTGGTTCTGCTGGCTAAGGATTTTAACGGATATAAGAACCTGGCAAAACTTTCAAGTATTGGTTTCCTTAAAGGATTTTACTTTGGGGTTCCAAGGATAAGCAGAGAATTGATTGCAGAGTATAAGGAAGGTCTGATTGCTCTGACTTCAGGGATTCTGGGAGACATTCCAAGCGCGATCCTGAACACGGGTGAGCAGAAAGGGGAAGAATTGTTTAAGTGGTGGAAAGATACCTTTGAAGATGATTTCTACGTTCAGCTTCAGAATCACAAGCTTCCAGAGGAAGAGCATTTGAATGAAGTATTGTTGTATCTGGCAGATAAATATAATGTTAAAATATTAGCTCAGAATGAAACTTTTTATACCAATAAAGATGATGCCAATATTCAGGATATCGTAAGCTGTATCAAAGATGGTGAAAAGCTTTCAACACCTGTAGGAAAAGGATTTGGTAAGAGAAGAGGTCTTGCGACGGGTGAATATTATATCAAAAATTCCGATGAGGTAAAAGAAGCGTTTTTGGCTTATCCTGATGCTTTTGAGGCTTATGAAGAATTTTTCGCCAAATTCAGTCCGTATACATTAAAGAGGGATGTATTGCTTCCTAAATTTGATATTCCGGAAGAATTTATCCATGCAGAAGATGAAGTAGATGGAGGAAAAAGAGGGGAGATGGCTTATCTTACCCACCTTACTTATGAAGGGGCAAAAAGAAGGTATGTGGATACAGGTATTACGGATGAAATTAAAGAACGTCTTGATTTCGAACTTGAAGTAATTGCCAATACCGGTTATCCGGGGTACTTCCTTATTGTACAGGATTTTTGTAATGAAGCCCGTAAAATGGGAGTTTGGGTAGGACCCGGAAGGGGTTCGGCTGCCGGATCGGCAGTTGCTTATTGTATTGGAATTACTAACGTAGACCCTATCAAATATGATCTCCTATTTGAGCGATTCCTGAATCCTGAAAGGGTATCCATGCCCGATATTGACATTGACTTTGATGATGAAGGAAGAGATAGGGTGATCAAATGGGTAATCGAAAAATACGGACAAAGCCAGGTGGCTCAGATTATCACCTATTCGGTGCTGGGTGGAAAATCTGCGATTAAGGATGCCGGAAGGGTATTGGATGTTCCGATCCCTGATACGAATAATATAGCCAAGCTTATTCCTTCCACACCAGGAATGAATATTGCCAAAGCTCTGGCGAAATATGATAAATTGAAACCGGAAGAGCAGATGCTTGTTGATGAAATGAGATATGTTCTTCAAAGTCCTGATGATGCCCGTCACAATGTACTTGCGAGTGCGAAAAAGATGGAGGGTTGTATCAGGAATACCGGTATTCACGCCTGCGGGGTGATTATCACTCCGGAAGATGTAAGTAACCTGGTTCCTATAACAATTGCGGCCAAAGATGCTGATATTTTGGTGTCTCAGTTCGATAACTCGGTAGCGGAAAGTGCAGGTCTTTTGAAGATGGACTTCCTTGGGCTGAGAACTCTAACCATTATTAAGGATGCATTGAAGCTTGTAAAGGCTCGTTATAATGTAGATATTGATCCGGATCTTATTCCGCTTGATGATGCTAAGACCTATCAATTATTTAAGGAAGGAAGAACGGTAGGGATTTTCCAATATGAAAGTCCCGGAATGCAAAAATATATGAGGGAGCTTAAGCCAACGGTTTTTGCCGACCTTATTGCCATGAATGCCTTATATCGTCCGGGACCAATCAAATACATTCCAAACTTCATTAACAGGAAGCACGGAATAGAAGAGATTGTGTATGACTTACCGGAAACAGAAGAATATTTAAAGGAAACATACGGGATCACCGTTTACCAGGAGCAGGTAATGCTTTTGTCCCAGAAGCTGGCTAATTTTACAAAAGGTGAAGCGGATACTTTGAGAAAAGCGATGGGTAAGAAACAGATCGACGTTCTTAATAAAATGTATCCTAAGTTCATTGAAGGGGGTAGAAAAAATAACCTGAACGAAGAAAGGCTGGAGAAAATCTGGAATGACTGGAAAGCCTTTGCGGAATATGCCTTCAACAAATCTCACTCAACATGCTATGCATTTATTGCTTATCAGACTGCTTATCTGAAAGCCAATTATCCGGCAGAGTATATGGCGAGTGTTATGAGTAATAACATTAACAATACAGACTCCATTACCATGTTCATGGAGGATTGTAAAAGTATGGGAGTTGATGTATTAGGTCCTGACGTTAATGAATCTCAATATAAATTCTCAGTAAACGAAAAAGGACAGATCCGCTTCGGGTTGGGAGCGATCAAAGGAATCGGGGAGGGCCCTAGTGAGGCCATAACGCGTGAAAGAGAAAACGGAAGATTCAAGAATATTTATGATTTCTTTGAAAGGATTTTACCTTCACAGATGAACAAGAGAGTGGCTGAAAGTTTGGTTTTGGCCGGTGCATTTGACGAATTGGACACGTTTCACAGGGGACAGTATTTTGACATTGATGCCGCGGGCAAAACAAACCTGGAGCGTTTGATAAGATATGGACAGAGCTTTCAGGAAGGAAAGAATGAAATGGAAAATTCCCTTTTCGCGGATTTTGCGGAAGAGGTTCAGATTGAACAGCCTAAATTAGCACCTTGTCCGGAATGGCCAAATATGCATAAGCTGAACAAAGAAAAAGAAATCATTGGCTTCTATCTTTCCGCGCATCCCTTGGATGAATTTAAATATCAGTTCCAGTTTATACAGGGAAGCCTTTCAAAGAAATCTGTTCTGGAAAAAGATGAACATAATAAAGCGGTTGTAGATGAAGCCCCTATTCTTGAAGCAGATTCTCAGGAAGAAACCGTTGATTTAACGGAGATTGTTTCTGATGAGATTTTGGGAGGAGAAGAAATTATTGAAGAGGTGGTTAAAAAGGCAGAACCAAAAGGTAACTTTTTATTCCTGAACCTTGATGAGGTGGATGCATACAAGGAACAAGCCTTCGCTAATAAGCAGGAAGAGCTATTTGAGGAAAAGAAAAAAGACTGGAAAACCTTACAGAAGGAAAGAGAAAATGGAGGTGGCGGAAAAGAATATACTGTGGCCGGTCTGATTACTGAATACAGGGTTCAGGATGGTTTCAGGAGTGGTGAAAAAGTAGCTTTCGTTACCCTTGAGGATTATTCAGGATCATATTCATTCAGATTAGGGGATAGAGATTATATGAAGCTAAAGGAAAAGCTGGAAGTCCAGCGTTTCGTTATTTTTAAAATAAAATTCGCCCAGGTGAAGGACGGACGTGTTTTTGTTAATGTAAATGACGTGATCGAACTTCAGGAAGCATTTGAAAGATTTGCGAAAAGCATCTCTCTGGTCATGGATGTTATGGATTTCAGACCTGAGGATCTGGAATTTTTCAGAAATGTGCTGGATAGGAACCGCGGAGATCAGAAGTTTAAATTTTATATTAAGGATATTGAAGATGATTCACAGATTGAAGTACAGTCCATGAAACATTCCGTTGATCTGAATGGGGACCTCATTAAAGAGATTCAGTTGCTCAATAAATATGAATTTTATTTAAATTAAAAGATAATTGGATTAAAAAAAAGCGGTTTTTGACCGCTTTTTTTGTGGTATTTAATTTAATATTTAAAAATAGTTTAAAAAAAGTTAATATTTTTTTCTGTGGTATCTCAAGTGGATTTTAATAATGAGTGGCTTCAAAATTAATTTTGTAATTGATTGATTATTAGAAATTTAATTTAATTCAATATTTGTTGAGTTTTTAAATAAAATTAAATGATTGTTTGGTTTTGTTTAATAAAATTGGTTAAAAGGTGTCTTATTTAATAACGATTTTAAGTTTTTATTGAATTTAATTGAAATATTATTTACATTTACCGTCCAATTTAAATTTTCTACCATATATGAAAAAACTTCTACTCACGTGTATGATGGCTCTTGGTATAGGGGCATCTGCACAGATTTTAGTTACTGAGGGGTTCGAAGGCTCAAGTTTGCCTTCAGGATGGGCCAGTACAACGACCGGATCAGGGACGAGTTCCACACCTGGAGGGTATGGGACAAGTGCGGGTACGGCCTGTGTCGGGAGCAAAGCGGTCTATAAGAATATTTATGGATCTACCTACACAGGTTGGAATTTGACCTATTCTTCCACAACTTCTAATGCAACTGCGCTTACGTATTCTTTCAAATACCTTGCGAAAGGGTATAGTACTTCAGGTGCCGTTAGCGGAAGTGTAGCTGCTGATTACTCTGTAGATGGAGGGACGACATGGGTTGATATCCTAGCGCCTGTGGTTCTTGATAGTCCTAACGGAACCCCGATTCCATGTACGACCGTTTCAGGAACAATTCCTGCGGGAACTATCCCAACAGGGGCAAGCTTTAAGTTCAGACTGAAAAGCACAAGTACATCTACCGGAGACTTCTATATGGGGTTTGATGATGTCCAGCTAGCTCAGACCTTAACGAATGCGCCTTCATGTACTCAGATTTCAGCTCCTGCCGATGCAGCAACAGGAATCTCGGTAACACCAACTATTACCTGGGCTTCTGCTGCCTTTGCAACAGGGTATACATTAAATATCGGAACAACAGCAGGGGGAACTGATGTTGTAAATGGTCTTGATGTAGGTGCAGTAACCAGCTATACCATTCCAAATACTTCAGCGCTGAATTATTCAACGTTGTATTATGTAACAGTAATTCCGAAGAATAATATTGGATCGGCATCCGGATGTACAAGTACTTCTTTCACAACACGCGCAGTAGTTTGCCCGACTGTATCTGCACCATCTGCAGGGGCTATTGGACAGCCATTAACTCCTACCATTACATGGGGTGCGGTAAATTCTGCTACAGGATATAAACTTACTGTAGGAACTACACCAGGTGGAACAGATATCCTGAATAATCTGGATTTAGGAAATGTGACTACATATACATTTACTACTCCATTAACATTAAGCAGTACTTATTATTACACTGTAAATTCCTACAGCCCAACCAGTACGTCGTCATCTTGTACAGAAAGAAGTTTCTCTACGATTTGTGGACCAACCAACATTCCTTACTCTCAGAATTTCGAAAGTGTATCGACTCCTGCATTGCCGGCTTGTACTTCTATTGAAAATGCAGGGAATGGTAATAACTGGACAACCTATTCTTCTGCGGGAGGAGGGTTCAATACTAAGGTTCTTAACTACACTTATAATAGTTCAAATGCTGCTAACGCATGGTTTTATACACAAGGTATTAACCTTACAGGGGGAGTATCTTACAGAATAAAATACATCTATGGAAATGCAAGTGGTACTACATATCCTGAAAAACTGAAAGTAGCTTATGGTACTGCTGAATCCAGTGCTTCAATGACCAACGTATTAGCAGATTACCCTAATGTAACCAATGGTACTACACCAATTTCTGCAACCGTAGATTTTGTTCCTGCAGCTTCCGGAGTGTATTATTTTGGATTTAATGCATACTCAGATGCTGATATGAACAGATTGTACGTAGATAATATCGTTATTGATGCTACACCGACTTGTGCTGAGCCTTCTGCATTAGTAGTATCGAATGTAGCGGCTACTACAGCAACGATTTCATGGACTGCTCCTGCTACTGTACCTGCCGGTGGTTATGAGTATTATTATTCTACTTCTAACACGGCTCCAACTGCTACTACTCAAGCATCGGGAACGAGTACTACGGTTACAGCTGATTTAAATAATCTTACTGCAGCTACCGTATATTATGTTTGGGTGCGTTCAGTATGTAGTTCTTCAGATAAAAGTGCATGGTCTCAATTGGCAACATTTACAACTGCTTGTATTACATCACAAACATTGACTGAAAACTTTGATTCAACAGCGGAAGGAAGTCTTCCTCCATGCTGGACAAGTATAGGTTCTACCGTTAGTTATGCGAAAGTAATGGCTTATACGAGTGCAAATACTGGTGCTATAATCAGTGGGGCTAATGCATTGTACCTTTATACAAGTGGCTCAAGTACAGGAATGTTAGCGACTCCTGAAATTGCGAATCTACAGTCTAATAACTACATCCTTAAATTTAAGGCAAGAGCAAATTATACTGCCGGAGGAGTTGTTCAGATCGGTTATTTAACAGATCCTGCTAATACTTCAACTTTTGTAGTATTGGGAACGTATACTTCTACAAGTGTAACGGTTGCTGATGATTACCAACTTAGTATTACGGGAGTGCCGGCTGGTGTTAACAAGCTTGTATTTAAACATACAGGAACTCCTGCCAATAGTGTTCTTATAGATGATATCAGCTATATGCTGGATCCGAGTCTGGGAACTTCAGAAGTAGCTAATGCTAAGAATACGATTAAAGTTTATCCTAATCCATTTGCAGATGTGCTGAACATTTCTGATGTTTCTAAAGTGAAATCTGTTTCTGTTTCTGATGTGGCAGGAAGATTAGTAAAAACAATTGCGAACCCTACTTCGGTTCTTCAGTTAGGAGAATTGAATTCAGGAATGTATCTGATTACACTTGAATTGAAAGATGGTTCTAAACAAACGATTAAAACGATCAAAAAATAGAATTCGATTTGATTTATAAATAATGATGGCAGCTAAGATATTAGCTGTCATTTTTTTATTTTATTCATTATATTATTAGTAAATTAGTATATTAAACACTAAAACTGTTATTTTATGGCAAAATTTTTACTCTCATGTTTCTTGATTGTAAGCATGGCACTAAACGCCCAGATTGATTTGGGCGCTGGAAGCACTGACGTTGGTACAGCTCCGATCAGTAGCTATTACGGATATTCCTATGTTCAGCAGATTTACCCTAAGCAGGAAATCAATGCAAATGCAGCAGGAAACATTACGGGACTTAAGTTCTACCTGGATCCTTCGATGTCTTTGGCAAATTCATCCGACTGGGTGGTATATCTCGGGCATACCTCAAAATCAGGATTTACTTCAGATACAGACTGGATACCGGTTTCTCAGCTGACTCAGGTATATGCAGGAACAATTACCAATGCTAACGGAGTGGTGGAAGTTACTTTTACAACACCATTTCCTTATAACAATACGGATAATCTAGTCGTAGCTGCAGAAGAAAATTCGCCGGGATATGATAATAATGATGAGGCAATGTATGTTTATTCCGGTGCCGCAAATTCTACTTTGTTTTATAAAAATGACAGCAACAATCCTGATCCGGCTTCACCTCCGGCAGGAGATTTGGCAGATTATAAATCGGTAATTACATTTCTGGGATTAACGGCAAATCCAATTGCTGCCTGTCCTGTCATAACATATCCTTCAAATAATTCAACCTTCATCCCATTATCACCTACCATCAACTGGAATAATACATCGGGAGCGACAAGTTATAAGGTTTCTATAGGAACAACTCCGGGAGGAACTGATGTGGTGAATCAACAATCTGTAGCGACCAATAGCTTTACTCCAGCTGCACCTTTAAGTGCTAATACCAATTATTATCTACGGGTAGTTTCAGTATCAGCGGCCGGTGAATCTTCAGGATGTACAGAAATTACATTTAAGACTTCTCCGCCAGCTCCATCGAATGACGATTGTGCGGGAGCGATTACTTTAACAGTAAATCCGGATCTTAATTGTGGTGCTGTAACCGCAGGATATACTTTGGGAGCAACAGATTCAGGCTTAATTCCTGATCCATGTTATGGCGATCCTGATGATGATGTATGGTTTAAATTTGTTGCTACTGCTACAACGCATAAAATATCACTCCTGAATGTGGTTTCTGTAGGAACTACCAATGATGATGATACCTATTTCCAGGTGTTTAGCGGTGCCTGTGGTACATTGTCGAGCATTCTATGTTCCGATGATACATCATCAGTTTTAACCGGACTTACTGTTGGAGATACCTATTATGTGAGGGTTTACAGTTATTTCGATACAGGATCCAATCAAAGTTTTGATATCTGCGTAGGTACAATGCCACCGCCACCAGCCAATGATGATTGTTCCGGAGCGTTGACGGCGTCAGCCTTCCCTTATACTTATGTACAATCTGACGGAGGTGGTGCAACAAATAATGGCGGATTTGTAACTGTATGTTCCGATAGTATGAATGATGGTACCTGGTTTACATTTACCGGTGATGGTGCAACATTTGATATTACTGTTACAATGCCTGCAGGTAGTGATTTTGATCCTCAGATCGGTGTTTACAGTGGAACATGTGGAAGCCTTGCATGTGTTGATACAGTAGATAATAATGGCTCCGGAGGAACAGAAACTCTATCAATACCTACTCAGCCTGGTACTACATATTATGTAAATGTGGGTAATTATAGTGGATTCACGGATAACATGGAAGGAACTTTCACGATTAATATAGCAAAAAATAATCTTGGAACCTCTGAAGTAGCAGGAAATAAGAAAGTAATCAGTGTTTATCCGAATCCTTTCTCAGATATTTTGAATATTTCTGACATTGCTAATGTAAAATCCGTTACGGTTACTGATATTTCCGGAAGATGGATAAAAACAATTGATAATCTTGGTCCGGTTATTCATCTGGCTGATATTCAATCAGGTCTATATCTGGTCACATTAACAATGAAAGACGGATCTAAACAAACGATCAAAGCAATTAAAAAATAGAATCCGATTTTATCCATAAATATTGATGACAGCTAAATTTTAGCTGTCATTTTTCTTCGATGCTTGCTGTATTATTGGTAAATTAGTGGTCTAATACCAAACATTATATTTATGAAAAAAATTTTACTTTCATGCTTATTGTTTTTAGGCATGGTGTTGAATGCTCAAATCAATTTGGGCTCAGGGAGTACTGATGTAGGACCAGCTCCGATCAGTACATACTATGGATATTCCTATGTGCAGCAGATTTTCTCAAAACAGGAAATTAATGCTGACGCGGCAGGGAATATAACAGGGCTTACATTTTATAGTAATCCGTCGATGTCAATGGTTAATTCTTCAGATTGGGTGGTCTATTTAGGGCTTACCACAAAATCCAGTTTCGACACCGAATCCGATTGGATCCCTGTTTCCGGACTGACTCAGGTGTATGCCGGAACAGTTACTAATGTAAATGGAGTTATCAACATCACTTTTGCGACACCTTTTCATTATAATAATACAGATAACCTTGTGGTTGCTGTTGATGAAAATTCAGCCGATTATGATGATAATGGGGACGAGATTATGCATGTGTATCCTTCAGCTCCTAATTCTACTCTTTATTTCAGAAATGATGGGACCGATCCGAATCCTGTTTATCCTCCTGTAGGGCATCAGGCTTCCTTTAAATCGGCCATTACAATCAACGGATTAACACCAAAACCTGTTCCCGTTTGTCCGTCAGTAACTTATCCGACAAATAACGCCGTGTTTATTCCATTGTTACCTACCATTCTCTGGAACCCGGTTGCAGGAGCTACAGGATATAAAGTTTCCATAGGTACAACTCCTGGTGGAACACAAATCATCAATCAACAATCTGTAAGTGCTGCTAGTTTTGCTGTTCCTACCTTATTAAGTGTAAATACTACTTATTATTTACGGGTGGTTTCTGTATCAGCGGCCGGTGAATCTTCAGGATGCGCTGAAGTGAAATTTAAAACAGCCCCTCCGGTTCCTCTGAATGATAACTGTATAGGAGCAGTAACCTTAACGGTGAATCCTGATCTCAATTGTGGAACAATAACATCAGGTTATACACTAGGAGCTACGGCTTCAGGAATTGCTGCTGCTCCTTGCTATGGTAATCCTGATGATGACGTGTGGTTTAAATTTGTAGCGACAGGAACAAGCCAGAAAATCTCTCTTCTGAATATAACTTCTATCGGTACAGAAGAAGATGATGATATTTACTTCCAGGTATTTAGCGGATCTTGTGGTACTTTATCCAGCATTCTTTGTTCGGATCCTACGTCAGCTGTTGTTTCCGGGCTAACTATAGGACAAACTTATTACATCAGAGTTTACAGCTACTATGGAACAGGAAGCAATCAAAGCTTTGACATCTGTGTCGGAAGTATTCCACCGGCACCGGCTAATGACGAATGTTCAGGAGCTCTGCTGGCATCTTCTTTCCCTTATACTTATGTGCAGACTGACGGAGGTGGTGCAACAAATAACGGAGGATTTATCACCGCTTGTGAAAGTGGAATGAATGATGGAACATGGTTCACATTTGTTGGTGACGGAGAAACAGTTAATATTACCGTGAGTATGCCTTCAGGAAGTGATTTCGATCCTCAGATTGGTGTTTTCAGTGGAACATGCGGCAGTTTAGTATGTGTGGATACTGTAGATAATATGGCAGATGGAGAGACTGAAACATTGTCTGTTCCAACTATATCCGGAACTGTTTATTATGTGAATGTAGGATATTATAGCGAGTATACAGATGAGCTCGAAGGAGCGTTTACGATCAATATCAATAAAGAGAGTTCAGATAGACATGCTTCAGGTATTTCAACTCCTGCTTTAATTAAAAAAGCCAGTGGAATTTATCCGAATCCGTTTACTGATGTTCTGAACATTGCAGATATTGATAACGTTAAATCTATTTCTGTATCAGATGTTTCAGGAAGATTGGTTAAAATGATCGTAAGCCCAGATACGGTAATTCATTTGGAGGATCTGAAATCAGGATTGTATCTGGTTACTCTTGAAATGAAGGACGGCTCTAAAAAGACGACCAAAGTAATTAAGAAATAAGAATTTATATTCAACAAAAAAGGTGGCATCAGCCACCTTTTTTATTTATTAGGAACAGGTTGTATATCACCTGTACTCATATGTTCAAAAACAGTAGGGAAGAACATAGCTAGTATAAAATAAATAATGATCATTAATGCAACTAAAGCAAAAAGAATAATAACTAAACTATTGGGCTTGTTTTTCTTTTTTGGTTCCATGATTTTGTGGTATTGGGTTAATAGATTAATTTGATAAATGATATCAAGCTAATTTCTTGCCACACTGTTTGCAATACCTCGCATCATCATCAATATCTTCATTTCCGCAACGTTCGCAGATCTTTTCCAGGTTTTGTCTTTTATTCCTCATCTCTGCCGTTACAATACCGGTGGGTACAGCAATAATAGAGTAGCCGGCAAGCATCAGTATAACTGCAAAAAATTTTCCCATAGGTGTAATGGGTGAAACATCTCCGTAACCTACTGTAGTTACTGTAACCACAGCCCAGTAAATAGATTGGGGAATGGTTTCAAAACCGGTTCTTCCTCCTTCCACCATAAACATCAAAGAACCTACAATCACCGAAAAAATGATAAGGAACAACAGGAAAATATAGATCTTTCTTGAACTGTTTTTCAATGCCCGTACAATGAGATATCCGTCATTCATAAAATCCAGTAAATTGAAAATTCTAAACACCCTTAACATTCTCAACATTCTGAATATCAGGAAATATTTGGTTACCGGAAAGAAAAAACTGAGGTAGAAAGGAACCAGGGCAAGAAAATCTATAATTCCAAAGAAGCTGAAGATATAATTTTTCTTATTTTTTACGACCATAATACGCAGCAGGTATTCTGCGGAAAAAAATAAAGAAATGATCCATTCAAAAACAATAAATGTAAGATGGAATCTTTGGTCCAGCTTCGGAACACTTTCCATCATAATGATAAGTGTGCTGACAAGGATTAATGCCAACAATATAATATCGAAAAGCTTTCCCAATCTGGTATCGGAACGGTAAATAACACGATAAAGAAATCTTTTCCATAATGTATCCTCCGGGACAAGATTGTGTTCTTTTTCCATACTTTGAGTTTTTTCTAATTTAAGAAATTATCCCTATTTTCGTAGCAAACATACATAATAAATGACAATAAGAGAAGTAATTTCGGAAATAGAAAAACGTATTCCCTTACAACAGGCAGAAGACTTTGATAATGTAGGGTTGTTGTGCGGGGTTCCGGAACGGGAGGTGAGTGGTATTTTAGTATGTCACGATGCTTTAGAGAATGTTGTAGAAGAAGCTATTCAAAAGAAATTAAATCTGATCGTATGTTTTCATCCGATTATTTTTTCAGGGTTAAAATCTCTTACCGGGAAAAACTATGTTGAAAGGGCTGTTTTAAAAGCCATCGAGAATAAGGTTGCGATCTATGCAATTCATACTGCGTTTGATAATGATTTTTTTGGGGTTAATGCAGGAATATGCAACCAGTTGGGATTAAAAGAAATGAAAATCCTTCAGCCGAAGAAAGATAATCTGAAACAACTTACCGTATTTGTTCCCAAAGACCATGCTGAAAAAGTAAAAGAATCTCTTTTCTCTGCCGGGGCAGGAAATATTGGTTTCTATGATGAGTGCAGTTTCAGTATTAATGGCAATGGAACTTTCAGACCAATTGAGGGCTCGAATCCATTTTCAGGAAAGCAGAATATCAGGGAAAATGCAGATGAAAATATGATTTCTGTAATTTTTGAAGGCTATAAACAAAATCAGATTATTTCTGCTATGAAATCTTCACATCCATATGAGGAAGTAGCCTACCAGATCTATAGTCTGGACAATGAAAACCAGTATTCAGGATTGGGAATGTATGGAGAGTTTGAAGAAGCAATGAATGAGGAGGACTTTTTACGTTTTGTTAAGGAGAAATTTAATCTTGAAATGATCAGACATTCAGGGCTTACTAATAAAAAGATTAAAAGAGTGGGTGTTTTAGGAGGCTCAGGAGCGAGTGGAATAAAATCCGCATTATCTAAAAAATGTGATGCCTACCTGACCGGAGACGTTAAATACCACGATTTTTTTTTAGCAGAATCTAAAATGCTGATTTGTGATATAGGACATTATGAATCAGAACAATGGGTTGTAAAACAATTATTTGAAATTTTGTCACAAAAATTTAGTACATTTGCAATCTCAAAATCCAACGAAAAAACAAACCCAGTAAATTATTTCCTTTAGATATGGCAAAAACCAACGATATTTCAGTTGAAGAGAAATTAAGAGCTTTATACGATTTACAAATCATAGATTCAAGATTGGATGAAATCCGAAATACAAGAGGAGAATTGCCAATTGAGGTTGAAGATCTTGAAATCGAGATAGAAGGGCTTGAAAAAAGAGCTGAAAAATTTCATGCAGAAATTAAGGATCAGGAAGATCAGATCAAAACAAAGCATGAAGTAATTAACCATGCGAAAACTCTAATTGAGAAATACAAATCTCAACAAGATAACGTAAGAAACAATAAAGAGTTTGAAGCTTTAGGTAAGGAGATTGAATTCCAAGATCTTGAAATCCAACTTGCGGAAAAAAGAATTAAAGAATTTGGGATCAAGATCACTCATAAAAATGAGACTCTGGAAGAACTGAATTCAAAAATTAACGATCTTAAAAACCACCTTAAATTCAAAAAAGAAGAATTGGAAGGTTTAGTTTCTGAAACTCAGAAAGAGGAAGATTATTTAATTGAGCAGTCTAAAGAATTTGCAGGTAAGATTGATGAAAGATTACTAGCTTCTTACAACAGAATCAGAACGAACTCTATCAACGGATTAGCTGTGGTAGGTTTAGAAAGAGGTGCTCCGAAAGGATCTTTCTTTACAATTCCTCCACAAAAACAGATGGAAATCGCTCAGAGAAAGAAAATCATTATCGATGAACATTCAGGAAAAATCCTTGTTGATGATGAATTGGTAATGGAAGAAAACGAAAAAATGAAATCTGTGATTAAATTTTAATCATCGTTTACTTTGATATAAAAGCTGTTTCAGAAATGAAACAGTTTTTTTTATTCTATTTAATCGAAGAATGCGCTTGCTATAGATAAACATATTATTCTGTAACAACAGCATCCCGGTCACCATCTTCTTTTTTCCCCTCGATGATCATTTCTTCAGCCTCAGCTTTTTCTTCGGCGTCAGCAACTTCTATTCTTTCTTCCTGACCCGTATTATGATGATCGATAAAGAATTCGCAATATACCGGTAGGTGGTCCGAGCCAAAATTGTCTAGGGTCTTAAGTTCTTTAATAAAGATGTCTTCACTATGAAACATTAAATCGATAGGGAATCTCAGTAATTGGTATCTGGCGTGGAAGGTTGGAACAAAGGCACGTCCGATTCTCGGATCAATAAGGTGGCTTGTTTTTCTGAACAGTATAGAAGACCTTGACCAGGCAACATTATTAAAATCACCAACGACAAGTACAGGTTCAGTGATATCTTTCACGCGTTTTGCAATGCTCAGGAGATCGCCGTCCCGCTCCTTTGATGTCGCTTCTTCCGTTGGGCTGGGAGGCGGTGGATGAACCCCGAAAAAAACAAAAGAGAAGCCGTCTTCTGTCTCTAAATGGATTTCAATGCTTGGAATATCTTCAGCTACAAAATAATGTGTAGTGGAATTTTTGATCTGAATTTTAGAATAAAAATGCATCCCATAAGTATTTTCCAAGGTTACCTTATGATGATAGGGGTAGTCTTTTTCTAAAGCTCTTAATGCATTTTCCCAAACTCCATTGCTTTCCATGGTAAGGAACATTTCCGGCTTGTTTCGGTTGATAAGACCGATAAACTTGTCATATTCCGTATTGAACTGATAGACATTGGCAGAAATGAAATGTAATTTTTGAGAGGACCGCTTGCCCCTCTGATGTTTCCTTACTCTGTAGAGAGGAGTATACTTTACAAGAATTACCCCATGATGTACAAATAAGATAAAAAGAGTGCCCTGGAAATACCAGAAATATTCGGCTGATCTAAAGAAAAATCCTAAGAGGAAGGTAAGCACAATAAAGTACGTGATTTGAATTTTTCCAAACTCAGGAACCCGAAATATCCAATGCTGGTTTTGAATTTTAGGTAATAATGTCAATAGAACCAGCAGGCCGGTTAAGATCAAATAAGCACTCCACATGTTATAAAAATAGATGGCTAAAAATAATCCTTTTTTACAAGAATTCAAATGAAATCATCTTTTTTAGTGTGAAATAAATGAAGTTTGAGTCAGATTTTTCTTACTTTTATTCTGTTATATTTTGAATCAATACTATGAATAAAATTTTCGCAGTTGTATGCTTTTTAAGTACATTCTGCTTTGGACAGCAACTCCAGAACCCGGACATTGAGAAACCTATCAGGGATTTGTTCGCAGGTATGAAGAATGCAGATTCGGAACTGGTAAAGTCGGCATTTACTGAAACGGCCATTCTACAGACTATTACAAAAGAAGGAGTAGTGAAAACAGATGATATACCTGGTTTTATATCTGCTGTTTCCAAAGCCGCTAAAGGCGATCTGGATGAAAGGATTACCATAGCATCTGTACTTGTAGACGGCAATATGGCGAGCGTTTTCACTCCCTATCAGTTTTATTACCAGGGAAAGTTTTCACATTGCGGAGCGAACAGCTTTCAGCTCGTTAAGCAGAATAACAGCTGGAAAATTCAGTACATCATTGATACAAGAAGAAAGGAAAATTGCGAGAATAAGAAATAATATACAATGAAAATTCACCATATCGCCATTATAGGCTCCAATTATCAAGTTTCTAAAAAGTTTTACACAGAGATTTTAGGTTTGAATGTGATCCGTGAAGTATACCGTGAAGAAAGGCAATCTTATAAGCTGGACCTTGCTATCGGAGATCATTATGTGATAGAACTTTTTTCATTCCCTGATCCTCCCGCAAGGCCTTCCCGTCCCGAAGCGTGCGGATTAAGGCATCTTGCATTTTCCGTTGAAAATGTTGGCGCAAAGCGGCAGGAACTTATGGAAAAGGGACTGGAATGTGAGGAGATAAGGATCGACGAATTTACCGGTAAAGAGTTTTTCTTTACACAAGATCCGGATAGGCTTCCTTTGGAGTTTTATGAAATGTAAATAGGCTTAATGTGCGTATCCCGTAAAAAAGCTGATTGCCATAATGGCTAAAACAATTGAGGATATGATCACATAGATGTAATCTTTTTCTTTCAGGTATCCTATTAATGCAAAAACAATTCGCATTAAAGGAGTGAAAATAAGAACCAAGATTCCCAGTTGAATGATGGCCATTCCTTCACCTTTGCAGAGAGATTCCCAAAACTGGCCCCATACTTTTTCCGACGAAGAACCGGTCTCCAGTAAGGAATAGTTTTTGGGCATTTTAAAACCTTCCAGAAACAGTTTTACAAAGCCAATAATGGATATAGCTACGGACAAAATCACTCCAAGTCTCAGGAGATTTCCTACGGAGCGGTTCAAATCAACGTCTGTGAAATTTTTTCTCATCGGAAACTTTGATTTATACCGTTATACATCATATAGATTGAAAGGATTGTAATTACAATAGCAAAAAATACCTTCAGTTTTTTAGTTTTTGAAACCATCAATGTTTTAGACCCAATGAAGCTTCCTACCACAACCCCTACCAAAACAGGAGCTACAATTACCGGGATAATTTCTCCTCTTTGAAAATAGATCAAGGAACTTGCGACAGCCGTAACACCGATCATAAAATTACTCGTGGTTGTAGAAACTTTAAAAGGCAACTTCATCATATTATCCATTGCCAATACTTTCAATGCACCTGAACCGATTCCTAAAAGACCAGACATTGCTCCGGCAAACATCATCATAAAGAATCCAGGAATGGTGTTTCGCGCAGAATATTTTTTAATGACTCCTTTATCCGGAAAGGTTCCGTACAATTTAAGTTTATCTTCTAAACTTCCCTTGATCAGGGGTTCCTGGTGGTCGGGTTTTCCTTTAAGATTTAAAATTACGGTAAGGAGAAGAATACTGGCAAAAATAATCCCGATGGTATTTGGGTTCAGAATTCCGGAAACAAGAGCTCCGGCAATAGCACCTGCTGTAGTTGCTATTTCCAGAAACATTCCGATTCTCATATTGGTAAATCCTTCTTTAACAAAAGCTACGGCGGCACCGGAAGATGTACCCACCACAGATATTAAGGAAGCTCCGATTGCGTAATGCATAGGGACGCCAAAACCAAGCGTCAATAAAGGGATAATGATAACTCCTCCTCCTAAACCTGTAAGTGAGCCCAATAGGCCTGCTGAGATTGCTCCAAGGAAGAGAATAATGATTTCTGACATGAATACAAATATAAAACTATTGCAGTTTTCTGCCAAACTTTCAAAAAGATAAATTTGACGTATTTTTGTATGACTAAAAAAATGAAAATGAAATTATTCTACGTGATCCTAGGTGCCACTCCTCCAGGCAGGAATATCGAACAGCACGATGTGTTTTTTGGAATTGCAGAAAGTTTAAAGGATCTGGTTCCGGATATGAAAGACTTCTGGAAAGAGGCTGATGGTAAAATCCACCTGGACTGCCATCAGGAGGTAAGATTTGCAGATGGATATGAAGTGAAAATTGTTGAGAAAACAGATCAGGTTTCTGAAAACCAACTATTCTTTATTAATTTAGGAGGCTATAAGAGGGGATATTTTGAAGAATTCCATGAGCAACATCTGATGGTTGGAACATCCATGGGCGAAATCATAAAGAGAGTGAAGGAAACGGAATTTTACAAAACAATGGGATTCGAAGGAGCTGTAAGCCATGTTGACGATAAGCACGGTGTGGATATCGATGATATTTTTAACGTTAATGATATCCTTCCTCAAAAAATGAAAGAGAAATACACCATTGTTTTAGAAAAATCTGATGCGGAAAATCAGGAAAACCCAATAGGTCTAGGATATCTTAAAATAGATAAAGTATAAACTTCCCATAATCACTTACGCCGGCTTTTAAGCCGGCGTAACACGTTAAGTACGGCAAGGATCGGAGATACGAAAATTTAGGTAATCGGCTATAAAATTTTTATCTTTGCAAAGTCTTGGATCAATGATCTGGTGTTGTATTGTAATGTTGAAAAACGTTTGATATTTGCCTATGATCCGGATGGTCTCAATTGAAAATATATCTAATAAAAATATAGAATGAAAATAGGAATTTTAGGAGGTGGTCAGCTGGGAAGAATGCTGATACAGAGCGCATTGAAATATGATGATGAATTTTATACGCTGGATCCTGCCTCTGATGCTCCCTGCAGTACTATTTCAAATTTTACACAGGGAAATTTCAATGACTATAAAACAGTCCTGAACTTTGGAAAAAATAAAGATGTTGTAACAATAGAGATCGAGCATGTAAATGCCGATGCCCTATCAGAACTTGAAAACCAGGGGATCAAAGTTGTTCCGAATTCTGCAATCATTAAAACCATTCAGCAGAAGATTCTTCAGAAGGAATTCTATAAGGCTCATGATATCCCGAGCCCTGAATTTCAGGCTGTCTGGAATAGTGATGAAAAAATTACAATGACACTTCCTTTTGTACAAAAGATGAATACAGGCGGATATGATGGAAAAGGTGTTCAGGTAATTAAAAATGAAGAAGATCTTCAAAATTTATGGAAGGAGCCTTCTGTGATCGAAAAGCTTGTTGATATCGATAAAGAATTGTCTGTGATTGTTGCAAGAAATGAAAAAGGGGAAACGAAGACTTTTCCGGTTACAGAAATGGTGGCTGATCCTAAGTTAAATTTATTAGATTTTAATATTTGTCCGGTTTTTTTACACGAAGACACCCAAAAGCAAATTGATGTAATTACGGAAAAGTTTCTGAACGCAATAAACTCTCCCGGGCTTTTTGCCATAGAACTGTTTTTGGATAAGGCTGGAAAAGTATGGGTAAATGAGACTGCGCCGAGACTTCATAACTCAGGGCACCAAAGCCAGGAAGGAAACGCGAATTCACAATTTGAGCAAATGTACCGTGTCGTTAAGAACCTTCCATTAGCGGATACGGAAAGTTTAGGTTATAGTGGAATGCTTAACCTTGTAGGAGCAGAAGGATATTCAGGAAAAGTAATTTATGAAGGAATGGAAGAAGTCCTGAAATTGCCTAAAACTTATGTTCACTTATATGGAAAAACCGAAACTAAACCGGGAAGGAAAATGGGGCACATTAATGTGCTGGCTGACTCCAAAGAAGAACTGATGGAAAAGCTCATCAAAGTAAAGGCTATGGTAAGAGTAATAGCTTAAAATATTGAGAGAAAGACTGCTGAAAAGCAGTCTTTCTTATTTTTTTATCTCATTTTATCATTGAGTTCATTATGAAGATTTTCTATTTTATCCTTGAGCTCATTACCCAGTTTTGAAGGATAGTCCTTTATTTTCTTCAGATCAAAGGCTAAGATGACAGAAGCTACTCCTACGAAAATAAATGATAAACCGGTAAGGACTACAAGGGACATTCCTGAAAATATAGGATTAGCCAAAAGCATAAACGACAGGATAATTCCGAGGATACTGAATATGGCAAGATTACCCCATCTTAGTACATGGGCGTCTTTCAAATCAAATGAGATACCCAGTAATTGGAAAGAACGGAACATCACTGTAAATCCTACAATAAAGGGTAGAATGGTCATTGAAATCTGAGGATAAGAAACCAGATAGACTCCCATAATAAAGGAAAGTAGTCCCGTTACCAGATATAAGCCCCATCCATTTAATACTTTCGCGTTATTGATCGAGAAAAAGATATCGAAGATCCCCGAGACGATAAAAGAGACACTAAAAAGAAGAGATAATGTCAGATAGGTTTCAAGGGGAGATGAAAATACATATACTCCACATCCAATAAAAAGGATTCCTAGTATAAGCGGGATATACCAGTGCTTTACAGAGTTTCTGAATGATTTTAATAGATTTGGCATAATTAAAAGTATTTTGTTGCCTACTTTGAAATACGGTGTTCGGCGAGTCCGTTTTTATATTTCCATTTTAAATAATTGAATTCTGTTTTAAGGTCTAATTTACTGAAAACAAACAACTAATAAATAGTTGAATTGATTGAATTTATTCTATTGATAGTGGTTGTTACTTGAAAATTTTCTGGATAACATTTCCGATTTCGATGAAATCCCTGTGATTTCCGAATGATCTTTTTTCAGGACTGTTTTTGTCATATTCTGAAAAAGGATAGATCAGAAGATAATTGTTTTCTTTTAGATTTTTGTTGAGAAGTTCCGGCATGAGCCTCATTTGAGGAATATAGGATACCATTCCTCTTTTAGCCATAAACACAATAAGGGCTTCATCCTCTTTTAGTCCCGCAGCTGTTTTTTCACCGTCATGCCAGGTATTCATAATGATAAATTCAGCTTCTATATTGGCTTTTTTGATGATCCTTTGTAAAAGATCAATAATACTTTCAGGAGCATAAAATATCATGGTTGCTCCTGAATTCCGGGCAATATTCCATACCCTTAAAAGAGCATGAAAAAAGCCGGCTTCTTTATCTGAATTTTCAGGAATCATCACTGCATATTTTTTTATTGTAGAAACAGGCTGGGCAGCATGGTATACCAGTACGTTCACGTGATCATTCTGAAGGTAGCCATTATAAAGATTGTAAACGAAGGAAGGAGAAAAACCTTTTTCATCTTCAAGGCCGATAATAAGATCCGTTATTTCCTGCTCTTTGATCACATTATTAACGCCGTTTACAACATCATTATCATATCTTTTCAGAGGTTGCAATTTGACATCGGCCGATGCTGCGGCATCTGTAGCCTGGTGGAGTAATTTTTCGGCATTTTTTACAGAAGACTCATTTTTATCTTCATTGATGACGTTCAATGCAAAAAAGTCTTCAGTATTGGAATGTGCCTTAATCAGAATACCCAGATTGACCATTCGCTCTACAGTTTCCTGATGATTGATGGCTAATAGCAGGCTTTCCTCCTCATGGCTGTTTCCGGATACCGTATCTTCATTATCCGTTTCTGCGATTTTCTGTGCACTGGCCATAGATACAAATGAAGAAATGGTACATGAAATAAGGATAAGTAATATACTTCCGTTCAATACATGTTCATTCAGTAATCTTACAGGTTCTCCTGTTTCCGTTTCGGAAACAATGATGTTGTATCCTACCATTACTGTAGCTAATGTAGCAGCTGCAGAAGCTGAACTTAAACCAAAGATCAGTTTACCTTCTTCTTTTGTAAACCTGAATGTCTTTTGGGTGATCACGGCTGAAATATATTTACCACCGATTGATGCGACCAACATGATCGCTGCAACTTTAAGGGTTTCAAAACTTTTGAAGAATACGGTAAAATCGATCAGCATTCCCACACTGATCAAGAAGAAAGGGATAAATATCGCATTCCCTACAAATTCCACCCTGTTCATGAGGGAAGATGTATGAGGAATCAGTCTGTTTAATGCAAGCCCGGCAAAGAATGCCCCGATGATGGCTTCAATGCCGGCTAATTCTGCCAATAGTGCCGCCAGATAAATCATCACCAATACAAAAATGTACTGGGATATTTTATCATTTACTTTTTTGAAAAACCATCGTCCAATAATAGGGAATAACAATAGAACGATCAGGCTAAAAAGTATAACAGATACGGATAACTTTACCCAGAAAGAAGTTCCCACGTCTCCCTGGACCATACCTACAACCACAGCAAGTACCAATAATGTGGCAATATCGGTGATCATTGTTCCGCCTACGGTAATATTTACAGCCCGGTTTTTTGCAATTCCAAGTTTACTGATTAAAGGATAAGTGATAAGGGTTTGAGACGAGAACAAACTGGCGAATAAGACGGAAGTCAGTACCGAAAATCCCAATAAATAATACGCTCCGACAAATCCGAGTATAAAAGGAAAAATAAATGCATAAGCTCCATATCCGAGGCTCTTCCATTTGTTTTTCTTAAAATCACCCATATCAATTTCCAGTCCTGCGAGAAACATAATATAAAGAAGTCCTGTAGTTCCCGTAACTACAATACTGCTATCTCTCGCCAACAGATTGAATCCATTGGGTCCGATTACTGCACCTGCGATAATAAGGCCTAACAGATGGGGAACTTTAATTTTATTCAGAAGTAATGGAGCTGCCAGAATAATGACCAGGACCAATAAAAATTTTAATACAGGATCTTCAATAGGGAAGCTCAGGTTGTGTATGCTCAGTAAAATCATAAATGTGTTTTATTTGGACGAACGCGTTAATTCTACAGAAAATTTTGCAGTACAATTATTATCTGTTATTACAGTTCTTGTTCCTCTTATCTTAGTGTCGGAAATATCATTGAGAAGAATATTCATTTCTACTTTCTTTTTGGCAGCAGAATCTGTTTTGAAATTCAGTTTGATCTCATTGTTTTCAAACTTTCCGGAATACAACCTGATAAGATTGTTATTGTTGATGATTTTAGCCACCAATTGAGTGGAATCACTGTCGAATTCCCAGGTATCTGTTCGCTGATCTCCAACAACATAATCATTACAATTGGATTCCGTGCAGATCACTTTGCCGTTCCAATCTCCGGAAATTTCTTCCGGCCATGTCATTACTTTGGCAGAGTCCTTTCGGGTAAAGATGCTGTCACGCATTTTAATTAAGGCTTGATATTCAGATTCTTTGTGGGCAAATAGCTTTTCTTTTTCCAAAAGCTGCTGCTCTCTTTCCAGCAGGTCTTTTTCCTTTTGGCGATTATCACAACTTAGAAGAAGCAATGGGACAATAAATAAAATCAGCAGAGTGTTTTTTAGCATATCATAGAAATTGATCTAAACAAGATAGGGAAAAAAAATAAAAAAAGAGATGTGAAAGTGGATAAATAGAGATATATTCTGTTGGATGAATAATGAAAATAGGAAGCAATCATAATATGAAAGTTCCTTAATGTACCGATAATCAGGGGTTGAGATAGGTGTCCCGTGTTTATTGAATTCTTTGTTTTTTAAACATGGCTGGGTTGTAGTTAATTATGAACACTCCCAGAATAATTAATATTGCTGCCACAATAAATTTAACAGAAATACTTTCATCAAGGATCAGCCAGCTTAAAAAGATAGAAATAATGGTATTGATATAGGCCAGAATAGAAACCTGAACCGGTGAAACCTTTGTCAAAGCATAATGATAGGCAAAGAAGGCTGCAACAGAGCCGAAGATGGAAAGGTAAAACATGGCTGAAATACTTTTGAAACTCCAGTTTTCGAAGTTATAATCGTCAGAAAATAAGAAGGCAAAAATAATCTGGATAATTCCTGCAAAGGCAAACTGATATAAGAGATTCAACGATATATTTCCACTTTGAATGTTTAGTTTTTTTGTGAAAATGGTACCTGATGCCCAGCCTGCAATCGCGATAAGAAGAAAAACAATTCCCATGGCATAATCCGGATTGGCCAGATCTTTTATACCGTCCCAAAAGATAAAAACAATACCACCGAAAGACATCAGAATTCCTACGACAGCCCTGAGGCTGAATTTTTGTATTCCCACAGCCACACTGCCCATAAAAACCAGAATAGGAGAGCAGGCGCTTATCAGAGAGGTCACACTGCTTGTTACCGTTTCTTCAGCAACAGTGGTCATTCCATTGGCAATGATCAGCATAAGTGACGAAAAAACAATCTGGTATTTCAGGTTTTTCCATCCGATCCATCGTAATTCTTTTCTGTATAAAAGGACAAGGAGCATAATTAATGCTGCAAGAGATTGTCTTATTCCCGCGACAAACCAGGCTGGAATCGTTTGTACTGCCACCCGAATCGATAAAAAAGTCGTTCCCCAGACAATAGCTACAGTAAGAACAGCAAGTGTAAGTTTATAATCTTTCAAAATATTAGTGAAATGGTATACAAATATATCTTATTTAAGTATAATTATAAAACGTGATTTTGCATGTTGTTTGTAATCAGTTGATATATTCAGGGTTAAAATTTTTTCAGATCAGATTATCCAGGGATTTATAGATAGTTCAATTTTAGAAAACAGATTTTAATTTTTATCTTTGAAAATCTAATAAAATTGAAGATGGTAGGAATTATCATGGGAAGTCAAAGTGACTTACCAATTATGGAACAAGCTGCAGGCTTTTTGAAAACTCTCGAAATCCCTTACGAGCTTACTGTGGTATCTGCTCACAGAACGCCCGAAAGAATGTTTGATTATGCCAAAACAGCAAAAGAAAGAGGTTTGAAAGTTATCATTGCAGGGGCCGGGGGAGCTGCCCATCTACCAGGAATGGTGGCTAGCTGTACTACTTTACCTGTAATCGGAGTTCCTATTTTATCCAGTAATTCTATTGACGGGTGGGATTCTGTACTATCCATCCTTCAGATGCCGGGCGGAATCCCTGTAGCAACTGTAGCATTGAACGGAGCTTTAAATGCGGGAATCCTTGCTGCTAAAATTTTAGGAAGCGGAAATGAACAGGTGGCGGAAAAACTACAGAAATATCAGGATTCTTTAAAAGATAAAGTACTAGGAACTGTTGACGATATTAAAGCTCAGCACCCCAACGAGTATGATAAATAAAAATACGCGTTATAAAAAAGCCTCACTTTATTACAAGTGAGGCTTTTATTTTACTTTTTGATCAGCTTAAACGATTCTGTTTTATTCTTCGTTGTAATCTGTAGTATATAATTTCCTTTTGTCAGTGAGCTTATATTAATCATGTCTGTATTCAGAGCATTCTGTTGTACCAATCTTCCGCTGGCATCCAGAATTTTATAACTTTTGAGCTCGTGGGCATGCCTTATATGCAGGTTATCTTCTGCGGGGTTAGGATATATAGATAAGCTTTGGCTGTTGGTGTGGATTTCTGAAGTTGACAACAAACAGTTTCCTACTGTATCTCCTGTTATATTCCAGCCCTTACCAATAAGAATGTTTCTTTTAGAAGCAGCATTGGAAGCATATTGTAAAGGCGTTACTGAAACAAGAGGAATATTATTAGGAGTAACAGGATTATCTGCCCATCCGGAAAGGGTTTTGCTGTAATTATCGCAATTTAATCCTGAACCTGTAAGCATATTGGTAGCATCGGTTAATGAGCTGAGGTTCCAGTTGCCTAAAGACCGGTTAAAGCTTGTGGCGCTTGTTAACATAAATCCCATATGAGTAACCTGGGAAGTTGCCCAGTTAAGAGGTTGATTGAAAACAGTACAGCCGTGAAACATATGAGCCATATTGGTTACAGAGGAAGTATTCCATCCGCCAATGTCTTGATTGAAAACAGGAATAAAATGGAACATAAAAGACATATCTTTTACTTTAGAAGTATCCCAGCTGTCTAAACGCTGATTAAAATTCAGGCAAAGAGCAAACATCCAGCCCATATCTTCCACATTCGAAGTGTTCCAATTATTTAAGGGTTGATTAAATACCTTTCTTCCGGAAAACATATTATTCAGATTTTTAGCTGATGACATATTCCAGGTACTCAAATAAGGGGAATTAAACTGATCTATTGCCTGCACATAATCTCCCATCCTTGCAAACATAAATTTAAAATCCTTTATAGTTGAGGTATTCCAGTTTTGCATTGAACTTGCCCCTAAAAAATCATGGGCATTATAAAACATGAATGAAGCATCCGTTACATTAGTGAGGTTTGGACTGTCGGTAGCCGTGAGCTGAAGCAATCTGCAGTGCGCAAATGCAGTATTCATAGAGGTCCATTGAATATTTCCCCAATTTTCTATTTCAGTTATTTTATCAGAATTTCCGAATATATCCCACATGAGAATATATGAGTCTGCTACATAAATGATCTGGCATTCTCCAAATCGTATCTGTTTAAATATGCCATTTCCGTTGCTTACTTTTACTCGATAAGAAGCGCTTGCCGTATCAGGATTTAATGAAGTTCCAAAGTCAATCAATACCTGCTTCGTAGAGGTAACATTATTCATAACCCCGTTATGCTGAGGATAGTTTACTTCTTCCCAGCTTATTGTGTAATTCTCACCGATTCCCGGAAACCATATCTGATTAGTGGACGCGGCATAAGGAGCATTTACATCAATAAGAGGCATTGTGTCGGGCCTGTTGGGTTGCCAGATCGTAACAAATTCATTTTGTGCTTTTATCATTTGCCCTAAGAGTAAGAATAAACCTAGGAGGATAATTTTTTTATACATACGGATGGATTATGATATTATTTCTTAATAAATTTAAGTGAACGTGCCATGTCTTTCGAAATGATCTGAAGGATATAGTTTCCTTTGATTAATGAGTTAACGTCTATTTTTTGATTATTTATCATACCCTGAAGTATTATTCTTCCTGCCATATCCATTATTCTATAATTACCGGAATCTTTCATATTTCTGATGTAGATAAAGTCCGTTGCGGGATTTGGATAGATACTGATCTCGTTGAGAGGTAACGCATCTGATGTGGATAAAACAGACTGGCATTCTCCGTTGTAAGTATCTCCGCTGATCGTCCATCCTTTATTATTGATAAGATTATTTCTGGCATTGACAGCAAGCGGGTTGGAGTAAACCAAAGGTGAAGTATTTGCAAGGTTGATATTATTAGGGGTTGTGGGCTTCAGGTTCCAGCCGTAAAGGGTATTATCGTAGCTTTGACAATTCAGTCCTGAGTTTTGTAGCATGTTTATGGCTGAGGTAAGAGAGCTGATGTTCCATTGTCCAAGATTTTGATTAAAATGAGTGGCTCCATTGAACATATTGTTCATGTTGGTGACAAGTCCTACATTCCAGTTTCCTATATTCTGATTAAAATTCTTTGCATCTTTAAACATATTGTGCATCCAGACTGCTTTGCTTACATCCCAGTTTCCAATATCCTGATTGAAGCTGGTAGCCCCATTGAACATATCGTTGATATAGACTACATTGCTTATGTTCCAGTTTCCGATGTTTTGATTAAAACTGGAAGCTCCAGCAAACATGCCCTCCATAATGGTGGCACTCGAAGTATCCCAATTGCTGATATCCTGATTGAAATCTTGTGCCTGGTTGAACATACGGTCCATTTCAACTACTTTTGAGGTATTCCAGTTACCAATAGGCTGGTTGAATTTTTTAGCACCGGAAAACATAAATTCGCAATCGATAGTATTGGAAAGATCCCAATTTCCGATCGGTTGATTAAACTCCTTAGCACCACTGAACATGGCGGTCATGTGGTTTACCTTAGAGGTGTTCCAGTTCGCCAGAGATTGGTTGAATACCAAAGCAGAGCTGAATGTTATTCCCATCATGGTAACGTTTGAAGTGTCCCAGTTTCCAACAGGCTGATTGAAAAGAAAACAACCTGCAAATGTACTTAGCAAAGTGGTTACATGGGAGGTGTTCCAATTATTGAAAGAGGGATTTCCTATCAAACTATAATTACCTAAGAACATATTGGACATATCTGTAACGGCTGAGAGGTCTGGAGTGTCTGTGGCAGTTACATCGAAGTCTCTGCAACCCTGAAATGCCTGTCCCATAGAAGACCAGTGGATGTTTCCCCATTGTTCCAATCTTACTATTTTATGCACATCACCTATCAGGCCATCACCATTAAACATATCCCAGTTGGAAAACCGGATCCTATGAAAATTACCAGTGCCATTAGTTATTTTTAAACGATAAGTTGCGTCTGCTGGATTAGGGTTTAAAGGGGTCCCAAAGTCGATCAGTACTTGGTAAGTAGAGTTGAGATTGGTTAATGTGGCATGGTGTGCCGGGAAACCAATTTCTTCCCAGTATACCTGAAAATCGGTTCCTACAGCAGGAAGCCAGATCTGTGTATCTGTAGAAGCTACGGATATCCCAGTATATTGTGTTGCATAACGGGGAAGGCTTGGTTTCCAGACGGTGATAAATTCATTTTGAGCTTTTCCTGACTGAAAGAAAAGAATAAAGAGAAAGAATAGGATTGTTTTTTTTAGCATGAGAATTAGTTTTTGATGAATTTTAAAGATTGGACCTTATCTTTTGTAATGATTTGTAAAATGTAATTTCCTTTAATTAAAGAACTGATATTGATTTTTTCATCGTTTAGGAGGTCCTGAAGCATTATTCTTCCACTCATATCAAAAATTTTATAAGTATTAAAACCTTTTACATTCTTAATATAAATGTAATCCGCTGCCGGATTTGGATAAATACGGATTTCATTTTGAGAAAGAACTTCGGATGTTGATAAACTTACACATTCAGTATTGTAGTAATCACCAGTTATGGTCCATCCTTTTGTATTGATAAGATTATTTCTTGCATTGAGTGCGGGCTGAGATGAGTAAGCCATTGGAGAAACATCTCCGATTATCAGATTGTTGGGAGTTGCCGGATTATTTGCCCAACCCATGAGAGTGTTATTATATTTTTCACAGCTTAGTCCGGAACCGGTAAGCATCCCTGAAGCGAGCACTAAAGAATTCAGATTCCAGTTTCCAAGACTATGATTAAAGTTCGTTGTTTTGCCAAGTATTGCCCTCATATCTGTTACCTTTGAGGTGTCCCAGGAAGAAAGATCCTGGTTAAAGGCATAGCATTCGTGTAGCATATGGATCATAGTAGTTACCTTTGAAGTATTCCAGTTTCCGATAGGCTGATTGAAAAAATCAAGATAATGAAACAGCCAGTTCATATTGGTTACATTGGCCGTATTCCAGCTTCCGACAGGTTGGTTAAAATTTGTGGCTCCGGCAAACATGTGGCTCATATTGGTAATACCCGAGGTATTCCAGGTGTCAAATGCCGGTGTTCCTGTGAGTGAGGTACAATTGTAAAATAAGCCATAAGTACTTGTTATTTGAGACAGGTCAGGTGCATCTGTTGCAGTAACATTCATATGGATGCATTCGCTGAATGCCCATTCCATATTTTCCCAGATAATATTTCCCCATTGTGAAACTTCCAGAATTTTTTCTTTGTCACCATTATATTCTAAAAATATGGGCCATAGTGTGGTAGATACATAAACACCCTCAGGAAACCGGATTGCCTGAAAGGTACCATTACCATTACTAATTTTCACTTTATAGGTTGCGTTAGCAGGAGTGGGGTTTTGGGGATCGCCAAAGTCTATTAAAAATTGTTTTAAAGCCGTAACGTTTTGTAAAATTCCATTGTGCTGAGGATACCCTATTTCTTCCCAATAAACGTTGAATTGGTTGCCTTTGCCGGGAAACCATATTTGATTGGACGTTGAAAGTGAAACTCCTGTTATATTGGTACTGGTATTACCAGGTTTCCATATGGTAATGAATTCATTTTGTGCCTTTCCGGATTGAAAGAAAAAGCTGAAGAGAAGGAATAGGATTAGTTTTTTTATCATATGGATCGTTATTTTTTGATGAATTTTAAAGATTGGACCTTATCCGCGGAAGTAATTTGTAATAGATAATTTCCCTTTATTAAAGAACTTACATCGATTTTTTCATTATTTAAAAGTCCCTGAAGGATCATTCTGCCTGCCATGTCAGTTATCCTGTAACTTCCGGAACCTTTTATATTTTTGATATAAATAAAGTCGCTGGCAGGATTGGGATAAATGGAAAGATTATTGAGAGGTATTTCAGAAATTCCTAATCTGCACTCTCCCTGAGTATCACCATTAAATACCCAACCTTTATTGATAAGTACATTTCTTTCTGGTACTACATCCGAAGAATACATTAATGGTGCAGTAGAAATCAGGTTGATGTTATTCGCCGTATTTGGGTTATTGGCCCATCCTGCGATGGTTCTGCTGTAATTTTCGCATTTTAATCCGGAATTCGTCAGCATCTGGTCTCCAATAGTCAGGGAAGCCAGGTTCCAGTTTTCTAAAGATTGGTCAAAGCTTGTTGCATCACGAAAAGTGAAAAGCATTGTTCCCACCAACCCTGTATTCCAGCTTCCTACAGGTTGATTGAAGGCAGAGGCACCTGTAAATAGCATCTCCATGGTAGTTCCTTTAGCCGTGTTCAAGTTGTCTAGTGGTTGATTAAAAGAAGTACAGTTGTGGAACATGTGGCTGAAATTAGTAACATTGGACGTGTCCCAATTACCGATAGGCTGGTTAAAATCGGGGATAAAATGAAATAAATACGCCATATTGGTGACCTTTGAAGTATTCCAGTTATTCAATGGCTGATTGAATGTGTAACAATTTTCAAATGTATGGGCCATTGTGGTTACGTTCGAAGTATCCCAGTTGTTTATATTTTGATTAAATGATCTTCTGTGGAAAAACATATAGCTGATGTCTTGTGCCGAAGACATATCCCATGAACCGATGTTGAGATTGAACAGATCAACTGCTGCGGTAGCCGGAGTAGGGGAAGTGTGGCCAAACATGTATGTAAATTTTTTTATTTGGGATGTATTCCATGCCGTCATAGACGGGTGTCCTGTAAAAGCTGAATTTCCATAAAACATGAATGAAGCATCTGTTACACCTGAAAGGTTAGGTGTGTCTGTAGCGGTAAGTTGAAGCGCCCTGCAATTACTAAAGGCATTCTCCATAGAAATCCAGTTGATATTTCCCCATTGGGAAACTTCGGTAATTTTATCAATGCTGCCTACGTTGTGCCAGAGAATAGCCATGTAAGCAGTAGGGACATTTAGGATTTCAGGATCACCAAACCGGATCTGCTTAAAAACTCCGTTTCCATTGCTTACTTTTATCCGATAAGCAGCATCAGTGGTATTAGGATTTAATGATGTTCCAAAATCGATAAAGACCTGTTGTGTAGAAGTCACATTGTTCATGACTCCATTGTGCTGGGGAAAACCTATCTCTTCCCAGGTTATCGTATAATTTTCTCCGATTCCCGGGAACCATATCTGGTTATTGCCTGCCGGATAAGGAACAATAACATCCATCTGTGGAATGATTGCTGGAGTATTAGGTTTCCAGATGGTGATAAATTCATTTTGGGCGTTCAGGATGTGAAAAAAATTAATAAATAAAATAAGGGGTAAAAATTTTTTATACATATCAAGATTTTGTGAAATAAAGATAATGAAAATAATAAAATCACAAAATTTTTGAATAGTTTATTGCAGTATTTGATTTATTTTAATTTTTTATTACCTATAAAAGCTAAAATAATAAATAATTTGAATTTTTGAAGATTAAAGGCTTTTATTCCGGAAGCCTGTTTTCCAGGTGTTTTTTGGACTGTTCCTAGCCCCGATAGAAGCGGTTACCCCGGAGCAGGGAAGGGGGTAAAGTTGGGGGCGAGGAGTATGAGCGGATAGCGGGAAATAGCTCTATAAAAAAACTCTCCTAATGTGGAGAGTTTTATGTTTTTTAAGGGATGAAATTTAATACCAATTCTGTTGGGAAGTATTGTTCATTCGTACTTCAAATTGTTCGGCAGCACCGATTGTATTTCCATTTAAATAGATCCAATCGGTACCGTTCTTTTGATATACCTGAAGGAAATATGTTTTTCCTGCGGAGGTTTTATCCTTGAAGGCAACGGTATCTCCATTTTCTATGCTTGTGGAAGTGTTTCCGTTTTTCTTTTTCACAAGGACCAGTTCCAGGTTTTTAAGGGATTTGCCAAATTTCGGGAAATAGTAATAAGCTCCTCCGTTCAGATACTCCCAATACCAGAAATTATTAATACGCTCGCTGATCTCTACCCGTACCGGACCTTCTTTGAGATCGAAATAATTTTCACCAGCCCCAAGGTTAACAAGATTGAACCATGTATTCTGATCAGGAGCAGAAGCGGATACGGTAAGCCAATCATCTGGTTTTGAAAGGTTGCTGGTAATATATTTTCCGGTAGCTACGGATCTTAAAGATACCTTATCATATATTCTGAATTTCATACTCTTTTTGGGAGATGTTTCATCCGTACTGATGGCTCCTTCTACAGGATAATGATCCGAATAATCTGTCCAGTAATAAGTGTCCTGGGTGAGATTGGTATACGTCATAAGGGTATTGCTTACGGGATCAAAAGCGATATTATGCCAGGATAGAGGAGTAAGGTGTTCGTTGGAAACGAAGATATAATCAAGATATTCCGGCTGATTCTTAGGATAAGGATAATGGTAAGATGCCATGGTGTTCGTTTGGGTATCCCATGTCTGTGAAAGACCTTTGTAGAAAGGTGCAGATACATTTAACGTTTGCAGCATGACAGGGTATTCCTGGCTGTTCTTAATAATATTAAAATCTCCGCCATACACAAGCATTTCATCAGCAGGAATTTGAAGCGCGTCCACATAAGATTTGATCATTTCCAGCTGGCTTTTTCTGATGCTGACTTCATTTCCCTGGCAGCCGGGTTGTGTAGATTGAAGATGGGTAGAAATACAATGAATCCGTTTTCCGTTTTTAATAATACGTGCGTACACAAAGCCCTTTAAAGAAAGGGCATCGAAATCACATCCTTTGGGAAAGATATATTGATTCATTATTTCAATCGGGTACTTACTGGCAATCATCACTCCACCGTTTTCCAGTCCGCCCGAGACTACTTCTCTCCAGTCTCCGGAAGTGCTATTCCAGCCTTGTTTGGTTTGGCCAAGAATAGGTGTCTGGTAAGGGAATTTTGAAGAAAGTTTTTCTCGAAGTATTGTTGAAGCTGTATTGTCAAAGCATTCCTGCAGGAGTAATACATCATAATTTTTGATAAAGTCTGCCGTTCCGATTTTTTCTGCCCTTTGATTTTGCGACCATTGTGTGGTAGAGGCTACAGCGATATCCCGCAATAAGAATGTGTTGTAAGTGAGTACTTTGAGATCATTATCTCCTAAACGTGAAAATCTATCCTTCTTATTTGCCTGATCGGCAAGAGAACTATTTTCTTCAAAAGAGGTTTGTTCGCTGCATGAAATAAATGAAAGAAAACATAATAATGCAAGAAGATAGAATCTCCGGTCGAAATTTTTCATATGTATTTTTTATTTGATGGGCTAAAATACTCTATGAAGAAAAAGTAAATGTTATCTAAGTATTATATGTACATTAAGTTTGTCATGAAATAAAATTGTGAAAAGATATCTGGAATTACTTCACGAGATATAAAATAAAAAGTCCCATTATTCAAATAATGGGACCGTATATTGCGTATGATTATATCTTAATATCTGTAGTATTCCGGTTTGAACGGACCTTTTACATCTACACCGATATATTCAGCTTGTTCAGGAGAAAGAGTTTCCAGCTCAACACTTAATTTTTTAAGGTGAAGGGCAGCTACTTTTTCATCTAAGTGTTTTGGTAGTGTATACACCTCGTTTTTGTATGCTGCAGCATTATTCCATAATTCGATCTGAGCTAAAGTCTGATTAGAGAAAGAATTGGACATTACAAAACTAGGGTGTCCTGTAGCACATCCAAGGTTTACCAGTCTTCCTTCCGCAAGGATGATAATTTCTTTTCCTCCTTCTAAGGTATAAATATCTACTTGTGGCTTAACTTCTGATTTTGTATGACCATAGTTTTTGTTTAACCATGCCATATCAATTTCATTATCGAAGTGACCGATGTTACAAACGATCGCCTTATCTTTCATTTTAAGGAAGTGCTCTGCTCTCACGATATTGAAGTTACCGGTAGTCGTAATGATGATATCTGCATTATCTACAACTGTATCTAATCTTTTTACTTCATAACCATCCATTGCAGCCTGTAAAGCACAGATAGGATCAATTTCAGTAACCGTTACGATAGAACCTGCCCCTCTGAAAGAAGCTGCCGTACCTTTACCTACATCTCCGTAACCACAAACTACCACTCTTTTACCTGCCAACATTACGTCTGTAGCTCTTCTTACAGCATCTACTGCAGATTCTTTACAACCGTATTTATTGTCAAATTTAGACTTGGTAACAGAATCATTCACATTGATAGCCGGCATTACTAACG
The DNA here is from genome assembly GCF_055762745.1 of Chryseobacterium subflavum. Classification (NCBI taxonomy): domain Bacteria; kingdom Pseudomonadati; phylum Bacteroidota; class Flavobacteriia; order Flavobacteriales; family Weeksellaceae; genus Chryseobacterium; species Chryseobacterium subflavum. Next base: position 313,639 of record NZ_JBVTMR010000001.1, read on the forward strand.
TACCGTTCTTCATTCTTTCGTATAATCTGTGTACTCCGGTAGTGGTTTCTTCAGAAAGTCCTTTGATATCTTTTGTTAATTCAGGGTATTTATCAAAAACCATGTTCGTTAAATCTCCACCGTCATCAAGGATCATGTTTAATGGCTTTCTTTCTTCACCGAAGAATAAAGTCTGCTCAATACACCAGTTGAATTCCTCTTCATTTAATCCTTTCCAAGCATAAACAGGAATTCCTGCAGCAGCAATAGCAGCAGCAGCGTGATCTTGTGTAGAGAAAATATTACAAGAAGACCATGTAACTTCAGCACCTAAAGCTACTAAGGTTTCGATAAGCACAGCAGTCTGGATCGTCATGTGTAGACATCCTGCAATTCTTGCTCCTTTTAGAGGTTGAGATGGTCCGTATTCTTCACGGATAGACATCAGGCCAGGCATTTCTGCCTCAGCAAGAGTAATTTCTTTTCTTCCCCATTCTGCAAGAGAAATGTCCTTAACTTTATAAGGAACGTATTGTGTTGTAGTACTCATATGTTAATGAATAAGTTTAAATTCAATTGATAATGAAATGCAAAATTACAATTAATAATTAAGATATAAAAACGATGGATCAAGTTCAATTGATGAGATTATACATGAATTAATATTATTTTTATTTACTCTAAATAAGCTATTTTTGCATCAATAAAATCGTTGTAAGATGAATGATAACCATGCTCAGGATAATGCTCAAAAAAAGACAAAGCCATTCACTCCCAAAGTAAAAGAGTTAATAAATAGATCTAAAAGTGTGATTTTAGCCACCGTAGATGCCGAAGGAAATTCCCATTCCAGCTATGCTCCTTTTGTACAGATAGAAAATACATTTTACATTTTGGTATCTTTTATGGCAAAACATACAAAAAATCTTGCAGAGGGAAGGAGTACTTCTGTAATGCTTATAGAAGATGAGATGGCTACCAAGCAGATGTATGCCCGTGAACGGTTAACCTTTGAAGCCAAAACATCACCGATAGAAAGAGATTCTGAAAGCTGGAATAATGCGGTAAGTCAATTAAAAGAATCTCATGGAAAAGTAGTCGATCTTATTTCCGAAATGAAAGATTTTATTCTTATTGCTTTACATCCGCTTAAAGGTTCCTATGTGAATGGTTTTGGAAGTGCTTACTTTGTTGATGAGAACCTGGAAATCCTTGAGCATAGAAATGATGTTAACCATCAATCAAAATAAATTGGAAGGTAGGAGAGGAAGAGTGTTTTTTACGATTGCCTTTTTCATTAAAGGATTTCTTTTTAGTAAAACCCGACTTCATCTTCTACAATTATATGATCATTACATTTCTTTTTATTACTTTTATCCAATAAAAAACAATGCCCCTTTACCGAGATTTTTCAGATGAAACCGCTACAATTCTTATTTGGAAATATGATGAGAGCGAAGAATTACATATTAATGATCTTTTAGAACCTGAAAATGCGGAAAAAGTAAAAGATTACCATCCCAAGAAATTACTGGAAGTCTTAATGGTTCGTAAACTTTTAAAAGGATTAAAGCCGGATTCTAAAATACTCTATAAAGAAAGAGAACCTTTTCTTTCCCCAAAAGATGCGGAAATTTCAATCACCCATTCATTTCCTTTTGCAGCTATTGCCATTTCAAAAAGAAAAATCGGAATTGATATTGAAAAATTCAATCCTAAGATCATGAGGGTTATTGATAAGTTTACGTATGAAAATGAAAGAGGATTTATTCCTGAAGATCTCGCCCATACTTATTATACCATTATCTGGAGCGTAAAAGAAAGCATGTATAAGATCCATCATTCCAAATACTGGTCCTTGAAGAAAAACTATGAAGTGAAGCCTTTTCAGCTAAAAAATCTTCATAAAATAAGCTGCCGGGTGTATGATGATCAGTTTTCAGATGAGTTCAAGGCCAGGGTAGAGTTTTTTGATGACTACTGCTTTACGATTGTGGAGGAGTAGCCGCTTCGGATTCGTTCTTGTATTTCTCGATCACCTTTCTTTGCTCTTTAGCAACATCATAAATAAGCTCAAGCACATCATGGATGTTTTTCAGTTCCGTAAGATGAGATATCTTATTGGGATCGTTAACTTCTGAAGCTTCATTTTCCTCGAGCTCTGTTTTCCTTTTCAGCATGAGGTCCTCAATAGAAGAATCCTCCGGTTCCAGACGGCTTTCCATTTTAAGGGATTCATTGATTTTTTCACCATTAAGAAGGGCATAGGTCTGCTGTAACTCCGATTCTATTTTCCTGCTCCAGCTGTCAGCATCTATTTCAGGATATTTCTCGTCATTTTTAGCGTATTGCGAAAGCGAAGCTGTATAAGCCGTAACAAGATGGGAAGTTGCTACAAACTGGTGAACAACTTCCAGCTTCTTCTGCTGATTTTTGGGTTCTGAGATCATCCTCTGGAAATTGTCGGAAAGATTGGCCAGGGAAATAATCGCATTTTTACGTTTTACCTTATAGTCCTCAAGGTCAAAATTATCTTCAAGGAATTTGGAAATAACACTCTGAAAATAGATGAGGTTACTTTCTGCAGATTTTTTCATCAGATCCAGATTCTGGGTATGCTCCCAGACAGGAAGGACAATATAGGAAACAAGGAACGCAATAATACCTGCAATCATAGTATCCACAATTCTGTCTTTGAAAATAACGTCAACCTTTCCGGGGCTTAAAAAATTAAAGCTCATAAAGACATAGATCGTCATGAATAATACAGCCCAGAAATATTTACCTTTTAGTAAACTGAAGCAAAGGATCATGCTGATCAGAAGTGTGGCAAATAATATAGCATTGATGTGAACAAAGTGGAGTATGATATAGGCTATTGTAGCTCCTACAATAGTGCCGTACAAACGAAGTCCGTTTCTTTGTTTTGTTATGGAATAAGCCGGTTTTAATATAGCGGTAATCGTAATTAATATCCAGTAGGTATGGCCGATTCCTAAAAACTGAAAAAGAGAAAACAGATACCCGATCAGTAAAGCAGTCGTAATGCGGATGGCATGACGGAACTGAGAGGAAGATAGGGATATGTTGTTTCTAAGGACTTTGAAATTCAGCTTTTCTTCATTAGGCATAAACTTTCTTAGGTCTAATCCTGTTGAAAGACTTTTTGCAAGTTTTACATCTTGTGAAAAAACTTTATAGATCTCGTTGATTTCCTTTGTAATCTCGCTGATACGCATCAGGATCTGACGCAGGATCATAAAGTTTTCTAACGTTTCGGGTGTGATCTGCCTGTTCCTTAGTTCAAAATACAGGGTATTCAGTTTCTTAAGTTCCATTTCCAGATCAAAAATAGGTTTTGCACGGGTACCCAACTGTAAAGAAATTCCAATGTTTGTTATTTCTTCGGAAAGCAGGTTGAGGTAATCATGGATATTAACCAATATCATGCTGTCCTTGAAACTTTCCTGCAACTTCTGATAATCACTTTCAGAAGTCATCAGTTTCTCATGAAGGTCCATTGAGTTCAGGAACATCAGCATTAATAATCTGCTGGTCGTTGTAGATTCATTAACAATGGTTCTTGTCTTAAAAACGGTTTCCCGGGTTTCCTCCTGAAGGTTCTTGATTCCTATCTGCTTGGCAATAACCTGGGTGGTCAGCTTATCGAAATCGGGATTCTTTTGGTAATAATTTGCTTTTATTTTTAAAAATTCTGCCAGCTGGAGATAATTTTCGCCGATCATCTGGCTTGCCAGCTTATAAGGCTGAATAGTCGTAACAATAAGGAAGATCAATAAAAACCATATACAGCCTGACGCAAAGATCAGCAGACTTTTAAAAATATTGTCTCCTGTCAGATGTCCGTCGATAAAGATCGCTAGTACCACCAGGGATAAAGAACCAACGGCAGCCAGCCTTTGCCCGTATACCCCGATAAGTGAAAAAAACATGGCAAACACGATGATCTCAAGGATCACCAGTACTTTGATATGCATCACCAGGCTGGCAATAAGTGCTACAAACACAAAACAGACAATGGCAAAAGTAAGGGCATTCCTTCTTCTGATAAACGGTCCCGGCTGGTCGGTAAGGGCTACGAAGCTGGTTCCCAGGGGGAAAAGAAAATATTCTTTTAAAATTCCAAAGTGGGCGAGAACCAAACAAGGTAATACAGTGGCTAATGTAATCCTGATTGCAGAATATACATACTGACTGGTTACAAATTTTTTTAGTTCCGCCGAATAGTTCATATTACAAAAATAATTATTGACAAACAAAAAAGCCTCATAAATATGAGACTTTTCTAAACTTAAATGTTATATTTTTTAATTATCAACATTAGAAGTTTCATCTCCGATATTCCAGGTCAAACCGAAACGAAGCGTGTTATCTAAAGCTGTATTAATTTTAGACATATTGATCAGATAAGAAATATCAAGTCCGAAAGAACGGTACTTCAAACCAATACCTGCTGTTGCGAACTCTCTGGCTCCCTGTTCAGGGCTTTCGCGGAAATAACCAGTTCTTACTGCAAAAGCATTATCGTATGAATATTCCAATGCACCACTATACATGATACTGTTCTTGTTTTTGAAAGACTTTCCGATTCCCGCAATAGGTCCCACATTTGGTACCGCATACATAGGCTGTCTGGTATTAGGATCCATTCCTACGAATTCTGATCCCGGAACTAAGATTTTAGAACCTTCTACGCTGATCCCGATTTTATTAAGGTCGTCCAGATACATATCATAACCAACCCCTAATCTTGCCATGGTAGGTAGATAAGATCTTGATTCTTCATTTCCTGTGTAATCCAGTTTCGGACCCAGGTTTTGAATAGCAAAACCGGCATTCACTTTACCATCATATCCTCCGATACTTGAAAATCTTGGAGAGGTATAGTATCCTGAAACGTCTACCGCAAATGAATTGGCAGGTTTTAATGTAGTATCTGTGTTGAACCCTCCGGCTAAATCTGAACGGATGAATCTACCCGTTACAGCCATTGAGTATGAATCTGAAAGCTTTAATCCATAAGCAACATCAATAGAGAATTCATTTGGTTTTGATGTTCCCATTGAAGCTACTTCGCTACCTACTAACTGAGTCAAGTCTACCTGTCCCATGTTGAAGTAATAAATACTTGCTGAGATCGTAGATCTTTCATCCTGACCTAAGAATTTATGGAATGCACCATATAATAGAAATACGTCATTGGTTAATTTTCCCATATAAGGGGTGTAGTTAAGGCCTACGGAAGAACTCGTTCTGCTAAAAGGATATTTCGCTGCATTCCAGAATTGTGAAAATGCATCCGGAGAGGTAACGACACCCTGATCACCCATACCTCCAGATCTTGCATCTGGTGCAATTCTTAGAAATGGAGCTCCGGTCAATACAGGTCTTACCTGCCCCAGATCTTGCGAATAGCCTAAAAAACCAGCACTTAAACCAATTCCTAAAAGCAGTTTAGTAGTTAAATTCATATGTTGTCTTTTATATATTATCAGTTTTTTATTAATATTATTATTATCCTTATTTTATTTTACTTCAAAAGTACCATTTTTTCTACAGCTGTGGCACTTCCTTTGCATTTTTCTTGGTTTTGACTTTTTGCAAATATCTTAAAAATATATGTTCCCTTCCCAACAGTTGCCCCAAAATCGTCTCTTCCATCCCATTCAATTGCCTGACGTGGCGTTCTAAAGCCCTGTAGGAACGGTTCTGCAACTACAGCCTGTGATAAAGTTCTTACCAATTTTCCTGTTATTGTATAGATCTGAACATTTACATTCAGAATATCATCACAATTATGCTCAAACTGAACATACGTTTTATTGGTAAACGGATTCGGCCAGTTAAGAGGTCTGTTGATTACCAGATGCTGATCCGCTTCATCCTTAACTTCAAAGTTTAACGTTGCAGATGTAGAATTATTGTTTATATCCCAAACTTTAAATGATAATTGATGCTGACCTACCGATAAATTCCTGAAAGGGTAGGTTACATTTCCTTTCTGATAATCTGCAAGACTCGGACTCAGACATCCATTTCCTTCTCCCGAAGAATAAAAATCGTTTAAAACAATAGTATTGATGATCTGGCCATCCAAATATACAGTAATATCATGGCCAATACCGGATCCTGTTGAATTTATTCCTGTATCATCTGTGATACAGGCAAGCAACATCGGATTCTGGTCTGTAATACCTCCATCCGCAAAGTTTGTATTGTTCATGTACAGCTTTACCTTAGGGGGCTGGCTGTCATTAATTCCGTTCGGGTTAATATCTCCAACCTGTACCGCCTGATTATTGAATACGTCCGTAGCTTTATTGTCAGCATATCCGAGGATTCTTCCTTCACCTACGGCATAATTAATATCTTTCGGTACATAAAATTCTACAGTGAATACCCCATTCACAGCAGTACCTGACGCCTTCACAATAGCACTTCCTTCTTCAGTATATTCAAGGATAGGGGTGAGATTTCCGTCGTTATTCAATGTTTTTTTATTAAGCCTCTTATCGAAGATATTGATAACCACTCTTCCGTTAAAAGAGGTATTAATACTTCCGTTTGTATTGTTGATATGTCCTTTTACTTTTACAAAGTCCAGACCTCTGATCAGTCCCGGTACCGGAGTTTCTATAGCATCGATTACCAATAACCTTTTTGGTCTGCTTAATTTCATAGCAGGATCACCCAGAAGGTTTACTTTCAAGTGGTCTGCTTGCGGACCTTTTTGTCTTTTAGCATTTAAATGGGCAACACCAAGGGTTTCAAAATCATCATTCACAAGTTTGAAAATATCTTTGGTGTAAAGGTCTGTAAAATCACGACCATAATCCACACCAATAGCACGGCTTGAGGTGATCATTGTTGCCGGCCCTCCCTGTTTCATTTTTAGAAAACGTTCTCCGGCAGAAAAGGTTTCCGGTTCATCCCAGAGCGTAAATTCACAAGTAATCGTAGACACGAATGGAAATCTGCTGTACACATTAGAAAAGTTATTGGCATTATTGATCTCATCAAGGGTTAGCACTCTTTCCTGAGCCCATCCGCTGATTCCTCCATGTCCGAAATAAAACAGGTACATACTGTTTCCGATATCATTGGAGATTGCCTGGTTTACCTGTGGGTATCTTTGTCCACCTGCTGTACTCTGAGCCTGAAAAGCATCCAGATAGAGTTTTCTTACATTATATTCTTTAAGATTTGTAGATCCTGGCTGTTCGAAAACTGTTGCTAATGTAGTGTTCATTACATCATGGAAAGGACCTCCGCCATCATCATCATCATCTACTACGAAATCAAGCTTCATACGCCATTCCCCAAAAGGAGTTGACTGCCCCGGTAAAGAATTGTAATATGCAAGGGTTTTATCCATCATTACCGCTGCTTCAGTAGCATTTGCCGCAGGAAGTCTTCCTACCGGCACATCAGGTAAGTTATTCGGGATCGAAGCAGAAGTTTGTGGTTTTGTCATTACGATATAATCATCGGTAACAAACGAAGTAATGAAATCTGAAGACTGTTCACTTTCATAGCTGGATACCACATTGGAATTGTTAGGAACCCTATTTTTATAATCGTAAGAGGTATCACCCAGAATAAAGACATACTTTAAACTTCCCAGTGGTGTATTTAATTTGGTTATAAAATCACGGATAGCAGTAAGATCTTTACTTCCGCTTCCAAATTCATTATAGATCTTATTAACATCTACAATCTGTACATTATAATTATTTTTAGTCTGATGGTAGTTGGCAAGCCTTTGAGCCTGGGACATCATTTCAGGGACTGTAATAATCAGATAATCTACATTTTGTAATCCCGAGAGGTTCTGGTTGGCAATTCTCTCTACGAATTGAGGAGAATAAGCGGCATCAGCCTTAAATGCAACAAATTCGTTATTGAAATTTAAATCAGAAGTAATATACCCGAAATTAAAATTACCACTTCCCGTTGCTTTGTTGACTCTTCTGTTGGCATTGGTGATATCCGTGACATCCCAGATCTGTTCCAATCCCGCCGTATTGCTTACACTGAATCCATAACTGGTGTTGGATCCGCTTACAAGGGAAAAATCCCTGAAATTCATCTGTGACCCGTTATATCTAAGGTCTTCTTTATATTGAACTTCGGCATAATCAAAATAAAACAAACCATTAGGATTTGTTGCGATGTTCGGTTTGTAGTTGATCGTAAGCTGATTGCCACTTAAATTGGTAACATCTCCAAAATAAACATATGGAACATAATCAGGGTCCGTTGAACCGGACGAAAAAGGCTGAGCATTTTGATTATTAATATCAAAAGTTATACTGTTTCCCTGAGACTTATATCCAATTACCCGTGTTCTGTATTTTACGGGATCGCCGCCCAGGATTGGAGTGGTGAGGTTAAAAGTAACCGATTTGTCGGTGGTAAACGGAGCTTCTTCTGTCCAAACCCTTCCGACTTTCATGATGTTTTTCTGATCATTATTGATCACCTGGTAATTATCAAATCGTGTAATTAGTGGGGAAGCCGGCAGGTTGGCATCTATAGGCTGAACCCTTTTTCCCGCACCTTTATCAAAATTGATGTAGTAATAGGAAAAATCTTCATAAATATTCTTTACGTTTTCACTGCGGTCAATTCTTTCTTCCGCTCTTTTGAATCCTTTACCATTGGAACTATTATACAGATTGTATCCATTAGGTCCCTGAGCATAGAATAGGGCATAATCATTATCGTTCCATATTCCATCATCTTCACCCACTACCTGTATGGCGTTTTCCTGAAGAGCACTGTATTTTACATCCTGGTTATATTCCGGTAACATGATTCCTCCGTTCCCATATATCCTGAAATTTCTTGGATTTACAGATGAAGGATTGATCCCGTTATCCTTTAAAAACTGAGTGGTAATTTTAAAAATACCGGACTTGTCTACTTTAATTTTATAAAAAGCGCCGCTAGCCAAAGGGTTGTTGGTCGTTCCCACCTTAGCTGCATTCATCATCTGATTAGAGCCGTTTCCTTCTGAAATTTCAAATGATGAAAGTCTTTGTATTCTTCCTTTTACATTTTTAAACAGGCCAACATGTACGCTGGCGTATTGTTCCCCTTCTGAGTAATAATAAGAAACATTAGAAACATCATAATCAGGTAATGCGTTTTTGCTTAACTCAAATAGCTCCCGGTTTGAAACTGCTTCCCAAACTAAATTGGAAATTTTTAATTGCTTTTCACCTATTTTTTGTGTGGTTATTATAAAAATGTTATTTTGGCCATATGAAAATCCCTTATTTTTAAAATTGGGAAGATTGATTTTTGTGTCTCCAAAATCTTGAATTTTTGATCCATCCCACTCGATGGTGATTCTTTGAGCATAAATAGTTGATACAGAAGTTAATAGAAGTAAAAACGTAATTATTTGTTTCATGTTTGTTTTTGAAATTACTAAATTACAAAATAAATGAAAATTTTATAATTAAATTGCGATACAATAAAATTAATTTGTTAACGTTTTTCAAAAAAATCAAATGATTACTTGATTTATTGAATAATTTATTTTTTCTTTGTACTTTGAAAATATTTATATCGACTATGAAAAAACTAAAGTTGTTTTCATTAATAGCATTAAGTTCTACACTTGCATTAACCAGTTGTGGTGGATCAGGTACCAACAAAGGTGGAGGTACTAAAAAATTTATCAGTAAGACGGGTTGGAAACCAAACGAAAAACAAGGTTGGTTTTTTGCAGGAAAGCAACAAAAACAGAAAGGTTGGCCGGGGATGGTATATGTAGAAGGTGGAACTTTTACAATGGGATTAGTGAAAGATGATGTCATGCACGATTGGAATAATTCGCCTCGCAGAATGCAGGTAAGTTCTTTCTTTATCGGTGAAACAGAGATTACTAACTACGAATACCGCGAATACCTTACATGGTTGAAGTATGTGTTCCCACCTAGTGATCCAAGTTTTAAGGAAATCTATAATGGTGCCTTACCAGATACCTTATTATGGGATAACAAACTATCTAGAAATGATTACAACGAGACGTATTTCCGTTCTCCGGAGTTTGATTACTATCCGGTAGTAGGTGTTTCCTGGACTCAGGCAAACAGATATTGCGAATGGTTAACAGACAGAGCTAATGAAAAAGCTTTAATGTCTGCAGGGATCATCGCTAAAGATTTGTATATCAACGAATCCAATAATCAAGGAGGAACTGCATTTAACATGGATAAATTCAAAGCGAATGATCCTGAAATGCAAGGATATATTAACGAACAAAGAATGCAGCAAAAAACGGGTTTGAAAACAACCAACCAAAGATTGCTTGCTGCTAACAGAGCTCCAAACTCTGCAATGGTTCAGAAATTCAGACTTCCTACAGAAGTTGAATGGGAATATGCAGCGCTTGGTATGGCTAAAAACAGAGAATATAACCAATATCTTGGAAAGAAGCCTGAAATTGAAAGATTAAGAGGTACCAAAGGAAGAGACAGAGGAATGTTCCTTGAAAACTTCAAAATGGGTAGAGGAGATTACTCAGGTATCGCAGGTTGGAAGAATGACGGTTCTGCAAGAACTTCAGATGTTAGACAATATCCGTCTAACGATCTTGGAATCTATGGAATGTATGGAAACGTGTCTGAATGGACAGCGGATGTTTACAGACCTATTATTGATGAAGATTTCAGTGACTTCAATTACTATAGAGGAAATATGCCTCAGGCTGTTGTAAAGAACGGAGACGGAACTTACAAAATGGTAGATGAAGGAAGCATTAAATATGATACTTTAGCTGACGGAAGATTAGTTTACAGAAACTTACCTGGACAGTTTGAAAGACAAACAATTGCTGATTACAGAAATTACAGAGACGGTGACAGACAATCTTCTTTAGAATACTATAAAGCCGGAGATTCTGCAACAGCATATGATATGTACAACTCTCCTAAACAAAGATTCATTGTAGACGGAAGCGGTAAAGTAATACTGCAAAAAGATACCAGAGACAGAACATCTGCTATGTCTAACGACATCAGAGTAGTAAAAGGTGGTTCTTGGCAGGATACTGCATACTGGCTGGATCCGGGACAAAGAAGATATAAAGATCAAAACAGAGCTTATGGCTGGATTGGATTCCGTGTCGCTCAAGATGCCAGAGTTGCTGACAAGAATAGAACTAGAAGATAATATTTATCAAAAAATAATTGAAAAAAACCTTCCTAAATACAGGAAGGTTTTTTTATTTTTGAACTATGAATATAGAACAGTTTTATCCTTTGTTTCTGCAAGCTAATAAAGTTACTATTGACAGCAGAAAAATAGAAAATAATGATATTTTCTTTGCCTTTTCAGGAGATAATTTTAACGCAGCTACTTTGGCAGAAAAGGCTGTTTCCGAAGGCGCTTTGGCAGTAATTGTGGAGGATAAAGAATATGAAAATACAAATGGAAATATCTTCTATGTTCCTTCTACACTGGATTTTTTACAGGCTCTTGCCATACATCACAGAAATAAGCTGAATATTCCATTCATAGGGCTTACTGGGAGTAATGGAAAAACAACTACAAAAGAACTGATCCATGCTGTTCTTTCTGAAAAATATAACGTGCAGTATACCTACGGTAATCTGAATAACCACATCGGAGTTCCTCTTACCATTTTATCCATCAGACCTGAACATGAAATGGCGGTAATAGAAATGGGAGCAAATCATCAGAAAGAAATAGAGCTGTTATGTTCGCTATCGAAACCTGATTTCGGATACATTACCAACTTCGGGAAAGCACACCTGGAGGGATTTGGTGGATTTGAAGGGGTGATCAAAGGAAAATCCGAATTGTATGACTATCTGAAAACATTCCATAAGACTATTATTGTTAACGAGAATGATGAGATACAGCGCGATAAAACAGAAAATTATGATCCTAAAATCACATTCGGAAAACCAGATTCGGATTATTATTTTGAGGCCTTTTCAGAAAATCATTGTGTAGGTTTATCTTATCAGGGGACCAGAGCATTATCTAAGCTTACAGGGAATTATAATTTTACAAACCTTTGTGCAGCAGTTAGTCTGGGGCTTCATTTTGGAATAGAAATTAGTAAAATACAACATGCTATTGAAAGCTATACGCCGACCAATATGCGATCCCAGATCGTAAAAAAAGAGGGTAGGACACTTGTTCTGGATACTTACAATGCTAATCCAAGCTCAATGACGGCCTCTCTAAATAACTTTGTAACTTTTGAAGGAGCCAAGGCCATTATTATTGGTGATATGCTTGAGCTGGGAAATGAAAGTGAACTGGAGCATCAGATCATTTTAAAACAGGCATTGGACCTGGGTTTTGATCAAATCATCACTGTTGGCAGAAATTTTAAGCAAATAAATCAATCAACACTATCTTTTGAAAATACCCAGGAATTAATAGAATACCTTAAACTGAATAAAATTCAATCAGAGAATATTCTATTAAAAGCTTCACGGGGTATATCGCTGGAAAAAGCGCTGGATTTTATTTAGGCTGGCCGTCCCTGAATTCAGTGACGATCAGACGAATGTTTTTAAAAGTATTTGGAAAAACTTCATTTTCTATTTGAGTGTTGTTTTTCCATGCTACCTCTGTAATACCTTCTTCAATCTGAGGTTTAGAAGTGTCTTCACCATTAAAATTCATTTCGAACCAATGGGTACATTTCAGGATTTTTTCACCGTTTCTTTCTACGTAGATATGGTAAGTGGTGTTGATGAATTTTACTAATTCAACATCCTTAAGTCCTGTTTCTTCCTCGATTTCCCTAACAGCAGATTCCTCACGGGATTCTCCTTTTTCCATTTTTCCTTTGGGAAGATCCCATTTGCCCAGTCTTTTGATGAAAAGCATTTCACCTTTGCTGTTATTCACAAGCCCGCCTGCTGCCTCAATAATTCTGAAGAGACTCTGAAATTCTTTCCAAATAGTATCAATATCGTCTCCGAATACATTCAATTCTTTTACAGATGTATTTTCAAGAAGATCTAATGCGATTTCAAAAGTTGTGAAGTTCTCATACCTTACATTTTTTTCCAGGTTTTCAGACTGTTTAGACAGCAATAATTTTTTTTCGTTCACAAAAACTTTATACATTTGTAAGAATTTAAATACAAAAATAAAAAATGAATTTAGAAGGACGAAAAATTATTGTCAATAAATCATCTAAAGAGTTGGCGGAACTATTAAAAACACCAGACAACTATAAAGAATTTATGCCGGACGGACTTCAAAAGTTTGAAAGCAGAGAAGATGGATTTAAATTTGGACTGCAGGGGATGCCGGAAATTGCTTTAAAAATAGATGAAGTTACAGACCAAAAAGCTGTTTTGAAATCGGCAAGTTCAAGTCTGGATTTTTCATTAACAGCAACTTTAAACCCTGTCAATGACAGCCAAACGGAAGTACAAATGCTTTTTGAGGGCAAGTTTAATCCATTTATAAAAATGATGGTAGAGAAGCCTCTTCAGAATTTTATCAATACCTTAACGGATAAGATAGAAGCTTACAAGTAATATATAAACCTTCAGAAATGGAGGTTTTTTTATGCAATGATACCGGAGCTGTGATCTTTAAAGCTACCCGTAGCAGAGGATAATACATTCACTTGCTGGTTGAGTCGTAAGATCCCCATAAACGCAAATATCAATGCTTCTTTATAATCTATAAGCTGTTTTTCAGGAATAACAATTTCTGCTTTTGTTTTTGCCTTTATCTTTTCAATCAGATAAGAATTATGGGTTCCGCCACCGGTAAAAAGAATGTTTTTCAAGGCATTCTCATTGATAACTTGAGAAATTTGTTCGGCAATATGCTCAGTGAAGGTTGCCAGGAGATCAAGGGTTTCAATATTTTTAAAACTGTTAAAGATATTTTCATTACACCATTCAATACCTAAGGACTTAGGGTATGGTTGTCTATAGAAATGGATTGAGCTTAGTTTGTCCAGTAAAGCTTTGTTAACAGTTCCTTTTTGGGCAAGTTCACCATTTTTATCAAAACGTTTACCTGACTGTTCCGCTAATTTATTCAGAACAATATTTACCGGAACGATATCAAATGCTATTCTTCTATGATGAGACTGAAATGAGATATTTGAAAATCCTCCCAGGTTAAGACATGCGTCATATGTTGAGAACAATAGTTCGTCACCAATCGGGACCAAGGGAGCTCCATTTCCACCCATCAAAACGTCCTGTGTCCTGAAATCATAAATAACAGGTAATCCCGTTTCAAGCTTTATGGCTCTTCCATCTCCGATTTGTAGGGTGAACTTTTTCTGAGGCTGATGAAAAACGGTGTGCCCGTGAGAGGCGATAAGGTCAATGTTTTTTAATTGATGAGTTTCTATAAACTGATGAACCTGTTTTCCCAGATAGTAGCCATATTCAGCATTGAGCTCCAGGAGTTCTTCAGCGGATAGATGAATAGAATTCCTCAGTTGCTCTTCCCAGGTCTCAGGGTAGGGAATGGTTTCGGCAATTACAATCTGAAAACTCCACTGCTCCTGCTTTTCAAACCGGACAAAGCAAATATCCAGTCCATCTAAACTGGTACCCGACATTAAACCTATCGCTCGGAAAATCATAGAAATTATTTTTTGGATTCGGACAGTTGTTTAGAGCTGAAATCTCCGGAACTGTTAAAGAAAGTATATTCAGAGAAGTCATCCTTGGCGGTCATTCCGTTGGCGCCTACAAGCGTAGAGCCATCTTCCATCGTTACATATACGGTATCTTTGGTGTAAATACGGTTTTTCCTCTGATCCCAGTAGATGCTCTGCATGGCAAATCTTTGTCCTTCGTTGGTGGTAATTCTCACATTACCTTTTGCCTCATAGAATTTTTTATATTCGAAGATCCGTGCGTATTTGGCAGTAATTTTTCCCGGTACCTTGGGCTTTTTCTTATCAAAAAATTCAATATTGATTCCTTTTCGGGCAACTACATACGGGCTATCTATGAGCTCGTACTTTTCAATAATAGGAGCTAACGCCTTTAGTGTGACGAATCCGGAATCTCTCTGGATGATACGGGCATTATTAATGATCTGTGAAGGGAAATTTTTGCTTTGATTGCCGTTTCGTTTGGTAAGATCCTCTTCACAGGATGTCAATATAAAAAATATAGCACAACTAAAAAGGCATGCTATATTTTTTTTATATGATAAGTTTTTAAACTTCATTTTAGTTGTATAAACTCTTTCTGAACCACTTGTCAGCAAAATTAAATCCTACCCTCAGGTTGATGAAATTCTGGTTGATCAGGTTGTCTTTTAAAGTTCCGCGCTTACCAAGCTCGATACCCAGTTCCAATCCACTCATTCTCGTTATACTACTGGTTTTGAACGGAAGCATTACCCCTGCTGAAATACCAAATTTGTTAATGCTGTTATTACCGATCTTCAAACCTCCTCTTTCATAGAATGCACCATAACGGTATACTACTCTTGAGAAATAGTTTCTGAAGTTATTGTAGTTAGGTAAATACCAACCACCGGCAGATATTCTGTAGGTATCCTGGAAATCAAATGTTTTTCCAAAATAAGAAATGGTTTCTCCTTTTTTATAATCAATCTGGCCCGAAACGAACCATTGGTTTTCACTTCCATATCCAACCCCTAAAGAGGCTTGTACGGGTAAAAGATTTTTAGAGCTTGTGCTTTTCTGTTCTATGATCTGCTCCTCTTTTTTCACATCGGCAGCATAGAAATAAGTACTGTTTGTATAATCGGTAGTCATATTACTTGTGTTTCCAAAAGTAGTAGTGGCACCAATGGTTAGTTTTTTATCAGTACGGGTATTCAAATGCTGGTAGCTTGTCCCTAAAGTAAAATTAAAGTTTCGAACATTATTTTTGGTCTCGTATCCATTGATCAATTGACTATCAGCAGTAGTGATCTCGTTAAGATCATACAGATTACCGAAATAATAATTCGCTCTTAAACCTAAAGCAAATTCATTGCTTACTTTATAAGACGCAGCTATCTGTGCTGTATTTAATGTTCCTGTTCCTTTAAACCGGTTGGCAAAAACAGTTCCATCAGTGGTCGTGCTGGTATTAACAATATCATAGCTCTTTGAGCTGTAAGGTTGATAAGATAATCCCATTTTCACCTTTGAGGAGATAGGAAATGCTAATGAAATATTGGATAAATACGTAGAATGTTTGGTAGACTTCGTATTGTTATAATTCGTTTTGAAATAGTTGTTTTCGTTCGTCGCTTCAAGCTTAATACTGGTCAGTTCGAAATTCGTATTGTTTGCTGGATTGGCAAAATTGAAATTACTCGTGAAATCACTTATAAAAGCCGTTGAAATGCCACCCATAGAAGCTGTTTCAATCGTATTATCATATTTTACATCCCCGATTCCGTAAGTTGCATATGGTGAATTACTTAAACTCTGCGCATTAAGGAAATAGCCAACAGAAATGAATGATAGTACAAAGATTTTTTTCATTCTTTATTTTTAAAATAATGCGCAAATATCTTAAATATTAATGAATTGTAAAAATTTCATGAGGTTAAAGTTTGTTAAGGGGAATTATCTTTAAATCAAAAGCTGATTTTTTGTTATAAAAATAAATTTAGTCGAAGTGAGCTTCTTTTTTCTAAGGATGGAATTGTCAGGATTCCTGCAACTATACATCTTTCACAATAATAGTTGATTACATTAATGAAAAGAAGAGCTGTGCTGTAAATAGACGTTGCTTAATCTGATTTTTGTAATTTTAAAAGGCAGTTTTCTTTGTGGAAAACTGCCTTCCAACTTTTTATGTATTGTCAATTAATAATTGAGCTTATAATACTTCCAGAACCGATCTGCTATGGCTGAAGGCCTGGAAACTGAACTTTCCGTGATATTTTCCTATGCCGGAAGTTCCTACGCCTCCGAAAGGCAGAAAATGAGAGCCTACATGGATGATGGCGCTGTTGATTTCAGCATCACCACTTGTGGTACGGTTTAAAACATCATTGGCAAATTCTTCACTTTCAGAAAAAACATATAAAGCCAGAGGCTTGGGGCGATTGTTGATTTCTTCCAAAGCGACATCAATGTCAGTATAGGTCATGATGGGCAATATAGGACCGAAAATTTCCTGCTGCATCACCTGATCATCCCAGGTCACCTGATCCATTAAGGTTGCTTCGAAATGACGGGTTTCAGAATCATATGCTCCTCCGTAAATTACTTTTTCTGGTGCAGCGTCCAGATAACCTGCAAGATGTTTGATCTGGTTGGTATTAACGATTTTTCCTATTTTTCCTAAAGATCCTTCAGGATAAGTCGTTTTAAGGTAAGCTATAAATTTATTTATAAAGCTGTCTTTTACAGATTCATGGATGTAAATATAATCAGGGGCTACACAGGTCTGCCCACAATTGATCCATTTTCCATAGGAAATTCTGGACACAGCTTTATCGAGGTCAGCATCTTTGTGTACTATTGTTGGTGATTTGCCTCCCAACTCCAGAGTAAGCGGAATCAGCTGTTCTGCGGCGGCTTTCATGACAATCTTACCTACATTGGGGCTTCCCGTAAAGAATATATAATCGAAAGGAAGACTTAATAGCAATGTATTTTCCTCTATAGCTCCCTGGAATACTTTAACATAGGACTCATCAAAAGCTTCATCTATAATTTTCTCGATTACCTTTGCCACATGAGGAGTGTTTTCAGAAGGTTTGATAATTGCTGTATTTCCGGCAATCAATGCACCGATCAACGGACTGAAAGTAAGCTGTACAGGATAATTGAAAGGCCCTATAATATAATTTACACCATAAGGCTGATATGTTATTTTGCTCACAATTTTTGCTCCTGAAGGATGAGGTTTGGATTCTACCGGAGTGGGTTTTGCCCATTCATCAATGTTTTCCAGTAAATAATCCAGTTCACTGGATACGATCTGAATTTCTACATATTCTGCCTCTTTTCTGCTTTTTCCCAGGTCAATATCCAAAGCTTCACATAATGCATCCGTGTGGTTAAGAAATACTTCACGAAATTTTCTTAGCTGCTCCTTTCTGAATTCAATATTTTTGGTCTTATTGGTTTTAAAAAATGCCTTTTGCTTTTCAAAAACCTCCTTAATTTTTTGTTCTGATTCTGGTGTCATAGTACTATTTTATAATGATCTATTAATCTTGGTGAAAGTTTTATCTAAATTATTCATTTTAAACTGATATCAGATAAAGGCTCCACGATTAATTTAAGACTCAGCCGTTGTTACACTTAAATTAACTTCAATATTTCCTCTGGTTGCATTAGAATAAGGACAAACCTGATGTGCTTTTTCAATTAAAGAGCGGGCCTCTTCCATAGATACTCCTGGAATATTAGCATGTAAATCAACTGCGAGACCAAAGCCTCCATTTTCAATCTGTCCAAGACTTACTTTTGCTGTAACGGTAGTTTCTCCTGTTTTTATCCTATTCTGTTTGATGACCAGGTTGAGGGCACTGTCAAAGCATGCCGAATATCCCGCAGCAAATAACATCTCCGGATTAGCGTAATCATCATTTGTACCACCAAGCCCCTTTGGCATTCTTACTTCAAGATCCAATACTTCGTTTTCGCTTTTTACATGTCCGTTTCTTCCTCCTGTGGCTATAGCGCCAATACTATACAATACTTTCATAATGTGAGTTTATTTTTTGTTTTTTGATACAACAAATGTATTGCTAAAAATTAAATTGCACACAATTTAATTGATGAATTACGTAAATAAGATTATTGACAGAGACTATAATTACGAGATCTTAAGCGGATTGTTCTGTTTTTGAAAATTATTTTAATCAATAGATCATCTTAAATTTCCTTGAATTGAGAGAAGATTTTTTATCTTTGAGGCATGAATTGGGAGAACATTGCCGGACAAGACAATCTGAAAAAACTTCTTAAAGATAGCATTGCAGAAAACAGAGTAAGCCACGCCCAGCTTTTCATTGGAAAGGAAGGATATGGTACATTTCCTCTGGCTTTAGCTTATGCAAAAGAAATCCTGCAGGGCGAAAATGAGCATGCCGCTTCAAAAGTGGAACACCTAAATCATTTGGACCTGCACTTTAGTTTTCCGGTATATACGGATAACAAGAACTCTTTAAGTAAAAATAAGTTTGAGGATTTTCGCGAAATGATCCTGGCTTTTCCCTACGCAAGCTATGATGACTGGACTGCTTTTCTGGATTCTGAAAACAAACAGCTTTTTATTTCAGCTGATGAAATAGATGATCAGAACCAGAAATTTTCTCTTAAGAGTTTTGAAGGCGGAACAAAAATTCTCATTGTATGGAGAGCAGATAAAATGAATGTAGCGGCATCCAATAAATTTTTGAAATTCCTGGAAGAGCCACCTGCTAAAACCATTATCCTGCTTACTGCAGAAAATTCAAACGATATTTTACCCACCATACTTTCCAGAACACAGATTGTAGAAGTTCCCAGACTTAACGATACGGATATTGCAACCTATCTTCGGAACAACTTTTCAGTATCTGATGAGCAGTCCAGGGAAATTGTTCATGAAGCTCAGGGAAATCTGAATGACGCTGTAAAACTTTTAAAATCGGGGAATAAAAATGAAGAGTTCGAACGACTTTTCATCCAATGGGTTCGGGATGCATTCCAGGTAAAAAAGAGGCCGGAATTTCTTAAAAATATCATCCTTTGGGCAAGAGAGATAGCCGGGTGGAATCGTGAGAAGCAGAAAAACTTTCTGAATTATTGTTCTGAAATATTCAGATTAGCTTTACTGCAAAACTATCAATCTGAGGATCTGGTGTATAAAAAGATCAATGCCAATGGTTTTAACTGGGCTGGATTTTCTAAATTTATCAGTGGTGCCAATATTGAAAATATTCTTGAAGAAGTAAGTACTGCCGATCTGCATTTAACAAGAAACGGGAATCCTAAAATCATATGGACAGACCTCGGAATAAAGCTATCCAGATATATTCATAAAACAACATAAAATTTTAAAATAAGATATGAGTCCGGTATAATCCGGACTTTTTTGTTTTGAAAAAGGAATGGTAAAGTGTTTCTTAGATACTTTTATTAGAATAAAAGCAAACAAATAATTATGATAAAAGAAGGAAGGCAGATTTCAATTTTAAATAATTCCAATTATTTACATCATTTTTTGAAGATTCTTTCTTCGGCCAATGCTGTATTTTTGACAATTTTTACCTGAAAAAATTAAATCAAATATTTAAATAGTTAATTAATTATGAATTTATTTATAATAATTAGTATTTTTATTTAATCAAAATGTATTAGTTTACAGTAAGTTATATTAAGTAAAATTAAAAATACATTAAAAAATCAATCAATCGTTTGATTCTTTACAAAACTTGTGTAAATTTGCAGCCTGAAAAATTAGCAGTGACATGATTTCAAAAGAAGAAAATATATTATTTGCTGCAGAAAAGCTTTTTGCTGAAAAAGGTTTTGACGGGACTTCTACAAGGGAAATCTCAAAGGCAGCGAATGTAAATATTTCTATGATCTCTTATTATTTTGGCTCAAAAGAAAAACTTTACGAGAAATTGGTAGAATACAGAATGAATGAAAGCCAGTTTTTTTCAAAAGATATTCTAGAGAGAACAGATATTAATGAATGGGAGAAAATAGAAAAGATAGTGGACGTGTTTTCAGGAAAGGTAAGAAATAACAGATGCTTTTACCGGATTATGCAGCGTGAGCAGCTCCATGCGGAGAACCCACAAATTGTAGAATTCCTGAAGCAAACAAAAATGGGCTTTCTTTCCATGTACTCACAGATTTTAAAGAGTGGTTTGGAAAAAGGCATTTTTACCAAGAACCCCCTTATTTATTTGTTACATACTACAGTTAGCGGGACGTTATTTTACGCTTCCAATGCTAAAGAAATGTATAAAGAATTCCTGAATAATAAGGAGGACGAAGAAGCTTTCGATGAAAAATACTACACAGAACTTAATAAACATATAAAATATTTACTAAAAGACCTTTTGGGTTATGAAGAAAATAAATAATTCCGTTATTGCACTTTCACTATTTATAGGAATTGCTAACATAAATGCTCAGGAGAAAAAACAACTCAGCCTTGATGAAGCTGTGAGGTTAGGTATCCAAAACAGCAAGAATCTAAAGATCGATGCCGCTAAAATAGAAGAAGCGACAGCCGACCTTTTAGAAGCAAAAAATAAACAGCTGCCGGATTTTAAGCTTTCGGGGCAGTACATGCGTTTAACGAATGCTAAAGTAGATGTAAAATTTCTGAACGAATCCGGATCAGGTGGTGGAGTAGCCTCACCGAAGTCTGTATTTTTAGGTCAGGCTAATTTATCTATGCCTATTTATGCTGGAGGAAGAATAAAATATGGAATTGAGTCTGCAAAATATCTGGTGGAGGCATCCAAACTAAGCACGGAAAATGATAAAACTGCCATCGCTTACAATGTTGCCCAGGCTTACAATAATTTGTTTAAGGCCAACCAATCGATCAAGGTTTTAGAAGAAAACCTTACAGCTTCCAATCAAAGAGATGAGACTTTTCTTAAAATGGAAAATAACGGATTGATCGCAAGAAATGACCGTTTAAAAGCAAATCTTCAAACCTCAGATATTGAATTGCAGCTATTGGAAGCCAAAAATAACTACAATATTGCAAACATCAATATGGACCTGTTACTAGGAATTCCTGAAACAACAATTATTGAAGTGGATCCCAATTATATAGATGAAGCTGAGGATGCTAAGCCTGTGGATTACTATCTGAATGAGGCTCAGCAAAATCGTAAAGATCTACAAGCCTTAAGCCAGCAAAGAAGGGCTGCAGAGTTGGGAAGTAGAGCTGCAAAAGCTGAAAACTTACCTACCATTGCATTAACAGGAGGGTATATTGCAGCAGATGCACCCAACTTTTTAACGGTTTACAATGCAGTAAACGTAGGCATAGGGATACAGTATAATCTGGCTAATATCTGGAAGAAGAATTCATCTTTGAGACAATCCAAGGCGAGAGAAAAACAACTGGAAGCAAGCAATGAACTTTTAAATGACAATATAAAGCTTGATGTAAACAGAGAATATCAAAATACAAACTATTCTAAGCAAAGGATTGCTGTATTTGAAAAATCTGCTATTCAGGCTAATGAAAACTATAGAATTACTAAAAATAAGTTCGATAATGGTTTAGCCACCATGACCGAACTCCTGGATGCAGATGCTGCTCAGATCTCAGCCAATGTAGGAGTGATCAATGCAAAAGCAGATGCCGCATTAGCTTACAGAAAACTATTACAAACTACAGGAACTTTAACAATTAAATAAAAGAATAATACCACAATGGAAAATAATAAAACAGAACAAGCAGAGAACTTAGAACCAAAAAAGAAGAAAAGTTTAGTTTTCCCTATCATTTTAGCGGTTGTGTTAATCGGAGGTGGAATTTATGGATATAGAACTTATTCTTACGGACAGGTGCATGAAGAAACGGATGACGCCCAGATTGCATCCAATATGAGTCCTGTAATTTCTAAAGTATCAGGATATGTAAAAGAGATAAAAGTAAAAGATAATCAGTTTGTAAAAAAAGGAGATACTCTGGTTATTTTAGATAGCAGAGACCAGAAAATGGCATTAGAGCAAGCCGAAGCAGCATTGGCAACAGCAAAAAGTAATATTTCAACTGCTCAGGCTACTACAACAGCTACTTCTAAAAACATCGGAAGCTCTGAAGCTGCTGTAGCAACAGCAAATGCCCAGATCGAAGCTGCAAAAGTAAATGTCTGGAAAACTTCTTCTGACCTGAAAAGATATGCTAATCTTGTAAAGGATCATTCCATTACAGAACAACAATATGAGCAGGCGCTTGCTGCAAAACAATCCGCAGATAAGCAGTTGCAGGTTTTAGTGGAGCAGAGAAATCAGATCGCTCAGCAGACAGGTATTGCTTCTTCTCAGACTGCAGCTAGTTCTCAACAGATAAGTGTAGCCAATTCAGTGGCACAACAAAGACAGGTAGATGTGGAAAATGCAAGATTAAACTTGTCTTACACGATTATTTTGGCTTCTGAAGACGGATATGTAGGAAAAGTTCCGATTCAGGTTGGACAATATCTTCAAGCAGGTGCGCAGTTATTCAGTGTAGTGAAAAATGACCAGAAATGGGTGGTTGCGAACTTTAAAGAAACTCAGGTTGACAAAATGGTTGAGGGACAAAAAGTGAAAATAGAAATTGATGCTTTCCCTGATCAGGAATTTGAAGGGGTTGTAAGCTCTTTCTCACCTGCAACCGGTGCTACATTCTCTATCCTGCCTCCGGATAATGCAAGTGGTAACTTCGTAAAAGTGGTACAAAGACTTCCTGTAAAAATTGATTTTGTAAAACTGGATCCGAATATCGCTAAAAAACTGAGAACAGGAATGAATGTGAAAGCTGAAGTTTCGCTAAAATAAATATGTAAAATGTATTGATGTAGAATGTTTTTATGATTTAGATAGATTACGCAAACATAATAACGGGTTTGTTTTCAATTGAGAAATCTTTAATCTTTAAATTTCTCAATCCTTAAATCAATCATTTCACATTCATACAATTGTACATCACACAAAATTAACTATGCAAGATTCATTAGTAGAATATGGAGCCCGGAGAGTGATCATTACGATCACAGCTATTCTTTGTGCTCTGCTTGAAATTGTGGATTCCACGATTGTAAACGTTGCCCTCAATGAAATGAAAGGTAACCTGGGATCTACACTTTCTGAAGTGGGTTGGGTAATTACGGCTTATGCTATAGGTAACGTAATTATCGTACCAATGACGAGCTGGCTGTCACAGCAGTTCGGACGTCGGAATTATTTTGCAGCCTCTATTATCATCTTTACCATATTTTCATTTTTATGTGGAAATGCAACCAATATCTGGGAACTGGTATTCTTCAGATTATGCCAGGGTATTGGTGGAGGCGCATTATTGGTAACCTCACAGACCATTATCACGGAATCATATCCTGTTGAAAAAAGAAGTATGGCTCAGGCGATTTATGGTTTAGGGGTAATCATTGGTCCAACTTTGGGACCACCGTTAGGAGGATATATTGTAGATAACTTTAGCTGGCCTTATATTTTCTATATCAATATTCCAATTGGTATTGCAGCAACTCTGATGACTTTACAATTTGTAAAAAGTCCCAAATATGCCGAGAAGAGAAAAGCTTCTGATGTCGACTGGCTTGGAATTGCCCTGTTAGCCGTTACTGTGGGTTCTTTACAGTTTATCCTGGAAAGAGGTCATGAAGAAGACTGGTTTGCAAGCGGAATGATCGTTACCTTTACCGTAACCGCTGTATTAGGATTTATACTGTTTCTCTGGAGGGAGCTTACCTTTAAATTTCCTATTGTTGAATTAAGGGTTCTGAAGAACAGTAATTTAAGGATCGGAACGGCGATGTCTTTTGTATTAGGATTTGGGCTGTATGGGTCTACATTTATTGTCCCTTTATACACTCAAAGTATCTTAGGCTGGACTGCCCTGCAATCGGGTGCATTGATGATCCCTGCAGCATTAACTACTGCCTTCATGATGCCTATCATCGGGAGATTGCTTTCTAAAGGAGCTAAGCAGCAGATTCTGGTTTCCTTAGGATTGTTCATTTTCTTTGTTTATAGTTTCTGGGGATATAAGATCCTTACACCAGACACCAGTAAAGAAGCCTTTTTCTGGATGTTGATTGTAAGAGGAGCCGGATTAGGACTCTTGTTCATACCGATTACTTCCTTGTCGCTAAGTACATTGAAAGGTCAGGAAATTGGACAGGGTGCAGCTTTTACGGGGATGATGAGACAGTTGGGTGGTTCTTTTGGTATTGCTGCCATTACAACCTTTATTGCCAATGCAAGTCAGAAGTACAGGGTGAATCTTATTACCCATCTCGATAGTGATAGTTTTGAGGTTCAGCAGCGTTTAGCAACACTGAAAGCAAGTTTTATCTCCAAAGGGATGACTCCTGATGCTGCATTGAATGCGGCCTATAAAATGCTTGATCTTTCAGTAACAAAACAGGCAACGGTACTGTCTTATATGGATGTTTTCCTTTATTTAGGGGTAGCCTTCCTGATTTGTATACCATTTATCCTCTTCGTGAAAGAGCGAAAAAGTAAAGAAAAAATAGATTTGAGTGAAGCCATGCACTAAATTTAAATTAAAAATACCTCCGGAATCCGGAGGTATTTTTTTATGCTGAAAAGTTTAAAGATCAGCAAACCATTCAGCTCCGCTGATGTCAATCAGCTTTACGCGATGGATCATATTTCTTTTGTCTGAGATATCTTCAATATTGAATTTGAGATCTGCCTTGGCTCCAAGCGGAATGATCAGACTGTGTTTCCCTGGCTTTACCCTGGCTACATAATGATTCTGAATATTTTCCGATTGCAGTTCCGAAAGTTCTTTCTGGGTCAATGCTTTTAAAATTATCCCATCTTTATCTAAAATATGAATACCGATCAGAAACGAACCGTAGACGTCAGCACCCTCGGTTCTGTATACCTCAAAATGAATGGTATTACGGTTAAGGGAAAGATTTGAAATCTCAACTTTGGGTTGAACTGATTTATTGTGCAAAGTTCCCCAGACTCCTCCATGAAAATATTGATTGGTAAAGAGGGTAAGTCCCATAATAAAAACAGAACCTGTAAGCACAAAATATCTGGGATTCCGGATAGGGAGATGACCTGAGGCGAGCCATGGGAACCATTTTTTAGAAGTGAAACTGATCTTCTTCTTCTTTAAAAAGTAATCATCCAGAGAAAAAGGACCACTGCCTGTAAGAAATAATGTGAACCCACCCGCAATTCCCAGAACACCGATTTGCCATTCGTCCAGACATGTTGTTCCCAGCCAGCCTGATCCCAGAAGAATTCCTAAAGCCAGTCCAAAAATTCCAATGCTCATGAGACGGGTAAACAATCCAAAAATGACCGCTAGTCCTACAATCGCTTCTATGATGGTAAAAACTACCATAGAGGTGTGCAATGCATCGGGATGAGTAACAAGGTATTCTATAGCTGGTTTGATCCCCAAAGCATTGGGCAGGAAATGATTGAATTTTTCGCCGATATATCCTTTTACTTCGGGATCCAGTTTATTTTCCAGGACCAGACGCCGCCAAAAAGCTGAAAAGTAAGTCCATCCGATGACCATACGGATAGATAATGTATATAAACCAGCATGATCTTTAAGCTGGCAAGTTGTATTTTTCATTGAATGTATATTTTACTGAATAATTAAAATTAAAAATGACCGGAGGTAATCTCCTGTGCTATATCCAATTTTAATTGTTGAAATAAAATATACCTTGGTGGGCTATTTCCTGAAGTTGTTCCGGAATAGGTATTGCAAATTTGTTTACCTTCTTTTAAAGGATGTAAGCAAGTATGCAAATAAAATAAAAAGCCTTTTACCGATTTGGATTGTATTGATGAAATAAGTGTTTTCTGTGATGAGTTCGTAATCAAACTATCACAGCTGAAAGCGGGATTGGAAGTAACTCTTACCTTATTTAAAGGGCTGATATATTGGATATCGAAAATACCTAACAGGTCCCTTTTTACAGAACAGGGAGATAATGAAAACATCAAAACAAGCATGATAATGATTGTTTTGTAGGTTCTCGTATGTATTTTGTAGTCCTGCATGATCTGCAAAACTAAGTTTTTATAATGGAATGAAAGAATTTAATGCAGATGCTCAACCATAAATTTTAAAAACTCATCCTGCTGGTCTACAAATAAATAGTGAGAGCAGTTGTCAATAAGATCGAAGTTCTCTTTTCCTACTATTGTTTGAAGATCATTGATCTGCTTTTCAGAAAATATAGCATCATTCTTTCCATAGACCGCAAAGATAGGGACATCCTTCTTTTTTATATTTTTTAAAACACTGATATTATTAAGATTATTCCGGCTTTCATTTTTATAGAATTTCAGAGGTGAATCAGGGTTTCTGTAATTCTTTTTATAAAAATCACCTGCTTCGTATTCATTTCTGAGCTGCCGGCTTTTGGGTGTTGGATTGGGCATGGAAAAGAAATTCATATCACCCGCAATATTATAGCAGCTTTTTCTGTATTCTGCGGAGTTTTTCGGTAAACCTTGAATGTCTGTAATCTGCTTTAATTTTGATGGATCATCCTTAAATTTTTCTCTAGCTTCTTTCAGGATATGATCATAAGTTTCCTGTTGCGAAAACAAAGCACCTGCAAGCGTTAATGAGCTTACTTTTTGAGGATATTGATTCGTAAATAAAGTCGCTATGATCCCCCCAAAACTATGTCCCAGAATATTTGCTTTATTCAGACCATACAGTTTGTAAATATTGAGCAAATCATCAAAACTTTCTTTAAAAGTCATTGTTGCCTGGTCATCTTTCGATCGTCCTTCACCACGTCTGTCATAAACAATTACATAAAACCCTTTATTAGCTAATGCCTCAGCTGTAGTTCCTTCAAATAATGTAGCATTTCCGCTGGGTCCGCCATGAATAAAAATAACAGGTGGATTTTCCTTGTTTCCGTAATCCCTGGAGTAAATTGCCTGTGCATTCAATGAGCATACAAATAAGAGGAAAAGAACTGAAATAACCTGTTTCATAATTCGGATATAAATATAAGAAGATGGGTAAAGATAAAATAATTAGTAATAAAGAAGTATTACATTTTCCTGTCATTTAATTTATGATAAAAAATTCTGTAATTCGTCAAAATAGCTACAACGATACTCAATATGGCTACTTTTAATTTTTAATTTCTAAAGACCTTTGTATCATAAAATCAGAACAATGCAAAAAACAATTTTTATCACAGGAGCTTCATCTGGATTAGGGAAAGCAACAGCTCAGCTATTTCAAAGCCAGGGATGGAATGTCATTGCGACCATGAGAAACCCCGAAAATGAAACTGAACTCACAGCATTAGAAAATGTTTCCGTTATCGGACTGGACGTTACCGATAAAGAACAGCTGGAATCAACGATTGCAAAGGTTCTTTCCGAAACGGAGATTCATGTGGTTGTGAATAATGCCGGATATGGTTTGGTAGGCCCTTTAGAAGCCTTTACAGATGAACAGATTAAAAAACAGATTGAAACCAATCTCATGGGAGTAATCCGGATTACAAAGACTTTTACTCCTTACTTCAGAGAAAGAAAAGAAGGGGTATTGATTAATATCACATCCAGTTTCGGTTTAATGGGTTTTCCTACATGCTCTATTTATAGTGCGACAAAATTTGCAGTAGACGGTTTCTCAGAAAGTATGGGTTACGAGCTGGCTCAATTCGGGGTTCAGGTTAAAGTAGTGGCTCCGGGAGGAATACAAACGGATTTTGCTGGCCGTTCATTAGATGGAGCCCAGCATAGCGCGTATCGCCAATTGACAGAAAAAGTACAGGAAGGCTATAGTCCGGATCAGGTATCCAATTACTCAAAACCGGAAGATATTGCCCACGTTATTTATGAAGCGGCAACTGATGGTAAAGATCAGCTGAGGTATGTTGCCGGCAAAGATGCTAATGCCCTTTACAATGACCGGAATTCCATCGGAGTGGAAAATCATGTTCAGAAAATAAAATCCGGCTTTTTGTTTGGGGAAGAGAAGAAATTAGAGGTTAGAACTTAGATGTTAGATATTAGATGTTAGATATTAGATGTTAGATGTTGCGGGCTTTACTAATGAATTGCAATTAAATAAGTTAGAGTAAATAGCTGTAATGTTAAATATGCAAAATCTTTATTTTCACAACCTATAATTTACTACCTTCAACTATCAACTATCAACTATCAACTATCAACTATCAATTATCAATTATCAATTCATCAAATTTCACATTCCTACTGACTAACAGTTGTCACAAACCCACCTTATCTTTGTACTATGAAAACGAATCAGTCACCCGTTCATTTCCGATCTCTGTCAGCTTTACATGAAGCGATGGGACTTTCTGCACCCAAACATCCTCTTATCACAATTATCAATTATGATGAAACGTGCTTCGATCCGAAAACCTTTGAACAGGGGACAAAATCGGATTTTTACAAAATCTCATTTAAAACCAATTTCAACGGTAAAATCCGTTATGGCCAGGGATATTATGACTTTGAGGAAGGAGGCCTTTCTTTTGTTTCTCCGGGGCAGGTTCTTATTATGGAACAGGAGGAAAGGAGTTATAGTGGCATGTCCCTGCATATTCATCCGGATTTTATAAGACCATATTCTTTAATGAAAAAAATTAAAAATTACGGTTTCTTTTCTTACGCAACTTCGGAAGCATTGTATCTTTCCGAAAATGAAAAGAAAGCAATTCTCGATGTTTTTGAAAGCATTAAGAATGAATTAAATGAAAGGATAGATCAGTTTAGCCAGGATGTTATTATTTCGCAGATTGAGTTGCTGCTTACCTACAGCAATCGCTTTTATAATCGCCAGTTCATTACACGAAAGGCGGTAAATAATGACCTTCTTTCAAGGATGGAGGCTTTACTTGATGATTATTTTGATCGGGAAAAAGGTATAAAAGGACTGCCAACAGTAGAATATATTGCATCACAGCTAAATCTTACACCAAGATACCTGAGTGATATGCTCAGACACCATACAGGGCAGAACGCACAGCAACATATTCACGAAAAGCTTATTGAAAAGGCTAAAGAATATTTGTCCGAAGCTCAATTGTCAGTTTCCGAAACAGCTTATCAATTGGGGTTCGAGCATCCGCAGTCATTCAGTAAACTGTTCAAAAATAAGACAAGACAGACACCTAATCAATACAGACAATCCCTTCAAAAATCAGAATAATGGATCAGAATAATTTAGATAAGATTATAGAAAGGGCTCTTGACATCAGAGAGAAATACCACCGTCTTGAAAAGCAGCAGAACGGTAGTGAATGGACCCTGGAACAGGATGCACTTGCCTACCTTACCGATGCCGGCATTGTCGGACGGGATATTATGTCACATGAGAAAACATGGATTAAAAAAGATGCCTCTGCAGAATTGGAACATAAACTAGCGGAAAATATCTGGTGGTTGATTATCTTAGCAGATCGGACAGGTATTGATATCAAAAATGCTTTAGAGAAATTTTTAACCAAAACAGAAAATATATTTTAATGAGTTATTGTTCAGCCATAGAAAAGATGCAGCCTGAAAGCAGAAAGGCATTACACCAAAAATATCATGACTATCATTATGGATTCCCTATTCATGATGATAATGAATTATTTGGGCGCTTGGTAATGGAAATTAATCAGGCAGGATTAAGCTGGGAAACCATTCTGAAAAAAGAAGAAAGCTTCAGAAATGCCTATGATCAGTTTAATATTCAGAAAGTAGCCGCATATAGTGAAAAAGATCGTGAAAGGTTATTAAATGATAGCGGCATCATTAGAAATAAACTTAAGGTGAACGCTGCCATTGAAAATGCCAAAACAATCATTGAGCTGCAAAAAGAATTCGGATCATTTGAAAAATGGCTGGAACATCATCATCCCAAAACTTTACAGGAATGGATGAAGCTTTTTAAAAAAACATTTAAATTCACAGGTGGAGAAATCGTCAATGAATTCCTGATGAGTATTGGTTATCTGGGTGGTGCCCATACAGAAAACTGCTCTGTATACAAAACCATTCTGAAACATAATCCCATGTGGCAAAAAGGTTAAATCAGGAAGCCTGTAAAATCAATATTTTATTTTCTGATAATAACAGAAAACTCTACGAATACCCGTCTTTAGTATAGGCAGAAACTTCGGATCAATTTAGTCTATCCGAACTTACAATTTCCTTATGCTCCGTTCCCCATTGCTCAAGTTCTTTAATGATAGGCTTTAGCTTATAACCTATTGCTGTAAGTTCATACTCAACACGAGGTGGGACTTCCGCAAAAACGGTTCTTGTAATGATCTTATTTTCTTCCAGCTTCCTGAGTTGTAAGGTAAGCATACGTTCTGTAATATTGGGTAAAAGTTTCCTTAATTCCCCAAATCTCAGTTTACCATTAATCAACCAGCTGCATATAGCCAGTGACCATTGTCCACCGATAATGTTGGAAGCATAAACCTCAGAACATTCATCGGATAAGAGTTTTTTATTCTCAAAATTTGTTGATGTTTCCTTTATTTTGCTCATTACTTACTTTTTTTATAGTACAATACATTAGGTTGCTAATGTACGAAATGTAAGTGGATAGGATTATTTTTGTAACTATAAATTGCATTAAAATGAAAACATTGGTAATTGTTACCCATCCTGTAATGAAAGATTCGCTGATCAATAAAAGATGGGTGGAAGAGCTCTCTCAGTATCCTGAAAAATATACCGTTCATGATCTGTATAAGGAATATCCTGATGGTATAATTGATGTTAAGAGAGAACAGGAATTGATTGAAAGTTATGATAAAATAGTTTTTCAGTTTCCCTTTTATTGGTTCAGCAGTCCGCCGCTTTTAAAAAAATGGTTTGATGAAGTTTTAACTTATGGATGGGCATACGGAAGCAAAAGCGGATTTAAAGTAGGAGGGAAGAAGATTGCTTTGGCTATTACAGCCGGCGTGGAAGAAGAAGATTATTCTGCTTCCGGTAAATATAAATATACAATGAAAGAATTGACCAGACCTTTTGAACTCACTTTTGAATATATAAAAGCAGATTATAAAGATCTTTTTACCTATTACAACTTGGAAATTAATACTTCACAGGAATGGATAGAGAAAAGTGTCCCGGAATATCTGAAGTTTATTGATAAATTATAATAAAAAAGCTGGATCATTTAAATGATTGATGATCCGGCTTTTTCCAACTAGGTTTAAATTTTATTATTTTTTAGAATTTCTTTTATCGTAATTCCATTGTAAAAATCATAGACAAACGGATTCATAAGTATTTTATTTTATAGATATTAGAAATTCTTTAACCCACCGTCTTCGTATCTTCTTCCTTCAGTATTTTTTTCTCCTTCATCGATATCATCATTCTTTCCTTTTTGTATTTTTTCCAGTCGAATCCATTGAGGAAATCCAGTGCGGCTGAAAAACCCGCATTGAAAAGTTGTTCCTTTTCTTCCCTTTTCATAAAGAAATTAAGCCAGCTGCTGGTTCCACAATCTACGGTTTGTATGCTATACAAACGATAAAAAGTATGTTTGGTGAGGAATGATTTATCATTAAAGCCTTTCAGGGTTTCAATGATATTTCCTGCATATGAAAAAGGGGTTTTTAAGATCTGCTCGCTGGTTTTCCCCTTATCGGCATCCCCTTCGGACTTACTCGTAAGCTGTACACCAAACAGAGGCATTCTCGGATAGAATACATCATTGGCATGAAAAAGATCAATAGGGAAATTGGAAATGCTTCCCCCATCTATGAAAACACCCACAGGATAAATATCTTGCGGTTTTGTATTCATCCAGAACCTCCATGCGTATTTTACAGAATCATCATCCTTATTAATCCTCTTTTGAAAAGGTTCAAAAAAGAAAGGAACAGACATGGAAGCACGCACAAATTCAGCCGGACTGCTGTGTTTGAGTTCTTCTTCTGACCAGTATAAATTGGCCATCGTAGGCAGTTCCACCTTTATTTTAGCGTTAATATCTGTTGTAACGACAACGTATTCTGATCTTAACTGATAGAAGGGGTTATTTTTATAATGATCATTGCTGACGGCACTGTCATAAAATATTTTATACTGCGTTTCGTCTATATGTTCCAGATTAGCATTTTTTATTTCTTCTATACTTCTTAGTGCTATGGTGTAGTATTCCTGATTATTGCCGTAACGGTAATTAAGATTGAGTGCACCCTCCCTGGCAGAAAATTTCTGATTAAGGTCAGCGACCGTTTTCACACCGAAACTATCCAGAGCATCTTTCATGGTATTTAAAAATGTGTTTCCGGGATTAAGACCGCTGTTTTGCTTACGGAAATCATTATAAAACTTTTTCAGGCAGAAAAATATCAGAATCAAAGGAATAATGGGAATAAGGAAAATAAGCTTAGCCCTCCATACCGTTTCAGAGGATACCGCAAATGGGGTAATCACAAGGATGAGTAAAATAATAATGGCAATAATCGTATTTATCTTCAGGAAGTTTTTGTTATTAAGCATTGCATGGATAGTAGTCCTTACATAAGGTTTACCATCCATAAAATCTGCAAAATTCCAGTTGAATAAAATTTCTTTGATTACTTCACTTTTAGCTTCTTCTTTTGTTTTATAAGCCGCAATTAACATTGTATTGATAGCCCCGGCACTTGTACCTGCCACTTTCAGAAAACGGACACCGAATATTTCAAGACCATAGAGATAACCTACCAGTGCACTTCCCCAAACACCACCGCCTTCCTGTACAAATTCGACATATTGATGGCCTTCAGCGTCCAGTAGATCCGAGAACTCTTTGGTGGAAATATTTTCATGCAGAGCCATAAGTTTGTCTTTAGACTCTTTTGAAAGAACATTATCACCGAGAATTTTATTAAGAAGATCCGGGTTCATGGTGGTTTGGTGTTTTTAGATTTAAAATAAAAAACTGCAGCTTTTGTATAGTCGCTTTAAAGCTCAGTGGTTTTATTGAAGATAAAAATACCAAAAGATATCCAAATTTCACCCCATTTTCAGAGTTAAATATTCAATAAGCATCGGTGCTAAACTGAGTGACCTGTGGGATTAAAAAAAACTTAGCTCTTAAGAAAAATTGCAAATTTTATAATTATGTTTGGTAAGCAAATCTAATCCTTCCCTTAAAAAACTCCATATCTTGAAGACCGATCCATCACCACTGTTTTCTCCTCGCATAAATAAAAGTAACAATGACAATTAAAGCCATTAATCCCAAAGTGAAATAATAACCATGCTTATGATGCAGTTCCGGCATATTATCAAAGTTCATTCCGTAGACTCCCGCTATAAAAGTAATCGGTAAGAAGTAAACAGAATAAATTGCCAATACCTTCATCACCTGGTTGGCTTTTTGATCCGATAATGCCAGGAACATAGAAATAAGGTTGGTGATCTGGATGTTCAGGTGATCAAAATCGGCAACAACGTCTTTGTGCTTATCTTTCAGGTCTACAAATTCGGAATCCTGAAGATTCAGAAGTTTAAACTTATCAACGGCATCTGTAGAAATAATAAGGACCCTGGAATTCAAACCTGATTTTCTTTTCAGTTTATAAAGCCTTCGGATCTGGGTCGTATGATTGGTATTCTTTAAGAAAATTTCATTTTCTATATTATCCATGGTTTCCAGTAAGCTGATTGACTCATCATCAAAGCTTTTCATGATCAATAGGGCGATCATCAAGGCGATATTTTCCGGTGACGAATCTGTGGTGCTGGAAGAAAGTTGTTTTTTTGTTTCGGTGATACTTCTGGTTTTCATCCTGTGAACTGTAATGATCGTATTTTCCAGAAGAAAAATTCCAATTTTGGTGCTGATATCACTTATCGTATTCAGATTTTTCCTTTCCAGTTCTGTACTTTCCCGCAGCAGGAAGAACTTTACATTCCCATCCTCTTCATATTTCGGAAGGTGATTAGGATCAAGGGTGTCTTCCAGAAGGAGATTATTAATCTCATATCTTTCATGAAGAAACTGTAAATCTTCTGGGGTTGGAGCTTCTACATCCACCCATTCGCAGTGGGAATCTCTGTATATCGTATCGATTGGCATAAAGTAAAAATACTAATATTTTGAAATACTATGGGTCAAATAAGTTTATCTTTGCCAAAATTAAAAAACTATATGATTAAAAGTACAATAAAAGGAATCGGATTTTATGTTCCGGATAATGTTGTAACGAATGATGATTTAGCTAAATTAATGACTACCAATGATGAATGGATCACGGAGAGGACAGGTATCAAAGAAAGAAGACACAGGAAAAACAGAAACGATTCACAGGAGACGACAGCCTACCTGGCATTCAAAGCGTCTGAAAAAGCTCTTGAAAAAGCAGGATTAACCGCTAAGGATATCGATTATATTGTTTTTGCCACGCTTTCTCCCGATTATTATTTTCCAGGATGTGGGGTATTGCTTCAGGATATGCTGGGATGCGATACCATCGGAGCATTGGATGTAAGGAATCAATGTTCAGGATTTGTTTACGCGATGAGTGTAGCTAATGCTTTTATTAAAACCGGAGCCTATAAAAATATTTTAGTCGTAGGCGCTGAGGTACATTCCTTTGGTTTGGATTTTTCTGATGAAGGAAGAGGAGTTTCCGTGATTTTCGGGGATGGGGCAGGAGCTGTTATCCTTTCTGCAATTGAGGACGAGAATGCGGGAGATGTTTTATCCTTTAATATGCATTCTGAAGGTAAATATGCAGACGAATTATGTACCCAGTTCCCGGGTTCAAAATACGGCTGGAGTGATCGCATGAGAAAGGAGCCCGAAAATGTTACCAATAAAGAAGTATATCCTATTATGAATGGAAACTTCGTATTCAAACATGCGGTAACAAGATTTCCTGAAACGATGGTGGAAGCATTAAATAAAGCAGGAAAAACAGTTGAAGATCTCGATATGTTTATTCCCCATCAGGCGAATCTGAGAATTGCCCAATTTGTACAGCAGAAGTTCGGATTACCGGATGAAAAAATCTACAACAATATCCAGAAATATGGGAATACAACGGCAGCTTCTATTCCGATTGCTTTAAGCGAAGCGATTGAAGAAGGTAAAATCAAAAGAGGAGACCTGGTACTTCTTTCCGCTTTCGGAAGTGGATTTACCTGGGGAAGTGTATTGTTTGAATATTAATATCTTGATTGGATATATATAAATAAGAACCGCAGTTACACTGCGGTTCTTATTTATATATAGAAGTTGTTTAAAGGCTCTTCAATAATTTTTCAGTATCCGAAGCATCTTCACCGCTACTCTTAGCCAGTGCTACAGACTTTTCAGCCCAGATTTTAGCATTCTTTTTATCCCCAACCTTATTGTAAAGGTTCGCTAAGGTATCTGTATTTGCATAGCTTTCATTTTTCTTTACCGATTCCTGAGCCCAAAGGATTGCTTTTTCAAGAGATGATTTTGTGGTTACATTTTCAAAAAAGTTCCATGCAATAGAATTCAGTTCTTCAGAAGAGGCAGCCGAATAATCTTTGTATAAATCTAAAGTTAATGCCTCATAAGTGGCAATGTCCTTATTTTTCAATGCTCTGCTGGATTTTGCTCTTTTTAAGATTTTTTCAGATTCTTCTTTGCTTAGAAACTTCTGGGTTTCGGCTAAAAAGTAACTGTCATTCCATGTTTTGGTGTCGGCATTATAAGACTTTTTAACGATGGTATTCATCTTAATATTCTTATCAACCATATCGTATTTTTCACCAGGAAGGACCTTCACAATGTCCGCTTTTTTATCTTTAAAAATTTTGTACAAAGGACTTTCTGTACTTTGAATTCCGGCAAGTAATATCTGAACATCTTCCTGATTCAGACTGGATTTTCCCTGGAAATAACGATCCAGGACTTTACCCGCAAATTCCGAGTCATTATAAATGGTAAGTCCGGCAAGATTCTTTAAGAATTCAGGATCTTTTTCTCCGTTTTCGAATTTTTGCTTTAATGCAGTCAGTCTTTTATTCGGGTCTTCCGCATCTTTAGCAAACTGAACGAAATCATTTTCTTCTACGTATCCTAACGTTCTGTGTACTTCTTCACCGTTTGCATTAATGAACAAGTAGGTAGGGAAAGCTTTTACATTATATTTTTTGGCAAGGTCAATTCCTTCCCCTTTTTCCATGTCAATTTTGGCATTGATAAAATGAGAATTATAGTAATCTCCAACATTTTTCAATGGGAAAATGTTTTTTGCCATCAGTTTGCATGGTCCACACCATGATGCATAGGCATCGATAAAGATCAGCTTGTTTTCTTTTTTTGCTTTAGCAACAACGCTTGCGAAGCTGGTATCCTCAAATTTGATACCTTGTGCAAAAGCAAATACACCCACGAAGATTGAAGAGAGTATCGTTAACTTTTTCATAAATACTTTTTTATTGATTGCAAATGTAATAAATATGTCAATGCATAAGTCGTACTACAGTGAAAATTGTTACGGTATTATCTATTTTAATGATAAATTTTTAACACCAGTTGATGGTATTCTTCTTCTATGTAAAAATAAATCCGCAGAAATTCTGCGGATTATTTTATTATTTTGCTTTTGTAGAATCTGTTTTCGTTTTTAAACTGTCCGATGGGTTGGTTTGAGCCGTGTCAGAGTTGGCAACTGCAGAATCTCCCATTGTATTTCTCATGGCATTTTTATCATGCTCATCTTTAAATTCTTCCCGCTTTTCTTTATTCTGGGCGCAGCTGCTCATAATAAATAACCCTAAAACTGCTCCGATCCATAATTTTTTCATAGTAATTTCTTTTAATGTTTGTTGATCAAATATAGAAAAATATTAGTATTAATAGTATATAAGCTAATATTCATTATAAAAATACGATATAATGTAATTTTTCAGTTATTTTTGAGATCTATTGGATATCAAAGCATTATAAGAAAAAGAGATGGAACTGCAATTGATGAAACCTAAGAATCCCACGCTGGCTAATTTTCTGGAAGGTTATTATTTCCTGAATAAAAGCCGGTATTCAGAGGATATAGAGTATCTCACTTTTCCTAATAACTACAGTATTGTATCAATATCCCGGAATGTAGAGCTGCAGTTTGAAAATAATGAGATACGGGTCATTGAAAAAAATAACGGCGGATTTTCATCAGACTTAATATGCCATTATAAAAGGCCTATAAAAGTATTAATACAAGGCTGCTTAAATGAAATAACCTTTTACTTTAAGCCATTGGGATTAAATGCTTTTTTAGAACGCCCATTGAAAGAATATACCAAGGACTTTTCCAAAATGTTTTTCCCTTATGATGATTTTGAAGCCTCAATGATTCCGATTTTAGAAGAACAGGATCCTGAAAAAAGAGTAGAAATGATTGAAGATTTTTGGATGTCCAGGTATATAGGTTTCAATCATGCATTCCTTAATGAATTGGTGGGTGATGTACTGATGGACCTGGATAAGTCTATAGAAGCTCATGCCTGCGAATATAAAACAACAAGGCAGACGATTAATAAGCTTTTCGATCTTTATTTATGTAAAAGTCCGTCCGATTTCAGGAAAATTCAACGGTTCAGAGAAACTCTCCTGGAGCATGTCGGGAAGAAAACTCTTACCGAACTAAGCTATGATCACCTGTTTTATGATCAATCCCACCTGATAAAAGATTTTAAGGCGCTTACAGGTTTTACCCCTAAAAAATTTTTTGACAAGGTATATTCCGAAGGAAAAGTAAAATGGTTGTTTCTTTAGCCAGGTTTACAATTTTACAATTTTTCATAGAGAGGAATGTGTACTTTTGAAAGCAATACCACTAATCACGAAAACTAAAATTAGCACCAGAATCAAAATCTGTACTCCATAAAAAAATCCGTAGCGTTTCAGCTGCGGATTTTCCATATTTAGGTTAAAAATTTATTATCGGGTTGCGGGAGCTTTTACGGTATCCATTTTCATTTTGATACTATCAGGAGGTAATGTCTTTGTTTTGACTGTATCAGTAGTAGAAGGGGCTGTTTTCACAGTTTTATCTACTGCTGTAGAATCTGTAGTTCCTGATGACATTTGGGGCTCCTTGGTTCCGCAACTCACTGCAAATATCCCTAAACCCAGGGTTAGCAATATCAACTTTTTCATAATATTCTGTTTTGGTGTATAACAGACAGTTCAATAATTGTTCCTAACGGGGTGGTCGTATTATTAAAAAACAATAAAAAAATGAAAATTATGTTAATTAAAACTTTATTGCGTTTATTTGAATAATAAAATTTAAGAATTGTATTTAAAATATTTATAATGATGAAATTTTATGTGACTTTATAAGGATGAACAAGAGATATATAAAACATAAAAAACCGCCCTTGTAAGGGCGGTTACTATTTTATTCATGATGCTCATACATTTTATTGTATAAATTAATAAACTTTTCTTTGACCGCTTTTCTCTTGAGTTTAAGAGTAGGCGTTAAAAGACCTCCTTCAATACTCCATACTTCAGGAGTCAATTCAATCTTTTTAATTTTTTCCCAGTTTCCGAGATGTTCATTAATGCCATCAATTTCTTTTTCTATTCTTTCTTTTAATTCAGGGCTTTTTGCAATTTCCTGAGGAGTAGAGCCTACATTCAGATTATTTCTCATAGCCCAGCTTTTGGCAAATTCAAAGTCTGGCTGAATAAGTGCACATGGCATTTTCTCGCCGTCACCGACTACCATAATCTGTTCTATGAATTTAGAAGCTTTTGCCAGGTTTTCTATAATCTGTGGTGCAATATATTTACCTCCGGATGTTTTGAACATTTCTTTCTTACGATCGGTGATTTGTAGAAAGCCGTCAGCATCAATATTTCCGATATCTCCGGTTTTAAAATATCCGTCTTCAGTAAAAACTTCTTTTGTCATTTCTTCATTTTTAAAATAACCTTTAAAAACAGAAGGACCTTTTACTGTTATTTCACCGTCTTCCTGGATTTTTACATGTAAATTATCCAATGGAAGTCCTACGGTTCCGATTTTCATCTTATCAAAACTATTTACGGAGATCACGGGCGATGTTTCCGTTAATCCATATCCTTCCAGAATAGGAATCCCGGCATTCTGAAACATCAGGTTTAATCTTGTGGAAAGTGCTGCAGAACCTGAAACCAAAGTGATGATTTCACCTCCCAGACCTTCTCTCCATTTTGAAAATACAAGTTTATCAGCAATAAGTTCCAAAAGACCGGAAGGCTTTGAAACTTCTTTCTTTTTTGAGATCAGGTTCAGGGCCCAGAAAAAGATTTTTGATTTTAATCCTCCTGCTGAAGATCCGGTGTTGTAAATCTTATCATATACTTTTTCTACCAATCGCGGAACAACACTCATATAATGAGGTTTTACCTCCTTTACATTTTCTCCCATTTTATCAATGCTTTCAGCGAAATAAACGGAGAACCCATTGTATTGGAACAGGTAGAAAAGCATTCTTTCAAAAATATGACAGATCGGCAAAAAGCTTAACACTCTTGTTTCTTTATAGTCAAGGCTTCTTTTCTTGGGAATCCTTGGAACAGAACCCAGAACATTGGAAACGATATTATGGTGGGTAAGCATTACTCCTTTAGGCCTTCCTGTAGTTCCTGAAGTATAAATAATGGTGGCCAAGTCTTCAGAATTAATGGCATTCGAAAGATCTTCCACTTCAATTTGTGTAGAATCATCTTCACCCAGATCCAAAATTTCACGCCAGTTTGGAGCACCACTGATCATATCAAATGTGAAAACCCCTTGTAAAGAAGGAATGTTATGCTTCACCTTCATTACTTTAGCAAGCAATTCTTTATCAGAAACAAAGCAATATTGTATTTCGGCATTATTAAAGATGAATTCGTAATCTTCATGGGATATGCTTGGATATACAGGGACTGAAACAACACCGATCTGGGAGAGTCCCAAATCCATCACCGCCCATTCCGTACGGGTATTGGTGGTAATGAGTGCAATCTTATCTCCGGGTTTTATTCCAAGCTTTAAAAGTCCCCTGGATATTTTGTTTCCCTGATTGATAAATTCCTGTGTAGATGTTTTTTTCCATTCACCCTGATACTTTGTAACGAACATGTCCGTTTTAGGAAATTTCTCCAAAGCATAGTGAGGTATATCGAATAATCTTTTGATCGTCATAATTTTTTATGTAATTTTTAAGGAAATCTAAATATAAGCATTTTTGTGAAAATAGCATAAACCTCACTGGAATTTTATAATAGTAATTATTTTTTCAGATTTGCTTAAAAAGTGTAAATTTACGACCATCTAATTATTAATTTTTATGGACTTTAATTTATCCGAAGAACAGCTGATGATACAGCAGGCAGCAAGAGATTTTGCACAAAACGAACTATTACCAGGGGTTATTGAAAGAGATCGCGATCAGAAATTCCCGACTGAGCAGGTAAAGAAGATGGGTGAAATGGGGCTTTTAGGGATGATGGTAGATCCGAAGTACGGTGGAGCAGGAATGGATAGTGTTTCTTACGTTTTGGCAATGGAGGAGATCGCAAAAGTAGATGCATCTGCAGCGGTTGTAATGTCTGTAAACAATTCATTAGTTTGTGCAGGTTTGGAAAAATTTGCTTCTGAGGAACAAAAACAAAAATATCTTACCCCTTTGGCAAGTGGACAGGTAATTGGTGCATTTGCTTTATCTGAGCCTGAAGCAGGATCTGATGCGACATCACAAAAGACCACTGCAGAGGATAAGGGAGATTATTACCTTTTGAACGGAATCAAGAACTGGATTACCAACGGAGGTACGGCTACTTATTACATCGTTATTGCACAAACTGACCCTGAGAAAAAGCATAAGGGAATCAATGCGTTTATCGTGGAAAGAGGATGGGAAGGTTTTGAAATCG
Source organism: Chryseobacterium subflavum (assembly GCF_055762745.1). Taxonomy (NCBI): domain Bacteria; kingdom Pseudomonadati; phylum Bacteroidota; class Flavobacteriia; order Flavobacteriales; family Weeksellaceae; genus Chryseobacterium; species Chryseobacterium subflavum. The sequence goes on from NZ_JBVTMR010000001.1 coordinate 355,200, forward strand.
GACCGAAAGAAGATAAATTGGGAATCAGAGGAAGTGATACACACTCTTTGATCTTTAATAACGTAAAAGTACCAAAAGAGAACAGAATCGGAGAAGATGGATTTGGATTCAATTTTGCTATGGCTGTACTAAATGGAGGAAGAATCGGGATTGCTTCTCAGGCTTTAGGAATTGCTTCCGGAGCTTATGAGCTGGCTTTGAAATATGCTAAAACGAGAAAAGCGTTTAAAACTGAAATTATCAACCACCAGGCTATTGCCTTCAAATTAGCAGACATGGCTACGCAAATTACAGCTGCCAGAATGCTTTGCTTTAAGGCTGCAACTGAAAAAGATGCAGGAAAAGATATCTCTGAAAGTGGAGCGATGGCAAAGTTATATGCTTCCCAGGTAGCAATGGATACTTCTATTGAAGCAGTACAGATCCATGGTGGCTATGGATACGTGAAAGAATATCACGTGGAAAGATTTATGCGTGATGCTAAGATCACCCAGATCTATGAAGGAACTTCTGAAATCCAGAAAATTGTGATTTCAAGAAGTATTTCAAAATAAAAAAAACAAACAAACACAACTATTTATGAAAAAAACTTGGTGGATTACTCTCGGAGTCATTGTACTTCTTTTAGGAGTATTTGTATGGTATAAATACTTCTTCGTTTTCGGAGAAGGAGTAAAATCAGGTTATCTGAATTACGCGATTAAGAAAGGATATGTTTTTAAGACGTATGAAGGTAAATTGATTCAGGAAGGCTTCGGCCGGGGAAAAACAGGAAGTATAACAAGCTACGAGTTTGAGTTTTCTGTAAACGATCCTGAAGTTTTTAAACAACTTGAAACCAACAGTGGTAAAAGCTTTGATCTTCATTATAAAGAATATAAAGGAGCCTTACCATGGAGAGGAAATACCAGGTATGTTGTAGATAAAGTAGTGAATATGAAATAATGAAAGGCTCTCGATCGAGAGCCTTTCATATACACGCACCACAAAATATTAAGATATAATATTGTTTCTTTTATATGATCTTCTTTATATAAGCATTGAATAAAGTAAGATTTTATTTAATAATCACCTGACCGGACTTTGGAAATTGGTCTATACTGCCAGGTGTTCGTTTTTTAATTCTGTATCATAAAGTTAGTAAAGAATATTTTCTTTATGACCTTCCGGGCATTAAAAAAAAATTAAAAATAAAACACCCCCAGGTCTGAAGGTGATTTTGTACTTAATGAGAAGGGCTTTTGGGAATATTTTTGTTTTTTCTTTTGTAAAAATAATATCCGATCCCTCCGATAAGGAATACAGGCCAGAAAGGCAGGAAAAATAAAAAAATTCCTGTGATAACATCCCATCCTGAAGAGATGGCAGCGATCGAGCGATTACCAAAAGTTTCAGGTTCTTTATCTTCCGCATACCATGATGTTGTTCCGTACAAAGTAATTTCCAGATCACACATAGTATTTTCCAGATAATTCTGCCCGGAAACTTCTGTTTCTTTTTTTTCAACAGAGCCGATACTACTGAGATCAGCCATAAGATATTCAAATTTCTGGATGGGAACCTTTACTCGCAGATAAGCCGTTTTCTTATCATCATTACCCGAAGAAATACTTTCACTTCTTATAAAACCATCATATTTTCTTATTTGCTCGCTTACAAGGTCTTTGGCTGTTTCGGCGTTTTCAACTTTTAATTCCAGGGTACCCGTTTTTATCATTTTGTTTTTAGAAATATTTGCTTCTTCATTTGCCTTGTTGTTTTTATCTTTATAAACAACCCGGGTTTCTCTAATGATCTTTGGAGAAGGAACATTGATCACCATTTTTTCAGCTTTTTTTTCCGTAGAATCTTTCTTTTCTTTTTTTGATTCAAGCCGGGTGGAAGTAATCTGCTGCGAAAGGGAGTCTACGCTTTTTGAGGTCGCTTCAATAGTTTCTTTGAGGTTGCTTTGAGCTTGATCAAATTCTTTGATTTTTACATTGGCAGAATCAAATACAGCATCTGCCGTGTTGGCCATCTTATTGATGCCTTCTGATGCGGCAACAACAGAACTGTCAACAGATTGTACAGCTTCTTTCAGCTGAGATTGCGTTGCTTCACTTTTTTTACATGCTATAAAGGAGGTGGATAAAGCAATAAGTAAGATATACTTTTTCATAAGATTAATTTTTTTGATGAGGTAAAATTAGCTGGGTGATCAAAGCTTCGCTTGTAAAAAGACTGTATTCTTTCGGTAAAATCTTAAGTGCTATGTAATGAGGCGTTTGTATTGTTTGTAAAACTATTTTACAAATGGGGAATGCTTTTGTTTTATAGATTTGTACAAAAAAAACCGCTCAGTATCTGCTGAACGGTTTTAAATTATTGGGTAACAATTTTTTATTGTTGACTGAACTCACTGATGAAATGGAGTTTGACATTCGGGAATTTCTCCTGAGTCATATGGATGGTAAACGAAGAATCCGCTAAAAATACAAGCTGGTTATACTTATCTCTTGCCAGGAATCTCTGTTTCAGCCTTGCAAATTCTTTAAATTCCTCAGATTTTTCATCTGCTTCCACCCAACATGCTTTGTGCATAGAAAGAGGTTCGTACGTACATTTTGCTCCGTATTCATGCTCAAGACGGTATTGAATAACTTCATACTGAAGCGCACCTACCGTTCCGATTATTTTTCGGTTGTTCATTTCAAGGGTAAATAACTGAGCAACCCCTTCGTCCATTAGTTGATCGATACCTTTAGCCAATTGCTTAGCTTTAAGTGGGTCGTTATTATTGATATAACGGAAATGTTCAGGAGAGAAACTAGGTATTCCTTTAAAGCTCAATTTTTCTCCACCGGTTAATGTATCACCAATCCTGAAACTTCCCGTATCGTGTAATCCTACAATATCACCAGGGAAACTTTCATCTACTACTTCTTTTTTATCTGCAAAGAAAGCATTAGGAGATGAGAATTTCATTTTTTTACCTTCTCTTACTAATAAGTAATTTTCATTTCTTTTAAAAGTTCCGGATACAATTTTAACGAATGCCAGGCGGTCTCTGTGTTTAGGATCCATATTAGCATGGATTTTGAAAACGAATCCTGTAAAATTATTTTCCTCAGGTTTTACAATTCGGGTATCGCTTTCTTTAGGTTGAGGCATAGGTGCAATTTCTATAAAAGCATCCAATAATTCACGTACCCCAAAGTTGTTCAAAGCAGATCCAAAGAAAACCGGCTGTAAATCACCTTTCATATAGTCTTCACGACTGAATTCCGGGTAAACGGATTGCACGAGCTCCAGCTCATCACGTAAAGTTTTAGCCGCTTTTTCCCCGATCAGTTCATCGATGGCAGGATCGTTGATATCATCAAATTTAACCGTCTCACCAACTTTTTGCTTTTTTTCCTCCAGAAATAACTGGATATTGTTTTCCCAGATATTATAAATACCCTGGAAGTCACTACCCATTCCAATTGGCAGGGAAAGAGGGACTACACTAAGACCCAATTTTTGTTCAACTTCATCTAACAAGTCAAAAGCATCCTTACCTTCACGGTCCAGTTTATTAATGAAAACCAGCATCGGGATGTTTCTCATTCTACAAACCTGAACCAGTTTTTCCGTTTGTTCCTCAACTCCTTTTGCCACGTCTATCACGACGATTACGGAATCAACTGCAGTTAATGTTCTATACGTGTCTTCGGCAAAATCCTTGTGCCCGGGAGTATCCAGAATGTTTATTTTGTGCCCTTTGTATTCAAAAGCCAATACGGAAGTGGCAACAGAGATCCCTCTCTGTCTTTCAATTTCCATAAAGTCGGAGGTAGCTCCTTTTTTTATCTTGTTGGATTTTACTGCACCAGCTTCCTGAATAGCTCCCCCGAAAAGAAGTAACTTTTCCGTCAAGGTTGTTTTTCCGGCATCAGGGTGAGAAATAATCCCAAATGTTTTTCTTTTTTGTATTTCTTTGATTAAGTCTGACATAGTGTATTTTGAAGTTGCAAAAATCGTGATTTTTTATGACGCTGTCAAATAAATTGCAAAACAAAAAGAAAACTCCCCGGTATATTCGGAATCAAAGGATAACCGGAATGTCGGAACCGAATCACTTTCCGGAATTTAAACAGCCCTAAGAATTTTCTTTTTTTGTTGTTTAAGGCCTTCAAAAAAATTACCTTTGTTCCTTAATTATTACAAAGGAAAAACATGAAAAACAGCAGATATCCAAACTATACTTTTACATGGATCGGTGGCGTTGTTTTATTAGGAGGATTATTTGTGGGAACCTTGTTCGTCACTTTTCTGAACTTCTTTTGGATGCTGATTTTTAAAGAAAACCTACAGCTCAAAGATTGGTTTTTTATGTTATCCAATGCAGCAGGATTTTTAACGGCAATTGCTTTTTTTGATTTTTTCATTGTTAGGCCTACCACAAAACAAAAGCTGAATTTCAATTTTTCTCCTACCAATTTCTATACCTATCTTCTGATTTTTCCAATGATGATAGGGATGATGTTTATTTCTGAGTTTATAACCTCTCAGATTCCTGTAACCGGGCCTTTTTTCGGGAAATATTATGAGTTTTTCAGTGAGTTGATGAATCAGCTGACAGATGATCCTGTCGTTATGATCATAACGGCTGTGATTATGGCTCCGATCTTTGAAGAAATTATTTTTAGAGGAATTATTCAGAAAGGACTTATCAATAAAGGAGTAAAACCCTGGAAAGCGATCTTGTATGCTTCCATTATTTTTGGACTGGTGCATGGGAATCCATGGCAGTTTGTGGGAGCAGTTCTGCTGGGCTGCGTTTTAGGGATTGTTTATGAAAGGACAAAGTCGCTTTTATTGCCGATGTTGCTGCATGGCTTTAATAACTTATGTTCATCATTATTGATTACGTATACAAAAAATGAAAGTTTTTCAGAAGCATTTAAAATTTCTGAATGGATATTGCTGGTAGTGGGGATTATACTTTTTTCTCTGTTTTACTATCTCTTTATGAAAAAGTACAAGGTACATTACGCTGAAATTTAATTAAAAAAATGAAAAGGATATGGAATTATTAGTTGCAACGCACAATCAACATAAAAAGGAAGAAATTCAACAAATATTAGGAGGAGGTTATACTGTCAAAAGTCTTACAGATTACGACATCCACGAGGAGATTGTAGAGGATGGAGACTCTTTTAATGCCAATGCCCTTATCAAGGCAAAATATTGTTTTGAAAAGACAGGGATTCCAAGTCTTGGAGATGACAGCGGATTGGTTGTGGAATCTTTGGACGGTCGTCCGGGGATTTTTTCGGCACGTTATGCAGGAGATCATGATTTTGCAAAAAATATAGAAAAAGTTTTAGGCGAAATGGAAGGCGTTGAAAACAGAAAAGCTTATTTTATTACAGTCTTATGTTATTATGATGAAAACGGAGCTCAATATTTTGAAGGGAGGGCTTACGGAAATCTGTTGACAGAGAATAAAGGACATAAAGGATTTGGATATGATCCGATTTTTGTTCCGGAAGGGCATGAAAGAACATTTGCTGAAATGAATCCTGAAGACAAAAATAAGATCAGCCACCGGAAACAGGCTTTGGATTTGTTTCTGGATCACCTTAAAGTTGCCGGTGAATATCAATAATAGTTTTAGAAACAGGCATATCCAAAATTTCTGTCGTACATTTGCTATAATAAACTATTGATTTGAGTACTTATTTAACGATATTAGGCTTTAATTCAGCAATTCCTACGATTAATACCTCTCCCACGGCACAGTTGCTTGAAATGGAAGAAAGACATTTCCTGATCGATTGTGGAGAAGGTACACAGGTTCAGTTGAGAAAAGCCAAAGCAAGGTTTTCAAAGATTAATCATATTTTTATTTCCCATCTTCATGGGGATCATTGTTTCGGGTTACCGGGACTTATTGCTTCTTTCCGTTTGCTGGGCAGGGAAACTCCTTTACACGTGTATGGTCCTAAGGGGATTAAAAAAATGCTGGAAACCATTTTTACCATTACGGAAACCCATCGTGGATTTGAAGTTATTTATCACGAGCTGGACAAGGATTATTCCGAAAAGATCTATGAGGACAATAGAGTAGAGGTGTTTACAATTCCTTTGGATCACAGGATTTACTGTAACGGTTATCTTTTTAAGGAAAAGCCGAAGGACAGACATATCAATATGAAGGAGATAGCCAAGTACAATGAAATTGAAGTATGTGATTATCATAATATAAAAGCAGGGAAGGACTTTGTGCTTAGTGACGGATATGTTCTGAAAAACGAAATCCTAACAGTGGATCCTATGCCATCGGTTTCGTATGCTTTTTGTAGTGATACAAGATATCTGGAATCTGTGATTCCTATTATAAAGAATGTTACTGTTTTGTATCATGAATCAACCTTTTTACATGATTTAAAGGAAATGGCGGATTATACCGGACATGCTACGGCTTTGGAAGCAGCTACGATAGCACAGAAAGCGGAGGTAGGTAAACTTATTCTTGGGCATTTTTCCAACAGGTATGGAGATCTGACCGTATTTACCGATGAGGCAAGAACTGTTTTTCCTAATACATTCCTGCCGAAAGCATTGGAAAGTGTGAAAATTTAGATGAAGTTATGAATTTTGAAGAGTTAAGAGATTTTTTGAATGAAAAATCGGATCAGTATAATAACTATGATTTTATTGAAGATGATCCGATCCAGATTCCCCATCGTTTTTCCTTAAAGCAGGATATTGAGATTGCAGGTTTCCTGGCCGCAACCATATCGTGGGGAAACAGAAAATCTATTATCCGTTCTGCAGAAAAAATGCTGGATATCATGGGGAACTCTCCATACGATTTTGTTATGAATTTTTCAGAAAAAGATCTGGATTCGATTCGGGACAAAAGTATCCACAGAACTTTTAACGGAGAAGACTTTACTTATTTTATACAGCAATTTAATAAGGTTTACAGAGAAAATGAAAGCCTGGAAAATCTTTTCCTGATCAAAGATTCCGAATTTAATTTTTTGCATGCTATTGAAAGGTTCAGGACTTCTTTCTTAGAAACATCTAAACACAGAAGTCATAAGCATGTGAGCTCACCTTACAAAAATTCATCTTCCAAAAGAATCATTATGTTCTTACGGTGGATGGTTAGAAAAGATAAACGAAGTGTAGACTTTGGTATCTGGGAAAATATAGACCCGAAATACCTGTCGATTCCGCTGGATGTTCATACCGGGAACATTTCGAGAAAGCTTAGTCTGATTACAAGAACTCAGAACGACTGGAAAACAGTAGAAGAGCTCGATCAGGTAATCAGGCAGTTTGATGATAAGGATCCTGCAAAATATGATTTTGCATTATTTGGATTAGGAGTTAGTAAAGAATTTTTATAAAGAGGAAATAATGAAATCAAACACTGAAAAAACAGAAGTTCTTGAAAGAATTGCTAATGGAATTACCTGGTGGATTGGTTCTATTCCATCCCTTATAGCCCATACCTTATTTTTTATTATTTCATTTCTGCTGCCTTTACTTCATATTGTAGAATTTGATAAAATGCTTCTTATCCTTACTACTGTAGTTTCATTGGAAGCCATTTACCTGGCAATATTCATTCAGATGTCTGTTAACAGGAGCCACGAAAAGATCGAAGATATCCAGGAAGACATTGAGGATATTCAGGAAGACATTGAAGAGATCAGTGAAGATATAGAGGAAATCAGCGAAGATATCGAAGAGATCAGTGAGGATATCGAAGAAATTAACGAAGATATTGAAGATATTCAGGAAGATATTGAGGAGATCAATGAGGATGAGGACGATGAAGATCACAATGAACGGGCAAAAAAAGTGATATTGAAAAGCAGTGTGAATTCCAACAAGAACGAGATAAAAGCTTTAAAAGATCAGATATTGAGGCTTCAGAATGAAATTGATGATCTAAAAAAAGATGGTTCAATATAGATACAATATACTTCTTGAGTGTGTGAAACTCTTTTTTATAAGTCTTATTTTTATTTAAATTTTAATTTTTCTGATTTTGAGCGAAATATTAAATATTTTATTTCCAAATACGGATACTGTTATTGTTTAATTTCAGTGAATTATTTTTTTAGTATTTATTTTATCTAATTACTGCTTTTGATTCGTAAAATATTAACATCATATGTTTATTTTTGCTATTTTTGAACAAACAATACCAAAATGTTAAATTATAGACTAAAAAACTACTTTTTCTTTTTAATATTGCTATTAGCTCCGCTCTTTTCGTTTTCTCAAAATCTGGGGAAACTGCCTCAAAGAAAGCCACAAAAGGAAAAAAGTACGGCAGCAAGTCTGAAGGCAGGAGCATTTATTGATGTAAATGTTGCCTCGTATGCTCCATCTGCTTTTACTCCCACACAGCTTGTTACAGACATCCTGATTAACGGAGGTACAAACTGCTCAACTCCGAATGTGACGAATGTTACAGTAAGCCCGAATCATGATGTTGCAAATAATGATAGATTTTGGGGGTATTTTCACAGAGCTACTACCAATTTTCCTTTCAAAGACGGAATTGTACTTACTACGGGTTATGCAAGACAGGCCGGGAACTCTCTGGTAAGCGGAAGCTTATCCGGAAGTATTTCTATGCAAGGTGATGCTGACCTTGCAGCTGCTACAGGAACTAACCTAAGTAACCAACGGGATGCAGTTGCATTGGAATTTGATTTCGTACCCAACTCCAATCAGGTAAAATTTAATTATTTATTTGCTTCTGAAGAATATACAGGAGGTTATCCGTGTAATTATTCTGATGCGTTTGCATTATTGATAAAACCTGTAGCAGGTGGACCTTACGTGAATGTCGCTGTACTTCCGGGAACAGCAGGTGCAGTAAGTGTAACGAATATACGTCCTGCAAACCAGGATAATGGGTCTCCATTAACTTGCGGAGCTCTTAACGACTCTTATTTTGCGGGTTATAATACTTCAAATATAGAAACAAACTATAACGGAAGAACCATTCCTTTAACAGCCATTGCCGATGTAACGCCTGGTGTTGCTTATCATTTTAAAATGGTTTTATCAGACTACAATGACCAAAGTTTAGATTCAGCTGTTTTTTTAGAAGGTGGATCCTTTGATATCGGAATTAAAATTGTTGATGGAAATGGTACGGTTTTACCTGGCACAGTAAACATGTGTGATAATACTCCACAGATATTAAAAGCACAGGTAGTTACAGTACCGGGAATGACCTTTCAGTGGTTTAAAGATGGCGTTCCTATTCCGGGAGCTACCAACATTCAGTATGTGGCGACACAGCCTGGCGTTTATGAGGTAAAAGTTTCGGTACCTGGAAATCAGTGTCCGGGATCAGCAACTATTACGATTGTTGGAGGAACAACTCCTACAGCACATGATGCAGTGCTTAAGATTTGTACGACGCCAAATGCTTTAAACTTTGATTTAAATACAGCAATGCCATTGATCAGTACTACTGCGGGAGCTGTGTTTCACTTTTATGTAAATCAGGCAGACGCAGTTGCCCAAAATAATAATTTCATAAACAACCTAGCCAGCTACGACGGGACTGACGGACAAATTTTGTATGTAGTAGTTTCTAATGGTGCATTTTGTAGCAAAATGGTAAAGTTGACATTGAGAAAAGAAGCGACTCCTGTAGCACAGCTGATTTCTTCAAAAATGAAAATCTGTTCCGGTGAATCTGTTCTTTTAACAGCTTCTGGTGGTGCCACATACCAATGGAGTGACGTTTCAACAAACGGACCTACAAGAACAGTAAGTCCAACTCAGACGACTACGTATACCGTATATGCGATTGGGGTGCAGGGTTGTAAATCATTACAACCGGCTACGGTAACAGTAGAAGTGGTTCCGGCTATTACCTCTAATCTTACCGGAGGAATGATCTGTACCGGAGATCAGATTACGTTAGATGCCGGAGCTGGTCCTAACTATACTTATACCTGGAATACAGGAGCAACAACACAAACGATTACTGTAGCAACAAACGGTACGTACACCGTTACTATTGACAATGGTGTTTGTTCTAAGGTATTTACAACACAGGTAATTAAAGCAGTGATACCAACTGTCATTAAAGTGGATTATAACTCCAGTGGTACGATGGTTATTACCGCAAGTAATCCAAGTAACGGAATTTTAGAATATTCTATTGATAATGGATTAACATGGCAGCCTTCCAATATATTCAATAATGTTCCAAAAAATAAGCTAATATCGATCAGGGTTCGTGTGAAGAATACCAGTTGTGTAGGGTTTCTTGAATACTTTACATTTATGATGAAAAATGTAATTACTCCTAACGGAGATAATGTAAACGATATCATCGACTTTAGAGGAATCAATGAGTATAAAGATTTTACTGCAAGTATCTTTGATCGCTACGGGCGAGAAGTATATAAAGCCGAAAAAGTAAGGCCTTATTGGGATGGATATTTCCAGGGCAAGCGTTTACCTACTGCATCATATTGGTATCAGGTGACTTTTGAAGATCCTGCCAGTAAGGAAAAAGCAGTGAAAACCGGCTGGATCCTCCTGAAGAATTTTGAATAAAATATTAATCATATTTCCAAAAAGACTAACGAATCGTTAGTCTTTTTGTGTTTTATTAAATTATAAAGAGTATTTTAAGACAAATATGTTTACATTATTAACAATACAATTTGAATAGATTTGAGTTTCAATTAAAAAAAATAGTATTTTTGTTTAAAACAATATAAAATGTTAAATAGGAGGATGAGAAGTTTATTTCTGGCTTTATTTTTAGTTCTTGCAGGTAATATAGTGTTCTCCCAGAACAGGGGTCAAAACATTAAACTAAAACAACCTACAGCTGAAAGTATGAAAGCCGGAGCATTTATTGATGTAAATGCAGCCGGATATCCAGAATCTAACTATAACATTACTCAGTTGGTAAAAGATGTTCTTATTGCAGGAGGGTCTACGTGTACCACAGCCAATGTAAGTAATGTAAATGTATCTCCTAATCTACCAACAACGGATCAGAACAGAAGCTGGGGTTATTTTAATAAGGCAGGGACCAACTTTCCCTTTTCAAAAGGTATTGTCCTTGTAACGGGATTTGCCAGAAAAGCAGGAAATAACTTTCAAAGTGTCTTAAGCGATCCACTTCCTTCAGGAGGTGACGTTGACTTAGCAACAGCCCTGAATGTTAATAATGCCAATTTAAGGGATGCTACTTATATCGAATTTGACTTTGTACCTAGTTCTACTGAAGTTTCTTTTCGATACTTATTTGCTTCTAAAGAATACTCACCATCAGGAACTTTTACGTGTAGTATCGCAGATGGCTTTGCCTTATTATTGAAAAAAGTCGGTGATCCTACTTATACTAATTTAGCAGTTTTACCCAATGGTGCAGGTCCTGTAAGTGTAACCAATATTATTCCTTCAGGCTTGGCTTGTGGTCCTAAAAATGCACAATATTTTGCTGGAATGAATAATCCTCAGGTTGAAACCAACTTTGACGGACGCACGGTTCCTTTAACAGCAAAAGCAACGGTAATTCCAGGTGAAACCTATCATTTTAAAATGGTTTTAGCGGATTATCAGGACGTAAATTTTGATTCTGCTGTTTTTTTGGAGGCAGGATCCTTCGATATCGGAGTTCAGATTTTAGGTCCCGGAGGAGTAGCACTTCCTCCGTCTATTAATATGTGTGACAATACTCCTCAGGTACTTACTGCATCGATCCAGAATGCAACAGCTTCCTACCAGTGGTTCTTGAATAATAATCCTATTGCTGGAGCTACCAACGCGACTTATACAGCGACCCAACCAGGAGTTTATACACTTCAGGTGCTTCTTGCAGGAAATACATGCCCGGGAACGGCCACTGTAACGATCGTAGGCGGAACTTCACCTACGGTACAAAATGCAACGTTGACAGCCTGCTATGCTCCAGGAAATGCAATATTTAATTTACCGGCTGCTCAGACATCGATCAGTACAACTCCAGGAGCTACATTTGCTTATTATGCCAATTTAGCGGATGCCAATGCCGGAAATGGAAATACGATAGCAACACCGGCAACATATTCAAGTCCTGGAGGACAGACGGTCTATGTTCTGGTTAAAAACGGATTTTGTTCAAAAGTTGCTCAGCTCCAGTTGATCAAAGCCCCTCAAATGACGGGGACAATAGCTCCTCCTACACCGCTTACATGTGCTAATTCACAAATAACATTAAATGCATCGACTTCTGTATATCCTGCAGGATCTACATTTAACTGGACTACCACAGGTGGAAATATTGTTTCCGGAGGAAACACTTTAACTCCTGTAGTGAATGCGGCTGGAACTTACACATTGACTATTTCCAATACCTACCAGCCCGGAAATGTAGTGTGTACAGCAACTGCAACCGTTACTGTAGTAGGGGATAGTGCTCCTCCAACTACGACTGTATCGGCAACTAAAGTATTAATCTGTGCAGGGGAGACTGTAACATTAACTGCTTCCGGTGGGGCTACGTACAATTGGACGGGATTACCGGGGACGGGAAATACGCAAACCGTAACACCAGCCACTACCACCACTTATACGGTAACTGCTGTTGGAGCAAATGGATGTGTTTCTCAAAATCCTGCAAGTATAACAATTGAGGTTTCCCAACCTATTACAGTGCAAAATGCTACTTTGCTTAAATGTTATCAACCAGGTAATTTAACATATGATCTTACTTCTGCTCAGCCACAAATTACAACGGTAGGAACGGCAACCTTTGCTTACTATGCCAATTTAGCGGACGCTAATGCAGGAAACGCCAATACGATTGCGGTACCAACAGCTTATCCGACGCCAGGGAATGTAACGGTTTATGTTCTGGTGAAGAATGGCGGATGTAGTTATGTAGTCAATCTGCAGCTATTAAAAACTGCCGAAACAACATTAACGATTGCAACTCCACCAACTATTACATGTACAACGACACAGATTACATTGGACGCATCGGCATCAGTCGTGCCGGCAGGTTCTTCCATATTATGGACTACAACAGGGGGGAATATTGTTTCAGGGGCCAATACATTAACACCGGTTGTTAATGCAGGCGGAACGTATACATTAACAGTACAGAATACAACACAGCCTGGAAATGTAAACTGTAGCTACACAGCCAATGTTACGGTGGTGGAAAATAAAACACCACCAACGGCAACCTTAACTTCTTCCCACGCTCAAATTTGTGTAGGAGAGTCGGTGACTTTAACAGCCGGCGGAGGAGTAAGCTATAACTGGACGGGTCTGACCGGAAACGGGAGTACACAAACGGTTTCTCCGACAGTCACTACAACTTATACTGTATATGCTGTAGGAGCTAATGGATGTATTTCAACAAACCCTGCAACGGTTACCGTGATCGTAGGGCCACCGGTTGCATCAGTGACTGCCTCAAAATCAAAAATATGTGCCGGAGAATCTGTTACATTAACAGCTTCCGGAGGGATTACTTATAATTGGGTCGGATTGACCGGAAACGGAAATACCCAGGTGGTTTCTCCAACGGTTACAACAACTTACTCAGTATATGCGCTGGGAGGGAACGGATGTACATCACTGGTTCCTGCCACGATTACTATTGAAGTAGTACCAGCTATTACCTCTACCTTACAGGATGTATATGTGTGTGCCGGTGATACAGGAATCCTGGATGCCGGAAGTGGTCCGAATTACACTTATATATGGAGTAACGGAGCAACGACTCAAACAATTTCAACAAATATTACTGGAACCTATACGGTTACCATAAGTAATGGAACCTGTTCGAAAGCGTTTACCGCTCAGCTATTAAATCCTAATCTGCCACAGTTCACCAATATTGTTTATGAAAACCATGTGCTGACTTTAAGTGCAACCAATCCTACCGGAGGAACATTGGAATATTCTATTGACGGAGGGCTTACCTGGCAGAATTCCAATATATTTAATAATGTACTAAATAACACAAATTATAATCTGATGGTAAGGGTAAAGGATGCCAAATGTAGTACCTCATTAAGCTACTTCACCTTTGTGATTAGTAATGCTATCACTCCTAACTCAGATGGAAAGAATGACACAATCGACTTTTCGGGAATAAGCGGATATAATAATTTTGCGGCTTCTATTTTCAACAGATATGGACAGGAACTCTTTAAAGCTACTAAGTTAGAACCTGCCTGGAATGGAACAGTAAAAGGATTAGCCCTGCCAACTGCTACTTATTGGTACAGAGTACAGTGGGAGAATCCTGCGAGTAAAAAATTAGAATTACGAACAGGATGGATATTGTTGAAAAACAGGAATTAATTTTTAAAAATATACTCTTAAATGTAAGCCTTTCATAATTGAAAGGCTTTGTTTTTTTAACATAATAATGTTAAATATGTATGTGGTATGTTTAAAAATAATTTAAATTTGTTGAAACAAAAATATTATGAAGAGATATCTCCTGTTGTTTTCTTTTTTTTTAGTTTCGCTGAATATTTATCATTCACAAAGTATTAATCCCAGAAAAGTTCCTAAGCCAAGACCTAATTTAGCTGCCAAAGCAGGGGCGTTTATCGATGTAAATGCACCGGGATATAATGAGTCTGCTTACAACATTACTCAGCTTGTAAAAGACGTGCTTATTTCATCAGGAACAAACTCATGTGTTACTCCCAATGTGTCAAATGTCCAGGTAAATCCTTCTTTACCGGCAAGTGATGTCAATAGGGCGTGGGGTTACTTTCATAAGGGTACCACAAACTTTCCCTTTAAAGATGGAATTGTACTTGTGACCGGAAAGGCGAACAGGACCGGAAACAGCTATATAGATGTATTGAGTCCTTTAAGTGACCTTGTCGGTACAGGAAGCGACCCGGATCTGGTAGCTGCTACCAATCCGTCAGTGAATCTAAATGATGCTGTTGTATTGGAGTTTGATTTCGTTCCTACTTCTTCGCAGGTGAAATTTAATTATTTATTTGCTTCCGAAGAATATACAACATCCTTTCCATGCAGTTATTCCGATGCATTTGCGCTGTTGCTTAAACCTGTAGCGGGTACAGCACCTTACGTCAATATGGCGGTATTACCCAGTGGTGCCGGACCCGTAAGTGTAACCAATATTCACCCGGATACTCAGTTTGATGGGAGCCCTTTGAGTTGTGGAGCAATTAATCCAACATTCTTCGGAGGATATAATACAACTAATATTGAGACTAATTTTAACGGTAGAACCGTTCCTCTTACGGCTACCGCAACGGTAATTCCGGGACAGGCCTATCATTTCAAAATGGTTCTTGCTGATGCGATCGATACAAGTTATGATTCAGCGGTATTTTTAGAAGGTGGATCTTTTAATATAGGAGTGGAATTATTGGATCCGGATGGAGGCACATTGCCATCAGATATCAATGTTTGTGATAATGTTCCTCAGGTACTGACAGCTTCAGTGAGTGATCCTAATATGGCGTATCAATGGTATTACAACGGTGCCATTGTACCGGGAGCAACAACCAATACCATTACAGCAGTACAGCCGGGAACCTATACTATTGAAGTTACTTTTCCGGGAAATCCATGTCCGGGGAAAGCATCTATACAGATTCATGGGGGGACAACTCCTAATGCCAATGATGCTACGCTATTGTTATGCTCTACGCCGGATGTCACAACATTTGATTTGACTACAGCAATGCCTTCAATAAGTACAACACCTAATGCGGTATTCCATTTTTATGAAAATCAGGCAGATGCTTTAGCGCAAAATGATAATTATATTACCACTCCGCTTAATTATAATGGTAATGATGGACAGATTTTATATGTTGTGGTGTCTAATGGAGGGTTCTGTAGTCGGCTGATTAAATTAACTTTATCAAAAGAGGTTACCCCTACCGCACATGTTGTTTCCACAAAACTGAAAATATGTCCGGGAGATTCAGTAGACCTTACGGCTACTGGCGGAGTTACTTACCAATGGAATAATTTCCCGGGAACCGGTAATACACAAACCGTAACTTTATTCAACACTACAACGTTTACAGTATATGCTATCGGAGCAAAAGGATGTAAATCATTGCAGCCTGCTACAATCACAGTAGAAGTAGTTCCGGAAATAACCTCTCCTTTGAAAGATGTTGAAATGTGTATCGGAGACAGAATTACACTAGATGCGGGAGCCGGACCTAATTATACTTATTTATGGAGTACGGGTGAAACGACGCAAACGATTTCTGTAGACCAATTGGGTATTTATTCTGTTACTATAGATAATGGGTACTGTACAAAAGTATTCACGGTGAAAGTGATGGGAGCTACATTGCCTTTTATTACCGGATTAAATTATGGCAATAATACATTAACAATCACAGCGGTAAATCCATCGCTTAATAATATTCCTGGAGTACTTGAGTATTCTATTGATAACGGAATTTCATGGCAGGCTTCTAACGTGTTTACGGGGTTATTGGATAATACAACATATAATCTTCAGGTAAGAATACAGGGAACACATTGTGTGGGAACACTTGACTTCTTTACTTTAAAGATTTCCAATATTATTACTCCTAACGAAGATGGAATCAATGATGTTCTTGACCTGTCGTCTCTAAAGAACTTTAATAACTTTACCGGATCTATTTATGACAGATATGGTGTGGAAATGTTCAGGTTCTCTAAAGAAAATCCGATCTGGGATGGAACCGTAGGAGGAAAGAGATTATCTACCGCTACGTACTGGTATAAATTTAACTTTGAATATCCTAAGTCAAAAGCCCAGATGAACTGGTCCGGTTGGATATTACTTAAAAACAGAGAATAAATTATTTATTTATAGATTGTAAATTGAAAAGCCTTTCAGATATCTGAAAGGCTTTTCCTATTTCTTTATTTCTTAGTTTATTATTATGCGTTTTCTTTCCACTGTTTTGTAAAAGAAATAAAATCGTTAACGCTGAGTTCTTCAGCTCTCTTATCTAAAAATTCATGCGTTTTTAATGCTTCAGGAATATTCAGTATTTTAAGAGAGTTGGATAATTTCTTTCTCCTCTGGTTGAATCCTGCCTTTACAATTTGCTTAAACAGGACTTCATTGCCGGCTAAACCTTCTTTGGGATTTCTGGTTAGCCTGATAACTCCTGATTTTACCTTTGGTGGTGGGTTGAAAACATTTTCATGAACAGTAAACATATAGGATACATCATAGTACGCCTGAATAAGAACAGATAAAATGCCATAGTCTTTTGTTCTCGGAACGGCAGCTGTTCTTTCTGCAACTTCCTTCTGGAACATTCCTACCATTTCGGGAATAAGCTCATAATGATCTATGATCTTAAAAAGGATCTGCGAAGATATATTATAGGGGAAATTGCCAATAATAGCAAGCTGTTCATTATTGATAAAAGCAAAATCCTGCTTTAAAAAATCTCCTACGAAATTTTTATCTGTAATTTTTGAATAATGATTTTTCAAATATTCGATGGACTCGTTATCAATTTCAGCAAGATAAATATATTGGTCTTTTTCCAATAGATATTTTGTAAGGACTCCCATTCCCGGACCAACCTCCATGATATTATTGTAGTTTTCAAAGCTTAAGCCTTCTACAATTTTTCTCGCTATGTTTTCATCTGTCAGGAAGTGTTGACCAAGATGTTTTTTTGCTTTTACACTCAAAGTTTTTTATGATTTTGTTAACAATGATTTTCTTTTTTTCGTCCCAAATTTCGGAAGATTTTTTCTATTTTAGCCAAAAAATTTAATATTAATGGCGAAATCTGTAGATGAATTTAATAAGAAGAGACTTAGGTCCAGCAATATTACAGTGGTAATTAGTATTGCCTTAGTGTTATTTTTGTTAGGATTAATGGGATTGATTTTAATTAATGCCCAGAAATATTCTGACTATATCAAGGAGCAGTTGGTTGTAAACGCATACTTTGATGAAAACTATGACGCTAAAGATTCTGTTAAAATTGCGAAACTGGAAGAAGAAACTTTTAAAAAAGTACAGACTTTAGCCCCCGTAAAAAGGGCAACCTATATTTCAAGAGAAATGGCTGCTAAGGAAGCGAAAGCCAGTATGGGAATTGATAGTGATGCACTTTTTGAAGAAAATATTTTCCCTTCATCTATTGAAGTTGCCTTAAAACCGGAGTATGTGGATCCGGCAAAAATTGATGCGGCTATTAAAACGCTGAAATCCGTTCCCGGTATTGTAGATGTAAAGAATAACAGTACGCTGATGGTAGATGTTTATAATAACCTGAACAGAATCTTGAAATGGATCTTAGGCTTTTCTATACTATTCCTTATTTTAGCGGTTGTCTTGATTAACAATTCAATCCGTCTGAAAATATTCTCCAAAAGATTTATTATTAAAACCATGCAGCTTGTAGGTGCAAAGAGAAGATTTATCCTGAAACCATTTATTGTTGAGGCTTTGATTTTGGGTTGTATAGGCTCTGTTATCGGACTTCTGGCGCTATTTGGAGTATGGTATTATTTCACAAGTCAGATCGGGTCTGCATTTGTTCAGAATAATCAGCAATATTTCTGGCTTGTTATACTGGTATTCGGGGTAGGGATTTTTATTACTGTTTTAAGTACTATTGTTGCTACCTGGAGATTCTTGAGAACAAACGTTGACGATTTATATTACTCTTAAAAAGATGAGCAAAAAAACAAATAAATTTTCTGCAGCTGAGTTTGGTACGGATACCAAAGCTCCACAGGAAAACACCTTTTATTTCGGACAACAAAACTTTAAATGGATGCTGATTGGATTAGCATTCATTGTAGTAGGTTTTCTCCTGATGATGGGTGCCGATGCTAATACAGTCGATGGAAAATATGATCCGAACTCATGGAACGACGGTATCTTCTCTATTCGCAGAATCCGGATAGCTCCATTATTTGTAGTTATCGGTTTCGTGATAGAAGTATATGCGATTTTAAAAAGAAAATAATTTTTTATTTAAGATTAAGAAGTTTAAGAAATTCGGAGTATTCCGGATTTCAGGCTTTTTAATCTTTTAATTTTATACATATGGATTTATTCAAAGCAATTATTATTGCGATTATAGAAGGTCTTACTGAGTATCTTCCAATTTCTTCTACAGCCCACATGGGTTTCACGGCTAGCTTAATGGGATTGCCGGAAGATGAATTTTTAAAAATGTTTCAGGTATCTATTCAGTTTGGTGCTATTTTATCAGTGGTGGTTGCTTATTGGAAAAAGTTCTTTGATTTTAATAATATTAAATTCTATTATAAGCTTGCCTTTGCGGTAGTACCGGCTTTGGCTTTGGGATATCTTTTTGATGATAAGATTGAAGCTGTTCTTGGAAATCAGATCGCTATTTCGTCTGTTTTGGTTTTAGGTGGAATCGTTTTATTATTTGCAGATACCTGGTTTAAAAACCCGACAATTGATGATGAAAAGGGGATCACTATCAAGAAAGCCGTGACCATAGGTTTTTGGCAGTGTCTTGCAATGATGCCGGGAACAAGCAGAAGTGCTGCTTCTATTATCGGAGGAATGACACAGGGATTAACGCGAAAGGCGGCCGCGGAATTTTCATTTTTCCTTGCTGTTCCTACGATGCTGGCAGTTACTGTGTATTCAGTTTTTGTAAAAACTTGGGGAAAAGAAACTCCTAATCCTCAGAAAGGATATGAAATGATTTTGTCATCACAAGATCATCTTACTATTTTTATCATTGGAAATATCGTGGCATTTATTGTAGCTTTAATCGCTATTAAAGCTTTTATCGGAGTGCTTAATAAATATGGTTTCAAACCTTGGGGATGGTATCGTATTTTTGTAGGAATAGCTTTATTGATTTATTTCTATTTCTTTAAATAAATTATTCTCTTATCTATTTATTACCAATTTATGACTGCCGAAAATATACTTGAAGGCCATATATTTTTACTTGATAAACCTTTGGATTGGACCTCTTTCCAGGCCGTTAATAAAATGAAATATAAACTCAAAAGTGAGTTTAAACTTCCTAAAAAATTTAAGATTGGGCATGCCGGAACTTTAGATCCTAGAGCAACAGGTTTACTCATTGTCTGTACCGGGAAATTCACTAAAAAAATTCCTGAAATACAGGATGCCCCTAAAGAATATTGGACTGAAATCAAGATAGGGGTTCAGACGGAATCTTACGATACTGAAAAACCTGAAATTCTTCATCAGGATATTTCAAACGTTTCCGAGGAGCAGGTAAGAGCAGTTTTACAAAAATTTGTTGGAGAAATAGACCAGAAACCTCCTGTTTTTTCTGCTATAAAAATTGATGGGAAAAGAGCTTATAATCTAGCGAGAGCAGGTGAAGAAGTAGAGATGAAGTCAAGAAAAACTACTATTTTTTATCTTAATAATATTCAGATTGATTTTCCTTTTGTGAGTTTTACGGTAGGATGTTCAAAGGGGACTTATATCCGGAGTCTTGCACATGATATTGGGCAGGAGCTTGGTGTTGGTGCATATTTAACGCAACTGAGACGTACGAAGATCGGGGAATATAAGATAGAGGACAGTACAGAAAAGTTTTTAGAAAATGATTTTAAATTTGAAAGTATATGAAAAAAACTCTCCTTTTGTTCATAAGTTTATTTTCGATAACTCTATCATACGCTCAAAATGTTGAGAACAAAAAGCCGAAAATGGATTTTTATGTTAATCCCACTCTCAATTTAGGATATAATCTTGGAAATAATATTCAGGATGACAGAAATAAGGATTCAGCCTATTATCAACAATACATAGCTCCTTATCTCCCTAATAAAATTACTTTTGGAATGACAGTTATCGGTGGGTATAATTTTCTTCCTAACTTTGCCTTAGGATCAGGGATAAAATATAGTTTTACGGATAAGAATTTTCATTTGCTTTATTGGGTTATCCAACCTAAATTCATAATTGGTCCTGGAGATGAACCTTTTTTTATTGATATTAATTATGGAAAGCAGATCAACCACTCTGTTGTTTCAAATGCTGAATTCTGGGGAATAAAGTTGGGGAAACAGGTGTCTTATTCGAAAAGATTAAGCCAGGAAGGAGGACTTGTTCTTGAAAATCATAACTTTGGAAAATCAAATGCTTTTTTTATCGGTTTGAGTTATGGGATAACATTTTTTAGTAATAAAAACTACACGGGTTACGGAGACGATTAATGGAAAAGACACGGATTAATAAATATTTATCAGAAGTTGGTTTCTGCTCAAGAAGAGCGGCAGATAAATTACTGGAAGAAGGGAGAATAAAAATCAACGGGCAGATTCCTGAATTGGGAACGAAAATTTCCGACGAAGATGTTGTGGAAGTAGACGGTAAACCGATCCGGGAAACAGAAGAAAAACCTGTTTATATTGCTTTTAATAAACCAATTGGTATTGTTTGTACCACAGATACAAAAAGAGAAAAAAACAATATTGTAGATTATATCAATCATCCTAAAAGAATTTTTCCGATTGGTAGGTTGGACAAGCCTAGTGAAGGCCTAATACTTCTAACCAGTGACGGGGATATTGTTAACAAAATTTTAAGGGCCAGGAACAATCACGAAAAGGAATATCTTGTAAGAGTCGATAAGCCGATTAATCCGAGATTTTTGGAGAAAATGAGAAATGGAGTTCCCATCCTGGATACCGTCACTAAAAAATGTGAGGTAGAAAAAGTAGATGATATGACGTTCAGAATTGTTCTTACCCAAGGCCTCAACAGGCAGATTCGCAGAATGTGTGAATATTTGGGCTACGAAGTGAAAAAACTTAAAAGGATGCGTATCATGAATATCAAGCTGGATTTACCTGTAGGAAAATGGAGAGATCTTACCGATGAGGAGCTATCCGCTTTGAACAAGTTGCTTGAAGACTCCAGTAAAACGGTAGATTAAATTGATAAGAAAGTAAGATTCGATCATTTCAGATATAATTTCATCCTTGTCTCATATTCTGGCTTTAATTTCAGAAACTTCCATATTTTTTTGTCTTCGGGATTGCTCACACGGTAATAAATAATCTTATCTGCAGAGTATCTGAAATAAGGATGGTTCTTTAACCATTCTTCCGGTGCGTCCGCAAGTGTATATTTTGTGATGCCGGAGGAATCAAGCTTACAAATTGAAATTAATTTCTGCACAAGATCTGCATCTATATTGTAAGTTTCCAGGATTTGCTGTTTGGTAACGAATCCGCCCAGTTTTTTTCTGAAACCAATAATTGATCCTGCACTTTTTTCATCAAGTCCGAATTCCAGAAGCTGTTTAAAAGTAATTTGATTTAAATCAGTAGATGCGAAATCTGTTTTTTGCTGAATGATTGGATTCTTTTTTTCATCATTTTGCTGATCTTTGATTTTAATAAAGGGTTTTAATTCTTCAAACTTTTCCTGAGAAATGACGAAACATTTCTGAATATCCTGATAGGTATTAAAACGTCCCTTTAAATTTCTATCTCTGTAATTAACTATAGTTAATGCCTGCTTTTCGGAAAAACCAAGAGATTGCCATCCTGCTGTGTTTAAAGTATTAGGATCAAAAAAACGGAGATAAATACGAGGCTTTTGCTCAGTACTCTTAGAAATGTTTTTTAAATTTTCAGGTGTTTTTTCCGGTAAAAGCAGATGTGGTGCTAATAATCGATAGTTTTCATCATTGATTATAAAGCAGGCTTTTAATTTTTCTTTACTTACAAAACTACCTCCCAGATAAGCTTTGTATTTCAAAATCGCTTGGGCCTGTCTCGGGCTGAATCCCATATTCTCCCATTCTTTTTCAGAAAGGTGATCCGGATTGAATGTTCCGGAGACGGTAATTGTTTTTTTATCAGGCACTCCCGATCTACCATTTTTTATAACCTTATGGTCATTTGGGAGCATAATGTATGGACTGATCTCTGAAAATTTCTCCTTGGAAATAGCGTAGCATTTTTGTAATTGTTCTTTAGATGTAAATTCTCCACCAACAATTTTCTTATAGTTTAGTATCGTTAGTACCTGTTTTGAAGAAAATCCAAGGCTTTGCCACTGTTTTTCGTTAAGGTCATTAGGATTAAATTCGGTTAAATACAATGAAGCGTTTTCCTCCGACACAAACTTTATTTCGGGGAAATTTTCTTTTTCTTTACTGGTATACTCCTGGAAGATGAATAATATGAGCAGTAGTATACCTAAAAATGCAATCTTTTGATAGTAGCTTCTTTTCATCAAGCTAAACTTATTGATAAACCTCAACTTTTAAAAGAATAATGTTCAGAATTTGATATAATGATATATAAAGGGTTGTTTTTTGATGGTAACCCTTTTTAAAATGAAGCTGATCTTTTGATTAATTGAATTTTTTCAAGCCTACTCATCGGAATAATCGAGATAATATGATATATGATGGCATAAAAAATCCCCAAAAATGTTTTTGGGGATATATTTAACTAATAACAGATTATTGTATTACTGACGAACAAGATTATATTCTGTTCCTGCTGTTTCTTTTGTCCATGCGCTTCCGCTATGCATTTGAATTGTTTTATCATTGACAATTGAGAAGGTTGTTACACGGTCTGCAATATTTGAATACTTTAAAATTACCTTATTGGTGTCTTTGTAATACTTCCAAGTCCCTGTACTTGACATAGGAGTTGTACTACCAGGAAAAGTTTCAGACAAAGCGAAAGTATTATCATCTTTGAAAGTGATTTCAACATTCTGTTTTGAGTTTCCTGAAGGGATATTTCCTTTATAAACTCCTGGTACAAAAGTAGAAGTTTTAATTACCGAAGTATTTTCCTTTTGATTTTTCATTGTACTGCAAGAAGTAAATCCGATGAATGATGCGCAAGCTGCTGCGAGAAATAAATTTTTCATAATATGTTTTTTAAATTTGGTTTCTTACTAACTAAAATAATGCCAAAAAATAAAATAAATAAGTGAAAAAGTCATTGAGTTTTCATTGCTGATCTTATTTTGCCAAGGTGTGAAAAGGTGCAGAAAATTGATCATCACAGGATTAGCAGATGTTTATGTAAAATCTGATATTTGGAAAAAAAATGTTAGGGTATTTTTATCCGTTTCTGTTATTCAGAGTCTTTTTCTACTAAAGATTCTTTTAATTTCAGTAATTCAGCTTTTACGAATTCCAGACGGTCGATAATAGTAATGGTCTCGGATATTTTACTGTTTGTTGCCAAAGCGATCTTTGCTCCATCCAGCGTGTAACCTTTTTCTTTCACCAGATGGTAAATGATCTGCAGGTTTTTAATATCCTCAGGGGTGAAGTACCGGTTACCTTTCTTGTTTTTTTTAGGTTTGATAATAGGGAATTCCTGCTCCCAATAACGTATTAATGAAGTGTTTACATCAAATGCTTTAGCAACTTCTCCTATTGAATAATACAGCTTATCGGGTAAATTTATCTTCATTTTATGAATCCTAATTTTCAAAGATAATTTTTTTTGAATTTTTTTACAAATTTACCATCCAAAATATATTCTTAAAACTCTTTTCTTTTCTTGAAATACTATAATCTTCCAGTGCTATTTAAGATTAAATGAAAGTCTTTTTTTAATTTTGAAGTAAATTAATAGATTTGAATTCTATATCTGTACTTCATATTGATCTTTTTCAGTCCGGGAAAAATACTTCGGATTTTTATTTCAATACAATGAAAGATCATTTGGTCAGCAGCCATAAACATATTGAGAAGCCCCATCGGCATGATTTTTACGTAACGGTGCTTTTTACAAAAGGGACAGGAATTCATGAAGTCGATTTTCACAGGTATGATGTCTCAGAGGGAAGCATGTTTTTTCTATCACCGGGTCAGGTTCACAGCTGGGAACTTTCGGAAGACACGGACGGGTATATTTTTTTCTTATCTCAGGAATTTTATGATATGCATTATATCAATCAGCATCTGAGAAACTTCCCTTTTTTTAGTTCGGTGAATTTTTCAAGAAAGCTTCAGCTTGAAAAAAAATACCTGAACCCAATGGTTGGTTTGTTTGATGAGATTCAGAATGAGTATTATTCTCATAACCTTATGAAGGAGGGGCTGATACTTTCAGTGATTACAAAAATGTATATCACCTCATCAAGGTTGTTTTCTAAAGAATACAATACTTTTAATTCCCCGGTTAGTATTTCATATTTAAAGCACTATCAGGATTTTGAGACTTTACTCGAAGAACATTTTACAAAAGAAAAATCGATTTCATTTTATGCTTCTTTGCTGGATATTTCTCCTAAACACCTGAACAGGATTACGCAGACTATGGTTCAGAAAACGGCTACTGAAGTTATTACTGAAAGGGTAGTGCTGGAAGCAAAACGGATGCTGATGTATTTAAGCGAAAGTCTTGTTGAGATTGCCTTCAGATTAGGATATGAAGAATATTCTTATTTTGTGAGGGTATTCCGGAAAACTTCCGGAATAACACCGACTCAGTTTATTCAAAAGTATAAATCATAAACTTTTTGGCTACAACAATAGTTTGAAAGGTCCTTCAAAAGTTGTTTCAAAAGTATCCACAATTTTGCCTTTTTCATCAAGTACAGCAATCACAATGTTCTGTTTGGAAAATCGGATGTCTTTTTCAGGAAATGTAATATTAATGTTACCTTTTAAGATCTGATCTCCCTTTAATACAATTTTATCTGAACCAAAAAAAGTGATCTCGCCATTTTTAGGACTTATTACTTTTATTGTTAAAACCTTTTTCTCATTGGTTTTGTTTAAAAAAGTATAAATAAATGTATTCGTTATTTTTCCATTTTTTGTAAAGAAAGTGGATCCGGCAGGTTTAATAAATTTGGCCTCCATAGATCCACGGTCATACATTAGAAAACCAAGAAAACCGATTAATAATGCCAGAAAAACCGTAGTGACTTTCATTCTGGAGGTAAAAATAAACCTGGATTGGTTTTCAATTTCAGCTTCAGTTGCGTAGCGAACCAATCCTTTTGGAAGACCTATTTTTTCCATTACTTCATCACAGGCATCAATGCACGCCGTGCAATTAATACATTCAAGCTGTTGGCCGTTTCTGATGTCTATTCCTGTAGGGCAAACTACGACACATTGCTGGCAATCGATACAATCTCCTTTTCCTTCTGATTTTCGGTCTTCACCGTTTTTCCATTTGGAACGGTTTTCACCTCTTTTAAAATCATAATATACATTGATGGTTTGTTTATCAATAAGAACTCCCTGTAAGCGTCCGTAGGGGCATACCAATGTACATACCTGCTCACGGAGCCATGCGAAAGTAAAATAAAAAACAGCTGTGAAAGAAATCATAGCAATGAATTTCAATGAATGTTCTGCCGGTCCTTCACTCATGATTTTAAAAACCTCTCTGTAGCCTACAATATACATGAACATGAAATGACTGATAATTAACGAAACCAAAAGGAATACCGACCATTTCAGACTCCTCTTTCTTATTTTTTCACTATTCCATTCCTGTCGGTCCAGCTTCATTTGCTTATTACGGTCACCTTCGATCCAATATTCTATTTTTCTGAAAACCATCTCCATAAAAAGAGTTTGCGGACAAAGCCAGCCGCAGAATATTCGTCCGAAAACTACTGTAAAAAGCATAATAAATATAACAGAAGTAACAGCGCCCAGAGCCAGAATAAAAAAATCCTGGAGATAAAAAGGTTGCCCCACAATGAAAAATTTTCTGTCGATAACATTAATCAGAAGAAAAGGGTTATGATTAATGGTTACGAAAGGTAGAATAAAAAACAAAGCAAGCAGGATATAGCTGGTGTAATTTCTGTAATTTGTATATTTCCCCTTGGGTTTGCGGGGGAACACCCATTTTCTTTTTCCTGTATCATCCATTGTTCCCACAGAATTTCTGAAAGCTTCATTCTCTATTGCTATAACCTTTTCGGGTTTGGTGTCTGTATTCATTCTTTTATTTTAAATAACCAATTGAATAATCCCTCATTTTGTTGTTTTTTTTATTAAAAAACATCTATTGAGTTTCTTACCGCAAAGCTCTTAATTAAGGGAATACATTACTAATAGTATACACGTATTGAATAGGACAAATGGGACATTTATCAATTTTTTATTATTGTATCAAAATGAGAAAATAATTCTTGAATTTTATTTTTTCATGTTGTACATTGTGAGCCTAAAATGAAATAAGAAATGAAGAATCTTTTTAAAATGACTTGGGTTGGTTTGGTTTTAGTATTACTAAATTGTCAATCAGTAAATTATACCCGTATGTTTTATCATGATGTAATGCCAGAGAAGATTTCAGACCGGTTCGGTTTTACTGAGGGGCCCTCCTCAGATAAAGAAGGGAATGTTTATTTTACAGATCAACCCAATGATAAAATTTATTATTGGGATTGGAAAACAAATGAAATCCGGGAATTTTTAAGCAAAACAGGACGCGCCAATGGAACCCATTTTGATCAAGACGATAATCTGATTACCTGTTCTGATGATCAGGGCGAGATCTGGAAGATCTCTAAAGATAAAAAGATTCAGATTTTATTAAAAGGTTTCGAAGGAAAAAGGCTTAATGGTCCGAATGATGTATGGGGAGATTCTTCAGGTGGAATGTACTTTACTGATCCTTTGTATAAGAGAGATTACTGGATTGATTTTAAACAGGAAATTCCTCATAAAAGTCTTTATTACAGAAATAAAGAAGGTAAAGTAAAAAAAATCGATACTTTTACCCAGCCCAATGGCATTGCCGGAAGTGAGAAATACAGAAAACTCTATGTTTCTGATATTGATGCAGGAAAAACTTATGTATACGACATATTGGATGCAGGAGAACTTTCTGAGAAGAGACTGTTCTGTGAAATGGGTTCTGACGGAATGACGTTAGATAAGCACGGGAATGTTTATTTAACAGGTAATGGGGTTACGGTGTTTAATCGCGATGGTAAGAAAATCTATCATATTCCCATAGAAGAGGAATGGACCTCTAACGTAACATTCGGGGGAAAGCATAATGATATTCTTTTTATTACTGCTTCAAAGTCAGTATATACTTTACCAACAAGGGTAAAAGGGACAAGATAATCGATTCCATTTATTGTTGTTAAATCTTTTATCAGTGATTTAGTTACTTGAAAATTATATGTAATATTCAGGTAATCAGTGAGGTGGGCTTTGATTTCATTGATGTTATTTCATGTGTATTTGAATTTATTTCTTTTTAAATCTTATTTTATATAAAATTTTTAATCTATTTACTTCTATCGTAAAATAATTTAAGTTAATTGTGAAAATGTTAATAATGAGTGTTGTTTATTATTAATATTATGGTTTTTGTGTTTAATTTTTTGCTTTTTTTGTAAAGTGTTTTAGGCTCTGGAAAATATCGTTTATTTTATTTAAGATGTTTGCGTGAGTTAGAACATATACCAACCTTAACACAAACAGTTTAAATTATTATAGATATGAAATTCTACTTATTGATCGCATTGGCGATGGTTCCTTTTATGGGGTCATCACAATGGAAGAGAACAGAACTACGTTCACAAAGCGTAAAAAAAGTACAGGAAAAACTGGAGTTTTCAGGCTTGTATACATTAGATATAAACGCTTTAAAACAAACCCTTAAAAATACATCTTCTAAAACTTCTGAGGGAAAAGGTGTTGTTATTTCAATTCCTGATATCAATGGGAAAACAGAAAGGTTCCAGGTATGGGAATATTCCAATATGGCTCCTGAATTACAGGAGAAATATCCAGACATAAAATCTTATATGGGAAGGGGAATAGAAGACCCGTCTGCTTATTTAAGATTTAGTCTTTCACCGGTAGGTTTTTCATCCATGATTACAAGATCCGGTAATTCTGAATTTATTGAACCTTATTCACAGGACGGAACAGTATATGCTGTATTCGATTCAAAAGCAAGAAAGAATCAGGAGGCAGAACCTTTCATTTGTGGTACTGCTGAAAATCTGGCAACGAAGTCCCTATCTAGTAAAAATGGTGCACAAAATAAAAAAGCCGCAGGTTTCAATACTTTCAGGCTGGCTATGTCATGTACCGGGGAATATGCCCAGTATCATTTAACAGCAGCCGGAACACCGGCAAATGCTACGGAAGCGCAGAAAAAAGCGGTAGTACTGGCAGCTATGAATACGACATTAACCCGTCTTAATCAGTTATTTGAAAAAGATCTGTCATTACATTTTAATTTAATTGCCAATAATGATGTGCTTATTTTTTTAGAACCTACTGCAGATCCTTATACCAACGGAGGACCTGGTGAAGCTCAAACCCAGATTTCAGCGCGTATTGCAGCTCAGGACTACGATATGGGTCATTTGCTGGATAAAAAGAATGGTAACGGCCAGGCAGGAGATATCGGAGTAATCTGTGATGATAATGCTAAAGCAGGTGGATGGACAGCTCATAATTTTCCTGAAGGAGATAAATTCGATATAGACTATGTTGCTCATGAAATGGGTCATCAGATGGGGGCGAACCATACATTTACGCTTTATAATGCAAGCTATACGGATGCTTCTTTAGTAGAGCCGGGAAGTGGATCTACGATTATGGCTTATACTGGTATTATGGGTGGTAATAGTGATGTGCAGTTTAACTCATTTGATTATTTTCATGCTTTTAATCTTAAAGAGATCAAAGATGTGATCAATGGCGTGGCATGCGGTGTTAATGTGCCGTTTGCTAACCCTGCACCAGCAGTAAATGCCGGAGCTGATTATACAATTCCTAAATCTACACCTTTCGCATTGAAAGCAACCACAACAGATGCCAATAGTGCTGGTTATACTTATACGTGGGAGCAGATGGATTCCGGTTCGGCACAAACAGGAACTGTGAACTCCCTTACGTATGCTGCCAAACCTTCCGGTCCTACTTTCCGGTCCTTACCTCCGGTAAGTACACCTGTAAGATACTTTCCTGATTTTAATAAAGTATTGGCAGGAGTATATGCGACCCGTTGGGAGTCTTTATCCAGTGTGGCAAGGACACTTAATTTTACAGTTACGGCAAGAAATAATCATCCTACTGCTCCGCAAACGAGCAAAGATGAAACGGTAATAACGGTTGATGCTGCATCGGGACCTTTCAAAATTACAGCTCCGACATTTGGACAGTCGTTAAGTTCCGGAAATTCAGCAACTATAACCTGGGATGTAGCCAATACCACTCAGGCTCCGATTAATACAGCAAATGTTACGATTAAATTATCTACCGACGGAGGGCAAACATTTACCGTGCTGGCAGCAAATACACCTAATGACGGTAGCGAACAGATTACAATTCCTGCCGGATCAACTTCGGCAAACGCATACATTCTGATTGAAGCTATAGGAAATGTTTATTATGCGGTAAGTCCAAGTTTTGTTATTGATTATAATGTGACCGGAGAAACATGTGCAACATATACTTATAATGGACCAGCTGTTGGCATTACAGATGGTCCAGGAGGTAGTAATATTTCTGCTCCTAAAGTTGTGATTCCTCTCCTTGTAAATAATACGGGAACTATTACGAAAATTAAAGTAACACCTTCTGTTGCACATACGAACGTAAGAGATCTTGCTATCGGGATTGAAAGTCCGGCAGGTTCATCCGCCTTAATCTGGAACAGGCAGTGTAACAACAGGTCTGGTATAACAGCAACGTTTAGTAATGAAGGAAATGCTGTAGCATGTGCTTCGCCAATACAGGGAGAAACATTATCTAATGAGTCTTTAGCTATTTTCAAAGGTCATAAAGCGCAAGGGGAATGGAAGCTTTTCGTATCTGATAACAATGCCGGTAATGTTGGAACCATTAACGGATGGTCACTTCAGGTTTGTACCCGCGAAACACAAAATTTAGGAACAAAGGATGCTTCCGCTGTATCAGGAAATGATATCAAAATTTACCCTAATCCGAGTAATGGGAATTTCTTTGTTAAATCCAGGAATTTATCAGGAGAAATAAAAGTTACTCTATTTGATTCAAGTGGCAGGCTGATCTCTTCGGATTCCTATCAAGGTAATGGAGATTTTACAAAAGAATTTAATATGAATATCCCAAAAGGAGTTTATATTATTAATATTAATTCTTCCAAAGGGATGTATAGTCAAAAACTGATCATCAAATAAGTTTTTTAATATTATTGTAAAAGGAAAGCGGCTATTAAATAATGGCCGCTTTCTTTTTTATCTTAAAATTGATGTCGTTTAATACGCTATCTCCATTTTGACTTTTTTTCCTTTAAGCTTTTCATTGGATAATTTCTTTAACAATGAATTTACTTTCTTCCTGGAAACGGCAACATATGATGTTGTGTCTTTCACTTCAATCAGCCCGATATCCTCCTTTTGTAATTCTCCTTTTTTAATGAGATAACCCACAATATCTACTTTATTAACTTTGTCTTTCTTACCTGCACTGATATAAATTGTTTGAAAAGGTGTCTTTTCAGGAACTTTATCATATCCTGAAACACTTTCGTCAGGCGTATTATTTTTGATAAAAGGAAAATTTTCTTCCTCTGTCATGATAAGGTAAACAAAACCTTTAGCATTCATCCTCGCGGTACGTCCGTTTCTGTGAATGAAAGCATCTTCTTTGGGAGGTAGTTGATAATGAACAATAGACTCTACTTCAGGTATATCAAGTCCCCGGGCGGCAAGGTCGGTTGTGATTAGGATTCTTGCAGAGTCATTTCTGAATTTCAGTAAAGCCCGTTCTCTTTCGTCCTGTTCCATACCCCCGTGGAATGTTTCCCTGTCAATTCCCATTTGATGAAGAAGCTCGGAAATACGGTCTACTGCGTCACGGTGATTACAGAAAATCAGCGTTCTTTTATTCCCGATTTTACAAACAAGATTGAAAAGTGTATCCAGCTTTTCTTCCGGAATTGTCATTACTTTTCTCAATTGTAAATCAGGTTTTATATCGTTTTCTTTAAGGAAACTGATTACTTTTTCATCTTTCAGCCCGGTAAATGAAGGGATTTCATCCATGGCAGTTGCAGAAGTTAAAATTCTTTGGGATAACCCTTTTAAAGAATTAGAAATAAATTCCATATCATCATGAAAGCCTAGCTCTAATGCTTTATCAAACTCATCAAGAACCAATGTCTTAATTGTCTTAGGATCAAAATTATTGTTTCTCAGATGGTAAACAACTCTTCCCGGTGTTCCAATCAATACGGCAGGAGCTTCAATTAAATTATTAACCTCAATCTTTTTATCATGGCCACCATAGCAAACGGAAACCTTAAAATCCGTTCCCATTGACTTGAACACCTGTTCAATTTGTAGAGCCAATTCTCTGGCCGGAACTAATATCAATGCCTGGACTCCTTGAACGTCTTTTTTCAGATTTCTTAAAACCGGAAATAAAAAAGCAAGCGTCTTCCCTGATCCGGTAGGAGAGAGCAATACAATATCCGTATTGTTTTCAGAAGCTTTATAAGTAGATTTCTGCATCTGATTCATATCCTGAATTTGCAGTTTTTGATAAATTGATTGTAGTTCCATTGGGCAAAGATAGTGAAAATAGGTGGCTAGGAATTTAGAGTCTTTAGAGTCTTAAGCTGTAAGTTGTTATTTGTTATAAAGATTGTTGGTGAAGATGTATTTTAATCTTTTAATGATTTTAATTTTGACAATCAGGCATTTAGGTGTGACGTCTCTGCGGATTAAAATATTGTTTATATTAAATAATATTAGTATATTTGCACCCACTTTTTGTGGTCAAGGTTTGAAGAGGTAAATTATTAAAAATTAATTACTTCCGTATTTTTTAAATCCACATTTGTTCAAACCGTTAAAAAAGAAGGAATACAAATTTTATTAGAAAATGTCAAAAGAGACAAATTCAGCAGAGGTTTTATTAAACCAAAACGTAGCACCAGAACAATTTGATTGGGATTCATTCGAATCAGGTCTTGATGCAGATGCGAGAAAAGAAAAAAGTGATTTAGAAGAAATCTACAACGGATCTTTAAACAGCTTAAACGATAACGACGTTTTAGTTGGTAGAGTTGTAAGATTAACTGATAAAGAAGCTATCGTAGACATCAACTTCAAATCAGAAGGTGTTATTTCTCTTAACGAATTCCGTTATAACCAAGGATTACAAGTAGGTGATGAGGTAGAAGTAATGGTTGACAGAAGAGAAGACAAAACTGGACAATTACAATTATCTCACAGAAAAGCAAGAACGCTTAAAGCTTGGGATAGAGTAAACGAACTTCACGAAACTGGAGAAATCGTTAACGGTTTTGTGAAATCTAGAACTAAAGGAGGTATGATCGTTGACGTACACGGAATCGAAGCATTCTTACCAGGTTCTCAAATTGATGTTAAGCCAATTAAAGATTACGATCAGTTCGTAGGTAAAACTATGGAGTTCAAAGTTGTGAAAATCAACCCTGAATTCAAAAACGTAGTAGTATCTCACAAAGCATTGATCGAAGCAGATATCGAAGGTCAGAAAAAAGAAATCATCGCTCAGCTTGAAAAAGGACAAGTTCTTGAAGGAACTGTTAAGAACATTACTTCTTACGGTGTATTCATTGACTTAGGAGGTGTAGATGGATTGATCCACATTACAGACCTTTCTTGGTCTAGAGTGAACCACCCATCTGAAATCTTAGAAGATGGACAAACTGTAAAAGTTGTTATCCTTGATTTCGATGATGAGAAAACAAGAATCCAGTTAGGTATGAAGCAATTAGAAGCTCATCCTTGGGATGCTCTTTCTGCTGACCTGAAAGTTGGAGATAAAGTAAAAGGAAAAGTAGTAGTTCTTGCTGACTATGGTGCATTCGTAGAAATCGCTCCAGGTGTAGAAGGATTGATCCACGTTTCTGAAATGTCTTGGTCTACTCACTTGAGATCTGCTGGTGATTTTGTAAAAGTAGGTGATGAAGTTGAAGCTGAAGTACTTACTTTAGATAGAGAAGATAGAAAAATCTCTCTAGGTATGAAACAATTATCTAAAGATCCTTGGGAAAATATCGAAGCTAAATATCCTGTTGGATCTCAGCATGTAGGAACTGTAAGAAACTTCACAAACTTTGGTGTATTCGTAGAGTTGGAAGAAGGTATCGACGGTTTAATCTACATTTCTGATCTTTCTTGGACTAAGAAAATCAAGCATCCATCTGAATTCTGCGCTGTAGGAGACAAATTAGATGTTATCGTATTGGAATTAGATATCCAAGCAAGAAGATTGTCTTTAGGTCACAAGCAATTGACTGAAAACCCTTGGGATAAATTCGAAACTAAATATGCTGAAGGAACTATCCATGCTGGTAAAGCTGTAGAAGTACACGATAAAGGTGCTTCTGTACAATTCGAAGATGCTGAGGTTGAAGCGTTCTGCCCTTCAAGATTATTAGAGAAAGAAGATGGATCTAAAATCAAAAAAGGTGAAGATGCTGAGTTCAAAGTAATCGAATTCAACAAGGAGTTCAAGAGAGTAGTAGTATCTCACACAGGTATCTTCAGAGATGAGGAAAAGAAAAATGTAAAAGAATCTAACAACAGATCTAATACTTCTTCTTCATCTTCTTCAAACGAAGAAAGATCTACATTGGGAGATATTGATGCATTAGCAGAATTAAAAAGAAAAATGGAAGAAGGTAAATAATCCTTAACCATTTAGGAATATGAAGCCACTCTTACGAGTGGCTTTTTTTATTTCTTATTATGATATTTTTATTAAAAATATCATGCTGTTTTCTAGAATTCAATTGTAAGAAGTGAATTATGTAAATGTTTAAAATTGAGTTGAATGAAGGGAAATTAATTATGATTTTAGTTGTGTATAATAAAATCAAATAAAATGATTTTTGATTATTAAATATTTGTAAATTAGCGGCTTTATTAATGTATATTAAAAATATAACCCGATCCATTTTGTTTGCTGTATCCGCAGAATTTGATCTTTGTTCGTTTTCTTAATATTAATTATATAAGGAAGGTTAAGTAAATTATGTTTCACAAAGTAAGATGAGGAAATATAAAGTCTAATAAATTTCAATATTAAAAATTGTTCAGTATAAATGAAAAGAATAAAACTACCTCTTATGGTTGCTGCTTTCGCAGTTATTCCATCTTTACAATTATTTTCACAGGAAAATACTCAGATTATCAAAGACTATATTTCTCAGAATAAGATCAGAGAATATAAAAAGTCCGATCTCACTAATTTTGTTATTGATAATACGGATGCATCGAAGTCATTAAATGGTGATGTTATAAAATTTCAACAGACTTATAATGGAATTCCTGTATACAGTTCCGGAGGAACTGCGTTAATTAAAGATCGTAAGATCGTTTATTATACAGATAATTTTGTAAAGAACTATACAGGATCTACTCCCGTTTCTGCACAAATCAATAAAACAGCAGCTCTTCAGAAAATAGCAAATGAACTTGGAAACACTGAGATTGCTGATTTTTCAATTCTTGGATTTTTTGAAAAAAGCTTAAATAATACAAAATCAGCTAAACAAAGGCTGGTGTATGCAAATACGTCTACTGGAGATTTGCGTTTAGCCTATGAGTTTATTATGATGGAGCCAAAGTCTTCCAATTACTGGAATATTCTGGTAGATGCCAATGATGGAAAAATCATAGAAAAGAATAACTTAACATTATCTTGTAATTTTAAACCGGACTCTTATGTTTCAGATGGATTAGCTATAGAGAATAATAATACATTTGTTGGTCCTGAGAAAGGCTATCAGCAAAGTTTGGTTTTGTTGGCTGATCCTGCAAGCTACAATATATTTTCAACGCCACTGGAAGCGCCTACATTTGGATCAAGATCTGTAGTTTCTAATCCATGGATGTTGACTTCCTCACCAGAAGGATGGCATTCGGATGGTACAACCCATTATACCAATACAAGAGGAAATAATGTGTATGCTTACGAAGATACAGCCAATACAAATAACCCTGGATTTTCACCTGATGGAGGGGCTTCAAGAAATTTTAATTTTCCTTTTAGTATCAATGGGACTCCTGCAGCGAATCAAAGTGCAGCAATTACCAATCTGTTCTACATCAGTAATAGGGTTCATGATGTATTTTATAAATTTGGATTTACAGAATCTGCGAGAAATTTCCAGCAAAATAATTTTGGACTTGGCGGATTAGACGATGATTCAGTTTATGCAGAAGCGCAAGATGGCGGAGGTACTAATAACGCGAACTTTTCCAGTCCTCCGGATAATTACAATGGGAGAATGCAGATGTATTTATGGTCGACTAGAAATAGACTTTTCTTCTATAATACACCTAGTACAGCGGTAGCCCGCCAACCCGCTGCTGGTGTTGCTGAATTCGGGAATGCACTAAACCCTACTGGAGTTACTGGAAATGTACAATTATCATCCGTATTAGATGGATGTACTGCATTACCAGCAGGTTCACTTACAGGGAAGATTGGTTTGGTTGAGCGTGGAACCTGTGCTTTCGTGATCAAAACAAAGAATTTACAGAATGCAGGAGCTACTGCTGCCATTATCTATAATAATGCCGCAAATGGATCAACCATTGGCAATATGTCAGGGACTGATGCAACAGTTACTATTCCATCTGTATTAATTAGTAATGCAGAGGGAGAATATATTAAAACCCAGCTTTCAGCTGCTACAACGGTAAATGTTACTTTGAAGAATGATCCTGCAACCAGCGTTACACCAGATGGGAGCTTTGATAATGGAATCGTAACACACGAATACGGTCATGGAATTTCTAACAGATTAACGGGAACTGGATATGGATGTCTGAATGCTTCATCTGATAAAGAACAAATGGGTGAAGGATGGTCGGATTTCTTTGCCTTAATGCTTACCAATAAAATAGGAGATAATGCTTCTGTTCCTAGAGGAATGGCAACATATGCTGCAGGACAGCTTCCGGATGGGGATGGAATCCGCCCTGCAAAATATTCTCCTGACTTCACGATCAACGATTATACCTATGGAGATACCAATGGAATGGAATATACGAATCAAAGTGGAAATATAGTTCCTGATGTGCATTCAATTGGATTTGTATGGGCTACGATGTTATGGGATCTGCATTGGCAGTATGTAGCAAAATATGGTTATTCTGCCGATGTTACTGC
Source organism: Chryseobacterium subflavum (assembly GCF_055762745.1). Classification (NCBI taxonomy): domain Bacteria; kingdom Pseudomonadati; phylum Bacteroidota; class Flavobacteriia; order Flavobacteriales; family Weeksellaceae; genus Chryseobacterium; species Chryseobacterium subflavum. The sequence continues at coordinate 392,330 of NZ_JBVTMR010000001.1, forward strand.
TAATACAACAAATGGTAGTTCAAGAATATTACAACTTGTTACCGATGCATTAAAACTTCAGGTTTGTAATCCAACATTTATTGATGGAAGAAATGCGATATTAGCTGCAGAACAGGCAACTACCGGAGGAGTAGATAAATGTATGATATGGAGAACTTTTGCAAAAAGAGGTTTAGGAGTGAATGCAAGTGCGGGAGTTAAAACAAATATCAATGATCAGATTCAGGATTTCACAATTCCCGATGAATGTCCGTTATTGGCTACTGATGAAGTGAAATCTGTAAAAAATACCTCAATTTCTATCTATCCTAATCCTGCTAAAAATGAATTTTTCATCAATTTCCCAAGCAATACAATGGGTAAAGTAAGTGTGGAAATTTATGATATGTCTGGAAAGCTTGTTTCTTCTGAAGATAAAATTTCTCCGGATGCTAAAAAAGCTATTTCTACAGATCGCTTGATCAACGGAACTTATATGGTAAAAGTAAAAGGCCTTGGCTTTGAAGCTGCGTCTAAAGTAATCGTTAAAAAATAAGCTGTTTTTTTTATTCAGTTTCAATCACCCCAGGGAAAACTTGGGGTGATTTTATTTATCTATAAGCTTTTTACCTCCTGGTGAATTAAATTATTATATTGTACCTTTGCAGGCTGTTAAAAAGATTATGAAGAAGAAAAATTTATTGAAAGGCGTATTGCTAGTGGGTATTGGTGCAAGTGTTTATGGAATGTTGGCTACATTTGTTAAAATGTCTTATCATGATGGATATACCACATCCGAAGTAACCACTGCTCAGTTTGTATTAGGATTAGTAGGACTTCTGATCCTGAATTTTATCCAGACTTTAACATCAAAAACAAAATTATCATCACCAAGCCGAAAAGAAGTTAGGATGCTGATGCTGGCAGGTACTTCACTGGGGTGTACAAGTTTATTTTACTATATCGCAGTTCAATATATCAATGTTTCAATAGCGATTGTTTTGTTAATGCAGTCTGTATGGTTTAGTGTGGTTGTAGAAAGTTTCTTGACCAGAAAATTTCCCAACGTGAGGAAAGTGGTCGCTACAATTATTGTACTAGTAGGAACTGTATTGGCTACGAATCTTATTAATGTGGATATAGAATTAGACTGGCATGGTGTTTTTTGGGGATTAATGGCAGCGGCTTCCTATACTCTGACGATGTTCACCTCTAATACACTGGCTACACATTTACCCGTCCTACGTAAAAGTATGGTAATGCTTTCAGGAGGATCTATTGTTATTCTGGCATTCCTTTTCTTTGCTCAGATCGGGCCCCTCTATTTTGATGGTCTTAAATCAATTTATTTAAATTTTACCGACAATACTCAACATATTCATTCTTTTGATTATTCTATATTCTGGACCTATGGTTTTGTTCTTGCTGTTTTTGGAACTATCATTCCACCCATTTTATTTAATTTGGGATTTCCAAATACAGGATTGGGCTTGGGAAGCATTATTTCATCACTGGAACTTCCGGTTTCTGTGACAATGGCTTTTGTTTTGTTGGGTGAAAAAGTAATTTTAGTTCAATGGGCAGGGATTGCATTAATCCTTTTTGCTATTGTACTTATGAATTTACCGGCAAAAAAAGAATTGAAAGTTGCTGAACAACTGTCCTGAAAAGATAATTAAGTTGAAAATAATAAGTAAAACCGTTTCTTTTGGAACGGTTTTTTTAATTTTAATCTATAAATAAGAATTCATGAAATATTTAAAAAAAGGCATTATGATTTTAATGCTATCTATGATACCATTTTTATCGTTTTCCCAGATAAAACCGTTAGATGCCATGCTTACGAACTATCAATATCCTTTTGAAGTTCATTTTATTGCTTTGAATACTCAGAATCAGCATCTGAAAATGGCCTATATGGATGTAAAGCCTAAAGAACCTAATGGAAAAGTAATCATGCTTCTTCATGGGAAAAACTTTAACGGAGCGTATTGGGAACAAACGGCGAAAGATCTTTCAGCTAAAGGTTTCAGGGTTATTATACCCGATCAGATAGGATTTGGTAAATCTTCCAAGCCTCAGTGTTATCAATTTTCTTTTTCGCAATTAGCAGACAATACAAAAAAAATACTGGATGAATTAAAGATTGATAAAGCAATTGTTCTGGGGCACTCTATGGGAGGAATGCTGGCAACCCGTTTTACATTACTTTACCCTGAGAGGGTTCAAAAGCTTGTCCTTGAAAACCCGATTGGCCTGGAAGATTATAAGACCTTTGCTTCATACCAGACTATTGATCAGGCATATCAGTCGGAGCTTAAAAATACAGCTGAAACCTATAAAAATTATCAGCTAAAATTCTATTATGATAATCAATGGAAGAAAGAATATCAACCCTGGCTGGATCTTATTGCTGGTTGGACTTTACATAAAGAATATCCGCTTGTGGCATGGGATGCTGCTCTCACATCCGATATGATTTATAATCAACCGGTTTGTTATGAATTTAAGAATATTAAAACTCCAACCTTGCTTATAATCGGAACAAGGGATAGAACTGCAATAGGAAAGGATAGGGCACCTAAAGAGCTTCAATCCAGGATGGGGCAATATCAGGAACTGGGAAAAAAGACACAACAGCAGATACCTGGTTCCAGACTAACGGAAATCGATAATGTAGGGCATCTTCCCCATATTGAGGTTTACCCCCGGTTTTTTGAAGCCTTATATGAGTTTATAAGGTAAAACATGACTCTTGAAATTAGCCTGTTCATAACGGAAATAAAAACAGAGGTGGATTTAGAATTTTGACTTTAAAAACATTTCTTGCCATATGTATAGTTTTTCACGAAATAAATTGTATAAAATTGTATTACCAATACACGGATTTATGGAAAATTATACCAATACAATAGAAATAATAACTACACCTGAAAAGGCATATGAAGCTTTGACCCGGAAAATTCCTTTATGGTGGTCAGAAATGTTTAACGGATCTTCCCGGGAACCCGATGATGTATTTACTATACAATTTGGTGACAATATTCACAAGACATTTCGGGTAAAGGAAGCTGTACCTGAATCAAGAATTGTATGGTATGTTGTAGATTCTTTAATCGGTCTTCCAGAGCTGAAAAATCAAACAGAATGGATTGGAACGACTATCGTTTGGGAAATTGAAAAAAATGAGAATGGAATTCTGCTGAAACTTACGCATAGGGGTTTGCATCCTGATGTCGAATGTTATCATATATGTTCCAATGGCTGGGTGCAATTTATCAATAGTTTGAAACTATTTCTTGAAACAGGAACGGGAAGTCCGTTTACAGGATAGCATCAGAGTCATATAAAACAACTTATATATAAAAAAAGAAGCTGCTTACATTGAGTAAACAGCTTCTTTTGTATGTATTGTTGTCTGAATTATTTCTTTTTGTAAGCAGCGTCTTTAATTCTTGCTTTCTTACCTCTAAGATCTCTGAAGTAGTAAATTCTAGATCTTCTAACTTTACCTCTTCTGTCAACTTCAATCTTCTGAAGAGCTGGCATGTTGATAGGGAATACTCTTTCTACACCTACATCACCACTCATTTTTCTGATAGTGAAAGTTTTTGTAGAACCTGTACCTCTTAATTGGATAACTGTTCCTTTGAAGAACTGAGTTCTTGTTTTTTGTCCTTCTTTAATTTCGTAATACACTGTAATTGTATCACCTGCTTTGAATTCAGGGAATTCTTTTTTTGCAATGTACTTCTCTTGTACGTACTTTAATAAATCCATTATTAATGATAATATAATGTTAAGGCTAAGCAACTTACACGTTTTTCGTCAGAGGTTGAATAACAGGTTGCAAATGTACAAAATTAGTTTTGAATAATCCAAATAAATTTAAATGTAATTGAACAGAGATTTTTGATGCATTGAAATCCCAAAACTTAACATATCCTTCACCTTATGATGAAACTGTGTTTACATGGGAATTTTACTTTTGCACGAAGTAAAAATTAACCGTTACTCTTCTTATTTTACTGATAAACAGTAAATTATTGAAGAGTGCCAATTTAAAAATTATTAGCTATGAAAAATTATTTCTTCCTTTTATGTTTTATCGTCGTCCAGATGACCTTTGGGCAGGCTTTATTTCCTTATTTGCAAAATCCGACTCCAAATTCAATGATCGTTAATTGGAAAACCGCTTCCAATAATGAGACTACTGTTCTCTACGGGAATTCTCCGACGAACCTGAATGTTACGGTAACAGGAACCACCAATATATTTTCGGATACGGGATATAATAATAACTACTATTATCACACGGCCAAAATCAATAATCTGCAGCCGAATACAAAGTATTATTATAAAATAAAAACAGGAACCAGCGAGTCGGTAATTTACAACTTCAGGACACTTCCCATGCCGGGACAGCCTACTACGGCAGACGGTAAAATACGTTTTTTGATTATGGGAGATAATCAGATCAAAGCGGAACCCAGGTATGATACACTTACCTTAAATGCATTTAAAAAATTAAAGCAAAAATTTGGGGCAAACTCAGATCCTTCGGATAATGTTGCCCTTACTTTTATGGTGGGAGATCAGGTAGATGTCGGGACACTTGATCATTACGAAAATGTCCACTTTAAAAAGAATATTAAATTATCACCATATCTTCCGATCCAGACGACTGTGGGCAATCACGAAACCTATGGAACATTGGGAATGAATTCTTATTATGCTCATTTTTATATCGATGAAATTAAATATAAAAATATCAGCTCCGGGAATGAAAATTACTATGCGCAACAAGCGGGGAACGTTTTGTTTATCAGCTTAAGCTCTGAACATACGGGAACGGCTCAGCAGACCTGGTTACAGCAAATTCTTACAGCTGCAAATAACGATCCTACTGTCGATTGGATTATTTCCTTAAGCCACAGGCCTTATCAGGCAGAGCAATATGTAGGGGATATCTCAACATGGGTAAGAAATAATGCAGTTCCTCTTCTAACGTCATCGAGTAAATATCTGATGCACGTAGGTGCACACCATCACCTGTATCACAGAGGGCAATTAAAAGATAGCCCTACTTACCAGATTATATCCGGAGGAACAGCATGGGATCAGTACTGGGGAATGTCTACAGAACAGGATTTTGATGATGTTCAGAAAACACTTACCGACTGGACATACCAAATCGTAGAGGTAGATGTTGCCAATGGTAAGGTAGATGTGGAATGTTATTCGATTGGAGGGATCTATACTAAAAAATACAATGAGCTCGTTGATTCTTTCCATAGATATAAAAACCAGCCAAAACCTGTTAAGCCTACGATCACCAATACTTTTTCAGGTCCTGTGACTTTACCCTTAACTTTGAATGGAAGCAGTTTTACGTCACCCAACAATGAGCTTTTAAACACAACACAATTCCTCATTAGTAAAGCAGCAGATTTTTCGGTGATAGAAAAAGAATTCTATCGTGATTATGAAAATTGGTTCGGTAAGGACGGAGTTCCTGATAAGGCTAAAAACCTGAATGCCGGTGTAGATATTACGAAAGTAAGCTTTCCCGCCAATTCTATTTCCAATGGTGTGTATTACGTAAAAACAAGATACAGGGACAGAAATCTGGAATGGAGTGACTGGAGTGATGTAAAGCAGTTTGAAATAACGGGAAGCGTAGTTTCAAATCCTACATTTACGCTGGATAAAACAGAATATTTACAAAATACCCCCGTAACTGCAACCTATACAGGCGGTCCAGGTAATCAGACAGATTGGGTGGGTGTTTATAGAAAAGGGCAGGTTCCGGGAACATCAACTTCGCAGGCCTATATTTATACCAACGGACAAACAGCGGGAACAGCCACTTTTACCAATGGTTTTGCAGCTAAAGGACAGTATTTTGCCGGATTTTTTGCCAATGACGGATATACGGAGATTACACCGAGAAAAAATTTCTATATAGGCCCTAAAGTTGTTCTTCAGGCCACTTCAGATACTTATCCGGTAGGAGGAACTGTGAAAATAAATTTCAGTAACGGACCCAATCTTGTAAAAGACTGGATCGGGATTTATAAGATGGGGCAAACTCCGGGAACCAATACTTCTGCGATGTATAAATATGTAACAACCGCTGCTGGAAATCTTGAGTTTACCGGACTCCCTAAAGGGTACTATTTTGCGCAATATTTTCTGGAAGATGGTTATACGGCAATCGGTGAGAAAGTGTTTTTTAAAGTAGGAGATATTGTTACCGAATTATGGATTAACAAACCTGTTTATACGTTGGGCGAAAATATTACAGCTTCATGGACGGATTCTCCGGGAATTATCAAAGACTGGCTGGGTATTTATCCACAAAATATTCAGACGCCGGACGATAATTTTGTTTCATATACTTATTTTGACGGGATAACTCAGGGTACAAAAACATTGAATGGAGCTGCCTTACCTACAACTCCCGGAAATTATTATATGGTAATGTTTACCAATGATTCTTATACTGAAGTTTCAAACAGAATGCAATTCCAGGTAACTTCTTCAACATTAGGAACTGCTGAAACCTCAAAAAGTACTGAGAAAAATGTAGTGTTGTATCCTAACCCGACCAAGCCAGGTGAACCTACATTTATCAAGAGCGATTATCCAATTGATAAGATTGAGTTATTATCTGCTACAGGAGATCTATTATACGAATCTAAAAATGTACACAATCAGCGTTTTTCTTTAGTCAACGAAAATCTGCCTAAAGGTGTATACTTTGTAAAAGTTCATACAAGAAAGTTATTTACTTTAAAACTGATTATTCAGTAACACTTTTTTAATTAGGTACAGAGAGGGAACATTTGTTCCCTCTTTTATTTATCAAAAGATTACCTAATGAAGATAAATAGTTTACTTTAATCCGTGGATTTTAATGCCCATGCAATTAAAGGAGCCTGCATGAAAAGTCTTGCGAATCTCTGATTATCGGTGTTCAGGCCGAAAGAATCCCTTCTGTTTTTATATTGGGCAATATTTCCGGGAAGAACCGCTGCAAAAAAGCCTGCAACAACTTTTCCCATTGTTTTTCGATACTTTTTAGGAGTCACGATCGTTGCTGTTCCCAGGAGTATTTCTACGATTCCGGAATATACCACCGTATCATCTTTTTTTAAAGGAACCCATTCGGGAACCTGAGCCTGAAATTCTTTCCTTGCAAATGTAAGGTGACTGATTCCTGCAGTAATCAGAAATGCACCAAGTCCTATTCTTGATATGTCTTTCGTTTCCATAATAATGTGATTGGTTGTATGTACTCAGAATTTTATAATTCTTTTATACATGAACTCCAAAATTCAGACCATTAGGATTTGGTCTGTATATTGTCGTAGTAATTGGAATTGTTGGTTTTATGAGCCTGGTCATAAAATAGTTTTTACCGGTCCGGTTAACTTTATGAATCTTAGTTTACCAGTGAATAAAGCTAAAATGTGAGTTCCTTATATGTTCAATTTTAAAAGATGAAATTATGAAACCTAAAGAAATTCCGGGAGTTCCCCAACAAAAGAGTGGAGGATTTCATGATACTGAAAGTAAAAAACAATTTGACGATCCTGAATTGAACAAGCAAAAGTTTTCTGTTTTGAAAAAAAGATTTTTTTCAGTGAATCAGTGGAGAGATTATAGTGGCACTCTCACAGCCGATTTTAAATTGTATGATTCAAAAGGAAAACCCCTTGACCGATCTCCTGAAATTGATGATTACATCCGTATTGATATACCTGGTCCCGGAGAAAAAGAAGCAAAAGGATATGATTGGGTACAGATAGTCAATATTTCCTCTTATCATACAGGGTCATTTGAACGTATTAGTATAACCTGCAGACCATCCAAAATTCCGGGAAACTCCGAAAACAACCGTATAGCACACTTTTACAGCAGTAAAGCTACGTCAACTTTTATGATCTCAAATAATGGCAAAGAAATAATGGCAGCAATTTACGGAAGGAATGAATCACCCAATTTTAATGCTTCTTTTATTGATAAGATCAGAAATATCATGGTAGGCATAGGAGGAATGATGGGAATTTCTAAAATTCAATGGAAGGCCCTTTCTGATGGTTTGCTGGATTTTTAGCAATTATCTAAAATGGTGTTTCACTTTTATCTATTTAAATAAAAAATCCTGTGTGCCTTGATTTAAAAGAAAATTATTAAATTTAGCCAACAGAAAAATCTAATATTTCATGATAGATAAAAGAGTAAAAAATGCAAAGGAAGCTATAGAAGGAATTCAGGATGGGATGACATTAATGCTTGGGGGATTCGGCCTTTGCGGTATTCCTGAAAACTCCATTAATGCTTTGGTAGAAAGTGATGTGAAAGATCTGACGTGCATTTCCAACAACGCTGGAGTTGATGATTTTGGATTGGGATTATTGTTGCATAAAAGACAGATTAAAAAAATGATCTCTTCTTATGTAGGGGAGAATGCAGAATTCGAAAGACAGATGCTTTCCGGGGAACTGGATGTTGAGCTTACTCCACAAGGAACCCTTGCTGAAAAATGCAGAGCTGCACAAGCCGGAATTCCTGCGTTTTATACACCTGCAGGATATGGGACTGAAATAGCGGCAGGTAAAGAAGTAAAGGAATTTAACGGTAAGCCTCACATTCTTGAACATGCCTATAATGCAGATTACTCTATTGTAAAAGCGTGGAAAGGAGATCATGCAGGAAATCTGATCTTCAAAGGATCTGCAAGAAATTTTAATCATCCAATGGCCGGGGCTGCAAAAATTACAATAGCAGAAGTAGAAGAACTGGTAGAACCGGGAGAATTAGATCCTAATGAAGTCCATATTCCAGGAATTATGATTCAGAGAATATTCCAGGGTGATAAATTCGAAAAGAGAATTGAGCAAAGAACAGTAAGGAAAAAAGATTAAGTCTTTGTTTGAAAGACAGTATTCATATAAATAAAGCGCCGGAAAATATTTCCGGCGCTTTATTTATGATTCTTCTTATGATTCTTCGGGAATTACCATTTTCCTTTCTCCGATCTGTTGTCTCCACATGGCATAGTATAATCCTTTTTCGGCAATCAGATTATCATGGGATCCCATTTCTATGACTTGGCCTCGTTCAAGCACATAAATACGGTCGGCATGCATAATGGTGCTTAGACGATGGGCAATCAATACTGTGATTTGTTCTTTTTCCTCCGATATGCTTTTGATGGTGGAAGTTATTTCTTCTTCCGTAATACTGTCCAAAGCTGAAGTTGCTTCGTCAAAAATTAACAGGTGAGGTCTTCGTAATAAAGCCCTTGCAATCGCAATTCTTTGCTTTTCCCCGCCACTTAATTTCAATCCACCTTCTCCAATTACGGTTTCTATGCCTTTTTCAGCCCTTTCCAGTAAAGCAGTACAGCTTGATTTTTGTAAAGCTATTTGAAGTTCTACCTCAGTAGCCTTTGGATTTACGAAAAGAAGGTTTTCTTTAATGGTTCCTGCAAAAAGCTGGGTGTCCTGAGTTACAAAGCCAATTTGATTCCTCAATTCATCAAAATCAAATTCTTTCCCATTGATATTATTATAAAAAATATTTCCTTCCTGAGGACGATAGAGCCCAACCAAAAGTTTTACCAGGGTACTTTTTCCGGAACCACTGGGACCAACAAAAGCAATTGTTTCTCCGTTTTTTACGGTAAAAGATATATTGTTTAACGCTTTATACTGAGCTGATTGATGTTTGAAAGAAACATGTTTGAACTCCAATTCTTCAATAGCACCGATCTGTTTAGGATGAAGGGGTTTTTCCTCGACTGTTTTTTTCATTAAACGGTCAAAATTAAGAAGGGAAGCTTCAGCCTCTCGATAAGAAATAATGATATTTCCGATCTCCTGCATAGGTCCGAAGATAAAGAAGCCATAAAACATCAGCGATAAATATTGTCCCGGAGTTACAATATTTTTAAAAATTAAAAGTAATAAAGTCAGGGTGATCAGCTGTTGAAGAAAATTAACCATTGTTCCCTGGATAAAACTTAAAGAACGGATGCTTTTGACTTTTCTAAGTTCAAGCCCCAGAATTTTATAGGTATTATTGTTTAAGCGGATGACTTCCTGATTGGTTAATCCCAGACTTTTTACAATTTCTATATTTCTAAGGCTTTCTGTAGTACTTCCTGCCAGAGCTGTGGTTTCCGAAACAATATTTTTCTGGATACTCTTTATTCTCTTGCTTAATAAATTCGTGATGAATGCAATCAGAAATATTCCACAAATGTATACCGGCATGATTGACCAATGTAAACGGATAGCATACACAGCAACGAAAATGATACTGACCAGAATTCCGAAGAAAATATTAATGAAATTACTGATGAACTTTACAGTATCTTCTCTTACTTTCGTTAAAATAGAAAGGGTTTCACCACTTCTCTGGTCTTCAAATTCCTGATATGGCAATGCCATAGAATGCTTTAAACCGTCCGTGAAAATTTTTGCCCCGAACTTTTGGGTGATAACACTTACTGCATAATCCTGAAAAGCTTTGGCGATCCTGCTCACCATGGCTGTTCCGATAAGGAGGGATAAGAAATAGAATACACCATGATAAATGCCGTCCCCGTATAAATATTGGTTCAGGTTTCTTGGTAAAAGCTTTTCTTTATCAAAAAAATTAGGATGGGTAACCAGTTTATCGAGAATATTACCCGTTATTGCCGGAGCAAATAAAGAGAATACCTGGTTAATGGTTGCTAATAATAATGAAAGAATAATCAACCACTGGTAAGGTTTAAGGTATTTTAAAAGTATTTTCATTCTGTTAAATAATGTTGCAAAATTAGAGATATTATTTCGACTTATTATGTTAATAATTTTCAATAACAAAGCCCTTTTGTATTCTATTGAAAATAATTAAATTGCAGTCTAAGTTTTTACTATGCTCACAAAAGAACAAATTGCTAAAAGAATCTCAAAAGAATTAAAAGATCGTTATTATGTAAATCTGGGAATAGGGATTCCCACTTTGGTTGCCAACTACGTTCCTGATGGCATTTCAGTAGAATTTCAGAGTGAAAATGGAGTTTTGGGAATGGGACCTTTCCCTTTTGAAGGAGAAGAAGATGCTGATATCATCAATGCAGGAAAGCAGACCATTACGATACTACCAGGAGGTTCATTTTTTGATTCCGCTTTTAGTTTTGGGATGATCCGTGGACAGAAAGTAGATCTTACGATCCTTGGCGCAATGGAAGTTTCTGAAAACGGAGATATTGCCAACTGGAAGATTCCGGGAAAAATGGTAAAAGGAATGGGCGGAGCAATGGATTTGGTAGCTTCTGCTGAAAATATCATTGTTGCGATGATGCATGTAAATAAAGGAGGAGAAAGTAAAATCCTGAAAAAATGTACACTTCCTTTAACAGGAGTAAATTGTGTGAAAAGAGTAGTTACGGAGCTCGCTGTTTTAGATGTAACACCAGCTGGTTTTAAGCTTATTGAAAGAGCACCGGGAGTGTCCGTAGAGCATATTGTACAATCTACAGAAGCAGATCTGATCATTGAAGGAGAAATTCCCGAAATGCAATTTTAATAAAAAACAAAAGAAAGGCTGTTATCATTAACAGCTTTTTTTATCATCGGTTAATTAAGTTTCATTAGTTTTTCAGGAAGAGCAGGAAGCTTTGTTTGTGGATTTATTTCATCGTTGTTCCAGAAACTTATCACGCAGCTTATATTTTGATCTCGTATATTTTCTGCGATGTAGTAGATTGTTAAAGACTTTCCGCCGGACATTTTTGTAAGAACAGAAGTTAGGCCCGTAAAGTCATACACTATTTTTTTTGCTTTTGTGGGTACATCCAGAAAATTAATATCAATCATTTCTTCGGATGTAATTTTTCCTCCTCCTTTAGATTTTGTTACATTCAATTGGTTTTCAACAGCTTCTTTTGCATCCTGTAATGTTCTGTGAACAGACCAGTTCATCTCACCAGCATATGGGCATTGAACTATATTGAGGAAGGTCCAGTAACAATTATTGCCAAGTTCTATTTTTCTTCCGGCAAAATTAATTGAACTGATATTCATAGAAACAAAATTCTCCTCCGGAATTCTATTCTCAATAATTGCATTAACGAGCTTTTCTTCAGTATCTTGATCTGTTTTTCCGTTTTTTATAAACCATACTACAGTGATTGTCTTATTCGGATTTTCAACGAAATAATAATTATTTGTTTGAAAGCTGTTTCCTGAAATTTTTTGTTGTTTGGTTACAAAGAAGTTTTTACTATTGATTTTCTCATCTCTTGTTTTTAGTTCAGAATCTGAAATTTTATGTTTTTTTAAAACCTTTGAAAGCCCTTTTTCATCAAAAGAATTATTGAAAACCTCACTTGTAACACTATATCCATCTATATTGTACCAGATTTTGCCATTATTATTCAACGCGGAAAGTCTTGTGAGGATATTATTTTCCTGAGAAAAGCACATTGAACAGAAGAAAATGGTTAAGATTTTAAAGATCTTCATGTCCTTATTTATTAATGGTAAATGTATATGTGGGAACATTATCTTTGGATCCCTTTTTCCAATTTTCTGCAAGTTTAGGATCATTTAATTCCACACCATCTACTGGTGATATGTCGAACTTTGAAAACCATTTTTGAGGATTGGTACCGTCTTTTTTGAAATAAGTCTGCCTCACAATAATACTGTCATGAGGTTTTACCGTAAAAGAATTAGAGACTTCCTGTGCTCCAAAACTTTGCGACATTTTGATAACACTAGAGGTAAAGCTAACGGGCTTATCTGAAGTGTTTTTCACAATAAAGGCTGTCATAGGACTTCCGGACATGGGTAAACAAGCTGCGAACAGACTGAAAACAAGAAAAGCATACATTAATTTTTTCATGGTTGTTTATTTTTGTGTTTGTTGATTTACTTCGCTGATTGTATTTTATATACGGAATTGAAGTTATGAAAAAATTGTTATGTTTACAGAATTCCTGACTATTATATCTTAAAAAAGAAGAATTACATGATTTGCAATGCACTTTAATACGAAAGGCTGCTCAAATTCTGAAACAGCCTTTTTATTTTGTATCTAGATGTTATAAATTGAGTTTTTTCAACTATTCATAATTGATTATTTACCGTCCTGAGCTCCAAAAACTTTTTGTAAAATACTGGTAGTTCTCATGGCTGGAGTATTTCTGATCCCGTTTTCTTTATCTGCAACCATTTTGAAAACGCCATTAATTGTTTCTGTAGTCACATATTCATTCAAATCAGTAGTTACAGATTGCCCTGTAAAAGTATTGTACTTTGAAATAAGGCTCTTCCAAAGGGTGTCAGCTCCCACTTTTCCCAATGAAGCCTGTACTTTTGGCTGGAACGCTGTAAAGAGCTGGTTCTGGGTTTTAGTTTGCAGATAATTAGTAGCAGCATGATTTGAGCCCAATAAAATATTTTTGGCATCAGTAATTGTCATTGATGTAATGGCATTGGTGAAAATAGGAGCAGCTTCTGTTACGGCATCTTCAGCAGCTCTGTTTAATAATTTCACTCCCTCATCAGCGAGTTTTCCCATTCCCAAAGAACGCAAGGTCGTGTCTACCTTTCTTAGTTTTTCGGGCATTAAAATTTTTACGGCTTCATTTTTGAAAAAACCATCAGTTAAAGCAAGCTTCTTCACACCATCATTCACTCCCATACTTAAGGCTTCCTTTAATCCGGACGAAATTTGGGTAGAAGTAAGATTATTAAGATTAACTGAAGAGGCTCTGTTGGGTGATGGAGTTGTAATTACAGTTGTTCCTGTAGAAGTGTTCTTTATTTTTCCTGTATTGTTAAGGTCAACGCCTGTTTTTTCCTTAACAGTAGATTTTATGATATCTAAAAGTTGTGCTTGTGCTGAAACTGAAAACACCAGACTTACCGCTAAAAAAATTGTTTTTCTCATTGTATATTTTTGCAAAATTAGATCTTTTATATCATAATAGGTTAAATAATTCACTGACTTTTTTCAGAAATTAATTATATTCGCTTAAATCTAAATTACTCAAAATAATGCGTTTATTATTGGTCTTTTCCCTTATGATTTCCAATCTGTTTTTTTCGCAAACTAAACCAAGTTTAATTCCTTACCCACAAAGTTTAACGATTCAGGAAGGTAAATTTGTGATCCCCAAAACATTGATACTGAATGATAAACTTCCAAAAGAGGAAACGGAATATTTCAAAAAGCATCTTGGTGCTCGCGTTACATTTCAATCCTCAGGAAGTACGGAAAAAGTTCATATAATGCATATGCTGATTCCACAACCCAAAATGCCGATTGATCCGCAGGGTGATAAAGAAAGATATTCTATTGATATTTCTCCCAAAAGGATTTTTATAAGTTCTTACACTAAACAAGGTTATTTTCTTGCTGTTCAAACCTTGATCCAGTTGTTTGATGAGTATCAGGAAAAAGGAGAGATTCCCGCTATGGAAATTAAAGATAATCCAAAATTTGCATGGAGAGGAATGCATCTGGATGTTTGCCGTCATTTCTTTACGGTAGATGAAGTAAAGCAGTATATTGATTATCTGGCCATGTATAAGCTAAATACCTTTCACTGGCATTTAACCGATGATCAGGGATGGAGAATTGAAATCAAGAAATATCCGAAGCTGACTGAAATTGGCTCCAGGAGAAAAGAATCTATGATTGGAGCCTATGTAGATAATACCTTTGACGGAAAACCATATGGCCCTTATTTTTATACTCAGGAACAGATTAAGGATGTGGTTAAGTATGCAGAACAGCGTCATATCACAATTGTACCTGAAATTGAAATGCCCGGACATGCTTTAGCAGCACTTTCGGCCTATCCTGAGTTGGCGTGTACGAAAGGACCTTTTGAACCTGCCACAAAGTGGGGAGTCTTTGATGATGTTTTTTGTCCTAAAAAAGAAACATTTACATTTTTAGAAAATGTCCTGGATGAGGTGATAAAGTTATTTCCTTCTCAGTATATCCATATTGGTGGGGATGAATGTCCTAAGACACGATGGAAAGAGTGCCCGCATTGTCAGGACCTGATCAAAAAGAACAATCTGAAAGATGAGCATGGATTACAAAGCTATTTTATCCAGACTATAGAAAAATATGTAAATAGCAAAGGGCGGAAAATAATCGGATGGGATGAGATTCTGGAAGGAGGTCTGGCACCAAACGCTGCGGTAATGAGCTGGACAGGTGTCAATGGAGGAATTGAAGCTGCAAAATCAAAACATTTTGCTGTAATGACTCCCGGAGCTTTCTGTTATTTTGACCATTATCAGGGGGATCCCCAGTCCGAACCTAATGCTTTTGGAGGATTTACTCCTTTAGATAAAGTATATTCTTACGATCCGGTTCCTTCAGAGCTTACTGCTGAGGAAGCTAAATACATTTTAGGTGTTCAGGCTAACTTATGGACTGAATATATATTGGATTTTAAGCATGTCCAGTATATGATTTTTCCAAGAATAATGGCACTTTCAGAAGTAGCATGGGGAACTTCTGATCCTAAGAATTATAAAGAATTTGAAAACAGGGTTATCCGGCAGTTTAAGGTTTTAGATAAAATGAAGATCAACTATGCGAAAAGTATTTATAATATTTCAGGAAAAGTAACACCTTCTGCCAAAGGTGTTGCATATGAATTATCAACTTCTCAAAATTCTCAGGGAATAAAATATACAACCGATGGTACAGATCCAACGGTAAATTCACCATCTTATAAGGAGCCTATCCCTGTTTCAAGAGCTATGACCATAAAGTCTGCCTATTTCGAAGATGGACAGATAAAAAGTGCGGTTTCTTCCCAATCATTTATTCCTTCCAAAACAACGGGAAAGAAGATCACTCTGGAACAACAGCCCAGCGAAAATTATTCTTTTGGCGGAGCGTTTACTTTGGTGGACGGAATTTTGGGTAATCAAAAACAGCTGGGAAAAACATGGTTAGGCTTTCAGGGAAAAGATGTTGTAGCAGTTATTGACTTAGGAGTAAAAACTCAGTTTTCAGAAGTTTATTTTAATACCCTTGAAAATAAAGGAAGCTGGATTCATTTAGCTAAAGGAGCACAGATCTTTATTTCTGATGATAATGTAAATTTTAAAATGATCAAAGAAATTGGAAAAGATGAAATTCAGAATGTAAAAGGAAAAGTAAAACTCAATGTTGGTAATCAGAACGCGGCATATATTAAAGTTAAAATTGAAAATGCAGGAATTATTCCTGCCGGAAATCCGGGAGCTGATTCTAAAGCCTGGCTTTTTGTAGATGAGATTGGGATGAATTAATCAATATCAGAAAGCATTCCGTATCGACTTTTTCTCAGCTTCCAGAAATTTATACACCGGAAAGGCATCTCCCTGATTCGTCAAAGCAATAATACAGGTATTGTTGCTCAGGTCTCTCCAGATGATACTTCTGAACCTGTTGATTCCACCGGTATGCATTGCTATATCGTCAGAAATGTACCATCCGAATGCATAATCACTCGTTTTTCCATTTTTTAAAACGGGCAGTTCATACATAATTTTTGTGTTTTCCTTAGTCAGTAAATGATGCTCTCTTAAAGCCTGGTCGAATTTATATAGATCCCATGTCGTAGAATAGATCCCGCCATCCCCCAATGTTAAAAGAAAATAATCATCCGGTTTTTTATCTATATCATACGCTTTGGCAATACCGGAAGGCGGTACCGTTTGAGCATCAAAAACAAATGAATGCTGCATATTCAAAGGAGCAAAAATTCTATTTTGAATAAAATTTTTATATGACTGTCCGGATACAGCCTCTATAATTTGTCCAAGTATGATATATCCACTATTACAATATTCAAATTGACTGCCAGAAGGAAATGTTAATCCGGGTTGCTTTTTTAGAAAGGCCAGGACATCTTCATTGGTGATCCTGTTGTCTGAGATCAAAACATTCTCATAATCCTTTAATCCTGAAGTGTGGTTAAGCAATTGTCTGATACTGATATTTTGTGCATATTCCGGAAGGTCCATTAGATATTGGCTTGCTTTATCATCAAACGACAACTTGTGCTCCTGCTGTAAAAGCATAATCGCTGTTGCAGTAAAAGGTTTTGTTACAGACGCAATACAGAACGGCGTATCCTTGGTCATAAGTTTTTTGTCTTCAAAATTTTTATATCCCAATGCTGTATCACATATTATTTTTCCTTTTTCAACTATGAGAACGGTACCATTAAATTTTCCTTTCTTGTAAAAATTTATAAGAATATCTTTTTCTGATTTTTTGTTGCAGGAAAATAAAATGAATAAAACACTACCTAAAATAACTGAAATTCTGATCATGGTTGAAAAAGTTTAACATACAATAAGTCAATAATGTAAATGGAAAGTTACAGAGGTGAATTTTCCATCTTGCTGATATGAATTCTGAAATATTCCGATCAATGATATGAAGATTGTTTTTAAGACTTTTTGTAATGACGATTGCTAAACGCGATGAAATAGGATATGTTGTTTTTTTACTTTTGTACCAGCAGGAAAATTGCTAATTTGTAAGCCTAATAAACCTGATATGCAAAGCAGACGAAACTTTATCAAAAAGACAGCAGTTGCTTCTTTGGCTCTTGCCGTAAATCCGCTAGATCTAATGGCCAGTCCATTACCTGAAAGTCAGAAAACCATAAACAAACCGATCGTCCTGTCAACCTGGAATTTTGGTTTAAAGGCCAATGAGGAAGCATGGAAGATTCTTGGCAAAAACGGAAGAGCGTTAGATGCTGTTGAAAAAGGAGTACGTTTGGTAGAGTTGGATCCCACGGAAAGAAGCGTGGGATATGGCGGACGCCCGGACAGAGATGGAAGAGTAACACTTGATGCCTGTATCATGGATGAAAACTACAACATCGGATCGGTTGCCTGTATTGAAAATATTAAAAATCCAATTTCTGTAGCCAGAGCCGTGATGGAAAAGACTCCGCACGTTATGCTGGTAGGAGATGGTGCTTTTCAGTTTGCCCTATCTCAGGGATTTAAAAAGGAAAACCTATTAACGCCCGAATCTGAAAAAGAATGGAAGGAATGGCTTAAAAACAGCAAGTACCAACCTATCGTAAATATTGAAAACCATGATACCATCGGAATGATTGCATTGGACGCTCAGGGAAATCTTTCCGGAGCTTGTACTACCAGCGGTATGGCCTTTAAAATGCACGGAAGGGTAGGAGATTCTCCCATTATCGGAGCCGGATTATTCGTAGATAACGAAGTGGGTGCCGCTACAGCAACGGGACATGGTGAAGAAGTAATAAGAACTGTTGGAACTCACCTGGTTGTGGAACTGATGAGACAAGGAAGAAATCCGCAGCAAGCCTGCAAAGAAGCAGTTGAAAGAATTGTAAAGATTACACAGAGAAGAAATAAAAATCTGAAAGATATTCAGGTAGGTTTTATTGCATTAAATAAAAACGGGGAATATGGATCTTATTGCATACAGGACGGGTTTAATTTTGCGGTACATGACCAAAAAGGAAACAGGCTGGAAACTCCTGAGTTTGCCTTGAAATAATAATCAGAAATCAGAAATTATTTTTACTAATTCCTAAAAAAATTAAAAATGTCAAAGATAGAAATAGCATGTTTTAATCCTCATTCTGCCATCGTTGCTTTTGAAAATGGGGCAGACAGAATAGAATTATGTGATGGTTTAAGTGAAGGAGGAACTACACCAGATTTTGAAACGACTAAAAAACTAAGAGAAAAGATAAACATTCCTGTTTTTGTCATGATCCGTCCCCGTGGAGGAAATTTCACTTATACAAATGAAGAATTTGAACAGATGAAAAGTGAGCTTACCCAGCTTAAATCTCTTAATGTCGACGGCTTTGTTTTCGGAATTTTAGATGAGAATGATGAGGTTAATATGGAACAAAATAAAACCCTGGTTGAAATGGCACATCCGTTACCTTGCACTTTTCACCGTGCTTTTGACAGGGCAAAAGGTTTAGAAAGCTCATTGGAAAAAGTGATCAGCTGTGGTTTTAAAACGATTCTTACTTCCGGACAGAAACCTAATGTTTCCGAGGGTAAAGAAAATCTGAAAAAATTGGTAGAGCTTTCAAATGGGAGAATAGAAATTCTTGTGGGTGGCGGACTAAGATCAACCAATATCCAGGATATCCGTGAATTTACAAACGCAGCCTATTTTCATTCTTCAGCTATTACGGATGGCGGACAGTTTGCCGATGCAGATGAGGTAATTGCTTTGAAGAATAAATAACAGAATCTGATACTGTCAACCACGGTTCCTGATAATGATCATTAAATTTTTAATATAAAGATTTAAAAACAATTAACAATCTGCCATTTAACCAGGCCTGCCCATTCATTCTGATGAACTCCTTATAAAAGACGGAATTCTTAGAATTGTAAATAAACTCATCAATGAATAAAACCATACTTTTTACGTTTTTTCTTATTCACAATTTTCTTAGTGCACAATTTTCCGAGCGCAGTTTATCATCCGAAAAATGGCAGTTTAAAAACTCAAAAGAAACTCAGTGGCTTTCTGCAAAAGTACCGGGAACCGTGCATCAGGATTTGATGGATAATAAATTGATCCCCGATCCATTTAAAGATGAAAATGAGAAAAAAGTCCAATGGGTAGAAAATGAAAACTGGGATTATCAGACCCGTTTTAAAATTTCATCACACGAGTTGAAAAACCAAAATATAGATCTTGTATTTGAAGGCCTGGATACCTTTTCTGAAATTTACCTTAATGGAAAACTTCTTCAGAAGACGGATAACATGTTTAGAAAATGGAGTATTCCTGTTAAAAATTATCTGAAACCGGGCGACAATATTCTAAAGATTTCATTCAGGTCTGCTGTAGAAGAAGGTAAAAAGCTGGCTCAAAAAGTTCCTTTCACGATGCCTGAAAGCCCTAGAAGCTTTGTAAGAAAGGCACAGTATCAGTTTGGTTGGGACTGGGGGCCGAGATTGGTTACGGCAGGAATATGGAAAGAGGTAAAACTGGACTTCTGGAATGATGCTAAGATTAAAAGCATAAAGGATTTACAAAATGTATCGGGGGAACCTAAGGATAATTTTAGCTTTGAAGTTGATATTGAAGTACAGACACCAGGTAATTATGCCTTAAAAATCAATAATTCCCAAAAGATCTTTTCTCTTGGAAAAGGTGAAAATAAAATAAGATTTCCCTATCAAATCGATGGATTGAAAATCTGGCAGCCAAATGGTTGGGGAGATGCCAACCTTTATGATTTTAAAATTAATCTTTTAAAAGGAGGAAAAGAGATTCATGCAAAAAGCCTGAGAACAGGATTCAGAACTATAGAACTGGTTCAGGAAAAGGATGAAAAAGGGAAGTCTTTCTATTTTAAGGTCAATAATCAACCGTTATACATTAAAGGGACGAACTGGATTCCGGGAGATAGCTTTTCACCAAGGATTACGAAAGAAAAATATCAGAAACTGATAAAAGATTGCAAAGAGGCAAATATCAACATGATCCGCGTTTGGGGTGGTGGGATTTATGAAGATGATGAGTTTTATAAGGCATGTGATGAGAATGGAATTCTCGTGTGGCAGGATTTTATGTTTGCGGGAAGTTTTTATCCCTCTGATGAAGATTTTCTGAACAATGTAAAAGAGGAGGTAAAAGATCAGGTCACCCGTTTGCAGAATCATCCTTCCATAGCATTATGGTGTGGAAACAATGAAGTAGACGAAGCTATTTTCAACTGGGGATACCAGAAACAATTTAAATATTCGAAAGAAGATTCTTTGCAGGTTTGGAAAGATTACAGAAAGGTCTTTCATGAATTAATTCCCAACATATTAAAAGAAAAGCTGGCCTCTGATAAGAATATGTATTGGCCAAGCTCGCCATCGATCGGATGGGGCCATAAGGAAAGCCTTACAGAAGGTGACTCTCATTACTGGGGCGTGTGGTGGGGTGAACAGCCCTTTGAAGTGTATAATGAAAAAGTAGGGCGTTTCATGTCTGAATATGGATTTCAGGGAATGCCAAGTCTTGAGACCACGAAAAATATGTTTTCAGGGACTCCTCAACTCAATCTGAATAATGGTACTATAAAAGCACATGAAAAGCATGCAAGAGGTTGGGAAATCATCAATACATATATGGAACGGGATTATCCTGTACCTGCTGATTTTATAAAATACAATTACATCTCACAACTGCTGCAGGCACGTGGAATGCAAATCGCTATTGAAGCACATCGAAGAGCAAAACCTTATAATATGGGAACGTTATATTGGCAGCTTAACGACTGTTGGCCTGTGGTCTCGTGGTCCTCTATCGATTATTCCGGAAATTGGAAAGCTTTGCACTACCAGGTCAAAAGGAGTTTTGAGCAGCAGGTTATTCTGGCAGAAGAAAAGGACAATAAACTGAATTTATTTGCTGTTAACGATCTTATACAGGACTTGAACGATGTAAGTGCAACCATAGAAGTAACCACATTTAAAGGGGAGATTATTAACAGGATTCATTCCGGGAACAGGAATTTAAAGGATATTATATCCTTTGATCCGATAGAAATTGAAAAGATACTTGGCCGGTTTTCTAGGAACGAAGTATTTCTAAATGTGGTTTTAAATGATAAAAGTACCAAAGAAGTAGCACAAAATACTTATTTCCTTGTAAAGCCTAAAGATCTGAAGCTCTCAAAACCTGCGGTACATATCAAAAAAATATCTTCTTCAGAGATCGAAATATCTACGGATGTTTTAACTAAAAATATTTATCTGATGGGAGATACTCATTTCAGTGATAACTTCTTTGATTTGCTTCCCAAAAAACCAAGACGTATTAAACTTTCAAAGCCATTGGATAAAATAGAAGTGATGAGTTTATGGGACGTTATTAATCCCTGATTATAGTAAAATCCAGAGAAAAAGATAGTCCATGCATAGTTTTCGGTTAAAAATCGATTCAATTTCTATGTCCGGCTGAAAAATCAATCTTACATTTGCAACATATTTAGACACAATTATGGTGAATTTTGTTTTGATAGCGGTATGTATTTTGGCTGGAATGGTATTCAGATCAACCAAGTCAATTCATCCGGATGCCCATAAAGGAATTAATACCTGGATTCTTTACCTGGCCCTGCCTGCCGTTTCATTTAAATATTTACCTAAAGTTCACTGGACACTGGAAATGCTTTTTCCTATTGTGGCGACATTCCTTATTGCGGTATTCAGTTTTGTGTTTATGTCGGTTTATAGCAAGAAAAAAGGTTATTCAAGGCGTTCACAAAGTACAATGGAGCTTATTAGCGGATACAGCAATACTTCCTTTATCGGTTTTCCCTTAATAAGTGCTTTTTATGGAGAAAGCCTTTTGAGCATTGCTATTATTTGTGATCAGACTATGTTTTTCAGTCTTTCTACCTTGGGAATTATTGCCGCAGTAAAAGGAGGTAGCAGGTCGGGGAAGGTAAGTGCCGTATTCATTTTGAAAAGACTGATCACATTTCCTCCGTTAATTGGATGTATCAGCGCGCTGATCCTCTCTCAGTTTATTGATTTTACAGCTGCTGAGCCCTTCTTTGATAAATTAGCTGCGACAGTAAGTCCATTAGCTTTGTTTTCCGTGGGGTTACAGTTGAAATTTAATGGCTGGAAAAAACTCATTCCCCAAATGTCTGTATCTATGCTGTATAAGCTGATTCTGGCACCGGTGATTGTTTTGGGACTGGCTTTGCTTTCAGGCATTAAAGGAGATATTGCTAGAATTACCATATTCGAAGCTGCAATGCCTACTCTTGTAACTTCAAGTATTATTGCCGAACAGTTCAGGCTGAATACCAAACTCACGAATTTAACCATCGGATTCAGTATTATCGTCGGATTCTTAACAACCGCTATCTGGTATAGAATAATTGAGATATTTTTTAATTAAAAGTAAGTTTTGACGAAAAAAACCGCAGTAATAAGGAAATTGAAGATAACTATTCCTGTACGCAGTTTTACAGGATCCAGCTTTTTTGTAAAATGAGCTCCAAAATAACCTCCTGAAATTGTGGCAACCATCATGGTGCAGGTTTCCGGCCAGTAAACCTTCCCTGCAAAAATAAAAAGTACAACAGCCACCGCATTGGCAATTCCTGTAAACAGGGTTTTATTGGCATTGATTACTTTAATATCCGATAAACCAAATAACGCCCAAACGGCCATCATCATTATTCCTACGGCTCCGCCAAAGTAACCGCCATATATTCCTAAAAGAAACTGAGCACCCAGTACTAATCCCGCTCCTATATGCATTTTCTTTCTCAACCAGTTACCGGCCTGTTTCCCAAATGCAAAAGCCATGGAACCTAACAGAAGCAACCATGGAACCACCAGATTGAATCCACTGGATGGTGTATATAGCAATAACAGACCTCCGGCACAACCTCCCAGCAGAGTCAGTATAATCATCGCTACGATTGAAATAGCAGGGAAAGGTTTAATATATTCTCTGAATTTCCATGCACTGGCTAAGCTTCCCGGAAACAGGGCAACGGTACTTGAAGCATTGGCCTGAATCGGGGGAACACCGGCATATACAAGTGCGGGAAATGTAATAAATGATCCACCGCCAGCTGCTGCATTAATCGCTCCGGCCAGGAGTCCAATAAAAAAAAGCAGGATATAATTTTCCATGAATCAAAATTGAATAACAAATATAGGTTACAAAATGGCGAACAACTCATAAAAAATTGCAGTTCTGTGAAGAATGATTTAATTTTACACTTTAATCATTTCTCTTGCGATACGCCCAAATTGTTTTACCATTAAATTTAAAAGGTTCTTTTACTTACAAAGTGCCTGAAGAACTAATGTCGTTACTACAAACCGGAATGAGGGTTTTAGTTCCGTTTCGTGGAAAAAAAATTTACACAGGAATTGTTTTTGAAATTCATGATACAGAACCGGAAGGGTTTATTCCAAGGGAAATCATTAGCATTCTGGACGAATCTCCTATTTTGCCTCAGGAGCAGATCGGTTTCTGGAACTGGCTTTCTGCCTATTACCTTTGTAATTTGGGTGAAATCTATCGTTTTGCATTTCCTTCCTCATTAAAGCTTGAAAGTGAAACATATCTGAAATTAAAGCCGAACGTAACAGTTGATTTTGAAAATCTGGATGTTAATGAAATGTATCTCATTCAGGCACTTGAAGTCCGGCAACTTATCAATCTTACAGATCTTGAAGCTTTTATTCCTAAAAAAGATATTATAAAAACAATCAATTCGTTGATTGATCTGCAATACATTGAAATTGATGAAAAGATTGGCGAAAAATACAAAGCGAAAGAAGTTGCTTACGTCAGGATCAACGAAGAACTTTTAAACAATGAAAGTCTTACTGTAATTCTCGGAAAACTGAACAAAGCACCTAAGCAAAAGGATCTTTTTCTTCTCATTTTATCACATCAGACTGAGAATCCGGATACTTTTATTAAAAAGTCAGATCTTTTTGAAGATGGAGTGTTTGGGCATTCCCATTTAAAGCCTCTGGTAGATAAAAACTTCATCGAAGAGTATTATCTGCAAAAAGACAGGCTGGAAAGTTATGATGGGGAAATAGAAGATATAGAAGCGCTTTCCGAGGCTCAGAAAGAAGCAAAAGAGGCAGTTGATGAAGCTTTTGAAGAAAGAAGAAATGTGCTGCTTCATGGAGTGACTTCATCGGGAAAAACCCATATTTATTTAGAGAAGATAGAGGAGTGTGTTCAGCAGGGCAAAAATGTTTTGTTTTTGCTTCCTGAAATTTCTCTTACCAAACAAATTACGCAGAGACTTGAAAAAAAATACGGTCGGAAATTGGGCTTCTATCACCAAAAGCTAACGGATTTTGAAAAAGTAGAGGTCTGGAGAAGAATCAAAAATAATGATATCCAAATCCTTATAGGAACAAGAAATGCACTGTTTCTGCCCTACCAGAATCTTGGGTTGGTCATTGTAGATGAAGAGCATGATTCTGCTTATAAAGCACGGGAGGTTTCCCCTTATTTTAATGCAAAAGATTCTGCCCTGGTATTTGGTAATTTTTATGATGCCCGTGTGATCTTAGGTTCTGCCACTCCTTCCGTGGAAAGCTATTATCTAGCCCGTAAGGAGAAAATGAAATATGTTTTCCTTAATGAAAGATTCGGAAATGTTCAGCTGCCGGAATTTGAACTTATAAATTTTAAAGAAGCTCAGGATTCTAAAAAAGTTTCAGGAAATTTCTCGTTACAACTGATCGATGAAATAAAAAAAGTACTGGAAGAGCGGAATCAGGCTATTATACTTCATAACCGCCGTGGTTATGCCAATGTTCTGGAATGTGAATCCTGTGGATATGTTAATTATTGTTCCAATTGTGATGTGGTAATGACATATCATAAGGCTGCGAATGAAATGAAATGCCATTATTGCGGACAACGGGCTTCCAGGCCTAAAGTATGTCCGAAATGCCATTCAGAGAATCTGAATGAAAGAGGAGTAGGTGTTGAACAGATCCATGAAGAAGTTTCCAAATTATTTCCTGAAAACGAGGTAGATCGTATGGATATCGATTCCATGCGGAAAAAATTTGCCTATGAAAAACTTTATGAAAAGATTGAGGACAGGGAAACTGATATTGTAGTGGGCACACAAATGATTTCAAAAGGATTGGATTTCGATCATATTGAACTGGTCGCTATTCCTAAAGCGGATTCTTTATTATATGTACAGGACTTCAGAGCTGAAGAAAGGGCCTTCCAGCTGATTACCCAGGTTGCGGGAAGGGCAGGACGGGTGTCTGGAAAAGGAAAAATCTATATTCAAACATTTAATCCTGAGCATTCAGTCTTTCAGCTGATCAAAATGAATAAGGTTTCCAAGATCTACTACTATTTTTTAAAAGAGCGCCAGAAATTCCATTATCCGCCTTTCACAAAGCTTATTATGATTGAGCTGAAACACAGGAGAGAAGATAAAGTAAACAGGGCTTCGCAGTTTCTGGGTTCTGTTCTAAGAAAATACCTTCCGGAAGAATGTGTTTTAGGTCCGGAAAGGTCTCAGATTGCAAGGATTAATAATCTGTATCAGTTCCAGATATTACTGAAACTTCCCCGTGGAAAAAACTATGAAAAATACAAAGAGCAGGTTTTGCTAAGTTTAAAAGATTTTGATGAAATAACTGCTTATCAGAGCATCAAAAAAGACGTTTTCGTGGATTTTTAACAATTTTTAACAAATTTTATAGCCTTTTATCAGACTATAATGGTCTGATTTCTAACAATATTTTCTACTTTTGGTCGTTGATTAATTGTTTGGTGCCTTTATTGGATGATTATTATGAATCGTTTTTTATGGTTTCCAGACATAGAAACAAAACTAAGATAGATGGTAAATTTCAGAAAATATATTTCAAGCGTAGCGGTACTGGCTTCTGGGTTTTTCCTTGCTCAATCTACCGTTTCTACCGTTCTTTACTCTCAGGCTTATGACAATCAGAAAACGAATTTAAACTTACCTTCTCCTATAACTTCTGTTGTGGAGAAAACAATTCTGTCGGCTAAAGAACTCGTAGATATTAATGTAAACACTCTGGTTTCCGATCCTGTGCTGAAAAATGCATCATGGGGATTTGTAGTGTACGACCCGAAAACAAAGAAAGTAATTTCTTCATACAATGAAAACACTCCTTTGGTTCCTGCTTCTACAACAAAACTTTTGACCACAGAAACAGCTTTGAATCTGTTGGGAGAAAACTATCGTTGGATGACTCAGCTGGAATACTCAGGAAGCATAGATGAAAACGGGGTTTTAAATGGTAATCTTTATGTCGTAGGAAGCGGGGATCCATCGCTTGGAACAAACAAAGGCGGAGCGTTATCCTATAGAGAGATTGTTTCAGACTTTCTTAGTGGAATCTCTCACGAAGGAATCAAAAGGGTAAATGGTGATATTATCATCCAGACAGCACTTTTCAAAGGTAATATTTCAAGACTTCCGGAAAATGTTGTTTGGTTGGAAAATAACAACTATTATTTACCGGTTGGAACCACCCGTGAGATTAATCCGGCTAATGAAAAACTGATTGTAAAGAAATCAGGTAATTTCTCTACTGAGAAAAAGTATTTTTATGTATCTCCTTATGCCAATCAGATGGTATATGCGGATAAATATGAAGGAGATGGTGTTCTTACCACTAAGCTACCTGATGCCCCGGCATATCTTGCCAATACTTTAAGAGCGACCATGGTGAAAAGTGGAATTGCAGTTAGTGGAAAAGTTACTCCAAAAATGACAGATCCTATGCCGGAGAGCAGAAAGCTGATTTCAGCATACAAATCTCCGACTTTGAGCGATATTATTTATTACACCAACCAGCATAGTGATAATTCTTTAGCAGAAGCACTGTTAAAAACAGTAGGATTCCAGAAACTGGGAGATCAGACTTCAGAATCGGGAAGAATTGTTGTAACAACCCATTTGAAAGAAAATGCCTTTGATATTAATGGTTTAAACTATATGGACGGAAGTGGGCTTTCAAGAAGCAATACCGTTACTCCTATTTCACAGGCGAAGTTTTTAACTTCATTAATGGATGAAAAGTATTATAAAGCTTACCTGACTTCACTTCCTGTAGGAGGACAATCGGGAACATTAAAGAGAATGTTTATCGGAACAGGAAACGGACAGATATTTGCTAAGACAGGAACTTTAAATAAAGTAAAAACTCTGGCAGGGTATATGAAAACCAATTCCGGGAAGACCCTTGTGTTCTCGCTGATGGTTAACAACTATGCAGGATCTGTGGATATGGTGAAGAAAAGAATGGAAAGGCTGCTGGAACCGGCATTAGACCTTTAAAAATATTTATTTAATATCATAAGAACCTTTTAATCAATGATTAGAAGGTTTTTTTTATCTTTGGTCATTATTATAAAAATAAAAATGAAAAAACTTTATCTTGTAGTTTTATGCATTATTTCATTTGGATCATTGCATAGTCAGAATCAAAATATTGAAATGAAGGGATTAATAGCAAAAGAGATGAAAGCTTTTGCCCAAAAGATGACGGCACCCAACATCAATCCCCATACATTAAACTATGATCTGCAGTACCAGAGGATGGATGTTAACCTGGACCCTGCAGTTTACAATATCTCCGGTTCGGTAACATCACATTTTAAGCCTAATCAGAGTATGAGCAGTATCTATTTTGATTTGGCCAATACCTTAACGGTTTCACAAGTGAAATACCATGGAAATAATTTGACCTTTCAGCAATTACCGACGAAAGAAGTGAAAATAGACTTCCCTTCCTCCCTTCCTGCGAATGTGCTTGATTCATTAACAATACAGTATGCTGGCCCACCGGATACGGCAAATAATGCTTTTTCCACCGGTTCCCAAAACGGGGAGCTTATTCTCTCAACCCTTAGTGAACCTTATGGTGCGCAGGATTGGTTTCCGACAAAACAGAGTTTAAATGATAAAATTGACCGTTTTGATTTTAAAATTACAACACCAAATCAGTATAACGTAGCTGCCAATGGTAAGCTGATGTCTGAGACAGCACTTCCGAATAATAAAAAGCTGACATTCTGGAGAACAATGTACCCAACCAGTGCATATTTAGTAGCCCTTGCTATCACTAATTTTGTTAAGCTTAATGATACTATGGGAAATCCACCTTTCCCTTTTGTAAATTATGTATATCCTACAACTGTAAATAATACGGCAGTAATGTCCAATATAGAATGGACCAAACAGATCATGAACACTTTTGAAACTTATTTCGGACTTTATCCTTTCCGTAATGAGAAGTATGGACATATGGAGTTTCAGTACGGAGGTGTGTGTATGGAGCATCAGACGATGTCTTCAATGAGTTCCTGGGGAAAAAGTGTAATAGCTCATGAGCTGGCTCACCAATGGTTTGGGGATAAAGTAACGTGTGGTTCGTGGAATGATATCTGGCTGAATGAAGGATTTGCCACATTCGGGGAGCATCTTGCCAATGAAAAGTTACTGATGACCCAACCTGAATTTATGAATTACTTATCAGGTCAGAAAGATTATATTACCAGTTCGCCAGGAGGAAGTACTTATGTTGCTGATGCTAACCTAGGAAATCAGGGGGCTATTTTCAGTGGCAGATTATCTTACGCGAAAGGAGGCTATATTCTGAGAATGCTTAAATGGATCTTAGGAGACGCTGCTTTTTATCAGGCAATTCAGGAATATCATTCCAGACCCAACTTAGCGTACAGCTACGCTAAAACAGCAGATCTTACGGCTTCTTTACTACAATCTACCGGTAAGGATTTTTCGGGATTTTTCAGTGATTGGGTGTATGGTGAAGGGTATCCTACCTATGATATCAGATGGAGGGAGTCTTCTAATCAAACCATTACGATTAAAGTTAGCCAGACTCAAAGTAATTCTTCCGTAAGCTTTTATGAAATGCCTCTTCCGATAAAGGTAAACGGAACAGCAGGACAGGTCGCTTATCTTACTTTAAACAATACCTCAAATAATCAATATTTTGTAGAACCGGTACCGTTCCCGATTGCCAATGTTCAGTTCAATTATGAATACCAGATTTTGGAAAGAAATTCTACTGTAGCAAAAGATAATAGCCTGAGCGTTGAAAATATTGAGAAAGATCAGTTTGCACTATATCCAAATCCGGCTAAAAATGAACTTTATCTCAAAGGAATGGAAAAATCAGCAGAATTTGTCATCTATTCCATAGACGGTAAATTGGTAAGATCCGGAAAATATCAACCCGGAAAGTCTATCCATATTGCTGAGCTTATTCCTGGAGTATATGTCTTTAAAATCGATGATAGAAATGTGAAATTTGTGAAAGAGTAATTTTTTATATCAGCATTATCAAGAAACCGGTTTATTCTAAAATACTTGGAATAAACCGGTTTTTTATGTGGAATCAGATTATAAACTTTTTTAAGCGACGAGTTTTGTCGCAATTCAAAGCTAACTTTGTACAAATGAAAAAGATGAAGTCAAAAATTTTCGATAAGTCTTTTCGTTGTGAGATAAAAAAGATTACTTTTGCGGCAATTATAAAAAATGAATTTAACAATTAAACACAAGGCATGAAAAAACTCTACTTCAGTGTACTTTCTATGTGCATTATTTCCGGGTTATCAGCCCAGGAAGTGGTTTGGCAAAAAGATATTAAATCTTCTACCCAGGATTTCCTAAGCCAGGTAACCACAACAATCGATCAGCAGTATTTGATAACAGGAAGTGTCATACAGGCGGGAAACCAGAAGAAAGATGCTGGAAACACCCAGCAAAATAATGGCTATGACTTTCATTTGGTGAAGCTGAACCAACAGGGAGACCAGGTTTGGGAAAAATATTTCTCAGGGAACAATCATGATTATTTGTCTTCTACCGTAGCTACCCAGGAAGGAGGCTTTTTGGTTTCGGGAACCTCATATTCCGGAAAGGGAATAGATAAAAAAGATGACTCCAAAGGAGGATCAGATATCTGGCTGATCAGGATCAATGAATTTGGAGATGAATTGTGGCAAAAGACTTTAGGAACAAGTGCTGATGAAGAAGCCAGAGCGGTTATCCAAACCACAGATTTAGGATTTGTTATAGCCGGAAATGTTCAGAATGCTTCCAAAGGTTACGGTTCAAAAGATATCCTGATTATCAGACTAGATAAAAACGGAAAAGAACTTTCACAACTTATTTTAGGAGGAAGGGGATTAGACGAAGTGGAGAAGATGATCCCAACAAGAGATGGAGGAGCACTTCTGGGAATCTATTCAAGAAGCTCCGAGTTTCGTGTTTCCGATTCCGGAAATCAAAACTCAGCTACAGGAGCCTCAGATTCCGTATCCCGCTATGCAAAAACCACTGAAAACTTTGGTGAAGGAGACTACTGGATCGTAAAACTAAACAAAGAGGGAAAGGTAGAATGGGAAAAGAACCTGGGAGGAAAAGGAGATGATCATCTAAGAACACTGGCTTTAACCTCAAACGGTTATATCATCGGAGGAGAATCAAGAAGTGAGAGATCCGGAAATAAAACAGTAGGAATAGAAGAAGGAACAGATCTGTGGTTGGTTTCTTTAAATGAAAGAGGAGATGAACAGTGGCAGAAGTCCTACAACTTCAAAAACAGGGATGTTTTGATGGGAATGACTGCCCTAAATCAGCTATCAACTGACAACTCTCAACCCTCAACTAAAGGAATTTTATTGGGTGGCTATACTCAGGCAGAAGGAAGAATAGAAGCAGATGATGAAACATTCTGGATGCTGTATCTGGATAGTAATGGAAATGAACAGTGGAGAAAGCATGTAAGAGGAGAATCCAGAAAGAGAGAGGAGAGATTATCGGATATTAAGCTGAACAGGGATGGTTCCATCATTTTAGCAGGAACCAGTGCAGAGGAGCTAGGGAAGGAGAACTGGAAGATCGTGAAGCTGGGAGATAAACAACTGGATCAGTTAATTGAAAAACAGGATATCAAGATCTATCCGAATCCGGTATCAGATTATGCTTATGTTGAAATAGGCTTTGATTTCAGGGAAGCGGATATTACTTTGTATGATATGGGAGGAAGACAGCTTCAGAATCTAAAAACGAAGAATAAGGTCACTAAGATTAATACACAGCCGTTGATACAAGGTGCTTACCTGGTGGTGATTAAGACGGATACGAATAAAACGGCTAATGCTAAATTGATTAAGAAATAAAAGAACAATTGTAATGAAAAAAACTTTAACATTCGCTGGAATTGTTCTTTCAGCTCTATTGTATAGTCAGGGTGGTAATCAGGATTATACAACCAATACAAATAATGCGGGTAAAAACATTCCCAAAATATCGCCTACCAGTCCTGAATCATTTAAATTTAGTCAATACGGAAATGTACCCATAGGGATGTTTACAGGAGCTCCTAATCTCAATATTCCAATTACTGAGCTCTCTGTAGATGGAACAAGCATACCCATTTCTTTAAGTTATTCCTCTAATGGAATCAATATCGATGAAATGAACGGATCTGTAGGATTAGGCTGGACATTTATTTCTGGTGGAGTGATCACCAGAACCATAAGAGATAATGCAGATGAGGATAGTAGTTTTGGTAGTGGAGATGTTCCGCAAACTGAAAACTTTGCCACTCAACTGAATGCATACCTGACATTTTGTGATAATGACGATTTTGATTCTGAACCCGACCTTTATACGGCCAATTTTGGTGGATATAATGTAAAATTTGTGATCAATAAAGCGGGTAATATCATCATGATTGATCAGAAAGATTATAAGATTACCAGAAATAATAATGGAAGCTCATTTGCAATTACGCTGGATAATGGAGTTAAATATAATTTCGAAGCTATAGAACGTGTACAAAACAGAACACTTAACATTGGAAACAATAATCCACCGCAACAGTATATACAGTCATGGTACTTAACCTCAGTCGTTACTACCAGTGGTCAGACTCTCACTTTGGAATACCAGGATGTAAGTTATACGACAATCCTTTCACAATCACAGACGATGACCTATACTAAAGAACCACAGTATAAGTATGGAGATTTAGTTACTGACTCTAATGGTCATTCCAGTTGTCCTTTGGTACCTTATACAATATCTCCAGATCTAGGACTCATTGCAGATTCAGAGCAGTATGCAATGGGTAAACAGCTGAAAAAAATATATGATTCCAATAATAACTCGATTGTTTTTACTTATTCAGTACAAAATGGTGATTATTCAAAACTCACAAACATCAAAAAGTACCACAATAGTATTGTCATAAATGATTATAGCTTTAATTATACAACAACCGGTGCGTCAAGGCTTTTCTTAACGGAGGTACGGGATAATAAAACCAATTCGTCACACAAATTTACCTATTATAGTCCTGAGATATTGCCATCGAGATTAAGTTTTTCCAGAGATATGTGGGGCTATTATAATGGTATGAACAACAATAGTCTTGTTCCGCAGTTATTTGTAAGTACTGATCCTACTGCGCCTCAATATAATGGAGCCAATCAAGCTGTAAATAAATTGGTAGGATATTATGGACTCTTAAAAACGGTGACTTATCCGACAGGAGGTAATACTTTGTTTAATTATGAAAACCATATACGAAAAGAGAATGTCTTGATTCCGGCAGTGAAAACCAATGTTCAAATCAATACGTTTAACCCCCAAAATGACTTTTCTACTTCTAAAGAACTTATTATAACGCCCAATAAAACAGGACCTGTTGAGATTAATCTTTCCAATTATTTGTATCCCTATGGAAATTGCCAGGGAAGCCCCGATTTAGAAACCGGAAAGCAAGAAGCTCATCTTGAAGTACGTGATCAAGCGGGTAATCTTATAGCAAGTTTGGATTCAAGTTTAAATAACAGCAGTCAGATTATTGTCAACGGTGTAAAAAATCAACCTATAAAATTCAAACTGACGGCAATGTTTTTTTGTTGTAATGCCTATGCTCAAATTTATTATTATAATGAGGATGACCGATATGAATTGCAAGATGTACTAAAAGGTGGCTATAGGATTGCATCAACCGTTGATACTCCTAATGATGGGCTTCCTATAACCAGAAAATACAATTATATAAGAGCTAATGGGGATTACTCCATAAATATTACAAGAGAACCAGTATTTATTGAAGAGAGGGGAGCAGGATCACTCTGTGTGGGATCTTTAAATTCGCAGCCCGCAATGTCCACGTATACTGCCATCACTTCATCCAATATAGGCAGATTATTTTCTTTCAATCCCAATATCTTTTATGATACGGTGGAAGAGCAAATTGAAGGAAACGGAAAAATCATCCATCAGTTTAGTGCTGAAATTGACTATCCGGGCAATCCTATTAAAGGAGGCCCGATTATCTCAGCACCTTGGACTAACTCAGGATGGAAGAATGGCAAAGAGTTATTAACAGTTTATAAAGACAATGGCGGAACGACCTTAAAAACTGTCGAAAATATTTATGCAGAGGATCAGTCCAGAACCTCCTACTTAGGGGGTATCAACCGACGTAAAATTTATCAACCTATAGCCACAAATGGTAATAATGCTACTTGGGATCCTGATTATCCACATATGGATGTTGTATACTATAAAAACATCAGTCGATTTACCTATTTACAAACACAAAAAACAACAGAATATTTTAACGGTACTCCCACCGAAACAAAGACGGAATACTTTTACACTAATCCATCACATTATCAGCTGAATAAACAAAAAACAACTTTTACTGATGCATCAATTAATGAAACAAATTATAGTTATGCCCACGAAAAAGGAAATCAGTTACTGATTGATAAAAATATGGTGAGCATTCCATTAGAAACTGAAACAAAGGAAACTTTTGGTACTGTTACGAAAATGTCTTCCAAAGAGGAAACCATTTACCCTACTTCACTTCCCACCACAGAATCTGGTAGTTTAGTATTGCCTTTGTCTGTAAAATCCTATGATGTAGTAAATAATACCCCATCCGTAGAGATTACTTATAACAAATATGACTCAAAGGGAAATATTCAGCAATACACAACAAAAGAAGGTGTGCCAACGACAATTATCTGGGGATATAACCAGACACAGCCTATAGCTAAAATAGAGGGTGCGAAACTATCCGATATATCACAATCATTAATTGACTCTATTGTAAATCCTTCCAATACGGACGCAGCAGCGGGTGTAAACAATGATGAAACATCATTTTTACTCGCTTTAGATAATTTTAGAAAAAATTCTGCTTTAACGAATTATCAGGTTACTACATATACTTATGATCCACTAGTTGGAGTACGAAGTATTACGCAACCATCAGGAATAAGAGAGGTTTATGTATATGATACTGCAAACCGGTTAAAGGAAGTAAGAATAAGAGAAAAAGACAGTACAGGCAATTATGTTTTAAAAACAGTAAAAGAGTTTAAATACAACTACAAACCATAAAAACACAACGTATGAATAGATATTTAATAACAAAAAAGTGGTTATTGCTGGGGTTAGTGTTTGTAGCTGGAACGCTTTATGCACAGAGTAATTCAGAAAACTATGTGTATTCTAAAACTTATTTAGCAGATCCCATAACTACAAATTCAAAAACTTCAGAAACAGTTACTTACTTTGATGGATTAGGAAGAGCCAAACAAATAGTTAGTATTAAAGCAACTCCTTCTGGCAAGGATATGGTTACTCCAGTCACCTATGATGAATTTGGAAGACAGACAAAAAATATTCTACCTACTCCAATTAACACATTGAATGGGAATATTCATTCTGGAGTTACCAATGAAAATACCGCTAACTCTTATTACGGAGCATCCAATGCATACAGTGAGAAAGAGCTTGAAAAATCCCCTTTAGATCGGGTTTTACAACAGGCAAATCCTGGTGATGCCTGGAAACTTGGAGCAGGACATACGCAAACATTCAGCTATGGCACTAATGCTGCAAATGAGGTTATAAAGTTTGTCACTACTACTTCAACAAGCACAGTTAGTAATGTTACAACTATTTCAACTGCATTACCTGTAGGTAGCCTTGGATTCTATGGGCAGGGTAGTTTTTATAAAAATACAATAACGGATGAAGATGGAAATCCTGTAACTCAATTTACCAATGGTCGCGGACAAACGATTCTTATCCGAAGAACAGATGGAACACAAAATATTGATACCTATTATGTGTATAATGACTATGGGCAAAAAGCGTTTGTCATCCCTCCAAAAGCAGTACAACAAATTGTGCAAAATGCAAATAAAGTTACTGCTGATATTTTAAATACACTGTGCTACCAATACCGCTATGACGGGCAAGGAAGGGAAGTTGAAAAAAAGCTTCCTGGGAAAGGCTGGGAATTGACCATTTATGACAAACAAGACAGAGCAGTACTTTATCAGGATGCTGTTTTAGGAACAGTAAACAATAACTTTGGCAGTAAAGGCTGGATATTTACTAAGTATGATGAGTTTAATAGGGTTGTTTATACTGGATTCTTTCCTAACACTGCAACAAGACAGTCTTTACAGAATACGCTAAATACTTTAACCACCAATACTTCCAATAATGAAAAAAGGACTTCAACCTTTTTTAATCAACAGGGAATTGATATTTACTATGATAAGCTGGCCTATCCAACATCGAATTTTGTTGTTTTATCAGTAAACTATTATGATTCTTATCCGCGTGATGCTCCTTCCGTTATTCCTGAAAAAATTCTGGACCAGTATGTTTTATTAGCAACATTTGGAACCGGTAATACAACTTCTACCAAAAGTTTGAAAACAGCTTCTTATCTAAAAAATATAGAAGATGATAAATGGACCAAAACATATCATTATTATGATTTCAAAGGAAGGCAGATTGCTACAAAAACTACTAATCATTTAGAAGGTTACACCAATAAGGAGTCTAAACTTGATTTTTCAGGATTAGCAACAGAAAGTTATACCTATCATAAAAGAACTCCAACTGAAACAGAAGTCAAAATAAAAGAACGTTTTGTTTATGATAATGGAAACAGGCTTTTAAAGCATTATCATCAAGTGGATAGCAACCTCGAAGAATTATTAGCAGACAATACCTATAATGAACTTTCACAGTTAAGCAATAAAAAAGTAGGAAACAATCTCCAAAGCATCGATTACAATTACAATATCAGAGGTTGGCTGACAGAAATCAATAAAAACCAGATGTCTGTAGCTGATTTAGGAGGGAAACTTTTTGCTTATAGAATTAAATACAATCAGAAAGAAGGAATCACTAATCCGGATCCAGTCTTATTCTCCGGAAAAAATGTTGAGGCAAAATACAATGGTAATATCGCAGAAGTAGATTGGAGGGCAGTGGAAACAATCGGAGCCAATCCTTCTCTTACTCCTAAGAGATATGGATATGTTTATGATAAGCTGAACAGATTAACAGCAGGATATTATCAAAATCCAAATAACCCCAACAGCAAAGAAAATACAGAATCTTTAACGTATGATTTGAATGGAAATATCACCAATCTTTATAGAACCTCAGTTCTGCAAGGGACAATTGCCACAAAAATTGATGATTTAGAATATACTTATGCAGGAAACCGGGCCACTACCATAAAAGATAACAGTGGTAACAAGACTGGTTATGAAGGGACAACAGGACTTCCCATAGAATATGATGTTAATGGGAATATGATCAATATGGCAGATAAACAAATCAATGGAATAATGTATAATTATTTAAATCTGCCCAATGCAATATCTATTGGTTCAAGTCAGGCATATACTGATATTACTACAAAGTACGGATCAGATGGGACAAAGTTGAGAAAACAAGTCGTAAAAACACTTGTTGGAATAACAGGCACGACTTCTTCTACGGAAACTACAGATTATCTTGATGGATTTCAATATATAAATATAACAGGATCCGGAAATAATGGAGGAGGTTCAGAAATGTTTGCTGCTAGTCTGGAAACGAGCAGGGCTTTGGAAATGGAGGCCTATTCTGCAGAGACTTTAAATGTTGTTCCTGGTTTAGGGGCAAAGAATCCTGAGCTTCAGTTTTTCCCAACCGCAGAAGGATTTTATGATTATGGAAAAGATCAGTATATTTACCAGTATAAAGATCATTTAGGAAATGTAAGGATAAGTTTCGCAAGAAACAGCACAGGCGCTCTTGAGATTACAGATGCTAATGATTATTATCCATTTGGAATGAACCATTTAAAAACGGGATTCTCCTTTTTTAGCCCAAGTGCCTATAAGAATTATAAGTACAATGGGAAGGAATTGCAAGAGACTGGGATGTATGATTATGGAGCGAGGATGTATATGCCGGATCTGGGAAGATGGGGAGTTGTAGATCCAGCAGCTGAATTAGGAAGAAGATTTACTCCTTATAATTATGCATTTGACAATCCAATAATGTTCATCGACCCTGATGGGATGTGGCCTTGGCCAACTTGGAGTCAAGTTAAAAGTTTTGGAAGAGGGGCTTGGAATACAACTGTAGGAATGGTTAAAGGCTTAGCTACTTCTAATGGAATATCAGGAGTACTGCAGGGAGGTAGAGAATTTAAGAAAGTTTATAATGCATATCAAACAGGTGGAGCCTCTGCTGCTGTAAAACAATATGGAAAATCTCTTTATGAAACAAGCGGAGCAAAAGCAATTGTTCAAACTGCAAAAGGGGTAGCTAAAGGAGATGCGGAATCTATTGGTTCTGCAACTGTTATGGTAGCCGCTGCGGTTGTTACGCATAAAGCAGCAGGAGGAACCAAAGCTGGAAAAGCAGCAACTGTTACTGAAGCAGAGACAGCTTCAGTGTCAAAAACAGTAACTGTTACACAGGAATCGGTTACGCAAGCATTACAGGATTCAAATTTACAAACTGCTCAAGGTGTTGTTTCGGGGCCTATGGTTGAAAGATATGTTCAAATGGCACAAGATGGAAATACTGCACCTCCAATAAAGGTTACAAGTGATGGTGTAATTGTAGACGGAAATCACAGATATGTAGCTGGGAAATTAACAGGTAATGAACCTGCACAAGTTCCAGGAACTTTATCTCCAAGCCAACAATCTAAAGTTCAACCTGTTCAAAATACAAAAGTTGATCCGAATGATTGGGGTGGACATTAAAATTAATTTATTATGATTATATACTGTGAAAACGATAATGAAATAAGAATACCATATGATAAATTAGATGGAGTTCTTATCGAGAATTTAGAATTGCATAGAGCAAAACTTGAGAATATGAATTTAAGTAATACAAGTTTTTTTAAGTCAAACCTTAGAGGAGCATTTTTATTCAACTCAAATTTGATAAATTCAAATCTTTCTTTAACTAAATTAATAACATCAGATTTAAGAGATACCCTTCTATTAGGTTCCAATTTATCTGAAAGTATAGCTTCATACTGTGATTTTAGTCATGCAAAATTGCAAGGAGCTAATTTAGGAGGAGCTAAAATTGACTTTGCAAACTTTACAGGTGCAAACTTATCTTGTGCAAATATGCTTTGTATTGATATTGAAAAAGCAATATTTAAAGATACTGTATATAATACTGAAACTATTTGGCCCGAAGGTTTTGATCCTTCAAGTAATGGATGTATGTTGTTATAAACGTCTTCGTCAAGCGTCACGCTTGTGCCATGATGGAATAATAAAACCACCGCAATTGCGGTGGTTTTTGTATTGTTCTGTTTTCAAATACAAAACAGAACAATATAAATAAAAAGGTTGAATTTTTTATATTTGTAGTAATGAATAAAAAAATCATGATGGAAAAGCTAAAGACTTTACGAAAACAGCGGGGCTATACCCAGGAATATATGTCCAAGATTATCTCTACGGATGTATCCAATTACAGCCGCAAAGAAAGCGGTGATGTAAGGATTTATGATGATGAATGGAAGAAGCTGGCCAAAGCTTTAGACGTTCCGGTGGAAGATATCAAAGAAGAAAAACCTTCCAGTATTGTTCAGAATAATGATAATCTGACCTTTACAGAATGCCAGGATCATCATCTGTAAAACAGGAATTACCAATGAAAGAATATTAGATTTAAAAGCTGACCAGATTTTATTATTTTATCAGTATTTACAAGAGGAAAGAGAAATGTTAACTACCTTCAGAACCGAGAAAGAGGATTACTTTTTATTAGGAAAATTAGGGGCTAAAATTATTTCGGATGACATTAATTATTTAGTCTCTACTTACAAGAAAAACTTCACCAAAAAACTCACTTCCATTACCATCCGTCAGAGTGTTATCAAACTGAAATTAGACCAGGGCGAAAACCTGAGAAAGGTTCAATACTTTGCCGGACACAAACATGCAGATACCACAGAAAAGTATAAAGAAACAGGTGTAGATGCACTACAAATATCCATTAATCAATATCATCCAATCCAATAAAAAAAAGGCAGTTTTAGCGAACTAAAAAAGGGTACATACAATCTTATGCGACCTAAAATAAAGTTTTTAGCGAATTAAAACAGGAAAAAAAGAATCTTATGCGACCTAAAACGATCTGATATCGTCAAAAAGGATTTTTTTTATATTGTTTTTGTTGTTTTGCTGAGACAACAAAATATAATTTTTTTTAAAAGGAGACAGCAATGAAACAGCATCATTTTTTAGGAAAGAAAGAATCCCTAAAACAGAAGAAATGACACCAATGATTGCCCAAAAATCCATACATCAAATATAATAAAATTAAAAATAAAATCCAACATCTGCATTTTGAATTAAATATCCCGCCCGCCACCAGAAAAAGACATTTTTCTCCAACGCTTGCTTAAACTTCCCTAAGCTTTAATGCCACAGCAAATTACATAATAAAATTATATGTGCAGCAGCACCTAAACGTTGCCTTCCACTCCGCTAAAGCTGCGCTCCTGGCAAATCCATCGGCACCTATAATTTGAGATTATGTAAAATGCTTCCCTTAGCTTCGTGCAGAGCAACTCCGCTGCCAGCACCCCCGAATCTTCCCGATCCTAAACCAGCACCGAAAAATACCTTTTGCCAAAGCTTCAACCACCCGTTCTTCGACAAGCTCAGAATGACAAAGGAAAAATGCGCCCCCGCTCTGAATCGCCGTTGAACTGGAAGTATGTTAAAGGATGTGGATTTGTGGATAAAGCCAAGGCTAAAAGCAGCATCGATTTTACCCACAAGTCCACATCTACAACAACAGCGACAACAATACCACCGGAACCACAAAACAAATCGAAAGAAAGTATATATTTGTAAAATAATAGTCCACCTGGCAGGGTGGACTACTGAAAACTAAATTGAAAAA
Organism: Chryseobacterium subflavum; assembly: GCF_055762745.1. Classification (NCBI taxonomy): domain Bacteria; kingdom Pseudomonadati; phylum Bacteroidota; class Flavobacteriia; order Flavobacteriales; family Weeksellaceae; genus Chryseobacterium; species Chryseobacterium subflavum. The sequence goes on from NZ_JBVTMR010000001.1 coordinate 433,188, forward strand.
AAGTGATTACAACCGGGTTTGTAATCACTTTTTTACTTTTCCTGTATTTTTAGCAACAATGACAAAAGCTGTCATCGCTAAAATCACAAGGAAAAGCAGTGCTAGAATGGTAATTGTATTTTCCATAGAGCAAATGTAATGTCATGTTTTACAATAAACAGGTGTATTAAATGATTTTGACAAGAGATTTTAAATTTTTGGTTTTATAACCACATAAAAAAACAAATAAAAACATTGTCTGTTAAACTTACACTACTATTTTTGACATTAATTATTTTTTTTCAATTGAAAAAGAAAAATTATATTTACGTAAGCGAGCAAGAGCAGGTGATCACAGTGTAAAGCCTCGCACGAGAAAAGGTTGAGTAGGCAAATCCTGAAAAGTTGAGCGGAGATATACAACTATAAGTACCAAGGACAAGAGTTACAGGAGACGGGTTTCTATAATTTTAAATGGAGAAATTATGATCCTAATATCGGTCGATTTTTATCAATTGACCCTTTAAGTGAGAAATTTCCGTATAATTCTACTTATGCTATTCAAGAAAACAAAATGGGAATGGGCATTGAATTGGAAGGATTAGAATTATTACCACATCATTCTGGCTATTTTGCAATTAGCGGAAATCAAATGATTGTTAAACAGGCTCCAATTACACAAAGAGATTCCTTTGGAAGACCATCTTTCAGGGCAGGAGATATAGGATTATCAACAAATGGATATAATCCTAGTGTAGCAAGGATATCAGATGGAACAAGTGGGTTAAAGCTGAATTCTTACAGATATAATGGACCAAATCCATCTGGTGCAAAAATGGAAAGTATTAGAGGAGACGACCGTCCTACCAATATTTGGACAAAAATGTATGATAACAACTCAGGCAAATGGCATGATAAAGTAATTAATTCAGCATCTAAGCTTTCTAGTGGGGTTAAAGAATTGTACAAGTTAGGGGAAATGGCGGCTAATATTCCTAACGCAATAAAAAGTACAAGTAATTATGTACAAGCAACAAAAGATGTAAACTCTGTTTTGGATCAAGCTGGAGTTATGGGGGATGCTATTAATTATGTAGACTCTAGTGGCATGAAAATGGGGTTGCAACTCCGAAATGACGTTGTTAATTATGTTTATGATGGGAAATTACCCATTGGAACTGATAACCAAAATGATCAAATAATTCAAATTGGAACGTCGATATTGAATTCCAATAATCTACCAATTCGTCCAACGGCAGAACAAGTAAGAAGTATGTTGGAAAATAAACAAAAAGAAATGCAAAATCAAATAAATCAAATTCCTCATTAATGAAAATAATCAAATATTTATCAATATTAGCAATACTTGCTAGCATAAGCAGTTGTGTCAATCAAAAAAAGAAAGACGAGAAACAAATACAAGAAACAGTTCAAAAATTTTGGGAGAAAGCCAAGATAAATGATTTTGAAGGATATAAAAGTTTAGTTGCAGATCCTGATATTTTTTCTGGAGTAATGAAGGCAGAACTCAATTTTCTTCATAAAAACTATGATAAAATAAATCCTAATGATTTTCTTTTAGAGAACATCAAAGTAAAAGATACTAGTATTGCAGGACCTAATGTACATCAAAAATACGTACAGTATATAATAAAAAAAGAGAATGATAGTAATTATCTGAAAAAACCTTTAATTATCACATTATTATTTTATAAACCTGTCGGATATGATAAAATATTTAATAGAAAAGTTTTACAAAATCATATAGGATGGGATAAATAAAGCAAAAGCCCCTGCTGGCGCGAGCGTCACGCTCGTACCCGAATAAAGATTAACAATCTATATATAAATCCGAGAAGGTAGACTTTCTTGGATTTTTATTTTTAGTATTTAAGATTAATGGGCCTGAAAGTAGCTTTGTAACAGAAATATACAAATGGAAATATGGTAGTGTAATACATTACTGTAATGACGACCAGAAAATTCTGGAAATAGATTTAAATTTGTGATGTGAATGGCAACGAGCGTGACGCCCGCGCCAGCGGAGGAAACTTCTCATAGAGTAATTGTAGATAAAAAGAAAGGTAAAATTGTAACTTCATTTCCTCAAAAAGCAAATTAATATGTCAGTTAATTTTTTAGATATAGATAACAAAAGCCAGATTTTATTTAATATTTCTGATTCTGAATTTTCAAAATTTGAAAATATTATTAATATTTTCAATAAGAAATATGATAATCTGTTTGATATATATGGTGATTTTAGATTATATCAAAACCATATTAATTATCTGATTGAATTATTAGAGCAACAAAATGTTAAAGAAGATTTATTTTATAGATTTTTATTAATGGCAAAAAATAATAATAAAACATTATTAGTAATTGGAAACTAAAAGAATTGAAACAGGTCAGATTTGGTCTTTAAATGATGATGAAAATGGAAAAGCATTTATTATTGATATAGATAATGATCTCAATGTACATTTTGCCTATATAAAAGATAATGATGTAATTATTTATCATATTCCGATAAAATATTCTTTTTTTCTTAATTCAATTACTCAGCATATTGGTAATAATGACGTTTTGGAGGATTTTTTGGAAGCAAAAAAAGTATGGGAAGAGTATTCAGGAGGAGTATGGGAACTAAACGTCAAAGAGATTTTGGAAATAACTTTAAATGATAATTAATCCCCGCCCCCGCCCGATTGTATCGTGTGGAAGATAAAGATGAACCCTCGCAATTTGCGAGGGTTTTGTATTTATAAAATGCTTTGCAGTTTAGTTTGTTTAAGGAACGCATCAAGGAGAGCGAAGACGTGTTGTCTGTCGTTCTCTTTTAGTTTTTGTATATCTAAAATTTTAGCGACAATATTTTTATCCAGTAAAATATCCGTAGATCCTACGAGATAATCCAGAGAAATTTCCACGGCTTCTGCCAGCTGCGTAACCATCACAATCGATGGTTTTACTTTCCGCACTTATATCTACCAATGACAGCACCGTTAACATCTGCCAGCTTACCCATGCCTTCTTGCGACATCTTTTTATTCTACCTCTTTAAGATGCTTAGCAAAATCTATGTTACTTATAAAAACTAATTTTATTACGTTTTAAAAATGGCAACTCTCTTACTTTAGAAAAACACTAAATTTGTAATACATTGAATAACAACTTACACTAACACAATCACCAAAAAACAATTACTATGAGAAAATTAAAATTACAGATGCAGATGACCATCGATGGTTTTGTAGCCGGACCGGAGGGCGAGCAGGACTGGGTATGGCTAAGTCCGCCGGATGAGGTAGGTTTTCAGAAAATCGTTGATCTTGCTGAGAGCAGTGACACTCTTTTACTGGGAAGGAAAATGACACGACCATTCATAGATCATTGGGAAAATGTGGCAGATAATATGCCCGATCATCCTACCAACCATTTAGCAAAACTGATCGTTGATATGCGTAAAATTGCTTTTAGCCGGACAGAAAACAATATAGCCGGCAGAAATCTGGAAGTAGATAATAATGATCTTATAACGTCAGTAGAAGCTCTTAAAAAGGAGGAGGGAAAAGATATCCTTGTGTATGGAGGTGCTGATTTTGTAAGCTCGCTGATCGATCAGGATCTTGTTGATGAATATTATATTGTTGTGAATCCGGTAGCGATCGGAAAAGGACTTCCTATTTTTAATGGCCGGAAAGTCTTACAACTGGAAAGTTCTCTTGCCCTTAAAAGTGGAAAAATATTTAATAAATACCTTCCGGTTAGGGAAAATAAATAATTTATGGACAAATAGAGAAGTGGAATCTGGAAATAATGAAACTGTCTCAAAATTCAGATAATTATCTTTTCTCAATTTAAGCTTGACGGAAAATATCATAAAGACAAATATTTTATATCCTTCATCCTATATTCGCTCAAAATGATGTTTTGAGACAGTTTTTTTATGTTATTTCAGAATCCTTGCAACAGCTCTTTTTGCTTTCCTGTGGGCTTTCCTTACTTTAAAGTCGAACCATTTTTCTTTAAATAAATTTCGCATAGCATTATCAAAATGCCTGATCATGACCAGATTTTTAAATCCTCTCCATTTTTCGAGCCAGCTGGAAGGAAGAGCTCTGACAGAGACGGAATATCCTTCTGTTTCATATTGGATATAGTGCCACCATCCGGAAGGGATGTAAAGTGTTTCTCCGGGATGGATAACGGCTTCGTAACCTTTTAGATATTTTAAAGCAGGAAATTCTTGATAGTCGGGTTCCTTAATATTAGCTAAACTGTGAAAGTTATAAGGTAATTTGTACATCAGACTGGATTGTTCCCAGGGAAATAGCCATATCTTTTTAATGCCTTGAAACTGGGTGATGAAAACATGGGACATATCAATATCAACGTGGCTTCTGGTAATGGAGCCTTTACCACCAAAAAACATAAAGGGAAGCCACTTTAGAATTTTTCCATTGGTAACATCATTATAGTGGATATCACTTTTCATTTCAGGTTTTATAGTGAGCAGGTTAAAAAGAAAAAGCCTGTGTTCTGTTGGTTTTGTGCTAATCAGGTCCAGATATTCAGAAAAATGGCTCTGAGCGATAGGTTTACTCGCAACCCTATCCAAAGATTCAAGGTCACTGCCATAAATATTGACCTTATGATTACCTGCTATTTCTTTAAAATAATCATAGCTCCACTTTTTAAAAGCCGGGCTTTCTGGATCTGCAAAATCTTCGATTATAACCGGAAGACGGGGTTTCATGTAGAGATTCAGAAAATTTATTGATGGTATATTCCTAACTTTTTGTACAGATGATAACTTCATTTTTAGAATTTAAAGGACAAATATAAAATTATTATCCTACTAAATTAGTAGACTAATTGTTAAAATGAATGTTTCTGCTCAATTTTTTAGAATAAGAATCATAAAAGAGGATAGTTTACCGCCTTTTTACTAAATTAGCGCATCTAAAAAATTACTAAAAATGATCTCTGAAAAATATCTTCAAAATTTACAGAACGAGCTTAAAAATATTGAAAACGACGGGCTTTATAAGAGAGAAAGAATCATTACTTCCCAACAGAGTGCGGAAATAGAAGCTAACGGTAAAAAGTTGCTGAACTTCTGTGCTAATAATTATCTGGGACTTTCCAATAATCCTGAAGTGATGAAAGCATCCCAGGATATGATCGCTTCTCACGGATATGGAATGTCATCCGTTCGTTTTATCTGTGGAACCCAGGATATTCATAAGCAGCTGGAAGAGAAGATCGCTCAGTTTTTAGGATTGGAAGATACGATCTTGTATGCAGCATGTTTTGATGCTAACGGTGGTGTTTTTGAACCGCTATTCACCGAGGAGGATGCTATTATTTCAGATGAACTGAACCACGCATCGATTATTGACGGGGTTCGTCTTTGTAAAGCGGCAAGATACCGTTATAAAAACAATAATATGGAGGATCTGGAAGCTCAGCTGAAAGCGGCTTCTGAAAAAAATCACCGCTTTACGATCATTGTTACCGATGGGGTTTTCTCTATGGATGGAATTGTAGCTAACCTGAAAGGGGTATGTGATCTTGCGGATAAATATGGTGCCTTGGTAATGGTAGATGACTCTCACGCCACTGGTTTTATTGGAAAAACAGGTCGTGGAACACATGAAGCGAATGAAGTAATGGGTCGGGTAGATATTATCACCTCTACCTTAGGAAAGGCACTGGGTGGAGCTTTAGGAGGATTCACTTCGGGTAAAAAAGAGATTATCGATATGCTGAGACAACGTTCCCGCCCTTATCTGTTTTCCAATTCATTAGCTCCGGGTATTGTAGGTGCAGCATTGAAGGTGTTGGATATGATCTCTGCTGACACATCACTTCGTGATCAGGTGATGGAAAATGCAGAATACTTCAGAAGAGAAATGAAAGCTAAAGGTTTCGATATTCCTGACGGAGATGCTGCGATCGTTCCGGTAATGCTTTATGATGCGCCATTGGCTCAGAAAATGGCAGAGAAACTTATGGACGAGGGAATTTACGTAATTGGTTTCTTCTATCCTGTAGTTCCTAAAGGAAAGGCAAGAATCAGGGTTCAGCTTTCTGCTGCTCACACCAGAGAACATCTGGATAAAGCTATTGCTGCTTTTGAAAAAGTGGGGAAAGAGCTTAGTGTGATCTCTTAAAAATATTAAAAAATAAAAATTGAAAACTTGGGATTGTTCGGCTGTTTTTGTGGCTGATGATCCCAAAGTTATTTCAAAGGTTGAAGTGAGAGACGGGAGTATGGTATCGTATTGTTTTATAAAAAATAGAAAGTTTTTAAAATGCTTTACACAATAATCAAAGCGCTGCACATTATTTTTATGGTCAGTTATTTTGCAGGGATTTTTTACCTTGTCAGGATATTTGTTTACTATAAAGATACCGATGAATTCTCTGAAGAAAAGAAAAGTATCCTAAGAGAACAGTATACCTTCATGGCAAGAAGGCTTTGGAATATCATTACAGTTCCTGCAGGAGTGATCATGGCGGTTTGCGGACTGGTGATGATCTTTCTTAATACAGGATTGATGAAAATGCCTTGGTTTCATTTAAAACTAACATTCCTTGTCGGTCTGGCGATCTACCATTACTGGTGCTGGAAAAAAGTTCTTCAATTAAAAGCACTTCACGGAAATACATTACAGACAGCAAACATAAAACTGAGACAGGCGAATGAGATTGCCACATTCATTTTATTCCTGGTTGTTTTTACAGTTATTCTGAAATCTTCAGTAATTGATTACTGGTGGCAATTAATTGCCGGATTTTTCGTTCTTGTATTTTTAATCATGATGACCGTGAAACTGGTCAATAAAAACAAAAAAAAGAAACAATAGAAAAAGGGTATGTGTGTACATCAATACAATCCCTTTTACATTTTACTAAAAAACTATGATTGCAATTTTAAAAAAAGAACTTTGGAGTTACTTCGGGAACTGGAGTGCGTGGATTATTATCGCAGCTTTCAGTCTGATAGCGACTCTTTTTTTGTTTTTTTTCGACAACGACTCTAATATCTTTGAGATCGGAATGGCCTCATTACAAAGCTATTTTGTTTTGGTCCCATGGCTACTGATGTTCATTATTCCTGCACTTTCCATGAAAACTTTTGCAGAAGAGCAGCAAACGGGAACTTTGTACTGGTTGTTTTCCCAGCCTTTAAAAATATCGGACCTTGTATTAGGAAAGTTTCTTTCCGTTTGGGTGGTCGGCATCTTATGCCTCATTCCTTCGTTGATCTATCTGTATACCGTTTATGTTTTGGGAGTTCCTGCCGGGAATATTGACCTGGGAATGACCTTTGGGAGTTATATCGGATTGATCATGCTTATCGCTGCTTTTTCGGGTGTCGGGATTTTAGCGTCATCGTTGTCTCAGAATCAGATCATGGCTTATCTGTTAGGTGTTTTCATGTGTTTTATCATGTATTTCGGAATCGAGCAGTTAGCAAGCTATAAATTGTTGGGTGGAGCAGATTTTATCTTACAGAATATAGGTTTTTATCAGCATTTCCTTGGATTTACAAGAGGGTTGATCGATTTCAAAGATGTAGCCTATTTTGTTCTGATCATCGGTGTTTCATTAGTATTGTCCAATCATTTTATCAATAAAAAGAAGTAGAATTATGAAGAAGATACCTTTTAAATCTCCATTAGGGATTTTATTGTTTGTGATCCTGCCTTTAGTGATTATTCTTGCCGTTTCTGGGATCAGATTGGATTTAACGAAAGAAAAAAGATATACCCTTTCCGATAATACCATCAAAGTATTGGAATCGGTTAAAAAGCCTCTAACTGTGGAGGTATATCTGGAAGGAGATTTCCCGGCCAGCTTCAAACAGTTGCAAAGTGAAACGAAGTTTATGCTGGAGGAATTCAGAAAGATCAATCCGAAAATTGATTTTAAATTTATTGATCCTATCAAAACCAAAATGTCCCAGGATACTTTGATGGCGATGGGAATGCAGCCTTCCGTTCTTCCGGATGTAAAAGACGGTAAAGTCTCCCAGATCGTATTATTCCCGTATGCGGTTCTTAAGTACAATAAGGGCGGCGTTTCTATCCCGCTGGTGGTACAGCAGGCCAATATCAATGCCGATGAACAGCTGACGAAATCCATTGAAAATTTAGAATATAATCTTGTATCGAACATCAAGAATATTGCCACTGATAAGAGAAAGAAAATAGGAGTTTTGGTTAACCAGGATGAATTAAGTCCGGGAGAATTCCAGGGTTTTATGCATTTGGCATTAGAAAACTACGATGCCGGTCCTGTGATTCCTAAAAATCAGGTTGAGCTAACAGCTGCGGATGTTCCGTTGCTGAAACAAATGAGTGCCCTCGTTATTGCAAAACCGAGAAAAGCATTTACAGATGGTGAAAAAGTGATCCTGGACCAGTATATTATGAACGGAGGAAAAACATTATGGATGATTGATGCCGTAAATGCTGAAATGGATACCTTAACCCGATCTAAAAAGGTAATGCCATTCCCGGTGGATATCAACATGACTGATTTCTTCTTCAACTATGGAATCAGGATCAATCCTGCTTTGGTTAAAGATGTAAAGAAATTCGCTTTGTTAAGGCTGGTAACGGGAGAGGTGAGTGGCAATCCGCAGTATACAAGTCTTCCATGGCCCTATTTCCCTTTGGGAATCGCTGAAAAGAACGACCCGATCACCAAGAATATCAATCCGGTAAAATTTGAATTTCCCACATCAATTGATACTTTAGGCAGAAAGAATATTAAAACCAAAGTTCTTTTTGAATCGAGTGAAAGGACTTTATTGAAACAGGTTCCGAATTATGTGGATCTTAAAGAAATTTCAAGCGTAGATAGTCTTGGGCAAATGGAAAAGCCAAGTACTCCGAAAATCTTTGCTGTAGCATTGGAAGGGAAATTTACTTCCGCTTATGCTTCGAGAATTGAAAGAAAATCCTATCCTGGTTTTAAAGGTCAGAGCCCGGAAAATAAAATGATCGTGATTGCAGATGGTGACGTAGGAAGAAATAAAGTGATCAAGGGAGAACCTTTGCCGTTAGGAGTAGACTTATTAACCAATGAACAATTTGGAAATGAACAGTTCCTGCGAAACGCTTTGGATTACCTTTTAGATGATAGCAACCTAATGGAACTAAGAAACAGGAATATCGAAGAAAGGCTACTGGACAGACAAAGAATTACAGAAGAAAAGACCAACTGGCAATGGTTTAATTTGCTGCTTCCGCTAGTCATTATTGGGTTACTCGGAGGATTGTTCTTCTGGTTGAGAAAAAGAAAATTCAATTAAACGATAATGAATTAAAAAAGAGAAACTTTATGGTTTCTCTTTTTTATTGATCAGAATATACTTTACTGTGTCAGGCTCTTACTAATACCGTCTCGTATCGCTTCTCCAAGCACTTCAATATCGATATCTTTCAATGCTTTGAACTTAATACAATAACCGGTCACACTGGCTTTTCCTATTTTTTCACCATAGGTTTGGGATAAATAGTTTTTATCATCAATACCAAGAATGTAAATTGAAATACCTGTTGTATTAGCGCTGAGGCCAATCTGGTAAAAATCCCGGGTACTTCCATCAGCATATTTCATGATCCGGAAACCATATCCGATATTGGGATTGGAAACCGTTTTTCCTTCTTCATTTTTACCATCCAGAAACCATAATTTACATTCTGGCATCACTTGCAGAATGTACTGATGCAGGGTTTCCATATCTCGGCGTTTCGTGTCTGATTGAGTGGAAATGTAATGGTTGATTTGTTTTTGTATGGTCATCGTGGTAAAGTACATATTTTCTTCGTACAGAGATGGTTATAAGCTTGAAGAGTAAACTTTATATTATAATTCTAAGTTTTGCTGAGTCTCATCTTATAACTTAAATAAAATAAAGATAGACTTATTACCAAAAATAAGCAACCACTAAAATAGACATAGATTTCAAATTGATTAAACCAATGTTCCAGATACAAAGGTTTAAAGGGAAATGATGCCTGTTTTAAAAATATAAGTAAAAAGCTGATCACAATAACAATTAAAGAATTGATCCAGCTTAATTTTCGTTTTGAGGTGATCCATATACAGATCAGACAGCCAATAATAAACCCTACAGTCTGGTAATTTCTGATCGTACTGATAAGGTCATTGAATCGAATGGAATCAATATTGTTTTTCTCAAACAGTTCAATTAAACTACCAGAGTTTTTAGCCGAATTTAAAAACAACTGCGAAAGGTGTATATCCGTTAAATAGGAAAATAACCTTGGCGGAATAAGAATAAAGTTAAAAGCAATAATCTGGATGACGATGTATTTGATTTCTGTTTTATTAAAAATATTCATGCTAGTATGTATGTAACAAAAATAGGAAAACAAAAAAGAGAAACCTTAAGGTCTCTCTAAAATCATTGATACATTTTTTACTTTTTACATTGTACAAAAAATCAAATTGTACAAATCTACCAAGGACTAATTCCAATCTCATCTTCAATATCATTACTGAAATACTGACCTGTTGGTCCGTTTTCATCAGTCAGAGTGTGCTTAATGATAAAAGAAGCAGCGCTTTCTACGGATCCCGGACCGCTGTGGGCATTGAAGTCTGTTGCTGTATAGCCGGGATCTATTACATTGACCTTAAAGGGAAGTTCCCTTAATTCATACGCCAAAACAATGGTGTATGCATTCAACGCTGATTTTGATGGCCCGTAAGCGGCTCCCTTTACATGATAATACTTCCAGCTGGGATCGCTATGTAAAGTCAGAGAACCGAGCCCGGATGTGATATTGCTGATTCTCGGGCTGTCTGACTTTTTAAGAAGATCTAAGAAAGTCTGTGTAACGCTGATGACTCCGAAAAAATTGGTGTCGAAGACTTGCTGGATGTCGTTAATAGAAGTTCCTGAAGCCGTTTGCGGATTGATACCCAGAATTCCTGCGTTATTGATGAGAACATCCAGTTTGCCCTGTTCCCTTTGAATAGTATTCCTCGCTTCCGAAATAGAATCGGGGTTGGTAACATCTATTTCAATTGCTTTGATATTCTGATATCCTTTATCCTGAAGTTCTTTTACTACAGCTTCTCCTTTTTCAAGACTGCGGCTTCCAAGGTAGACCAATAGTCCTTTTGATGAGAGTTGTTTTGCAGTTTCCAGGCCAATGCTTCTGTTGGCACCTGTGATTAATACTGATTTCATTTTCTTGTTTTATTTAGTGATGTAAAGGTGAGGTATTAAAAAATGAGATCTTTTGTCATTTGGCAAAAAGTGATCTTAGCGTATATTTTTTCTTATCCTGCTCAGAGAAGACTGTGTGATACCAAGATATGAGGCGATATAGGAAAGAGGAATCCGGTTGACCACAGTAGGGTAGATTTCAAGAAATTTGAGATAACGGGTGGTCGCATCTTCTGAAACCAGAGGGCTTCTTCTTTCTACCTTCTGGATCAGTGCTCTTGAAATAATTTTATGAACAATAGCTTCCCATCCGACAATGGTCTGCAACAGTTCGAGCCAGTCTTTGCGTGAAAAAACGATCATCGTACAATCCGTAACTGCCTGAACGTATGTGCTGGAATGAATTTCGTTATCAAAACTTTCCAGATCCACGACCAGATTATTTTCCTCGATAAAGTATTTGGTAATTTCTTCTCCTTTATTATCATAATAGCAGACCCGTAGAATACCATCAACGATAAATCCTACCTGTCTGGCAATTTTTCCGGCTTCGGAAAAATATTCATCTCTGGAAAGATGAAGTTCGGTGGATTTACTTTTTATAAATTCGATCTGCTGTTCATTGAGATTCCCAAACCTTAAAACGAAATTGAATAATTCTTTCATGTCCGAAATTTAGCTAAAGAAAATGATACCGTATTTGCCTTTTGGCAAAAAATACTTTTAAAGCTATTATGGTTTGCTGTACAATTATTTATAAAGGAATTTCCTGAACAATAAACAATTTGTGGATAATATTCAGAGAAAAGTAAACGATATTATGTTTAAAATAGCTAAAATTGCCTCGCGAATTTTGTTTATACTAAAGAAGAAAAATACATGAAAAGGCTGGGGAAGATGTTTTTTGTACTATTGATAGGGACTTCAGGGTTAGTTTTGGCGCAAATCAAAGCAAAAGTAATCGGTATTAAGGACGGTGATACGATCCTGGTTCTTGATAAAAATAATAACCAGACCACATTACGTCTTGCTGAGGTAGATTGCCCTGAGAAAGGTCAGCCATTTGGAAAAAACGCCAAACAACTGACAAGTGATCTGGTATTTGGAAAAGAGATCCTATACTATAAAACCACTTCTGACCGGTACGGACGCATCATTGCCAAAGTATATTTCGATAAAGATCAGTACCTGTCCGAAGAGATTATAAAAAAAGGATTGGGATGGTGGTATTACCAATACTCCAATAATGAAAACCTTGGAGTACTTGAATCAAAAGCCAGAAGTCTTAAATTAGGATTATGGTCCGGAAGTGAAACAATTTCTCCATGGGAATGGAGGAAAAAAAAAAGAGAAGCTTCCCAACTTAGAGCAAAAGCTAAATTATCAGGAAATTCTCTAAGAGAAATAGCAAGGTAAATAATTTATCAGCTGTCAGGGTTGCTCATCAGAATAGTTTAAGAATATTCTTAATCTTTCGATATAGGTATTTTATAACGCCATAAATTATTTGTTCAAAGAATATCTCCACAAGAATATGGAGTATTCCAAGAAATAACCGGATAAATACTCAAGAATGATGGTCATTATTTACACGTCTTTGATAAAATCTTCATATTCATAGTAGAACCTTTCAAAGCCATCCATTTTTTCGACAAAAAATTCAAATATTTCGCTCCACGTATTTTTATTGAAAATTGAAACATGATGCTTTTCAATCCAGATCTTACTGATAACTTTTCCGTTTTCCAGTGTAAAAAACTCATCTTTATTAAAATCTCCCACATAATCTTTTAGAATGTCCTCCAAAGACCATATCTTTTCATAATACGCATTTCTGAAAATCTCATCCTTCATTTCAATATCCAAGGATACTTCGGCTTTTTTATTATCCGCCTGGAATTTGAAAGAAAAATCTTTGATCTTGGTATCGTACAATATCCATTTTCTTGGAAAAGATTTCCCAAAGGCGGTCCAAAATTCTTTCTTTAGTTGCTGTGCTTCTTGTTTACTGAACATACCGCAAATTTAATGAATTATGAGGAAAAGGGAGGGGGAAGAGAGGAAAAGGCGAAAAAGCGGAGTTACTTATTGGTAAAATTGTGAATTCACTTAATCGATAAAAACGCCTTAAGGATGGAGAAAGATATAGTAAAGATTGAAATCTTAGAGTTTGATAAAAGAAAAAAAGAGCTATTTAAAAGCAATCTTGCACCTCAGTGATTTTGCTATTTTCTATTCCAACAGCTTCACAATTAGATGATTTCACCATTCGGTAAATTAGCAATTTCACGACTTCCCACATATGAAACTATTTTCTTAAATTTGCTGTAATGCTGTCAAAAAAATCTCAATATGCTTTTAAGGCACTTTCATATCTTGTAGAAAAAAGAAATGAAGGGCCAACCCTTATTTCTGAAATTGCGGAACATAAGAAGATTCCGCTTAAATTTCTGGAAAATATTCTGCTTGAACTCAAGAAATCTGATATCCTTGATAGCAAGAAAGGCAAGGGTGGTGGATACTTCTTTAAAGAAAATCCTGCCGATGTAAAACTGGCGAAGATCATTCGCCTGGTTAATGGTCCTATTGCAATGCTTCCTTGTGTAAGTCTTAATTTTTATGAAAAATGTGACGATTGCAACGAAGATCATTGTGGTTTGCACGATGTCCTCATTGAGGTTCGGGATGCTTCGCTTAAAATTTTAGAAGAAAAAACATTAATGGATCTGATCGACTGATCGGGTCCTTTTTTTTGAATTGTTAGTCTACTTTTTTGGTAGGATAATTATTTTGTTTGATATTTGCAGGATGCCAAATGAACAAACTATGATTTCAAAAAATGTTGCAGATACACTAATGTGGCTTTTGCAGAAGGAATGCAGAGGCCAGCTTACCAAAAATATGTTCTTACCTGAAAGTGTTGTTAAACTAATACTTGTATAGAATGGTCATCTCAAGAAAAATGCAGGTAAGGTTGAATGTATTACTGGTAACGGTTGCTATATTGGTTATTGTTGTTTTTTCCATGTACAGCATGGGGTATCTTGATGAACTGACCCATATCCTCGCAAAAGACAATTATATATTTTACTGGATGTTGTTGGTGGGGGTTTTTGCAGAAATTGTTGCCGGATCAATGGGAATGGGTTATGGTGTGATTTGTACAACAACACTTCTCTTTCTTAATATTCCGCCCCATATCGTAAGTGCAAGTATTCATTCTGCTGAAAGCTTTACAACTGCTGCGGGAAGCATCAGTCATATCAAATTGAAGAATGTAAGCAAGACATTGGTTAGAAAACTATCTATTCCGGCGGTTATAGGAGCCATCATCGGTGCATTATCTCTTACATATCTCGGAGAATACTATTCTAAAATTACCAAAACTATTATTGCATTTTATACTTTATATCTTGGTTTTCAAATCTTATCCAACGCCTTTAAGCCTAAACAAAATAAAGCCCTGAAAAGAAAAACGAATCTCACAAGCCTGGGGCTGATCGGAGGGTTCATAGATTCTTTTGCAGGGGGAGGATGGGGCCCTTTGGTTACAGGGACTTTAATTAAGAATGCTTTTACTCCCAGATTTGCAGTAGGAAGTTCTACTGTAGCCAAGTTTATTTTAACCATAACTGCCGCAATAACCTTCTTTTTTACCCTGGGAATTCAGCATTGGAATATTATTCTGGGTCTTTTGATCGGAGGAATTATAACAGCGCCGTTTTCAGCAATGCTCACTGCCAGATTACCGGTGAAAAAGATGTTTTTATTCATAGGAAGTCTGGTTATTGTAATGAGTCTGATAACCATATACAAATCCATTTTCAAATAGTACGATTATTGTGGAAAAATAAAAGGGTCAAAACGATTTTCAGTTTTGAAAATATTTTACTTTTACAGCATAATAAATAGCATATGAATTTACATATTGTTGCGCTTTTTAAGTTTAATGAAAATTACTTGATGGAAGCGGTAGAATTGTTTCAGACCCTGGTAAGAGAAACAAGAAAAGAAGAAGGCTGCCTGCAGTACGACCTTATTGAAGATAAGGATAATAAAGGAACTTTTTTTCTGATAGAATTATGGGAAACATCAGAACACCATAATAATCATCTGGGGCAGGATCATCTTCTCAATTTCCGTAAGGATTCTTCCAGAATGATGGAAAGCTCAACGGAAGTATACAAAGGATTTAAAATCTATTAACAAACCCAATGTTAAAAGGCTGTTTACCATTGTAGACAGCCTTTTATTAGAAAAAATAGAAAGTATTAAAATTTAAGATTTTTATTTTACGATTAACTTTTTGGTTTCACTATTTCCACCATAAGTTATTTTAACAAGATAGGTTCCTGAAGGAAGCATAGATAAATTAAGGTCTTGCTTATAGAAACCGGTTTGATTGGTAAGCTCTGATTTATAGACTTGTTTTCCTGAAAGATCATATACTTCTACACTTCCTTTATTGTTTGCCTTTTCTTTTACATCAAAAAGTACGGTCACTTTTTTATCAGCTGTTGTAGGATTAGGATACAATCCAAAGGAAGCTTTGGTGCCAACCTCTTTGATTCCTAAAGTTGAGCTGATATTTTTATATTTAAAATACATATTTCCTGTAGACGCTCCACCGTTAGAAGTAAAATACATTCTGTAATATTCCGAACCTTGTTTTACATAGTAAACAACATCATTATAAATCCCGGATGTTGGCTTCCATGAATGGCCGATTGATGTAATATTCGAGGAAAAAGCGGTGGATACTGGAATGTTTGAAGTTGCAACTTCCTGTGTTTCCGGTTGAACTTTTGCAACCTTAGTAGTAGGACTCTGAATAACTCCAGACATTCTGTACATCATAATATTCATATAGAATGTCCAATATCTTGTAAACATCAAATCCCAGTTTGCCTTTGGTGGTTCAAGATTAGCTACTTTGTCTCCCGTAGTAAATGAGAAATAATTAAAGTAGGCATCATCTGTTCCGTTCGCAATTGTTTTGGTTTGCGTTGCTTCCCACGATGATCCGTTCCATTTAGAATACTTAAAAGTATAACCACCGAAGTAATCGGTAATCATAAATTTTACATAAGTATTGCTAGAAAGGTATTTTAAAACAAAAATTACTTTTCCATCGATATGATGGGTCCCTCCGTTATAGTCTCCCCATCCGTACGTAGCTGAACCTTGCTCAAATGCTCCTTCCTGAAGAGAAGTCGTCTGGTCCGGATTATATAATGGAGATCCCCATGATGCTATATTGGCGATGTTAATATTATCCCAATCCGCTGGTACTGCAGAGGCCTGGTAAACCTCTATATTTTGGGCGTCATTGATTCTTGTTCCAAAACTCATACTTGAATTTCTAAAAAATGCAATATCCCATGAATCTGCAGGTTGCGAAATAATATTATTTGTACTGAAGTCAAAGAATACCCGGTTTTGATAGTTGGGACCAGTGGTTAAATTGACCGTTGTATACCCATTAACATCTGTTTGGGCTAATACTGTTTGATGTACAGCCAGTGCAAGCATTGAAGTCAAAAGTAGTTTTGTTCTCATCTCTTATTGTTAGTTATTTAGAATTATTCTACAAAATTATATATTTATTTTTAATGATTCTAAATAAAAACATGACTTTTGTCGTGTTTTAAGATTAATTTTTTTTAAACTTTAGCGTGACAGTAGACCCTTTCATGGATTTTGAACATAAAAGGCTGACTTCAAAAAGCCAGCCTTAACAAAACATAAGTTAATATCTAATAGATCTTATTTTTTGATGAATTTTGATTTTGTGACTGAGCCGTCTTTTGTTTCAATAACAATGTAATAGATACCTGTTTGTAATGTGCTGATATCGAATCTTTGATTATTTAACTTTCCTTCAGCTACTTTTTGACCCGCTGAAGAATAAACCCCAATATTTTTAAGATCTTTTTTTGTTACAAATTGCAATGCTGTGTTTTCTGGGTTAACAGCAAATTGGATAGCATCTTTTGATTTGATAGGGTCAGATACAGCCAGACTTGATGTAGTATTATAGACCACATTATCAATTTGGATCGCCACGTGGCTTGCTGTTGGTGTAAATTTGAAAACAATGTAGGTAGAAGTGGATGCAGGAATATTTACATTCACATTCACATTAGTACCTACGGTTGATAACGTTACAGGATTTCCAACAGGTGTAAATGTAGACATATCTGTTGGATTGGAAGCCAGCCCAATTTGAATACTGCCCGGACCAGGCGAAGGAGATACTAAGCTGGTAGTAAATGATAACGATTTATCTCCTGCAGGAGCAACAATCTGAGGGGTAATTAAATACGAAGGCTCGCTTGTATTGTTTCCCGAGTAAGCCTGAACAGCCTTGTTTGCATCAGTTGTAACGATCATTAACGGCGCTGGGGGAAAGGGCATCGGATTGGGCGCTAGTTTAGCAGTCCATCCGTTTTGGGGGAAAGTTGTGCTGCCTGAAGTGAAATTATCAAAATTCTCATTTATTGTTGGTAACTGAGCATTAATTGCAATCGCAGAAAACATTAAAACTCCAGAAAGTAATTTTAGATTCATAATATTATTTTTATTTAGAATTATTCGACAAAAGTAATAAATTATTTTTATCTGTTCTAAATAAAGCATTATATTTGTCGAAAATTTGTGTCTATGAAGAAGAAGGTGCTTTCTATACTCTCATTATCCATAGTCTTTTGGATGAATGCACAGGAAAAAGATTCTCTTAATCAGAAAAAAATTGAAGAAGTTGTTATCACAGGACAGTATATGCAGCAATCGATCAATAAATCGATTTATAAAGTTGAAGTTATCGATGCTGAACAGATAAAAAATATGGCGGCGACCAACGCTGCTGACGTTCTTAACCAAACACTTAACATACAAATCACTCCAGATACCAATTCCGGAAATTCAACTGCTAATATCATAGGATTAGGCGGGAGCTATGTCAAAATTTTGATAGATAATATTCCGGTTGTAGGAGATACGGGTTTAGGAAGTAATATAGACCTTACGAAGATCAGTTTAAGTAATATTGAGAGGATTGAAGTTGTAAAAGGAAGCATGGGCGTGGAATATGGTAATGGTGCACTGGCAGGCGTTATTAATATCATCACTAAAAAAAGCAGTCATAAAAAATTAAGTATAAGAGCGGCACTACAGGAGGAAACGGTGAGGGATGGCTATGATTTAAGGAAAAGAGGGAAAGGCAGACATATTCAGAATGTGAATGTAGGTTACAACTTTAACGATCACTGGTTTACCAATATAAGTTTTAACCATAATCAATTTATGGGATATCAGGGAAATAGTGAAGGATATAAGTATTTCGGACAAGATAATAAACGAGGTTATGAATGGAATCCAAAAGATCAGTATGAAGCAACTGGATTGATCAAGTACAACAAGAATAAAACTTCAGTTTTCTATAAAATATCTTACTTAAGCGAAAAATTTAATTTTTATAATCCTAAAGTTGACAGAATTTCACTTAATGACGGGCAGGGTGGTGTAACCTATACAAGTACAGACAGAGAATATAATACAGAGCGTTGGCTTCATCAGTTGAATATTCAGACCAACCTGGGCCAGATCCGCTACACGGGAGATTTCTCTTATCAGAATCAGGATCGGAAGTACTTTGATTATGTATATGATATACCCAACAGAGCTAAAGATACCCATTATGATGAAAGATCTTATTACAAGACCGATGTATTTTATTCAAGAGGAATGTTCAGTAATTTTCTCGATAACAAGAAATTTGACTTCCAGTTAGGCTACGAATTAGACCATACCAATGGGTATGCTGCATTAATTGCAGGGGATTTTGACGGGCAAAATATCAGAAGAAAGATTTTTACCTATGGCAACTTTATTTCTGCAGAGTGGAATGTTTCGGATAAATTCTCAGTAAGACCCGGAGCAAGATTATCGCTCAGCAACAAATTTGATAATCAATTCAACTATTCGGTGTCTGCAAGGCTGAAAACATCTGAAAATTCCAATCTAAGAGGTATTTTCGGAACAGCCAATCGCTATCCTACCTATGATGAAATGTTCACTTATTTCGTTAACGTAAATCACGACATTCAGGGAAATCCTGATCTTACTCCTGAAAAAGGATATTCTGTCGGTGCATTCTGGGATCAGGGCTTCACCATAGGAAATGGATGGAAATTCAATTACAATCTGGAAGCTCTGTACGTTGATCTGAAAGATAAAATTGAAATGGTTATGATTAAAAGACCCTCCACTTATAAGTACATGAACATAGATACGTACAGAAGTCTTTTGTTTGGTGCCAATGCCAATATTGTCAAAGACCAGTTTACTTTAGGAGTAAGGACTTCCCTAAATGGTATTTCTGTGTCAAAACAAGATATGGATATTGCCTCACCAACGGACTTTCAGTATAATTTTCAGACAGGAGCTAATGTTTCCTATAAACTAAAAAATGCAGGAACTGCTTTTAATCTTTATTATAAGTATACGGGGCCGTCAAGGCTGTATGTATTAGAAGGTAATGCATTCCGCTTAGGGAAAAATGATGGATTCCACATGATGGATTTTATTGTAAGCCAGCCATTCTGGAAAAATCAGCTTGAACTTTCTGCAGGAGTTAAAAACATTTTTGATGTTACTACCATTAATTCCACTGCAAACGGAGGAAATGCACATACTGCAGGATCTGACCGTCTGAATTT
The DNA here is from genome assembly GCF_055762745.1 of Chryseobacterium subflavum. NCBI lineage: Bacteria > Pseudomonadati > Bacteroidota > Flavobacteriia > Flavobacteriales > Weeksellaceae > Chryseobacterium > Chryseobacterium subflavum. Next base: position 453,111 of record NZ_JBVTMR010000001.1, read on the forward strand.
GTACTATGGAAGAAGCTATTTCGCAAGATTAATGTATCAATTCTAAAAAAAATATATCATGAAGTATTTAAAGATATTTTCATTTCTATTCATTATTGCTGCTGTACAGTCTTGTCTTTCAGCTGATGAAGATCCTGTTCAGGTTCCCAAGATGACAGGTTCTGAAGTAAGCGCCGATGTAGGCGGACCCACAGAAGCCAATCAGGTTTGGATCGACTTAAGTGATGCAAAAAATCATACGATCAATAAAAGGACAGACTGGGATCTTGGATTTTATACAGGAGATGAATATAGGGTAATTTTAAACGGGTCTATTGCAATGGCTGTTGCGAAAATTCCTAATGCTACGAACATCAATACTGTAAAAGAATCTGATGTAGCCGATCTGAAAGAAAAAGTTCAGGTAGGTACATTTGATGCTGCTAATATGAAGTATGTGGATAATCCTGATGGTAATTTTTTAAACCAGTCTTCAGCGATAGAGCCTATCAAAGAGAACGATTCTGACAATCCTGTTTATTTGGTTAACCTGGGACGAAATTTAGCAGATCCAAACTCTAATATTGCTGCAGGATCTGTTTCACTATCATCCGATCCCAGAGGATGGAAAAAAATTCAGATTTTAAGAGCTCCTAACGGATATAAATTAAGATATGCCGACATCAATGCAACTACCTACCAGGAGTATATGATAACAAAAGATACAGAATACAATTTTAATTTCTTCAATCTTAAAACGGGTGCTCCGGCTACAATCCAGCCAAAGAAAAAGAATTGGGATTTAGCCTTTACCACATTTACCAATGAAGTTTTTATGGGTCCGGGAAATAGCGCAGGAAGCTATTTTTATGCTGATTTCATAATCACCAATACGGCCAGTGGAGTGAGTGCGTATCAGGTAACGGCTTCCGGAAACCTGGATCAGGCCTATAACTCATTTAAGTTAAGCAATGTAGATCAGGCGAAGCTTGTATCTACTGATCAAAGAGCAATTGGGGATAAATGGAGAACGACTACCGGAACAAGCGAAGTGCCGGGAGCATTCGTGTACGCTGACCGTTTCTTTGTATTAAAAGATGCTGAGGGCTTTTACTTCAAGCTTAGATTTAATAAAATGAAAGATCCTCAGGGAAATCGGGGGCATGCCAGTTTTGAATTTGAACCTTTATAATAAATCAATAAATAATATATCATGAAAAAGATAATTTTAGTAGCATCAATCCTTCTAGCAGTAGCTTCCTGCAAAAAAGCCGAAAGCGCAAAACAGGAAAATACAGCAGAAACAAATACCTCACAAACGCCGAAAACGAATAATAAAATTGTGACCTTAAATGGTGGCATCACAGAAATAGTGAGTGCTTTAGGTCATGAAAAAGAAATTGTAGGAACTGATGTTACCAGTACCTATCCTGAAACTTTAAAAGCAACAGCTAAAGATCTGGGACATGTAAGATCAATGACCATTGAGCCGATTATGGCCGTAAATCCTACATTAATTTTAGCGTCTGATAAAGATATAAACCCTGAGCTATTAGGAAAAATAAAGTCTTCAGGGATAAAAACTGAAATCTTCAAACAGGAATATTCAGTGGAAGGAACTAAAAAATTAATTGAGCAGGTAGCAAAAGCTATTGGCAACACAGATTATCAGAAACTGAATGATAAAATCGATGCGGATCTGAAACAGGTTCAGCCGATTGCTAAAAAACCTAAAGTACTGTTTATTTATGCAAGAGGAAATATGCTGATGGTTTCCGGTACGAAGACACCAATGGATGCTTTGATCGGTCTTGCAGGCGGACAAAATGCAGTTACGGAATTTGAAGATTTCAAACCGCTGACCCCTGAGGCTGTAGTAAAAGCGAATCCGGATGTATTATTCTTTTTCTCATCAGGCTTACAGGGTGCAGGAGGAAACGAAGGAGCGCTTAAAATGCCAGGTGTTTCTCAAACAAATGCCGGCAAGAATAAAAAGATCATTGCTATGGACGGAGGACTTGTTTCAGGATTCGGACCAAGATTAGGAGAGGCTGCAGTAGGATTAAATAAGTTATTAATTGAAAACACAAAGTAAACTATACTTTTATCTATCTATAAGTACCATACTGCTTGCTATCATAGCGGTATGGTCGCTTAGTACAGGAGTTTATAATTTTAACGGAGCTTCTCCGTATAAAGTTTTGTGGGAGGTTGTAAAAGGAAATGGAAATATATCGCCTAGCGATACATACGTGATATGGGATGTCCGTGCTGCGAGAATCGTTATGGCAATCTTAATTGGAAGCATGCTGGCGGTGTCCGGAACAGGATTGCAGGGACTTTTTAAGAATCCTTTGGCGACGGGGGATCTAATAGGACTTACTTCGGGAGCAACATTACTTGCAGCCATTGCTATTGTTTTAGGAGGACATTTCAAACAGTATCTTCCTGAGGTAGTACAATTTTCACTGGTGGGTATTTCTGCTTTTATCGGGGCTTTTCTATCTATGATGCTGGTATACAGGATTTCTACCAGCGGAGGTAAAACAAACGTGGTAATGATGTTGCTAACCGGTGTAGCTATTACGGCAATTGGCTTTTCAATTACCGGGTTTCTGATCTACATTTCAAAAGATGAACAATTGAGAGATCTTACTTTCTGGAATCTTGGGAGCTTGGCTGCAGCCACCTGGACAAAAAATATTGTTTTAGTCATTGTTTTGATTATCTCATATATCGTTTTAATCCCAAAAGGAAAAGCATTGAATGCCATGATGTTGGGTGAAAAAGACGCACAGCACTTAGGGATCAATGTAGAAAAACTTAAAAAAGAAATCATTATTGTCGTAGCATTAATGGTGGGAACTTCGGTGGCATTTTCGGGAACGATTGGTTTTGTAGGTCTTATTGTACCTTATATTTTAAGGCTTTTGTTCAAATCGGATTATACCTTTATATTACCATTGTCTGCTGTTTGCGGAAGTATTTTGCTGTTGACCGGCGATACATTCAGCAGAAGTATTGTGGAGCCTTCGGAATTGCCAATAGGTATCCTCACGGCATTAATGGGAGGGCCGATTTTTATAGCCATTTTAATTAAATTTAAAAAATCACTCTAATGATAAAGGCGCATCAGATCAGCTATAAACACAAAGAATTTCATATTCTGGATGGAGTGGACGTATCATTGGAATATGGTGAGTTTTTAGCTATTGTAGGACCCAATGGAGCTGGAAAATCAAGTTTATTAAGTGTTCTGGCCAACGAGGTGAAATCCAGAAAGCAAAAAGTTTTGTTTAAAAACAAACCTGTTAACGAGTGGAATGTGGTTGAGCTTTCCAGGCATAAGGCTAAATTCTCCCAGCACAACAGCAATGATATTCCTTTGGAAGTAAAAGATGTTGTCATGATGGGGCGTTATCCCTATTTTGATGCGCAGCCGAGAAAAGAGGATCTGGAAGCCATGAACAATATGATGTATGAAACAGATGTTTTTCATCTGAAAGACCGTGAATACAATACCCTGTCCGGAGGGGAAAAGCAGAGAGTACATCTTTCACGGGTACTGGCACAGCTACAGAATGATATTGCCCACAAACTACTGTTCCTTGATGAACCACTCAATAACCTTGATGTTAAACATCAATACAAGGCATTGGAGATCATGAAGAGTTTTACAAAACAAGCAAACAGTGCTGTTGTGGTTTTACATGATTTAAATCTGGCCGCTCAGTACGCCGATAAGATATTACTCATGAAATCGGGAAGGGTTTCAGCTTATGGAACACCACAGGAAGTTTTTACTGCCGAAAATATAACTAAGGCATACAACTTTCCCTGTACCATCTGCGAGCATCCTATTACTAATAACCCAATGATCATTTTTGGATAACCATGGAAAGAGATGAACTTAAAATACTCGCTCAAAACTTAGCCAATCCACAGGGAGAAAAAGGCATTGAGATAGGCGAGATGATGAATGCAACCAATATCAGCATGACTTTGGAAAGCATCAAAACACTTTTGATAGAAGATAATGAATCTATCCTTGAAATAGGACACGGAAATGCGGGGCATCTGAAAAATATCCTGAGTAGAGCTCAAAATCTGAAATATACAGGGGTTGACATTTCCGAAACAATGTATAATGAGGCCCGGAAAATAAATAAAGACTTTGAAGGTCAGGCGGATTTTATATTGTACGAGGGACAAAAGCTCCCTTTTGAAGATAGGGTTTTTGATAAGGTTTTCACTGTTAATACGGTTTATTTCTGGGAAGAGCCGGTGGCATTCCTGAATGAAATTTACAGGGTTTTGAAGGATGACGGGACTTTCGTACTCACCTTCGGGCAGCGAAGATTCATGGAAACCTTACCGTTTACAGAATACAACTTTACCATGTACAGCAATAATGAAATGGAAGAACTTATCTCAAGGAGCCATTTCAAAAGAATGAAAATTTCGGAGAAAGAGGAGGATATCCCAAGTAAGTCCGGAGCTGAAACCATACATAGAATTTATACAGTTTTAACCATAAAAAAATAAATAAAATGAGCACATTAGTTAACGAATTAAGAGAAAAGTGGGACGCTCTAAAAGAAGAAAATCCACATTTAAGAATAAGAAATGCAGCTTTACAGTTAGGTGTAAGCGAAGCTGATCTATTAGTGACTAATATCGGTGAAGGGGTAACCGTTCTGAAACCGGAATTTCAAAATATTTTAACTGATGTTGAGCAATTGGGTAAGGTGATGGCTCTTACCCGTAATGACGAATGTGTACACGAGAGAAAAGGAATTTACCAGAACGGTGACTTCAGCAGCCCTCATGCACAGCTTTTCGTGGGAGAAGATATTGATCTCAGGATCTTCCTGAACTCCTGGAAGTTTGCTTTTGCAGTTGTGGAAGGAGATAAAAAAAGCCTTCAGTTTTTCGGAAAAGACGGTTTAGCTCTTCACAAGATCTACCTGACAAAAGATAGCAACGAAAAGGCTTTTGATGCAATCGTTGAAAAATATAAGGCCGAAGATCAGAACGGAGTGTTCTCTTTCGAAGCTATTGCTCCGAAACCGGCAGAAAAACCGGATTCTGAAATTGATGCCGAAGCTTTCAAAAAAGCATGGGTTGAATTGAAAGATACCCATGATTTTTTCATGATGACAAGAAAATTCGGAGTGAGCAGAACTCAGGCTCTAAGACTGGCTCCGGAAGGTTATGCGAAGAAAATAGATAATGCTAAAGTGGTAAACGTCCTGGAGGATGCTTCCGAGAAGAATGTTCCGATTATGGTTTTCGTTGGAAACAGAGGAATTATTCAGATCCATACCGGTCATGTGAAAAAGACGCTTTGGCACCAGCAATGGTTCAACGTAATGGATCCTGATTTTAACCTGCATCTGGATGTTACCAAGATTGAAGAAGCATGGATCGTAAAAAAGCCAACTGAAGACGGTGAAGTAACGGCGATTGAAATTTTCAATAAGGAAGGTGATTTTATCGTCCAGTTTTTTGGAAAAAGAAAACCTGGAATTCCTGAACTGCAAGAGTGGAAAGACCTTGTAGCAGAATTAGAAAAGTAATAGTTAGATGATTTGATTTGGACCGTTTTGTTTTTAAGATCAGAGCGGTCTTTTTTTAGGTGTTAAATCGCAAAAAGACTAAATTGCAAAAGGATTGAAAGGCAAAAAGATGATAGTAAAAAGGCTCATTTGCGATTAAATAGTTCAGCGATCCAGCCTTTAAGTCCTTTCACCCTTAACCAAAAATAATTACAATGAAAAATATTTTCGTATCAATATTACTGATTATGTTTTGTGCATTAAATGCCCAAAATTTCAGAGCTTATCGGTTTTATGATAAAGAAGGAAAAGAAATAGAAACAGAGCGTTTGGTGAAAGAACTTGCCAATTATGATGTTATTTTTTTTGGTGAGAATCACAACAGCTCTATCAATCATTGGCTTCAGCTGAAAGTAACCGAAGCATTATACCAGAAGAAAAACGGACAGATTATTTTAGGAGCGGAAATGTTCGAGAGAGATAATCAAGCTCAGTTAAATGATTATTTAAATGGGAAATTCGATGCCAAAACACTAAAGGACTCTGCACGCTTGTGGAATAATTATGCAACGGACTATAAGCCACTGGTTGACTTTGCTAAAGAAAAAAAGCTAGGTTTCATTGCAACAAATATTCCCAGAAGGTACGCTTCCCAGACAGCAAAAGAAGGCCTGGAATCTTTGAATAAATTGTCTGCCAAAGAAAAAACATACATTGCCCAGTTGCCTATCAAAGTGAGCTTGGATACACCTGGATATCCTGAAATGAAAAAAATGATGGGAGACCATGCAGAAGGAACAAAAGTGATGAACTTCATTTCAGCTCAGGCAACCAAAGATGCTACGATGGCAGAATCCATCCTCAAAAATATTCAGCCCGGTAAAACTTTTATCCATTACAATGGTAATTATCATAGCAAGGAATTCGGTGGAACCTATTGGTATGTTAAACAAAAGAACCCCAATCTTAAAATGGCGGTGATCTCAGTTTTTGAATCGGACGATCCTGAATTGAAAGTTCCCGGGAAAGAATATATCCCAACAGATTTTAATTTGATTATTCCAGCCGATATGACGAAAACTTTTTAATTTTGAATGTTAAAAAAGTTGTACAATGTAAAAAGTATTCATGTATAATGATTTTGGAGGTCAGCTGAGAAATTGTATTCTTTTAATAAATGCAGGAGGAATATGTAATTTAATATACATTAATATAATTATTTAAAAAGATTTCTCATTACACTTTGTTTCATTCGAAATGACAACAATAAAAAAGGCAGCTTAGATAATCATGAATACATTTTACATCAATACATGAATACATTAATAATTAAAAAATGAAAAAATTATCTTTCCTGCTGCTTTGCTTCCTTAGCCTGGCTAATGCGCAAAAGCTGACCTCAAATGAAATTACAATAATTAATCAGGGAGATATTGGTTCTCCGCTTCCGATTTATCAGACAACAAATGCTGATCAGCATAAAACATTACTGAGCATTTCCAGTGAGGCTGATCCTGTTGATCCTAATACGGCGACACTGGTTAAAAGGATGAAGGAATCTCTTCTTTCTACCGATGGAGGAGTAGGAATAGCAGCTCCGCAGGTGGGTATTAACAGGAAAATAATCTGGGTTCAGCGTTTTGATAAAAAAGATAATCCTTTGGAGTATTTTATAAATCCTGTGATCATCTGGAGATCCGAGCTTCAAAACCTGGGACCCGAAGGAGATCTGTCCATTCCTGAATTCAGGGATCAGTTTTACAGGAGTAAAGTTATACAACTCGAATATGTTGATTTGAAAGGTCAGAAATACTCTGAGATTGTAGAAGGTTTTACAGCCGTTATTTTTCAGCATGAGATAGACCACCTTTTTGGAATTTTGATTTCTGATAAAAAAGAAAAAGAAAAAAATGATGCTTATCTGAAAGTAGATGCTTTTCAGAAAGTTAAATAAAAAACAGGCAGCCAAAATGGCTACCTGTTTTTTTATTTTTCAATTTTACTTAAAATAATATTGATGGAATTTTTAAGTTGCAACAGATCTTCAGGTTGAACATTGATCTTTTTCATAATCTTTTCAGGGACACCACACGCATTTTCCTTTAAATTTTTCCCCTGTTCAGTCAGAAATACCTGTACCACTCTTTCATCTTCTTTTTTACGGTTTCTCGAAATAAAGCCTTTGCCTTCTAATCTTTTGAGTAAAGGCGTTAATGTACCACTATCCAGCAGGAGTTTGTCACCGATCTGAGTAACTGGCAGCCCATCCTGTTCCCACAATACCATCATCACGAGATATTGAGGATAGGTAATATCCAGTTCATCAAGAAAAGGACGGTACAAACCTGTGATCTCCTTTGCGATTGCATATAAAGGAAAGCAGATCTGATTTTCCAGTTTTAGGTTTTCCGAATTTTCCATAACAATAGAATATGAATTGGGAATTGATATTATTTTCTAATGATAAATTCATCCATAGGAATACGTACTTTTTTCATAGAAGCCAGCCAGTCTTTTTCTTCATCGCGGTATCCTAAATATAGCAAACTTACACTTTTTAATCCTAATTCTTTCAAACCAAGAATTTCATCTACCACCTCATTACTGAATCCTTCTGCCGGTGTACTGTCGATTTTTAATTCTGCTGCCTGAGCCAAAGCTAAGCCTAAGGAGATGTAAGTCTGACGGGCGGTATGTAAAAAATGCTGTTCAGGAGTCTGCGCACCGTAAATTTCTTTCAATTTATCTGTATAGCTGTTGAAACGGCCTTTCGGAAGATCTCTTACATCAGTATGGTAGTCATACACTTTATCAATTTTCTCATTGGAATAATTATCCCACGCTGCAAATACAAGCACATGAGAAGAATCTCTCATCACTTCAGGGTTTAAAGCACCCTGAACCATTTTTTCCTTTAATTCCTGATTCTCTACTACAATGATACGGAAAGGCTGTAAGCCGGATGAAGTAGGAGCCAACCTTGCAGCTTCTAAAATCGTATTTAAATCTTTTTCCGATACTTTTTTTGTTGGATCATATGCTTTCACAGCATGTCTCCAGTTTAAATTTTCTATTAATGACATTGTTTTATTTTTTGTGAAATAATTTTATGGGACAAAGTTATGACAAAATTAAATTGCTTGCAATTTAATTTTAAATAATGTATTTTAGATAAAATCGATAATAGAAATATCACAAGTTTCGGATTTCGTAAAATAGACCATATTCCAATCTTTGCTGTACAATTTTAAAACAAAATACAATGCAAAGATTTATCAATCAGTATGCGCTGATAACGGGAGGAACGAATGGAATGGGGTATGCAGTTGCTGAGCAATTTATCGGAGAAGGCGGAACTGCTATAATTACCGGAAGATCCGAAGAAACCGTGCTTAAAGCAACTGAAAAGTTAGGAAGAAAAGCAGTAGGTATAGTGTCCGATGCAGGTAATATGAAAGACCTGATGCATTTACAAAACGAAATAAAACAATACACTGAAAATATTGATCTCGTTTTTGCCAATGCAGGGTACGGGAAATTTAAGCCTATTGAAAATGTGGACCCTGAGGATTTCGATGAACTGTTTAATATTCTGGTAAAAGGACCTTTCTTTACCGTTCAGCAAATGTTACCATTAATGAAAAAGGGAAGTTCGGTTATTTTTAATACTTCAGTAGCTACAGAGATTTCAATGCCTAATTTCTCTGTCTACTCGGCTGCAAAATCAGCTGTGCAATCTTTTGTAAAGACTTTTGCCACTGAGCTGTTGGAAAGGGGAATCCGGGTAAACGCTATTAGTCCCGGACATATTAAAACCAATATCTTCAATAATACCGGATTGAATAAAGAGCAGATTGAGGATGCCGTTCAGCATATTATTCCTACAATCCCGTTTAAACGGCAGGGAGATCCATCGGAAATAGCAAATACAGTGCTTTTCCTTGCTTCAAGGGAAGCGTCTTATATCCATGGAGCCGAAATAAAAGTAGATGCCGGAATTTCTGTGATAAGATCCTAGGAAAGAAGTTATTGGATGTCATTAACCTGTTTAATAATATTGGTTTTGTTCTCAATACCTATATTATAGGCCTTACCTATTTTCAGGCTTTGGTTTAACTTTTCCAGAAGAGTTTTATAGGAAGAATCTTTTTTTGACACATAAAAAACCTGCGCGCTGATTCCAATAGAGACACGCATAAAATCCCCGGGATGATCGGGGTCTTCCATAATCTGACTGATTGTTGCATTTTTGTACCAGGTTAAATTCTGTGAACCCGAACTACCGGAGCAGGATGTTATCATACAAAAAAATAATAGTAATGTCCATACTTTCATAAAAATAGTATTATTATATAACAGCACCTGCTGATTTACAGAATCAGCAGGTGCTGTAAAATTATCAATTAATTAAAATCCACAGCTGGATACATCCGGTGCAGGTGAAGGAGAACATCCGGAAAGCAGTGAAAATTTAGTCAGTACACAGTTGGTATTGATCAGATTGTTGTCATACAGATAAGAATTACTCGGACTTCTGTAATAAACATTTCCTGCAGTATTAGCATAAGAGGAAACGGATGCAGATCCGCAAGAGGTGTTAACGCAAGCGTTTCTCCATGCTGTATCTGTTACAGGACCGCTTGAAAATAGTGAAGGATCAATAATTCTTTTTTCCGTTACTCCGGAAGCATTTTTATAGCTTACCAATATTGCAACGTGGTAGCTCCACGCCACACAGCAAGTTCCTGTTGATGCCTTTAGGTTTCCGTATACAAATTGTTTTTCACAGTCATAGCCGTTGTTCATTAAGATTTGTCTCATCTTATGGGCTCTTGCATAACATCCGTCTACAGGATATCTGAATGTGATGCATGGTGAGGACGCCGTAGAGGTACCGCAAGACTGATTCTTTATTTGATTGAATAAAGAATTTAATGTAGCTACATCAGGAATTATACTCGCCAATTTATTGGTTTGTCCTTTTACTTCTTTTGTCAGGATCGTTTTAAAATATCTTACGTCTTCCGGGCTTGCAGACTCCACTTTTCCTATTTCATTGCTATTAGGCTTTAAGAAAATGTGTACAGGAGATTCATTCTTAACAGCCTGTCTAAGCATTCCGATATACTGCTCATTTTCTTTGGTCGGCTTAATTTCATAGAATTGCGCAGTTAACATAAATGACACCTTTATCATTCCGTTTTCTTCGTCTATCCCTACCGGTACAGTCTTTCCGAAATCTTTCAGCTTAGAATCATTTACACTTAGTTTTTCCTTTCCGTTGATTTCCTGATTCCCGTTGGAATCGGCACAGGAATTAAAAGTTAAGACGGTCACAAAGGCCATCATTGATAAAAAAAGATTTTTCATAATAATTGTAATTTGTAGTTTAATGGTGAGTTTTTGTTAAGTTGGTTGGTTATTTTAACTCTTATTTACTTCACTTTTTGGTGAAAATAAAATTAATAAAAAAAATAACATAAGCAAGTTATTTTTATAAAAACCAAAATTTTTAGTAATAATTAAAGTGTTTTGTTCATTAAAAACTACCGTTTTAATAAGTGTTAATAATGGCTCTGTGAATTTTACGATGAAAAAAAATCCGGTTTACCTATTTTATCCGTGCAGGTTGCCAGCGGATTGGTTATTTCTTAATTAAGCTGCTTTGCAATACAATATCTCTGATTAATTTTTCAAAATAATAGTACAGCGTATTTATCTCGCTCATCTGATTTTCCATGATAACAATACTCACATCAGAAGAGGGCACATAAACATTCAATGAAGTAAAGCCATCTCCGAGACCGGTATGACCAAAATAGCTGACTCTGTGATCCTTTACAATACGAATAGCATATCCGTAACCCATCTTAGCGGTTCCGAATACATCATGTTCGGAAAATACGGATGGACTTATTAGTAATTGATAGGTATCTGCGTTTAGGATTTTGCCTTTATGAAGAAAATCATTCCAGACAGATAAGTCCTTTGCTGTGCTTATTACTCCGTCGGCTGGCATATTTTCATCATTGATAAAAGAGTCATTGGAAACAGTTAATCCTTTTTCATTACTTATATGCCCCGAAACCAGCTTCTTCAGATCCGATTTCGCATAGCAGAAAGTATCTTTCATTTTAAGCTGCTTGAACAGTTCATTAGCCAATTGAGAGTAAGATTGATGGCTGACATTTTCGATGATTTTCCCTAACAAGATATAGGAAAGGTTACCATATTTGAAATCAGAGCCCGGTCTAAATGCCAAAGGTTTCTCGAGATCAACAATCCCATGGGTATGGTTAAGCAACTGATGAACCGTTACTGAATCAGCCCAGGGCTGAGATAGTGATGGAAGGTACTTTTTTATAGGAGAATGTAAATCAACTTTTCCTTTTTCAACCTCTTTTAATAATAAAACGGCGGTGATCTGTTTGGTGTTGGACATGATTTCAAACTGATCATTTGGTTTTAAAGGAATTCGTGTCTTAGCATTTTTTATACCGTAAGCCCTGGAGTATTCAACCTTTCCGTTTCTGGTAACGAGAACAACCCCATTGAAAGTTCTAGGGCTCTTAACCTGAATTAGGCTATCGATCTTTTGTTTGTATTTATCCTTTTGTGCAAAACATATAGAAGAAATGGATAATAACAGATAGCAAAAGAACCGGGTTAATAGTTTCATTGGACTTTCAGATTTTATTAATTGCGCTAAAAATACAATGCAAAATACTAAATATGTAGGAGATTTTTCGATTTTTTATCCATATGATTCAGCCAAAAGTATATTTAAATACTATTTTTTAATAAGGCAAATCATATATGATCAAAGACTCTGTGGAATAGCCGAATGATAAATAGTTTTTAATTTTTCCCACCATTTCTCCTATATTCATCAAATAAATTGTTTTCAATTATTTTTCCATTTCTGAAAATATACTCAATGGAATCTCCTTTATTTTTTGATATGGAATCACCAATTTTATAGTTAAACTCTAAAATATTTTTTCTGCCATTAGAATACTTTACAAATAAGAAATTATGTTCTTTTTGGTTATTGTAAATATCAATAACCCTAGAATGATTCTCTATGTGTAAAAGTTGCTTTTTTACATTTTCTTCCCCGTAAAAATATTGATATATAATGATGACACGTATAATAAATCCAAAGAAAACAGCAAAGGAAATTTTAATCTTCCTTTCCATTCCAGGCTCTAATTCAATATTATTACTTTTCAAAGGTCTGCGGAAAAGTATTATCTATTGGTAAGCTGAGCTCCAAAAACATCTGCAAAATGTTTTGTAATTTTAGATTTGATATCTTCCATTTCCTGAGGGGAAAGTTCTCTTTCAAGTTCTCTTTTCAGAGAGGTCACCTGTTTATCTTTGATACCACAAGGAATGATATATTCAAAATAGCGCATATCGGTGTTTACATTAAGGGCAAAACCATGTAAAGTTACCCAACGGGAAGCTTTCACACCCATTGCACAAATTTTTCGGGCATACGGTTTTCCCACATCCAGCCAGACCCCGGTCTCTCCCTGGGAACGCTCGCCCTTAAGGCCATATTCGCCAATGGTTCTGATGATCACTTCTTCCAGGTTTCTCATGTATAAATGAATATCTGTAAAGAAATTTTCAAGATCTAAGATCGGATAACCTACAACCTGCCCGTATCCATGATAGGTAATATCTCCGCCACGGTTTACTTTTACAAAAGTAGCATCAATCTCTTTGAGTTTATCAATTCCCGCCAGCATATTTTCTTCATGTCCGCTTTTTCCTAAAGTATAAACATGGGGATGCTCCACCAAAAGCAAATGATTGGGTGTGGTAATATGTTCTTCAGCAGGTAAATCGCGGTTTTTTATTTTGGTATCAATGATATCTTTCATCAGTTTTTCCTGATAGTCCCATGAGGACTGATAATCTCTTGTACCCAGATCTTCGAATTCTACTACTTTATTTTGATGTGTATTCATAATGAGCGTCTGTCTTTTTTTATGGTCCTGTGGAAAGACTTGTACCATTTTTTAGACATACAAATTTAGTGATTTTTAATTCTTTATTGAATTTATAAAATCTATGGCATTATTCTTCCAATCTTTATCCTGTAATAGAACATTAACGAATGCTGTTCCTATGATTCCGCCGTCTGCCTTTTCCGTTACACTTTCAAAATCTTTTTTCGATTTTATACCAAAACCGATCATTACTGGATTTTTTAACTGAAGAAGAGATATCCTGGAAAGATAATCTTCATTTTTTAATACGGCATTTTCATTTCCTGTTGTGGATGAAGAACTTACCGCATACAGGAACCCTGAGCTTAAAGAATCAAGATATAAGATTCTTTCATCTGAGGTTTCAGGTGTGATCAGAAATGTGAAGTTGAGATGATATTTCTTCAGGATTTGCTGATAATTCTTTTCAAATTCAATAGGAGGGAGATCAGGGATAATGAGTCCGGTAACGCCACTTTCCGAGCATTCTTTGCAGAAATTTTCAAAACCAAAACTTAAAACCGGATTGATATATCCCATTAAAATAATAGGAATTTTAATTTCAGTTTTAATGGATTTCAGTTGTGATAGTAATTTCTCAATGGTCATTCCATTTTTCAATGCAAGTTCATGTGCTTTCTGTATAACGGGACCGTCGGCAACCGGATCCGAATAAGGCATTCCGATTTCCATCATGTCCGCACCGGCATCCTGTATGAGTTTTATAATATCTGCAGTATCTTCCAATTTAGGAATCCCTGCTGTGAAGTATATATTGAGTTTTTTCATTGGGTTTATTGTATTTATGTATTCATGTAAAATGTATTTATGATAAAAAGACGCATAATTTTCTTTAACAACTGTCAGAATCATTTTACATGAATACTTTTTACATTTTACAGATTAAAAATTTAAAGATTAGCTAAATAAGTTTCCATATCCTTATCACCACGTCCGCTCAGGCAGATCACCACGATGTCATTTTCGTCGAATTTCTTTTTATCCAGGACGGCCAGAGCATGTGAGCTTTCAAGGGCAGGAATAATTCCTTCCAGTTTTGTGAGCTCAAAAGCTGATTTCAGGGCTTCATCATCATTGATGCTGAAAAATTCCGCACGCTTTTCCTTAAATAAATGAGCATGGAAAGGCCCGATCCCGGGATAATCCAAACCGGCAGAAATTGAATGGGGTTCGATTACCTGACCGTCGCGGGTCTGCATGACAAGACTTTTGCTTCCGTGTAAAACGCCTAAAGTTCCAAGAAAAGTGGTGGCCGCAGATTTTCCGGATTCCACACCGAAGCCTCCTGCTTCTGCCGCAATAATTTTTACATTTTCTTCTTCCACAAAATGGTAAAAAGTTCCTGCTGCGTTACTGCCACCTCCTACGCAAGCAATCACATAGTCAGGATTCTCTCTTCCTGTTTGTTCATGAAGCTGTTCCCTGATCTCTTTTGATATGACGCTTTGAAATCTTGCAACCAAATCGGGAAAGGGATGAGGTCCCACAACGCTGCCTATAACATAATGAGTTGTCACGGGATTATTGATCCAATCTCTTAAAGCCTCATTTACAGCGTCTTTTAATGTTTTTGATCCCGAAATTGCCGGAACTACTTCTGCACCCAGCATTTTCATTCTTGCTACATTTGGAGCCTGCCTTTGAATGTCAATTTCACCCATATAAACAATACATTTCAAACCAAGCAATGCGCAGGCGGTAGCAGTAGCAACGCCGTGTTGTCCGGCTCCGGTTTCTGCAATAATTCTGGTTTTCCCCAATCGTTTTGCCAGTAAAACCTGGCCTAGTGCGTTATTGATCTTGTGGGCACCGGTATGGTTAAGATCTTCTCTTTTCAGATAAATGTTCGTTTTGTACTGGTTGCTCAGATTTTTGGCAAAATAAAGAGGAGTAGCACGCCCCACATAATTTTTCAGTAAATCCTGATATTCTGCCTGAAACTCCTCAGATTCTATAATTTCAAGATAGTTTTTTTGAAGCTCTTCTACATTTGGATAAAGCATTTCAGGGATAAAAGCTCCTCCGAATTCTCCATAATATCCATTTTGATCAGGGTTTTTATAATTCATTTTCATTGTTGTTATTGTATTAAATAAGCAGTTTTTTCTGAATCAAGCTGCTTGAAAAGATTTCTATTTTCTTCAGACAAATGGATGATCAGGATATCATCATCTTCAGAACTGATCCAGTGATCATCTTCCTGCTCCAGAATTTTTTTTGCTTTATCGTATAATATATCAATTTTGCACTTTTCATAAAAGGGGCGCAAATCGGAAATACAGAATCCAATAACCTGCAGGTCCCTCTCAGTAACATTTTCTGCTGAAAGCTTCAGCAATTGGCTGCCATAGCCATGTCCTTTTTGTGCAGAAACAAAGCCCACCATTTCTGTATAAGAATGTAGATTTCCCGATATCTTTAATGTAAAATCGAAATTCAGACGCAATACAGATTTGATATTTCCATCAGTGTCCAGTAATAAATGAAATTCAGAATTTTTAAATAGCTGTCTGAAATCATCAGCTTTCATACCTGTCCATTCCTTGTTTTCCCAAAGCTTTATTATTACTCCTATTTCCTGTACGGTAAGTTGTTCCGGATTTTTAATGTGGTACGTCATGGTTCAGGGTATTTAGATAGGACAGATTATGATCGAATTGCTGTCTTGTTATTTGTTTATTCTGGTACAGGTATTTTATTTTACTTGAAATGCTGATCAGGGTTTCGATATCTAGCTTTGAACGATACATTTTAAAGATCAGTTCCAGGTTATCCAGCAAATAATAAGAATCCAGTTTTTCATAAGATAAGAATATCTTAAAATAGATTTTTCCCAGGTCATAATTAACATTAGCTTTGACCGTATTTTCCATCAGTTTATCCGCAATTATTACCAAATGATATCCATCCCATAAATGAATGGTTTCAAAAAAATACTCAATATCATCTTCATTAAAATCCTTAATGATACTTATAAATATGGATAATAAACCACCCATTTCCCAGAAGTCTGTGGTGCTGTCATTTTCACATATGAAATCATGCAGTTTTTTTACCCTTTCATTCTCAAACCTCGGTGGGAATAAAGTTTTATAGAACTGTTTTTTCAATGATTGTATATTCATAAGGATGAGATTAATGGGTTTGACTTAAATACTTTAATTTTCTCTACATCTTTAATTCCTGGTCCGGTTTCAAATTTTGAATTGATATCCAAGGCAAAAGGTTTCTGATCCAATACTTTGATATCTTTTATATTCTGTTCTGAAATGCCCCCGCTCAGCAGGTATGGAACATTTATTTTGATATCATTTAACAGCGACCAGTCAAACTGTTTTCCAGTTCCTCCAAATGATTGACTATCCGTATCAAATAACAAATAATCAATAACGGATTGTATCCGGTCAATTTCAGAAGAAAGATGTCCCATTGTTTCACCAATCCTTAAGGCTTTGATTATTTTTACTTCCGGATCTGTTTTTTGCTTTAATACCTTAATATATTCATCACTTTCATCACCGTGCAGCTGAATAAAATTAAGCTCAGCCTTTTTAGTAATATCCGCTACATTTTCTATATCCTCGTTCACGAAAACTCCTACCTTTCCTTTGTGAATGATTTTCGAAATATTATCTAAACTTAAACGATTAAGTGCATACCGCGGCGATTTTTTGTAGAATATAAATCCTATAAAATCAATATTCATGGAAATTAATTCCAGAATTTGATCAGGCAGTGTAAGACCACATACTTTTATTTGTAGCTGCTGGTTCATCACGATAGGTTTATATGGTTGATGAATTCTTTAAAGGCTTTGGCAGGATCTTCATTCTTCATAAAATATTCACCCATTAAGAATCCGTCGAAACCCTTTTCTTTCAGGTAACTGAAATCCTCAATACTGTAAATTCCACTTTCAGCAACAGATAAAGTTTGTTCGGGCAGTTGATTTTTTAATCGGACAGAATGTTGAAGATCTACTTTAAAATCTTTTAGGTTTCTGTTATTAATTCCTACCAGATCAATATCAGGATGGAAGTGTTGCAATTCTTCTTCTGTATGCATTTCCAGTAAAACTTCTAATCCCAGTTCGTGTGATAAATGGGTGAACTCCAGAACCTGTGATGGTGAAAGACAGGCGGCAATCAGTAAAATAACATCCGCACCCATATTTTTAGCCTCATAGAACTGATATTCGTCGATCATGAAATCTTTTCTGAGAACGGGTGTTTTAATCTGACTTCTGAGATCCATAATATCTTTAAAACTACCGCCAAAAAAATCGGTGTCGGTAAGTATTGAAATTCCGCTTGCTCCAAAATTCTCATAAGCAGACACTACTTCAAAAGGAGAAACCTTATCATTAATTACTCCCTTTGAAGGAGATTGTCTTTTAAATTCAGCGATTATTCCGCTTTTCTCTTTAAGAGAAGATTTTAAAGAAGCGGTTTTTCTTTCAAAAAAAGCAGAATCCTTTAATTCTTCTACAGAAATATTTGCTTTTGAAAAATTAACTTCTTCTTTTTTTCTCGATATAATTTTATCTAATATGGTCATTTATTGTGTGTTTTTATATTTCCTGAAACTAATTAATTCTATTCAAAACCTCAAAATGCATTATTCTAATAACAGTTCCAGGCTTCTCAATGCTTTTCCGCCATGTAAACTTTCCTGTGCCAAAAGGAGGCAATCATCATAGGAACCGAATTTTTCCGTATGATAAAGTGCTACCGCAGCATTCGCTAAAACAACGGCATTTTGAGAATCTGTTCCCTTTCCTTCCAAAATATTCCTGAAAATTCTTGCTGCTTCCTGAATGGTTTTACCTGCCTGGATACTTTCAGGACTTACCGGATCGAATCCCAGATCTTCGGAAGAATAAATATTTTCACCTTTTTTGGTTATAATTTTACTGTCATGGGTAAGGCTGATCTCATCATATCCATCCAGGCCATGAACCAGGACGAACTCCTGAGGTTCTTTTTGTAAAAGATATTGATAAATCCTTGCGATTTCCAGGTTGTATACTCCGATCACAGAAAATTTTGGTTTTGCCGGATTTACCAATGGACCTAATAAGTTGAAAAAGGTTCTTAGCCCCAGTGATTTCCTCAATGCTCCGACAGACTGAAGGGCAGGATGGAAGTAGGGAGCATGTAAAAAGCAGATATTCGCTTTCTCCAGATCTCTGTTCAGCTTATCATAATCATTATTCATCTGATAACCCAGCTCTTCCAAAACATTTGAAGAACCGGTAACAGCTGAGGCCCCATAATTTCCATGTTTTGTTACGCTTTGTCCTGCTCCGGCAATAACAAAACCGGCCAGCGTTGAAATATTGATCGTGTTTTTGCCATCACCTCCCGTTCCTACGATATCTAAAGCATCAGTGGCATCAAGGCTTACAGGAACTGCCATTTGCAATAATGCTTCCCTGAAGCCTTCCAGCTCTCTCAATGTAATATTGCGCATAAGGAAAACGCTCATAAAAGCAGTAACTTCCGTTGAATTGAATTTATTCTGGGCAATTTCAATCATGATCGCTTTGGCCTCAGATTTAGATAAGGTATGATGATTGAATAAATATTGCAGGATCTCTTTCATTTGAGGTGTTTTTATTGTTGAGGGAATATCTTGTGTTTTCAATGTAATAAGAAATTTTTAATGATAACTTCTCCGTCCGGAGTTAAAATACTTTCAGGATGAAACTGGACACCATGTACATCATAGGTTTTATGTTGCAGGGCCATGATCATTCCATCTTTATCTACGGCAGTGATCTCCAGTTCTTCGGGGAACTGATCGGGATCCACAGCCCAGCTGTGGTATCTTCCTACTTCCATTCCTGATGACAGGTTTTGGAAAAGTTTGGTTTTTTCTTTCACCAGCTCTGTGGTGGTTGCCACACCATGAAAAATTTCTGAAAGATTAATCAGTCTTCCTCCGAAAGCCTCAGCAATGGCTTGTTGCCCCAGACAAACTCCGAGAATGCTTTTAGTGGGAGCATATTTCCTGATCAGATCAAGTAATATACCGGACTCCTCAGGTATTCCGGGACCTGGAGACAAAATGATCTTATCATACTTTTCCACTTCTTCCAGGCTGATTTCATCATTCCGATAGATATCCACTTTCTGGTTTAGAATTCTTTCAATAATCTGAACCAGATTATAGGTAAAGCTATCGTAATTATCAAATACTAAAACTTTAGCTGTTGATTGGGTTTTTATATTTTCGTTCATCTTATTTAAATTAGTATTTGAGTTTATCTGCCTTTTCTACAGCTTTCTTGAGTGCGTTAAGCTTATTGTTGACTTCCTGAAGTTCACTTTCAGGATTGGATTTGGCTACCAGTCCTGCACCGGCCTGATAAAAAAGAGTATTGTTTTTACTTAAAAAGGTTCTGATCATAATAGCCTGGTTGCAGCTTCCGTTCAGACCTACCATTCCGATACAGCCTCCATAGTAACCCCGTGAATCCTTCTCATATTGATTGATTAATTGAAGGGCTTTATGCTTAGGAGCACCACTTAAAGTCCCCTGAGGAAAGGTGGAAGCAACCACTTCAAAAGGATTGGTATTTTCCGGTAATTCCGATGTTACTTCACTTACCATATGAATAACGTGAGAAAAAAGTTGGATTTCCTTTAACTTTGTTACCGTTACATTTCTTCCCATTTTTCCCAGATCATTTCTTGCCAGGTCTACCAGCATAGTATGTTCAGCATTTTCCTTGGGGTCATTTTTTAATTCTTCTATAGATTGAAGATCTACATCAAAGTTTCCGGTTCTTTTAAAAGTTCCCGCAATAGGATGGATGATGGCCTTATGATCTTTAATAATCAGTTGGCTCTCGGGGCTCGATCCGAATAATTTGTAATCTCCGTAATCGAAAAAGAACAGATAAGGAGAAGGATTGATATTTCTTAAAGCACGGTATACGTTGAATTCGTCACCCAGAAACTTTTGTTCGAATCTTCTGCTCAATACCAATTGAAAAACATCTCCCCGCATGCAGTGTTTTTGAGCCGTTTTAACCAGTTCCAGATATTCTTCATCGGTAATATTTGAGGTTTCTTCACCCGTTTTCTCAAAAGGGTAGACTACTGAGCTTTTATTTTTTATTAAATTTTCTAAAGTATAAAGTTCTGATTTGATCCCTTCGATTTGATTTTCGATAAAATGCATTTCATCATTGTAATGATTGATTGCAATAACGTACTGGTATAATCTGTATCTCACAAGGGGAATTTCAACCTCCGGGCTTTGTGCTTTAAAATTGATGTTCTCGAAAAACTGAACCGCCTCAAAGCTGGTATATCCGAAAAGGTTTTGTGCTGTTTCTTCAATGGGATCCGTTGTTTTTTCACAATCAAAAACAGAAGAAAAGTCATGCAGGATATCTGCGATCTTATGATCAATGATAAACTGCTTTACAGGTTCTGAATTGGGGAACTTAACCTCGAATTCATTAAGGTTCTTAACCTCAATTCCTGCTATGGCATTTATGGCGATAAATGAAAAATTATTATCTATGTTTTTAGAATCCGAGCTTTCCAAAAGAATGGTGTCCCTGAACTTGTCACGGATCTGCAGATAAATATTCATGGGAGTCTGAAGATCTCCCAGTGTTTTCTTTGATACGGTTTTTACCTTTATATTCTTATTAAACATTTGATGTTTTTATTTTTGTTTGAGATTAAATAATAAAAAAAAGACTTCAACGGAATCCGTCAAAGTCTTGATATTTTGTTTATCTTATTTTATTGCAAAGCAGCTTAACAATTAGCAATACGATAATCCTTTCAGACCCGACGAAGAGTTTGAAAGCCACCACCAAAAATTATTGCTCGTATTAAACATGGCACAAATGTAAAAATTTTTTTTAATATCAAAACCAAAAAAGAATAAAATTAAAAAAACTTAAGATAAAATTAACTATCGGCTCTCTTCCAATTCTTTCTTCAGCTTTTCAATTTGAATATTGTAGTTATCATCTTTATAAACTTCTACATAATTTTCTAATGCAGTTAGGTATTCTTTGATGAATTCTTTATTGGTGGGATCTGCCTCATATTTTATTTTTGCTGTATTGATAGGAGCCTGCATTTCATATTGGCGAAGACGTCTGCCTTCTTCGGACTGATCATATAAAATCACGATATTTTTCTCATATCCCGGAATATATTTTACGGGAAATGGACTGTTTACCTGTGGAATACGGATTGCATTTTCAATAGGGTATATAGAAGCCGAAGTGGTAGAGAAAAAAGTTGTAATATATTTACCGTCCTGCTTTTTTACAATTGCTTCATAATCATGGATATACATATCGTTTAATGTAGAACTTGTCTCCACATCGGAGGTAATGATTGCAGTACTTTCAGTTCCGTATTTGTTTAAAAACCAGGCATTCAAAAACTGTCCCGCAAAGGCATTGGCTATTCCTAAAGGGATAATCGGCAGTAATAACCACCATTTTTTAGTAAGGAATGATACTAAGCTGAAGAAAACAATCAGGAGGACCACGGTGTAAAAACCATGATGACTGGTGAAAAACAGAATTTTAGAAATGAATATCATACTTTAAAATTAAAATTTTTATTTAGATAAAAGAACATTAGTAATCTTATTCCAGATAAATTATTGTTGAAACGGATATTTATCATCACTTTAAAAATTTATTTTTTATACTTTTGCTTAAATTTTATAGAAAAAATAATGAAAAAAGTATTAGCACTTGCATTTATCGGAGGTTTATTAGTTGTAAACTGCAAAAAGAAACCAGATCATTCACTACAAGATAGCAACACAATGCTTGAAGAGCCTGAAGCAACTACAGTTGTAGACACTACCGCAACAGCCCGCAACAAACCAGAAGCAGATGTAAATGCAGCAGTATCCGTACCTGCAAAGGACGCAAAAGCAGATACATTGACTAAATAATGAAAAAACTGTTTTTGACAGGATGCATAGGATTTTTTATTCTTTCCTGTTCCAAAAAAGAAAATACACCTGTTGATACTCCTTCATCAGAAACAACTGCTGCTTCTGAACCGGCAAAAACCAATCTTTCCGGGAGCCAGATCATAGAAACGTTGGATTGTACAGGATGTCACACGGTTAATGAGAGAATGATAGGACCTTCTTATCAGGAAATAGCTGACAAATATTCTGAAAAAGATATTGAAATGCTGGCCTCCAAGATTATAGAAGGCGGAAGCGGAGTTTGGGGAAGTGTTCCTATGCAGCCCCATCCTCAGGTATCTAAAGACGATGCAAAAAAAATGGTAGAATATATTTTAAGTCAGAAGAAGTAAAATATGTCTGCTGAAAAATCCAGTCTGCACACAAGAAATCTTCATCGTGATCCCTATGATTTTGATCAGCTCATTTCTTGTGTGCCAGAACTGAAGCACTATGTTTTTGTTAATGCACACCAAACATTAACGATCAACTTCAGCCTTCCAAAGGCGGTAAAACTACTCAACAAAGCCCTTTTACAACATTTTTACCATATCCGGAACTGGGATATTCCTGAAAATAATTTATGCCCTCCGATTCCCGGAAGAGCAGATTATATTCATTACATTGCTGATTTACTGGCTCTTGAATCCGGATCCGGTGAAATCCCTGAAAGCTCTTCAATAGATGGTATCGATATAGGTGTAGGAGCTAATCTCGTGTATCCTTTAATTGCTCACAGGTCTTACGGATGGACAATGACGGGAACAGATATTAATAAAGACTCGTTGCAAAATGCACAACGTATTCTCGACAATAACCCGGATCTGTCATCTTTTATTCATTTGAAGCATCAGCCGGCTTCTGACTGTATATTCAGGAATATGCTTCTAGAAGGAGACAGATTTATGTTTTCAATGTGTAATCCTCCTTTTCATGACTCTGAAGAATCTGCCATAAAAGGAAATCTCAGAAAGACTAAAAATCTCCGTCAATCCAGAGTTAAGAAGCCTTTACTCAATTTTGGAGGACAACAATCGGAATTATGGTGCGAAGGTGGGGAGCTTGCTTTTATTACCAGGATGATACATGAAAGCAGTTTATTCGCTTCGCAGGTCCTGTGGTTTACCTGTCTGGTTTCCAAAAAAGATAATCTGTATCCACTTACCACACTCCTGAAAAAGAGTAAGACAGTAGAGTTCAAAACCATCGATATGGCTCAGGGCCAAAAAATAAGCAGAATTCTGGCCTGGACATTTATCCCTCAACAAGACAGAAAAGGCTGGTTCCCGTAAGCAAACCTCTCTTTAACCGCATTTTTACAGAAATAAATATATTTCTGGGAAAAGTCATTGACAGTCAACTCAAAAATACCTAAATTTGTAGGCTTTTAGAAAAATAAGAAATGCAATTATCAGAACAAGAAATCATTAGAAGAGAAAAGCTTAATAAGCTTGTTGAAATGGGGATCAACGCGTTCCCGGCAGATGAATACAAAATTACAGATACAACAGAGTCTATAAAACAGGATTTTTCTGAGAGTAAACAGGTGAAGATTGCTGGTAGATTGATGTCCCGAAGAATTCAAGGGAAGGCTTCTTTTGCTGAATTGCAGGATTCTACAGGTAAAATTCAGGTATATTTCAACAGAGATGAGATCTGTACAGGAGAAGATAAAACTTTGTATAATGAAGTGTACAAACACCTTTTAGATATCGGGGATATTATCGGTATAGAAGGGGAGCTTTTTACCACACAAGTAGGGGAGAAAACTGTACTGGTAAAGAATTTTACTCTCCTTACGAAATCTTTACGTCCGCTACCACAATCCAAAACGGATGAGAATGGAGTAATACATGATGGATTTAATGATCCTGAACTAAGATACAGACAACGTTATGTTGATTTAACCGTCAACCCGCATATTAAAGAAATTTTTGTGAAGAGAACAAAATTGTTCAATGCCATGAGAACCTTCTTTAATGATGCAGGATATTTTGAAGTTGAAACTCCGATTCTTCAATCCATTCCGGGAGGAGCTGCGGCAAAACCGTTCATTACACACCATAACGCCTTGGATATTCCATTATATTTAAGAATTGCAAACGAGCTTTATCTTAAAAGATTGATCGTTGGAGGATTTGATGGGGTATATGAGTTTTCCAAAAACTTCAGAAATGAGGGAATGGACAGAACACATAATCCGGAATTTACAGCGATGGAAATTTATGTGGCTTACAAGGATTACAACTGGATGATGGATTTCACAGAAAAGCTATTGGAATTCTGTGCTACTCAGGTTAATGGAAATGCCGAATCTACTTTCGGAGAGCATAAGATAAATTGGAAAGCACCTTATCCTAGAGTTTCAATGACTGAAGCGATCCAGAAATATACAGGATTCGATATCACAGGAAAAACTGAAAAGGAATTGTTTGATTTTGCTAAATCTATTGGGATTGAGGTTAATGAAACAATGGGTAAAGGGAAATTAATTGATGAGATCTTCGGAGAAAAATGTGAAGGAAATTTCATTCAGCCAACTTTCATTACCGATTATCCGATCGAAATGTCTCCTTTAACTAAAAAACACAGAAGCAAAGAAGGCTTAACAGAGCGTTTTGAGTTGATGGTTTGCGGAAAGGAAATAGCTAATGCTTATTCTGAGTTAAATGACCCTATTGATCAGAGAGAACGTTTCGAAGCGCAGATGGCTCTTTCTGAAAGAGGTGATGATGAAGCGATGTTTATCGACCAGGATTTCCTTAGAGCTTTGGAATACGGAATGCCTCCAACTTCCGGATTAGGAATTGGTATGGACAGATTGATCATGTTCTTAACGGATAATGCATCCATCCAGGAAGTATTATTCTTCCCTCAGATGAGACCTGAAAAAACAGTTCCTCAGATTGAATTGGGAGAAGATGAGAAAGTAATTCTTGAAATTTTAAACTCTCAGGAAGAAGCATTCTCTTTAGCAGAAGTTAAAGAAAGAAGTCAGTTATCCGGTAAAAAATGGGATAAAGCATCTAAGACTCTAACTAAGAATAATTTAGTCAAAGTAGAAAAAGTTGATGAGCAGGTTTTAATGAAACTAGTATAAATAAGAAATTCATTCATTTTTAAGTTTAACTGGCTTAAGCTTAGAAGGCTTTGACTTACTTATAAAATTTGTGCTTGGCGTTTTATATGATTTTATAAAAGATTTCTTTCCTACAATTAAAAATGAGTATCAAACAACAAAAACAAAGCTTATGGAAATAATAAAAAACGGTGCGATAAAAACCTTAATTGCGTGAGTCATATTTTTTATTCTAAGTTAAAGTCAATGAATAGTTAAGGTTAGGGATCGGATCCCGCTTACGCACAAAAATCCTGAAGATACTTCAGGATTTTTTTTGCTACAAACTATAAATTGTTATTTTCCGTTCCATATAAAACTCAATTTCGATGAAAATTTTTGTTTTATTTTTTCTGTTACAATGTCTTGTCATTAAGTCGCAAATGATTGAATCTGTTTACTTTGTGCATGATGACTATAAACTTGATAAGCAATCCCAAAAGAAATTAGATAGTTTGGCTCAGTTAAAAGGCAATTTAAGATTCAGGATTTTTGGAAATTGTGATTCTACGGGAAGCATACATTACAATAAAATATTGTCTGAAAACCGTGCAAATGCAGTTAAAAAATACCTGCAGGAGAAAATTAAAACTCATATTACAATTGAAAATGTTGTAGGTCTCGGTGAGGGAAAACAGATCAATGATAATAGTTCAGAAGAATTACGGAAGAAAAACAGAAGAGTAGATATTTTTATAGACAGAGAATGGGCTAAGGGAGAAAAAATTCTACGAAAAGTTCCTCCAAGTTTTGTAGATCTGAGTGTTGCTGAGCTGAAAGTTCAAAATACATATTCTCTTCCTAATGTTAATTTTATTGGCGGCCGTCATGTCTGGCTCCCGGTTGGGAATGAAACAATTCTTAAGCTGCTTAAAATACTAAGAGATAATCCGGCTATGCAGGTAGAATTACAGGGGCATATTTGCTGTGATTATAATAATTTTGATGGTGAAGATCTTGATTTGGGTACTTTTAATCTTTCACATACAAGGGCTAATTCTATAAAGGAATTCCTCCAGATGCAAGGTATAGATTCCAGCCGTATAAAAGCAAGCGGACAAGGACATCTTAATCCGGTTGCTTATCCCGAACAAACGGAAGCGGACCGGATTATGAATAGGAGGGTTGAAATTGTTTTACTTAAAAAATAATCCTTACTTCCTTAGTTTACTGAATGAAGCCATCAGGTAAAATAAAAACGGCAGAATAAATAAAGATCCTAACATTAATGCCCACGCTAAAGCAGAAATCGTTTTCGGAGCTGCTACATGTTCTAATAATGAAAGATGCTGCCCATTCCCTAATAATATGATATCAGGGTTATGCTGATACGTTGCGGCCACCAGGATCATAATAACCTGGAATCCTGCTAAGGCACGAACGGGAAGGAGCTTCCGTTGTTTCATAGCCCGGAAAATCAATAACAGTGCTATCGTTGCAAAGGCAATTGCCATAATTCCCAAAGGTTTGGAGAAAACCCAGGTAACTAGAGGAATGCCCGAAAGATACGCTGAAAGAAAAACCAGAGCTCCGGTGATCACTACAAAGATCATCGTTTGTTTGGATTTTCTGATCATCAGATTAAGTTGCACACGATCCTTGGTTTCCCTAAGAGAAAATATTGAAGCAAGATAGGCACAGAGGGCCACTGTAAATAAACCAACGGTCACTCCGAACCAATTCAGCCAGCTGAAAATATAGAGATCCAGAAATGTGGTGGCGTCCGGATTAATGGATTGGGAAACTGTAGCTGCCGCAATCAGCCCTAAGAAAAAAGGAGTGAGAAGGCTTGCATAATAAAAAATGTGAGTATATAAAAACTGCCAGTCATCTTTCACCGCATCATAATGCCTGAATGTAAAAGCGGTACCTCTTGCAATAATTCCTACAAGCATAAGAACTAACGGAATATGCAGGTAAGTGGACATCGTTGTGTAAATTTCAGGAAATCCTACAAACAGGATCACAATAGCAATAATCACCCACATATGATTCGCTTCCCAAACCGGAGCGATTGATTCATACATAATCTCCTCTGTTTTATGACGGGATTTTTTATTGGTGAATAACTCCACGATCCCTGCGCCAAAATCAGCTCCTCCCAAGATTACATACAGGCAAATTGACAGCCAAAGAAAGCCTATAACAACGTAGATCATGATTTTGTATTTTTAGCGTTAAACTGAATATCTGTAGGGTCATATAATTTCGGAACCATTTGGATTTGTCTTTTGAGAAGAAATATTAAAATCAATGACAGGGAAACAAAAATTGCGGTGAAGAAATAGAAGGAATACTGGATGCCCGGCATAGGCGTTACAGCATCTACAGTCCGCATAATACCATAAATTATCCAGGGCTGGCGGCCTACTTCTGTTACAGTCCAGCCTGCTTCCAATGCTATATATCCAAAAGGAGTGGCGATCAGAAATGTTTTCAGCAGCCAGTTCTTGCTCAGCCATTCTTTTTTAAAGAATAGCGAATAGACATATAGAGAACCTATGCAGATCATTATGACACCAAAGAAGATCATGATCTGGAAAGAGTAGTGGACAACGGCAACAGGAGGCCATTCATCTCTGCTGAAATCATTCAATCCCTTTACTTCAGCATTAAAATCATTACTGACGAGAAAACTTAATAATTTAGGGATTTTTAATGCATATTTGATTTCGCCTTTCTTTTCATCCGGAATTCCTCCGATCACAAAAGAAGCTCCCTTTTCTGTTTTAAAATGAGCTTCCATTGCAGCCAATTTTATAGGCTGTCTTTCTGCAACTGATTTAGCAGCGATATCACCACTTAAGGGAGCTCCGAAAGCTCCTATGAGGGCAAAACCTGCAGCAATTCTAAATGCTTTGGTGTGAAATTCCACATTTCTTTTTCGCATAATTAAAAAAGCATGAACTCCTGCAACGGCAAAACCGGTTGCACAAAATGCAGCTACCGTCATATGCAATGCCTGTGGAAACCAGGCTTCATTAAACATCGCTTTGATAGGATCTATATTTACATATTGTCCGTTGATATAATCAAAGCCTGCGGGAGAGTTCATCCACGCATTGGCTGCAACGACAAGGATGCCGGAAGCCAATCCACTGAGTCCGACTAAAAATCCACAGAACCAGTGAAACCATTTGTTGAACTTATCCCATCCGTAAAGAAAAAAACCGATAGCAATTGCTTCGATAAAAAATGCTGTTCCTTCAAGAGAAAAAGGCATTCCGAAGATGGGGCCGGCGTGTTTCATGAACTGTGGCCAAAGAAGTCCCAATTCAAAAGAAAGCATAGTTCCGGAAACAGCTCCTGTTGCAAAAAGAATGGCGACTCCTTTGCTCCATGCTTTTGTAAGTCCCTTATATACTTCGTTTTTTGTTTTAAGGTATTTCCAGTGGGCAAAGGCCATTAAAAATGGCATAACCATACCTACACACGAAAATATAATGTGGAAGCCGAGGGACATGGCCATCTGGGCACGGGCTGCAATGAAATCGTCCATAATATCAATTTTGAGTAAATAAATTTAAGCATTAATTATAGAAGAATACATGATTTAAAACAGTTGATATTATTGAAATGCAATATAACTTTGTATTTTTTTAAGATAAAAATGCCTTTGATTCGTGTTGAAAACTCCATCTTTTTTGACATATTTTAACTTTCATATCTCGAAAAAAATCACGATATTTGTAGGTCTTTGCAATTGGCAAAGTTTAATAATTTGATATGAGTCAGAAACAATATACAGCTAGTAGTATTCAGGCATTGGAAGGAATGGAGCACGTTCGTATGCGTCCTTCAATGTACATTGGTGATGTAGGAGTAAGAGGTCTCCATCATTTGGTTTATGAAGTAGTAGATAACTCTATTGACGAAGCGTTAGCAGGATACTGCGATACCGTTTTCGTTAGCATTAAAGAAGGAAACGGAATCGAAGTAATGGATAACGGTAGAGGTATTCCGGTT
This sequence comes from Chryseobacterium subflavum, assembly GCF_055762745.1. NCBI lineage: Bacteria > Pseudomonadati > Bacteroidota > Flavobacteriia > Flavobacteriales > Weeksellaceae > Chryseobacterium > Chryseobacterium subflavum. The sequence continues at coordinate 482,720 of NZ_JBVTMR010000001.1, forward strand.
GACTTCCACGAAAAAGAACAAAAATCTGCTCTTGAAGTTGTAATGACGAAGATCGGAGCAGGAGGTAAGTTCGATAAAGATTCCTATAAGGTTTCCGGAGGTCTTCATGGTGTTGGGGTATCTTGTGTGAATGCACTTTCCAATGAAATGATTACAACCGTATACAGAGACGGAAACGTTTACCAGCAGGTATATTCCAAAGGAAAAGCACAAACGGGAGTTGAAGAAATAGGGAATAGTGACAAAAGAGGAACTAAGCAGTTCTTCCAGCCTGATGATACCATTTTCACTGAATTAGTATATAACTATGATACGTTAGCAAGCCGTTTACGAGAGCTTTCTTATCTTAATAAAGGTATTACCATTACCCTTACCGATGAAAGAGAGACTCTGGAAGATGGTTCTTTCAAATCAGAAGTCTTTCATTCCGAAGGCGGTTTAAAGGAATTTGTTGCCTACATTGACGGAAGCCGTGAGGCCATTATGGAGAATGTAATCTTCATGGAGGGCGAAAGAGATGATATTCCGGTTGAAGTGGCAATGCGTTACAATACTTCATTTAATGAGAATCTTCACTCTTACGTTAATAATATCAATACCCATGAAGGGGGAACACACCTTGCGGGTTTCAGACGTGCATTAACGAGGACCTTAAAGAAATATGCCGATGATCTGGGGATCCCTCAGAAAGAAAAGGTAGAAATTACGGGAGATGACTTCCGTGAAGGTCTTACAGCCGTGGTTTCCGTAAAAGTAATGGAACCGCAGTTTGAAGGGCAAACTAAAACAAAATTGGGTAATTCCGAAGTTTCCGGAGCAGTTGATAAAATTGTGGGGGAAATGCTTACGAACTTCTTAGAAGAAAATCCTAACGAAGCTAAAATTATCGTTCAGAAGGTTGTTTTAGCAGCAAAAGCAAGACAGGCTGCGAAAAAAGCCCGTGAAATGGTTCAGAGAAAATCTCCGATGGGAGGTTCCGGACTTCCTGGGAAATTGTCCGACTGTTCTTCTAAAAGTCCTGAAGAATCTGAAATATTCCTTGTTGAGGGAGATTCCGCAGGAGGTACTGCAAAACAAGGACGTGACAGACATTTCCAGGCTATCCTTCCATTAAGAGGTAAAATTTTGAACGTTGAAAAGTCTATGCTTCATAAAGTTTATGATAATGAGGAAATTAAAAATATTTACACAGCTCTTGGGGTTTCTGTAGGAACGGAAGAAGACAGTAAGGCGTTGAATATGGCGAAACTGAGATATCATAAGATTGTCATCATGACCGATGCCGATATTGACGGTTCCCACATTTCTACATTGATTCTGACATTCTTCTTCAGATATATGAAAGAATTGATTGAAAATGGTTATATCTATATCGCTCAACCGCCTTTATATTTATTGAAGAAAGGTAACAAAAAAGTATATGCCTATAATGAAAAAGAGCGTGAGGAATTTACTCTGGATATGTCTCCGGATGGAAAAGGAGTAGAGGTACAACGTTACAAAGGTCTTGGGGAAATGAATCCTGAGCAGCTTTGGGAAACGACCTTAAATCCTGAGCATAGAATATTGAAACAGGTAACTATTGACAATGCTGTAGAAGCAGATAGTGTTTTCTCTATGTTGATGGGAGATGAAGTTCCGCCAAGAAGAGAGTTTATTGAGAAAAATGCAAAATATGCTAAAATTGATGCATAATTTATTTTTCTAAAAAATATAATGAAAAAGGCTCCGTTTTGGAGCCTTTTTTTGTCTTCGAAAATTAAATTTTAACATTTATTAAGATTTCATTACTTTTGTTAAATTTTTTAAAACAATGATGAAAATCTTAACAGTTGGTGCCGTTTGTATTGCTTCTCTTTACTACGCCCAAAGCTATCCGGTGTCAGCAATCCCGGAGAATTTAAAGAAGGATGCCAATGCGGTGATCCGAAAAGATTTTACCACGATCCAGATCAACAAGATAGATGAGGTAAAATATCAGATAAATACCGTAACTACGGTTTTAAATAAAGACGGGGATTCCCAGGCTCATGCTTATATTCCATATGACAAAGGAGATCATATTTCTGACGTAAAAGTTACAGTGTATGACGAATCCGGTAAAAAAATAAAGTCTTATTCCAAATCGGATTTCGGAGACTTTGCTAACAATTCCCAGGGAGTCTTTTATTCGGATAGCAGATATTTATCATTGGCTTATACTCCGACCCAATATCCTTATACACTCGAGTTTTCGTACCAGATCACTAATGAAAACACTATTTTCATACCGGATTTTGTACCTTTTTCAGGCACCAATGTAGCATTGGAGGAAAGCCAGTTTAAGATTCTTAATAATTCAGGTATTGAGCTCCGTACAAAAACTTATCCTTCGAAGTACAATTATACTACGGTTGCAGAAAGCAGTAATGGGGCAGAAAAAGTATATTCATATAAAAATGTTCCTGCAATAGAAGATGTTTCTTTACTTCCTTCACCACTTAAGATCTTACCTAAAGTGAGTTTTTCACTGGCAAAATTCAATCTGGAAGGAAAGCAGGGAAGTATTACGAGCTGGAAAGATTTCGGATCCTGGTATTATAATAGCATTTTGCAACCTGTATCTGTTTCCACGCCCTCTATAAAAGCTGATGTTGCAGCACTTAATTTACAGGGGTCCACAGAAGAAAAGGTGAGAAAACTGTATCAGTATATGCAGGGTAAAACCCGATATATATTTGTTGCGCTGGGAATTGGGGGATGGCAGCCTATGATGCCGGATGAAGTACAGAAAAAAGGATATGGCGACTGTAAAGGGTTATCCAATTATATGAAGACCTTACTTGATGAAGCGGGAATTCCATCGTACTATTGCACCATCAACTCCGGCTCTTCACCGGTGTCTTTCGATAAAGATTTTCCAAAAATGGGAGGGAACCATGTTATCTTAATGGTGCCTACTGAAAAGGGAAACATATGGCTGGAAAATACATCCCAGCAGATTGCTTTTAACCATTTGAGCTACAGTACAACGGACCGAAATGTTCTTTTGGTTAAAAAGGATGGAATTGAAGTGATGGATACTCCTTCATATTCTGCAGAACAAAATAAAGAAAAGCAAATCCTTAAAATTAAGCTTAATGAAGATAATAGTATTGCAGGAAAAGGAGAGTTTGCTTTTACAGGCAGTCAATATGATTATAACTTAAGATTTGCCACATTATCTCCTAAGGAAAAAAATGAATCAGTAAAAAGCCTTTTAAATATTTTACATTTTGAAAATATTGAAATGAAAGATTTTATTAATGACAGGGATAATGCAGTTATAAAATATAATCTTGATTTTAAGGCTAATAACTATTCCAAGAATGCCGGAAGCAGTATGGTATTCCGAGCGGTACCTATCTTTTCTGATAATAATTATAAAGCAGATGATAAAAGGGAATTGCCGTTTGAGATCATGCAGTCTTTTGAAGATGAATATAAGATTACATTTGAAATTCCTAAAAATTATAAGATCGATGAAGTTCCTGAGGATGTAAAACTTCCGTCTGAATTTGGAACCTATCAGCTTAACTTTATCAAGAATGGACAAGAGCTTACCGTTACCAGGACTATTCATGTAAATAAAGGAACGTATCCTAAAGAAAAATACAATGATTATATCAAATTCCGAAAGAAAACTGTAAATATGGACAATTCTAAAATTCTAATAACTAAAATCTAAGCATGAAAAAAATTATATTCGTCGTTTTGAGTTCAATCAGTATTGTTTGCCTCAAAGCCCAAAAACAGGAATTTCTCAACCCACCTAAATTTAATGATACCGATTTATCAAAGCAAAAATCATTGCTGGACGAAAATGCTCCGGCGGAAATTTTGTATAAATCAGTGTCTTTTAATATAGATTCCAATAATGGTACTTTGCAGAAAAGAGCCTTCTACAGGGTGAAGATTTATGATAAAGAAAAAGCCGAAGACTGGCTTAATCTTGAAGTGCCCCTTTATCAGGATGGCAGCAGCCAGGAAAGCTTATCTAAAATGAAGGCTTACACCTATAACCTTGAAAACGGAAATGTGGTCACGACTAAAGTAGATAAAAGTTCAAAGTACAAGAGTAAAGAAAATAAGTATATATCGGTTACCAAATTTGCTTTTCCTAATGTAAAAAACGGTTCTGTTATTGAATACCAGTATGAGATCACTTCTCCGTTCTTGTATTCCATTCCGGAAATATTGATAGAATCTGATACACCATCATTATATACTGAATATATTTTGGATGCTCCTTCCAATATATCGTATAATATAAATTATACAGGCTCTTTAAGTCCTAAATACAAGCAGGTTGAGGAAAAGCTTCTGTATGGCTCCAATTACAGAACCTATCGTTTCGGGTATGAAAACCTTAAAGGTTTTAAAACGGAGAAATTCATAAAAAATGATAGGAATTACAGAACGAAGATCAGTGCGGAATTGCATTCCACCAATTTTAAAGAACTGAAGTTGTATTCATCATCCTGGGAGAAGATCAAAGAAAGATTATATGAGAATGAAGATTTTGGTGGAGAACTGAAAAGAACAAAATTGGCGAAAGAAAATATGCCTTCAGGAATTTCAGGGCTTACAGATATGGATAAGGCGGATGCTATTTTTAAATATGTCCAAAAGGCCTTTACCTGGAATAAATATTCGGGAGTAAGGACAGAAGATGGAATAAAAAAACTTCTCGAAACAAAAACCGGAAACGCTGCGGAGATCAATCTTTTTTTAATCATGATGCTTAGAGAAGCAGGGTTAAAGGCAGATCCGTTATTGATCTCTACTGTTAGTAACGGAATGATCAATATTGCATCTCCGAATGTCTCGAATTTAAACTTTGTCCTGGCAGCCGTTAAAATTAAAGACCAATATCATTTATATGATGCTACATCCAAGCAATCTTCAAGGGATATGCTGCCTCCAAGAGATTGGAATCAATTTGGGATCCTGGCTCCAAAGGAAAAAGTACAGGAATTATCTATGACCAATGCACAACCAAGTTTTACTTACCTTACGGCTGAGGCTAAGATCAATGAAGATGGAAGTATTTCCGGAACTTATTCCGACAAAGATACAGGTAGCTATGCGATGTTTGCCAAAGAAAGTTATGACGAGAATATGGATAAATACAAAAAGCAGTACAAGGAAAACTTTGCTATTGATTTTACGGATATTAACTCAAAAGTTCTAGAAAATGGTGATTTTGAAAGTACGATGAAATTTACATCAGAAAACCTGATCGATAGAATAGGGAAAAAAATGATCATTAATCCTATGCTGTTTCTTAATAAAAACTCCAATGAATTTGATCAGACAGATGAAAGAAAATATCCCATAGATTTTATATCAGCCTACACAAGAACAAAAAAAATCATTTTCGAAATTCCCGAAGGTTATGTTATTGAAGAAATGCCAAAAAATAAAAAGATAATAACGGATGATAAGGAGATCGAATACAGCTATGTTGCAGAGCAAAAAGGAAATAAACTGGAGGTCACCTCAAAGACCAAAGTAAGCAGTCCGGATTATCCTAAAGATTATTATCCCGCATTTAAACAGATTTGGGGAGTAGCTTCAAAAAGTGAAAATCAGGTGATAAGTTTAATTAAAAAATAAATTAAAAGCTTCTATTTATAGAAGCTTTTTCGTTATATTTGAGCAAACCAATAAAAATTAATAATATGTTAACTCTTTTACAAACAGATCCTTACGATGGGATGGATTCTGCGGCAGCGGCCGGAATTGGAATCGGAATGTTATTCTTTTATCTGATTATATATCTGTTCTATGGATATTGTATGTATAAAATATTTCAGAAAGCAGGGCGCCAAGATGCATGGGCGGCTTTCATTCCTATTTATAACATCATCGTTTTGCTTGATATTGTAAAGAAACCGGCTTGGTGGATTATTTTATTTTTTATTCCGTTTGTTAACCTGTTTGCATCATGGATGGTTAATGATAGTCTTGCCAAAGGATTTAGCAAAGAAACGCCTTTATACACGATTCTTTTATTCTTCTTAGGATTTATATTCATTCCTGTTTTAGCTTTTGGGAATGATCAATTTGAAAGCCAGAAAATACCGGCGAACTAAAAAAATTCATTATAATTTACAAAACCATTCATTTTGTGAATGGTTTTTGTATTGACATCACAAATATAGAATATGAAAAATACAATTGCAGCTATTTTGCTTTCCTCGTTCTTTGCTCTTGCAGCGTGTAAAAAGAATGAAAAAAAGGATTCATCGACAGAAAAAACAGAAGTGAATCAGTCCGAAAAATTTGTAGTCGATTCAGTAAAAGTTAGCGACTCTACGAAGGTCAATGATTCTTTAACTGTAAAATATACTTCGAAACTTTTAGTATTTCCTTCTTTGAAAGACCAAAAGCTCCTGGACAGCATCTATTTTATCAATAAAGGGGCAACAGATTTTTCTAAAAACGGGATTCAGTCCTACCTGGAAAGAGAAAAGGCAGAATATTTCAATTCTATCAAGAAGGAGGCGAAGGATCTTGGAGTATCATTTCCTCAGGAATGGTATACCAGTAACTATATGAATCTGAAATCCACAACCAATGATTATATGCACATTGAATATGTTTACAGTGCGTATGAAGGGGGAGCCCACGATAATTACGGGTTTTCCGAGCGGGTGTTTGACCTGAAAAACAATAAGAAAGTACAGTTGGCTGATATTACCACCATGCCTAAAAAACAAATTGAGGGAATTCTGATGAAGAATATCAATAAGATGAATAGTGGAACGACCGATGAGAAAGGAGAGGTGAAAAATTCTGATATGCTCCTGGTAGAAGTAATTCCTGCAAGTAGCAATTTCTATTTTGATGATAAGAACCTGTATTTCCATTATAGTCCATACGAAATTGCAGCTTTCGCAGCTGGAGACATCACAATCCCCGTATCATGGGAGGATCTTAAAGGGACGCTTAAGCCCGAGTTTAAAGAAAGAATGAAAATTAAATAAGAATAATGCTTCCAAATCAGGAAGCATTTTTTATTTTTGCTGTAATGGAAAAAGTAGCTTTTATCATCAACCCGTTTTCTGCCAAAAGGAATTATCAGCCATTTCTCAATGAGTTGAAAAAAAAGGTGGAAAATCCCCTTTACTATATTTCAGAATCCATTCAGGGAACAGATGATTTTATTGAAGAGCACTTCAATGAAATAGAAATTTTTGTTGCAATAGGAGGGGATGGCACTATTTCTACAGTAGCAAGGAAGTTGATTAATACACCTAAAATTTTAGCTATTTTTCCGGCAGGTTCAGGAAACGGATTCTCGAACGAAACCCAATTCAGCAAAAATCTAGATGAGCTACTGGATAAGCTAAAGGCGAAAAAATCCAGAAAAATTGACACTTTTACCGTAAATGAAAGACTTTCCATCAATGTTTCAGGAACAGGATTTGATGGCAAGGTGGTAAAAGAATTTGAAAAGACGGACAGGGGTTTCAAAAATTACATCAAGGTTTCCCTTAAAACCTTTTTTAATTATAAACCCATTAAGGTTAAATTTGTTGATGAAGCTTACCAGCAATATAACGGCAGATATCTGATGCTGAATATTGCTAATACCCGTCAGTTTGGAAATAATGCATATATTGCTCCGCACGCGAGTAAAAGTGACGGATTGGTAGATATGGTTTTGGTTAAGAAATTTCCATTAACCTATTCTGCATTATTTGCATACAGGATGTTTACCAAAAAACTGAAAGATGATGATTATGTGACCTATCTTCCGGTTTCAGAAATCGAGTTCAGTGTCAATACCAAAAACTGGCACCTGGACGGTGAATTTAATAAAATAAAATCCCCGATCCATATTAAGGTGCTTCCTGCCAGTCTGACGATTCTAATTTAAGCCTCTAACTTCTTTTCTACTTCTTGTGGATGGTTCAGGGAGTAATGGAGCTGTTCTTTATCCAGTTGTTTTTCCCAATTTGCAACCACTACAGTGGCTACGGAATTTCCTATAACGTTGGTCAATGCCCGGCACTCGCTCATGAATTTATCGATTCCCAGGATCAGTGTCATTCCTGCGATCGGAATCTCCGGAACTACAGCCAATGTAGCTGCTAAAGTTACAAATCCGGCTCCTGTTACGCCCGCTGCACCTTTAGAACTTAGCATAGCGACAAGGAGTAGCATTAATTGTTTTTCCAGTGGCAGATGAATATTCAGGGCTTGTGCTATGAACAATGAAGCCAGTGTCATGTAAATATTAGTGCCATCGAGGTTGAAAGAATAGCCGGTGGGAACCACCAATCCTACGATAGCTTTGGAGCATCCTGCTTTTTCAAGCTTTTCCATAATTCCCGGTAATGCGGATTCTGAAGAGCTGGTTCCCAGAACTAAAAGAAGCTCCTCTTTAAGATAAAACATCAGCTTAAAAATGCTGAAACCATTATACCAGGCAACAGCACCCAGTACCAAAACAACAAATAGTAATGAGGTGATATAAAATGTCCCTACCAGGAACAGAAGATTGAGAATTGAATGAAGACCATATTTTCCGATGGTAAAAGCCATTGCCCCGAAAGCTCCGATGGGAGCAAGTTTCATAAGCATATGCACGATTTTAAAAACAGGTGTTGAAAGATCCTGCAGAAAGTTGGTTATCCTTTGGCTTTTTTCTTTTGTCAATACAAGTGCAACTCCCATTAAAATAGCGACCAATAAGACCTGAAGAATATTTTCACCGACCAGGGGACTGAAAAGGGTTTCAGGAATAATATTCATCATAAAACCCGTAAGTGTGGATTCGTGGGCTTTTTGCTGATACTGGGAAATATCTCCAGAAAGCGAGGCCGGATCAATATTCAAGCCTGTGCCGGGTTGAAGGATGTTACCGACGATTAGTCCGATGATTAAAGCTAATGTTGAAAAAGTAAAGAAATAGATCATTGCCTTTACTGCAATTCTCCCTACCTTTTTCAGGTCGGTCATATGGGCAATTCCTAATGTAAGCGTAATAAAAATTACCGGAGCAATAATCATTTTTACAAGTTTGATAAAGCCATCGCCTAAAGGCTTCATTTTCTCTCCCAGTTCGGGATAGAACCTTCCCAGAAGTATACCTGCAATGATGGCGATGATTACCTGAAAATAGAGCTGCTGATAGATTTTTTTTGCTTTCAATGGGGGTGTTTTTTAATTTAAAGGACGAAAAGTAAGAAAAAATATCAGGAATCATGATAGATGTCATGAAAAAATGATCTTTTCCTTTTTTCGTCCTTTAAATATTTAGTTGAAAATTACAAATAGGTAACCAGAAGTTATTCTGTTGCGACAGAGTCGTCACCACGTCCGTCCGCTACTGCATGTATGTTTCCATTCTCATCAATAACGATCATTTCTGTTTTTCCGATCTGTTTTACTTTTTCGATAACATAATTTTTAGCCTTTAATTCAGAAATTGTTGATTCCGGAAAATTGTTTTCCACAGATACGGTTTCTGGAAGCCATTGGTGATGGAATTTAGGTGCGTTTACGGAAATATTGGCGTTCAATTTAAAATCAACAACATCTACGATGGATTGATATACTGATGTCGGAATTGTTGTTCCGCCCGGTGTTCCTACTACCATAAAAGGTTTTCCGTTTTTTAAGAGTATGGTAGGAGTCATGGATGAGAGCATCCTCTTATTCGGTTGAATAGAATTGGCTTCCCCGCCTACAGCCCCAAACATATTCGGAACTCCCGGTTTGATAGAAAAGTCATCCATCTCATTATTTAAAAAGAATCCTGCTCCGGACACAACCACTTTACTTCCGTAATACCCGTTAAGGGTAGTGGTTACAGATGCAGCATTTCCATCCTTATCAATTACTGAAATGTGGGTCGTTTGTGTTGATTCTTTAGGTTGCTTTATGATCTTTCCAACCTCAGAGCTAGGCGTGGCCTTAGAAAAACTAAAGCTTTTCCATCTCTTTTTCAAATAATCATCAGAGATAAGATAAGAGGTCTTATCTCCTATAAAATCCGGATCCCCCATATATTCTGCACGGTCAGCATAGGCTCTTCTTTCGGCTTCTACCATGATCTGTACGGCAGGAGTAGAATTCAGCTGATATTTTTCTAAATTTTCAAAACTTGCCATTCTCAGCATCTGGGCTAAAAGAACTCCACCACTGGACGGTAAGGGCATGGAAACAACATTATTTCCTTTGTAATCAAATTCAAGAGCTTTTCTCTGGGCAACCTTATAGTTTTTTAAATCTTCAGAAGTGATAATTCCGTTTCCTCTTTTCATTTCAGAAACAATAAGGGCTGCGGTTTTACCTTCATAAAATCCTTTTGCTCCTTGTTTCTGAATAAGTTTTAAAGTCTCAGCCAATTCTTTCTGAACCAAAATATCACCCGCTTTCCACGGGGTGTCTTTTACAAAAGGAATTGGTGATTGATTGTGTTTTTGGAAATTTACCTTGTGGGTGTTAAGCATATCAGCTTCTTTTTCTGTAATAGCAAACCCTTTCTCAGCGAGATCTATGGCTGGCTGAATAATTTTTTCCATGGGAAGGTTGCAATATTTTAGGGTAGCAAAAAAGCCTGCAATACTACCAGGGATTCCTACAGCTAATCTGCCGTTCTGCGAAAGGTCTGTACTGGCTTTTCCTGTTTTGTCGACGTACATATCTCTCGATGCATTCCTTGGAGCTGTTTCTCTATAATCGATCGTAAATTTTTCACCATTATTTTTTACACCCACTAAAAATCCGCCACCGCCTATATTTCCTGCCTGAGGATAAACCACGGCTAATGCATATTGAGTGGCTATGACAGCATCATAAGCATTTCCTCCTTGCTTCATGATTTTTGCTCCTGCTTCACTTGCTAGCGGATGGGCAGAAACAACAACTCCTTTGTTTTTTACCTTAACTTCTTTTACGATATTAAAATCTGTATACTGACTCCAGTACAGGTTTGTGCTTAAAAACACGGCGGCGAATAATAGGTTCTTCATACCATTTTGCTTTTTATTGATAGCAAAATTATATATTTTTAAATGAAATATTTCTTTTTCAGGTCTATATGTATAATTGATCAGCTGAAGGATTAATTATACATTGTGTTATTTTTATTAAAACGACATATGATGTTTGTTTTGTTTAATTTTTATTCGTTTTAAATAATTATAATTTAATAAAACTGGTTTTTGTTTGCGTTTAAATTGTTTTTAAAAGATAATTCATTACTTTTGGAAAAAAAACAACCGTATGATCAAAAATTACCAGAAGGCAGCTTCTCTCGCTGCATTATTTTTTGTTTCCGTTTATGCCCATGCACAAACCGATTCTACAAAAACGAAGAATATAGAAGAAATCAAAATTACCTTAGGGTCCAGAAACAAAGCAAGAGTAGCAACGGATACGCCTGTACCTGTAGATGTTATCAATATCAGCTCACAGTCTGTTATCACTCCGCAGATGGATCTCAACCAGATTCTGAATTATGCAGCTCCTTCGTTTACCTCAAATTCAACCACAGTTGCAGACGGTACGGATCATATTGATCCGGCTCAGTTGAGAGGGTTGGGTCCCGACCAGGTATTGGTTTTGCTTAATGGTAAAAGAAGACATACCTCTTCGCTGGTTAATGTAAATGGTTCTCCCGGAAGAGGTTCTGTGGGAACCGATCTGAATGCATTGCCTGCATTTGCTATAGAACGTCTGGAAGTCTTGAGAGATGGAGCTTCTGCACAATATGGTTCCGATGCTATTGCGGGGGTGATTAATGTTATCATGAAGAAGAATACCAATGCATTTACTTCGGCAATTACAGCAGGGGGATTTAATTCCAAAGGATCCAATGACCACAGCGGAGGCTGGGATGGAGGTAAATATCAATTAGACCTTAATTATGGTACAGCTATAGGAAAGAATGGATTCATCAATTTTACGGCAAGTTTAATGAAGCGGGAAGAGACACGAAGAGCCAATGCTGCTACCGGGCAGATTTTTAATGCCTATAATGCTATCGAACAAAGGGCGCTGGAGAACGGTGTCAATATTTCCTCCCTTTTCGGAAATATCGGGAACACTCCCAATTCCCAACAGATTATTGATTATATTCATCAATATGCTCAAAATGTAAATTATTTTAGTCCCGCTTTTCAAACTGAGATTCAGAATGCCAATAGTATTTCTCAGCTTCAAACACTTTTAAAAACTGATGTTTCAGAAAATGAAATGGCATACAGAGGGCTTGCGAGAAACGATTTTAATATGAGAGTAGGACAGTCCAGGTTGACATCGGGGCAATTTTTCATGAATTCTGAATTTGATCTTGCTTCTTCCGTAAAAGGATATGCTTTTGGGGGGATTTCCTATAGAAGTGGCAATGCGGGAGGTTTTTTCCGCAGGCCTTATGAGAGTAGGGCTTCTACTTCTATTTATCCCAATGGTTTCCTGCCTGAAATCGCTTCTGATGTTATAGATCTTTCCCTGGCAACAGGTCTTAAAGGTAAAATAGGAAATATTAATTATGATATAAGCAACACATACGGTCGGAATACTTTCGATTATACCATTAAAAATACGGCGAATGCTTCTATGCTTTATCCGAGTAAAACAGAATTTAAAGCTGGAGGACTCAATTTTTCACAGAATACCGTTAATGCGGATTTTGATACAAAAGTTGACTGGCTTCAGGGGTTTAATATTGCATTTGGGGGAGAGGCCAGATTTGAGAGGTATAAAATTCAAAGTGGAGAACAGGATTCCTGGGCACTCTATGATATTAATGGCAATGTTCAGGATGTTTCAACACCTGCTAATCTTAAACCGACTGATTTTTTTGGTGCGGTGAGACCAGGTGGAGCTCAGGTATTTCCGGGATTCAGACCAGCGAATAGCTTAAATAAGGGAAGAAGTTCCGTCGCGGGCTATATAGATACTGAGCTTGATGTTACGGATAAATGGCTGATAAGCGGTGCTGTGAGATATGAGAATTATTCTGACTTTGGATCTACATTTAACTACAAAATTGCTACGAGATATAAGCTAACGAATCAGATTAACCTTAGGGCTGCGCATTCTACAGGATTTCGTGCACCTTCTTTGCAGCAGATTTACTATAACGCAACATCTACACAATTTGTGGGTGGTATAGCATATGAAGTTGGTACATTCTCTAATGATTCTGAAATAGCAAAAAATTTAGGAATTCCACAATTGAAACAGGAGGAATCTGTAAGCTATTCCGCCGGCTTTACTGCTAAAATACCTAATGCGAACCTTACATTTACGGTGGATGGATATTATATTAAAATTAAAAACAGAGTTGTTTTAACGGACCAGTTTTTGAGGCCAAGCGGGACGTATCCAGGCGGAAGTCCTTTGTTTAACCTTCAAAGGGAGTTTGATAAGGCTAATGCCAATGCGGCAACTTTTTTCGCCAATGCTATTGATACTCAGACAAAAGGATTGGAGGGTGTTATTTCCCACCGTGCTAAATTCTCATCAAACATTTCACTAAATTCCGATCTGGCTGTCACTATTTCCAAAACAAATAGGGTAGGGAATATCCACGGCTCTGATGTTTTAATTAATGCAGGGCAGATCAATCGTTATTATTCCGAGACCAGTCGCATCTATGTAGAAGAAGCCGTTCCGAGGTTTAAAGCATCTCTTAATAACGGCCTGGAGATTGGTAGATTTAATGTTTTACTAAGAAATGTATATTTTGGAAAGGTGACCGATCCTAATACAATGGATGTTAATGGAGATGGTAAAATTGGCTATGAAATAATCAATGGCAGTGTTGTTGAAAATGAACATCCGGTTTGGGGTGCTAAGGTAATAACCGATCTTTCCGTTGGTTTTAAATTCAATAAGAGCTTTATCCTGACGATTGGTGCCAATAACCTGTTCGATATCTATCCTGATAAAAATTATGGGCCAACGCCGGTGCAGAGGCCTACTGTGGATGCTGCAGGAAATATTGTTTATACACCCGCTACAATTGATCTCTCTAATCAAAATCAGTTTGTATATTCCAGAAATGTCTCGCAGTTTGGGATGAATGGAAGATTTCTTTTTACAAGGCTGAATTTTAGTTTTTAGAGAACTTCTGACAATGTTCTGAAGGTGTGTTTTTACGCACCTTTTTTTATTATGATAAGCATGATTTTTTTACTTTTGTAAAATTCAAAACCTAAAAGAAATAAAAATGGAATCCTATACGGAAAAAATACTGATTACCGGTGCTTTAGGGCAAATCGGAACTGAACTTACCAACAGACTTGTTGAGATCCACGGAGCGGAAAATGTTGTAGCCTCAGGCCTCGACAGATGGCAGAAGGGAATTACATCAGCCGGCTATTATGAGAGAATGGATGTTACCAACACCCAGCTTGTGAGACAAATCATTAAAGATTATGATATCACGACTGTCTATCACTTAGCTTCTTTATTGTCCGGAACCTCAGAAAAGCAGCCTATTTTTGCATGGAAGCTAAACCTGGAGCCTCTCCTTCATTTTTGTGAAATGGCAAGAGAAGGATTGCTTAAAAAGATCTTTTGGCCAAGTTCAATTGCAGTATTCGGAAAAGGAATTCCAAAAGAAAATGTTGAGCAGGATGTAGTCCTGAATCCTACTACCGTTTATGGTATTTCTAAAATGGCAGGTGAAAAATGGTGTGAGTATTACTTTGACAAACACGGAGTGGATGTGAGAAGTATCCGTTATCCGGGGTTGATTTCATGGAAGACTCCGGCAGGAGGAGGAACTACGGATTATGCGGTAGAGATTTTTTACGAAGCGATAGAGGAGGGGAAGTATACGAGTTTTATTTCTGAAAATACAGGGATGCCTATGTTGTATATGGATGATGCTATCAATGCGACATTGAAATTAATGGAGGCTCCAAAAGAAAGTTTAACGGTTCGTTCTTCTTATAATTTAGGTGGAATGTCATTTACTCCAAAAGAATTGGCAGAAGAAATCAAGAAAGAAATTCCGGATTTTGAGATCGATTATAAACCTGATTTCAGACAGGAAATTGCAGATTCATGGCCGGCTTCAATTGATGATTCAATCGCCAAAAAAGATTGGGGACTGACGTATGATTTTGGAATTTCTGAAATGACAAAAGACATGATCAAGAATCTTAAAGTAAAATTAGGTAAAAATTAGCTAATTAAAGTATAGCTTTAATTAAAAATGTTTTTAACGTCTCATTTTTAATGTATTATAAAATTTATATAAAATTAAGTTTAAATGATATTATTAACTTTTAACATCCTTGATATTGAAGCAAAGACTAAAACTAATGCTCAGATTACAGGCGATGACCGTTTAAAAATAACAGTTGATAATACAAAAGCTATTCTCAGAATTTTGGATATTCACGATACGAAAGCCACATTTTTTATTGAGGTCTCCATCGTTGAAAAACTTCATCATCTTATAAAAGCAATTTCAACCCGTGGGCATGAAATTGCTTTTTATAATAAAAATTCTTCCCTTCAGGAAATCGAAGCAGTTAAGAAAAATATAGAAGAATGTTTTGGAAAACAGATACGGGGAATTCGCCAGAAAGATGTAAAACTTCCGCAGGAGAATTTGAAATTACTTGAGTTTAATTATGTTTCCAATATCGATAATGCCAATATTCTTTTTCCGTTCAAAAGGCTGAAAAGGGATACTGAGATTACAGAAGAAGATGGGTTAAGTATTGTTCCGGAAAGTATTTCGCCGTACAGTCAATTACCCTACAATGATTTTGTATTTCAGATATTGCCTATGAAATATTACCAGAATATGGTTTTTGAAACATTAAAGAATGATGAATTTGTTTTGATCTATCTTAATTCCTGGCAGTTTACGGATTTTAAGACGTATCCCTTTGATATTCCTTTTTACAGAAGCTTTTCATCAGGAAAAAAAATGGAGGACAAATTAAATGCCCTCCTTACCTGGATCAACGAGAAAGAAATGGCTACTTCCCGTATGAAAGATTATATTTTTTAATAAGAAAGTTTACAGTAACACACGAATTGAAAAATGTCTTAAGTAGTTTATTGAAATGATACCTAAGATCTAATTTTGTCTTCTAACTTCTAACTTCTAACTTCTAACTTCTAACTCAACTCAAAAAGTGTGATTTCAGGTAAAACTCCAACCCTCCCTGGATATCCAAGCACTCCGAACCCTCTGTTTACATACAGGAATTTACCTTCGCTCTCATAGATATCCGCCCATTTTGGATAACGGTATTGGACTGGTGACCATTTGATGTTTTTAAGATCAAGACCGAACTGCATTCCGTGGGTATGGCCTGATAACGTCAACTGGACATTTCCGGGGTGTTGTTTTACAATGGAATCAAAGTGAGTAGGGTCGTGGCTCATTAATATTTTTGCGGCTGATTCCGGCACTCCTGCAATCGCCTTATCAAGATCTCCGAATTGAGGGAACGGTTTAAGTCCCCAGTTTTCTACACCCAGAATATAAAGCTTTTCACCATCTTTTTCGATAATTCTGTGTTCATTTCTCAGCATGTCAAATCCGGCCTGTTTTTCATAGTCAATAAGCGTTTCCAGGTTCTTTTTCTTGGCATCCAGAGAGGTCCAGGTAACATAATCACCGTAATCATGGTTTCCCAGTACTGCAAATTTGCCATCCTTGGCTGTTATTTTTGAAAATAAGGGTATAAATGGTTTGAACTCTTCAGAAACATTATTGACCATGTCTCCAGTAAATAAGACCAGATCAGGTTTTTGCTCATTAATCAGCTCAATGGCGTGCTCTAATTTACTTGGATCGGCGAAACTTCCGCTGTGGACATCGGAGATCTGTATGACCTTATAACCTTTGAAGTTTTTAGGAAGATTAGCAATTTTTACTTTAACCTTTCTCACTTTATGCCTGTACTTACCAAATGTAATTCCATCAATAAAAAGTGCCGAAAGTACACCTCCCAGACCGAGTCCCATTAAGCTTAAAAACTTTCTTCTCTCCGGGAAAAAGTTTTCTGCAGGGTTTCGGAATCCAAGGATATAGGTACCGGTCCTGAAAATATCATCGATCAATAAAAACAGAACAATGAAAATTTTGGGAAGGATGAAAATGAGAAAGAGGGACATCATCCATTGAATTCTTACAGAACTTCGGTCTGCTTTCTGAAAATGGGCAAGCTCATAGGCGAAAAGCCCGTAAATAGCTAATGATAAAACACAGTAACCGATTTTCACCCAGGAATTATCCGCCAATGTCCTTATCGCCTGATAAATGTATATTTCCAAAAACAGAAATATGGCGGCAATAATTAAAAAATTTTTTTGCATAATCAGATTAAAAAAGCACAAAAGAAAATTTCCCTTTGTGCTTTTAATATTTTTAAATTATTTATTCTTAAGGAAATTTATAAACGATAGCATTGATGTTCATTCCGGCACCTACCGAAGTCATAACAACGTTACCTTTTTCTTTAAACGAATGACCAGCCATTTTTCCTTTAATTATTAAATCATACATGGTAGGAATGGTTGCTACAGACGAATTTCCAAACTCCTGAATGGTCATTGGAGAGATAGTATGATCATAATCTTTTACATCATAAAGCTTGTGAAGTCTTTCGATCATAGCGTAATCCATTTTTGCATTAGCCTGGTGGATTAATATTTTGTCGATATCCTCAATAGAAAGCCCAGCGTCATCAATAGTTTCTTTGATGGCTGCCGGAACATTTTTTAATGCGTATTCATAGATCTTTCTACCCTGCATTCTTACAAATAAGCGGGTTTGATCAGAGTCTTTATTGATCGAAGGTCCGTTGGCAAGGTAGTTCAATTCAATTCCATTATCGCAAATTGTATTGTGTGCAATAATTCCTACATTTTCCTCATCTGTAGCTCTTACTACTACAGCTCCGGCTCCGTCTGCAAAAATCATTCTGTTTCGGTCGTGTGGATCTGTAACACGGCTTAAAGTTTCCGCACCGATTACTAAAATGGTTTTTGCTGCTTTGGCTTTGATCAGATTATCTGCTAAGATCATTGCTTCCACCCATCCCGGACATCCGAAAAGCATGTCATAGGTTACACATTTTCTGTTCGTAATACCCAGTTTATTCTTTACTCTGGCAGCCATTGTAGGCATGAAATCAGCGTATCCGTTTACAGTAACTTCTCCAAAATTACTGGCATAAATAATATAATCCAGTTCTTCACCGTCAATTTTAGCATCTGCAATGGCTAGCTTTGCAGCTTCGTAACCTATTTGTGAGTTTGAAAGATCTTCGTCAATGAATCTTCTGTTTTCTATTTCTGTAATTTCTACAAACTTGGCAATCGTTTCTTCAGTAGGCTTGTCAATCTTTACCCCGTCTTCTGTATAGAATTCTGAACCTAGAAAAAAGTCTCTCCCGATAATCCTTTTAGGAAGGTAAGATCCAGAACCAATAATGATCGTATTCGGCATTCGTTTAAATGATTTTTTAAAAACGCAAAGTTAATAATTAATCTTAATAAGAAAGAATTAAAAATATTATTAAATTTGCAAAAATTGTACTTTACAGTCTATGAAAAATAATCCATCCTTAAAAGGCTTACTTATTGCTGTTGTGGCGTTTATCATTGCCTTTGGGATTTATTTCCTTTTTTTAGCTAAGAAAAATTATTACTTAGTAGACAACCCCACTCCCAATACCTATTACTATAGAATTAATAACGGTTCTGAAGGAATTATTTCAGCAGGACAGTCGGTGAAGGTTGATTTGAATAAAGGAAAAAATTCTATTAAAGTTTTCGATCAGAATAAAAAAATACTTTACGATTCTGCCTTTGAGGTAAATAAAATTCGCGGGTTATTGAACATCGCTCACCAGGATTATTATATTAACCGCCAATATTATGGATACAATCTTAAAAAAGATTCATTACTTTTGGAGCTTAATAAAACCGTAATAGACGGAAAAGAATATCTGGGCGGAGCGAAGCATTTCAATAAACTGTTTACTGATGATTTTTATTATAATGTAGATGAGGATTATGATAAGATCATTAAAAATATTGACAAAGTAGAATCCCGTTCAAAGATTTTCAGAAAGCAAGATTACCTTAATTACTATAAAGAATATTACAAGTTTTGACAAAAGATATCAACCAAGTAACTCCCTACAATTCTGATGCTACAAAAAAAAGCCAGGTAGAGGATATGTTCGACAATATTGCACCCAAGTATGATCTTTTAAACCGTGTTTTATCAATGAAGATTGATATCATATGGAGAAATAAATTGGTCAAATGGATGAAAAATGACAACCCTCAGGAAGTGCTGGATGTGGCTACAGGAACGGGGGATCTGGCCATTACAATTGAAAAAGGAACCAATGCAAAAGTAGTTGGTTTGGATTTATCGCAACAAATGTTAAATGTTGGCGTTATTAAAATAAAAAAACTTAAATTAGACGGCAAAATTTCCATGCAGAAGGGGGATGCAGAAAATTTACCCTTCGAGGACAATAGATTCGACTCTGTTTCCGTTGCATTTGGAGTGAGGAATTTTGAAAACCTTACAAAAGGTTTAGCAGAGTTAAGAAGAGTAGTAAAAGATAACAAAAGTGTTTTTATACTTGAGTTTTCAAAGGTTGAGGGGTTCTTGGGGCCATTTTATATGTTTTATTTTAAAAACATATTACCTGCGATAGGGAAATTGGTTTCTAAAGATAATAGGGCATACACATACCTTCCGGATTCTGTAAATGCTTTTCCTTACGGGGAGAAGATGAGACAAATTCTTTTAGATACAGGATTTAAGAAAGTAGAATATAAAAAACTAAGTTTAGGTATAGCCACAATTTATAAAGCAACAAAGTAACCTATGAATAAATTTTTATTAAAAGCACTGGTGTTAGCCTCAGTAAATATTGCAATCTTTGCAGATGCGCAATTTAGAACCCGAAACAGAATGGATAAGTTGGAGGAATTTGATCAACAAGTCTTCAGTTGGGGTTTTTATCTGAATGGCAATATACTGGACTACCGTATCGTATTAAACCCAAGATATGGTATGAATGGGAATCAAAATCTTGTTACATCTAAGAGCAGTACAAGCTTCGGAGCCGGATTAATCGGTAAATGGAGATTGAATGACTATTTAGATTTAAGAGCAGAACCAGGCTTGCAATTTGCTCAAAGGGAACTTACTTTCAACACGCAGTCTAATGACCAGTATGCGGCTGGTACTTTAACAAATGCTCCTTTTACTCCATTTCCTTTAACGGAAAAAGATAAAGTAAGACAGGTAAAATCAACATTGGTAGATATTCCGGTCATGCTTGAGCTTCACGGACAGAGATGGTACAATTCCAGACCATATGTCGCTGCAGGGGTAAATTATATCGTGAATCTTCAATCCAACTCTACTTCCACTGATGATAACCTTCAGCAGGTTTTCAGATCCACTACACATAACTTTGCGTGGTCTGCGGAGATGGGAATCCAGTTTTACTTCAATAAGTTTAAACTGACTCCGGCCATCAGAGGTACGTTCATTATGAACAACGAAGTTGTTGCGGATAACGCAAACACTCCTCCTTACTGGGCAGCTGCAATGTCTACTTTACAGACAAGAGCCATCATGTTTGTATTGAAATTTGAATAAGAAAAGACTTAAAATATAAAAAGGAGATGCGAAAGCATCTCCTTTTTTGTTCATCATATCAAAATATAGAGACTTTTATTTTTGTTAATGTCAATATTTTTATATTTTTGCTAACAGTTAGAATATATAAAACCTGGAATGCTTCAAGATTTAGAGAATAATTTTTCAGAGCTGGAAAAAAAGATTTTGAATTTACATAAAAACTATCAGAATCTTACTGAGAAATTTACGGAATTGAATACAGAGCATGAAGAATTGAAGAAGAAATATGATGAGGAAAGAAAAAAAAGTCAGGTATTAGCAGAAGAACAAAAAAAGATAAAACTTTATTCAGCAATATCAGGAAATCCCGAACATAATAGATTAATGAAAAACCATATCAATCGATTAGTAAAGGAAATTGATTTCTGTATTGCTCAGCTTCAAAACAGTGGATTATAATGGAGGTAAGGAGAATAACCATCAACATTGCAGGAAGAGTGTATCCGCTGAACGTACCGGCCGCAGAGGAAGAGACTTTGCGTAAAGTAGGGAAGCAGATTGAAAGTATGATTAAAGATTTTGAACAAAACTTCGATGTAAGAGATAAACAGGATGCTTTGGCCATGTGTGCCCTTAAATTAGGAACCAATGCTGAAGTAGTATCACTTAACTACGAAAAAAACATAAATTCAACCAACGAAAGATTAGTAAAGATTAATCAGACGTTGAATGAAATTGGGAAATAGATTTTTTTTCCTGAAACAACTGCCTACAATAGTTCTAACACATTAAAGGTAAACTCAACGCTAAACAATTACCGAACAAATGTCCATCGAATGGCGTGCCGGTTCTCCGGATTACAGACAGTGGAAATCAGTTCAAATCGTGTTGATTAGGAGTTTACTCTATATCACTGGATTATTGTAGGCTTTTTTTATTTAAATGATTAAAGACAATTAAAACTCAATATATATGACAACAGCCATTATAGTCGGCGTTATTTGCTTGGTAGTTGGTGCGGTTATAGGGATTCTTTTCTCTAAGAGCTCACTCAATGCCAAGGCAAAATTTATTATAGATGATGCAAAGAAAAATGCTGAAAACCTTATAGAAAAAGCTAACGTACAAGCCGAATCCATAAAAAAAGAAAAGAACCTTCAAGCTAAAGAGAAATTCCTTGAATTAAAATCTCAGCACGATGCCGATATCCAGGCCCGTGAAAAGAAAATACAGGAGATTGAGAAAAGAACAAAAGATAAGGAACATAAGCTGAATGATGAGCTTAGTAAGACCGGAAAGCTTGAAAAGGATCTGGATAAGCAGATTGCAGATTATGCAAAGAAGAACGAAATTTTAGAAAGAAAACAACAGGAATTGGATTCTGTGACTTCTAAAAAAGTTGAAATTCTTGAAAAGATATCTAACTATACGGCAGAAGAAGCAAAAGCTGAATTGGTAGAATCCATGAAAGCAGAAGCTAAAACCAGAGCTCAGGCGCATGTTCAGAGCATCATGGAAGAAGCCCAGCTTAATGCCAAGAGTGAAGCCAGAAAAATCGTAATTCAAACGATTCAAAGAATCGGGACAGAGCAGGCTATCGAAAACTCAGTATCGGTTTTCAATATCGAATCTGATGAAGTAAAAGGTAGAATTATTGGTAGAGAGGGTAGAAATATCCGTGCACTGGAAGCGGTAACAGGAGTAGAGATTATCGTAGATGATACCCCGGAAGCTATTCTTCTTTCATGTTTTGACCCTGTAAGAAGAGAGATTGCAAGATTATCACTTCACAGATTGGTTACAGATGGAAGAATCCACCCTGCAAGAATTGAAGAAGTTGTTGAAAAAACGAGAAAACAAATCGAAGAAGAAATCATTGAGGTTGGTAAAAGAACCATCATAGATTTAGGAATTCACGGATTACACCCTGAATTGATTAAGATCGTAGGTAGAATGAAATACCGTTCTTCTTACGGACAAAACTTATTACAGCACTCCAGAGAAGTAGCCAATATTGCTGCAACCATGGCTGCTGAACTTGGATTAAATGTGAAACTGGCAAAAAGAGCAGGTCTTTTACATGATATCGGTAAGGTTCCTGAACAGGAATCTGAACTTCCTCACGCATTGTTAGGTATGCAATGGGCTGAGAAATATGGAGAAAATCCTGAGGTAATCAATGCTATTGGAGCTCACCACGACGAAGTTGAAATGACTTCCCTGTTGTCTCCAATTATCCAGGTTGCCGATGCTATTTCCGGAGCAAGACCGGGGGCAAGACGTCAGGTATTGGAGTCTTATATTCAGAGACTGAAAGATCTTGAATCGGCAGCATTAAGCTTTGATGGAGTATCAAGTGCTTACGCGATTCAGGCAGGTAGAGAGTTGAGAGTAATGGTAGAAAGCGGAAAAGTGAATGACGAAATTGCTTCTCAGTTGTCTTACGATATCTCTGAAAAGATCCAGAACGAATTAACATATCCCGGACAGGTAAAAGTAACAGTAATCAGAGAGACGAGAGCTGTGAATATTGCGAGATAATAATTTAACAAAGATATTCTGTAAAAACCTTTCAAGAAATTGAAAGGTTTTTTATTTTTATCAAAATTTAAAAATGCAAGAACTATCCATGTCTTCAAAGCTGAAGTACATTTTCTCCATTCCGGTAATTATTTCTGCTCTCGGTTATTTCGTAGATATTTATGACCTTCTTTTATTCGGTATTGTAAGGATTCCGAGTTTAAAAGCTTTAGGCCTCAATCCTGATGTGGATGGTACCTTCATTTTGAATTGCCAGATGACCGGCTTATTGATTGGTGGGGTTTTCTGGGGTATTTTTGGAGATAAAAAAGGCCGGCTATCCGTATTATTCGGTTCTATTCTTGTATATTCCCTCGCAAACATAGCCTGTGGATTCCTTCCTTACTTTCCTAAAGAGCATTTGGTGTACCAATATGCGGGTTTAAGGTTTATAGCAGGTATTGGGTTAGCCGGAGAGCTTGGAGCCGGAATAACCCTTGTTTCTGAAAGCCTCCCAAAAAGTTTACGGGCAATAGGGACATCTGTAGTGGCAGGTTTTGGATTAATGGGTGCGGTAGTGGCTCAGCTAACTGTTGAACTCGCCGGAAGCTGGAATATTTCTTACATTATCGGAGGTGTTCTGGGGATTATGCTGCTATTTTTAAGGATAAGCGTTTCAGAATCGGGAATTTATAAGAATATTGAGCATCAGACGAATGTTTCAAAAGGCAATTTTCTTTCCCTTTTTACCAATAAAGATCGTTTCATCAGGTATATGAAATGTATAGCTGTCGGACTTCCAACCTGGTATTGTATAGGTATTCTTGCTGTGTTAGCCAATCAGTTTGCTCCGGAAATGGGCATTAAGGAGATCAATCCCGGAAAAGCTATTATGTGGGGATACGTTGGAATATCTATCGGGGATTTGATGAGTGGATTTATTTCGCATCTTTTAAAATCCAGGAAAATGGCTATTTTTTATATGCTGGCATTTACGCTGGTAGGTGTTGCAGTTATGCTTTTCGGTAATACCAATACCGAAACCAAATATTACATTTTCTGTGTATGGCTAGGGCTGGGAACAGGATATTGGGCCATGTTCATTACCCTGGCTGCCGAACAGTTCGGGACCAATATCAGGAATACGGCAACGACTACTGTTCCTAATATGGTAAGGGGATTGGTGCCTGTAATGATTCTGGCTTTTGACTTACTTAAGCATAATTTTACTGTTATCATAAGTGCCGCTATTGTTGGAGTAATCGTTTTCGGACTGGCATTTTATTCATCAATTACGATCTCCGAAACTCATAACAAAGACCTTGAATTTACAGAATAACAGCAGGTGTTTAATAAATTGTAAAAGTATTTTTTGCTTTAAAAAATTAATAACTGTTTTTATATTAATAAATTATGAATTTTTTTCGTAAACTATGCTTTGAATATTAATTATTTGTTTAAATTTGAAATCATTAAACTATATTGTTCAATCTCAAAATCAAATCACATGGTAAACAACATTTTTAAAAACGCTAAGAAATTAAACAAAGGAGAACTTAAAAACATCGTAGGGGGTGTAAACGTGAATCCTGATTTATCTCTATGCGGATGCAGCTGTTCAGGTTCTGTAACTGGTCCTAAATACTGCATTCAGTACATTGCTTGCCCACAGGTATATACTTGTGATCAGTCGGCAATTTAATTATGAATTATTTCAGTTAGAAATAAACATTTCCACATTTAATACGCAAAAGCCTTTTGGGGATCCAAAGGGCTTTTGTCTTTTTAATGGATAATATACAACAATGTTCCCGTACTTATAGAAATCCATAGGATGACAGCTACAGTCAGTGGCTTAAAACCAATTGTTTTTAAGGTTTGCAGAGAAAGGGTGGATCCAATAAGAAATAAAGTTAAGTTTAATCCTGATTTTGAAACTGTGGTAATGATCTCGCTGAAATGAGCAAACAAGGGTATATAGGTATTTAATAAGATTGCAAAAACAAAATATCCGATAAACCACGGAATTTTAATCTTCGATTCTTTATTTTTAAAGATCAACATGGTAATAAGAGAAACCGGAATAATCCATAAAGCACGGGCAAGCTTCACAGTAGTGGCTGTTTTTAATGCTTCATCCCCAAACTTGCCTGCAGCTCCAACAACGGAACTGGTATCATGAATACCGATCGCACACCATAACCCGAATTGTTCCTGGGAAAGGTGTAATGCATGACCAATAACAGGGTAAACAAATAATGCAATGGAGTTTAAAGTAAAAATGATTGCAAGAGCAAGAGAAATCTGTTTGGTGCTGGGTTTAATGATGGGAGAGGTAGCCGCTATGGCACTGCCTCCACAGATAGCGGTACCAACAGAAACCAGATATGACAATTTTTTTTCCAGCTTACATATTTTACCTAAAAAATACCCCAGGATCATTACTGTTGCAATGCTCACAACGGTTAATATAAAACCCGTTTTACCAGCCTGTAAAGCTTCGTTAAGTTTTAATCCGAAACCCAACCCTACAATGGATATCTGAAGCAGTAAGTGAATATACCGATGGAGATATTTCTCAAAAGGATTTCCTAAAAGGACAGCGAGTAGAAATCCTAAAGCAAGAGCGATGGGAGATGAAATCCACGGTGTAAGCGTAATGACTGCTAATGTAAGGAAAATGATTTTCTTTGTTTTTTCGTTGTGGATAAAACGATTCATATTATAGATTCTTGAATTCATTCTTCAAAATTCTACAATTAATTATTACAATGTAAATTGTATTTTGTTATACTTTATAACTTTTAGTTATAATTTATAAATTTTAAGAAAAGTTGAATAAGGGCAGATTGCTCTCCTTTCGGAAGGATATAATGGAAGTTTCGTTCAATACTGAAATTTTTAATATCAATAATCGTCAGAGTATTATTTTTCAGCTCATTTAAGACAGTGCTTACGGAAAGAAATGCTAGACATTCGGAATGAAGGAGGTAGTTTTTTATACTTTCGCTGCTTCCCAATTGCATAACAATATTGAGATTTTCTAGATCAATGCCTTTTTCTTTTAACCGACTCTGGATAAATTCCTGTGTTCCCGAACCTTGCTCCCGGAAGATCAGGTCTGTATTGTATAAGTCTTTCAATTGCAGTGTCTTGTTCATAAGAGGGTGGTCCGATTTTGCAACAAGTACAATTTCATCGGGTTTAAAAATTTTATAATCAAAATAAGAAGATTGGGATTCGCCTTCAATGATTCCCAAGTCAATTTTACCCTCTTTTAATAATGTTGATATAGCTTCTGTATTGTAAGTAAGCAGTTCAATCTTAATATCCCGGTAATACGAATGAAATTTTGCGAGGATCTCAGGAAGAATATATTGTGCAACGGTAGTACTTGCTCCAATAATCAGTTTTCCCCTGTGTTCAGAATTCAGCTGATAAATTTCAAACTCCAGATCCCTGTACATATTGCGGATTTTTTCTGCATATTTGTAAAGTATGACTCCACTACCAGTAAGCTGGATAGATGTACCTTTCCTGTTAAACAGCCTGGTGTTAAGCTGGCTTTCTATTTCCTTGATATGTTTGGTGACCGCCGGTTGCGAGATATTCAACTCCTCAGAAGCTTTTGTAAAGCTCAGTCTTGAAGCAACCGTATGAAAAACTTTAAGTCTGTAGTCAAACATGCTGTAAAAACAATTAAGACACAAACTTAGTTAAATTGTATGTAAGAATACCTTTAAAATTCAGAGATCTGAAAAACTTTTATCCTGGTCGCTCTCGTATCTGCGATGTTTAGCTTGTCCGATTCTTTGCCGTGTGTAAATGCTGTTTCTGCCCGATAACAAATAAGAAACAACACAAGCTATGGCAACATAAATTCCGGATTCAGCTCCAAAAAGCTCAATCCCCATAAGCATACACGCAAGGGGAGTATTGGTTGCTCCCGCAAAAACTGCCACAAAACCCATTCCTGCCAAAAGCCCGAAAGGAAGAGGGATAAACAGGGATAAAGCACTTCCCAATGTTGCTCCGATAAAAAATAACGGAGTTACTTCACCGCCTTTGAATCCTGCGGATAATGTTATGATCGTAAAAATCATTTTTAAGGCAAAATCATAAAAAGGCAGCTGATTTTCGAATGATTCCACAATTGTGGGGATCCCCAGACCGATATACCGTGTCGTTCCCATTGTAAATACAGCAATAGCAACAATACCACCACCCACAATAGGCCGGAATGGGGGAAACGTGATTTTAGATTTGAATATTCTTCCTGCCCAATGTATCATTTTACTGAATGCTGCTGCACACAGACCAAAAGCAATACCGGCCAGAATACTGTAAAGAATAGGTAAAAACTCAGGTTTTGGGACGAAATCAATATGATAATGGGTATGTTTTACATTCCACAGATCGGTTGCCCAGTTTGCAATAATAGCAGACGCAAATGCAGGAAAAATGGCATTATAACGGATCCTTCCAATGAGAAAAACTTCAAGACCGAATACCGCTCCGGCTAGCGGTGTTCCAAAAACAGAACCGAAACCAGCAGCTATGGCAGCAATAATTAAAATTTTCCTTTCGGTTTTATCCAGTCTGAATGGTTTACTGATCTGGTCTGAAATTGCTCCTGCCATTTGTATTGCTGTTCCTTCCCGGCCTGCAGAACCTCCAAAAAAATGAGTAACTATAGTACCCAGATATACAAAAGGAGCCATTTTAAAAGGAATGGTTTCCTGAGGATCATGAATGGTATCGATCAGTAAATTATTACCGGCTTCGACGTCCTTTCCATAGTAATGATATAGCAGGCCTATTAAAAAACCGGCCACCGGAAGAAGCGAAATCAACCAGATATGGTTCTCTCTGAAACGGGTAGCCCATTCAAGGGACTGCAAAAACCCGGCTGAGGCACTTCCGACCAGAATCCCGATGATCGAGCTGATGCAAAGCCATTTTACAATATATGGGAGAGCAGGGAATTTTCTAAAGAAAAATCTTGAATGAAATACTATTTTTTTACTTACTGTTCGGGGATTTTTAGACATAATAATCCTGATTAATTTTGGTTGATAATCTATTAATCAGGCGTCATCAGCTTACGTAAAGCGGTTGGGTAAGGAAGAACACCATTTCCTTTTGAACTACAAAGATAAATATTATTTATTAATCTTATAATGCATTGCTTTATCAATCTCAATAGGATTATTATACTTTCTTATTACCTCCTGCATGCTTTTGGTTTGTGTATTCAGCTCATCTACATTGCGGATTTCTTTTCCGTTGATATTGATATTAAGATCAGTTGCCGTTTTGCTGATGGTATTTCTTTCAAAAGCAAAAGGGTCATTATAAAATTCCAGCAATAATTTTTGCTTTTGCTTTTCATTGATAGGGACCGCTTTGTTGCCAAAATTAGACTCCAGAAAATCTTCAGTGGATGGTGTTCCGGTTAATGTTTCGCTTTTTAGAAGATGATAGATGAAATTTTTATTTGAATCGGATAATTCAAAAATTAAACCCGGCAGACCACGAAATTTAAAAGGTCCTTCATTAAATGGAATATCCTTACAAAACCATGCAGTCCAGCTTCTTCCTCCAAAATCGGCAGTTGCTTTTTGCAAAGTGTAATGTTCTACTTTTTTCACTTCATCAGAGATCATCCAGTTGATTTTGTCCGTAGTCCTGAATGAATAATATCCTGCTTTTATGTTAATGAAATTTTCGTGATCAAAGGAGTTGACTTTTCTTTTTACAACCTGTCCGGACATATCCGTATAGCTGGAGTTCATTCCGAACTTTTTATTTAAAGAATCCGTAGCCATTAGGTTTTGTCCGTAGAACTTAACTTCTTTTGGGGTGATATCCAGGATCATATTCAGCTTTTCATAACCGGATTCCGTGGAGTCCATTTTATATTTGAGCTCATAAATGAACCTATGGGTCTGGGACTGAACAAAAGTAATAATTAACAGGGCAGATAATGTAAAAATAATTTTCATGATATCTATAAATTTCTATTCCTTAACTATAAATTGTTGCTCATCTCTTTATGATTAATGAATTGCTGCCTTTCTTATAAAAAAGGCTTCATTTCATCCTCAATCTGGGTCCTTAATTCCATAAGTCTTTTTGCATACTGCTCCTGCTGCTTTTCTTCTTCAGTCTCAGGAACCCATTTAGGAACAGGCAGCTTTTTGCCATTTTCATCCACGGCCACAAAAACAATGATGCAATGTGTCTTCTTGTCAAAATTAGGTTGCTTGAGGTTTCTCGAAAATACATTGATCGAAATGTGCATGCTGGAGGTTCCGGTATAAATAACCTGAGCTTCAACCTTCACAATTTCCCCGATTTTAATGGGTTCATAAAAACGAATTCCCCCTACGTAAACCGTTACAGAATAATTTCCGCTCCAGGTAGTCGCACAGGCATAGCCGGCCTGGTCTATCCATTTCATCACGCTTCCCCCGTGAACATTTCCTCCATAATTAACATCCGATGGTTCCGAGATAAACTGAAACGTAATTGGCTTGTTCTGCATTGTATAAAATTTGAATAAAGATATTTAATAATTTTCAAAATCCTGAATTAAATCATAATTTTGAAGGGTTAAAGCTTATCATAAGCTTTTTTAGGATCATAAAAATCATAATAGAGATGAAAAAAGTATTCCACCTGAATACCTGCGATACCTGCAGAAAGATATTGGCACAGTTTGATCTTACAGACTGGGAACTCCGAGAAATTAAGAAAGAGCCGGTTACAGAAGAAGAGCTTGCTGAGATGTACAAAAGGACTCAATCGTATGAAGCATTGTTTAGCAAAAAGTCTACACAGATCAAATTACGGGGACTGGATGTAAAATCATTAAAAGAAAAGGATTTTAAAAATTTATTACTGGATCATTATACCTTTTTGAAGCGACCTGTTTTCGTAACGGATAAGGAAATTTTTGTGGGAAATGACAAAAACAATATTGAGAATTTAAAAAAGTTCTTTGGTGCCGATTAATTTCTGAAAATAAGATCATACAAATTTAAAACTTCGATTTGTAAAGGATTATTTTTCTGATTCGAAATATTTCACTCAATTAAATACATGTACGATTTTGAATATCCGGTATTGTTTACCGGATATTTGCTTTTCAGTAGAATTTGATAAAAAAATGATTTTTAGATTTTTTTGTATGTTAGCTGGTGATGAAAAAACTCCCTGATTCTCTTAATTCCCAAATTCCCTAAACAGGATCTGTGAAATTTTTCATCTATAATTTATAAACACAAAAAATAAAACAAATTATGATGGAAAAAGATTTTAATCCTGTAATAAAAGCTGTCCAGAACCTAAGAAAATTAAGCACTGATATTACCCTTACCCACAAGGAGATTGTGGAGGGCAATGATGGCATCATAAAAAAGATTGATGAAGCTGGAGAACTTATTGTTTTGTTTAATGATTGCATCATTATCAATTTATGGCTGAACGAAAAAGCTAAGCTACTTGAAAATATCATTGTATTGCTTGGAATACTTAGGAGTATCGAAGACAAATTCATAAATAAGGACCGCTCCAACCTGCTTGAAATAAGACAAGCTTACAACCATTATAAAGATGTTGTAATTAACATTCTGATAGAAATGCAAAATGTAGGAAACAGTATTTTTACAGCAGAAAACCTTCAAAAATGGGACAGCATCTGGGAGATTATTTCAAAGAATCTGAACCGGATTCTTTCCACATCTGAATCTTATAAATTAAAACTAACCCTCATGGAAAACCTTGAACCGGATGAAATTGATGCTTTAACATTAGATATCCTGAAATATATTCCATGGAGTTACCCGGATTCGGAAGATCAAAATTATGAAAGACAATATGCGGAGGCTTACGATGAATTAAATCAATCCCTGTCTGAGAAAAAGAATGTATGGAATAAAGTTCTTAGTGTTTTGACTGGTGGTATGGACGAGACATCAGCACATCGCTTGTCAATTAAAAGATAAATGTTGAGTGATTGGTTTAATATAGCCAAAATTAAGGCGTGGTTTTGTTCTATGTGATTTTACTTCAGGTATTTATGTGATTTATTTTTCTTCAGATATCGTTTCTATATGTCGGAAAAATTCTATATTTGATGATACCAAAAATATTATTATGTTAAAAAATGTTCACAAAATCAAAAGCCTAAACAGGGGAGACCTTAGAGAAATCAATGGAGGAATCGGACCTGTTGTAAATTGCAATTTTTTATGCGGTGGTGCCGGTGGAGTAGTTTCCAATAATCCGGGAATGGGTGATGTATGTACCCCGGATCGGAAATTATGCTGTATCTGCTATTAAACTAAAAGAGACTGTATCCTACACAGTCTTTTTTATTGTGGAAAAGCAAATTATTTTAACAATATTTGCATTCTGTTTTACCTTTGTATCATGAAATATATTTTCGTTCTGTTAAGTTGCGTCTTTTGTCATCTTCATGCTCAGCATAAGATTGATTTAGATAAAAAGAATACCAAAGAACTGGATACTTTACATTATCTTAAAACAAATTTTGAACTTAAGAAATTCGAATATAGAGGAAAACCCTTTTCTTATTTATTGAGCAAAATGACCAGAATATATCCACGAACTGTTTGGAACACCCCAGATATAAGAGATAGTACCATTGTTGAGCGGTCTTTGTTTCGGTTTTATGATATCAATTATCCGATTTTAAATGAAACCAAAATGCTCATTATCTGGCAAACAGGATTTTCTTACAGAACTGCTGACGCTTATAGCAGAAGAAATAAATATTACTTTACCAATGCGGAAAAGAAATTGTATGGAAGTATGATCATCAAGGATATTTTGGTTTACCGATAACAAAAACCCCAATAAAAAAAATAAAACCGTAGGAACTCCTACGGTTTTTATTTTAATAAAATATTCCTTTCTATACAAAAGGTGCCTTCACAACTTTTGCAGGGATATTTTTATTTCTTACCTGGATGAAGATATCCGATCCTAATTTAAAATGAGGTTTAGCAACATAAGCCAATCCTAAACCAATCTTTTTCATAGGAGACTGCGTTCCTGAAGTTACTTTTCCGATTACATTTCCTTCCGCATCCACTACAGGATAATCATGTCTAGGAACCCCTTTGTCCTGAAGTTCAAAAGCAACCAGTTTTCTTATTACTCCTTCTTCTTTTTGTTTTGCAAAGGTTTCTTTAGAAAGGAAATCTTTATCGAATTTTGTGATCCATCCTAAACCGGCTTCAATAGGAGAAGTTGTATCATCGATATCATTTCCGTAAAGACAGAATCCTTTTTCAAGTCGCAAAGTATCTCTGGCAGCAAGTCCACAAGGAATAATACCCTCTGTTTCTCCTGCTTTGATGATCTCATCCCAAAGTTTTACGGCATCTTCATTTTTAAAATAAATTTCAAATCCTCCGCTGCCAGTATATCCCGTATTTGAAATAATGACATCGTTTACTCCTGCTACAGCCCCTACTGTGAAGTGATAGTAAGGAATTTCAGACAAGTTAACGTCAGTAAGCTTTTGAAGGATTGCTGTTGCATTCGGTCCCTGAATTGCCAAAAGTGACATTTCATCGGAAGCGTTGGTCATTTTAGCTCCGAAAGTGTTGTATTTTGAAATATGATTCCAGTCCTTTTCAATATTTGAAGCATTAACTACTACAAAATATTTTTCATCATCCATCTGATACACGATAAGGTCATCTACGATACCGCCATTCTCATTAGGAAGACAAGAATATTGGGCTTTTCCTTTTTCCAGTGCATTTACATTATTTGTCGTAACGAATTGCAAAAGCTCTTTAGAACCAGGACCCTCAATGAAAAATTGTCCCATGTGAGAAACATCGAATATTCCCGCGTTTTCTCTCACTGCAAAATGTTCTTCCGTAACTCCGGAATATTGTACAGGCATTTCGAAGCCTGCGAAAGGTACTATTTTCGCTCCTAAAGAAACGTGTTTGTCGTACAAGGCTGTTTTCTTCATATTTATTTTTATTACTTTATTTTAAAGCTGTTAAAAGTATCATTGAAAAGATTCATATAATTGCCATTCCAATATTTCTGGCCACAATTGATGGAAATAATGAACAGGTTTTTCTCTTTTTGAAAAACTTTGGTAATCCAGAAAAGCTTATCGTGATCATCAAAATATTCATACGTATATTCTGTGTATCCTTTCTTTCCTTTCTTTCCTTTACCGGATTTTACCTTGCTTTCTTCATCATTGGATTTGTAAAGGGCAAGGATGAATTTTTTTGTTTCCTCTTTAGGAATATTCAGGTCATGGTATTCTGAAATTGTAATGGCACCAATTTCATTCGAAGGAAATATATTTACAATATCATCGTCATTTGTCGATTTCCACCCTTCAGGAACGTTAATCGTGTAATTGGTACTTTCATAAACTGCCGTTTTCTGTGCAAAGGTAAAACAGCCTAACATCAATATTAATCCTTCGATCAAATTTTTTCTCATCTAAAAATGGTGTTTGTATTCTTCCAGAATGATTTTAAACCATTCTGTAAAATTTTCTGGGTTCTCAGAGATCTCTTTATCCAGATCAGCAATGGAGATGTATCTTACCTCTTCAACCTCTTTTTTATTTAAACTGAAATCAGCATCATAATTTCCGACGAACACATGGTCAAGCTCATGCTCCCAAAGTCCACCGCCAACATCAGCTTTATAAATAAAACTGAATTTTTCCGCAAGTTCTACTTCTATTCCCAGTTCTTCTTTCACCCTACGCTTTGCACCTGCCAGATAGCTTTCACCATTTCTGGGATGCGAGCATACTGCATTGGTCCATTGGTTAGGAGAATGATATTTTTCCGAAGCTCTTTTTTGCAAGAGCATTTCTCCCTTTTCATTAAATAGAAATACGGAAAAAGCCCGGTGTAGCAAGCCATTAATGTGTGCCTGCTGTTTTTCCATCAAACCTATAACATTGTCCTGCGGATTTACTAAGACTACCAATTCTTCCATTCCTACAAATGTAAGTCTAATAAATGTATTTTGGAAATTTTTGGGGAAACATCATATCAATGCCTGATCGCGAATGGAATCCCTGAAATTTTCGGAACTTTTTAATGATCTGCAGTTCGTTTTTCTTTTCTCAATATGGATAAAGATATACCGAAATGCTTTTTTAAGGCCTTATTAAGGTGGCTTCCGTCGGTAAAACCCAGGCTCCATGCAATTTCCTGTAATGGAGCTGTTGTATATGTAATCCTGTTGATCGCTATCTGCAGTTTGGTTTTTTGAGTATATTCCTTTAATGTTTCGCCGGCATTTCTTTTGAAATATTCGCTGAAATACTTTCCGGAAAGATTAAATTTTTTGGATAAATAATCGATAGACAATTGATCCTCATTAATGATGTTTTGATTGATATGCCGGATGATTTCAGAAAATTTAGTATCACCTTTCTCTTTCGTATCGGCCAGTCTTGAACTGATAATTGTAAGTATTGAAGACAGGGAACTGGCGATTAACGTTTCAGAATACGCCGCGTTCTGATCCTTTTCATAAACTATAATATCCAATAATCTTCTAACCTGTTCCTTGTCTTTATTATCATGAAAAACAAGTCCTGTGCTGAAATCATAGAATCCTATGATATAATTGAGTTTGCTGTACCATTGTGAGTAATTGATATCCGTATTTTTAAGGTTTTTAAAATAATGCTCTGTAAACCGGATGAATAAAAATTGAGTAGGCTGGATGATGTCATAGGCATGACACTTTGAATAGGGAAGCAAAAAGAAATCCTGAGGTTGATAATTCCGGGTTTTGTATTCTATACTTTGTACTCCTTTCCCCGAAAGAATGAAGACGAGTTCAAAAAAACTGTTTTTACGGAAACGGTCCTTCCATTCAGATAACTCAGTTATTTCGATTTCAATAAGCTCATGTATATGGTCCATCGCAGCATCAATGATTAGTACAAAATTAATCTTTTATTTATACTTAATCTTCTGTTTTTTTTACTCTTTTAAGAATGTATGCCTGCTGTAGCTTTGTAAAAAAAAGATGGATTATAAAAGTATAGCCAGGCAAACTGTTGGATATTTATATCAGGCTCATTCAAGTATCAGAAATTCAGGAATTGATAATAAACTTATTGCTCTGGCCGAGCTGAGGATATCCCAGTTAAACGGCTGTGCCTATTGTTGCAGTTTCCATGCCGGAGAACTCAGAGATATGGGTATCGATCAGTCAATAATAAATAAGATCCCGGGATATAAGCACTCGGCATCATTCAGTAAAAAACAGCTCTTAGTTTTACAGTGGGCAGACGCTGTAACCTTCATCAATGGAGATATCAGTAATTTACTTGTAGAACTTCAAACTGAATTCTCTGAAAGGGAGATTGTAGAACTTACATCAAGTATTTCCCTTATGAATGCCTTGAACCGGTTGCGCATTAGCCTTGGAGAAAAATTTTAAAATTTTCTGTTCAGTGATGATATCTCAGATTATCAATAATGTAAATCTTGTGGTTATTTGTTGAAATCTGATATTATTTTTAATGAACTTCTGGTGATTAAACTCAAGTGAAACTGAAAATTTTAAATCATAAATGTAAAATTGGTTGATTTAATATTGAATTTATTAATCTAATTTACGTTATAGTAGTAAATTTTTAACATAAACAAAGTTTAACACCTCTTTTCATTGTAAAAATCGTAACTTTGTAATTCAAATTTTTATGATGGAGCTAGATTATATCGAACACGTGAGTCCAGTACTAAAGGACGGAGTAAAAAATTACTTAATAGATATTGACGGAACAATTACGGATGATGTTCCGAACGAAGAACCGGAGAGAATGGTTACCTGTGAGCCTTATCCCGATGCTTTAGAAACCATAAATAAATGGTATGATGAAGGACATCAGATATGCTTTTTTACTTCCCGCACTGAAAATTTAAAACAAATTACAATTGACTGGCTGGATAAACACGGATTCAAATACCATAGTGTTTTGTGTGGAAAACCAAGAGGAGGGAACTATCACTGGATTGATAACCACCTGGTGAGAGCGACAAGATACAAAGGGAAATTTACTGATCTGGTCGAAAAACAAGTGACAATCGAAGTTTTCAAAGAAGATTAAAAATAATTCAAAGATTTAAAGATTAATGATAAAGCAGCACGCCGAATTTTAATTTTTAAATCTTTTTAAATTTAAATAGACATTGTATTTATGAAAGTTTTAGCAAATGACGGTCTGGATCAATCTGGAATTGATGCATTAACTGAAAAAGGGTTTGAAGTAATCACAACAAAAGTACCACAGGAATTTTTAGTAGATTACATTAATGAGCACAAGATCCGTACTTTACTGGTACGTAGTGCGACACAGGTAAGAAAGGATATTATTGATAATTGTCCATCCATTGAGATTATCGGAAGAGGAGGAGTTGGTATGGATAATATTGATGTAGATTATGCAAGGGAAAAAGGAATTCATGTAATCAATACACCATCTGCCTCTTCGGAGTCGGTTGCGGAATTGGTATTTGCCCACTTATTTTCAGGAGCACGATTTTTACAGGATTCGAACAGAAAGATGCCTGTAGTAGGAGATACTGAATTTGCAGGACTTAAAAAAGCATATGCTAAAGGAATAGAATTGCGAGGGAAAACCATCGGTATCGTTGGAATGGGAAGAATAGGACAGGAGGTTGCTAGGATTGCTTTAGGTCTTGGAATGAGAGTAGTTGCGGCTGATAATAATGTAGGCAGGGCAAGTATAAAAGTCAAGTTCTATAACAACCAGTTTATTAATGTGGATATTGAAACGGAACCGTTACAGGATGTTCTGAAGCATTCGGATTTTATTACCCTTCATGTACCGGCACAGAAAGACGGATATATGATCGGAAAAAATGAGTTTGAAATTATGAAGGACGGAGTTGCAATAGTGAACTGCTCACGCGGAGGTGTTATTGATGAGGTGGCTTTAATTGAAGCCCTGGATTCCGGAAAAGTGAAGTTTGCAGGACTGGATGTTTTCATTAATGAGCCTACTCCTTCAAAAGACATTCTCACTCATTCTAAAATTTCCCTCACACCTCATACAGGAGCTTCAACATTGGAAGCACAGGATAGAATTGGTCTTTCTTTAGCGGAGCAGATTTCAAGTATACTACAGATTCACTAATCGAATGAAGTTCGTATTGAAATAAAAAACACCTCAAATGAGGTGTTTTTATGTTATATGTTGTTCTTGTTTTTTAGTAAATCTCTGATTTCCATCAATAATTTCTGATCATCTGTAGGACCAGCCGGAGCAACCTCTTTTGCCTTTGATACTTTGTTAATTCCTTTAATCATTATAAAAAGAACCATTGCTATACAAAGGAAGTTAATAACTGCCGCCAGGAAATTACCATAGGTAACGCCGTTCCATACCAGGGTTTTGATATTTTCTGCCCCTGCAGCTTTTAGAGCCGGATTAAGTAAAAGAGGAGTAATAACATCTTCTACAAATGATGAAACAATTTTACCAAAAGCTGCACCAATGATAACCCCTACTGCAAGATCAATGACATTGCCTTTGACTGCAAATTCTTTAAATTCCTTTAAAAATCCCATAATTTAATTTTTTTTATGTTGTGTATGAGACAAATATAGCTAAAATTGTTATTTTTTTCGCGTTTATGGGATATTTATTTGTATTCTTTTTAAATAATGTGAATGTGGAGTAATCGCCTTTGCGTTAATAAAAAATATTATAAATTAGTCGGATACTAATATGAAATGAAAATATTTACGAAGGAGCAAATAAGGGCGTGTGATCAGTTTACGATATCGAACGATCAAATTTCTTCAATTAAACTAATGGAGCGCGCAGCACAATCATGTGTAAACTGGATATCTGAACATTGTAAAAATCATAAGAAGTTTTTTGTTTTCTGTGGCGTTGGAAATAACGGAGGAGATGGATTTGCTATTGCACGGCTGCTCCATACCGAAGGTTTTGATGTAGAGGTATTTGTAGAGGATCCCAAATCGAAACTTTCCGATGATGCAGAGGTCAATTTTGAAAGAGTACAAGGGGTTTCGGAAATTCCGGTTAAAAGATTCAGTGAGCTGGATAAGGACCCGCTGGATGATGATACTGTTATTATTGATGCCCTTTTCGGAACCGGATTATCAAGAGAACTTGAAGGAGCATACAAAGAAATAGTTGATTATTTAAACACTCTGAAGGTTGTTAAAATTTCTATTGATATTCCTTCCGGACTTTTTACAGATACCACTTCTGTTGCAGGCTCTACTATTTTCAAGGCTGATTATACTCTGAGTTTTCAATTCTGGAAGAAGAGCTTTTTACATCCTGAAAGTGGTATATTTACAGGTAAGGTAGAGATTTTGGATATAAATCTTAGCAGAGAGTATATTTCAAATACTGAAACAGCTGATTTTTCAGTTGATGAAGAATGGATCAAAAGAATTTTTAGACCGAGACCGGACTTTTCTCATAAAGGATTGTATGGTAAAGTATATATTGTTGCAGGAAGCTTCGGTAAAATGGGAGCTGCTGTGCTATCCACAAAAGCTGCCTTAAAAACCGGAGCCGGTTTGACGTTCACGGTTGCTCCCGAATGCGGATATAATATTTTACAAATATCTTGTCCGGAAGCCATGTTTATAAAAAGTGGTGATCAAGTTACAAGTAAGATAGAGATTGAAGATAATTCTGTATTTGGTATAGGGCCGGGTATAGGAGCAGATAAGGAAACGCAAAAAGTGCTTCTGCAATTTTTAAAAGAATATGAGAAACCACTGATCCTGG
Source organism: Chryseobacterium subflavum (assembly GCF_055762745.1). NCBI lineage: Bacteria > Pseudomonadati > Bacteroidota > Flavobacteriia > Flavobacteriales > Weeksellaceae > Chryseobacterium > Chryseobacterium subflavum. Next base: position 521,716 of record NZ_JBVTMR010000001.1, read on the forward strand.
ATGCGGATGCTTTGAATATAATTTCGGAAAATGAAAAAAATCTGAAACTGATCCCGAAGAATTCAATCATTACTCCTCATCCCAAGGAGTTTGAAAGGCTATTTGGTAAATCTGCAGACTCTTTTGAAAGGCTGGAACTGGCTCGTCAGAAAGCGGATGAGCATCAGATATATATTGTCCTGAAGGATCATCATACACAAATTATTACTCCTGATGGAAAAGTGTATTATAATACAACAGGAAATTCGGGACTGGCCAAGGGAGGAAGTGGAGATGTTCTTACAGGAATTCTTACCTCATTACTGGCACAAGGATATTCCGAAGAAGATGCCGCTGTTTTCGGGGTGTGGCTTCATGGAAAAGCAGCAGATTATGCAGCAGAAAGATATTCTAAAGAATCTATGCTTTCTACTGATCTCATTAATGAACTGGGAACAGTATTTGAGAAAATCAATAAAAAAACGGCAGTTAAGCTATAAAGTACTTCTAAAGGAGGTCGTAAAAATATAAAAGCCACAATTCAATTGTGGCTTTTATATTTATTTTAAGGAATATAATTATTCAGGTTTTGCGTTTTGTTCCTGAGTAATTTTGAATTTTTTAGACATAATCATGATCACTACTCCTGCAAGCATGAAAGGAATAGAAAGTACCTGTCCGGTATTCAAGCCTCCGATCTGGATAAATTCATCTCCCTGAGGCTCTTTTAAAAATTCTACAAAGAATCTGATAGCCCAAAGAATAATGAAAAATAATCCAAATAACCAGCCTTGCTGATATTTCTTATCTGTCTTTTTGTATAAGATCCAAAGTAGGATAAACAGGCAAATATATCCGAAGGCTTCAAAAAGCTGGGTAGGATAACGTGGTACAGTTAGACCATATTCACTGCTTTGCTGAGGGAAAAGTAAAGCAAACGGGGAATTCGGGTCTACAGGTTTTCCCACAATTTCAGAATTGAAAAAGTTTCCCATTCTTACAAATGCACCTCCCAAAGAAACCACTATTCCTAATCTATCGTATACCCAGAAAGGATTTTTTCTGATGATCTTAAACGAGTAATAAAGAGTTGTAAGAATTAAAGCAATAGTAGCTCCATGGCTTGCTAATCCTGAAAAGCCTGTGAATTTCAGGCCGTTTTTTGTGCTTATTGGTAAAAAGACACTCCAGAAATCTTCCTTGAATAATTCAGGCTGATAAAAGATAACGTGGCCTAGCCTTGCACCCAAAATAGTTCCGATCAGCGTCCATGTAAATAATGGTTCCAGATATTTTAAATTGACATTATCAGTTTTGAAGATTCTTGCCATCAGGAGATAACCAAATCCAAAGGCAAAAATGAACATCAGGCTATAAAAATGAAGTGTAACAGGCCCCAGTTTGATCCCATTGGAAGGATCCCATATTTTAAAAGGAGTTTCCAGTTCAACATGGTCTGCAGCTGTAATGGGTTTGTCTGCTTTTACAGCATATTTGAAAGTTTCAATATTTTCCTGAGTAGCCGGAGTTTCTATCAGCTTAAAGTGTTTATCAAAAAACTGGTATTTTGCTTCTTTGTATTTACTTAATGTTGCAGCGCTGAAATTGAAGTAAGCAGGCTCAAAATTAGACTTATTCAGAATTACCAGAACATTACTATTGATAGGTCTTTCCACAAAAGAGTCCAGATCTCTGATTTCAGTTGTTGAATAGATTTTAACGGGGATTTCCGTAGCATTTACTTGTAAGCTTCCGTCCGATAGACCGCCAGGGTATGCCTGTGCAAAAATACACTGGGTAACGAAGGCAAATACTACGAGGTACATTCTGAAAAAAATATTACTCATTTCTATTTTTTTGATAGTTTATTACTGAATTTTTATTTCTTTGGAGGAACGGGGTCATATCCGCTACCTCCCCATGGATGACATTTTGAAATTCTCCTTATACCCAGCCACAATCCTTTAAAAATACCATGCACCTGCAGTGATTCTACCATATAATGGGAGCATGTAGGTTCATAACGACAGTTTTTAGGGAGTAAGGGCGAGATAAACCATTGGTAAAATTTAACTAAAATTACCAAAGGAAAAGTAATGATCTTGTTGACTGTTAATTTCAAAACAATGCAAAAATAGGGTAAAAAAATGAAAATTAGTTTAAATTTGTTATAAGTTTCAGACACATAAATCTGAAATATTCACTCAAAAATCCTAAAATATCTTGAATCAAAATATTCCATTAGCTGAAAAATTAAGACCCAAAACCCTGGATGATGTTCTGGGGCAGGAGCATCTTACGGGTGAGAAGGGAACAATACGGAAGATGATTGAGAACGATACGCTCAATTCTCTTATTTTATGGGGGCCTCCGGGAACGGGGAAGACAACATTGGCAGAAATTATTTCTGAAAAATCCGGAAGAAAGTTCTATAAACTTTCTGCGGTTTCTTCGGGTGTAAAAGATGTTCGCGATGTCATTGATGAAGCAAAAAAACAGAATCTATTTTCAGGAAAATCGCCAATCCTATTTATTGATGAAATTCACCGCTTTAATAAGTCGCAGCAAGATTCATTGCTTCACGCAGTAGAAAAAGGATGGATCGTTCTGATAGGTGCAACCACGGAAAATCCAAGTTTCGAGGTAGTTTCAGCCTTGCTTTCAAGGAGTCAGGTGTATATCCTGAAAGCTTTAAGCTATGAAAAACTGGAAGAATTGGTGGACATTGCTCTCGATAGGTACAATAAAGACGAGAATACCCATTTAAAAATTGGAGAAAAAGGTGCATTTATACAATATTCGGGTGGTGATGCCAGAAAACTTATCAATTCTGTTGAGCTGGTTCTCAATCAATATAAAAATACAGAGACAACTGAGGTTTCCAATGAAGATGTTCTTGCCGTTCTTCAGGAAACAATGGCTTTATATGATAAAAATGGAGAACAGCACTACGATATTATCTCTGCATTTATTAAATCCATGCGGGGAGGTGACCCCAATGGTGCGGTATATTGGCTGGCAAGAATGATCGCCGGGGGAGAAGATATTAAATTTATTGCGAGAAGGATGCTTATTCTTGCGGCTGAGGATATTGGATTAGCAAATCCGAATGCTTTGGTTATTGCTAATAATTGTTTTCAGGCTGTCAACGTAATAGGTAATCCCGAAGCCCGGATTATTTTAAGTGAAACTGCAGTGTATCTGGCAGTATCTCCTAAAAGTAATTCTACTTATATGGCTATTAATAATGCATTGGCATTAGTAAAACAAACAGGTAATCTTCCTGTACCCCTTCATCTCAGAAACGCTCCGACAAAACTAATGAAGGATCTTAATTATGGCAAAGACTACAAATATGCACATTCTTATGAAGGAAACTTTGTAGACCAGGATTTCCTTCCTGAAGAAATTAAAGACACCAGGCTTTATGAGCCGGGAAATAATGCCACGGAGAAAAAGATCTATGAAGAACTCAGAAAAAAATGGAATAATAAGTATTAGAAAAGGATGCTCACTGAGCATCCTTTTTTATGATCAAAAATTAATGATTATTTCTGGGTTGTTGTAATAAAAAGGGACTTTTTGCCATTGTAATCCTTTACTTCAGTTTTAGCTAAAATATCAGCATAAATACTGGTTTCAGGATTAGAAAATTCATAACCTTCGATGATTACAGGTGTTTCTTTGGGTAGGTTGTTTTGTACATTAAGCTGAGCTAATGTTAATCTGTCAAGGTTTTCATATCCTTTTTTGATTTTGAACTCTGTAATCCCATTGTCTGCCAGATAACTGAATTTTTTTAGATTCTGTGGCAAAGTAGCAGGCGTTTTATAAACATGCATGCTTTGTATGAAATCTGATTTGTCCTTGAACATATCAACTGTTCCAACAATATCATTAGCAACAGCAAATTTCGCTGAAGGATTCTTCTGTCCAAACAAACATACAGAAGATACTAATAAAAAAGAATAAAGTATTTTTTTCATAATCTAAAGAATAAGTAACGATTAAAAACAGGTTAAATATAAGTTTTTTTTGTAGAATTTGAATGTGATTTCAAGATAAATTAAAAATTATGTATAAATAATGGTTTTTATTAAAATTCTGAATTTTCATTTTTATCAGTTTCCTCCTTTTTATCCACAAGATTTTTAATGATATTTTTCAATCTCTGGAACATAAATGAGCTTAGCAATAAAATCACTCCAAGTAATATAAAAGCTATAATTCTGGAGATATTATCCATTTGCCATACATCATATGCATACAGTTTCACAATAACGATCCCTATAAGGGTGAATCCGATTCTGCTTAATTCATTATTCTCTCTTTTAAGCCCGGTATAAATAAAGATAATTGAAAGGATAGCCCAAATGATTGGAAGATACAGAATGCTAAAATGTTTTTGAAGTGCAGGCAGTTTTGCAAGGTTTACTGAATTTCCCAATAAATATAAATGATACAATTCACAGCTTACAACAGTAACCAATGTAAAGGCACCGAGCCAATACGAAATTTTTATTTTCAAAAAATCCGGTGTGTTTATTACCTTATAATAATATACATATATAAAAGGAATGAGGTATAGTAAATAAATTCCATAGAAAGAAGGTGAAGTTTTCTTTAATACGATATCATGTATAAGCTCGGAAGCACAGAAAGTAACATGAATGATAGTAAGGCAAAAGAAAAAATAAATCAATCCGTTTTCGATTTGTCTGTTTATTTCCAGTTTTCTGCCGAGTAGTAAAAGGATGAAGATGTAGAACAGACTCAGTAAAAGCCCCGATACTAAAATAATAGCAAAAGGCTGTTCAGAAATCTGATAAATCAATTCAAATAATATCGCGAAATAAATGATAGAGTAATTAAGGATTTTAAATGCATTTTCAAAGAAGCTATTTCCGGAAGTGTTATTTCCCTGTAATCTTTTGAGTAGGGCAAGATTAAAAAGGATGGTAATGATTGTCACCAAACTTGTTAAAAAGATAGGGTTGATTATTACGTTAAGATCTTTTGCGTCGAAATATTGTGCCCATGTAATGATTTGAGCTAACAGGACCAAAGGAAAAAGAATATAAAAGAAAACTTTAAAAATACTAAGATTTGTTTTTTTCCAGATAAAAAGAAGTAAAGTTGCTTCAATTGCCCAGATGCTTGTGATCAAATGCGTTTTGAACTGCAATGCGACAGCAATGGTTAGAAGGCTTACAGTAATACCTGTAAATATGGAATAAGTGCTGTTAAAACTTTTCTTATTATATTCCCTGAAAACGAGACAGCCGTTAATTGCTGCAAAGATTAGAGGAAATATGATGACCGGTTCATATCCCAATTTGTTAAAAAGGTAAATTAAACTTAGAGTACTAAAGAAGTTGACCAGGACTAATAATATTGTATCAAAAGCAAAAAGTATGTTTTTCTTAATATTGTTAAGCAATGCGAAAGCATAAAATATAACATAATTGATCAGATAAAAATAAATACTTAATATTTCAGGTTTTTCTACAATCCAATATAACAAATAGAGATGCGTAAAGAAAAATGCAATTCCTCCAACACTTTTCCATTGTTTCAAAAAGGTAATGATAAACATTCCGATATTTAAAACAGATATATAGGTGAATAAAAATAAGTAATTACTCTGGCCGGAACTGATCATTAAAGGGGCTAGAAATCCGCCAAATAATGAAAAAATAACTAGGACCTCGCTATTATAGCGATAAGAAAGAATGATAGATAATAATGTTATACAGCATGTAATAATAAAAGCGGTATTCTGTGCGAACAGATGATATTCACGAAACGCTATGGTAGTGGTAAAATATAAGATTGCAATACCACCTCCCAATATTATAGATGAAAATGTTGCATAATTTTTTCTTAGAAAATGACCTGTAATTATAATAGCTGAACCGATGAAGAATCCTATTGTCGCCCTTGCTGCTTCTCCAATCCAGTTTTTATCAATGGCATACTTTACAAAGTAACCGATACCTAAAACCAAAGTGAAAATACCAATAACTGCCAGAATGTTTTGTTTAAGAAAACCCATAATAGGGGAAAGCCAGTCTGTTTGTTGATCTGATGGTACCTGTTCCTGAATGTTGGGGTAGATCTCCGGTGCAGATTCTTTTTCATGATGTGTATTGATAGGTGAAGCTTCAGGAGATAGCTGAGATGGACTTGTAGATTCTTTTTTTAGCCCTGCAACCGGAATGTCTTTAGGAGTATTTTCCTGTAAGTCTGAAATTTTCTTTTCAAGCTTTTGTATTCTGCTATTTAAATTACTATAAACAATAACAATCAATACAATCAGTAGAATAACCAGGAAATTTGCCGTCATAATTTTCATTTGTTTGATCAAATATAAATAAATGTTTGTTAAGCTACTCGTAAAAACAATTAATCCATCATATTGGGATATGATGGATTAACGGTGTATAGTGATTAAATTAAATAAAAGTCCTAGTTAGATACTTTGTAAATATAGAATGAAGCAACACTTGATCCAAGTAAACCTACGTCAAGCGCAGATGACCCTACAAGACCGAATGAAATCTTATCTCCTGCCTGTAAGCTATAGATTGAGTTCAAGCTGGATTCTGAAATTGTTAAGCTTAACAGAATTAGGTTTGCTCCGCTAAATGCACGGCTATCTATTGTAGTAGCTACCCCTGCTCTTGTTCTAACGATTCCTACTCCCGGGCTGTTGGCAAGGATTGAAGCTTGTAATCCTGTTCCGTAACGGAAAGTAAATCCAATAGCGTATACTCCGTCAGATGGAACAACATACGTATTGTCGGTATCAGAGAATAATGCTGCACTACCGATTGTTCTTTCTGCTGTCAGGAAGTTAACTCCTCTAAATCCGGAAGGAAACAATCCTAAGCTTAATAAACTGATTCCTGCTGTTTTTTTAGCAGCAAACAGGGTAGGGTTTGTAGCACCACCACTTCCGGCACTCGCTACTAATGCAGGATCTGCTTGTTGTAATTCACCGGTAGCAATATTATACATCATAACATCAAATCCAGTTAATGTTGTCGTTGTTGGAACCTGGCGTACTTTCACATCTCCGTTTACGTCAAGAGTAGCTGCTGGTGTTGTGGTGTTTATTCCTACCTGTGAAAAGGCTTGAAATGAGATCAAAAATAAGATCAGAATGGAAATTTTAGTTTTCATGTTATAAAAGTTTAAATTGTTATGGTTCTAGTTTTAGTTTCGTAAAAATACAGCAAAAATTATGCCTGTAGGTTATATTTTATATAAAGTTATTGTAAATTATGTTTAAATATTTTAACAATTTACAATTTATATTCAATATAACGTTACGTATTTATACTATAAGTAAATATACTTAAATTTTTTGAGAATAAAGATAAATAAAATAATTTAAATAAATCCCTTTTTATTGAATAATTTTTATTTAATGTAAAAATAAAGCTGTCAGAACGTCTGACAGCTTTTTAGTAGGTTATATTTCTTAGATAATATTATAACTATCCTGTATTTTTAATAAGATTTAACTTTCTAATAAGTACTCTTTGTAATTTCCAAGGAAATCAACATCTGCGCGGATGGATTCAAGCTCCTGTATTGCATTTCCATGCAGGATCGGATGCCATTCACCTACCACATTGATATAGAAAAAGTAGTTTCCAAGTCCCGTTTTTAAGGTCCGGGATTCTATTTTACTAAGATTCATCTTTCTCCAGGCGAATACTGATAGTACCTGGTGTAATCCTCCGGCATGATCTTCAGGTAATGTAATGAGCATCCCGGATTTTTCCCCAAGAACCTCTAATTTTTCGTTTTTGTAAGAATTTCCTTCTTTAGAGATCACGATAAAGCGTGTATGGTTCTGCTCAAAGTCCTGAATATTCCGGTTAATGATTTTTAAACCATAAAGATTAGCAGCAAATTGGTTGGCGACAGCTGCGATCTTTTGATCAGGGTTCTCGGATACAAACTTGGCTGCGGCGGCCGTAGAAGAAAAATCCTGTCTTTGAACATTCTTGTAGTGTTCATCTAAAAAATGAAAACTCTGAGCCAATGCCTGCGGATGGGAATAAATCTTCTCGATTTCCTCAATAGAATTGTTGGGATGAATCATTAAGTGATGTGCAATGGGCATCACAGCTTCAGCTTCGATTTTTATTGCAGGGGTTTTATACAGATAATCTAATGTCATGGAAACGGTACCTTCAATGGAGTTTTCCAATGGGACAACAGCTTTAGCAACTTCTCCTTTTTCTACTGCTTCAAAACAATCCAGGATATTTGCCTGTGGTAATAGGTCTTCCTCAGGAAAAAGTTGTGTGGTGGCAAGTTGAGTAAAACTTGCATGTGGGCCAAGAAATGCAATCTTCATATATTCTGCGTAATTGTTAAATGTAAATTAAACTTCAACAAAGGAATGAAATAGTTGATAGTTAAAAAAATTATATACCGTAATTATTCAGGGGTATTTTCTTCAACCTTCCAGTTTGCTTTAAAAAGATTCAATAAATGCTCCGGGCATCTGATGATTTTGTTGGTTGATGAATCCAGAAAGAACAGGGTGGTAGAAGCTTCGGTAATTTTTACTCCATCTTCGTTGTAGATTTCATATTCAAATTCAATCCGTACTCCGGGTATTTTTTTTATATAGGTGTGGATTTCTAATTTTTGATCGTATAAAGCTGGTTTTAAATACTTAATTTTATAATCGGAAACGGGTAACCAAATTCCCTGGTTTTCAATTTCATTATATGACATTCCGATGGATCGAAATAGCTCAACTCTGCCAATTTCAAAGTACGTTGCATAGTTGCCATAATAGACATATTTCATAGGGTCGGTTTCGGCGTAACGTACTCGTATTGAGTGGATTGTGTGTATCATTTTGGGTCTCAAATTATACATACAAATATATTTTTAAATAATCAATACCTGCAAAATTTTTTTTTGAAAATAAAAAATTAGACCTTTGTCTTCCTTCTAAACACAGTACTAACTAAAGAATTAATCGGGGCATAAATATGGATGAAAATTTAATGATGATATGGCAGAAGTGCCTTCAGTTTATGCGTGACAATCTTAACGCAGCTGAAGATAATTCTGATTTGAAAAAACTTGAAAAATCCTTCGACTTATTGTTCGATAAGGTGCAGCCAATCTCTTTGGTTGACAATAATCTTACATTAATGGTACCTAGTGATTTTTACAAGGAATATATTGAGGATAATTACTTATCTCTACTTTCTGCGGCCCTGAAGAAAAATATAGGTAAAGGAGTAAAATTATGGTATTCTGTAATGGAAAATAAGCCTAATGGCTTAGAAAAACCAGTTACCATGAACATGAAAGGGAAAAGTGTTCCTACACCGAAAGTGCAGGAAACAATGCCTCAAGGTTTTTCATCCAATATTGTTAATCCTTTTGTTGTACCTGGAATTAAAAAAGTAAATATCGATTCCAATCTGAAATCTGATTTTTCTTTTGATAACTATGTAGAGGGAGAAAGCAATAAATTTGCTGCAACAGTAGCAAGATCTATAGCAAAAAGACCTGGTGCTACTGCCTTTAATCCATTGTTTTTATATGGAGGATATGGAGTGGGTAAAACACACTTGGGACAAGCGGTAGGATTGGAAGTTAAAAGCCAGTTTCCGGATAAAGTAGTCCTTTATTTGTCTTCTGAAAAATTCATACAGCAATTCATTTCAGCAGCAAAGGCACATAAGCAAACCGAGTTTGCTAACTTCTACCAGATGGTGGATGTTTTGATCATTGATGATATTCAGTTCTTGTCCGGTAAATCGGCGACACAGGATAGTTTCTTCCACATTTTCGATTATCTGCATCAGAATGGAAAGCAGATCATTCTGACTTCTGATAAGGCTCCTGTAGATATCATGGATATTCAGGACAGAATCGTTTCCCGTTTCAAATGGGGACTTTCTGCAGAGATCAAATCTCCGGATCTGGAAACCAGAAGAAAAATTATCGTTGATAAGTTAAGCAGAGATGGTATTGTACTGACGGAAGATATGCTCGACTTCTTAGCGGCTGAAGCAAAGACCAACGTAAGAGAACTTATAGGGGTGATCAATTCTGTAATTGCTTACTCCACAATTTATAAATCCGATCTTAGTCTTGAGTTATTGAAAGATACCATCAATAAGATTGCAGCCAATCAGAAAAAAATCATCAACATTCCTTATATTCAGGAGATCGTATGTGATTATTTTGGTATTAAAAGAGAGCAGTTACTTTCGAAAACAAGAAAAAGGGAAATTGCACTTCCAAGACAGCTGGCCATGTATTTTGCAAAGGAATTTACCAATGCTACATTTACTAAAATCGGTGAAGAAATGGGAGGTAAAGATCATTCAACGGTAATGTATGCTTGTGAAACTATTAAAGATGTTTCCAAGATAGACAAAGAAGTGAAAAAGTACGTAAAAGAGCTTACGGAAAGAATCAAACACTAGAATAATTTAATTTGATATAAAGAAAATGAAGGATAGGAATTATTCTTCATTTTTTTGTTTAATTTTGATAGATATGCTAGTCCTTAATTCATAGAATTGTAACATGAAAATATTGATGGTGTGCTTGGGAAACATTTGCAGGAGCCCTTTAGCAGAAGGAATTATGAAAGAAAAGCTCCCTCCCGGTTTTGTAGTGGATTCTGCGGGAACGATTTCAATGCATGAAGGTGAACATCCGGATAAACGGGCGATAAAAACGGCAGCTAATCATGGGATTGATATTTCCAAACAAAGATCCAGACCCATCACCAAAGCGGATCTGGAAAATTTTGATAAAATCTACTGTATGGATATTGATATTTATGGGGATGTAATTTCAAAAGCAAAAAATGAGGAACAAAGGCAGAAAATATTTCTGTTTTTAGAAGCTGCAGGAAATCATGAAAATGCTGAAGTTCCCGATCCTTATTGGGGAAATATGGATGATTTTGAAGATGTGTATCAACTTTTGGATGAAGCATGCAATACGATCCGTAATCAAATTATAAATTAAATGAAATACTTGATTTTCTTTTTTGTTTTAATTGCCAACTTTCTATTTGCCCAGACAAACGACGAGATTGCTATTAGGAAAGTAATGGATGATTTTATGACAAGCATCAAAACCAGGGATGAAAGTAAATTTCTTTCCCTTTTTCAGGAACCGGTTTTATGGACGGGAACATATAGTGAAAGGACTCAATTGAAACGTCTTGAAAAAAATCCAAAAGCAGAAAGCCACTTTACCGATGATTATAAAACCTTTATTAAGGGTTTTAAAGACGATAAATCAGAAGAAAAGTTTGATAATATCAGGATCATTGAAGACGGTTCCATAGCTTCCGCTAATTTCGATTATAGCTTTTGGTATGACGGAAAAATGAGTAACTGGGGAAAAGAAATATGGACCTTAATGAAGATCAGCGGGACATGGAAAATCACCTCAGTGACGTTCTCAATGGATCTGACCCAATATTTTCAACAACCCTCATTAAAAGAAAGAACCCAAAAATAAAAAAATGCTTTTTTTACTTCCAGCCTATTTATCAGAAAATACTCCTATCAATCATTTTTCACCGGTGATGAATGATTATATCATGCAAACCGATTATTTCTTTGTGGAAAATGAAAAAACTGCCCGAAAGGTCATTAAATTCTTTGCTCCTGAAAAAAAACAATCCGATCTCAAGCTTTTTTTACTGGATAAATACACCGAGAATGCGGACATTAAAGATGCTCAGGAACTCATGTTAAAAGGTCAGGATTTTGGATTGCTTTCTGAAGCTGGACTTCCCTGCATTGCTGATCCGGGAAATCTGATTGTGAAATGGTGCCATGAAAAAAATATAAGAGTAATACCTGTTTCAGGACCATCTTCTATTATCCTGGCTCTGATTTCAAGTGGGTTTAACGGTCAGGAGTTTTCGTTTAACGGATACCTTCCTATTGATAAAGGAGAAAAGAAAAAACAAATTCTGCATTTGGAAAGCCTTGTACAGAAGACAGGATATTCCCAGATTTTTATGGAAACGCCCTATCGGAATAATCCCCTTATCGAAGATCTGTGTAAATTTTTATCTCCCAATACAAAATTGTGTATCGCTGCTAATATCAACGATCCTGAGCATGAATTTATTCAGACGAAAACCATTAAAGAATGGCAAAAGAAAAAACCGGAACTTCATAAAATCCCCGCTGTATTTGTGCTTGGTAAATAATTATGTAGATCTTTCTTATAAAGAGTTTTCGTATAACAGGTCTTGTTTCATTGTTGTTTAATTTTTTTAGTGCAATTATTTTTAACATGCATTAACGTCGTCTTTGCACCATTGTTGTTCTATATAGAGTAACATTAAAATACAAGATTATGTCAGACAAAAAATTAGCAGGAATCTGGATAGATACCGAAAAAGCTATCGTTGCAAAAAATCACGATGCACAAAATGCCTTTAAATTTTTTCTTTGTAATCCTGTAAAAGCTGAGATTCAGCATGGTAATTCAAGTGAAAATGCAGGTAATAATGCGGAAAGGACGAATCGGATTAAGTTTTTTAAAGAAGTTGAACATTTATTAATAAATTCTCAGGAAGTATATATTACCGGTCCGGGAAAAATTCAGGAAGAATTAAAACACTATCTGCATGATACTGCTCAGTTCAAGGATCTGAAAATTACATTAGACACGTCCCAGCAAATGTCAGACGAGAAAGTGCTGGAAATGGTAAAGAAGCATTTTAATGCATAGTTTTAAAAACAAAAATAGATCCGGATATAGATATTCAGATCTATTTTTGTTTTCTTCTTCCTTTCCATTTTCTCCAAAGGAAAACAATAAGCGGGATGGCTAAAAAGAATGGCCAAAAAGAGATGAGTCCTAGTATGAAACTTATAAAACTATTCCAGCCTTGGGTAATGGAGTCTCCGAACCGGCTTCCAAAACCTATTTTTGATGTAGCTGAACTTCTTATTTTTTCTTTATATAAACTCAAATTGAGTGTGCTGTAGTTCACACGGTCATCAATAAAACGAAGTTTTCCTTCTGCAACATCTATTTCATCTTCCAGACCACGGATTTTTTCCTGGATTTCAAGCATATCCTTCGTATTGGAGGCTCTCCTAAGCAAATCCCGGTATTTTTCAAGATAAATCTTTTTGTTGGCTAGTTTGATGCTTACATCTGTATACTCTTCCGTAACATCTTCAGAGGAAATGTTTTTAGATAAAACAGAACCTATCCCATTAGAAAAAGAATTGATTAAAGCATCAAAATTTTTATGAGGCACACGGATCGTAAGGCTCAGGTTTTCATCTTCATCTGAGTTTTGAAAATCTTCTGTTTGTATATAAGCATTATTTTTCTTTAAGGCTTCATTTACCTGATCCAGGGATTTTTTAATATCTGAAACTTGGATACGCATTTCTCCATTTTTAATGATTTTTTTAGAAATGGTATCGATTTTTTTTGGTGTATTTTCCCGCGGTTCCTCTTGAGGCGAAGGAACTAGTTCGTTTTTTGAGAAATTAGCTGTTTTATCATCCGGTAGTACTTCTACAAGATCAGCACTAGCTCTTGGACTGGCGACACCATCTGATTTACTGCAATGAATGCATATTATGAGCAATAAGGGTAAAATTAAGTTCTTCATGATTCTTTTTATGAATCTTATCAAAAATGATGCATAATTCAAAAGAAAGACTGTTAATATTTTATTCCTGTCTTTTTGAAAATAAAGGTTAATAACCAAATAGGCCCCATTAGAAGGAATTGAAGATCTTTTAAGAAGGGAGGCTTTTTACCTTCGATTCTGTGTCCGAAAAGTCTTAAGATCCAGGTAACCACGAATATTGAAAAATAAATAATCCATGCGTTTTTCAAGAATCGTATATTAACCATATATATTGAACCCTCCATCAATATCATGATAATAAGCATCATCATGCTGATCAGGAAGGATAGTCTGAGATAAAATAGCGTAATGAATGCAACTGCAACCATGCTTATGATGCTGGCACAACCAAAGTAAGGAGAGCAAATATGCGGTGAAGGAAGTAAGGAGATAAAGCCTAATATGCTCCAAAAAGTGAGAGGAACACACATCCAATGAATGAGCTTATTGGTTTTATTTCTGTGGTTTTTACAATATTCTGCGAAAAATAAATCTATCTTTCTCATAATTTGGAATTTGGTTAATACGAAATTAATAAAATTTTGCAATCGTCCAAGAGATTGAATACATTTGTGGTATGTCTGTCCTGGAAAAATTCGGTGTAGAGATCTTTACACAGCATAATATCTTTGAAAGAATTTCTGTCGAAAAACCCTTTCGTCCAGATAATCCTGCGTTTATATTTGTTAAAACCGGGACTATAAAGCTTCGTCAGCATTTCAGGGACCTTGAACTTATGCCCAATATGTTTATGGTAACCGATCCCCAGACTGTTTATGAAATGGTATCGGTAAGTGATGACTTTCAATCCAGAATGGTTTCTTATAAAAGGGAGTTTATTTCTGCTTTATCCCTGAAATTTAACCGTCTTATCGGATACCGTTATTTCAGGCAACAAATGAATAAAGGAGTTCCTTTTCAGCAGGATGAAATGGAGTTGGTGTGGAAAAGTGTTAATTTCCTTAAATATATACTGGATTCGGAAACGGAAATGATGTATAAAAAGGAGATAGTGGAACACTTATTTTCCGTTTTTTGCTACCAGATGGCCGGGATTATTTCCAAGGAGGATAGCAACGCCATGGGGCAGATGTCTAGACAGGAAGAAATTGTTTTTATCTTCTTGACAGATCTCGCAGAACATCACCATACGGAAAGAGCTGTTGAGTTCTATGCCGAAAGACAGTCCATTACAACCAGACATCTTTCGTCGGTGGTGAAATCTATTACCGGAAAGTCGGCCAGTCAGATCATAGCGGCTATAGTGGTCAACGAAGCCAAAGTACTTCTAAACTCTTCCAAAAAGTCTGTTTCAGAGATTTCTTCCATGCTTGGGTTTAGTGATCAGTATTCATTTTCTCACTTTTTTAAGAAGCATTTAGAGATCAGTCCCACCCAATACAGAAATCAGTTTGACAGGTAAATCCTACATTTGAACATCTTTTTCCAGTTATCAAACATTTGTTTGATTTCTGTGTTGCCGTAACTTTGCCTATGTAAAAACAAGGTAAAATGATACATTACATAAAAACAGCACTATCAGTTTTGATAGCTATATTCCCTGCGCTGTTTTTTTCTCAGGAAGTCAGACAAATGACAGCGAATGAGGTCGCTGAACTGGCTCTTCAGAATCATCAGCAGCTAAAAGTTACCGCTCAAAATATCAATATTGCAAAACAACAGACAGGTGTCGCAAAACTACAGAAGTTGCCTAATATAACGGCATCAACAAGTCAGTTTTACTTGGGAGATGCAGTAGCAATTGACAAAGATTTTTCGGGTTCTACCACTATTCCTATGCCTCACTATGGAAGCTCATATGCAGTACAGGCTACTCAGTTGATCTTCAAAGGAGGATTGGTGAATAAATCTATAGAATTAGCCGGATTAAGGGAACAGCTTTCTGAATTGGATCTTGAAAAGAATAAACAGGACGTTAAGCTCTTAGTTATATCCAATTATCTGGATATCTACAAAATTCTTAATCAGGAATCCGTTTTTCAGAATAATAAGAAACTGGCCCAGGAACGCCTGAAAAACATCCAGAAATTTTATCAGCAAGGAATGGTTACCCGCAATGAAGTGATCCGTGGAGAGTTGGCAATAAAGAATCTCGATCAGGGAATCTTAACGCTCGTTAATAACCGGAAGATCCTTAATTATAATATGAATATTGCATTAGGGTTACCTTCTGAAACAGAAATTATTCCTGTCGAAAGTTTAGACAATAAGGAAGCGGGTATCGGAATGGAGTATTATATGGATCTGGCTCATAACAGTAATCCACAGCTAAAGTCTGCCAAAACGAATATTGATGTTGCAAATAAAAATATAGAGATTATAAAAACCGATCAGCTTCCTACGTTATCCGGTTTTGGAGGTTATACATTACAGCGCCCGATTACGACAAGAAATCCTGTTCTGGATATGTATTCCGGAGGATGGCAGGCAGGAGTTTCTCTAAGTTACAATATCGACAATCTTTATAAAACGAAAGAGAAAATTAAACTTGGAGAAATACAAAAAACGCAAGCCGGAGATGCAATGACTTTAGTTCAGCAAAATGTAGACATGGGAGTTAATGCGGCTTATGTTAAATACCAGGAATCTATTCAGCAGGCTGATATTCTTAATGACGCCAAAAAACTGGCCGAAGAGAATTACAAGATTACAGAGGCTAAATATCTTAATCAGCTGGCTGTACAAGCCGAAATGATTGATGCTCAAAATCAGAAATTACAGTCTGAACTGGACTTTGCCAATGCAGAGATCAATGTTCTGTATCAATATTATAATCTTTTAAAATCTACGGGAACACTTTAATTTTTAAAACTGAAAATCAAGATAATGGAAAACAAGGAACAACAAAATATAGAACAGGCACCTGCGGTTTCAAGCGCAGTAGCTAAAAAGAAGGAAGCTAGGAAAAATAAAATTAGAGCAATTATTTCCAATATTATTGTATTTCTGGCTATTGGTTTTGGCTTATTCTGGCTGGTTAGGGAATATTTTCATATCGGAGATAAGACTTATACAGAAGCAGCCCAGGTTGAAGAATTTATCAATCCAATCAATACCAGGGTTTCAGCCTATATCAAAGAAATTAAATTTATTGAGCACCAGCAGGTAAAAAAAGGAGATACTTTGGTTATTTTAGATAAAAATGAAATTTTAACCCAGCTAGGCCAGGCCGAAGCAGCGTATCAAAATGCTTTGGCACAGCGCTCCGCTACGTCATCATCCGTAAATACGGTTTCTAATAATGTTAACGTGATGGAGTCTAATTTAGCAGGGGCAAAAGCCAGATTATGGAATGCCGAACAAAACCTGAACAGGTACAAAAACCTATTGGCTTCAGAAGCTGTTACCAGACAACAATATGACCAGGTGAAAACAGAATATGATGCACAAAAAGCAGCTTACGAAACATTAGTTAATCAAAAGCAATCAGCTAACCTTTCTACGACGGAAGTTAAAAGCAAGCTTGGGATCAATGATGCCGAGATCAAAAGAACAAAATCGGCATTGGATATGGCAAGAATCAATCTTTCTTATACCGTAATTACAGCACCCTATGACGGCGTTATGGGGAGAAGAACGATTTCCGAAGGCCAACTGATCCAGCCGGGGCAGCAGGTAGCTACGATTGTACTGAATGGTCAGAAATGGGTAACTGCCAATTTTCTGGAAAGCCAGATGCCAAATGTTAAAATTGGAGAGAAGATGACAATGACGGCGGATGCGCTCGGCGGACAACAATTTGAAGGAATTGTTACGGCTATTTCTGCAGCTACAGGATCGAGATATTCCAGTGTTCCGACAGACAATTCTACCGGTAACTTCATTAAAGTGCAGCAGAGAATTCCCGTAAGAATAGAATTTACTACCGCTAATAAAAAAGAGGATATCAATAAACTGAGTGCGGGGATGAATATGAATGTGAATGTTAACAAGAAAGATTGAAAGATTGAAAGATTGAAAAATTGAAAAATTTGTCCGTAAGATATCTTTTTCAACTTTTTCAATTGTCTGTAACATCTAAAAAAATTAAAAAATGTATAACAAAGGCTTATATCATGATTGGGTTCCAAAGCCGGTTCAGCTTTTACTGATCGTATTACTTCTTGCCGTGGTAATGCCGTTGGGGGGAGTGTATACAGGTAATATAAGTTATCTTGTAGGAGGAACAGGAGCTCTGTCAGAATATTTTCTATGGGCAAATTATGCAACGACAATAGGAATGGGAGCCTGTATGCCTGTAGTTCTAAGAATGAAGATGAGATTTAAGGTACGCGATAAGATCACTTTAATTCTTGTTCTTTTAGGACTATTAAGCTATGTTAATGCTACCACGCTGCAGCCAATGGTAATCGTAATAACAGCACTAGTCATCGGTTTTCTGAAAATGATGGTTACTATTGAACTGTTCTTACCATTAATGGCAATGATAGGAAACAGGGGGATGTTCTACGGAGCATTTTATACGTTCGTCCTTATGATGAATCAGGTGGCAAGTTATTATGCTGTAGAAGTGTCTGTTCTTTACAACTGGCAGCATTTTTACATTATTGTGTCCGTTTTATGTTTTGTACTGGCAATGATTCATTGGATCTTTATGCATGATAAATATTTTGCCCTTAAAGTTCCTTTGCATTATATTGATTGGCTGAGTATTCTGCTTTTTATTTCCTCATTCATGTTTTCGGCATATGTATATTCTTTTGGAAAGCAGCAGGATTGGTGGAATTCTTCGAAAATAGTGAAGGCCAGCATTGGTGCTTTTATAAGTTTTGCGTTATTGGCAACACGACAATTAACATTAAAAAGACCTTATCTGTCATTTTCCATATTCAAAAGAAACAATGTCCAGAATGGATTGTTCATGTTGTTCTGGCTGGGAATGTTTTTAGGGACAACAACTTTGCAAAATACGTTTGCGGTGGGAGTATTGGGATATGATCAATTGACCAATGCAAGGCTCAGCATCCTGATGATTCCGGGAATTATTTTGGCTGGGATTACAGCTATTTTCTGGTTTAAAAATGAAAAACCTTTAAAGATGTTCATTTTTTCAGGATTTTCTGCGATGATAGGATATGCTGTGATCATGTACTTTTCAATGGTATTGGAATTCAATTATGAAGGTTGGTATCTGCCTATGTTTTTAAAAGGTTATGGGATGTGTTCATTGTTTATCTCAGTATGGTATTATACGCTTGATAAACTGGAGCTTGATGATATGCTTGCTGCAATCGGCTTGGTGCTGGTTTGGAGAACATTCTTAGCGGTAGGTATATTTTCAGCAATCTATTCATGGTTTCAATACCACTTTCAGGTGGTGGCGGTAGGAGATCTGGCTGTTTATATTGATGGAATGACAGTGACTCCTCAAACACTTTCCGGTAATATGAAACTCGTTCAGCTGAATGCGATCATTATCGCGTCCAAAAAGATATTTGGTTACATTATAATAGTAGGTTTAGGGGTATTGGCTTACGTTTTAACCCATCATTTCGGTAAAGAACGGTTTCAGTATGGTAGATTTATCAGAATGCTGGGTGGTAAATCCGTGATTGCCAGAAGGAGATTGGGAGAACGTAAAAAATTGTTAGAAGAAATAAAAGATGCGGCTGGTCCCGCTTTGTAAAGATACCTTGTTTTTCACTTGTAAACCCCGGATTTATTTTGAGTCTGGGGTTTACGTTTTCTTGTTTGGTATCTTATGGTATGAAAATGAACCCGATAAAATGTAATTTATTTCAATAATATTATTTTTATTTAGACGTAATAAAAATAATTAACTACATTTGTATCATTCTTTATGAAGAATGTTCTTTATCCTTATGTCCTATTATCAAAGGCTTCAAAGGATGATTGGTGTATAGCATATTAATTAAAAAAAAAAGGTATGGCTACAATGCAAGCAGGGCAGATCGTTGCCGAAGTAATCAAAAAACAATACATAACTCCTCATTTTATCAGAGTTTATCTTAAGGCCGAAGATGTTTCGATGTTCAGAAATACAACGATCGGTGATAACAATAAAATTGCGATTCCTCCCCATGGGCTGAACGAGATCTATTTTCCAACTTTAAATGAAAATCATGAATGGATCCATCCATCAAAGGAAGTCGCTCCCTTTATCCGTACGTATACGCATCGGGGAATTGATTTTGAAGCCAATGAACTGGTTATTGACTTTATTGATCACGGTGATAGTGGTCCTGCTTCAAAATGGGCTAGAGATGCGAAAAAGGGCTCAAAGCTAGGCGTGATGATGCGTACAGAGGCCAAGGAACTTTATCCTCAGGCAGATTGGTATTTTCTTATTGGTGATGGTACTGCAATTCCGGTTTTGAGTGCCATTTTAGAAACCCTTCCCGAAACGGCAAAAGGAGTTTGTGTCATCGAAGTCCATGGGAGAGAAGACGAGCAGGAATTGGAAACCAAGGCCGATATTGAATTCATATGGGTTCATAATCCTGATGCTCACTTAGGAAACAAGCTTGCTGAGGTGGTGCGAAGGGTGGAGATCCCGGAAACTTCAAAATTTGGATATATTGCCTGTGAACTCTCCACCATGAAAGAGGTTCGCAATTATTTCAGAAAAGAAAAGAGCTGGAATCAGTCTGAGCTATATGCATATTCATACTGGAAAGCCGGTGCTGCGCAAGATGAGTCACAGGCAGAAAGGAGGAGAGAATTGCATGCGAATGAATAAGAATGGTCCCGACAAATCGTTCGGGTTTCTTTTGATAGGTATATTTTGAAGCTTTTTCCCGCTATCCACTCATACTCCTCGCGCCTTGCTTTCCCGATTCTTGCTGTGGGGTAACCGTTCCTATCGGGGCTATCTGTTACTACCGGTAACAAATTAATCTCCGCTAATTGGATTAGACTATCTTTTGTTCTATCAATTACCGCGATAGCTTTTCAAGGCAAAAATCTTATCTTTGCTTGATTAAAAGTTATTATGAAAGATTTAATGGGAAAAGCAATCTGGGATTACCATCATAATGAAGATCCTGAAGATTTGCAGACTGAAACTTCAATTTCCGAACTGGATGAACTTCCTGTAGATTATCTTTTCAGAACCTTTGAAGAGATGAATGCCTTGGAACAAAAAGCTCTGGAATCATCTTATGGAAAGGTTTTAGATATCGGAGCCGGAGCTGGTTCTCATTCTTTATATCTTCAGGATATCAGGAATCTGGATGTTGTGGCATTGGATATTTCCCAAAAATCGATTCAGGTGTGTCAGATAAGAGGAATTAAAAAAGCTGTCTGCGAGAATATGCTTGATTTCTCTGGCGAAACTTTTGATACCATATTGTTGTTAATGAATGGAACCGGGATTTTTGGAAGCCTGGCTGAAATAGATAATTACCTCCAAAAACTGCATTTATTGCTCAATGATAACGGACAGGTTTTAATCGACAGTACAGATATTTTATACATGTTTGACCGGGATGAAGATGGCGGAGTATATATCCCGGCAGAAGGTTATTATGGAGAATTGGATTATATCGTACACTATAAAGGAGAGTCCGAAGATCCTATCAAGTGGTTATACCTGGATTTTGAGACTTTAAAGAATGCTGCAGAAAATAATGGTTTCAATATTGAAAAGGTGATGCAGGATGAAGATGCTTATTTGGCAAAACTAATGAAGAAATAGAATATGAGTATCCCTGCGAGGACAATTGTATAAAAATAAAAATCCCCTAAGGTAAAACCTTAGGGGATTTTTTTACTATGCATTTAAATATTTAGCCTATTTCAATACCGTTTTCAACATTGCTGTCATCCGGAGTAACAAAAGATAGTTTTCCATCCGGCTTTGTGGTTAATAATAACATACCCTGAGATTCTATTCCACGAATTTTTCTTGGAGCCAGGTTTAATAAGATCATCACCTGTTTTCCGATCAATTCTTCCGGAGTAAAACTCTCAGCAACTCCTGAAACTACTGTTCTTATATCAACTCCTGTGTCAACCGTAAACTTTAATAGCTTATCGGCTTTTTCTACTTTTTCAGCCTCTATAATAGTAGCCGTTCTTAAGTCTATTTTAGTAAAATCATCAAAAGTAATTTCCTCTTTCATCGGTTTTGCGTTAGGATTTGTTTTTTTATTATTCTGTTTTGTATTCTCCAGTTTTTGAATCTGTGCTTCTATAACGTCATCTTCAATCTTATTAAAAAGCAATGGTGCATTCTCAATTTTATGACCAGCTTCAATTTGGATTTCAGAATTTTTTATCTCGTTCCAATTCTTTTTGTCAATATTAAAGTATCCAAATAGCTTTTCAGCAGTAAAAGGCATAAAAGGTTCACATAATTGAGCAACAACTGCTGCAATTTGTGCTCCAACAAACATCGTTTGACCCGCTGCATCCTTGTTTTCAGCTATCGCTTTCCAAGGAGCGGCATTTTGAAGATATAAATTACCATAATCTACTAGAGCCATAAATGAATTTAGTGCATTTCTAAATTCATATTTTTCTAGATAATTACTTACCTCATCTAATGCAATTTTAATTGCATTTTTAGTCTCTTCATCTAAGATACCATTTGGAACTTTTCCTTCGAAGTTTTTATTTGTAAACGAAATAACTCTGTTTATAAAGTTTCCAAACTTATTTACTAGTTCCGAGTTATTTTTTGTCTGAAAATCTTTCCACGTAAAATTATTATCCTTTGTTTCAGGAGCAGAAGAAAGAAGAGCATATCTCAAAACATCCTGTTGTCCCGGGAAATCTTCAACATACTCATGTGCCCATACCGCCCAGTTTCTTGAAGTTGAGATTTTATCGTTTTCAAGGTTCAGGAACTCAAATGCCGGAACATTTTTAGGCATTATATAATCTCCGTGTGCCTTCATCATTGCCGGGAAAATGATACAATGGAATACAATATTATCTTTTCCGATAAAGTGAATCAGGTCACTGTCTTCACTTTGCCAGTAGTCCTTCCAGTTTTTTCCGTTTTTCTCTGCCCATTCCTGAGTGAATGAAATATATCCGATAGGAGCATCGAACCAAACATACAATACTTTTCCTTCTGCATTAGGAAGAGGAACCGGAACTCCCCAGTTGAGGTCCCTGGTCATTGCACGTGGTTTTAATCCGTCATTTAACCATGATTTTACCTGCCCGTATACATTGGGCTTCCAGTCGTCTTTATGGCCTTCAATGATCCATTCGTTTAAGAAATCTTCATATTCATTTAAAGGTAAATACCAGTTTTTGGTTTCTTTAAGGATCGGAACATTTCCACTTAACATTGATTTCGGATTGATCAGTTCTGAAGGAGAAAGGGTCGTACCACATTTCTCACACTGATCTCCGTAAGCATTTTCATTCCCACAATTAGGACATGTTCCTACAATATAGCGGTCCGCTAAAAACTCGTTAGCCTGCTCATCAAAATATTGTTCAGAAACTTCCTCAGTAAATTTTCCCTTTTCATATAATGTTTTAAAGAAATCCTGGCTGGTTTCATAATGTTTTTTAGAAGTGGTTCTGGAATATTCATCGAATGAAATTCCAAGATCTGAAAAAGATTTTTTAATGATCTCATGGTATTTATCCACAATATCCTGAGGAGTAACTCCTTCCTTTTTGGCTCTTATGGTAATAGGAATTCCGTGCTCATCCGAACCACAGATAAACGCTACATCTTTTCCTGACCTTCTTTGAAATCTTGCGTAAACATCCGCAGGAATATAAACACCTGCCAAATGTCCTATATGAACCGGTCCGTTTGCATAAGGCAAAGCTGCCGTAATCATCTTTCTGTTTGACATTTATAGTAATAATTTAACTACAAATATACGGATTATCTCCCGAAAATTCTTGATGGCCCTTAATATTAGCAACAATAAGCGATTATTGGGAAATAAATATTACATTTTGTTAAACGTTTGTTTAACTTTTTGTTAATCCTGCGATAATATTATGCAATGCATAAGATCGTGTAAATTGATGAAAAGCAGAAATCTAATCTTTGGACCGCGTTTAATTTACATAAAATTATCTAAAGTTTTATTAAATTTATGATAATTCTAATTTTTTTCTAAATTGCAAGCGTGGTTTTCACGCCATTATTACTACAAAAACGAAACTATATAAAAAAAATATTGTGAGAAATTTTACAACGGTATTAAAAATAGCACCTGCTTTTTTATTGGCCAGTTCAATGGTTTATGCACAAGACTCTGTGACTAAAGAAAAGAAAATAGAGGAAGTGGTGCTGATTGGATATGGAAAGCAGAAGAAAACAGATTTAACAGGATCTATTTCTTCAGTGACATCAAAAGATTTTAATGGTGGTGCAGCAACTGCAGACCAATTAATTGTGGGAAAAACCCCAGGCGTGCAGATAACTGGGAACAGTGGAGCGCCCGGTGCAGGTTCTACTATAAGAGTAAGAGGAGGTTCTTCATTTATTAATAATGATCCATTAATAGTAATTGATGGTGTACCTATTGACTTTAATAGCTTAAGTGGTGCCACTAATCCATTAGCTCTCATAAATCCAAATGATATTGAAACTTTTGATATTTTAAAGGATGCTTCTTCCGCAGCGATTTATGGTAACAGAGCTTCAAATGGGGTCATTTTAATTACAACAAAGAAAGGAACTACAGGTAAATTGAAAGTTAACTTCAATACCAATTTTTCAGTCTCTACCAAAATGGGTAATGTGGACGTCCTCAATGCCAGCCAATTTCGAGATTTTGTAAATACATACGGAACTGCACTTCAAAAGACATACCTAGGAAATGCAAATACCAATTGGCAGGATCAGATTTATCAACAAGCATGGGGAACTGACAATAATATAGCTTTCTCCGGAGGTATTAAAAAATTACCTTATCGAGTTTCTATAGGATATAATGAACAAAATGGTATTGTTAGAACAAATGAGTTTAAAAGAACATCTTTAGGTTTAAATTTTTCACCTAAATTTTTTGATAATCACTTAACTGTTAATGGTAACTTTAAAGGAACATTTTCTGAGAACAGATTTCCAGATAAAGGGGCTATTGGAGCATCTATCTATTTTGATCCTACTCAGCCTGTGTATTCTGGTAATTCAAATTATGGAGGGTATTATGAGTGGTTGGATCCTCAAAATCAGGCTACAGGACTAAATGTAAATGGTACCAGAAATCCCTTGGGATTATTGTACGGGAAAAGAGATCTTTCGTCTGTTTTTAGGATTATACCTAGCCTTCAATTAGATTATAAATTCCATTTTCTGCCTGATTTACGTTTAAATGTGACGGGATCATATGATTATGCAAAAAGTGATGGATCTGTAAATGTATCAAAAGACTATGCTCAAGGAATAGGGAGTTTAGGATCTTACCGTTCGTATTCCCAAGAAATAAAAAGTAAACTTTTCGAGTCATATTTAAATTATGTTAAGAAAATTGATGCAATAGATACCAATTTGGATATTATTGCAGGTTATTCTTATCAGGATACTCGTTCTATTACTCCTGAAGCACCTACATATTATGGCAACCAAAAAACAGATTATTCAACTCCCGGAGACACAAGAAGAACCTTATTGTCTTTTTATGCTAGAGGTATTTTTACTATAGCTAATAAATATGTCATTAACGGATCAATAAGAAGAGATGGTTCTTCTACATTCTGGAATGGAGTTGATAAAAATAACTTATGGGGTAATTTCCCGGCAGTGTCAGTTGCTTGGAAAATCAATGAAGAAAATTTTCTGAAGAATATTTCAAGTATAAATTCCTTGAAAATAAGAGCTGGATGGGGTAAAACAGGACAACAGGAAACAGGTAATTTTTATCCTGCTTTTGGTTCATATTCATATAGCAATAGTAGTACTGCTCAGTATCAATTTGGGAATAACTTTTATACGTTACTTCGTCCGGATGTTTATAATCCTAATCTGGTTTGGGAGACTACAACCACAAAAAATTTAGGGTTGGATTTCGAAATTCTTAATAGTAGGATTAATGGTTCAATAGATTATTTTGATAAGAAATCTGAGAATCTGATTGCAAAAGTTCCAACTTGGGCTGGAGATTTAAATAACTTTAATATTAAAAATGTTGGAATTATTGCTAATAAGGGATTTGAAGCTAATTTAAATATCATTCCGATAAAAAATGAAAATCTAACGTGGGATGTAAATTTTAATGCAACGAGATTCAATCCTAAAGTTACGAGTCTTTCACAATATGTAGATTCTGCTTATAAGATACCTGCTGGAAGTATTTCTGGAATCAACAATTATATTCAGGCAATTACAGTTGGTCAACCTCTTAATGCCTTTTACGTTTATCAACAGGTCTACGGTGCTAACGGAAAACCATTGGACGGGGCTTACATTGACAGAAATGGGGACGGAAAAATAACAGAAGATGATAAATATTTTTACAAATCACCGAATCCGGATGTTATACTAGGTTTTTCCACAAAGGTGAAGTTTAAGAAATGGGATATTGGAACATCCCTTAGAGCGGTTTTAGGTAACTATGTTTATAATAATTCAGCTTCTAACAGTTCCATAGCAAATATTCAGGCAAACAATTTCTTAAGCAATACCAATTCAAGTGTTCTAAATACTCAGTTTGCAACTACACAGTTATTCTCTGATATGTTTATAGAAGATGCTTCGTTCCTAAGAATGGATAACATTACGGTTGGATATAACGCAGGTGAATTTATGGGGAAAGGCACAAATTTACGAATAAATGCAATGGCTCAAAATGTATTTGTAATCACCAAATACAAAGGTGTGGATCCTGAGGTTTTTGGTGGAATTGATAACGGATTTTATCAACGACCTAAAGTTTATTCAGTAGGGTTTAACTTTCAATTTTAATCTATCATGAAAAATAAGTATTTATATAAAAAACTAATTATTGGAACTATTACATTAGGAACTTTAATTTCAACAGGATCTTGTACACAGGATCTCGAAAGAGAGCCAACCTTGGGTTTAACCTCTACCGTATTATACAAAGATTTTAATAATTATAAACCTGCTCTCGCAAAAATCTATGCAGGTTTAGCAATTGGAGGACAAGGTGATGAAAATAATGGAGATGGAAATACGGATATCGGAGGTATAGATGGTGGGTTTTCCAATTATCTTCGTCAGATGTATAGTATGCAGGTATTGACGACAGATGAGGCTGTTATTGCCTGGAGTGATGCTGGTTTGCCTGAAATGCATAATATGACCTGGAATGCTTCAAATCCTTTTGTTGCGGCGATTTATTATAGAATGTATAACGTTATTGCTGTTAGTAATGAATTCATCAAAAATACAACCGATGAAAAACTTGCTACCAATGGAATTTCAGGAAGTAATCTTACTGAAGCTAAATATATGAATGCTGAAGCTCGATTTTTAAGAGCTCAATCATACTATCATGCTTTAGATTTATTTGGAAATGTTCCTTATGTATTGGAAACAACTGATATCATTAATAATCCGCCTCCAAGAATTACAAGACCAGAATTATTTAAGTTTGTGGAAACTGAATTATTGGCTTGTGCCAACGATTTAAAAGATCCTAAAACAAATGAATATGGTAGAGCGGATAAAGCTGCTGCCTGGGCATTACTTGCAAGACTGTATCTAAACGCAAAAGTTTATACGGGGACAGAAAGAAATACAGATTGTATTACTTATTGTAAAAAAGTAATTAGTTCTGGGTATGCCTTAAAATCAAATTATGGCTCATTGTTTATGGCGGATAATAATTTGAATAATCCGGAGGTTATTTTATCAGTAAATTATGATGGAATGCGTACAAAAACTTATGGGGGCTCAACTTTCATGGTACATGCTGCTATTGGAGGTTCAATGCCTGCTGCTCAATTTGGTGTCAATGGTGGTTGGGGTGGTTTAAGAACGACGAAATCCTTTGTGAGTTTGTTTAACGGAAACTCTAATGACCAAAGAGGTAATTTCTATACAAGCGGGCAAAATCTGGAGATTAATGATATAACTGCTTTTACTGACGGATATGCTTTTATAAAATATAAAAATATAAAATATGCTAACAATGCACCAGGTTCTGACCCTACAGGAAATTTTGTAGATGCTGATATACCATTATATCGTTTAGCAGATATTTATTTAATGTATGGCGAAGCTGTTACTAGAGGTGGTTCAGGAGGTGATATTGCAACTGCATTAGGATATGTAAATGCTCTCAGAACAAGAGCAGGAGGAAACTTAGTTACATCAATTAATACTGACTTTTTCTTAGATGAAAGAGCGCGAGAAATGTCGTGGGAGGCTACCAGAAGAACTGATTTAATACGATATGGGAAATTTACCTCAAGTGCTTATATATGGCCTTGGAAAGGTGGTGTGAAAGAAGGAAAAGGAGTGGATGAATATAGAAATCTATTTCCTATTCCAGCTAATGATATCGTAGCTAATCCTAATTTGATTCAAAATCCAGGGTATTAACTTTAAAAAGTCTAAAAATGAAACATTTTTTTAAAATCTTAGCAATAGCTTTCGTAGGGCTTTGGGTTATCTCATGTACAAAAGACGATGATGAGGCTGTTATTACTGAAACTACCAAAAGTAAGATTTCACCAGATAAGACAACGATCGTTTTGGATAAAAACAATCCTGATAACGTAGCTTTGAATGTAACCTGGAGTAAGTCAACTTTTGATCTACCTGTAGTTTACACACAACAGTTACAGTTTGCAATAAAAGGGAAAAGTTTTAAAGATGCTTCTACTATGGAAGCTACAAATTCTCCTATAGCCTTTACTCATAAACAACTTAACAATATAGCATTGAGTTTAGGAGCATCTACAAATGCAGCAGCTGAAATTGAGGTTCGCTTAAGAACTTTAGTCGGGGCAGCACCCTTTTATTCTGAGGTAATTACTTTAACAATCACTCCATATCTTTTAGGACCTGTTTATAACTATACAGATTTATATCTAATAGGGGATGCCACATCAGCCGGATGGACAAATACAACAGCTAATACTAATTTCCTTCCATTGCAAAAAACGGCTACTGCCGGGATCTATTCTTATACTGGGTATTTTGCACAGGGAGAATTTAAAATGATTAAAACTCCTGGATCATGGGATCCGCAATATGGATTAGGTTCTCCAGGAACATTAAGTACAAGTGGTGGATCAGGGAATATTCCTGTTGCAGCTGCGGGGTATTATAAGCTCAGTATTAATACAACCGCTTTGACTTATACTTTAGTATCTGTACCTGCTCCGTCAACAACTTATACAACTATTTCAATGATTGGAACAGCATCAGGGGACTGGAATACGGATCTTGATCTTCAGAAATCAACTTTTGATCCTCATATTTGGGTGAAGAAGAATGTTGCAATGAATTCCGGTGAATTTAAGTTCAGAGCTAATCATGATTGGGGAACAAGTTGGGGAGTAGCACAGGAATTCTTTGGAGTAGCAGCCGTAGGAGGAGCTAACATTCCTTTAGCTACAGCATTCCATTATGATGTATATTTTAATGATATAACAGGTGAATATTCTGTAATTCCTGTATTTTAAAATATCCTGAAAAATACTATATCAAATATTAAATTACATAGAATTTAAAAAGTAAGGTGTTGCTTTTTAGTAACACTTTATTTATTTTTTAAACATATAAATAGTCATTATGAAGAAAATTACAGTTGGAGCTTTATTGTTCTCAATGATGTTTGCGGGTGTTAATGCACAAACTTTAAAATCGCCGGACGGAAAGTTCGAAATGGACTTTCAGCTAAAGCAGGGAGTACCTTATTATAACTTAAAATATAATGGGGCAGTAGTTGTTGAAGATTCTAAATTGGGATTGAGATTATTTAAAGACACAGCTATTAAATTTGCCTCTGAAATTGCAAAAGCAGAAGACGCTAAATTTGACTTGAATAACGGGTTTACCAAGACAGATGAGAAAAGGGATTCTAAAAATGAAACCTGGCAGCCTGTACTTGGAGAAAAGAAAAACTATATCAATAACTATAATGAATTAGCTGTTACGCTTAATCAGGCTTCCACAGACAGAAGCATTGTGGTAAAATTCAGGTTGTTTAATGACGGATTAGGTTTCCGATATGAATTCCCACAACAGAAGAACCTTAATTATTTTGTGATCAGAGAGGAAGATTCTGAAATTGATTTTCCGACAGATATGAAAGCATGGTGGATTGTGGCTGATTATGATTCTCAGGAGTACCAATATCAGGAAACAAAAATTTCTGAAATCCCGGGTCGATGGGACAAAGCGTTTGATGCCAATGCTTCTCAGTCATTGGTTAAAAATGCAGTTCAGTCTCCTTTAATGTTAAAGAAAGAAGGTAAAAGTCCTTTATACGTCAATGTAGCTGAAGCGGCGGTTTTGGATTATCCTGCTTCGCATCTGGAAGTGGATGCTCAGAATTTTAAATTTAAAACGCATCTTACAGCCGACAGGCAAGGAGCGAAAGGATATATTCAAACTCCTTCTGTTACGCCATGGAGAACGATTATAGTATCTCCAAAAGCAGAAGAGGTAATGGACTCAAAAATGATATTTAATCTTAATGAGCCGACTAAATATACCGATACTTCTTATATTCACCCTACAAAATATATGGGTGTTTGGTGGGAAATGATCATCGGAAAATCCCAATGGGCTTATTCTACGGCAGAAAATGTTCATTTAGGTAAAACCGATTTTACCAAATTAACTCCAAACGGAAAGCATGCTGCGAACAATACTAAAGTTAAAGAGTATATCGACTTTGCTGCTGAAAACGGATTTCAGGGACTTCTGATCGAAGGTTGGAATATCGGTTGGGAAGACTGGTTTGGACATTCAAAGGAATTTGTTTTTGACTTCATTACACCTTATCCGGATTTTGATATCAAAATGCTGAATGATTATGCCCACTCCAAAGGGATCAAATTGATCATGCATCATGAAACTTCAGGTTCGGCAACCAATTATGAAAGATGGTCCGATAAAGCTTTCCAGTTAATGAATAAATATGGATACGATGCTGTAAAAACAGGATATGTAGGAGATATTATTCCAAGAGGCGAGCACCATTATTCTCAGTGGACGATCAATCATTTTTACAGAATTGCAGAGAAAGCGAATGAATATAAGATCATGGTTAATTCTCATGAATCTGTACGTCCGACAGGAGAAAGCCGTACCTATCCGAATTACATTTCCGCAGAAGCAGCCCGTGGAACGGAATATGAGGCATTTGGAGGAAATAATGCAGATCATCAAACCATTTTACCATTTACAAGATGGATGGGAGGTTCAATGGATTATACTCCGGGAATTTTCCAGACTAAACTGGATTATTACTTCCCAGGTGATAAACGATTTGTAAAGACTACTTTGGTAAAACAGCTGGCATTATATGTTACCATGTATATGCCACTTCAGATGGCTGCCGATCTACCTGAGAATTACAAGAAGCATATGGATGCTTTCCAGTTTATCAAAGATGTAGCAGCGGATTGGGACGATACAAAAATCCTGGCAGCAGAGCCTGGAGATTACGTAATTACAGCCAGAAAAGCTAAAGGAACCGACAATTGGTTCGTGGGTGGAATTACAGACGAGAACAAACGTGAATACACAGTAGACTTCTCTTTCCTGGATAAAGGTCAGAAATATGAGGCAACAATTTATGAAGACGGTAAAGACGCTGATTATATTAATAATCCTCAAAGCTATAACATCTACAAAAAACAGATTACAAGCAAGTCTAAGATCAATTTTAAAATGGTAAGAAGTGGTGGTTTTGCAATCTCCATTAAGCCTATAAAATAAATTTTAAGAACCAACTTAAAACTTAAACCTTACAGGTATATGATTCCTGTAAGGTTTTTTTAAACCAAGTCCATTATGAAAAAACTATATACAATATTAGCTCTTTTGACAGGTTGCCTTGCTTTTTCCCAGTTGAAAACATTAGAAAGAGTAGAGCCTGCATTTTGGTGGAAAGGGATGAAAAATCCTGAGCTTCAGTTATTGATTTATGGAAAGAACATCGCAGATTATGGGATTGAGCTGTCCAATGGTATTAGAATTAAAGATATCCGG
Source organism: Chryseobacterium subflavum (assembly GCF_055762745.1). Classification (NCBI taxonomy): domain Bacteria; kingdom Pseudomonadati; phylum Bacteroidota; class Flavobacteriia; order Flavobacteriales; family Weeksellaceae; genus Chryseobacterium; species Chryseobacterium subflavum. Next base: position 553,482 of record NZ_JBVTMR010000001.1, read on the forward strand.
AAAGTTGAGAACCCAAACTATCTCTTCGTTACCATTAATACGGATGAAATTAATGCTTCTGAGTTTAAAATCAACATAAAAAGAGGAACTGAAAATATAGCTTCTTATTCTTATGAACTCAGACAAAGAAATCCCAATTCAGCCAACAGGGAGTCCTTTACCTCTAAAGATGTGATGTATCTGATCATGCCGGATCGTTTTGCCAATGGTGATGAGAAGAACGATTCTCAGCCTGATCTTACTGAAAAAGCAAACAGAAAGCTTCCCAACGGAAGGCATGGTGGCGACCTCCGCGGTATTATCAATAATCTTGATTATATCCAGAATTTAGGTGCTACATCCGTATGGCTAACTCCGGTTATTGAAGATAATGAAAAAGTATATTCTTATCATGGATATGCACAAACAGATCTTTATAAAATCGATGGACGTTATGGTACCAACGAAGATTACCGTGAACTGTCCCGTGAACTGAATAAGCGGAATATGAAACTTGTTTTGGATTATGTTACCAACCACTGGGGAGTTTCACACTGGATGATCAGGGATCTGCCAACCAAAGATTGGATCCATTGGTTTGATGAAGGAGAAAAAGGCTTCTATCGTTCGAATTATAAAACAACGACTCAGTTTGATACCAATGCATCTGATATTGATACAAAATATGCTTTGGATGGATGGTTTGATAAAACAATGCCCGACATCAACCAAAAAAATCCTTTGGTTCTGAAATATCTGATCCAGAATGCAATCTGGTGGATCGAATATGCCGAGCTGGGAGGTTTTCGTGTGGATACCTATCCTTATAACGATAAAGAAGCGATGGCAAAATGGGCAAAAGCCATTACTGATGAATATCCGAAATTTAATATTGTTGGTGAAACGTGGTTATATACAGCCGGTCAGATTTCGGCCTGGCAGAAAGATTCAAAAACAGGAGAGGCTGCTCATTATAATTCCAATTTACCTTCTGTAATGGATTTTATGCTGTATGGGGATCTATCTAAAGCATTTACTGAAAAAAATGGTTGGGATAGCGGGCTGATTAAATTGTATAACGTATTTACCAGTGATTTCCTGTATCCTGATATTGATAATGTGATGGTCTTTTTCGAAAATCATGATACCGAGAGATGGAATGAAATTTTTAATGCTGACCCGGATGCGTACAAAATGGCTTTAACAGTAATTTCAACTGTCCGGGGAATTCCGCAAATATATTATGGTTCTGAAATAGGAATGAGGGGGGATAAAAAGAAAGGAGGAGATGCTGATATTCGAAGAGACTTTCCGGGAGGATGGAAATCAGACAGTCAAAATGCTTTTAATCCTTCAACCCAAACGGAAAAGCAAAAGGAATTCTACACTTTTACCCAAAAACTTCTGAACTGGAGAAAAGGGAAAGAGGTTATTCATACGGGAAAAACCAAAAATTATATTCCCCAAGACAATGTTTTCGTATATTTCAGGTATAATGAAAAAGACAGTGTTATGGTTGTTTTAAATAATAATAAAAAAGAGCAGGTTTTGGATTTAAAACGATTTGCTGAATCTATAGGCACCATTAAAAAGGGAAAAGATATCATTTCAGGGAAGGAATTTTCATTACAGAACACCATCACCATACCTGCAAAAACATCGCTTGTGATTGAATTACAAAAATAATGACATCAAATATCTTAAATTAGAATATGAAAAAAATAACAATCATTTATACGCTGGTACTCCTGGTGTTTGCTATCAACTATTCTTCAGCGCAGTCTAAATTCGAGAAAGATAAAGCTGAGATCGGAACCATGCTCGACGGATTCAATGTTGCTGCTGCCAAAGCAGATTATACTGCATATTTTAATTATTTTGCTGATGAGTCTACATTCATCGGGACTGATGCCACAGAAGTTTGGGATAAAAAAGCTTTTATGGTTTGGGCTAAGCCGTATTTTGATAAAAAGAAGACCTGGAATTTTACTTCTTTGAAAAGAAATGTGTATTTCAGTAAAGACGGTAAACTAGCCTGGTTTGATGAATTATTGGATACCCAGATGAAAATCTGCCGTGGTTCCGGTGTGGTGGAAAAAATAAACGGAAGCTGGAAAGTAAAACAATATGTCCTTTCCGTAACGGTTCCAAATGATGTAATAGATAAAGTGGTGGCTGAAAAGGCACCGATTGAGGATGTACTTTTGCAGCAATTGAAAACCAAATAACAGGCAATGGCTAAAAAAGTAAAACCGAACCTTTCCATGGCTCAGATCATCAATATGAGTATGGGATTTTTAGGGATTCAGATGGCTTTTGGTTTACAAAACGGGAATGCCAGCCGGATTCTTGCCAACTTTGGAGCAGATGTTCACGAGCTTTCCTGGTTTTGGTTGGTCGCTCCCGTTACCGGATTGATTGTTCAGCCTATTATCGGTCACATGGGGGATAATACCTGGAGCCCATTGGGAAGAAGGAAGCCTTACTTCTTAATAGGAGCCATTTTGTGCGCAATAGGCCTGGTACTACTTCCCAATGCTGCTTCCGCAACCCATATGATGGCAGCAAATGTCTTATTATTAGCTGTTATATTTTTGGCCATGATGGATGCATCCATCAATGTTGCAATGGAACCGTTCCGTGCGCTGGTAGGGGATATGCTTCCAAAACATCAGGGAACAATCGGATTTTCTGTTCAGACAATACTGATAGGAATCGGAGCGGTTATCGGGTCCTATTTGCCGGATTGGTTAACTCAACTTGGAATTTCCAACGTTGCTCAGCCTGGTTTTGTAGCGGATAATGTAATTTATGCCTTTTATATCGGAGCAGGGTTTTTACTGGCAAGCATACTGTATACCATAGTGAGTACAAAGGAATATTCCCCAGAGGAGTTTGCAGAATTTGAAAATGGAAAAGAAATGGTTCAAGAACCATCTAAATTTACTGATATCTTCAAAGATTTTGCTAAAATACCTTTGCTTATGAAGAAATTAGGTGCAGTTCAGTTTTTTTCATGGTTTGCTCTTTTTACGATGTGGGTATTTACCACAAGTGCTTTGGCAACACATCATTTCGGACTGTCCCCGCAGGATACTCATTCAGCTGAATTCAATAGGGCTGGCGATCTTACAGGAAAATTGTTTGGATATTATAACTTGTGGGCAATTCCGTTTGCGTTTCTGCTCACCCCAATCGCCAAATTAATCGGAAAAAAACAAACTCATGCATTAGCTCTTTTTTGTGGAGGGATAGGACTGATTTCTATGTATTTTATCAAAGATGTAAGTTATCTGAAAATCTCAATGATAGGATTAGGCTTTGCCTGGGCAAGTATTTTAGCAATGCCTTATGCGATGCTGATTGATGCTATTCCTCAAAAGAAAATGGGAGTATACATGGGAATCTTTAATTTCTTTATTGTAATTCCTCAGATTATCAACGGTCTTTTTGGTGGGCCTATTGTAAGCGGACTCTTTGGGAATTATGCAATTGGGTATGTTGTTATAGGAGGTGTTTGTATGTTGCTTGGAGCTGTCCTTACGATGATTTTTATTAAATCTGAAGATGAAACACCTAAAGAAATTGAAGAAGAAATTCAACAGGTCCATTTTTAATTTTATATTAGTAATAATATATCAGATATTAGAAGTTAGAAGGCAGCAATACAATTATGTCGAAAAATATATCAATAGAAGCGGGCTTTAGTCCGCTTTTCTAATTTATACAAATAGCTTTAGCCAAAATATAGTTTAAATTACAGATTTATTCATCATAAATGAAGTTTGCAACTGTTCCATAAAATTGATGAGATTATTTAATATATCCATATTCAAAGAGAATAATAGCTCAATTATACGTCTGCAATTTTAGAATCTCTGATTGCCCTTATGCTGATTATTTTCGCTTTACTTTTCTATCTTAAACGAAATTCCAAAATTAAGGAGGCTTTTTAACCTTTCTTAAAAAAATAAACTAATCCTCCTGTAATGAAAAAGGTGGGTTTAAACCCACCTCAACAATAAGAGTATAAAAACGGCTTAGCCAAAACTTACATTTTTATTAGCTCAATTGAATTATACCAGTTCTTCAATCTCAGCAATTGCTTTTGATAAATTTGTTTCTTTCAACTGTGGAACCATGGTTCCCTGAGATTTGAAAACTTTGATATCCGTAATACCGATGAAACCGAATAAGGTTTTTAAGTAGGTTTCCATATTTTCAATAAGTCCATTTTCATACACACCTCCGGATGCGAAATTCAGGTATATTTTTTTATTTTGCAGAAGACCTTTCGGAACCCCGTCAATATAAGAAAATGTTTTCCCTGCAACAGATATGCTATCGATCCAGGATTTTAAAGTTGACGGAAAACTGAAATTATAAAAAGGAACTCCTATAACAATAATATCTGCATCCTGAACTTCTTTTAATGCTTCGTTAGAATATTTTGATGCTTCTTTCTGTTCATCATTCTTTTCCTCATCCGGAATTCTTGAAGCACTAAAATGATGAATCTCCAGATGGGGGATAGGATTTAAACCCAGATCACGGATAACAACCGTGCTCCCGGGATTTTTATCCAGTAATTGATTGATAACAGTCTGAGATAATTGATTGCTTATAGAATTTTCTCCTACAATACTTGTTTTGATATTTAAAATGTTAGCCATTTTGTTTAAATTTTTTTTGTTTTTATTAATGTCAAAATTATTGTAAATTTACTTTCAAAAGTATAGTGGTTACCTAAAGGAAAGTGGAATAATGGAAAAACAACATAATCATAAAGATTGTACAAAGGCTCTTAAACCTGTTCAGGATACATTGGATGTCATTAATGGGAAATGGAAATTACAGATCATCATTTCTTTGAATGCCGGAAATAAGCGTTTCACAGAGATTGAACGTAGCATTCCCAAGCTTACTTCGAAAGTTTTAGCCAAAGAATTAAAGGAATTAGAACAAAATGGTTTGCTTGAAAGGGTTGTGAAGGATACATATCCTGTTTCTATTGAATACTTACCGACAGAATATACAAAAACACTTCACCCTGTGGTAGAATCATTGGGAAATTGGGGTAAAAATCACCGTCAGCATATCTTTGGGACAACAATTGAAGAAGAGACGAAGAATGACGAAGTGGCTGAATAGATGAAAAGCAAAATGACAAAAATGCTGAAAGGCGAAAAGTCAGAACAGTTAAGTCGTTTAATCGCTAGGAATGTTTGTTGAAAAAAGTTTTTATCAAAGGGTGAAAGTTGTTCATCGACAAAGATGGCGATTTTGCAGTTCCGCAATTCAGCGATTTTGCCTTTTCACCTTTCAACGATTTCACCTTTTTTTCCTTTCTTACCCTACATCAATATCCACTCCGTCTACGCTGCGTACATTTGTACCATAATTAATCACAATATGAAAACAGTATATCATAAATCAGATTCAAGAGGCCATGCTAATCATGGTTGGTTAAACAGCTACCATACTTTCAGTTTTGCAAACTATCAAAATCCTGAAAGAACAAACTTCGGAGTTTTAAGAGTGTTGAATGACGATACCGTCTCTCAGGGAATGGGATTCGGAACACATCCTCACAGAGATATGGAAATCATTTCTATTCCATTAGAAGGAGATCTGGAGCATAAAGATTCAATGGGTACAACGGCGGTTATCAAAAAAGGAGAGATTCAGGTAATGAGTGCCGGGACAGGTGTTCAGCATAGCGAATACAATAAAAATAAGGATGAGGAGGTGAAATTTCTTCAGATCTGGGTGTTTCCAAGAGAGCTGAATGTAGAGCCCCGATATGATCAGAAAAGCATCAAAGAAGGAGAGAAAATTAATGGTTTCCAGCAGATTCTTTCACCCAACAAAAATGATGATGGAGTGTGGATTCATCAGGATGCATGGTTTAACCTGGCTAACTTTACAAAAGGGAATGGTAAAAACTACGTGTTTAACAAAAAAGGAAACGGGGTTTATGCATTTGTTCTAAAAGGAAGTGCAAAAGTAGGCGACAGAATCTTAAATGAGAGAGACGGATTAGGAATCTGGGATACCCAAAGCTTTAATATTGAAGCAATTGAGGACACAGAAATATTATTGATGGAAGTGCCAATGGAATTACCATCTTATCTAAAATAAAAATTAAATTTGTAGACATTAAAAAAATTAAACAGAATGAAAGTTTTAGCAATAGCAGGAAGTAATTCCGAAGCATCAATGAATAAGCATTTGGTATCCTACGCAGCTTCTTTGTTTGCGGGAAAAGCAGAAGTAGAAGTAGTAGACCTTAACCCTTTCGAAATGCCTATTTATAAGCATGAGAGAGAATTGGCCGGAGGAGTACCTCAGGAAGCAAAAGATTTTGCAGCAAAAATTGATGGCGCTAATGTACTCTTGGTTTCTTTACCTGAACATAACGGAACATATTCAACAGCTTTTAAAAATGTATTTGATTGGGTTTCAAGAATCAAGGACAGAACAGTGTGGAATGAAATACCAATGCTTTTAATGTCTACATCACCGGGAGGGAGAGGTGGAGCCGGGGTTTTGGAAGCTGCAACAAAACGTTTCCCTTTCCACGGAGGAAATATTGTAGAAACATTCTCTCTTCCTTTCTTCAACGATAATTTTGATAAAACAGCTGAAAAGATCTCTAATGAAGAAAAAGATAATGAGTTGAGAGAGAAAATTATTAAGATTTCTGCCATTGAAACAATCCTTGAAAAATAGAATTTGAATTTTAATTTAAAATTACTATTTTTGCAAAAAGAAAAAGAGATGAAAATTCAGTCCACTTTCAAAGAATGTTTTTCCATAAAAGGGAAAACTGTGGGCTCTAAAATTCTCAGATAAAATACTGGCCGATAATCTACTAAGATTGCCGGCTTTTTTATTTTCTAAATTTTAAATAAAATTATAATATAAAAAGGTTGGATATACTTCAGATGTAAGATATTAGATTTTCAATAGTCTGCAATCTGAAATCTGGCATCTAAAATCTAAATAATAACATGAGCAATACTTACAAATCTGCAGGAGTAGACAAAGAAGAAGGATACAAAACCGTTGATAAGATCAAAAAAGCGGTTGGTGAGACCCACAATTCCAATGTACTGAACCATTTGGGAAGTTTTGGGGCTTTCTATGAAATCGGTGGATATAAAAATCCGGTACTCGTTTCCGGTACGGATGGAGTAGGAACTAAGCTTAAAGTAGCTTTAGATTCTAAAAAATATGACTCTATCGGTGTAGATTGCTTCGCAATGTGTGCCAATGATATTTTATGTCACGGTGCCAAGCCATTGTTCTTCCTGGATTATCTGGCTTGTGGAAAATTAGACTCTGAAATTGCAGCAGAAATTGTTTTAGGAATGGTAGAAGCCTGTAAAGATAACAACTGTGCATTGATAGGTGGTGAGACCGCTGAAATGCCGGGGATGTATCAGCCTGGGGACTATGATGTTGCAGGATTCTGTGTAGGAATTGTTGAAAAAGATCAGATTATTGATGGTTCTAAAATAAAACCGGGAAATAAGATCATTGCATTACCGAGTTCAGGATTCCATTCCAATGGATTTTCACTGGTAAGAAAAGTATTCCCGAATTTTGAAGAAGAATTTGAAGGAAAACCTTTGTATGAAACTTTATTGGTTCCTACAAGATTGTACTATAAAGATATTCATAAAGTAATCGGAGAAGTAAAAGTTGCAGGAATCGCTCACATCACGGGAGGTGGGTTGTATGAAAATATCCCAAGAATTATTCCTGAAGGTTTGTGTGCTTCTATCGATGCTTCAAAAATACAGATCCCAAGCATAATGCTTGAACTTGAAAAAAGAGGTGGGGTAGCTCGCGAAGAAATGTTCGGAACTTTCAATATGGGAGTGGGAATGATCGTTGTTGTAGATGCTGAACATGCAGAGAAAGTTTTACACCTGCTGGATGATGCTTACGAAATCGGAGAAATCAGGGAAGGAAGTGAGAAAATAAAATTAACATTTTAAAAGACTTCAAATGTCAGATATCAGATACAAGACGAAATAGTCTGAAATCTGATATCCGACATCTAGTATCTAAATTAATGAAAAACATCGTTGTACTCGTTTCTGGTTCCGGGACCAATCTTCAGAGAATCTTAGATACCATTGAAAGTGGAGAAATCCAAAATGCAAGAGTGTCTTTGGTTGTTGCAGACAGAGAATGCTACGGGCTGGAAAGAGCAAAAAATCATCATATAGAAAATATACTCATTCCAAGAGGGAAAAATTTCAGCAGTGAATTGAGCAAAGTAATTCCTGAAAATACTGATTTAATTGTATTGGCAGGGTTCTTATCTATTCTGAAACCTGAATTCTGCGAAAACTGGAATGGTAAAATAATTAATATTCATCCTGCTTTGCTCCCCAAATTTGGTGGAAAAGGAATGTGGGGAATGAATGTTCATAATGCCGTTATTGAAGCTAAAGAAAAAGAAAGCGGGGCAACAGTTCATTTTGTAACTCCGGGAATTGACGAAGGCCAGGCTATCCTTCAGAAAGCATTTGACGTTACAGAAAATGATACTCCGGAAACATTGGCTGAAAAAGTACACAAGATTGAGTACGAAATTTTTCCGATAGCGATCAATAAAGTATTAGGGAATTAATATAATATACCTGTTTGATAATATTACATTGCTGGAAAGGGACATTGTTACAATTAAAAAAAATCTAAGTAAAATAAAAGTAAATCCGGGGGTGAAAGACCGGGAATACAGTTTGAGATAGCTGTGAAAAGTAAAAAATTGAAAGTAAGATGAGTAAAAAGAGAGTTTTAATTAGTGTTTCTGACAAAAGTGGATTAATAGAATTCGCTCAGTTTTTGGAAGCTCAAAACTACGAATTGATTTCTACCGGAGGTACCTTCAAACATTTGAAGGAAGCCGGTCTGAATCCGATTCAGATTGATGAGGTGACCAATTTCCCTGAGATGCTGGATGGCAGAGTAAAAACCCTGCATCCAAAAGTTCATGGTGGGCTCCTTGCTGTTCGTTCCAATGAAGAACACATGAAGACGGTTCAGGAACATGGAATTGGTTTGATCGATATGGTTATTGTAAACCTTTATCCTTTCTTTGAAAACGTAAACAAAGATATTTCTCTACATGAAAAGGTAGAATTTATCGATATCGGTGGTCCTTCAATGCTTCGTTCAGCAGCCAAAAATTTTGACTCTGTTACTGTAATTACTGATGTTGAAGATTATACAACCGTAAAAATTGAAATGGAACAGAATGGAGACACGTATATCGAAACCCGTAAAAAGTTGGCCGGTAAAGTGTTCAATCTTACTTCTGCTTACGATGCTGCTATTTCAAGAATGCTTTTAGAAGAGGAATATCCTACTTATTTAAGTGCATCTTATAAAAAAGCTGCTGATCTGAGATACGGTGAAAACCCTCATCAGACTGCTGCTTATTATGTTTCCACTTTCGAAAATGGAGCGATGAAAGATTTCGAACAACTTGGAGGAAAAGAACTTTCCTTCAACAATCTCCGCGATATGGATCTTTGCTGGAAAGTGGTTACTGAATTTAAAGAAGAGATGGCTTGTTGTGCTGTGAAACACTCTACACCTTGTGGCGTGGCGATCGGGACTTCAGCATTGGAAACATATCAAAAAACTTTTGAATGTGATCCTATTTCAATTTTTGGCGGAATTGTTGCAATGAACTATAAGATCGATGCGGCTACTGCTGAAGAATTAAATAAAACTTTCCTTGAAATTGTTATGGCTCCTGATTTTGATGAGGAGGCTCTTGAAATTTTAAGAAAAAAGAAAAACCTAAGAATTATAAAGATCGTAAATCCGGTTTCCGATAAGCAGACATGGGTGAAAATTGATGGAGGAATGCTGGTTCAGGATAACGATACTTATTTCTCTGAAGATATTAAAGTAGTTACCGATGTACAGCCTACTGAAGAGCAGAAAAAAGCATTGCTTTTCTCTCAAAGGGTTGTAAAATATGTAAAATCTAATGCGATAGTAGTTTCTAACGGTATTCAGGCTTTTGGAATCGGAGGAGGCCAGGTTAACAGAATCTGGGCAACTCAGCAGGCAATCGAAAGAGCTAAAGAGAAATTCTCCGGAAATCTTGTATTAGCTTCAGACGCTTTTTTTCCTTTCCGTGATGTTGTAGATTTCTGCGCTAAGGAAGGTATCAAAGCGATCATCCAGCCGGGAGGAAGTGTAAAAGATCAGGAAAGCATCGAAGCTGCAAATGAGCACGGAATTCCGATGATGTTTACAGGAGTTAGACATTTTTTACATTAATTAAATTAGAATTAAAAAGTAGTTTTGAGGTGGCATTTATCGCTTTCAAAATTATATATTTGTATAATATAGACTAGATAATTAAATAAAGTATGAGAATCTTAATCATAGGTGAAGGTGGAAGAGAGTCTGCATTGGCAGCGAAACTTCATAAAGACTCCAGAGTTACTAAAATGTTTTTTGCTAATGGAAATGCAAGTACGGATGTAATAGGGAAAAATGTTCATTTATCAGAAATTAAAGAACTTAGAGACTTTGCTATCAAGGAAAAGGTGGATCTAACGATTGTAGGTCCTGAAGCTCCACTTGTAGCTGGTTTGAAAGATGAGTTTAAGAAACATGATCTTAAAGTTTTTGGTCCGAACCAGAAAGTGGCAAGTCTTGAAGGAAGCAAGGCTTTCTCTAAGAAATTTATGCAGACCTATGATATTAAAACAGCAAAAGCTGTAGTATTTGATTCATATAACGAAGCTAAAGAATACGTTCAGACTCAAGAATACCCTTTAGTGATCAAAGCAAGTGGTTTAGCAGGCGGAAAAGGTGTTGTAATTTGTGATACCCTGGAAGAAGCTGAAGCTACAATCCACGATTTCATGATTCGCAGAATTTATGGAGATGCAGGTATCCGTTTGGTTATCGAAGAATTTTTACAGGGTTTTGAAGCTTCAATCATTGCTTTCTCAAACGGAGAAAAACTATTCCCTTGTATTGCTGCTAAAGATTATAAAAAAGCCGGAAACGGAGATACAGGACCTAATACAGGAGGTATGGGATCTGTGGCACCAAGCCCGGAATTTACTGCTGAACATCAGGCTGATTTTGAAAAAAATATTTTGGAGCCTACTGTTCGCGGTCTTAAAGAAGAAGGATTCAGCTTTAAAGGGATTATCTTCTTCGGATTAATGGTTACTAAAAACGGGACTTACCTGCTTGAGTACAACATGAGATTCGGAGATCCTGAAACTCAGGTATTGATGGCTCTTATGGAAAACAATCTTTTGGATGTAATCAATGACTGTATGAGCGGAAAAGACATCGAGCTTAAGTTTAAAGACGAGAAAGCCGTATGTCTGGTAATGTGTTCAGGAGGTTACCCGAGAAATATAGAAATAGGCTTCGAGATCAAAGGAGAAGATAAAGTAAAACACAGTCAGTTGCTACACGCCGGAGCGATCCGAAAAGGAGACAAAGTGGTTTCCAACGGGGGTAGAGTTCTTAACCTGGTTGCAACGGGTGCTACTTATGAAGAAGCTCGCAAGAAAGTATACGAAGATGCACTTCCGGTTCACTTCGATTACAGTTTCTACAGAGAAGACATCGGAAAGTTTTAATAAAAATCATAAAAAAAGATTTGGAACGTTTCCAAGTCTTTTTTTGTAAAACAGTTAATATTAGAAATAAGAAGTCAGATGCTAGATTCAAGACTTCAGACTAAAATCTGAAATCTGATGTCTGAAATCTGATATCTTTCAAACAAATCAATTATAAAATGAACAACGGTATTATCATATTAGATTTCGGATCTCAGTACAACCAGCTTATCGGAAGAAGAATCCGTGAAATGGGAGTATATTCGGAAATCTTACCTTACAATACACCATTACAAGAAATTCTTGAACGCCAGCCTAAAGGAATTATCCTTTCTGGAGGGCCAAGTTCTGTAAATGCAGAAAATGCTCACCTGGTTGAGAAAGCATTATACGAACAGGGAATTCCTGTACTGGGTATTTGCTACGGAATGCAGCTTACGGCACATGTTTTAGGAGGAAAAGTAAATAAAGGAGAAAAAGGGGAGTACGGAAAGGCTCACCTTGATATTATTAAAGAAAATGCTCTATTAGAAGGGGTGAGTCAGAATTCTGTGGTTTGGATGAGCCACTTTGATGAAGTAGGTGATTTGCCGGCAGGTTTTGAATTAAATGCAAAATCGGGAGTTATCGCCGCTATTTCAAATTCTGAAAGAAAAATCTATTGCGTTCAGTTCCACCCAGAAGTTTCTCATACAGAAGAAGGTGGTAAAATGCTTGAAAACTTTGTTTTCTCGATCTGTAATGCTGAGAAAAATTGGAAGCTTACCAATTATATTGAAAGAACAGTTGCTGATATCAAAGAAAAAGTAGGAGATAATAAAGTAATCCTTGGGCTTTCAGGAGGTGTTGACTCTTCTGTTGCTGCAGTTTTGATTCATAAGGCAATTGGCGATCAGCTGACTTGTATCTTTGTGGATACTGGTCTTTTGAGAAAAAATGAAGATGTAAAAGTGATGGAGAATTATGGAGAGCACTTCCATATGAACATTAAATTGGTTGATGCTTCAGAAAGATTTTTATCAAAATTGGCTGGAGTAGATGATCCTGAACAAAAAAGAAAGATCATCGGAAACGAATTTATCCATGTTTTTGATGAAGAATCTCATAAAATTGAAGGAGCTAGGTTTTTAGCACAAGGAACAATTTATCCTGATGTAATCGAAAGTCAGTCTGTAAACGGACCATCAGCAGTGATCAAATCTCACCATAATGTAGGAGGGCTTCCTGAGGAAATGGAATTTGAGCTTTTAGAGCCTCTTAGAGAGCTTTTCAAAGACGAAGTAAGGAAAGTAGGGGAAGAGTTGGGGATTCCTCATCATTTGGTATACAGACACCCTTTCCCTGGTCCTGGTTTAGGGATCAGAATTTTAGGAGCTGTAGATGCAGAAAAAGTAAGAATTCTTCAGGAAGCTGATGACATATTTATTGAAGAATTATACAAAAATGATCTTTATGAAAAAGTTTCTCAGGCTTTTGTAGTATTGCTTCCGGTTAAGTCTGTTGGAGTAATGGGAGACGAAAGAACCTATGAATACACTGCGGTAGTTCGTTCTGCCAATACAATCGACTTTATGACGGCAACCTGGAGCAGACTTCCTTATGAATTTTTAGATACTGTTTCCAGCAGGATCATTAATGAAGTAAGAGGAATTAACAGGGTAGCTTATGATATTTCAAGCAAACCACCTGCAACTATTGAGTGGGAATAATCTTACCTAAAACATAAAAATGCAGAATCCTACTTTTTTAGTAGGATTTTGTATTTTATGATTAAGCTCATGATTTATTTTATTTTTAGGCCGTACATTTGTATAAGAATTACATGATTTATATTCTAATAGATATAATAATTTTTTTTCATCATTTGTGTTTTTGAACCTCCCTTATGGGAGGTTTTTTTATTTCTGAGGAGATATTCTTTCTTTATTTACCTGTAATGTGTTAAGAGTTATTTAATATTTTCTATGTATTGTGATTTATCTTAAATTTGAAAAATAGTAAATCATTGACCACTTTATCTCATTTAATATGCTTTTAAAAAAAATTTTCCCACTGATTCTGACAGGAAGCCTTATTCCAAATTTTAGTAATGCACAACATGTCTATCCTCCTCAAATCCAGAAATGGAATGCCGATGAATTGGGTAATCAACGGGCAGTATTGCGGTGGAATGCATCTTCAAAGCAGGCTAAGGCCGTCATTCCCTGGCGAAATATAAATGTAAAAGCTGATCAGAAGGTCATAATTATAGACAGCCTTACTCAAAAACAGTATGAACCGGATGCATACCTGAGTATGAATGAAGAAGAAGGTTCATTTGTTTTTAATCCGGTTTCAGGAAAGGGAATTTACTATGTCTATTTTCTTCCCTATAAGTTGGATGAAAGAACGAATTACCCCAAAGCGACTTACCTTAAGAGGACCAATACAGCGACTGCTAAAGATGTTGGAGCCGTACCATTGGCCAGTGTGATAAGAATAGAGTCGGTGGATAAGTTCAACTCCAATGATCCGATGGAAGTAATTGCGACTAAAAAAGAGATTGCAGAATACATGAAAAAACATGAAGGTCAGTCTTATTTTGTATTCCCTGAGACTATAGAAAACCCTGTTAAAATGAATATAATCCCTCAACGTTGGGTGGATGATAAAAAGGACTCATCTGTTCTTCATGGAAATACTGAAAGAGGCCTATTTTATGCTTTTCAGATTGGGGTTTTACCAGTAAAAATTAATCTTGAAAAAGTAAAAATAACAGCTTCTTCATTAAAAAGTACTTCAGGAGCGACAATAGATTCCCGATATTTTAATTGTATCAATACAAACGGTACAGATTATAAAGGAGAAAAGCTGGAGTTAAACGCAAATGTAAAAAAAGATGATTTACAGGCTTTCTGGTGTGGCTTTGATATCCCTGAAAATACTTCTCCCGGAATCTATGAAGGGACAATTACCATTCGTCCAGAAAATGCTGCTGTACAAACAGTGAAAATTGTATTAAACATAAGTGGGGAAAAACCTGTTAATAAAGGTTTTGATGAACCCTGGAAAATGACCAGGTTGCCATGGCTTAATTCTACCTTGGCGCAGGCTAATACCGTAATCAAACCATATACACCATTACAGCTCAAAGGACAGGAAATTTCCTTACTGGGAAGGAAGGTACAATTAGATGCTTCAGGATTTCCTAAGCAGATTCAGACTTTTTTTACTCCGGAAATGACATCAATCGGAGAAAGGGCCAATTCAATACTAAGTGAACCTATACATTTTGTAGTAAAAGGACCCGGGGCAAAACCTGAGAACTTCAAAAATTCAGGAATTAAGTTTATAGGAAAAGAAGAAGGTAAAATATCCTGGATAAGCACAAATACTTCAGGGAACTTACAAATGAAGGTAGAAGGTTCCATAGAATTTGACGGATTTATGGAATACAGTGTGAAGATTACTGCATTAAAAGATATGCAGATTGATGATATTGCCTTGCAGATTCCTTTTGAGAAAGATAAAGCAACCTATATGATGGGATTAGGACAGAAAGGAGGTTACAGACCGGATCATTTTAACTGGAAATGGGATGTTGCCAAAAAAAATCAGGATGGAGCATGGTTGGGCAACGTAAATGCCGGAATACAATTTTCCTTAAGGGACCAGAATTATTCACGTCCGCTTAATACCAATTTTTACCTTCAAAAACCATTGATTCTGCCATCTTCATGGGGTAATGAAAATAAAGGAGGGATCACGATAAAAGGAACCGGCGGAAAAATTGTTGTCAATAATTTTAGTGGGGCCCGCAGCATGAAAAAAGGAGATGAACTATATTATAACTTTCATCTGTTGATTACTCCGTTCCATCCGATCAATACAGAGGAACAATGGAATAACCGTTTTTATCATGCTTATAAGCCGGTTGATACGATAAAAGCCAGTGGAGCTAATGTAATCAACATTCATCACGGAAATGAGATCAATCCTTATATCAATTATCCGTTTGTAGCGACGAAAGAGATGAAGGACTACATTACGAAGGCGCACGAGAAAGGTTTAAAGGTGAAAATTTACAATACGATCAGGGAGGTTTCTAACCGGATGTATGAGCTGTACCCCGTGAAAAGTTTGGGTCAGGAAGTTTTTTCCGCAGGAAAGGGTGGAGGCTATTCATGGCTGCAGGAGCATCTTCATGATCACTATATCGCAGCCTGGTATGTGCCGGAATTTAAAGATGCTGCAATTATTAATAGTGGGATGAACCGTTGGCATAATTATTATGTGGAAGGGATGAATTGGCTGGTCAATAATTTAGGGATTGACGGAATTTATCTCGACGATGTAGCATTTGACAGGGTAACAATGAAGAGGATTAAAAGAGTAATGACCCAGAATGGACATCCCGGTATCATTGATCTGCATTCTGCAAATCAGTATAATGATAAGGATGGTTTTAATAACAGTGCCAATCTTTATCTTGAGCATTTTCCTTATATCAACCGTTTATGGTTTGGGGAATATTTTGATTATAACAACAATAATCCTGAATTCTTATTAACTGAGGTGAGTGGTATTCCTTTCGGGCTAATGGGAGAAATGCTTCAGGATGATGGCAATCCTTGGCGGGGAATGCTTTATGGCATGACAAGTCGTCTGGGATGGTCGGCAAAAAGTAATCCAACTCATCTGTGGAAAGCCTGGGATGATTTCGGAATTAAAGGCTCAAAGATGATTGGCTATTGGGTTCCTGACAATCCTGTGAAAACAGATAATCCAGCAGTACTGGCTACAATTTATAAACAGGAAAAAAAGATCATGGTTTCCCTTGCAAGCTGGGCTCCTCAGGATATTCGAGTGAAGCTGAAAATAGATTGGAAAGGTTTAGGCATAGACCCGAAGAATGTGAAAATAAGTACTCCTGCAATTAAAGATTTTCAGGAAGCAAAGATATTTAATATCAATGATGAAATTAATGTGGAGAAAAACAAAGGATGTTTAATAATTATTCAATAGATTAAAGAACTCGCCCCGGATACAAGGAAATCTGGCACATAATCTGATTTATTTTACTTAAATTTAATAAAATTTATATAAAATGCAAGTAGATACAAGGACCTTAAGTGTACAGGATTATGATGAGTTGGTAGAAACAATGAGGCGTGCCTACCCTCAGATGTCAGAATATGTATGGTCTAAAAAAAGCATCGAAAAATTAACGAAAATATTCCCAAAGGGACAGATCTGTATTACAGTAGATGGCAAATTAGCTGCTGTGGCGCTTTCTATCATCGTAAATTATGATGAATTCGGAGATGATCATACTTATAGTGATATTACCGGAAATTATACTTTCAATACCCATTCGTCAACAGGAAATGTACTGTATGGGATCGAAGTTTTTGTAGATCCGGAATACCGTGAACTGAGATTGGGAAGAAGATTGTATGATGCAAGAAAAGAATTATGTGAACAATTAAATCTGAAATCGATTGTGTTGGGGGGAAGAATTCCGAATTACCACAAATACAGTGACGAATTATCGACGAGGGATTATATACGGAAAGTGAGGGATAAGGAAATTTATGATCCTGTTTTATCTTTTCAGCTTTCCAATAACTTTTTACCCATCCGTGTTTTAAAAAAATATCTTCCGGAAGATGAGTCTTCAAAGGAAAATGCAGTTTTGCTGCAATGGAATAATATCTATTACAGTAAAAAGCCTAACACCATGCAGGATAGCATTATACGGCTTGGCCTTGTACAATGGCAAATGAGGCACTTTAAGAATATTGATGCCTTTTATGAGCAGGTGGAGTTTTTTGTTAATGTAATGGGAGATTATAAATCTGATTTCGTTTTGTTTCCGGAACTATTTAATACTCCTTTGCTGGCACCATTTAACAAACTATCGGAAAGAGATAGCATGATTGAGTTGGCAAAATTAACTGACCAGATCAAAGAGAGAATCTCGGAACTGGCTATCAGTTATAATGTGAATATTATTTCAGGAAGCATGCCGGTTTTTGATCCTGAAAATAATGACCTTTATAACGTCAGCTATCTGTTGCACCGTGACGGACGAATTGATGAATACAGGAAAATTCATATTACACCTAATGAAAGAAAATACTACGGAATGAAAGGTGGGAATGAAATTAAAGTATTCGATACCGATTGCGGAAAAATAGGTCTTGTAATTTGCTATGATGTGGAGTTTCCGGAACTGCCTAGAATTCTGGCAGACCAGGGAATGAAGGTCCTTTTTGTCCCTTACCTTACAGATACTCAAAATGCTTATATGAGGGTTCGCCATTGTGCAGCAGCAAGAGCCATCGAAAATGAATGTTATGTTGCCATAGCTGGCTGTGTAGGGAACTTACCGGGAGTGAATAATATGGATATTCAATTCGGCCAGGCAGCTGTATTTACCCCTTCTGATTTTGCTTTCCCATCTAATGCCGTAAAAGGGGAAGCGACCCCTAATACGGAGATGACCTTGATTGTGGATGTAGATCTAAATCTTTTAAAAGACCTTCACTATAATGGTTCTGTTCAGATTCTCAAAGACAGGAGAAATGATCTCTATGAAACTTATCTTAAATAGTTAACAAATAAAAACAGAATGCTTTTGCATTCTGTTTTTTTATAAATAATTTTTGTTACCTCTATCTTATTGAAGTTGTGGACAAACTACAGCCGGGCAAATCAATTTTGGACATCTAGGTCTTCCGTCTGTAGGACAACATTGATTTGAGCATCCTACGATAATTCCAGCTCCTGAAACAGTTCTTAATTCTTCTCTTGATAATTTTTTGATCGGTAAATTTTTCATTTTGTAATATTTTACGGGTTAGTAATAATTTTTGTACCCTATAAAGATAAAAAAATCCGGCAAATAACAATAAAGATGGATTTTTTTTCTTCCATAGTTCTTTGGATATTGTATTAGGAATGGTTTTTGGAGTAATTTGCACTTATTATTCACAATTATGTTTGATAAGCAACAGAGAAAACTGAAAAGATCTGCCAGGCTGATTTCCGTATTAAGCAAATATGGTTTTAAAGATATGCTGGCCCGGATGAATGGGAATAAGCAGGAAGAGGAGGATTCTGAACGTTCTGATGAGATTATTTCAAAAGGAACTGTTTACGAAAGGATCAGATTGGTTTTGGAAGAGTTGGGGCCAACATTCGTGAAACTGGGACAAACATTTAGCAACAGGGAAGATTTACTTCCCCCGGAACTGATTCAGGAATTACAGAAACTACAGGATAAGGTGGATACTGTAGAAATGAATGTAACTGAAATCCTGGAAAATGAATTCAATATTTCAGTGAAGGATCATTTTCTGGAAATTCAGTCCCAACCCTTAGCAACCGCATCCATTGCACAGGTGTATAAGGCTACTTTAGCAGATGGGACCAGTGTAATCCTAAAGATAAAAAAAGCCGATGTACAGACCGTTATTGAGGATGATTTGCTTTTGATCAAAGACTTGGAAAGGCTTGTTTCTTCTTATTCTGAAATTGGAGAGAAACTGAACTTAAAACAGGCTATATCCACATTTGAGAAATCGTTGCTTGAGGAAGTTTCTCTGATCAATGAAAAAGATAACATTTTACAGTTTACACGAAACTTTAAAAATAATAAGGAGACCTACGTTCCAAAAGTTTATGAGGAATTTTCCAATAATAACATTCTCTGTATGGAATTTATTGATGGAATAAAGGTCACTGATAAAGCAGGACTTTTAGCCCATAATATTGATCCTGTAAAGGTTTCTGAAGCAGGATTAAGGTTGTTTGTATCTCAGATCCTCGACTATGGTTTCTTTCATGCAGATCCGCACGCCGGAAATATTCTGGTAAAGAAGGATGGGAAAGTCGTTTTTATTGACTTTGGAGCAGTAGGGCAGATTCAGCCTAATGATAAAGAAATCCTTGAGGATCTTATTGTAAGTTTTGTAGCGAAAAACTCACACAAAATAGTGAGGTATCTGAAGAAGATGGCTGTCAGTTATGAAATTCCGGACGAAAGAAGATTTGAAAATGATGTAAATGATATTCTGAATTTTGTTCATAGTTCTTCTTTGCAGGATATCAATGTTCAGACGGTAATCAATAAAATGAAAGACATTTTGAAAGATAACCGCCTTCATATGCCGGACTATTTTTATCTGTTGTTTAAAGGAATCAGCCTTATAGAGGGAGTAGGAAGGAATATTAATCCGGATCTGGACATTGTTAAAAGTCTTAATCCTTATACCAAAAAGATATTTGCCAAAAAAATAAGTCCGAAAAATATACTTAAAACCGGAATGGATAAAATGATGAATTTCACGGATAATGTAGATGAAATTCCCAGAGAACTCCGTTCTGTTTTACAAAAGCTGGATGAAAATAAGTTTAGCATTTCCAGTGAAATTAAAAATATCGACAAAACGAATCAGATCATCAAATCCAGTGCGGTTAATATGATTTTAGCGCTCATATTGGGAGCAAACATGATTGCAACGACAATTGTTTTTGTGTCAGAGGCTCCTCCGAGGATCGGAGAAATGTCACTGATAGCGGTATTGGGGTTTATCTTTTCAGTGATATTGGTTTTGATTCTGTTACTGAGGATAACCAGAAAGTAATTTTTTTAGAAGAAAGATTCATTTAAAATAAAAAATAACCATATGAAACTAATGATTTTAGCTGTTCTGACATTCGGAAGTTCTGTCCTGTCAGCTCAAAATAAAGAAGAAAAAGGAATCCTGGGTGATTACGATGGAAATGGAACAAAGGAATATGCTTATTTTAAAATAAATGACTGCACTGAAGAATGTGATGGAGCGTGCGAAACGGTAATTTATTTTAGTGACAAAAAAATAAAGTCTTTTACCGTTTCAAAAGCAAATGGTGTTGAACTGTACAACCTCGGAGACCTTAATGGGGACGGAAAAGATGATATCGGGGCTTATACGCTTTGGTGTACAAGCTGCTGGGCTCCGTTTTATGTATATACCAACAGTAAAACCGATTGGAAGCCTTTAGTGAAACCTATTTCAACCCATTGCTCGCAATGGGAAGCCGATAAATTTCCGATCAAAAAAGATCCTCGGAAGAAAGGACATGTAATTATTACGTCAAGCCAATGGAAAGATGATGATATCAAGATAGTGAGTCAAAGCGTTAAAGTAAATTAAAACCTGCTATTCATCAACCATTCAACTATCATTTCACATTGTACATTTTAATACCTATCTTTGCAAAATGGAAAAACTCACTTTTGCAGATTTTGGCCTGCCGGTAAAAATTCTTGATGTTTTAGCAGATTTGGAACTGTTTGAACCTACTCCTATTCAGGAAAAGAGTATCAGCCCGATACTTTCGGGTAGGGATGTAATGGGAATTGCCCAAACCGGAACAGGAAAAACTTTAGCATATCTTTTACCGGTTCTTAAGACCTGGAAGTATAACAAAAGTGGAAATCCAACGGTATTGGTATTGGTTCCTACCAGGGAGTTGGTGGTACAGGTAACTGAAATTCTTGAAAAGTTAACCGCCAATATTACCGCAAGAGTTATCGGAATTTACGGAGGAAAAAATATCAATACACAGAAGCTTTTATTTGATAACGGATGTGATATTTTGGTAGGAACTCCGGGAAGGGTAATGGATCTGGCAATTGATAACGCAATTTCTCTTAAGGAAGTTCAGAAGCTGATTATTGATGAGTTTGATGAAATGCTTAATTTAGGTTTCAGACCACAACTGACTCATATTTTTGAAATGATGAAAGAGAAAAGACAGAATATTCTTTTCTCTGCTACAATGACGGAAGCTGTAGATGAAATGCTGGATGAATATTTTGCCCATCCTATAGAAATTTCATTAGCAAAGTCCGGAACTCCTCTGGAAAAGATAGAACAGACAGGATATAAAGTTGAAAATTTCAATACGAAGATCAATCTACTGGAGCATTTACTTAAAAATGACGCCGAAATGTCTAAAGTTCTGATCTTTACCAATAATAAGAAGAACTCCGATTTGTTATTTACAAAGATTGATGAAATTTTCCCCGGACAATTTGATGTTATCCACTCCAATAAATCTCAAAACTATAGATTGAAAGCGATGAAACGCTTTGAAAATGAAGAAATCAGAGGCCTGATCACTACAGACGTTATGGCAAGGGGGCTTGACATCTCGGATATTACGCATGTCATCAACTTTGAGACTCCTGAAGTTCCTGAACAGTATATCCATAGAATTGGTAGAACAGGTAGAGCGGATAAAAACGGTAAAGCTGTTACTTTTGTTACTAAAAAAGAAGAATCGTTGGTACTGGATATTGAGCTTTTGATGGATAAAGAGCTGAAATTTATAGATTTCCCTGAAGAAGTAAAAATCAACCCTAAGAAGATTGCATCTGAAGAAGACCAGATTATAATGAAGAATCCGGCGCAGGTAAAGCTTTACGAAGGAGGTGGAGCTTTCCATGAGAAAAAAGATAAGAATAAAAAGGAAAACTGGGGTGGACCTTCTAAAAGAAAAGCACCAAAGAAATTTGGGGCTAACAGGGCACAGCAGAAAGCAATTTCGAAATCAAAAAGAAAGAAATAATAAACAAAAAGCTTCATCGGTTAAGATGAAGCTTTTTGTTTGCGGATGTGGAGAAGGTATCTTCTGTTAACATCTGCTATTTCATATAAGGTCTTATCACATCTGCCCAGATCTTATTTCCTTCCGGAGTTAAATGAAGCATATCTTCAAGGAAAATATCTCTTCTTACATTTCCATTCGCATCTTCCATTGCCTTAGTGATATCAATATATTCAGCATTTTTTTCCTTTTTCATGAAGGCGGCAATCTGTTTGTTGGTTTCTCTCATTTGTGGCCAGAGAATTTCCCGGCTTGGCGAAAATTTAATTGAAATGTAATCGACTTCTATGTTAGGAAACCTTTGACGAATCTTTTTATAGAAAGTTTTAAAACGCTTGACAACCACATCTGCTTTTAAATCGTGATTATCTGCAAAATCATTATCCCCGCAATAAATGATGATTTGTTTGGGTTGATAAGGAGCGAGAAGATCATCAGCATAGGCATTCAGGTCTGTTAACCTTGAGCCACCAAATCCTCTGTTGATGATTACCTTACCAGGAAAATAACTCGCCACATCTGTCCATCTTGTAAAAGATGAGCTGCCGATTAAAAGAATAGCATCTTTGGGTGGTGGAGTTTCCTTATCTAATTTTTTGAAATTTTGAATGTCCTGCCAGAACATCGGTTTTTTTTCCTGTGAAAAGAAAATGGCAAATGACAGCAATAAGAATGCTGATAAAATCTTCTTCATTTTTTTAATAATTTTTAGTTATTGAAAACCCGTCTCAAAAAAAACTCCCGAACTTTTCGGGAGTGTGGTTTTATCTTTTATAGGTAATGTAGGCGATATCTACAACCTGGTCTCCATTGATATCTATATTGCCAAAAAGCTGTTGGAGCTTAAGTTCCGTACTATTTAAAATCGCAACTCTGTATTTTAGTTCCCCACTATTTCCATATGTTATGGTAAGGTCTTTAGAGTCTGTATCATATTTAAAGGTTCCTTCACTTAATCCATTCTGCTGACAATCTGCACCAACTCCGGCATAAGAAGTATATGAAGTAAAATAATCGGTTCTGAACACGGTAGTATTTTTGGTACTACATCCGCTGGGAGTATCAGAGGCAAGTACAGTTTTATTGTCTTTTCCGGAGATAATTTCTGTTTTACTTGTCTTCCATTCTCCTTTCATCATATCCAGTTCATAAGCCTGCATGTTGTCATCTTCACACGAAGTAAGCGCTAGCGCTGAAAAGGCAAATAAAAGTAGTTGTTTTTTCATTTTCACAAATTTAAGAATATGCTAAAATATAAATAAATTTGAAATATAGATAATGAAATTAAGGTTTTTTAAACAAATGTTTACAAATAAAATAATTTTGTATTAAAAGTTGGAAGTCAGAAACGATTAGAATTTATATATTTTAAAATGAAGGAATTGATCATTCAAATAACTTCCATTATCTGACTTCCAGCATCAAATCTGTTTAGTAACTCATTTCTACGATCTTATAAGCATCCTGAGGAGTTAACTTTTTGTATTCTCCCAGACCTAGCCAGTTCCTGTCTGTAAAAGCTTTTTCCACTCTTTCAGCAGTACCTTTAAATTCTTGGGTATATTCTGAGAGTTTAGTCTGGACATCTAAGCTGTGGAAAAATTCTTCCAGCTTCTTAATACCGGCTTCTGCTTTTTCCTCAATACTTCCTTCTTTAATTCCCCAAACTCTTTCAGCATATTGTGCCAGTTTTCCTTTTTTGGAATCAAAATTATATCGGTAATGAGAAGGGGCAATGATGGCTAAAGTTCTCGCGTGATCAATGCCATAATAAGCTGTTAATTCATGACCCATAGCATGAACGGCCCAGTCTGTAATCACTCCTTTCTGGATCAGACCATTCAAAGCCATGGTACAGCACCACATAAAATTTCCGGCAGCATCATAATCAAAATTGTCGGCCATTACTTTTGGAGCCGTTTCCTGAAGACTGATCAAAATACTTTCTGCAATTCTTTCCTGCAGGTCTGCAGAAGATGGAGCCGTCATATATTGTTCAAGAACGTGCGTGTATGCATCAGTAATTCCATTAACGATTTGTCTTTTAGGGATCGATCGTACAACCTCCGGATCTAAAACTGAAAATTGCGGGAAAAGACCGGGACCTCCTGTGGATAATTTTTCGTTAGTTTCTCTTCTTGAAATAACATATCCTGAGTTCATTTCGGAACCTGTTGCAGGAAGAGTCAGAATACTTCCGAAAGGCATCCCTTCTCCTTCAAAGGTTCTTACCGGTTTGGTGAGGATTTCCCAAGGCTCACTATGGTAGTTGGCTGCCGCGGAAAGAAATTTCGTTCCGTCAATAACCGAACCGCCACCTACTGCCAGGAGAAAAGTAATTCCTTTCTCTTTGATCACCTGCAGTGCATTGATAAGTACCTCGTATTCCGGATTAGCTGGAACACCCCCGAATTCATGCACTTCATAATCTTTTAAAGCTTCTTTTACCTGATCATAAACGCCGTTACTTTTAATGCTTCCACCTCCGTAAATCATTAATATTTTGGCATCAGCAGGAATTTCTTTTGAAATTTTAGCGATTTCACCTTTTCCAAAAAGTATTTTGGTTGGATTTTTAAATTCGAAATTGAGCATTAGTGTAAATTTATTTTACTCAAATTTACGGAATACAAAGTGAAAACTGAGTTAATGGAGTTTTAAAATTATTATGATTCTGTTTTATGAAAACTATTAGTGTATGGGAATTGTATCATTTTCCCTTCAGGTACGCTTTGGCAGTTTCTATAAACTTTTCTTTATCTTTTTTTATTCTTTTCAGCATCTCTACTTTATCAGGAGGTGTTGATAAATATTTATCACCCCAAAGATTGATCTCTACGATGATAGGGACGAGGTCAATTCCTTTCTCAGTGAGAGAATAAATGACTTTTAATTTATTTTCAGGATGATCTTTTTTATCAATAATACCGTTTTCCAGTAAATGTTGTAACCTCGAGGCTAATATATTGGTGGCTATTTTTTCCTCTGCTTTCAAAAAAGCTCCGTAAGTACATTCTTTATGAAGCATAAGGTCACGGATGATAAGCAGGGACCATTTATCTCCCCATATTTCAAGGGAAGAGCTGATAGGGCAGTCGGATCTTTTTTTACTCATAATTTTAATTGAAAAAAAAAAAAACACTTGCAAAATGAAAGTTTTTATTTAATTTTACTTTTATTTTGCAAGCAAATTTAATTATAAATAAATTAATAAATCAATGGAAAATTATGACGTTGCTGTAATAGGCTCTGGCCCTGGTGGATATGTAGCTGCAATCAGAAGTGCACAACTGGGTTATAAAACTGTAATCATAGAAAAATATACAACATTGGGAGGTACATGTACAAACGTTGGCTGTATTCCTACAAAAGCATTACTGGATAGTACCCATCACTACGCAGAAGCACAGCACGGGTTTGGGAGCCATGGAATTATGCTCAATGAAATTAATCTTGATTTTAGCCAGATGTATAAAAGGAAATCGGAGGTCGTAACTAAAAATACTTCCGGACTTGAATTTTTAATGAATAAAAATAAAATCACCCATATTCAGGGAATGGCCCGATTTATTAATGATTCCACTATACAGATCAGCGGAAAGGAAGGTGAACAAACTGCTGTGGCTAAACATTACATCATTGCAACAGGTTCCAAGCCTTCAACTATTTCCGGGATTGAAATTGATAAGAAAAGAATAATCACTTCTACCGAAGCTCTTTCTCTTCAGGAAAAGCCTAAAACGATGATAATCATCGGTGGTGGGGTAATCGGTGTTGAAATGGCCTCTATTTTTAGCAGAATAGGGACTAAGGTTACCATTCTTGAATACGCGGATCATCTTATTTCCACAATGGATCACGGGTTGGGCAGGAGCCTTCAAAAGATTCTTAAAAAAGAAGGAATTGAAATACATCTTAACCAGTCTGTTTATAAAGCGGAAAATTTGGGAGCTTCAGCAAAAGTTTTTTTTCGTGATCAAGGCGGAAAAGAAAATGAGCTGGAAGGAGATTATGTATTGATGGCGGTGGGAAGAAGACCTTATACAGAAGGGTTAGGACTTGAAAATACAGGGGTGCAGATTAATAACCGTGGTTTTATTGAAGTAGATGAAAAATGCCGCACAGCAGTTTCTACGATTTATGCAATAGGTGATGTTATCGGTGGTGCAATGTTGGCACACAAAGCGGAGGAAGAAGGGGTTCTTGTTGCAGAAACAATCAATGGCCAGAATCGCCATATCCATTATGACCGTATTCCTTCAGTGGTGTATACCTGGCCGGAAGTGGCATCTGTTGGATTTACAGAAGAATATCTTAAAAAAAATCAGATCGAATACAGGTCAGGATCGTTTCCTTTCTCGGCCAGTGCCAGGGCAAGAGCATCGATGGATACGGAAGGTTTTGCAAAAGTACTGGTAGATCCTAAATATGGTGAGATCTTAGGAGTTCACATTATTGGAGCAAGGGCTGCGGATTTAATTGCCCAGGGGGTTATAGCCCAGGAATATGAAGTGACAGCAGAGGACATGTTCCGTATTTCCTATGCACATCCTACGTACTCAGAGACATTGAAGGAAGCCTATCTGATTGCGTCCGGACAGGGAGCTGTTAATATTTAATCTTGTGAAAAAACTACTCTCAAGAGTAGTTTTTTTATTGGGTATTGCAGTCATTACTTTTATAATACACTCCATTACTTTTTGCTTCGAGTCTTCCTGTTTTTCTATTAATTTTTATAAGAAAAGATTCTTTTGTAGCGGGACAGGCTTTAGATTTTAAACCAAATAAGGAAACGTATTTTTCTTCTATTTTATATGATCCGGTAAATCGGTTACTTGTATCCACAGAATACCCATACGTTTTTGCCAGTAAAATAGCCTCCGGAAGATTGTCTACTGTTCCGAGAAAATCTCTCAGTTGCTGTTCATTGGAAAAATAAACAGACCTTTCGTTTTTGCACGCAAGAATATATGAAAAGCAGTTGTTCCCAATACATTTCTGGAAAAAACCTTTTTCAGGAACAGGTTCATTGATGGTCATAAAGTCAGGAGCCTGGCTTTCATAGAGTACTGATTTTTCATAGTCCATATCATTGCTCAGAACGCGCCAGTAAGCATAGTCTTTATCAGGAACAATGAACGGGTAAAGGTATTCTACCGTATCGAGAATATCAGGAATTTTTTTATAATCATCAGGAACCTTGATCTGGCTGTAAAGCAGATTGGAGAGAATCAGGGAAAATGCGATGATTACTTTCATAGAGAATGTGTTTCCGGTGCAAATTTAAGAAAGAGAATTATTCCAATACAATTTTATAATATCCTTTTTCAGCAGTCACATCAATATCTATACCTGTAAACGTTAATTTATTGATTTGATAGCCATCACACCCTCCATTAAATTCTGATGACTGTATTGAAAAATCTAAGTCTTTAATATTAGAAAAGAATTTATACTTTTTTGTTCCATTATAAGCACCTACATTTTCTACAATGATCATATTGTCAGATGTTTTGGATAGTTGTACGCTATTGTTATCTTCGTCCTGAACTGAATAAGTTGTCAATGTTCCATTGGCAATAAGATTTTCATCATTAGAATCCACAAACTTAAAAAGGATCGGCATAGGAGCATTATAACAATCTTTTTCACATGAGATGAAGAGAAGGGCTACGAGTAAAAAAGTAAATATTTTTTTCATGGATGATGGATAGTGTGAAGAGTAAATTTAGGTATTAATATTTGGTAATCAAAACTATACTATACTTGAATTATTAAAACGACCTCTGAATATTTTCAAAACTTGTGCAAGCTGACCATCTGTAATATCAAAATCATCAATGTTGATTTCTATTTTTTCATTGTTGTGGAAAAAGTATAAATAATTTATTTCAGGCTTATAATCATGTTTAGATTCACGGCTCACCAAACGCTTTACAATAATCTTTTCAAGTTGAATTTCACTCCACAAATACCTAGTATTATTTTTTACCTGAATCCCTTTTCCATTAATAGAAATGATAATTTGTGATATTTTTTTGATCTCTGAAATTATTTTGAACATAAAATAGCCAGTAAATCCAAGAAGTATACATAATATAAATATTGCAGCTCCGTTAAATTTGAATTTAAAACCTAAAAGAAAAAACAAACCTAGAATCACAAATATACCGTAAGTGGCAATAGCAATAATTCTACCCGAACGCGAATATTTGATTATAATTTCATCAGGAACTGAATTTTCATCATATTCAATTTTATCACTTTTATGAAAAGAATATTCTTTATAAATGAAAACGCCATTGATGAATGAAGCAATGAAAAAAATAATAGAAAGAGGAATAAAATATTGTAGTAAATAAATACCTATGAATAAAGCTAAACTTCCTAAAATTGCATAAAAAATAATTCCGAATTTCATTTCTGGTTAAATTTTTTGCGAATATACATTTTAAACTCAATTTACACGAGATTCATAAAAAAACATTTCCGTTCCAAGGATATTCAGAACCGCGCCAAATAGTAGCTTTTAAAACAATTATAATAGTTTGAATTAAAAAAATCAAAGTGAGAATAGCATGAAATGAATTGCTTTTTTTTCTAAAAATTAAAGTAAAAATTAAATGGATAATTGTTGTTAAGTATAAAATAGCATATCCTATTAGATCTCCCAATCCCCAACCAAAAGAAATGTGTTTGTAAAATGTTCCTAATAAAGAAATAATAATTAAAAAAAATAAGAATAATTTAGTTGAATCTTTTCCAAAGATAGTTCATGGTTAATTTATGTGTTTATTCTGCAAAAGTATTTATAAAATTAATATTATTTTTTTGCATTTTGGTCTTAATTTTTGTCATTTGTCAATTAAATTAATTTCAAAATCGCTTACATTTGTTATATGATACATGACCAACGCGCAGAGAAATTCAGGCAGATTGTAGAAAATAAATTCCAGATCTACAATTCATTATTTATGAGTTTGCCTTATGATAAAATGACCAATATCGGGATGTTACTCCCATTTTTATACGAAGAAAGCAAAAACGGTTACGAGGCCGGAAAGACCCCTGAAGAAATCGTAGAGGAGTTTTTTAAAAGCCATACCGACCTGCATACTGAGGAACAGAAACTGGAATTGCTTTTTAAAATCATACAATATATCGAAAGGCAGGTAGTTTTATTTGACAGTATTGAAGATGCTGCCTTTCCGAATCTACATTCGGAGAGCGATAATGGAACGGTAACCAATCTTTTTGAGCGCTCCCAGCAGGATCATAAACTTGAAAAAGTTCGTGAAAAGTTGAGGGATTTTACAGTAAAGGTTGTGTTCACCGCTCACCCTACACAATTTTATCCAAGTTCTGTACAGAGGATCATTCAGGATTTAAGGTCAGCGATTACCACTGATTCTGTTACCAATATTGATATGCTTCTTCAGCAGCTGGGAAAAACTCCTTTTGTTAATAAAGAAAAACCGACTCCTATTGATGAGGCATTGAGTATCATTTCCTATTTACGCTATGTGTATTACGATACCATTGGTGAATTGTTTACCAAGATCAGAAAAACATTCGGAAACGGACATTTTCATTTGCATGAAGATATCATACAGCTTGGTTTTTGGCCGGGAGGAGACCGGGATGGTAACCCTTTTGTAACGGCTGATGTTACCAAAAGAGTCGCTGAAGAACTTCGTTCTGCAATTTTAAAATCTTATTACAGCCATTTAAAATTTATCAGAAGACGTTTAAGTTTCAGAGGCGTGTCGGAAGTTTTACAACAGCTTAATGATGAATTGTATGCGGCTATTTTTAATAACCACAAAATTACCACTGAAGATATCCTGAAAAGGGCAGATGAAGCAGAACATTTTCTTATACGGGAACATAACTCATTATTTTTAGATCTTCTCGTGAATTTCAAAGACCGGGTTAAAATTTTCGGGACCCATTTCGCCACATTAGATATTCGTCAGGACAGCAGGATCCATCAGCAGGTTATAGATGAAGTTTTTGCAAAATTATATGGAGATAAGGAAGCTGATCATAATGAAAAATTCAACCGATTAATTCAGGATTTAAAAACAGTTAAGGCTGATGATTTTGAAGGCATTGTAAAGGATACTTTGCTTACTGTTTCAGAAGTTGCTGAAATTCAGCAATTGAATGGTATGAGAGGAATGAACCGTTATATTATATCCAATTCCGATGCTGTGAAAGATGTGATGAATGTATATGCATTTTTCAAAATTTGCGGTTATCAGGAAGAAAATATCAATATGGACATTGTTCCTTTGTTTGAAACCATGGAAGGGCTTGATAATGCTGAAAAGGTAATGAAAGAACTTTACGAAAATCCGGTTTATAAAAAACATCTTGAAAAAAGAGGTAATCAGCAGACCATTATGCTGGGCTTTTCCGATGGAACAAAGGACGGTGGGTATTTAAAGGCCAACTGGGAGATTTACAAGGCTAAAGAAGTTCTTACTAAACTTTCCGAACAAAGGGGGATCAAAGTCGTATTTTTTGATGGAAGGGGAGGACCTCCGGCCAGAGGAGGGGGCAAGACCCATGATTTTTATGCTTCTCAGGGAAATACCATTGCCAATAATAAAATTGAGCTAACCATTCAGGGACAGACTATAACCAGTATTTTTGGAAATAAAGAGCAGGCAAAATACAATTTTGAGCAACTATTAACGGCGGGAGTGGAAAACGATGTATTTAAAAACTCTAAAAAAGACCTTACTGAAAAAGAAAGAAAGCTGATCAGTGAGCTGGCAGAGATGAGTTATAAAAAGTATTCTGATCTGAAAGCACATCCGATGTTCGTTCCGTACTTGCAGGAAATGAGTACATTGGAATACTATGGTAAAACGAATATTGGAAGCCGTCCATCAAAACGAGGAAACGGGAACGAATTGAAATTCGAAGATCTAAGGGCTATTCCATTTGTGGGTTCGTGGTCCCAGCTGAAGCAGAATGTGCCGGGATTTTTTGGTTTTGGTTTTGCAATGGAGGAAATGAAAAAGCAGGGAAGGTTTGAAGAAGTAAGAGAATTATACAAAGGTTCGGACTTCTTTAAAACTTTAGTTTTAAACTCTATGATGAGTATGAATAAATCTTATTTCCCGCTTACTTACTATATTAAAAACAATCCGAAATTCGGAGCATTCTGGAATGTGCTCTTTGAAGAATATAACCTTTCAAAAGATATCATGCTTGAACTTACCGGATTTACCATGCTTCAGGAAGAAGATCCATTGTCAAGAAAATCTGTAAAGATCCGTGAAAAGATTGTATTGCCTTTGTTAAGCATCCAGCAATATGCTTTAATGAAGATCCAGAAAGGAGAAGGGAACAAAGAAGCTTATGAAAAGCTGGTAACAAGATCATTGTTTGGAAATATTAATGCGAGTAGGAACTCAGCTTAGCAAACGATCTCAAAACTATTATAATTAATCTCGTTATAACAAAGCCACTCAATTTGAGTGGACTTTGTTTATTCTTTTATAAATTTCTCATAATAAGATTTATCTTTTGTCTGAATCTTAAGGTAATAAGTACCTTTCGGAAAATGCTCAACTTTAATCGACTTTTGATGGTTGCTCCGGATGATGAGCCTACCCAGGTTATCATAAACTTCCAATGAAATAACATCTGCTTCTGATGCGACATTTAGAATGCTTTTTACAGGATTTGGAAATATAGTAACTTTTTGCTTTTTTACCGCTTCGGAAGTGTTTAAAGTTCCATTATAGAAGTTTCCGAAATTAAGAATCCCATAACCCATCTGATCTGTGTGGGAAGGATATAATGAGGCCGTTTGTCGTAATTTATTTTTCATCAGATCTCGGTTCATATTGGAAAAAGCCTGAATTAAGCAAGCTACTCCACCTGCAGCAATTGGTGTTGCGATTGAGGTTCCTGTAGCAGAAGTTATTGAATTATTGAAAACAGTAGCGGATGCAGTACCTCTTGTACTGCCGTCTGGCTTTATTACACCCAACGCATTAGGCCCGAAAGATGAAAATCCGGATGAGATTCCGGAAGAATCTACTGAGCCTATCGTAAACACCTGGGGATTATCTGCAGGAGTGCTGATGTAATGCCAGGGAAGCTGTCCCGAGTTTCCTGCTGCAATTAATACAAAAATACCTTTGGTTGTTGCAATCCCGGCGGCTCTGGCTATAAAAGATGTGCTTCCATTCATATCAGAATACTGATAATTATATCGTGTATCATCAAATGTGGTATATCCCAGAGATGTAGTAATAAGGTCGACCCCTTTTCTATCAGCTTCCTCTGCTGCTTCAATCCAGTATAATTCTTCTTCAGGAATTTCTACAAGGGAATTTTCGCTGCGGTAAAGATAGAAATCAGCATCAGGTGCCGAACCAACGAATATATCCTGAATATAACCTCCAATTGCACCTAAAACAACAGAGCCATGGACATTGAGTGAGGGGTTATAAATATCATTCGTTTTAGTGACAAAATCAAATCCTCCTTTAATTTTATTATTGGTCCATAATCTGGCAAAAGCAGAGCCTGTGTTTACTGTCGGAAATCCGGTGTCTATAACTGCGATGGCTACACCATTTCCCGTAAAGCCTGCAAGATGAAGAGGTCTTAGATTGATCTGATCAATTTGTTCTGAGCCTGAACCATAATCAAATGTGGTCAGGTTTTTATTTGTATTGTCAAAATTTTCCCATTTATTAGGGTTGGTCTGTTTGGTCCCTGCAGAAGCATTTCTTGCAAAACTTTCTACCGACTGGACATAGGGTTGTGACTGAAGTGTTGCAATCTGGGCTGAAGTAGCATTTACGGCTACTCCGTTAAGCCATTTTGAGTAATCGGTAACTGTAAAACCAAGGTTTTGGATATTCTGAATATAAGATTGCTCAATGGGAGCATCCTGATCATTCAGGGGAATTCCCAAAGCCGTGCGTCTGTTCAATGATTTCTGGCTAAGCTCAGAAAGGGGATTAGCATAAAATGCTGACTTATTAGGCTTATCAGTGAAATACACGAATACCAGTGCTGTTTGTGCAAAAGCCAGAGAGTAACCGGTTAAGAAACAAAAGAGTAGAGTTTTCTTCATGGAGTTATTTTGTATAAAGGTAAAACAAAATCAATAAAATTTTTGAATGGATTTTAAATTCCTTATTTTTACGGAAATATTTATTTATGAAAAAAATTCAGATGGTTGACTTGCAAAGTCAGTATTACAAGATAAAGAATGATGTAGATAATGCAGTATTAAATGTAATGGATTCTGCGGCTTTTATAAACGGCCCAGAAGTGAAGTCCTTCCAGAATGAATTGGAATCTTATTTAGACGTAAAGCATGTTATTCCTTGTGCAAACGGAACTGATGCTTTACAGATTGCTTTGATGGCTTTAGACCTTAAAGAAGGAGATGAGGTGATCACTGCTGATTTTACTTTTGCAGCTACTGTAGAAGTTATTCATTTATTGAAACTTAAATCTGTTTTGGTAGATGTAGATTACGATACATTCACAATTTCTACGGAACAGATTAAAAAAGCAATTACTCCGAGAACGAAAGCGATCATTCCCGTACACATTTTCGGACAATGTGCTAATATGGAAGAAATTCTGAAAATTGCTGAAGAGAATAACTTATTCGTTATTGAAGACAATGCGCAAGCAATTGGTTCAGACTATACGTTTTCCGATGGAACTGTAAAACAGGCAGGTACGATGTCTACGGTAGGTACCACTTCATTCTTTCCTTCTAAAAATTTAGGTTGCTATGGAGACGGAGGAGCTATCTTTACCAATAACGATGAACTGGCACACCGTTTAAGAGGAATTGTTAATCATGGAATGTATGAAAGGTACTATCATGATGAAGTAGGAGTGAACTCTCGCTTAGACAGTATTCAGGCTGCTATTTTAAGGAAAAAACTTCCTAATCTTGATTCCTATAATGAAGCGAGAAGAAAAGCTGCTGATTATTACGATGAGGCTTTTGCAGGAAACCCAAACATATTAACACCAAAAAGAGCCGAAAACACAACCCACGTATTTCATCAGTATACTTTAAGAATAGTAAACGGAAAACGTAATGAGTTACAAAAATTCCTTGCAGAAAAAGAAATTCCTGCGATGATCTATTATCCGGTAGCATTAAGAAAGCAAAAAGCTTATTTCCAGGAAAGTAATGATGCAGATTTTGTAAATACGGATAAATTATTGGATCAGGTGATTTCTCTTCCGATGCATACAGAATTGGATGAAGAACAGTTGAAGTATATTACGGATGCTGTGCTTGAATTTATGGGATAGAATGAAAAAAAGATTATTTAAATATAAGTGGTTAAATGCTCTTGTAATTGTATTCAATTTTTGTATACTTTTTATATTTGGTTTTGCCACTTTTGATGTTTATAATCTTTTTAAAAGTGAGTCTGATAGCATTTCCAGTGGAAAATATTTTGCGCTGTTGATCTTAGCATTTGGCTTTTTATTTAGCTTTATAAGCTTAATCCTGGTTTTGTTAAAATTATCGAAAAGTTTATTTTTTTTTAAACTTATTTTACGGACTTCTTATTGTAATGTTTTTAGGGGTTTTGACTACTGTGTTTATACAAGAATTTGGTAAGATGGAAGAAGATATTCCTTTATTTGAATATGTAATGTTGTTTGGATTTATTTGTATTACAACATGGCTGATCATACTAATTAACAAGTACAGATATAACGAGGTAAAATGTGATAACATTGAATTTATAGGACAAAAAGAAGAATAAAAATCAAAATATAAACATAAATGGCAATACTCGTAACCGGAGGTCTTGGATATATAGGTTCCCATACCGTAGTGGAATTACTTAATAATAACTTTGATGTTGTTATTGTAGATGATTTGTCTAACTCTGAAAGATTTATTTTAAATAATATAGAAGAGATTACCGGAAAGAAACCTGTTTTTTATCCCTTTGATCTAAAAAGAAAGGAGCTTTTAAGTCAGGTTTTTGATGCTCATCAAATTGACGGATGTATCAACTTTGCTGCTTCTAAGGCAGTTGGCGAAAGTCAGGTTATACCTGTTGATTATTATGAGAATAATTTATTTTCTCTGATCAATATTCTTCAGGAATTTAAAAAGAGAGATCTCTCTAATTTTATTTTCAGTTCTTCGTGTACGGTTTACGGGCAGGCGGATGTAATGCCCATTGATGAAAATACCCCATTAAAAATGCCGGAGAGTGTTTATGGTAAAACTAAACAAATGGGTGAAGAGATCCTTAAAGATTTTGCCAATGCATATAAAAGAAAGATTTCCTTATTAAGATATTTCAATCCTATTGGAGCACATCCTTCGGGTAAATTAGGCGAATTGCCTATTGGAGTTCCAAATAATCTTATTCCTTATGTGATGCAGACGGCAGCAGGAATTCGTGAAAAATTAAATATTTGGGGGAATGATTACGACACGGAGGACGGAACACCAATCCGCGATTACATTTATGTTGTTGATCTTGCTAAGGCTCATGTTGCAGCATTAAAAAAATTAATGTCAGATTCTAGTACCAATACCGTTATTGATATTTATAATTTAGGAACCGGAAAAGGATTCTCAGTTTTAGAAGTGGTGAATGCTTTTGAAATGGCAAATGATGTAAAGGTTGCTTATCAGATCTGTGATAGAAGAGAGGGAGATATTACGGTTGCATATGCCAATGCTGACAAAGCTGAACGTGAGCTGGGGTGGAAGGCTGAAACCAGTTTGCAGGAGTCATTAAAAACAGTTTGGGAATGGCAAAAATACCTGAACTCAAGAAATTTATAATAAATGATTAATAAAATATTTCTCTATGAAAGGAATTGAATAAAAGATTTCTATCTTAGCGAAGTTTTAAATAGACTAATATGAAAACAGAAAGAATCGGGATTACATTCTCTTCATTTGACTTACTTCATGCAGGACATATAAAAATGTTAGAAGAAGCAAAAACCGTTTGCGATTATCTGATTGTAGGTTTACAGATTGACCCCTCCCATGATCGCCCTAATAAAAATAAGCCTACTCAGACCATTGTAGAAAGATATATTCAGCTTAAGGCAGTGAGTGCTGTAGATGAAATCATTCCTTACTATACAGAAGAAGATCTGGAAGACATTTTGAAATCTTTTGTAATAGACGTAAGAATTATCGGAGACGATTATATGGACCGTGATTTTACAGGAAAAAAATACTGCGAGCAAAAAGGAATAGAAATTTATTATAATAAAAGGGACCACCGGTTTTCCTCCAGCGATTTAAGAAAAAGAATTTTCGAAGCGGAGAAAAGCAAAGTACCCGTAAATGCAAAATAAAAAAATCCCGATTAATAATCGGGATTTTTTTTGTATTACATTGGACCACCTTGATCGTCGTCTCCTCCTGCATTAGAATTAATATCTTTTTTTCTTTTCTGTTGTTCTACTTTTTCTCCTTGTTTGAATCTGTATGTAAGAGAGATTGAAAATTGTCTTGGTTGCCATTGCATGTACATTTCTCTTGTATAATTGGGTCCAAAATTTGTTACTTGTCTTGCTCTAGTATTGAATATATCTTGAATATTAAATGCAATTGTTCCATTTCCTTTCCAAATAGTTTTGGTTGCTCCTAAGTTAAAAAAGTAAATAGATTTTGTCTCCTGACTTGCATTTTTTTGTGCGCCTCGGAAATTTCCTTGAACTTGAATACTAAATGTTTTATCTAACTTGAACGTATTGGCTAATCTGGCTCTGCTCGAAAATCCAGTACCATCATAAGACTGGATGAAATTACCATCTATAAAAAGATCTCCCTTAGTTTTATATCCGAATAGGTCCACGTTCCCCATTATTTTCCACCAGGCAAAAGGATCATAAGTACCATTTAAATCTAAACCATATCGATCTTCTGATCCAACATTAAATGGAGTAGAAGTAAATGAACCAGGATCAGCAAGGTTTTGAATGATAGCAAATTGTACGTTGTCTTTCTCCTTTCTATAATATAACGTTGGGTTAATGGTTACTTTACTTTTTGATAAGTTGTATCCCAGTTCAAAAGAGTCAATATATGAAGGGTTTAAATCTGGATTTCCTTGAAACAAGTTTCTAACATCACTAGGCGACGGAATAGGAATCATAAAAAATGATCTTGGCCTATCTATTCTTCTGGAATAGTTTAATAAGATTTGATTGTTTTTGGCTATGTCATAGCTTAAGAAAATACTAGGGAAAAGATTATTATAGTTTTTCTTTTTATTTAAAATAACATCAGTATTTACATCAGGAGTTTGCGGATTTCTATATGGATAAGAAAAGTTTATATTTGAAATCTCATCTCTTAATCCAACTTGATAGCTGAATGCTCCCATCTTACTTTTGAATTGTGCATAAAAAGCATTAAATGTTTCAGTGTAATTAGATAATCCTGTAAATCGGCCCATTACAGTAGGAGGTTGGGTTTGTGATAATTGATTTTGAGCAAAATAATCATAATCATTATCATTGTGATCTAATTTGTATCCAGCATTAAATGTTGAATGCTCACCAATGGGCAATTCATAGTCTAATTTTCCTACTAATGATTTATTTAATGTCTTCACTTTTGTATTTGTAAAAGAGCTAAAAATATCATTGGTAGTTGCTGTAATATCAGAATTATTATTGGATTGATTTCGTTGTAAGCTTACGGATAAAGAAATATTTTGACCTTTATCGTCAAATTTATGATCAATTCCAAAGTCCCCTTGCATACCGGTGTTGGTATTAGCTCCAATAGAATTTCTTGTTGAAAATACGCTACTGCCATTTCTGTTTGTATCAATGTAATTTATAGGATTATCATTGGTATTGTCAAACGTTCTAATCGTTCCACTTAAATTAATCGAGGTCTTGGGTGAAATATCATATACTACTCCAGCTGTTGCATTGTAATTATTTGATTTGGTTTTATTTTCGCTGTTTTGATATGCTGATAGAAGGTCTCCTGAAGTATAATTTGTAGTACTTCTATTTTTATTTTTACCTTCTTGATATCCGCCGCCGCCATTTAAAAACCAATTCCAATTACCTTTCTTCCAACTAAGATTTACATTAAGATTTGTTTTTGGAAGATACCCTAAAGTTCCAATTACACTACCATTAAATCCTAATTTATTATTTTTTTTAAGTATGATGTTTAAAATACCTGCTGTACCTGAAGCATCATATTTTGCTGATGGATTAGTAATTACCTCAATCCTATCAATTTGATCAGCTGGAATTGCTTGCAGGGCATTTGCACCGTCATCAATACCTAATAATGCTGACGGTTTTCCATTAATCAAAAATCTTACATTAGAGCTCCCTCTCATGCTTACAGTTCCATCAGGATCTACGGATACAGATGGTACGTTTTGTAATACATCCTGTAAATTTCCACCAATAGAAGTTAAATCACTTTTTACATCATAAGTTTTTTTATCTAATTCAACCTTATAGGGCTTTGTTGCTTGTACCGTAATCGTTACACCCTGTATATCTCCCGTTTTAAGGTTGGTTGCACTTTTTTCAGGCTCAATGGATAAGGCGCCGATATTTCCCGCAGCTGCAATTTGTTTATTAACTACACTTTTTTTGTAATCAATTGCTTCAACGGTGATGTCGTAATTCCCGGGAGCAAGATCAAGTTTATACTGTCCTTTTTCATCAGTAAGAGCAGCATCACTCAGTAATTTATTTTCTTTATTGCTGAAGGTGACTGAGGCATAAGGAACAGGTTGATTGTTTTTACTAACAATTGTCCCTGATATAGCTGCTTTTTCCTGTCCGAAAGCAAATGCTGCCGCCGAAAGAACAAAAGTAAGCCCTAAGGTTTTTTTTGTAAAAAGGTTAATAATTTCCGTGTGATTCATAAGGTATTGTTTGTGTAAAATCGTGAAGGGATAACTCCTAATATTATGAAATTATTAATGGGTTAAATTTCAAAATATTACGATTAATTTATTGTTTGTAATAGATATGTCGCTTTTTAAGGCCGGATGTTAATTATGAAATTGTTAAAATAAAGTTAAATTTGCTTTTTATTTTATATTTTTTGAATTAAGCCAGTTTTGATAAGCTTTTGCATTGATTGCATGCTCTTCAGCACTTGCCGTGAATTTGTGATAGCCAAACCTTGCCGGATCAGCGCACATATATATATAATTGTTGTTTTCTGCGTTAAGTATTGCGTCTACAGAGTTCTTATCTACAATACATATCGGGCCGGGAGGAATACCGGGATTAGCATATGTATTGTATGGAGAGGGTGTAGACAGATGTTTATATAAAACCCTTTTGATTGGCTCTTTAAAATTTGTCTGCTTATTAATAGCATAGATCACCGTAGGATCAGATTGTAATTTCATTCCTTTTCTGTATCGGTTTAAATATAGTCCTGCGATAGTTTTCATTTCATCTTTTTTTCCACCGGATTCTTTATAGACAATAGAGGCAAGTGCATAAATCTGATCTCTTGTTAGCCCGGACTGCTGTTCTTTGTTTTTTCTTTCACTTGTCCAGAAACCATTATATTGATCCTCAAATCTTTTAAAAAAATCTTTAGGACTTACTGTCCAGAAAAAGTTATATGAATCGATAAAAAAATACTTTTTCAGGTCTTCGGCGCTGGTATATCCTTTTTCAGTTGCAATGGTATTAAAATCTTTTACAAATCTGAGTGAATCCAGCTCCGTTTTTTTTGTGACTTTACCGATCATTTGATACATATCACCAAAATCTCCTATTCTAAAGGTATTCTCAGTCTGGTTTCCCGCTTTGATCATATTGACAATATTCGTATTTCCTGTTCCATTCTGGATGTGGTAACGACCCGGTTTGAGATGTTGTTCCAGATCCTTATCCTTTGCTACTCTTTCAAACGACTCTTTATTTTGTATATACGGTCCGATAGAATCAAGAACCTGCTTAAAGCTTGCTCCATGAGGGATTAAAACATATCCTTCTTTTTCTACGTTGTTACCGTAATATGTATTATAAAATCTTAACCCAAAAAATCCTGCTACCGCTACAACAAGCAGTATGATAATGAGAATAGTTTTTTTCATTATTTAATAGTTGATTAAAAGTTGTCTTTTTTTTTAAACCAAGTCAACCTTACCTCTAAAAACTTGTTTTGCCGGTCCTTCCAACCAGATATTCTGGAAAGAATTTCCGTTTTTTTCAGCATACACTTTAAGGTTTCCACCTAAAGTTTTAACTTTTACAGAGATTAGATTGTTTTTTTGTAGAAAGGTTAAAGCAGATGCAGTAACTCCTGTTCCACAACTGTATGTTTCATCCTCAACGCCTCGTTCATAGGTTCTTACGAAAATTTCATCATCGGTAATTTTTTCAACAAAATTGACGTTGATACCTTTTTCTTTATAGTTTTCTGAATTTCTGATTTCGTTTCCTTCTGCAAAAACATTGTAGGTAACCAAATCTTCGACGTATTTTACATAATGTGGAGATCCGGTATCCATTACAGAATCTGCTCCGTCATTGGAAATGTCGGTAACATCGATCATTTTTAATTTGATGATACCATTATGGATTTCTGCTTCATGTTCTCCATCTATAGCAATAAATTTACATTTGGCTTCAAAGATATCAAGGAAAAAAGCAAACGCAACAAGACATCTACCACCGTTTCCACACATGGTACTTTCTCCACCATCGGAATTGTAATACACCATTTTGAAATCATACTTTTCATCATTTTCTAAAAGAATAAGACCATCCGCTCCAATTCCAAAACGTCGGTCGCAAAGCTTTTCGATAATTGCTTTGTCTTTTGGAAATTGCAGATCTCTGTTATCTACCATTACGAAATCGTTTCCAGTGCCTTGATATTTATAAAATTCCATACTTTCTTTACATTAAAATAAACAAACAAAATTAGTATATTAAAATAAAAAACGGGCAGTAAATACTGCCCGTTTTTTATTATTTAGAATGATTATCTTCTGAATCCGCTTCCGCCTGATCGATTAGAGTTATCTTGCTGAGTATTATTACTTCTAAATCCACTTCCGTTATTTGTATTTATTGGACTATTAGAGTTGGATGAACTGTTACTTCTGAAACCGCTGTTATTTTGAGGTCTTTGAGTATTTTGCTGAGGAACATTTCTATATCCGCTGCCCTGATTACTCTGACTATTGGAGTTGTTATTTCTGAAACCGCTATTTCCGTTGTTTCTGTTATTATATCCGTTATTGTTATTGTAATTACTATTGTTATAATTACTGTTATTGGTACGTGTATTTTGCAATCCGTTATTAGGTCTCTGAGAAGTAATTGTAGAGCTTCTTCTTTCTACATAAACCCTTCTTCTGTTATTATTGTTCCCATAGTAATAATAAGGAGCACCATTATCGTAATAATAATTGATATCATTTCTATAGTAATATCCATCATTGCCATAATATCCGCCACTTCCGTAGTATCCTGATGGAGCATAATAATAACCGTTATTATAATATGGATCTCCATAACCACCAGCATATCCGTCAGAATATGCCAAACAAGAAGTTAAACTAACTATAGTGAAAAAACTAAACGTTAATTTTAATAAATTTTTCATGACTTTATCTTTCTTTTTTCTTTATAACTTTTTTTCCATTTGACGAATCCTATGATCGCCATTATAGTAAATACCAAATATTGAACCGAAGTGATTCCAAGTCCTTTAAAAATCATCATAGGCATGCAAATAAAATCTCCGATGATCCAGAAAATCCAGTTCTCAATGCGTTGTTTGGCCATAAACCACATTCCTACTAAAAATATGGATGTGGTAAATACATCAAGCCAATTTACCCAATCAAGATGATACAATCCTAAATTAGCACCTGTCATGGAAAAATGATTATCTATGTAAGGTTTGTAATAATATATAAAAGTAACGAGTAATAAACTAACTGCAAACAGGATGCTGGCAAAGATCCATTCTTTTTTGGTTGCCCATGAAACTTCCACATGAACATTATCTTCTGAATTTTTTGCCCATAAAATCCATCCGTAAACACTCATAGCAGTGTAGTAGATGTTGATCATACAATCGCCCAGCAATCCGAAGTTAAAAAGAATATAAACATAAATAAGGGTCGAAATAATACCAGTGGGGTATACCCAAATATTTTTTTTGATGGAGAAATAGACACTGAGGATGCCGAAAAAAGTTCCTGCGCTTTCCAGCATAATTTGTAAGGTTGTATAGTCTTCATACGGTTTTACAAAGAGGTCATATAGATTCATATGTTCAAATGTGTTCAAAAATAAGCAAAAATTCAATATTGATGAAAAATGAGTTGAATGGTATGTTAATCAGTTTTTTATATCCTTAAATATAAATTTAATAATGAAAGTTTGTCAATAATTGTTAGTATTTGTAAATTTTTTATACTTTCGTAAATCTTAAATAAACAATAAAATATGTCAAAAATTTGGGTTAAGAAACCAATGAGCGCTTATGAAGCTGATATTAAGAAAAGTGAGCTGAAACGCGTTTTAGGAAAATGGAGTCTTACAGCTATTGGAATCGGAGCAATTATCGGAGGAGGAATTTTTGTACTTACCGGGACAGGAGCTTATTATAATGCAGGTCCTGCATTAGCACTTTCCTTTGTAATTGCAGGAATTGCCTGTGTATTTGCAGCTTTATGTTATGCTGAATTTGCTTCCATACTTCCTGTAGAAGGTTCGGCTTATGCTTATGCTTATGGAACAGTAGGGGAAATTTTTGCCTGGATTATCGGGTGGGGATTGATTTTAGAATATGCAATGGGATCTATGACGGTCGCCGTATCCTGGTCCGGTTATTTTGGAAAACTCCTTAAAATGTTCGGATTGCATTTGCCTACATGGCTTACTACTGACCCCCAGACTTATTGGGCAGCCGGAAATTCCGGTTTTTCTATGAACTTACCTGCATTTTTGATTGTATTATTTGTTATATCTATTTTGGTGAGAGGAACAAAGGGAGCTGCAAAAGCGAATAACTTTATTGTAATGCTTAAAGTATCAGCAATCATTTTTGTTATTATTGCCGGTATTTTCTTTATCAATACGGATAACTGGGTTCCTTTCATTCCTGAAGCGACTACTATTACTGAAAATGGGGTTTCCCATTCTGCGTATGGTATAGGAGGGGTTGTTGCTGGAGCTTCTGCAATTTTCTTTGCTTATGTAGGATTCGATGCGGTGTCGACTCAGGCAGGAGAGGCAATCAATCCTAAAAAAGATGTTCCTTTTGCTATTATTGCTTCTTTGATCATTTGTACACTTTTATATATATTGGTGTCTCTTGTATTAACGGGTATGATGCATTATACGGATTTCAATCCTTTAGGGAAATATCCTGATGCGATCAAAGCTCCTGTTGCCTATGCATTTGATATTGCTGGTCAAGCCTGGGCTGGTTACATCATTACAATTGCAGCAACTGTTGGATTGATTTCAGTATTGATGGTAATGATCATGGGACAATCAAGAATTTTCCTTGGAATGTCTAAAGATGGATTGATCCCAGCAACTTTTTCAAAAGTAAATCCAAAAACAGGAGTGCCAACCAAGAACTTAATTATCTTGGGAATTTTAATTTCTGTAGTTGCCTCTTTAACACCGATCAATGATCTTGCTCACATGACGAGCTTCGGGACTTTATTTGCTTTCACTATGGTTTGTGTAGCTGTTTGGGTGTTGAGGGTTAAAGAACCTAATCTGCAGAGAAACTTTAAAGTTCCGGCATTGCCATTAATCGCTTGTCTTGGAATTTTAATTAATGTTTATCTGATTTTTAATTTAAGTAGAGAGGCTAAAATGTATTCTTTCGCATGGTTGATCATCGGATTTATTATTTAC
Organism: Chryseobacterium subflavum; assembly: GCF_055762745.1. NCBI lineage: Bacteria > Pseudomonadati > Bacteroidota > Flavobacteriia > Flavobacteriales > Weeksellaceae > Chryseobacterium > Chryseobacterium subflavum. The sequence continues at coordinate 597,626 of NZ_JBVTMR010000001.1, forward strand.
TTCCTTTATAGTAAAAGAAATTCCAAATTACAAAACGGAGGATATGGAGAAACCTTTAAAGCGGAACAAGAGCCACTGGAAAAACCTGATCTAGATTTGTAAGAATAAAAATAAAAATAAAAAATCCACAGAATGTTGTGGATTTTTTATTTTTGTCTTCACCAAATTAAATTTTTATGAAAAATATTCTAGCATGTGTATTTTGTTTTTTGGGAATATTGACATTTTCCCAGGAAGTAAACATGGAAACAATTTTTAATGATAAAATTAGCATAAGAGCGCTCCAGGTCTGGGATCATAAAATCTGGTATGCGGGTACGGATTCCAAATTTGGTTTTGTTGATCTTAAAAATTTTAAAAATCAAAAACAGATTTCATTATCGGATCAGAAGTTAGAGTTCAGAACATTGGCTCAGAACAATAATGATTTTTATGCTATTAATGTTGGAAGTCCTGCTTATTTCTTTAAAATTGATAAAAAGGATATGCAGTCAAAAACAGTGTATAAGGATACGGTGAAAACTGCATTTTATGATGCTTTACACTTTGTGGATGATCATCTTGCTTTTACTTTCAGTGATTCGGATTTAAGTAATCGCCTTAAATTGGTTGCTTTTAAAAATGGGAAATGGGATTTGCTAAAGAATGAAATTTCATTAAACAGTGGGGAAGCAGCTTTTGCAGCAAGTAATACAAACATTGCTTCAACTAAAAAATACATGTGGATCGCAACAGGAGGTAAAGCTTCCCGAATTCTGAGGTTAGATCTTAAAACGGAGAAGTTTGATGTTTTTACTACACCATTTATTCAGGGTGAGCCATCGCAGGGAATGTATTCTATAGATTTTTATGATGACCGGTTTGGAGTTGCAGTCGGAGGAGATTATACCAAACAGAAAGAGAACATCAATAACATAGCGACGACTAATGACGGGGGAAAAACCTGGCAGATTCAGGCGTCAGGTGCGAACGCAGGCTATACTACCTGTGTAAAAATTAGACCGGGATCCAAAGGAAAAGAAATGATAGCAGTAGGAGATCAGCATATCAGTTATTCTTCAGATTTTGGAAAAACTTGGAGGAAAATTTCTGATGAAAAAAACTTATACGTGTGTGAGTGGATTGATCAAAATTCCGTTGCCTTTGCGGGTAAAGACAAGATCCAGCTGATGAAATTAAAATTTTAAATTTTTGGTATAGAGGATATCTGTAGTTTTATTACCCATTATTATTTTCTTCGGTATACCTTTGAGTGATTTTGGATACAATTAGGTTATTGAATATTTTAAGGCTTTATTTTTTGTATTTAGAGCCTGTGAAGGGTATTTAGACTGATTATAAATTTCGAAAACAAACCCTAATATAATTCATGATTTAAAATTCATAAGTTATAGCTAATTTTGCAGAATGAAATTCTTATGTGAATTTTATTCAATTTATAAAAATTTAAAATTTTTAGATGAACTCTTTAATCGATAAATATAATATTCCCGGACCACGTTACACGTCTTATCCTACTGTTCCATATTGGGACGAAAGCACCTTTTCTCCTGAAAAATGGAAGGAGAGTGTGGTAAGATCTTTCCATGAAAGTAACTCAGGTGAGGGAATTTCTATTTATATCCATTTGCCGTTTTGTGAAGCATTATGTACTTTCTGTGCATGTCATAAACGTATTACAAAGCAGCATAGTGTTGAAACACCTTATCTTGAAAGTGTTTTGAAAGAGTGGAAGCTTTATCTTGAACTTTTTGATGAAAAACCTAAATTAAAAGAACTTCATTTAGGAGGGGGAACGCCTACTTTTTTTTCTCCTAAGAATTTAAAGACATTACTGGAAGGAATATTTGCTACTGTAGATATTGCAGAACATCCCGAGTTTTCATTTGAAGGACATCCCAATAATACAACAAGAGAGCATCTTCAGACTTTGTATGATCTTGGCTTCCGACGAGTAAGTTTCGGCGTGCAGGATTACGATCCGAAAGTTCAGAAAGCAATCAACAGGATACAGCCTTTTGAAAAAGTAAAGGAAGTAACCGAATTAGCCCGTGAGATAGGATATGGAGGAATAAGCCACGATTTGGTTTTTGGGCTGCCTCACCAGCATTGGGATGCAATGGAATACACGATTCGTAAAACACTGGAACTGAAGCCTGACAGGCTGGCTTTTTATTCCTATGCGCATGTTCCGTGGGTAAAAGGAGTAGGACAGAGAGGTTTTGATGAAAATGACCTGCCAAGCGGAGAGGAAAAAAGAAAACTCTACGAAGATGGTAAAAGCTTATTGCAGGAACTGGGATATATAGAGGTTGGGATGGATCATTTTGCCCTGGAGCATGATGACCTTTATCAGTCTTTAATTCAGAAAAAGCTGCATAGGAATTTTATGGGATATACTTCAAGCAAAACGCAATTGATGGTGGGACTTGGAATGTCTTCAATTTCAGATTCCTGGTATGCTTTCGCTCAAAATGTAAAAACGGTTGAAGAATACCAGAAAATCGTTGAAGAAGGAGAGATCCCGGTGGTAAAGGGTCACATCCTTAATCATGAAGATTTAATTGTAAGAAGACATATTTTGAACCTTATGTGTCAGCTGGAAACGACATGGGATATCCAAAACTCTTTCCCGGAACTGGAAAATGCTTTGGAGATGCTTAAGGAAATGGAAAGAGATGAACTGGTTGAAATCAGAGATCATCAGATCAAGATTACAGAAAAGGGAAGAGCGTTTACAAGAAATGTAGCCATGGTGTTTGATCTTAGAATGATGCGAAATAAACCTGAAACCAGGATTTTCTCTATGACTATTTAATAGATGAATAGAAAAGTTCTTTTCATTATTGTCTATACATATGCACTTGTTTTTAGTGTCTTAAAAACGATAAGGTTTCCCAATCAATGGTCCGTTGCTCACTGGATGCTCGATTATAGATTCGGGTTTATAAAAAGAGGATTTGCCGGAGGTTTTTTGGGATTATTTGTAGAGAAAAATGAACAGAACATATTTGTTTTATCTGTTTTTATAATATTGTTGCTATATGGATTGTTGTTGTTTATGGCTAGTAAAGAAACAATCCGGAACAAAGGGGATGTTTACACTCTTGTATTTTATCTGACCTTTTTTTTATCTCAATATATCATATTTACGGCCCATCTTATAGGGTACCTGGATCATATCATCTTTTTGCTAACCATTTTAGTTATATGGCTTCTCAGGAAGAAAAAGATTCTGCTGGCATCATTAGTTGCTTCTATTAGCATTCTTATACATGAGGTTTCATTTTTCCTGATGCTCCCTATCTGTTGCTTTGCTTTGGTGGTGGATGGAGTAAGTGGAGAAAGAATTTCTTTTAAAGACACTTTAAATTCCCATTTAATAAAGAGGATCAGCTTCTTTCTTATATTACCGCTTGCTGTTACTTTTGGAGTGTCAGCCTACCAGGAAATGAGCGGGTCAAACTATCATAAAATGATTTTTAATTATCTGGATCATTTAGAATTTATAAACGCAAAAGTTGCCGATTCTGTAGCATCTGCTTATACTGTAAAATTTACAGACTATATACAAGATGAGAGTCCGCATTTCTTTCAAAGGGTATTTGTTTCCAAATGCTCAATATTTTTTGGGATTCCCATTCTCTTTATGATGTATGTTGTTTACAGGAAGTTTGAAAAGGCCAACAAGTATCTTTTGCTATTGTTTGCTATTGTTATTCTAATTCCCTTAGGGCTTCATGCTATTGCCTATGACACTTACAGGATATGGTCATTTCCTTTCATGATTTTGTTTCTGGGTTATTGGATTCTCAGTTCCGGGTACAATGTTTCAGTCGATGTTTCTGAAAAATTATCCTTACCTGAAATTTTGCTTGCTGCTCTTGCAATTGCATTGGTATCGTTAGTTCCGAGTCAATTACTGGATGATGAAGTGGAGCGTTTTTCTTTAGTTCAGAGACTGCTGATTTTAATTCCACTTCTAGCTTTAGGAACTGCGTGTTTTTATAAGAAAGCCCCAATGTAATGATATTGAGGCTTTCGTTAACATTATTGAATAATTAGCTTTTGACTATAGGATTTTAATTCTCCTGACTTTAAATTGATGTAGTATACTCCCGGGCTAAGACCTGAAATATCAATACTGTTATCATTACCAATTTTTAGCTGATTCATTAGCCTGCCTTCAGAGTTAATGATCTCTACTGAAAATTTCTGGCCTTTAATACCGTCAATGAATACTTTTTTAGAAGCAGGATTTGGATATACCCTTATTTTAGCTAAATTATTATTTTCCTGTGTTGAGAGTGTTCCGCTTGTAATTTTGTAAATCTTTCCGCTATTAACACCGGCAACATATAGACCATTCTGATTATCTTGTCCAAAAGTTGAGAAACCATTTCCAGAGTAGGATGTCGTCCATGTTATGGAATTATCAGAGCTCAACATTCCGATCTGGTTGGAGCAATAATCTGCGAAAAAATATTTTCCCTGTAATGCCGGATAAAGAGTTCCACGGTAAACATAACCTCCGGTTATAGAGCATTTTCCACCAGAGTGGTCATATACGGCAACCGGAAAAGTCATTGTTGAAGCGGCTGCGCATCCACCGGTATTATAGGCCGTATTTCCTTCATAACATCTCCATCCATAATTAATTCCAGCCTGGGTAATCGGATTTTTGTTGATTTCTTCAATCTGTCCCTGACCCACATCTGCAATCATGGCATTTCCTGTGGTGAGATCAAAGGAAAACTTCCAGGCGTTCCGAAGGCCATATGCCCATATTTCATCTGCTCCGTCAATACCCACAAATGGATTGTCAGGAGGTATATTATAAGCATTGGTGGAGTTAATATCGAGGCGCAGCATTTTACCCAGCAGTGAGTTTTTGTTTTGTGCATTATTGTTGGGGTCTCCACCGCTACCTCCGTCTCCGGTTACCACCCATAATTTGCCGTCAGGCGCAAAATGAATGCTTCCTCCATTATGATTATCAAAAGGTTTTGGAATATTGAGTATTATTTTTTCAGAGCTTGCATCGGCTACATTCGGATCAGTGCTGCTTACGGTATATCTGGCAACAGTAATGTTTCCGTTGGTTGCATTGTTGTAATATACAAAGAAATAACCGTTTGTTGCATACTGGGGATGGAAAGCCAATCCTAAAAGTCCTCTTTCTCCACCATACAAAACTTTGCTGCTAATGTTTAAGAAGTTAGTCGTATTAATAGTCCCGGAAGGTTGAATAATTTTAATGATTCCGTTCTGTTGTACTACGAAAAGCCTGCTATCATTGGCATTTGTAATTTCGACCGGACTCGTGAGCCCGGTGGCAAATTCTACCAGATTAATTGTCTGGGAATTAAGAAATAGGGAAGAAAAAATCCCTATCACAAAAAGTAAAATTTTCATAATATTTTGATATTTAGTGTATTGTATTCATAATGAAAATTTCATACCAATTAAACTTTATAAACTTCATTAAAATAAGCTTTTAAAATTGATAAATCTTAAATGGAAGTCATATTGTCGATATATCTGAAAATAAACCATTTCTGTTATTGAAAGTTCATAAAATATAAAGAAAATCATTATATTTGCCGACTTAATTTAACGTAGTTATAACAAAATGCAAGGAAAAGGACTTATTACAATTGTTGCTATTGTACTGGGGTTGATTTGCTTAAATGAGCTTATACCAACCTGGTACGCCAGCAAAATTGAATCGCAGATTGAAGCTGCGAACGGAAACGAGAAAGAGATCAAACGAATAAAGGAAGATACTCTTAATCTTGGTTATACGAAGCTTTATTATTCTAAAGCGAAAGACAAAGAAATGAAACTTGGTCTTGACTTGAAAGGAGGGATCAACGTTCTTTTGGAGATCAACCAAAGAGATTTGGTGAGTGATTTAACGAATTACTCTTCTAATCCTGTTCTAATCGAAGCTTTAAATAAAACTGATGAGGTTCAGAAGAATTCTACTAAATCTTATGTAGATAATTTTTTCGATCAGTTTGATGCTATAAACAAAGCAAAAGGAACCAATCTTAAACTTGCAGATCCGGAAATATTCGGAAACACTAATCTTACAGAGATTAAGTATAATACTACTGATGAGCAGGTAAAAAGTATCGTTAAAAGAAGAATTGATGCTTCTGTAGGTACTGCTTTTGAGGTTATCAGAACCAGAATTGATAAAATGGGGGCTGTACAGCCGAATGTTCAGAGAGTACCGGGAACAGCGAGAATTTCTGTTGAAATGCCTGGTATGAAAGACATCGATAAAGTAAAGAAAATGCTTCAGACTTCAGCAAAACTTCAGTTTTGGGAAGTACAGCAGGTTCCTGAAATTGCACCTTATTTTCAGACTTTAACAAGTGTGGTTGCAGCAAAAGGAGATTCTATGGGAGTTGCAAAGAATGTGAACTTCATGAACCTTTTACATTTAGACAAGTTAAGAACCAACGGAGTTGCTAACATTAAATTGTCTGATACTGCAGTTGTAAATAAAATTTTAAACAGCAAAGTGGCTCAGGCATTACGTCCGGCTAACATTAAATATACCCAATTCATGTGGGGGTACAAACCAGAAGCTACAGATGCTGAGAGCCTTGTATTGTATGCCATAAGAGGAAACATCAACCAAAAAGCACCAGTAGACGGAGCTGTTGAAACTGCTAACATCAGCTATGATGAGCTGGGAAGAGTAGTAGTTGATATGCAGATGGATTCTAAAGGGGCTAAAGAATGGAAAACATTAACAGAGAAAAACGTTAATAAACCGGTTGCTGTAACTCTTGATAACAGGGTATATACTGCACCGAACGTAGTAAATGCGATTCCTAACGGTAGAACTCAGATCTCCGGTAACTTCTCTCAGGAAGAAGCTAAAGAACTGGTAGACGTTTTAGGAGCAGGTAAATTACCGGCAGGAGCTAAAGTAGTTCAGGCTACACAGGTAGGACCGTCTCTAGGACAGGAATCTATTAATGCAGGGATGATCTCATTCGCTATTGCATTTTTAATCATCATCGTTTATATCATTTTCTATTATGGTGGTGCTGGAGTGTACGCTGTAATCGCAATGGTTATTAACTTATTCTACATTTTCGGAATTATGGATTCCGGAGACTTTACGCTTACTCTTCCAGGTATTGCAGGTATCGTTCTTACAATGGCAATGGCTGTGGATACGAACGTAATTATCTACGAAAGAACCAAAGAAGAACTATTTGCCGGAAAAAGTATCTTGGAGGCCTACAAAGATGGTTTCAAACATGCATTAAATGCCATTATTGATGGTCACTCGACAACATTCCTAACGGCAGTGGTGTTATTCTTCTTCGGAACGGGACCTATTAAAGGATTTGCTTTAACACTAATGATTGGTATTGCAATGACTTTATTTACTTCTGTATTGCTTTCAAGAGTAATGATCTTCAACAGATTAAATAAAGGAAAACACCTTTCTGTATGGACAGCTCCGACGAAAAATCTGTTCAGAAATACGTGGATTGATTTTATTGGGAAAAGAAAATATGCGTATATCATTTCTGCTATATTAACTGTTATCTGCATCGGATCTATTGCAACTCAAGGATTTAAGTATGGAATTGACTTCACTGGTGGTAGAAACTACGTAGTAAGGTTTGATAAAGATGTTAATGCTGAAGATATCGAACAGAATCTGGTAAAAATGTTTAAAACAGAAGATGGTAAGAACTCTTCTGTTGAGGCTAAAACCTTTGGTAACTCTAAACAATTGAAAATCTCTACAGATTACCTTATTGATGATGAATCGCTTAAGGCTGACCAGACTGTTGAGCAAAAATTATATGAAGGATTAAAAGGGAATTTACCGGCTAATATCTCGCTTCACGATTTTAAATCTGCGGATAAAGACCATGCCGGAATTATCTCTTCTGAGAAAGTAGGTCCTACTGTAGCAGATGACATCAAAACCCACGGTATTCTTGCAGTTGTTGCTGCTTTAGGAGGTATCTTTATCTATATCCTTATCAGATTTAGAAAATGGCAATTCTCTCTGGGTGCTGTTGCTGCATTGTTCCACGATGCGATTATCATTCTGGGAGCTTATTCATTGCTGCATAAATTCATGCCTTTCAATATGGAAATCAACCAGGATTTCATTGCTGCAATCCTTACCGTATTAGGGTACTCAATCAATGACACCGTGATTATCTTCGATAGAATCAGGGAATATCTGAGAGAGAAGAAATCTTTAACATTGGCAGGTTTATTTGATGATTCAATTTCAAGTACATTGGGTAGAACATTCAATACCTCATTTACCACAATCCTTGTAATTTTAGCAATCTTTATCTTTGGTGGAGATAATCTGAGAGGATTTATGTTTGCGATGCTAATTGGTATTGGTTTCGGTACCTATTCATCCATATTTGTTGCTTCGGCTATTGCTTATGACTTCCTTAAGTCAGGGAAAGAAGAAGGAGTACATGGAAAAACGACTTCGAATAAAGAAGTCCTTGCTTCAAAATAATTATACTACAATAAATAAAAAAATAGCCTTTCATTTCGAAAGGCTATTTTTTTATTGGTTTAAATCTAAGGAAAGAAAATTGTTTGAATAATTAAATGTTAAGCTGTAAGTCCGACCTACTATTCAATCCTTGATAATCAATTATCATTATTAAATCTTCACAATTTAGAATCATTATACTTCTATATTTCATTAATTTTGCACAATTATGGAAAATTCAAGGAAAAAAGCCGCCATGAGCTTTATTTTTATAACGCTCCTGATTGATATCACCGGATGGGGGATCATTATTCCCGTTGTTCCTAAATTAATTGAGGAACTGATTCATGCAGACATCAGTGAGGCCGCAAAATATGGTGGCTGGCTTGGTTTCGCCTATGCGTTTACACAGTTTATATTTTCCCCGGTAGTAGGAAATCTCAGTGATAAATACGGAAGAAGACCCATTATCCTCATTTCGCTTTTTGGATTTTCAATAGATTATGTTTTACTGGCTTTAGCTCCAAGTATCTGGTGGTTATTCCTGGGAAGAATTATAGCCGGAATCACAGGAGCGAGTGTAACCACTGCAAGTGCATACATCGCTGATATCTCTACTGACGCGGACAGGGCTAAAAACTTTGGTCTGATAGGGGCGGCTTTTGGTTTGGGATTCATTATTGGACCTGTGCTGGGAGGTGTTCTGGGGCATTATGGCTCAAGAGTTCCATTCTACGCTGCGGCCGGTTTATGCCTGCTCAATTTTCTTTACGGATATTTTATTCTTCCAGAAAGTTTAGATAAAGATAAGAGAAGAGAATTCAGCTGGAAGCGTGCCAACCCTGTGGGATCATTTAAGTTTTTAGGTAAGCATCCTGAAATTTCAGGATTGATCGTGTCTTTAATTTTGATTTATATTGCAGGTCATGCTGTACAGAGCAACTGGAGTTTTTATACGATGTATAAATTCAGCTGGACGGAAAGGATGGTTGGATTATCTCTCGGAGCAGTAGGATTATTGGTCGGACTTGTACAGGGAGGTTTGATCCGTTGGACAACTCCAAGATTAGGAGAGCAGAAAAGTATTTATTACGGATTGGCCTTGTATGCCATCGGAATGTTATTGTTTGCATTTGCTACAGAAGGGTGGATGATGTTTGCATTCCTTATTCCTTATTGTTTAGGAGGAATTTGTGGTCCTGCACTTCAATCTGTGATTACAAAAAGTGTCCCTTCTAATGAACAAGGAGAATTGCAGGGCGCTTTAACAAGTCTGATGAGTGCTACGGCAATTGTAGGCCCTCCTATGATGACAAACCTGTTTTATTACTTTACCCATGATGAGGCGCCATTTAAGTTTTCAGGAGCACCTTTCTTTTTAGCTTTCCTTCTCATGGCTGTAAGTGTGGTTATTTCATATTATGCATTCGAGAAAAATAGAGAAATTAAAAAGTAAATTATTTTAAATAAAAAAGCAGGATATTAATAATGACATCCTGCTTTATTTTTTAGCTATGTATTGATTAAGGATAAAGGGACTTGGTTCCGTTACTTACGATATTACTTCCCAAACCGGAAAATGATACGGTAAAGTTATTTGAATTAAAGCTTAAAGAACCTGTCGGTGTACATAATCCAAGTGCATATCTGCATTGTCCGTAAGCTCCGGTTCTCTTTAATATTTTGCTTTCGCTTTTTGCTTTTCCTAAACTGATATTGCCCCAATCACTTACATCAGTATTAGATACGGTAGATCCATTATAATAAATCGTGATCTTATATCCGATTTCTCCTCTCTTGGATCCCCATAGCCATTTTGCCGTCCACCATTCTTTATACCACTTCGAAAGTACCTTTGCCTGATTGTCAGTAGAGGCTACTACGTTACTTCCTCTATCCATCATTACCAGTCCTCCTAACACATTATCCCAGATAATTCCGCTGGTATTGTAGAAACATAATGAAGTAAATTGCTCTCCCTTATGGTTCCATATAATTTCAAGTACTTCTGTATTTGGTTTTACCTCCTGACTAATGACATCCTTCAGGCTTTGTTGGGCAACTGATAGTTCATCTCCTGAATTAAAATTTGTCATTTTGCCTATTTTTACTGATGCCGGGTCTGTAATATTACCAAACGCCACATAAGTATTTTTATCTGAAATGAGGTTTTGAGAAATGGAAATTCCATTTGCATCAGACAGCTTTCCTAAAACTGAAACTCCGGTAATCTGAAGATCATTTTTAAGGTATTGTTCCAGATTTTTCTTTGAATCATTCAATTGTGTTTGAACAATATCGGGAAGTGTTTGAGAAGAGGGAGTTAATACTTTTTTCAAATCGGAAACAGATTCTTTTTTTGCGGTATTTTCCTGAAGTACTTCAGTTGTTTCATTTTGGCAGCTTGTTAAAGACAGCACCATTGCCAAGGCAAAAACCTTGAAGGGAGTTACTAATTTTTTCATAAGTATATATTTAATGTTTGTGTAGAAATAAAAATAATGAAAAATTTCATATAATTCTTTAATTAGAGAATTAATTATTGATTAATTTAAAAAGATCTGAATATTAAGAGGATTAATAAGCCTGAATTGAAAATATTTAAAGCTTTGAAATGGAAAATCTTAAAATTTGTTTAAATTTTATGTTTCTACATTATATATGTATAATCTTTTGTAATTTTACCTCATGGAATTAAGCATTGGAGAAATGGCATTGATTGCAGTCGCAATCGTTGTATTATTCGGTCCGGATAAACTCCCTCAGATAGCGCGTGACTTAGGAGCAGGCGTAAGAAAGATGCGTGGAGCGGTAGAAGACATTAAAACCGAGATCATGAAAGAGACGGATAACCCTGTTTCTGAAATCAAACGTGAGATCGAAAAGGTGAAAGATGCTGCTAAAGATTTTAACCCAATGAAGAATATTGAAAAAGATATTCTTACCGAACCTTCTTCTGAGCCTGCAAAGCCAAAGCCTTCTGAAGATGAAACCTATGAAGGACCTGTAAGCAGATAACTGATGGAAGAAATCATTCAGGAAGATAAAAATGTCTTTTTATTTCTCAATAATTTGGGGAGTTCTTCGTTTGATCAGTTTTGGATGCTTATCTCCAGTACATGGATCTGGGTTCCGCTTTATATTATTTTTCTGTATTTTCTTTATAAAAATTACCAGTTAAAATCCTTAGTTTTTATTCTTTTATTTATACTTATAGGAACAACCGTGTCCGATCAGGTCGCTGGCATCTTTAAGCATGGAGTACAAAGGTTAAGACCTTGCCATGATCCTTCTCTGGAACATTATATGAGGATCGTAAAATGTGGCGGACAATTTGGATTTTATTCTGCTCATGCATCGAATACTTTCTTTTTAGCTACATATCTGAGTGTTTTATTAGGAAAAAAACTCAGATGGTTTCCTTATGCTATATTTGTATGGGCTGCAGTGGTTTCTTACAGCCGTATATATTTAGGAGTGCATTTCCCGATAGATATTTTGGTGGGGGCGTTTGTTGGACTTTTATTGGGAGTGATATTTAGTGCACTCGCGAAAAAAGTCATCAACAAACAAACGATAACCTCATGAAAAAACATTTATTACTTGTAGTATTAGCATTTACATTTGCTAATCTTTATTCCCAGGACGCAAAAACAGCGGAAGAATGCTTTAAAAAAGCAGATTATAAGTGCGCCGAAGAGCAGTACGCTAAATTAGCCGAAAAAGAACAGATTCAGAAATACCAGTCGGAGTACTACAATAATCTGGGGACTTCCCAAAGGAGGTTGGGTAAAACGAGCCTTGCTCTTAAATCGTATGAAGCAGCTCTGCGGGCAAATCCAATGTCGGCACCAGTATATGCTAATCTGGCATCGGTAAACAGCCAAAAAGGAAATAAACAGAAAGCCCTTGAATACATTGATAAAGGATTACAGATCGATGCTGAAAATGTAGATATGTATTTGACAAGGTCTAAAATTTATGACAGCCAGGGAAAGAAAGAACTGGCTATTAAAGATCTGAACCAGATTTTATCTTTTGCTCCGGAAAATATCTTTGCAAGAACGGGATTGGCTAATTTAAAGAAGAATAATGGCGATCTTGACGGAGCATTAAAAGATTATAATCAGCTCATTTCTGAAAAACCGGAGTCTTTGTTATACAACGGACGTGCGGAAGTCTATTTAAAAATGAAAAAACAGAAGGAGGCTTTGACTGATATCAATAAAGCTATTTCCATAGATCCGAAATTTGCTCAGTCCTATGTAACAAAATCTCTGATTTTGTTTGACGGTGCCAAGCCGAAAGAAGCTTGTGTCAATTTGGAGAAAGCTGTTGCTTTGGGATACGAAAAAGCAATTCTTGCAGATCATTTTGCAAAATGTCCTCCCGCCAAGTAAACTTAATCGTTATGATAAGGTTTTCCCTGTAGAATCTGATCTGCACGATATAATTGTTCAACGATAAATAACCGGATCATCTGGTGGGTAAATGTCATTTTAGATAATGACATTTTTTCGTTGGCTCTGGTATATATTTCCTCAGAAAACCCATAGGCTCCTCCGATTAGTATGTGGATCTTTTTTACCGACAAATTCATCCATGTATCTATTTTCTGAGAGAATTCCCTGCTGGTAAACTGTTTTCCTTTTTCATCGAGAATAATAACGAGATCATTTTTATCTATATAATTCATAAAAAGCTTTGCCTCTTCTTTCTTCAGAAGATCTGAAGAGAGATTTTTGGCATTCTTAACATCAGGGATTTCTGTTATTTCAAAATTCCAATGTTTAGGAAGGCGGGGAATATAGTAATTGATCAAAGAATTAATTTCTTTATCATCTGTTTTACCGATACAAAGTAAACTTATTCGCATAGGATATAATCACATTTAGGATGACAAAGATATTCATAAATTAAGGAATTTTCCCGGGTTCCTATGATACATTTTACCCTTCGCTGCCAACCGGTGTAATTTTCCGGTTCATTATCAAGTCTAAAAAAATCTGTATTTTTACGGAGCCAATATCACACGATGAAAATAAAATCTATTCCCTACTTATTTTTATATTTTCCGTTAGCTTCTTATGGTCAGGAAGTTAATGAGTATAATAAGAAGTACAGGGAAGATAATAATACAATTTCTCTCGTTGCAGGCGTAAGCTACCTTAACAATTCCTTTGGACTTCGCTATGAAAGAGAAATTTTCAGGCTAAAACCAAATGATTCTTTTTACACTGAGCTTTTTCTAAGGTACAGATGGCTGGATACCAGTATTTCATTTACACCTAAACTGATTAAAATAAATAATGATGATGATATCAAGGGGAAAACGAAATATTTCAATGTGAATTTTGCTTTTTTCCTGAATCCAAAGCTACGACAAATGATAGGTTATAATCAGATCAAAGGGTTATATTTCCGGGATACCAGGAAGTATATAGATCTTTTGTTAAATGGTTCAGACGAAAGTATCACGGATGCATATATTCAGTTTCCGGATGCTAATTACAGGTCTTTTAAAGGGGAGACAAGTTATTTATGGGTCGGAAATAAAGAGAACTACAGAAGCTATACTAATATGACTTATAAGCCTGCTAAAAATGATTTTGTCGTTATTACAGGTCTGTTTTATCAGTATAATATATTGAAAGATTCCGATAGGGCAATATATAAGGGAGAAGTGATAGGAAGCGGGGAAGAAGGTTCTGCCACGAAAGATATAAGGCTGGCATTAAGAACAGGTGCAGGAATACAAAGAGTGATCGATAGTAATTGGTATGCGGTGGTTGAATTTTATCCTCAGCTTTATTATTCAAAGCTGATTGATGAAGACTTTCATGAATTTAATATGGGAATGAATTCCAATGTAAGGATCGGATATGATAACGGAAAATGGTTTGTTGGAGCCGGTACTCAGCTTAACTGGGTAAATAGTTCAAATTCCAATTTGTATTCATCTACACAATGGCAATTCAGGGCTGGAATTGGTCTGAGGTTTAATGCACCACAAATAGTCAACAGAAATTTTGATAAAATAGATAATATCCTGAAATAATTATGAATATAAAAACACCTAATTTTATCCTGAAGATTCAGGAATTCTTAGATGATATCCATATCCCGCTCCTGGGAATATCACTGTGGCAAATGTTTCAGATTTATATTTCGGGTATTTTTAAGGATAAGATAGGAAGAAAGGCAGCCGCTATTTCATGGAGCTTTACCATCAGTTTATTTCCGTTTCTCCTTTTCTTGCTTTCCGTTTTACCTTATATGCCGCATTATGATAAGCTTCATTTTTATATTTTTGAAGTGCTGATTCACAATGTTTTCCCTTCCAATATGGAAACTGATGTTAGAGGCTATATTGAGAAAAGTATCATTCCCAATATGAGGGGAATCAGTAATCTAACCATTATTCTTGCCCTTGTTTTTGCTACAAACGGGACTTTTTCCCTCATTAATGGATTCAATGAAAATTCCGAAGAAAAGCTGAGTGACGTAAAAGAGTTTATTCTTTCTTTTTTTATTACAATAGGCTTTATCACCATAGTTTTTTTAGCTCTTTTCGGAGTCTATTATGTAGAAGTAGTTTTAAAACTATTTACACCTATCCATAATGTTTCCTGGCTGGTGAATAACCTTTCTAAGATTATTGGATTTGTGTCTTTTCCTCTTTTTTACTTTATTTTATTAGCGATGTTTTACTGGTTGGGAACAGTGAAGATTGCCAGGTTCAGGCAAGCGGTTCCTGGGGCTATTTTAACGACTGTTCTTTTTGTTCTTACTACTTACATATTTGCTATTTATGTAAAAGATATCGCCCGTTATAATGTTCTGTACGGGTCCATTGGAAGTATGATTCTTTTAATGGTATGGGTAAATGTGAATGTTTATCTGCTATTATTTGGTAATGAACTTAATATGGCTATCAGAAAACTCAGGATAGAAAAATTACTGGCTGATGAACTCCGAAAAGAAGTGCAGGCAGATCATTCCCCGAACGAAAAAGAATAATCTGAATTCTCTTCAATCAATATTGTATTGATTCAGCTAATATTTTATTTATGGGTCAATTAAAAATACCTGATTATATTTTTTCGTATTCATTTTTATGGTAATTTAGTGACTAGTAAGAATTTGAAATTCTTGTACAAATACCAAATTAATTTATTATGAAAAACATCAAAAAATTAACGAGAAACGATTTGAAAATCGTAAAAGGAGGATTAGCATGCAGAACCGGGGATGATTATTGTCCGGGAACGACCTACTGCTGTAACGGACTATGTAAGATATCCACTTACATTTGCCCGTAATACAATAAAAAAGAGCACTGAAAGGTGCTCTTTTTTATTTTTATAGTTAGCAATTACTCATCACTATCGTCGTCGATAAATTTATTCTTTTTAGCACTTAGGCTTAATATAATTACGCCTAAAATAGCTGATAAAAACGATGCAATCAGGATTGCAAATTTCGCTTCATCCTGGATTTCAAATTGCTCCTTAAAGGATAGTAATGCTATAAAAATAGACATCGTAAAACCAATTCCTGCAAGAAAGCCTACCCCCAGCATATGCGACCATGTGCTATTGTGTGGAAGTGAACTTATTCTAAGTTTAATGGCAATAAATGAAAATAAATTGATCCCGATTAGTTTTCCCAGGACTAAACCACCGATGATCCCTAATCCCAAAGTACTTATCAACCCTTCTGCCATTCCGCTGTGAAAGGCAATATTGGTATTTGTAAGGGCAAATATTGGCATGATTAGAAAGCTTACAGGTATATGAAGATGATGCTCTAATTTTTCCAAAGGAGAAATTTGAACATTGGATGCATTGGTAGGAATAGACAAAGCCAGTAATACTCCTGCGATGGTAGCATGAATTCCTGAATTGTGAAGAAAATACCACAAAAATAATCCAGGGATAATATAGAAAATAAGCCTCGTCACTTTTAAAAAATTCAAAAGAAACAAGAAAGCGACAATTCCGAAAGAGATCAACAAATACATCCATTGAATCTGATCTGTATAAAATATAGCGATAACTAAAATCGCTCCCAGATCATCAACAATGGCCAGAGCAGCTAGGAAAATTTTAATGGAATTAGGAATTTTACTTCCTAGCATGGAAATCAACGCAAGCGAGAAGGCTATGTCTGTAGCCATCGGAATTCCCCATCCATTGCTGAATTCTGTTCCTGAGTTGAATAGGGTATAGATGGTTGCGGGAACAAGCATTCCTCCGACTGCCGCAAAAATCGGAAGAGAAGCATTTTTAAAAGATGAAAGCTCACCTTCCACCAGTTCTCTTTTTATTTCGAGGCCTACCAAAAGGAAAAAAATAGCCATGAGACCATCATTGATCCAGATATGGATCGGATATTTCAAGTGAAAAAGATGAGTGCCTATTTCATAGTGGAGAAAATTTTGAAATCCTTCTCCTAAGCTCGAGTTAGCAATTAATAAAGAAATCGCTACACAAAAAATAAGGATGATACCCGAAGATTGACTGCTGTTGAAAAATTTTTTAAAATAAATAGATAAATTCATGCCTATGATTGTAATCGTCTCACCCTTGAAACTCCGTTAATATTTTTAAGTTTTTTAAAGGTTTCTTCCAACTGACCTTTATTTTTAACCTCAAGAATAATGTTACCCATAAAGACGCCATTATTGGATTCTATGGAAAGACTTTTCATATCCATTCCCATAGTGCCACTGATCACGGCGGTAATGTCGTTAATCATTCCCATCCGGTCTAAACCTTCAATTTCAATTTTAACCCTGTTTTTAAAGCTTTCAGCATTAACCCATTTGGCTGGAATAACCCGGTAATCATACTGTGCCCTCAGGTTAATAGCATTCGGACAATTATCACTATGCACTTTTATACCGTCTGAAATCGTAATGAATCCAAAAATTTTATCTCCCGGAATTACGGTACAGCATTTTGCATAACTATAGTTTAACTTTTCTTCGTCTTTTCCAAAGACGATCATGTCCAGGTTTTGCTCCTTTGGTTCTTCATAATGAACGTTTTTGGAAGGAGATTTTCTGAATCTTGAAAGTAAATTATTGAATACATTTTTACTTTCGATGTATTTTCTAAGACTGCTTACATCCAGTTCATTGCTCTGGAATTTTAAAAACAGTTCCTGTGATGTTTTTAAGTTGAAAAACTTCTGAAGTTTATTGACTTCCTCATCATTAAAATTAATTTTAGCGTGACGAAGCTTTCTTTGTAAAATTTCTTTTCCTTCTTCTACCAGCTGATTTTTTTGTGAATTAAGATAACTCTTAATCTTGGATTTTGCCTTGGAAGTAACTACGAATTCGAGCCAGTCCGATTTAGGCTTTTGATTCTGGGAAGAAAGGATATCTACCTGGTCTCCGTTTTGAAGAACATATGAGATAGGAACCAGTTTTCCATTGATCTTGGCTCCTAGGCATTTCATACCCAAATCAGAGTGTACAGAGAATGCGAAGTCCAATGCCGTAGCGTTGGTTGGCAGAATTTTGATTTCTCCTTTGGGAGTAAAAACAAAAACCTCTTTAGAATATAAATTGAGTTTGATGTTATCCAGAAGTTCGGAGGTAGAAAGGTTCTGCTGCTGTTCTAAAACATCCCGGATCTCTGTTACCCATCTTTCAAAATTTCTGTCCTCACTGCTTTGCTTGTATCCTTCTTTGTATTTATAATGTGCGGCTACCCCTTTTTCAGCAATTTCGTCCATCCTTTCTGAACGGATCTGTACTTCAATCCATTTTTTATCCGGTCCAAGGACAGTAAGGTGTAAACTTTCATATCCTGTAGAACGGGGCTGTGTGATCCAGTCACGCATTCTTGAAGGGTTACTGTGGTATACATCCGTTACGATTGAATAAATTTTCCAGGCCAGGAACTTTTCATTTTTTGCATCTGATTTGTAAATGATCCTGATGGCGTAATTATCAAATACCTCCTCAAAGGAAACTCCTTGTTTGAGCATTTTCCGGTAAATGGAAGAAACTGCTTTTGCACGGCCTTTTATACTGAAGTTTAATCCTTCCTCTTTGAGCCTTTCGGAAACTTCTTTTTTGAATTCCTCAATGTATTTTTCCCGGTTTTCCTTGGCTAGTTCTAACTTTTCAGTGATCTCATTGAAAACTTCCGCATTATTATACTTTAATGAAAGGTCTTCAAGCTCGGATTTGATGTTGTATAATCCCAGACGGTGGGCCATGGGAGCGTAGATGTACACGGTTTCAGAAGCAATTTTCTTTTGCTTATCCGGGGCCATGCTTTCCAGTGTCCGCATATTGTGAAGGCGGTCTGCGATTTTAATCAGTATAACCCTGAAATCTTCCGATAGTGTGAGCAATAACTTTCTGTAGTTTTCAGACTGTACGGAAATGTTCTGATGATTCATGATGGATATTTTGGTTAATCCATTCACGATATTGGCTATTTTTTCCCCAAAGATCTTCTTGATATCTTCGTAGGTATAGTCGGAATCTTCAATCACATCATGCAGCAGTGCGCAGGCTATTGATGTAGCTCCAAGACCTATTTCCGTTGCAACAATTTTAGCTACGGCAATAGGATGGTAGATATAGGGTTCTCCGGATTTTCTCCTTTGATCTTTATGAGCATCTAATGCAATATCAAATGCCTTTCGGATGAGTTTATTGTTTTCTTCATCCAAAGTCCTGTAAGTATTAGAAATCAGGTCTTTATATCTTGCCAGTATTTCTTTGTTCTCCCGTTCTAAGTCGTAGCTCATTTGTGTAAATCCCGTATAATTAAACGAAAATACGAAAATTTTCCCACTTGTCAATGACAAAAAATCCGCAGAAAGATCTGCGGATTTCCGGTTATTAGATTTTAGTTTTTATTAGAATTTTACTTCTGAATCCATGCCGTTGCTTGAACCCTTGATTTTAACGTCGGGACTGTTATGGATTTCAGCTTTATTTCGTGCGTCAATATATCTTTTTATGTTATGGTAGTCTGCTTGTTCTATTCCCATATTCTCAAATAAATAAGTTTTTACCACAGCATTTTTATTAAAAACGTTCCTGGCATTATCTGCCTGATCTGTATCTTTTACTGCAACACTTGCAAGATATTGTGAATTTTGATGGTCGTTGAGATAAACAATATAATCTGAATCTCCGAAGCCTGAGCTTTCCAGGTCCGTTTCAAGCTTCTTATAATCACTGTGAGATTGAAATAATCCGGCTAATATTTTTGTCATGATCGTGTGTTTTAAATTTGTACTTAAAGGTAATAATTAAATTTCAAATTATTTGAATAAAATTCAATAAAATTTGATTTATATTGTTTTATCTATAATTAAATGTTAAAATATTTGATGATTTCTATCAATCAAATGTTTGAACTTAAAAGTCCGTTAGTCGTTGATAGACAGTATCATGAATTATTAAGAAGTTTATTGTATACTTATCTCAAAAACCTCAAATTTGTTTTTAAAATTAATACCTATGAAAAGAATTTTATTTACTCTTATTCTATCATCATTCCTTCTGCAGGCTCAGCAATATAACTGGACCGCGTTCTCTTATCCTCCGGGAAATGGGGGAGGGCGGTATGATGAT
Source organism: Chryseobacterium subflavum (assembly GCF_055762745.1). Taxonomy (NCBI): domain Bacteria; kingdom Pseudomonadati; phylum Bacteroidota; class Flavobacteriia; order Flavobacteriales; family Weeksellaceae; genus Chryseobacterium; species Chryseobacterium subflavum. The sequence goes on from NZ_JBVTMR010000001.1 coordinate 617,743, forward strand.
GTGTTCTTTCTTAATGAAAATTTAGGGTGGGCAGCCCGGGGCGGCAACGGAGCTGTTTTTAAGACAACAAATGGTGGTACCAGCTGGACACAGCAAATTGTGAGCACGACACCCAATGAATACTATAGGAATATTGAATTTTTAAATGAAAATGTAGGTTTTCTGGGGACGTTGAATAACAATTTTTATAAGACAACAGACGGCGGAGCTACATGGCAAAGAGTTGATAATATTTCGCCATACCCGCAAGGAATCTGTGGTCTGGATTGTGTGGGTACATCCACTGTGTACGGTTGCGGAGCATGGTTTTATCCTGCTTATATTATCAAATCAACAGATAGCGGTATAACATGGCAGTATATGGATATGTCCGCGTATGCTACCGCCCTGGTAGAAATTACTTTTATCAATGAGAACGTTGGTTTCGCATCCGGAAGTGATGATGATGGTGCGGTTATTCTTAAAACGACTGATGGAGGAGCAAGCTGGACAAAAATATATAATAGTAATATTCCTTTTGAGTACGTCTGGAAAATGCAGCTTCTGGATAATAATAAAATATTCTGCTCTATTGAAGCAGAATCTCCTAATACAGGAAGGTTATTGAAATCTTTAAATGGCGGACTTACCTGGGAAACAAAGGATTTTCCGGATACTTTTGTTCAGGCTGTGGGCTTTACTTCACCAGACCATGGGTGGATGGGGGGGGCATAATACAGGGTTTTATGAAACCTTTAATGGTGGGGAAACCTGGACGGACACAGGAGTAGGCGGTACTTTGAACAGGATATTTTTTGTTAACAGTAATGTGGCATATGCTGCTGGTACCGGTATTTATAAAATGACTGTCGGTAATCTTGCAACGCAGGAAACTACCAGAGAGAATCAGGAAAGGAAACTTCAGATCGATGTAGCTCCCAACCCTGTTAAAGACAAGCTGAATCTCAGTATTCATTTTTTACATTCCGATCATATCATTATCGGGCTGTATGACACATCAGGAAAGTTCATTACAGAAATTCTGAAAGATGATATCAGTGGGAAAAGGCTGAAAAAATATTCTTTGGATTTTCATTATCCTAAAGGGAATTATCTACTTAGTGCACATTCCAACCTCGGTAGACAAGCTATAAAAATTATCAAAGAATAGAGTTGATAAAAAAAGCGCAGGTAAACCCTGCGCCTTCTTATTAATGATAAAGATTAGTCTATTCTTTCATTTTTAATTTCGTCCACAATTTCCGGATTTAATAACGTAGAAATATCTCCGAAGTTGCTGAAATCTCCTTCGGCAATTTTTCTAAGGATCCTACGCATAATTTTTCCTGAACGTGTTTTTGGCAATCCTGAAACGAATTGTATTTTATCCAGTTTAGCGATCGGTCCGATCTGATCGGCAATAAGCTGGTTGATCTCTTTTTTAAGGTTTTCCCTTTGTCTGCTTTCTCCGGTTTCTTTTAAAACAACATACCCGTACAAAGCATTTCCTTTGATATCATGAGGATATCCCACAATTGCAGATTCGGCAACGGCAGGATGCTGGTTGATGCTGTCCTCAATAGGAGCCGTACCTAAGTTATGTCCGGAAACAATGATTACATCATCTACCCGGCCTGTAATTCTGTAATATCCAACTTCATCTCTTAAAGCACCGTCTCCAGTGAAATATTTTCCGGGAAAAGCGGTAAAATAAGTTTCTTTGTATCTCTGGTGGTCACCCCAGATGGTTCTTGCAATTCCAGGCCATGGAAAACGGATGCAGAGATTTCCTGTTACCTGGTTTCCTGTGATTTCATTCCGTTTATCATCCATCAGCACCGGTTGAACGCCAGGTAAGGGAAGGGTTGCGTAGGTAGGTTTGGTAGGCGTTATAAAAGGTAGGGGAGAGATCATAATTCCTCCTGTCTCGGTCTGCCACCAGGTATCCACAATAGGACACTTCTTTTTACCCACATGGTCATTGAACCAATGCCATGCCTCATCATTAATGGGTTCTCCTACCGACCCGATCACTTTTAACGAACTGAGGTCATGCTTATCTACCCATTCGGCACTTTCCTTGGCCAGGGAGCGAATAGCGGTTGGTGCTGTGTAAAATTGGGTGATTTTATGCTTCTCAATAACCTCCCAGAATCTGTCCGGGTCAGGATATGTAGGAACACCTTCAAAAATAACTGTAGTGGCTCCGTTTAGCAAAGGCCCGTAAAGGATGTAAGAATGTCCCGTGATCCAGCCGATATCTGCAGTACACCAATAGATATCATTTTCCTGGTAATTGAAAATATTTTTAAAAGTATACGCGGTATAGACCATATATCCCGCACAGGTATGGAGCATTCCTTTTGGTTTTCCGGTAGAACCTGAAGTATAAAGAATGAAAAGGGGATCTTCGGCATCCATTATTACCGTAACAAAATCAGGAGAAGCTTTTTCATAGAGTTCAGACATCCAGTGATCTCTGCCTTCTTTCATTTTGATCTCATTGTTTGTTCTTTTAACGACCAGGACATTCTCAACCGTTGTTGTTTTTTCAAGAGCTTCATCAACGATACTTTTAAGGTCTAGCACTTTATTTCCTCTGTAGCTGCCATCGGAGGTAATTACTAGCTTCGCTTCACAGTCATTGATCCTTGAAGCTACTGCATTGGCTGAAAATCCTGCAAAGATTACTGAATGTATCGCTCCTAATTTTGCACAGGCGAGCATTGTGATTGCCAGTTCAGGGATCATAGGAAGGTAAATGCATACACGATCACCTTTTTCAATGCCCATATCCCTTAGGACGTTAGCTGTTTTGTTAACTCTTACGTACAATTCACTATAAGAAATATGCTCAGCTTTTTCTTTAGGATCGTTGGGTTCCCAGATAATAGCCGTCTTATCTCCTCTTTCATTCAGGTGCCTGTCGATGCAGTTTTTGGTAATATTTAATTTTGCGTTCTTAAACCAGGTGATTTTTGCCTCGTTCATATCATACTTAACTACCTTACTCCATCTCTGATACCACACAAAATTTTGATCGGCTATTTTATCCCAGAATTTTTTAGGATTTTTAATAGATTTTTTATACTCCTCAAAATAATGTGGTAAATCTTCTATTAAGTAATTTCTCATATCCCTTTTGTTTTTGAAATTTGAATTTTATTGATATTAAATGTATGTCTAATTTGTGAATTTTGCCCTGTAATTAACGATTTTTTCTTGTATTTCCTCAATGATCTGATCGTCGTCTATCGTTGAGGGAACCTGAAATTCTTTTCCATCCAGAAGCGTCCGGATAAGTTTTCGCAGGATTTTTCCTGAGCGTGTTTTGGGTAATCGTTTTACAACCATGGCATTCTTTAAAAATGCGACTGCTCCTATTTTCTCCCGTACCATTCGTACAGTGTCTTTTTCAAGATCTTCCTCTGAAATCGTGGAACCGTTTTTTAATACTACAGTGGCAAAAGGAACTTGTCCTTTCAGCTCATTATCGATTCCTACTACGGCACATTCCGCCACTTCCGGATGGGAAGCGACAATTTCCTCCATTTCCGAAGTGGAGAGCCTGTGTCCTGCAACGTTGATAACGTCATCCACTCTTCCGGTGATGAAAAAATATCCGTCCTCATCCTGTATGGCTCCGTCTCCGGAGAAGTAATATCCTTTATATTGTGATAAGTAGCTGTTCTGAAAACGTTCTTCATCTTTCCATATTCCGGAAAGTGCACCTGGAGGCAGGGGGAGTTTGATCACCAGATAGCCTTCCTGATGAGGATCGAGTTCAAAACCATTTTCATCGAATATTTTAATGTCGTACCCCGGAATAGGCTTTCCTGCTGCGGCTCTTTTAATGGTATAATGATGATCAAAAGTCATCAGTCCCAGCATTGGCCACCCCGATTCCGTCTGCCACCAGTGATCAATGGCGGGTACTCCAATGTGTTTACTGAACCAATCCAGGGTAGCCACGTCACACCGTTCGCCTGCCAAAAATTGCTTTTTAAAATGCGATAGATCGTATTTTTTGACGAGCTCCCCGTCCGGATCTTCTTTTTTTATAGCTCTGATGGCTGTAGGAGCGGTAAACATGGCGGAAACCTTATATTCTGAAATGATGCGCCAGAAAGTTCCGGCATCCGGAGTCATGATCGGTTTGCCTTCAAAAATAATGGTCGTGTTTCTGTTTATTAAAGGTCCATAAACGGAAAAACTATGTCCCACCGCCCATCCGAAATCGGAAGCAGCCCAATACGTTTCTCCAGGCTCAATGCCATAAATATATTTCATTGAGAACTTCAGGGCTGTTGCGTAGCCTCCCGTATCTCTTGTTATTCCTTTGGGTTTTCCTGTTGTTCCTGAAGTATAAAGAAGATAGAGTGGGTGGGTAGATTCCACTGCAACAGGAGAAACCGGGGAAGACTTCTGGGTGAGTTCTTCATAATCGATCAGGCCGTCAAACATTTCATCTTTATTATCAACCAGTTTTCGGTTGTAAACAATGATGTGATCCACTTTGTCCTGAGCAAACTCAATTGCTTTTTCTATCAATGGCAGATAAGGAATTCTTTTGGCGATTTCTATTCCTGCAGTAGCGGTTATCAAAGCTTTAGGCTTGCAATCATCAATTCTTACCACAAGTTCATGCGGGGCAAATCCTCCGAAAACAACATTGTGAATTACTCCAATCCGGGCACAGGCCAGCATTGCAAAAAGGGTTTGTGGGATCATCGGCATATAAATTACAGCGGTATCTCCTTTTTTTAATCCTAAAGAAGCAAGTCCGCCGGCAAATTTTGAAACCTCTTCCTGCAGTTGCCTGAATGTGTATGTTTTTTTCTGGTCTGTAACAGGAGAGTCATAAATGATAGCGATCTGATCTCCAAAACCATCTTCAATATGTTGATCTATACACAGATAAGACATGTTAAGCTGCCCATCCGGATACCATTCCGGATAGCGGTCTGTATCTCGCGAAAGAATTTGTTGAGGAAATGTATACCAGCTTATTTCCCGGGCTTGTTCCTTCCAGAAATTTTCTTTGTCTTCGATACTTCTTTTAAATAAATCTTCTGCATTCATATTAATAATAGTATTTCGTGTTTTTTTTGTTTTTTTTGATAGTCGGAAGTCTTGTATCTGGCCTCTCCAAGCTTTTATTCTCAGTTATCAAATAATTCCTCAATCTGCTGTATCAGCTTCTTGATAGAGTAGGGTTTCGTAACATAGGCATCAGCTCCCATTTCGAGGCCTTTTTCAATGTCTTTTGGGTTGTTTTTGGCACTCAGGAAAATAACTTTTGTATGTTTCAGCTGTTCCTGTTCTTTAATGGCTTCCAGGGTGCTGTATCCGTCAAGATTTGGCATCATAATATCCAGAAGGATAACATCGGGAACCATGGTTTTAAGAAAATCCAATACTTCAGTACCGTCTCTGGCGATGAATACGTCATAGCCGTTTTTTTTGAAACTATATTCCAGGGACATCAGTATTTTATGTTCATCATCTGCAATGATTATTTTTTTCATAATGTGTTTTTAGTACTGTTCGACTTCATCTTTATATATATTTTCCGGAAGGCTTATGGTAAATATTACTCCTGAGCTTTTGTTTTCAGCGTAGATTAGACCTCCGTGGGCCTCAATAATCTGCTTTGAGATGGCAAGCCCAAGCCCGCTTCCTGTTGGTTTTAAAATATTCTGATTTTTGGACTGATAAAATTTATTAAAAATCATCTCCAGATCTTCTTCAGGAATAGGTTTACCCGTATTGAAGATAGTGATATTTAAGGCATTTTCATTTTTTAAGAAACGGGTTTGTATCTCTCCCTGCTGATCTGCAAATTTCAAAGCATTTCCAAGGATATTCTGAAACAATTGGATCATTCTTGCTTCATCGTATTCAAATACACTTTCTGTGAGAAGATTGGTTTCACTAACCTGGATATCTTTCTGCTGGATCAGGTGAAGGATAGGATTTAATGCCTTCCTGTAGGTTTCTGTGATGTCGTTTTTCTTTATTGTAAGGGCAATTTCTCCATGTTCAAGCTTATCAAGATAAAGAATGTCATTGATGATCTCACTTAAACGATCGGATTCCGTAATAATATTGTTTAAAAATTCTCTTTTGATGTCCGAAGGGATATCATCGTCATCGGCTAGAATCTCTCCCGCAGAACGGATGGCCGTTATAGGAGTTCTCAGTTCATGTGCGACGGAATCCAGGAAATCGTCCTTTTGACGGTCTTTAATTATTAAACTTTCATTAGCTACGGTAAGTTCTTCAGAAAGTTGTTTAAGTTCTTTGGATTTTTCAGTCAGTTTTTTGTTGAGTGTAATATTCTCTTTTGATTCTTCGAGGATGTTCAGAACTTCCTTTAAAGAAATTTTATCTTCTTTAGTTACGCCTTCGATGAGAATCTTGGCAGAAGCGGTTCCTATTCTTCCTGCCAGAAGGTTTTCAGAGAATTTTATAAACCTCGAATCTGCTGTTTCGGTTTGAGAATCGATGTTGTATTTTAAATTAAATATCCTTAGTGCCTGTTCTGTTTTCTTTTTTCCTAAAAATCGTTCCAGGATGTTTTTTATATCCGAAACATAAGCCGTACCCCGCCAGATAAAGGCGTTTTCATGGTTTTGAATATATTTATCAACATCCACATACAGCTCGGCAAAGTTTCGTTCCCTGTAATTTCCTTTTACGCTGACTGAAATTGTAGTAAATAGCCCGGTGTTTACTAAGATTGACCAAAAGAAAATTTCCGGGATCTTACTTAAGTAAGGAATCCTGAAAAAATCAAAAACAGTATACATATCTCTCAATACTCCTTTGAATTCCTGATTGTAAGAAAAATAATACTGTGGGATAATCAATCCGAAATAACAAATGGCCAGCCCGGCAAGAAGCCCTATTACTGCACCTTTATAGGTTCCTCTTCTCCAGAATAAAGCTCCGAAAAACGCAGGTGCGAGTTGGGCAATAACAACAAAAGAGATCAGGCCCACTGAATCCAGGGATGTTTTAAGGATAAAATACTTGTAAAAGGCAAAAGCCATTATGATGAGGGCAAAAATACTTATCTTCCTGATATTCGTTATGCTTCTTGTGTTTTGAATTTCATTTTCAGATTTAAATTTTCCCAGTAAACCGTAAGGAATGATGAGGTTATTGGAAAGCATGATGGATAATGTGATCGCGGATATAATGATCATTGAAATACAAGAACTCAGTCCTCCAAGGAAAACAAATACTGTGATTAAAGTGTTGTCAAAATATTGAGGGATCAGGATCGAATAGAATTCAGGATTTACATTCTGTCCGTTAAATAAAAGCCTGCCTCCCCAAGCAATTGGAAAAATGAAAATGGTAAAAATTAAAAGATAGAGAGGGAAAAACCAAATGGCGGTTTTGATGTGTTTTTCCTGCCTGTTTTCTACGATGGCTGTATGAAACTGTCTTGGAAGGATACAAATAGCTGTTGCAGAGATCATACATAAGATCATCCAGTTCAAAGCACCTTCAATACCATTGAATGTATTCTTTTGTTTGAAATCTTCGAATTTGCTTGCCTTTTCATAAATGTCTGAAAATCCGTCAAAGGCAAAATAAATCACAAATAATCCAAGGATGATAATGAAAAACAGCTTTAGAAAACTTTCCAGGGCAATAGCGGATATGATTCCAAGGCGCTTTTCTGAAGCATCCACATATCTTGTTCCGTAGTAGGAGGAAAATAAAGCAATCAAAACCACTACGAAGGTTGCATTATCGGTTAAAATATTTTGAGATACCGGAGTTTTCGTAACCAAATGGAAGGTTTCTGATATGGCTTTAATCTGTAAACCTATATATGGGACGATTGCTAAAAGGCAAACGATGGTAATAACGGCACTAAAGCTTCTGCTGTTTCCGTAGCGAAGCGAAATAAAATCGGCGAGACTGCTTATTTTATTGATTCGTGAAATTCTTACGATTCGTGTGTTGATAAATATCCATGCAGGAATAATGACAATAGGTCCTACGTAGATGGGAAGATAGCTGAGTCCGGTAGTGGCAGCAACGCCAATACTCCCGTAATATGTCCAGGCTGTACAGTATACTGCTAAGGATAATGCATAGATGTAAGGATTGTTGATCCATAACTTGCTTTTTTTCTTTTCTGCCAGGTGGGCGACCACAAATAGAAGGGCCAGGTAAAGCAGGACAACAACAAATAAAGCAAAACTACTCATCATATTTTTTCACGATTATAAACGATATGATGATCGAAATCATCCAGACGGCGAAGATGTAGATCAAAATCACGGGATAGCCAAAAGTATCTTTTTCACTGTTGAATAACAATGAAATAGGAATGCTGAAGAGAATGACTAATCCAATGCTTAGTATGATCAGTTTTTGTTCGTGTCTTTTTTTCATACATGATGATGGATAAAAGACAATTGATGAACAGATCCTTTGTACAGATTGTTCACCAATTATCATTCATCATTAATAATTATATTTTGTCGTCAGAATATTCTCCGGTTAAGGCGTAATATCCAAAGACTGCCAGTCCTCCGGAAATAATTGGCATCAAAACAAAAAGGATGATGATGCCAAAAACAAGGTCTTCCTGCTTTCCTGAAGTGATTTTTGGAATACCCAAAACGGTGATCCCGAAATATCCTACAACCAAAGCAATTAAAATCCAGAGGATACCTAATATTTTTTTTAGTCCGTTCATTTTAGTAGTTTTAAAATTAATAAAAATTTGACTGATTCAGTGGTTAATCGTGGATATTATTGTTCTTGCTCTTAAGATAAAATAATCCAATGAGTAAACACACGGCTGCAACACCGATAGGATACCACAGTCCCTGAAGATACCATGAAGGGTGTCCTGCCTCTTTTCCTGTGGTTACAAGGTAAGTGGCTACTGCAGGTAATAGTCCTCCAAATACACCATTACCAATGTGGTAAGGCAATGACATGGAAGTATATCGTATTCTTACCGGGAACATTTCTACCAGGAATGCTGCGATAGGACCATACACCATCGTTACAAAGATCACCTGAATGAACACCAGGAATATCAGGTACCATTTGGTATCATCACTGAGCTTTAAGGACTGTGACACCTTAGGTTCCTCGATCTTTCCGTCTTTTATAACGGGGCCGTTTGCCGACCAGTGTACAATGCTGTCTTTTTTTATTAAAGTTCCATCCGTAAAGAGGGTTTCCTTATGGAAAGTGATCAGGCTGTCGCTGGCAATATCTTTATGGATTTTTGCTGTTCTCTTTTCACTGATGCCGTTGGAAGCTATGGTTTTGCTTTCGAGATTAACACTCTTGTACATGCTGTTGTAAATCGGGCGGTAAGCTAAAATGGCAACCAGCATCCCGGTCATCATAACGGCTTTTCTGCCCAGTTTATCCGAAAGCCATCCGAAAAATACGAAGAATGGTGTGCCTAAAAATAAAGCGGTGGCCATTAATGAATCAACCTGAGCAGATTCTACATTCATTACTTTTTGCAAAAAGCTCATGGCATAAAACTGTCCTGTATACCAGATGACACCTTGTCCCATTGCGGCTCCGAACAATGCCAGCAGGACGAATTTGAAGTTGTATTTATTTCCGAAACTTTCTTTTAATGGATTTTTTGATGTTTTACCTTCACTTTTGGCTTTAGCAAAAAGCGGTGATTCCTTCATGTTTTTTCTGATGATGTAAGAGACGCCCACCATTAAAATAGAAATCCAGAAAGGAACTCTCCATCCCCAGCCGTCGAATTCCTCTGCAGAAAGGGTGTTTTTTGTTATTAAAATAACAATCAATGAGATAAAAAGTCCGGCGGTAGCGGTGGTCTGGATCCATGAAGTCCAATAGCCTCTTCTGTGGGGTTGTGCGTATTCTGCAACGTAAGTTGCTGCACCTCCATATTCTCCTCCCAGGGCCAGTCCTTGTAATAATCTCAGGATCAGAACCAGAACCGGAGCCATAAATCCAATGGTTTCATAACTAGGAATACATCCGATAAGGAAAGTGGAAAATCCCATGATCAGCAGGGTGACCAGGAAAGTGTATTTTCGTCCGATAATATCTCCTAATCTTCCGAAGAACAGGGCTCCGAAAGGTCGCACAACAAATCCTGCGGCAAAAGTAGCCAGGGTGGATAAAAAGGCTGCGGTAGGGTTGTCTGCCGGAAAGAATTTTGTTGCCAGCACAACAGCTAAACTTCCGAAAATATAGAAATCGTACCATTCTATCAGTGTACCGAGTGAAGATGCAGTAATAACACTCCATATGGTTCTGTTCTTCTGCTTATCGGTCATATTTTCATAGCTTTCATGATGGTTTTCGCTCATATCACTTGATTTTGATGTTAGTTAATTTTTTTATGTGGGTTTAAACGAGTCTGTCATTATAAATAAATCTGAAACTGAACAATGAACTCGCCTTTGGATTTTGGACGCTCGGTAGGGTTGGTATAAACAGGTCTGGTGGAGTACTGGGTTGTTATTTTAGCGTGATGTCCGTCTATAAACCAGTTGGCTCCAACGTCAAACTGTGAAGACGACTTGTCGAAGGCTTCAAAGTTTTTATGGGTATATGCTGCAAACGGTTGAATTCTGATTTTAGGCTTTTCTGCTTCGTTAGGAAGTAATAATCCGGCTTGTGCATAGATAATATTACCTGTTCCGATCGTTGGCTGTAAGTTTCCAGGTCCGGCAATTGCCTTTTGTCCTGTAAAGTTAGGATCAGCTGCTGCGATATTCATAGTCCCCAGATTTCGGATATAATTGGGGCCGAACTGATAATTATAATATCCTGCGTAGGCAGAAACTGCCATTTTATGTTTGGCATTTCCCAAAGGGATATCTGCAAAAGCATCAACAGCTAGAAGAGTGATGTCGTGCTTTTCGATATTTGAGTTTACGGAAGTTCTGGTTCCGTCCGCCTGATGATAAAAGCCGGCTCCTACATTAAACACTTTCTTTGTTCCCAGATATGATCCAACTTTGAAAGGAAGGGTATTGGATTCTTCGTCCAGAAACTGATATTCTACGTATCCGGCTTTGGAAAAGCTGGGATTTCCGTTATTATCCACAGCAACAGCTTTTGAGGGATCGGTTACATTTACAGGAACCAGATCTGTAGCGAAGGGTTTGTTTAAGCTAAGGCGGTATTCAAGTTTTCCATACTTTCCTTTGGCAAACATACCCAGTTGTCTTGCGAACTGATCAGAGCTATCGATTAATGGCCACGAAAATATGGGAGAATCGAGGGTTAAAAAATTGAGGGTGGAGGCCATAGTCATTCTGGAGAGTCCCATATAATAATGCAGTCCAGCTCCTAATGTTAAAGTGAATTTTCCTGCTTCTCCCGGCATCAGTACTGCATATTCATTCCATGCATCATGGAAAAAAAGCTGTGTTTTTTTGCCATTTCCGTTTCCTCCTGTTCCTGTTGTACCCGGCGCTCCTCCATTGATGAAGGTTTGGTTATTGATGCCGAAGTGAAGGAGGATCATATATCGCTTGGTAACCTGGGCGTACGTTAAGGCACGGAGTCTGCGGTTCCCTACATTCCAGGTATTGTCTGTGGGTTCTCCTCCGACCATACTTCCCGGGTTCATTTGTGAGTTCCTTAACCAGAACTGATCCCATAAAATAAATCTGACAAATTTATCTCCTTCAGGATTAAGGTTTATTTTTAATCCGTTTCCGTAGTCGGGAGATCCCTGGGAGTATAATGTATTGCTGATTAAAGCTAATCCAATAAAAGTGAGTATTTTCTTCATAAATTATCAATTTTTTGGCGTTAATTTTGTGAAAGCCAAATTGGAATTAATAATTTATTTAGAGAAATTTAATATATATTAATGGTAAGTATATAGTTTTTTTATAAGTACCTGTTTGTTAGTTGAAGCTGAAGCTCGGAATAGAGAGTTTCATTTCCTGATTTTGCAAATAGGTGATTTTATGATTCCTTCTTTTTGTTTGTTTACTTTTTAAAACGTTCCCACTTGATCAACATGTATTTATCTGCGAACTGTGTGATGATCAATCCTGAGTTTTTAATATTGTCTTCATTGGACATGTATTCGATCAATTCGTTTTGCTTCAGGATTTTATATACGGGATGGAATTCTGAATGCGGCGGCCGGGTGATATTGTATTTCTTGATCCATGAGCTTATGGTTACATGTGAGACCCCGATAATCCTTTCTATTTCGCGGAAGCTTAATCCTTCGAGGTAAAGCTGAAGGGCTTTGGTAACGTAGTAGTCATCGATCTGCTTGCCTATTTTTTTTACGGTGAAATAATAATTGCAGGATTTGCAATGAAATCTTTGTTTCTGGTTGATCACCCCACTTTTTACAAGATGGGAGCTATTGCATTTAGGGCATTTGTTTTCCATATATAATATTTTAGCAAATATATAATAATTTAGCAAAATTATATATTTCAAATAAGATATATTATCTTGTAATAATCATTTAAACAAAAAAAATATCTTTTTAATTTGGTTATTAAAGTTATTATGCTTTAAATTTGCCGAAAAATTCAGATAAATAAATGGAAATAGAAATTTCCTCATGCGAACATTTAATGTATGTGAGTGAAATACAGCAGGAAATGTATGATTCTGCACAACGGAGAGGAACGGGGATCGCAAAACGTTCCATAGAATATTTAAGTAAGAAGATTTCAGAAGGCAATGCCGTTGTTGCTACTGAAAACGGGGAATGGGTAGGTTTCTGCTATATAGAGACCTGGTCCCACGGTCAGTTTGTGGCCAATTCGGGGCTGATCGTTTCGCCAAAATACAGGAACAGGGGTGTTGCGACCCTGATTAAAAATAAAGTTTTCCAGTTATCAAGGGATAAATTTCCTGCGGCTAAGGTTTTTGGATTAACAACCGGGTTGGCTGTCATGAAAATCAACAGCGATTTAGGTTATAAGCCCGTTATTTATTCTGAGCTTACTCAGGATGAGGAATTTTGGAATGGTTGTAAAAACTGTGTGAATTACGAAATTTTAATGAAAAAGGAAAGGAAGAACTGCTTATGTACAGCAATGCTTTTTATTCCTTCCAACAATGATATAAAGGAGGTGAAAAATAATGAACCTCAAAATAAGGATAATGATGAAGTAAATCAGGATGGGCTTTTGTCTTCGGGGCAGATTACATCCGGTGGATTACATTATACGAACAATAATACGAAAAAGAAGATCGATGAAAAAGAAAGTAATCTTAGCGTTTAGTGGTGGTTTGGATACCTCTTACTGTGCCAAATATCTTAGTGAAAGTCTGGGATATGAGGTGTATGCAGTAACTGTGAATACAGGAGGTTTTTCAAAAGAAGAAGAAAAAGAACTTGAAAACAGAGCCCTGAAATTAGGGGTAAAGGAATACAGGTGTATTGACGCTCAGGAAGATTACTATAATTCATGTGTGAAGTATCTGATCTTCGGAAATGTATTGAAAAATAATACTTATCCGCTTTCCGTAAGCGCTGAGCGTACCATTCAGGCTCAGGAAATTGCAAAATATGCACTGGAAAAAGGGGCGGATGCTATTGCTCATGGAAGCACAGGAGCGGGAAATGACCAGGTTCGTTTTGATCTGATTTTCCAGGTAATGGCTCCGCATGTTGAGATTATCACGCCGATCCGTGATATGGCACTTTCGAGAGAAGAGGAGATTGAATTCCTGAAAAGCCACGGATATGATATGGAGTTTCAAAAGGCTCAATATTCTGTTAATAAGGGGTTGTGGGGGACTTCTGTGGGTGGAAAGGAGACGCTGACTTCCAGAAATAACCTTCCGGAAGAGGCCTTTCCGTCGCAGATCAAAGAAACCCAGTCATCTGAACTGGAAATCGAATTTAAAAACGGTGAAATTACAGCAGTAAATGGTGAGGACTTCAGCCATCCTGTGTATGCTATCCAGAAAATAGAACAATTGGCTTCTGCTTACGGTATCGGAAGGGATATTCACGTAGGAGATACTATTGTCGGAATTAAAGGAAGAGTAGGATTCGAGGCGGCGGCTGCATCTGTGATCATCAAGTCCCATCATTTATTGGAAAAACATACTTTATCGAAATACCAGCAAATGATGAAGTCGCAATTGTCCGACTGGTATGGGAACTGGCTGCATGAGGCATTGTTTTTAGATCCTGTGATGAGAAATATAGAATCTTTCCTTACTGACTCTCAGAAAATGGTAACAGGAAAAGTTTTCATCACTCTTTATCCTTACAGATTTGTTTTGAACGGCATTGAATCTGAACATGATCTGATGTCTGATCAATTTGGAAGTTACGGAGAGGCAAACAGAGCATGGAGCGGAGAAGATGTAAAAGGGTACACAAAAATTGTAAGCAATTCCCTGAATATTTACCACCAGATTAACGGCGTGAAAATATGAAAACGGTAGGAATTGTAGGAGCTAACGGATATACCGGTAGTGAATTGGTGCGCCTGTTGGCTTTTCATCCCAATATTGAATTGAGTTTTTTATATAGTCGTTCTAATTCGGGTACAAAGATTTCTGATCTGTACCCGGATTTAGCGACGGTTTGTGAAATGGATTTAACGGACAATCCTTCGGCTGTAGATATTCTTTTTTTGTGTCTTCCTCATAAGGAAAGTCAGAATTGGCTGAATCAGAATGCTCTTACAGATGAGACGTTGGTGATTGACCTGGGAAATGATTTTCGTTTGGATGGTGCTTTCGGAAATAGAAATTTTATCTACGGGCTTCCGGAAATCAATAAAAAAAATCTTTTGGGGGTAAAAAGTATTGCCAACCCGGGATGTTTTGCAACTGCTATCCAGCTGGCTCTATTGCCATTGGCTGAAAAAGGACTTTTGAATGATGTGTATACAACAGGAATTACCGGATCGACAGGGGCCGGACAGTCTTTACAGGTGACCACTCATTTTACCTGGAGAAATGATAATATTTCTGCATATAAAACACTTAGCCATCAGCATGTAGACGAGATTTTGCAGCAAGTGAATTCTTTTAACAATAAAGACGTAAGCCTGAATTTTGTTCCCTGGAGGGGAGATTTTACAAGAGGGATTTTTACCAGCTCAACGGTTAAATCAGACCTGGAGCTTTCAGATATTGAGACATTGTACAGGAAGTTTTATGAAGATGCACCTTTTGTAAAGGTGAGTGAGAAAGCAATTGATCTCAAACAGGTTATCAATACCAATCGCTGTGTGATTCATATTGAAAAGAATAATAATGTTGTTGTTATTCACTCAGCGATTGATAATTTGTTAAAAGGAGCTTCCGGACAGGCTGTTCAGAATATGAATATTGCCATGGGATGGGAAGAAAACCTGGGACTGGATTTGAAACCAATAGGTTTTTAAATACATTCTTATAAAAGTAAAATGGGGAAGGGTGGAATTGTAAAACAATAACCCGAAACCGGTAACTAAAAATTTTCAACTTCAATTAAAAAAAATGAACTTATTTAACGTATATCCATTATTCAATATAAATCCTGTAAAAGCAAAGGGATCATTTCTTTGGGATGATAAGGGAGAAAAGTACCTTGATTTTTATGGAGGCCATGCAGTGATCTCTATAGGTCATAATCATCCTTATTATCAGGAGAAATTAAGGGATCAGTTAGAAAAAATTTCTTTTTACTCAAATTCAGTACAAAACGAATTGCAAACTGAACTGGCATCGAAACTTGGAGAGATATCAGGATACGAAGACCATGATCTTTTCCTGTGTAATTCCGGAGCTGAAGCCAATGAAAATGCGTTAAAACTTGCTTCTTTTCATAATGGAAAAAGTAAAGTGCTTTATTTTTCCGGTTCTTTTCATGGAAGAACCTCTGCGGCAGTTTCCGTAACGGATAATCCGAAAATTGTAGCACCTGTCAATTATTCCGAACGTTTCATAAAGTCGGAGTGGAATAATGTAGAGCAATTAGAGGAAGTTTTCAGGACTCAGGGAGATTCAATTTCTTCGGTGATTATTGAAGGGATTCAGGGAGTGGGTGGAATTATGATTCCAACGCCTGAGTTTTTATCTAAAATTAAAGAGCTATGCGATCAATATAATGCTGTTTTGATCTTAGATGAGGTTCAGTCAGGATATGGTAGAACGGGTTATTTCTTTGCTCACCAGGAGTTCGGTATCCAGCCTGATATAATTACAACCGCAAAAGGAATGGGAAATGGCTTTCCGATTGGTGGAGTCCTGATCCATCCTAAATTTGAAGCAAGCCATGGTTTGCTGGGAACTACTTTTGGAGGTAATCACCTGGCATGTGCTGCAGCGATTGCTGTGTTAGATGTTATCAGGGATGAAAGCCTTATTGATAATGCTGAGCATATGGGAAGCTATATCGAAAAAGAAATTGAAGATTTACCACATATCATCTCTATACGAAGGAAAGGCCTGATGATCGGGATAGAGCTGGACAGGGATTGTGCAGAGGTAAGGAAAAGCCTGCTTTACGATCATCATATTTTTACCGGAAATTCTAATGATAAAACGGTGCTGAGGATCCTTCCTGCACTCAATATCAGGAAAGAGGAAACAGATCTTTTCATTGGTGCATTGAGGGAAGTACTGACGAAATTGTAAGAGTGAAAATTGCAGAATTGCAAAAACGAAAATGATAGATTGTTAAACGTAAAATTGCAGAATCGTAAAAGGGTAAACTATAGAGATGTCTCTAATGGTTTTAAAAATATAGAAATAAGAGTCTGTTGACCATTAAATAAAATTTATACAATGAAAAACTTTACTGCTGTAAGCGATATTGAAAACTTACAGGAAATTATAAAAAAAGCCTTATATATAAAAGAAAATCCCCATTCTGAAACCGAAAAAGGAAAGGGAAAAACCATTGGATTGGTATTTCTGAACTCAAGTCTGAGAACCCGTTTAAGCAGCCAGATCGCTGCACAGAACCTGGGACTTAATATCTTGACATTAAATGCTGCACAAGAAGCCTGGAATCTTGAATTTGCCGACGGAGCTGTAATGAACGGAGATACTGTAGAACATATTAAAGATGCGATAGAAGTATTGAATCAATACTGCGATATCATTGCGGTTCGTTGCTTTGCGGGAATGAAAAGTAAAGAAGATGATGTGAATGAAAGTATTCTAAGACAGTTTCAGCAACACGCGAAGGTTCCTGTAATTTCTTTGGAGTCGGCAACACGTCATCCTCTGCAGAGTTTAGCGGATTGTATAACCATTAGCGAAAACTGGAAAGAAGAACGTAAGCCTAAAGTAATCCTTACTTGGGCTCCTCATATCAAGCCGATCGCTCAGGCAGTTGCGAATTCCTTTACGGAATGGATGCAGGAAATGGATGTGGATTTCGTTATCACCAATCCCGAAGGGTATGATTTGGATCCAAACTTCACAAAACATACGAAAATCATTCATAACCAGGATGAAGCTTTAAAAGATGCGGATTTTATCTATGTTAAAAACTGGTCATCTTTTGATGAATATGCTGCGATGCCTGAAGTGAAGGAAAACTGGATGTTGACGGCTGAGAAGTTAGCGCAAACCAATAACGGAAAAGTAATGCATTGTCTTCCGGTTCGCCGGAATGTAGAATTGAGTGACGAAGTGATGGATGGTGAAAATTCTATTATTTACCAACAGGCTAAAAACCGGATTTTTTCTGCTCAGGCAGTGTTCAGTGAAATCCTGGATGAAATTAACCAAAGTAAATAACAGGAGATTATGGACAAGCTTTTTGTTGTAAAAATAGGAGGTGCCTTAATTGATGACGAAGAGTTATTGGATCAGTTTTTAGATCAGTTTTCTCAAATCAAAGAAAAGAAGATTCTTGTTCATGGTGGCGGAAAGCTTGCTACTGACCTGGCTGATAAATTGGGAGTTGAGCAGAAGCTCGTCAACGGGCGCAGAATTACTGATAAGGAGACTCTGGATATTGTGGCAATGGTGTATGCAGGTGGAATTAATAAAAATATTGTCGCAAAACTTCAGCAGAAAAAATGTAAGGCAATAGGGTTTTCAGGAGCTGATGCCAATTTGATTAAAGCCAAAAAAAGAGAACATGCAGAAATTGATTTTGGATTTGTAGGAGACATTGAGAAGAAAAGTGTCAATAATAAATTGATATCCAAATTAATTAAGCTTGAGCTTGTTCCTGTATTTTCGGCTATTACGCATGATAAAAAAGGAAATCTTTTCAATACCAATGCAGATACAATAGCTTCGGTGATTGCACAGGCCTTATCGAAGAAATACGATGTGGAATTGCTCTATTGTTTTGATAAAGAAGGAGTATTGGAAAATGTGGATGATCCTGATTCTGTAATTAAAAGCGTATCGTCCGAAGATTTTTCAACGCTGAAAGAAGAAGGAAAACTGCATAAAGGCATATTGCCAAAACTTGAAAACGCACTGGGTGCGATTAAAAACAATGTAAATAAGGTATTCTTAATAAAAGAAACTCAATTAAAAAACCATATAGAAAACCATCATGGAGGCACTGAAATCTGTTTATAGTCAAGAAGAACTGTTCGATAATGCGATTGAACTGCTGAAAAAACTGATTGAAATTCCTTCATTCAGCAAGGATGAGTACAATACATCTGTAGCTATTGAAAACTTTTTTCAGAAGCATCTGATCCCGGTAAAACGTTTTAAAAATAACATCTGGGCTGTCAATAAATATTTTGACGCATCCAAACCTTCTGTGTTATTGAACACCCATCATGATACGGTGAAACCTAATAAAGCGTATACACTGGATCCATTTACGGCGATTGAAAAAGATGGAAAACTGTATGGTTTGGGAAGCAATGACGCAGGAGCATCCTTGGTTTCTTTAGCACAAACCTTTTTACATTTTTATAATAGAGACGATTTAAAATATAATTTAATTATTGCCCTGACGGCAGAGGAGGAAATTTCAGGATTTGATGGAATTGAAGCTCTTTTTCCACAATTACCTAAGGTGGAGCTGGCTATTGTGGGAGAACCTACACAGATGAATCTGGCGATAGCAGAAAAAGGACTTCTGGTCATTGACGGTGAAATGAAAGGAACTGCTTCCCATGCTGCCCATCCCAATGATGATAATGCCATTGTAAAATGTATGGAGGATCTGCAGCATATTACTCAATTTAAATTCCCAAAGGTATCTGATTATCTCGGAGAGGTTAAAATTACCCTATCCGGTATCCATGCAGGAGTTCAGCACAATGTAGTTCCCGAATCCTGCCAGTTTACATTGGATGTGAGGGTGACGGATGAGTATACGAATGAAGAGGCTTTTGATATCATTCAGTCCCAAATTAAATCCAACCTTACGGCAAGGTCTTTCAGGCTGAATTCTTCAAAAATAGAACCTGACCATCCTTTTGTACAGGCAGGACTGGCTATTGGAAGGTCGACTTACGGTTCCCCGACATCCTCGGATCAGGCAATTATCCCATGTACTTCTGTTAAGATCGGTCCCGGAGACAGTAGGCGCTCTCATACGGCTGATGAATTTATAGAACTCCATGAGATAAAAGAAGGGATTGATATTTATATCCGGATTTTAGAAAGGGTTTTGTAAAAGACAGCAGGTATCAGAATTATTTGAAAGCATTAAATATCTGACATCTGAAATCTAAAGAAAATGTTTTGACACCCAGCATGATCATAATGAAGAGTATCGTTTTTAATAAGATTTATGCAAAATGACAATTAAAAATAAAAGACTTTGTTGAATGTGGAAGATGTTCAGTTCAGGAAGACGGAAAGAGCATGCTGGGTAAAAAAACAACCTAAAATCAATTAATAATATTTTAAACAAACAATTATGAAAAAGATATGGCAGAAAGATGATCTTGCCACCAATATATTAGTCAATAAGTTTACTGTCGGTAAAGACCTTGATTTTGATGAACGTCTGGCGAAATATGATGTTAAAGGTTCTTTGGCGCATTGTAAGATGCTTGCAGAGGTTGGAATTATTTCCCATGAAGAAGCTGAACAGATGACCTCTGTTCTGTCGATGATATTAAAAGATATAGAAAACGGAGATTTCGAAATCGATACCCAGGCAGAAGATATCCACTCACAGGTTGAAGCCATCCTGATTGAAAAATTAGGAGATACCGGTAAAAAAATTCATACGGCAAGATCCCGTAATGATCAGGTTTTACTGGATATAAAACTATACCTTTTGGATGAGATCCGTGAAATAGCAGGTCTTACGGATGGGTTTTTCCAACTGCTTATCCAGCTGGCAGACCAGCATAAAAATGTATTGCTTCCCGGGTATACCCATTTACAGATTGCAATGCCATCTTCCTTCGGACTATGGTTCGGAGCCTATGCAGAAGCTTTGTTGGACGACCTTGAAATGTTATTTTCGGTAAAAAACATCATTAATAAAAATCCGTTAGGGTCTGCTGCGGGTTATGGTTCCTCTTTTCCTATAGATCGTGAAAGTACCACCTATAATCTGGGTTTCCAGACAATGAATTACAATGCAGTATATGCACAGATGACCCGTGGTAAATCTGAAAAAATGCTTGCAATGGCAATGGCAACAATGGCTGGGACCCTTGGGAAATTTGCGTATGATGTATGTTTGTATTTAAGTCAGAATTTTGATTTCATAAGCTTTCCTAAAGAATTTACTACCGGAAGCAGTATTATGCCTCATAAAAAGAATCCTGATATTTTCGAACTGGTACGGGCACGATGCAACAGAATTCAATCGCTGCCCAATGAGCTTATCTTATTAACGAATAATCTTCCGTCGGGATATCACAGAGATGTGCAGCTCACAAAAGAAATCTTATTTCCTGCGATTGACTCTTTAAAGGAATGTCTTGAAATCCTGAACTACACTTTACCACATATTAAGGTAAAGGATGGTATTCTTGAAGACGAGAAATATAAATATCTGTTCAGTGTAGAGAAGATCAATGAAGAGGTTAAAAAAGGAAGTTCTTTCCGTGATGCATATATAAAGGTAGGACAGGAAATTGAGAATAATGAGTTTGATTATGAAATTACAGACCTCCATCATTCTCACCAGGGAAGTATCGGAAACCTTTGTCTGGATAAAGTAAGCTACCAGTTCAATAAATTAAAAAATAAGATAGTAGGGTAAATCAGTACATTGGATTTCCAATCCGGCAAAAAGGTAGAATAGCTGAATTGCCCAATCGTATAATGGCCATTATGCCTTTCTGCTAAAAGAAATTAGTCCAGGTCAATTTTAAATTTGGTGGATTTTTTAACCTCATGCAGAACGATGGAGCTGTGGTACTGACCAATATTAGGAATGTTTGAAATCACGCTTACGGCAAAATCATTATAAGAGTTGATATCTTTAGCGATGATCTTTAACATATAATCATATTCTCCGGAGAGACTTATGATTTCCTGAACCTCGTCATATTTGCTGATGTTTTTCTCAAAAGTCTCCAATACTTTCTTGGATTGCTCTTTGAGCCGGACATTACAATACACCACAATATTAAGGCCTAGTTTTTCACGATTCAGAAGGCCGACGTATTTTTCAATGACACCCTGTTTCTCCAGCTGCTTGATACGCTCATAAGTAGGAGTAAAAGTAAGACCTATCTTCTCGGAGATTTCTTTTACAGATAAGGTAGAGTCTTCCTGGATAATACTGAGAATCATTTTGTCTTTGGCGTCCATATGAGCAATTTGAATTTTAACAAAAATATTAAGAAAAAATGAGAATAAGGTGTGATTAAAGTTTTTTAATTTTTTTAGAACTTTAGTTTTGTCAATTCGGTTAATTGTTATATCTTTGCACCTAATGAATAAAAGAGTATTTATATCATTAGATTTACCGGGCGAAAGCGCCCTTTACGATATTTATTGTTATTAAGCGAAGATTTTGTCTTCGCTTTTTTTATGTAAAAAAATTAAGATATTATGTTTACGATTGCAGAACTAAGTACAGAGAAAATCAACAGTATACTAACAGAAGCGCTGGCTTTTGCTGAAGGAAAAACAGCTAAAATTGACGGTGAGGTTTTTTGCTCAAATCTGTTTTTTGAAGACAGCACCAGAACAAAGACAAGCTTCGATGTGGCTGAAAGAAAACTGGGATTGCAGGTGGTTCCTTTTGATGCTTCTCACAGTTCAGTAAATAAAGGCGAAAGTTTATATGACACTGTGAAGACGATCGAAAGTATAGGAGTAAACTTAGTCGTAATAAGAGACAAAAAAGACGGGTTCTTCGAAGAATTGAAAAATATCAACATCCCTGTGATCAACGGAGGAGACGGAACCGGAAACCATCCGTCACAATGTATGCTGGATCTCATGACCATCTACCAGGAGTTTGGGAAATTCGAAGGACTGAAAATAGGAATCGTAGGAGATGTGAAACACAGCAGGGTAGCCAACTCGAATGCTGAGGCATTAAGAAGGTTAGGTGCCAAAGTATATTTTTCTGGGCCTGAGCAATGGTTTGATGAGGGAGCCTTAATCAACGGAACATACCAATCGGTAGACGAGCTGATCCATGAAGTGGATGTCCTGATGCTGTTGAGAATTCAGCACGAAAGACACGATGCTAAAATGAGCTTTTCAGCATCCGAGTACCATAGAAAATACGGATTAACAAAAGAAAGGGAGCAGGCAATGAAGAAAGGAGCTATTATTATGCATCCGGCACCGATCAACAGAGGAGTGGAGATTGACACAGATCTTGTGGAATGTGAACGTTCAAGGATCTTCAAACAAATGCAGAACGGGGTTTTTGCAAGGATGGCCATACTGAAAAATGCATTGGAAGAAAAAGGATTTAAATTTAAATAATTATTGTAAAAAGTATTAATGTAAAAGGTATTCATGAAAATCGTTAATACGTTAATACATGAATACATTATACAACAAAAATAAAAATGAAAAAGAAATTAATATTAGAATCCGGAGAGGTTTTTTACGGAGAAGGTTTCGGAGCAGAATTGGAAACTGCAGGAGAAGTGGTTTTCAATACCGGAATGACGGGATATCAAGAATTGATTTCCGACCCATCTTATTGTGGTCAGATTGTATGTATGACGTATCCGCTAATCGGAAATTACGGGATCAACCGTGATGATTATGAAAGTATTGAGCCGGCTATTAAAGGTCTTATTGTAAAAGAAATTTGCGATTTGCCATCAAATTTCCGTACGCAGATTACTTTAGATGAATTATTCAAAAAGAAAAACCTTTCAGGAATTTCAGGAATTGACACAAGAAAACTGACAAGGATTCTTCGTAATTCGGGAGTTGTAAAAGGGAAAATCGTGAACGCCGATGCAGATGAAAACACAATCGTACAGGAATTAAAATCAACAACTTTCCCTACCAACCAGGTAGAAACGGTTTCTACAAAAACACCATATGCTAATCCGGGAAGAGGGTTTAAAGTGGTGCTGGTAGATTTCGGCTCCAAACTGGGAATCATCAGAGAACTTTCCCAAAGAAACTGTGATATTATTGTAGTATCACACGATACTGCAGCCGAAGAAATTTTATTAATGAATCCGGATGGAATTATGCTTTCAAACGGTCCTGGTGACCCTGAAGATAATCCTAAAGCTTTGGAAATGATCCGTGGTCTTTTAGGAAAAGTTCCCATCTTTGGAATCTGTCTCGGACACCAATTGATAGGATTAGCCTGCGGAGCTAAAACATTCAAATTGAAGTTCGGACACAGAGGAGGTAACCACCCGGTGTTAGATTTAGAGAAAAACAAAGTTTCAATCACTTCTCAGAACCACGGTTATGCAGTGGATCAGGAAAGCCTTAAAGGAACTGATCTTATCGAAACGCACATCGCCCTGAACGATAGAACAAATGAAGGATTAAAACACAAAATCCACCCTTGTTTCTCTGTTCAGTATCACCCGGAAGCAAGCCCAGGCCCTGAAGATGCGAACTACTTGTTTGATGAGTTTATTGATTTAATGGAGAAATTTAAGAAGTAATAATATAGACATCAGATATCAGACACTAGACTTCAGACTTTAATAAAGTAAATATGCACAACTTTGAGAAATTACTTTTCTGGCAGAAATCAATTCAACTTGCAAAAGAAGTTTACCTTGTTTGTGTTGATTTACCGAAGGATGAGAAATTTGGCTTGATTTCTCAAATTAAAAGATCCGTAGTCTCAATTCCATCTAATATTGCGGAGGGAGCAGGAAGAAATAATGATAGAGAATTTTATCATTTTCTGGGTATTGCAAATGCCTCTTCTTTTGAGCTACAGACACAGCTAATATTAACAAGAGAACTGGAATTGCTAAGTGTGGAAAAAGTCGACAGTCTAATATCACAACTGAATGAAATTCAAAGAATGATTTATACATTCAAATCTAATTTAAAAAAGTAAAACACAATGTTGGAAGTCTGAAATCTGACATCTAACATCTTGTATCTAAAAAAAGAAAATGGCAAAACGTACAGATATAAAAACAATTTTAGTAATTGGTTCCGGGCCTATCATCATTGGACAGGCTGCCGAATTCGATTACGCAGGAACGCAGGCTTGTTTGTCTTTGAGAGAAGAAGGCTACAGGGTAATTTTGATCAACTCAAATCCTGCAACGATTATGACGGATGTGGAGATCGCTGATAAAGTATATATCGAGCCGATATCCCTTCAGTTTGTAAGTCATATCATCAGAAAAGAGCGTCCGGATGCGTTGCTTCCTACTTTGGGAGGACAAACCGGATTGAATATGGCGGTAGAATTAGAGAAATCAGGGATTCTTGAAGAATGTAAAGTTGAGGTACTTGGAACTAAACTTTCAGCGATCAACAGAGCGGAGGACAGAGATCTGTTCCGTGAGTTGATGAGAGAACTGAACGAGCCGGTTCCGGAATCTGATATTGTAAATACAGTGGAAGGAGCCCTTAATTTTGCAGAAGAAATCGGATATCCTGTAATTGTTCGTCCTGCCTTTACGATGGGAGGAACAGGAGGTGGAATCGCTTCCAATGAGGCTGAATTGAAGGAGATTGCTGAATTAGGATTGAAATACAGCCCGGTTACCCAGTGTCTTATCGAAAAATCAATTGCCGGTTTCAAGGAGATTGAATATGAGGTAATGCGTGATGCGAACGACAATGCCATTGTGGTTTGTAACATGGAGAATATCGATCCGGTAGGAGTTCACACGGGGGACTCAATTGTTGTGGCGCCTTCACAGACACTTTCGGATAGAGAGTATCAACTATTGAGAAATGCATCACTTAAAATCATCAGAGCATTAGGAATTGAGGGAGGATGTAATGTGCAGCTGGCCCTGGATCCTCACTCATTCAATTATTATATCATCGAGGTAAACCCTAGGGTTTCCAGATCATCAGCTTTAGCAAGTAAGGCAACAGGATATCCGATCGCTAAGATTGCGGCTAAAATTGCAGTAGGACTTACGTTGGATGAAATTATGAATCCGGTTACAGGAAAAACATATGCATGTTTTGAGCCTGCACTGGATTATGTGGTAACCAAATTCCCGAGATTCCCGTTCGATAAATTTGAAACTGCTGACAGAAGACTTTCTACTCAGATGAAAGCTACCGGAGAGGTTATGGCCATCGGAAGAAATTTTGAAGAGTCTTTACAAAAAGCGATCCGTTCTTTAGAAACAGGAATCAGACATCTCGGATTAAAGAAAAAACAGGCAGAAGCGCTTACAGCAGAAGAAATCGAAAGAAGAATCAGAGTTTGTGATGATGAGAGATTATTTATCATCGGGGATGCGTTGAGAAGAGGATATGACTGGGAACAGATCGTAGAATGGAGTAAAATTGACAAATTCTTTATCTGGAAGATCAAAAAGCTTATTGATTTCGAAAAAGTTATTGCAGACAATAAATTCAATAAAGAGACTTTAATTGAAGCTAAAAAATTAGGTTTCGCAGACCTTAATATCGCCCACCTTTGGGAGACGACACAGCGTGAAGTTTTCAACTTCAGAAAAGAAAACGGGGTGATGCCGGTTTATAAAATGGTGGATACCTGCGCAGCTGAATTTGAAAGTGAAACCCCATATTTCTACGGAACCTATGAGGAGGAAAATGAAAGTGTGGTTTCAGATAAGAAAAAGGTTATTGTTTTAGGTTCGGGACCTATCAGAATCGGACAAGGGGTAGAATTTGATTATGCAACGGTACATTCAGTATGGGCGATCAAAGAAATGGGATATGAAGCAATCATCATCAATAACAACCCTGAGACTGTTTCTACAGATTTCTCAATCTCAGATAAACTGTATTTTGAACCTCTGACGGAAGAAGATGTAATGAACATCATCGAACTGGAAAAGCCAACAGGAGTAGTCGTACAGTTCGGAGGACAAACAGCGATTAACCTTGCAGATAAATTGGCCAGCCATGGAGTAAAGATCCTGGGAACTTCATTAGAAGATCTTGACAGAGCTGAAAACAGAGATAAATTCGAGAAAGCGCTTCAGGAACTTGGAATTCCTCAACCACTGGGAAAAACTTCAACTTCGAAAGAAGAGGCAATAAAGATTGCCAATGAAATCGGATATCCCGTGTTGGTAAGACCAAGTTATGTGTTGGGAGGAAGAGCCATGGAGATTGTATATACAGAAGCGGAACTGGCACATTATATGGAATTTGCGGTAGATGCAAGCCCGGAACATCCAGTACTGGTAGACCGCTACATCACCGGAAAAGAAGTGGAAGTGGATGCCATCTGTGACGGGGAAACTGTAATTATCCCTGGAATTATGGAGCACATTGAAAGAGCAGGGGTTCACTCCGGAGACTCTATCGCAGTGTATCCACCGCAGAATGTTTCTCAAAAAGAAATTGATACATTGGTGGATTACACACAAAGGCTGGCAAAAGGCCTTAATGTGATCGGATTAATGAATATCCAATATGTTCTTTTTGAAGGGAATGTATATGTGATCGAGGTAAATCCACGTTCATCAAGAACGGTTCCTTTCCTTTCAAAAATTACGGATGTGCCGATGGCTAATCTGGCAACAAAAGCAATATTAGGTCAGAAACTAAAAGACCTTGGATATGAAAACGGACTGGTACCTAATAAAGAAGGGGTGTTTGTAAAAGTTCCTGTGTTCTCTTTCTCCAAATTAACAAAAGTTGATATCTCCCTGGGACCTGAAATGAAATCTACAGGAGAAGTAATGGGAAAAGATACAACTCTGGAAAAAGCACTTTACAAAGGTTTGATCGCTGCAGGAAGAAAAGTTCCGATGCATGGCTCTATTCTCTTCACTGTGGCTGATAAGCATAAAGAAGAGGCTGCTGATCTTGCTGCAAGATTCCATGAAGTAGGATTCAGAATCTGGGCAACCGAGGGAACGGCTAAATTCTTTGAAGAGAAAGGAATTCCTTGTAAAATAGGATACAAGATCGGAGAAGAGGATGTCAACCTTATCGACCTGATCCAGAAAGGTAAAGTACAGTATGTAGTTAATACCATGACAAAAGGGAAACAAGTTGAAAGAGACGGTTTCCAGATCAGAAGAATGAGTGTTGAAAACGGAGTACCATGTTTAACTTCCATGGATACTGTAGAAGCAATTCTAAAAGTAATTGAAAGCATGACTTTCAAAATGGAAGCGATGTAATTCCTAAAAAATAAATGTAAAACGCACCCTAAGTAATTGGGGTGCGTTTTTTAGTAAAGAATAAATCTTATAGAGATAATAGAGATAATGAAGAAATCATTGTCTAAATTTGAATGATTCACTATTTTATTTGAATCAATGTATAAAGAAATTTTTAAAATATTTTTCGGATTTTAATTTTCTCGGATCAATATATTATATGAAAAATAAAAGAATTTTCATTGTTGGAGTGTGTATAGTAGTCTTCTTAACCGCATTTTTTTATGCTTTATTTGAAAACCCCTATAAGACCGTAAAAATCAAAGTACTCGATTGTGAATATACTTACAGAGACTATTATTTTGATGATTGGAAACTAAGGGATTCCTATATAAAACCACAACCAACCACAGCATTTGGAAAACAGTTCGCTGAAAAAGAAATTGGGATGTGTTTGTATAGTAAATATTTTCAAACATTACATTCACAATATAAAATTGAACTTTTAAAATTGTTCAAAAACAGTGAAGAGGTAATAATTACAGAAAAGAATTTTGTAATTGATAAGGAGTTTAAAAATAAGACGGGGTTAAATAAACCAAAAGACTCTATTGATTTCAATCAATATTATCTTGAGTAAAGTTTTGGTTCTACAATATAAGGTTTACGATATTACAAAGGTTATCATACAATGACTTCGGACATTTTTCTTACCATAGTTCTAAACGCACTTTAATGAATAATTTAAGGTGTGTTTTTATTTTTGGCGAATATTTTATTGGGTTTATTTTAATGTACGATAAACATTGGAAAAATTAAAGAGAGTAGGTAAAAGGAAATTGATAAATATGTAAATTAGCCCGTTAAAATTTATTAAATAAAATTGAATGAAATCAAAATTTAAAATTTTTGTTTTAGGTGTTTCGTTGACGTCTTTAACGAGTTGTGCATTATCTAATTCTGTTCAGAAAATTAATTATCAATCAGGGTTAAAAATTGATAATAAATTAGCTTCCAGTAAGACTGTTCAGATCGATCCTATGAAAGATACAAGGGGATATCAGGATAATAAAGTTATTTTCTATAAGAAAAACATGTACAACCAAACCATGTCCGGTGCTTATATGGCTGAAAAACCTGTTTCAGAAATCCTTACGGACGCTATAAAAAACGGGCTTAAAGAAAAGAATGTTAACTTAGGCAGCGATAATAAAAGTTTTACGTTAAAATCAGAATTACAAAAAATGGATTACGAAGCCATTTCCGGATTCTCTACTGTTCAGCTGATTCCTCAGATCACCGTAAAGTTTCAGTTGATTGACAATGAAGGAAAAGTGGTTTGGACTGATCTGATAACAGGAAAGGCAAACACAAAAGGAGCCAAATTTGAAAAATTCCTGCCACCGGCTATCGACAATCTTGTAGAGCAGCTGGTCAACAGCCAGGATTTCCTGAATACGATAAAAGAATAATCGATATTTTGATATAAAAAAACAGATAATTTTTGCCCCGTAATTTTTTACGGGGTTTTTAGTTGATGTAAACATATTAGTTTTTTTTTGCCGATTTATTTATAAATTAGAGCGTTAAAATTCAGGCTGTTAAAATTGTAAAAAAACTAATAGGAATTCCATCAAATCAAAAGTAACCATGGCAGAATACAACGCAAAATCAAATAATGCTTTATCTTTTGAAGTGACAAAAGATGAGAAATTAATTGGAAAACTTTCTTATAATAGCTGGTTTAAGTTCAATGCAGTCATTGACCTGGCGGATTATTCCCATTATGTAATAGAACCTAAAGGTTTTTGGGGAACAACGATTGAACTGAAATACCATGATCGTGTTCTGCTGAAGTTCAGAATGAACTGGAACGGAGAAATCGTCATTCAGACCCATTTTAATGATTGTAAAAAAAGTTATGCCTTTAAGCACAGAGGGATTTTTAAAGAATCTTTCGTGCTGGTGGATGAAGAGGGTTCTGAATATGTAGTGATGAAACCTAATTTTAAGTGGAATAACCCCGATTATGAATACCAGATCGCTACCTCCGAAGCTTTTGAAGAAATTCCTGATAAAGAAATTATATTGATCACTTCATTGCATTGTGCCAATTATTACATGTCTATGATGAGTTCAGCCTCTGTAATATAACTATAGAATGCCTAACATTAGCTAGTTTTTTATTTTTAATTGATTTTATAATAAGGATCGGAGAAATATCGGCTGGGTTTAATATAAGCTGTTTTCCGGTCTGCATCAAATATCCATATGAACCTTTTGATCAGGTCAGCTGCAAAATAACTTACTTTTTGCGTTTTAAGATCTCCGGCAAAGAATCCTGCAGAAACATTTTTTAATGTTGTATTTCCGATTTTAAACTCAGGTAAAATTCCTTGTTTTGTGATCACACTTTTTCCGCTGGAATTCTTTAATGTTTTCTCGCCCGTTATTTTTAATTTTTTATCCAGCAGGTTATCTTCCGCAAGCTGATTATTGTACAGAAGTCCACCGGAATATCCCGATTGTAACAGAAAGCGGCCGGTAATTGTCTTCCCATCGATTATATTTTCTGCTTCAATAAACAACTGATCCCTTTCCGGATATAATTTTATAGGCTGAAATCCCTCCAGATCGGGTAGATGATCATAAATTACAAACTGATTATGGTCATAATCGATCTTGAAGGCCTTTCCGGAGAAAGCTCCTGTTCCGAACTTTCCGTCAGCTTCATGTCCGGTCAGTTCATTATCAAAAAAACGCACATTTTTCCAGGTGATTTTTTCCAATTGTACTCTGTTGTTGTCACTGATTTCATCCTTATTAAAGATAATATGATCTACCTTCCGGGTTCGTTGAGGGGATATTGAAGCATCCTCCATGGCAATCTGAAACATCAGATCTAGTGAATCCTTGTCATTAACCAGTGCTTTTACAATAATATTATTGTGCTTGGTTAATCTGAAAGGAATTGTTTCCTGTGCGTGAAGAGTAGTGAGGCCAATAAGGAAAAAGAGTATGAATTTTATTTTTGTCAGCATGGATAAAAGATTTCGGTATAGAAATTAACCTTTATTTTTGAAATATAAAAGAATAAAAATACTTGTTCATTTTTCGGTTGCAAAATATACCACATAGTACTTAATTTTATAAAAAAAAGAGAAATGACAAATATTCAACTTTTCAGAGATCTGCATCATGGTAATGAACCTTTATTGGTGGGAAATGTATGGAATGTACAAAGCGCGAAAGTATACGAAAAGCTGGGCTATAAAGCTTTAGCCACTTCAAGCTCTGCGGTAGCGCATAGTTTGGGGTACGAGGATGGAGAAGAGATGAGTTTTGATGAGTATTTCTATATGGCTGAAAGGATACTGAAATCTGTTCATATTCCTGTATCCGTGGACCTGGAAGCGGGTTATGGAAATACAACCGATGAGATCGTTTCCAATATTTCCAAACTGTCGGCTGCCGGAGCTGTAGGGATTAATATTGAAGACAGTATCGTGGTGGACGGAAAAAGGAGATTACTATCACAGGATGAGATTTATGAAAAATTCCGACCTGTTATTTCAAAACTGAAAGACAATGCTGTTGAGATTTTCATCAATTTCCGCACAGATCCCTTTTTGATGGGAATTGAAAATCCTGTTGAAGAAACTTTGCAAAGAATCCGGATCTTTGAAGAACTGGGAGTGGATGGGATCTTTGTACCGTGTATTACCGATGAAGAGGATATCAAAACCATTGTGAACGCCACGGAGACTCCTATCAATGTTATGTGTATGCCGGAATTACCCGATTTTGAAACTTTAAAAACGCTTAATGTAAAAAGAATTTCCTCAGGTAGTTTTTTAAACGGATACATTTATGATCATTTGGAAGATGCGGGCCGCGAGGTTGTTGCAAAACAAAGCTTTTCACCTATTTTTATATCATAATGAGGCTTACAGAAGACAGAATGTATCAGGCTTCCCTGGAAAAGGATTCCACATTTGAAGGAACGTACTGGATGGCCGTAAAAACGACCGGAATATTCTGCCGTCCCACCTGCACTGCCAGAAAGCCCAAAAGAGAAAATGTGGAGTTTTTTTTAGACACGAAAGAGGCTATCGCACATGGTTACAGAGCATGCAAAGTATGCAGGCCGCTGGAAAAACTCAATGAAACACCATCCTACATCCGGGAATTGCTGAATGAATTAATGGGTGATGAATCGGTGAAAATTAAAGACTCCGACTTGATCGCGAGAAATATAGAGCCGGTAACAGTTCGCCGTTGGTTTTTGAAAAATCACGGGATCACTTTTCATGCTTTTCAAAGGAAACTGAAGGTAAATAAGGCTTTCAAAAGGATTAAAAACGGGGAAAGTATTCTCGATGCCGCAATGGCCTCGGGTTATGAAAGTCTGAGTGGTTTTAATGAACGCTTTAAAAATATAGTAGGAGTCTCCCCAAAACATACAGGAAGGCAGAAGATTATTGACCTTAAAAGGATTGAAACACCTTTAGGAATCATGTTTGCTTGTGCTGTTGATGAAGGAATCTGTCTTCTTGAATTTACAGACCGGAAAAATATGGACCGGCAGTTTGCTTCGTTGTCAAAATTCCTCAATGCAGAAATCGTTCAGGGAGAAAACAAACATTTCCAGCAGCTCGAAAGAGAATTACAGGAATATTTTGAGGGCAGGCGAAAGTCTTTTGATGTTCCGTTATACATAACGGGTACAGAGTTTCAGGAAAAAGTATGGCAGCTGCTACGTGAAATTCCAATGGGAGAGACCAGGACCTATAAGCAGCAATCTGAGGTTTTAGGAAACCCAAAGGCTATACGTGCTGTAGGAACCGCCAATGGGATTAATAAAATAGCTATATTGGTTCCTTGTCATAGGGTGATCGGGTCTAATGGTGACCTGGTTGGCTATGCCGGTGGCATCTGGAGAAAACAAAAATTACTGGAGCTGGAAAAAGCGATCTTATTCTGATTTTTTATTTAAATTTATAGAACACATCATAACAAATATCCGGAATTTATGAGTTCTGTAAATACCATCCAAACAATGATCGATGCCGGTTTATTTCAGGCTCAGAAAACCATTCAGCGATACCAGTTTTTAAAAGTAAAAGGAGAGACTGATACTCATATTTACTTTGTGCAAGAAGGAAGTGTAAGGATTTTTATCATGGATGAGGATGAAGAACGGATCGTCAGGTTTGGATATAAGGGGAACATTATTGTTTCACTTGATTCTTTTTTATCAGAAAAACCCTCTGATTTTTACATCCAGGCTATAAAAAGGACTACTGTAAAAATAGCCACCAAGAAAAATTTTTATGAGTTGATCCGGTCGGATTACCAGCATCTGAATTGGTGGACCCATGTTCTGGAAGATCTCGTTCTGCAACAGATTGAAAGGGAAAAAGATCTCCTGATCTATTCTCCCCGTGAGCGTTTTGAGAGGGTTTTGAAAAGGAGTCCGAAGCTGTTTCAGGAGATTCCCAATAAATATATTGCCAATTATCTGCGCATGAGCCCCGAAACATTATCGAGGCTAAAGAAATCTTGAGTTCAATCAAGATTTCAGAATGGATTAATCCTGAAGTTTGTAGAAAAAGGATCAATGAAAATTCTTACCGCTCAATTATTATCAGAATTAAAGGAAATTACGCAAAATAACACCCGGTACGTAGAAACTCTTCTCAATAGAACGGATCAGGAACTCAATTACAGAACCTCTGAAAACTCCTGGACTGTACTGGAATGTATAGCGCACCTTAACCGGTACGGTCAATTTTATATTCCGGAAATCCACCGAAGGATATTATCTTCAAAATTTCCACCCAAAGTTACTTTTTCACCTGGAATTTTAGGGGACTACTTCGCAAAGTCCATGCTTCCAAAAGAGAAGCTTAATCCAATGAAAACATTCAAAACAATGAATTCCATTCACAGTAAATTGGATAAGAACGTGTTGAAGGATTTTATTGAACAACAGCATCAATTACTCGGACTGCTTGAGAAAGCTAAAGATATTAACCTTGAAAAGACCAGAACGAACATCAGTATTTCAAAGCTTATTAAACTGAAGCTGGGAGACACTTTACGTTTTGTGATCTACCATCATTTGAGGCATATTGAGCAGGCAAAAAAAGTATTGGAAAGTCTTAAAAATTAATAGTGCGAAAGCAAAAATTATTAAGAATGGGGAGGGCTGTTTTATTTTGATTTCGTAATTTTAGGCAAAAATTTACACGTGAAGAAATTACTATTCGCAGTTTGCCTGTCTGCTTCAGCTTTAAGTTTTGCACAGGATTATTCTGTACCGGCAGCAAGTCCACGTCAGAGAGTGGAACAACAATTTTCGATGTCTAAGATTACGATCGATTATGGAAGACCCGGAGTGAAAGGCCGTAAAATTTTCGGTGAATTGGTTCCTTATGGACAGGTGTGGAGAGCAGGAGCAAACTCTTCAACAAAAATTACTTTCGGACAGTCCGTTAACTTTGGAGGGAAAACAGTTCCTGCAGGGACTTATGGACTATTCATTATTCCAACTGAAAAAGAATGGAAAGTTATTTTAAATAAAGATTTCCAGCAATGGGGCGCGTACACCTATGATCCAAAGCAGGATGTTGTAGACGTTACCGTACCCGTAAATAAATTAGCAGATAAGCAGGAATGGTTTGAAATTACATTAAACCCTACCGATGAAAATTCCGGAAATTTGGTTATTAAGTGGGATATGGCTCAGGCAGAAGTTGCTTTGAAGCCGGCAAAATTAGATGCGGTGATCAAAATTTCTGATAAGTTGAAAGAAATCAAGAAAATAGAAACCGACGCAGCTAAAACCAAAAGCTAAGACGTATGAATTTCTCTGTTCAACCTATTTTAGAAAATGATGAACTTCAATTAATCCCCTTGGTACAAGGGGATTTTGAATCTGTATACGAGCTGGCTTCAGATCCTAAGGTCTGGGAACAACACCCGAACAAAGACCGTTACAAGAGAGACATTTTTGAAAGCTTTTTTCAGGGAGCGATGGAAAGTAAAGGAGCTTTTAAAATTATTGATAAAGCATCGGGAGACGTATTGGGAAGCTCCCGTTATTATAATTACGACGAAGATGACAGCAGCATCTTTATCGGGTATACGTTTTATGGAACAAAATCCTGGGGAAAAGGCATCAATCCTAAAGTGAAAAAGCTGATGCTGGATTACATTTTTCAGTTCGTGGATAAAGTTCATTTCCATGTAGGAAAAGAAAATCTCCGCTCCCAGATTGCTATGGAACGATTGGGAGGTGTAAAAACAGGAGAAGAAGAGGTTGCTTATTTTGCAGAACCTACCCGGACCAACTTTGTGTACGAAATCAAAAAAGAAAGCTGGCTGAAATGAAAAAATATAAAATTCAGAAATCCCCTTTTATCGTTCCCACTACAGATGGGAAACTCATTGAGGAACATTGGGGAAATTCTACGAATAATTCAGATATATCAATTGCTCATATGGTAGCACCTCCCGGTTGGAGCGAACCTCACCAGACTCCTCAGTTTGATGAATTTACCATTATTGTTTCCGGAAAAAAGCAGTTTGAAATTGACGGTGAAACGGTCATCCTTGAAAAGGGGCAAAGCATTCTTGTGGAAAAGGGAGCCAGAGTACGTTACAGTAATCCTTTTACTGAGCCCTGTGAATACATTGCGATCTGTCTTCCTGCCTTTTCCATGGAACTGGTGAACAGGGAAGAGTAGCCATTAATAAGAAACCGGACAGTATATTGATCTGACAATATAAGGTTGTTGTATCGCCAGATCAATACATTGTCCGGATAAAAGTTACTTCAGAATTTCTTTCAAAAACATCAGGGTATGGTTCCATGCTCTCTTAGCCATCACTTCATTGTAATCAGGAGATTTTGGATCAGTAAACGTATGCTTTGAATGAGCATAGGTGATGATCTGCCAGTCAGCAGCCCCGTCGTTCATTTCTTTCACCAGGTTATCATAATCCTGTTGGGTAACTCCTTTATCGTCTGCTGGATTTTCAATCAGCATTTTCGTTGAGATCGGACCGTTCTTTCTTGTCTGGTCCTTACCAATGCTTCCATGAATCGATACAACACCGGCTACAGGCATATTGGCCCTGGCAACTTCCAAAGCTCCGGTTCCACCGAAACAATAGCCGATCACAGCTACTTTCCCGTTGGATGCACCGCTCTTTTTAAGCTGTTCTAACGCCAATGAAATCCGTTTTTGATATTCCGTATAATTTTGTTTGTAATGTCCCGCTGCTTTTCCGGCTGCGTCGTTGTCGGCAGGAACATTCCCTTCACCGTAAATATCAGCAATAAACGCAATATAACCTTGTTTTTCAAGCTCTACAGCAGCTGTTTTGGCTTCGTCATCAATTCCTTTCCAGGCGGGTAAAATCAGTATTCCCGGAAGCTTTTTTCCGGCATTGGATGTTACAAGGCCATTGAGCTTCTGTGAGCCGTCCTGATAAGAAACGGGTTTTAAGTTTTGACTGAATAATGCTCCCGATGTCATAAAAAGGGTGGTTAATAAGATGGAACGTATCATATTTTGTTATTTTAATTACACTAATTATTCTTTAATAGCTGAAGGAATATGGATGAGATACGATCTTGAAACTGCATGTAAAGAGAGGGGATTTCTCCTCAATAAAGTAACAAAAATGTATCAAAATCCTCATCTAAGTTAATAAAAATAACTTATTAGAAGAACCATTAAAACATTGTTAATCCGTTATTTATTAGAATTTCAATCCCAAACCGATCAGTTCTTTTTCCAGATCTGTTGTAGGATATACCTGTATGGTATGAAAACCTAAAGATTCTGCCATTTCAATATTCTTTGGATTGTCATCTATAAAAACAGATTCATGAGCATGGATATCGTAACGTTCCAGTAGGAGATGCCATATTTTGGGATCCGGTTTTATCAGTTTTTCGGTTCCTGAGACCACAATTTTTCCATCAAAAAGCTGGAAGAAATCATAATTTTCAAGAGCGTAGGGAAATGTTTCTTCAGACCAGTTGGTGAGTCCGTAAAGATGATAATTGGTTTTGCTGAGTTTTCTTAAAACCTCCACATTTTGTGGAATATCACTTTTCAGCATAACATGCCAGTTGTCATAATAGGCTCTAAGCTCTCTTTCCCAATCCGGAAATTTCTGAACCTGAATGTTGGTTCCTTCCATAAGACTTCTTCCCCGGTCCTGTTCCTCATTCCATTCAGACTGTGCGATGTGGGTAAGGAAATATTCCATTTTCTCATCGTCATTGAAATAGTCCCTGAAAAAATATCTTGGGTTCCAATCCATTAAAACGCCCCCGAAATCGAATATAATATTCCTGATGTTCATAGTAATCCGCTCAATATTTACTAACCGCACAATAGCTTTATCATCTGAATTTTACATTCAACTGAATCTCTTAAGTGCTTTGTTATTTAATGATTTACAATTTTTGTAGCTTAAATGTAGGGAGATTTATGCTCTTATGAACTATAGACTGTGTTTAAAAATTGTGAACTATTAGTTAACGGGAGGATTCATATACAATCGGTTGCTGATGTGTTGAATGGCAAATGGAATTTTAATGATCCGCTTTATAAAACTGATACTGCTCATTCTCAAAATAAGCATTGATATGTTGAAGGCCGTTGGTAAGGACAATTTCTTTAGCTCCGATGATCGAATTGTATCTTGCCGTTTGTTCAAAAGTTTTTTCCGTCAGTTTAATATGGGGAGCTTTGCATTCCACCAAAACAATAGGCTGGGCTTTTTCTGTGATCAGCAGGTCAACTCTTTTTGTGAGGCCGTTTAAAACGATCTTTTTTTCCGTAACCAAAGCAGATACGGAGTAGGATTTTACAGTAAGATAATAAT
Organism: Chryseobacterium subflavum; assembly: GCF_055762745.1. NCBI lineage: Bacteria > Pseudomonadati > Bacteroidota > Flavobacteriia > Flavobacteriales > Weeksellaceae > Chryseobacterium > Chryseobacterium subflavum. Next base: position 655,242 of record NZ_JBVTMR010000001.1, read on the forward strand.
GTATCCAATGTTGTCTTACCCATTCTTCAGGGGTAAGCAAAAGGTAAGTTTTACGAACCAAGTCATAAATAAAAAACTTATCTTTGTCTTTCTTGAATTTAAAATCAAAAGTTTCCTGAAAATTCAGTTTTGGAAGTTCCATTAAAAGATGAAAGAATTAGATTTAATCCTCAAAAATATTAAAAATAAAGAAGTTTTACCGATTTATTTTTTCCACGGAGATGAACCTTATTTTATTGATGTTGCCGTAAAGGCTCTTGAACACGACTTTCTGGAAGAGGATGAAAAAGCTTTCAACCAGACCGTGACCTATGGGAAAGATACTACCTATCAGGAAGTTCTTTCGCTGGCAAGACAATTTCCTATGATGGGGGACAAGCAGGTGATCATTGTAAAAGAAGCACAGGATCTCAGGCTGAATGAAGAGGAAAGCAGAATCCTGGAATCTTATGTTGAAAACCCTGTACCTTCCACCGTTCTTGTTTTTGCCCACAAGCATAAAAAGCTGGACAGCCGCAAAAAAGTAACAAAAGCATTGGACAAGGCAAAGGCTCTTTTCCTGAGCGAATCGATCCGGGAGAATAATCTTCCTAAATGGATTGCTGATGAATGCATCAAGCTGAATATTAAGACAGCACCTAATATTTCCCATCTTTTAGCGGAGTATCTTGGAAATGATCTTTCACGGATCGCCAATGAGCTTGGAAAATTAAAGATCATTTTAAAGGAAGGAGAAGTTCTGGACGGAACGATCGTTGAAAACCACATCGGGATCAGTAAAGAATTCAATGTCTTTGAACTTCAGAAGGCTTTGGGAACAAAGAATTCCAATGCAGCATTTAAAATTGCCCATTTTATGGGAAAAAATCCCAAGAATAATCCTTTTGTGATGATGCTGGCCAGTTTGTACAATTATTTTTCAAATGTAATTATTTACCAGACAATGGCAGGGCAGCCACCACAGGTTATCGCCTCTCAGATGGGAATCAACCCCTATTTTATAAAAGATTATGCAGAAACAGCCAGGCTATATCCTCTGAAACATGCAACAAGGGTTATTTCTATTTTAAGGGAATTCGATATGAAAGGAAAGGGGCTTGGTGCCGTGAATATGAGCGAAGCAGAATTGATCAAGGAACTGGTATATAAGATTATTAATGTGGATAAGTTTAAGATGAAGGTGTAGGTTGGATGAGAGTTGAGGGGGTAAGATTTTTATAGAGCGCTGAGAAGTCGGAGATTGCTCATGTTGACATATAAAGCGATTTCGCGATTAAGCAATTTAGCAGTTTTGAAACTCTGATGAACCCGAAACCAGCGCCTGATAACCAATACTACATTCATCGACAATCGACATATTGATTATTGACAAGTATCATTAAAATTCCTTTAATAAAACATTAAAAATTACGAAATTAGCGAACTTTAATTTTAATCTTTTTGAAAAGTAAATTATGGAGCAAAACATTTTAGATTGTGTAATAGTTGGATCAGGGCCATCTGGGTTCACAGCGGCAATTTATGCAGCAAGAGCAGATCTTAAACCTGAATTGTTCACAGGTTTGGAACCGGGCGGACAATTAACAACAACAACGGAGGTTGATAACTTTCCCGGATATCCTGCAGGTATTACAGGTCCTGAAATGATGATGGATTTGCAGAAACAGGCAGAAAGATTTGACACCAAAGTTCATTATGAAATGATCACAAAGGCTGAATTTTCTAAAGAAGTAGGTGGTGTTCATAAATTGTATGCTGGAAACAAAGAAATCCTGGCAAGAACAGTAATTATCTCTACAGGAGCCACTGCAAAATATCTGGGGCTGGACGATGAGAAAAAATATAATGGAGGAGGAGTATCTGCTTGTGCCACTTGTGATGGATTTTTCTACAGAGGAAAAGACGTAGTGGTAGTAGGAGCGGGTGATACAGCTGCTGAGGAAGCTACCTATCTTGCAAAATTGGTGAATAAAGTAACCATGTTGGTAAGAAAGGATGAGTTCAGAGCTTCAAAAGCAATGGTTCACAGAGTTCAGAATACACCGAATATTGAAGTGAAGTTTCATCACGAATTGATCGGGATCGAAGGGGAAAACAATCTTGTAGAAAGAGCTGTGGTGATCAATAACCAGACTCAGGAAAAATCTACCGTGGATGTGCACGGGATCTTTATTGCCATCGGCCACAAGCCTAATACAGATATCTTCGCCGGACAAATTGATCTGGATGAAAACGGGTATATTCAAACGGAGAAAGGATCAACAAGAACCAACCTTCCTGGTGTTTTTGCAGCAGGAGATGTTCAGGATCACATCTACAGACAGGCCATTACAGCTGCGGGAAGCGGATGTATGGCAGCCATGGATGCTGAAAAGTATCTTGCTGAACTGCATTAATACTTGAATCAATACATCATATCATAAACGCATCATGAATTGGTGCGTTTATTTTTTATCCTGTTTGTTGATCAATACACACAGAAAGACAATCCCAGGAAATTAATCCGGTTGATTTCTAGCTGATTATTTTATTTTGTTAAAATTTATCCGGGAATTATTTTGTCAGAATTAAAAAACGTTCTATATTTGCACCACTGAAAACGAAGGCATAGCCGGAGTTCAGGGAGAGTTGGCAGAGTGGTCGATTGCGGCAGTCTTGAAAACTGTTGACTGTAACAGGTCCGGGGGTTCGAATCCCTCACTCTCCGCAAGGTTAGAAACCAAAATAAGCTAAAACGCTGTAAACATCATGTTTACAGCGTTTTTTGTTTTAGTGCAGTATCAAAAAAAAACAAACTAGGTCACGATTTATATGTCCTATTTCGTATCCCATTCGAAAAATAACAAAAATGGGTCACGAAAAATCACGGAAAGCCCGACCAATAAGCAGTCTAACGATTGTACATCTTGCAAAAAGTGGTAACAAAAAGTAAATTAGTAAATCATTAAAGTTATCACACAATGAACAAAACATTCAACCTGTTATTCTTTATCAAAAAGAATAAAATCAGAAACAACGGAACCGCTCCCATCTACTTACGAATTACGATAGACGGCAAGGCAGCAGACATTGCTGCTAAAAGGTATATCGATCCGAAGAAATGGGATGTTAAAGCACACAAAGCACTAAGCAATTCGCAAGAAGCAAAAACACTGAATCTCTATCTTAAAACTTTAGAACAGAAAGTTTACGATTTCCACTACCTGATGCTGAAAGATGAAAACTTTGTAACAGCAGAGAGTTTAAAATCTAAACTGCTTGGAACTGATATTGAGCAAAGAATGCTTATTCCGATATTCCAGGAGCATAATGACAAAGTGGAAGCTTTGGTTGGTAAGGATTTTGCCCCAGGAACACTGGAGCGTTATAAAACTTCTTTAAAGCATACACAGGAATTCATTAGATGGAAATACAAAGTTTCTGATATTGATATCACGCAAATCGATCACGGTTTTGTAAGTGATTATGACTTCTGGCTCCGCAGTGTACGTAAATGTGGAAACAATACAGCTGTGAAATACCTAAAGAATTTCAAAAAGATCATCCGATTATGTATGGCCCACGGATGGATCATTAAAGATCCTTTTCTGGGCTATAAAGCAAAGATTAAAGCTGTTGAACGTCCTTACCTTGCTAAAGAAGAAATTCAGATGATCTATGAGAAGGAATTTGTTTCCGATCGATTGAAGCAAGTACGAGATATTTTTCTTTTTAGTTGCTATACAGGTCTGGCTTATGTAGATGTAAAACAATTATCAAAATCTAACATCAATATTGGTATTGATGGGGAACAGTGGATTTTTACACATCGTCAAAAGACCGGTACTTCAACCAGAATTCCATTATTGACTTTAGCTCAGGAGCTGGTTTTAAAATATAAAAATCATCCGCAATGTGTGAATTCAGATGTCCTTTTCCCAGTTCTTAGCAATCAGAAAATGAATTCTTATCTCAAAGAAATTGCTAGTGTCTGTGGAATCAATAAAGATTTGACATTTCATATAGCAAGACATACTTTTGCTACTACTGTTACATTGTCTAATGGAGTACCGATTGAAAGCGTGAGCAAAATGCTGGGACATAAAAATATTAAAACTACACAACAATATGCTAAGATTTTGGATGAAAAATTGAGTAACGACATGTTAACTCTAAAAGGTAAACTTGGAGAACAAAAATAGACGTTATTTCTTGCTCAATTATCTTGGTAGAACAGTCATTAATTGAAAACGGAAAGTCTAAAATAATTCCTGTCAAGGGACCTTAACGAGCGTATCTTCAAACACTTTTATCGATGATTTGGTTCGATTAAGTCAAATTAAACTATACTTATAGAATCAATTTTTTCTTCAGAAATATTTAGTATTATAATTTGAAATTTACTATAAGTTAGGATAAGCACAAGTGGTGAACTGCTTTTAGCATTTATTGTTAAAAGTGTAAAGAAATTAAAGGTAGGTGGATAAATTAGCTGAAGTTTTTGCAAAGGGAGATGATTTATACGAAGCAAACAAGGACGGAGCTATCTATATCACAACCGATTCGGGCGATAATCGTTAGTCCAGATAGAATTATTGAGAGTACTAGATTCTATATTTGATGCCAGACCCGCAACAATGAATGCCGTTGGGTGTGCTTATTTTTTTATGGTGTTATCTAGTTATTAACCTGTTGTTTGAATTACTATAAAAAATATTAGCTTATCAATCAGGTAATTATAGACATTGAGGAGCATATCAGGATTAAGCATTTTCTAAATATTAATATTTGTATCAAGACTACAAATCAATTCCTGATTTCATCAGTTTAAGTTTTCAAATTATTAAATTTGGAATTCAAATTTGTAATGCAGTAAAATTGGAATCACTAGACTATTTCGAATCTCATTCTCTATTTCAGCTGTACAAAGCACTGAACCTTCCTGTAGACCTGTTTGATCTTACGGAGGGATTCACTATTTTCAATTTAAGAGATATTTGTTTCCACATTAAGAGATCCGGATACACGCGATAACGAATTGTTAATTATAACATAAAGTACTGCTTTTGGGTTTTCTATTCCATGGACTTTGTAAGGAACATTCATGTGGAAGTGGCCATCTGGAAGTTGAGTCCAATCAGATGGCTCAAATTTAAAAATATAATCTTTACGATTGAAGTATGGTAGTAATGTTGCAATAAGAGGGAATAAAATAACAAATACTAATGCAAGATAGTCTAATTCTTTTGTATAGTACCACTTATTAATTACATAGACTGCAGATCCTGTAGTTAAGGCGATACATATATTTTTAATGACATTATTTCTCACGATCAATCTCTATTTTACATCAATTAAATCTAGAAATTTCAAATATTTTCAAACTTATTGGAGATAAGTAAATAAATTATCCACAACCTCAGTTACAATTTTCTTAATCAACTCAGCATCTCTATTGTAAAAGCCACTACCTCCTAATAGTAATGAATTAGCAAAAAGTTTTTGCTTACCACTGAATTCAATGACATCAAAAAAATTAATATCTAAAATTTCTAATAATTCACCCAGTTTTTTTATATCAAAATCATTTTCTCCCTTTTCTAAACGACTATACTGTGCTTGTGAAATATCAAGTAGATCTGCAATATATGTTTGAGAATAACCTTTTTGTATGCGTTTTTCTCTTATTTTTTCTAATCTGACTTTCATAATGTCAAAAATATAAATCAAAAATATAAAATTATTGTGAATTTATAAACAAAATAATTGTATTCTAAAAACGTATAAAGTATACATTTTACGGATTGTTAAATAAGGTATTAATCTATAGTTTTACCAAATATTAAAACTTAATAACATTATATTATGAAATCGGTAAGAAAAATCGCAAGTCATCCTATCATATTAGGTACATTACTTGCTTCGTTTTTAAACATGTCGTGTAGTCAAGGTGATACTCGTGACAATCAGAGTATTGAAATCAAAAATGAAAAAAACAGTAGTAATTTTTCAAAAATAGCATCGCTTAGTGATGCTGATGTTTTTAAAGGAGTAATGTTTTTTGAAGGAGATATTGCTAATAGCTTATCAGATTTTAAAGAATTAAACTTTAGAAACTTTATTACTGACAATACAAAAATTGCAGAGATTGAAGCATTCCAAAATAATGTTGTTAATAATATTGAAGTTTCAAATCCTGGTTATTTGGATAAATTCAGAACAGACATTTCTTCTGGGGATTATTACAAAGTTGAAGCTGCCATTAAAGAGGCTGCCCAGCTTGTAAGAAAAGAAACAATAGCATTAGCTCAAACTAATGATGCAACGGCAACAGAGCTTACAAATCTTTATGCGACACAGGTCAAAGAACAAAGTGACATCAGCAGTTCTACATCAGTCCCAGAGGTTGCTTCAAAAGCGAGACAAATCAAAATACAGGCTGGGGATACGGTTTGGTTTGATACTGACACTGTTGTTTGGGCAGTTGTGGCAGTTGCAGGAGCTGTGGTGGTTGTAGGTGCAGTAGCTGTGTTTTTATATGCTCCACAGACAGGAATGGATACTCCTTACTTACAAGAAAAATTTACTTCGGATGTAACAATGCAATTAAAGGGAATTTAAGTATTTTACATGAAGAAAGTAAGTATATATTCAATAATAGCTCTCTTTTCAGGGCTATTTATTGTTTTATTCATATTCTTTAAACTCCTCAGTGTTTATTTAGGAAATAATCCTCTTAACAATAGTCAGAGCATAAAAGCATCCTACGTATCGTTTTTTCCGGAAGGTTGGGCTTTTTTTACCAAGACTTCAAAAGATCCAAAAATTCATATCTTTTCTGTCAAAGGGAATAAGATAGAATACCTTAATCTTAGAAATTTTTCTTCTGAATATTATTTTGGTATATCGAGACACAATCGGGTATTAAATGTTGAAATAGGCAATATTACACAAAGAATTAAAGAAGATTCTGTTAAATCTTTCACAATAACTACAAAGTCTGAATTAAATATTCTGGATGGGATAAAACCTGACACTTTACAATATTCAGATTTGGTGATAGATAAGAAAAGTATTAAAAATTTTAATGGAAGATACTTAATTTCATTGGAATTTCTCCCGCCCTGGTCTTTATTAAACCAAAGTCCAGAGTACCCTTCCAAATTTGTAGTTTTCCCCATAAATATTATCACGAAATGAGGTCATTAATTTTGTTGTTGGAAAGAAAATCTATATTTAGTGAGCGTTTAGCATTTGCCCGATCTATATTTGCTTTAGGCGCCTTATTAACTCTTTTATTCAATAACGTCCCAGAATTGGCTGATTTTGAGTTATTGTCGAATAAACAGGAAATGATATTCGTAAGAAATATACCACTCGCCAATTTCAGTATCTTCTATTTATTAGGTTTGGAGTTGGGAAAATATATTTCGATCCTGATCCTGCTATCTGTTTTTACGGGATATATTCCCCAGGTAACAGGCTTATTACAAGCATGGGTACATTATAGCATTTGTAATAGTTTCTTGGTTGTGGAAGGTGGTGATCAAATTGCCTCAAATCTTACCATTCTGCTTGTTCTTATCTGTTTATTTGATAATCGGTTAAATCAATGGAGACCAGAAAGAAAAAGTGAGGGAAGAAAGCCTATTAATGTTTTTTTTAATATATACTATTTTTTGATTATTCTTCAGGTTGCTATAATATACCTGCATTCGGCTGTTGGAAAACTATACAATGAAGAATGGAGAAATGGAACCTGTGCCTATTATTGGTTTACGCACAACGTATTTGGAGCGCCGGTTTGGATTCAGAGAATCTACAATATTTTTACACTAAGTAAATTTACTCCTTTATTTACATGGTCTGTAATTATCTTGGAACTCTTACTTTTTGCATGTATATTAGCTACCAATAGAAAATTAAGATATTCTTTTTTAATTGTTGGGTTGATTTTTCACTTGAGTATTATTTTTACTCATGGCTTAGTTTCTTTTTTCTGTTCCATGGCTGCAGCATTGATACTCTATCTTGATGATGAAAATATCATATATTCGAAAATAAAAAAATTATTTATCAAAAACTATTATGGTAAGAAAGTACAAAGCTAAAATGGGCACAATGACTATAGTCTTAACATTAGTCTTAAATCTATTTATTATTAGTCTTTATTATTTTATTATTTTTAAAAAAGATTATGTTGAGGTTCCTTCAGCAGCAGCGAAGTATTTTCTTTTAATGCTGTTTGCAATAATAGCGATAGTCCCCTATATATTACATCCTAGAGAGTATTTGATAAAGGATAATTATATCCTTATAAAATCACCTGTTTTTACAATAAAAAAGATTAACATTTATGATTTGGTGGATATAAAAGAAACAAATACACGTGCATTCAACATGCATATGCGTATGTTTGCTTCGAAGGGTTTTTGGGGATACTTTGGAATATTTAATTCAAAACCATATGGCAGGTATTCAGTATATGCTTCCAATCTAACAGATCTTGTATTTATTATTACAAAGACTAAGGATATCACTATTATCAGCCCAAGACAAAGGCTTGATTTTATAACAACCTGTCAGAGTATCAGATCTCAGCAATTAGAAAAAATTAATTAGGACTCTGTAAAAAAGTATTCGAAGATAATAACATCCCGTTTTCAGCTTTTGAGAAAATTTTAAGGATTTCTTTAATGCAATTTGGAGGTAACAAGGGTGACGAATTTGAAATTATAAAAAGAAACGAAACCGAAAAATTCAATAAACCATCATTACCTACTTATTAAATATTTTCGATCAGTATTTTATCATTTATCTTTTCCCTTAAGTAAAGAAACTCTGAGTATAACCAAAGTTTGGATATATTGAAATCCCATAAGGGTTCATTTTCATTAATTATAACAAGTGTTTTATCATTAATGTCATATTCTTTCATAAAGTAACTGGTAAGTGATAACAAAATTTTTTAACTATCATGATTTACTGGGCTATAAAAGTATGGATTATTCGTCATGCTTATTTCTCAAATTAATAGACATTATTCTTGTTTCCAAAAGCTTAAATTCATGCATGGGGTATTTTATGGATGCGGTACCCAGTTTTTTCCAAGGGATTCCTTTAATAATTTATTGTTTCCGAATTATTCTTTTTATAAATAAAATCTTCTTTTGTAGGATGGTAATTCTTAAAGAACCATCTGGATCCTCCTACTGTGAGATGTTTCATGCTTAGTTTGTGAAGGTTATTTCTACTGACAATTTCCAGGGCCCTGCTGTTAATATTGATATTTTAAAAAGTGGCTATAAGCTCACCTTCAACACTGTATAGGTTACCTTCTTTTTCATACATGTCTCTGCTATTTGCAACCAGGTTTGCCCCGGTTCTTCTAAAATGGTCTTTACTGACAGATAGCTTTTCCAAGTTTTCAGCATGCAGGTGAAACCTATTACCATCTTTAAATGAGATCAGAAAAGGCTCGGTATTTGAATTTCCACGAAATGATGTTATACCAAACGGGGCACAGACCTTCGCTATCATTTTCCCTCTGATTATAATAAGCAGGTATATTATAAAAATCTTTTCTAGGTATTTGTTGAAGAATTTCATGAATTGTCTCATAATCAATTCCGATGGCTTACGCTTTTTTCATCTTATGATGTAATCAGGTGCTCAAGGCTTTTCATATCTCCATAGTTGGAAATAGCGTAGTTTTCAAAATTTTCAATAGATTTCCATTCTTCACCGGGAAGATTCCCGAGTGAAGTATTGTGAAAGACTTCACTAAAGTATTAGTTATCTATATTATCGGTCTGGATCATTAAAAAAATTGTTAACAAAAAAATATCACGGCATCCTGAAAACAAAAATATTAAACTCAAAATATGTTTAAAAGGAATGTGGTAGATTAGGAATACAAGCATCTTAAGTAAACTATAGTAAGAATAACAATTAGCACATTATTCTACTTAAAAAAGATTTTTTACCTTTAGTACAGCTTTTATTTGATCACCTATGCACGAAACCTTATTCAAATATATTGAAGACAAATCCGGAATGACCTTGAAATCTGATGAAAAGATCCTCATAGAAGAAAAATTCAAACCAAAAAAATTTCGGAAACGGCAATATCTTCTGCAGGAGGGTGATGTGTGCAAATATGCCAGCTTTGTTGTTAAAGGATCTGCCCGTATGTTTTCGGTTAATGATAAAGGTCAGGAACATATTGTTCGTTTTGGAGTCGAGGATTGGTGGCTCGGTGATCCTGAAAGCTATACGCAGGGCACCCCTACAAAATTTCACATAGAAATGCTTGAAGATTCTGAACTATTGCAGATTACCTGGGAGCATCTTCAAGATCTTATGGCGGCGATTCCTGCTGTTGCAGCTACCTTAAAATCAATGGATAAGCAGAGTTTCATAGCAAGCCAAAAACGAATACATGCAGCCATAAGCATGAGCGCAGAAGAGCGCTATGAAGAGTTGATGAAGTCCTATCCATCGTTCATTTTAAGATTTCCGCAAAACATGGTTGCATCTTACCTAGGTATTTCCCCTGAAACATTAAGCAGAATTAAAAAGAATGCCTTGAACGGTTGATTAAATGATTATACAATTATACGATCATACAATCAAAAGGTGGTTACTTTCCTGCTTATTTTATTTGGACTTTTTAAGCGGATCACTGCTGTGGCTAGGTATGATCTTTAAAGCGCATATCCAAGTTTGATTCTTTATGGGCTGGGCCGGCACTTTACAAGGGGAAGGTTATGAATACCATTTGCTTGTGATAGGAATATTAGTGGTGCTGGCGAAATATGGTTCAGGAAAGGTAGCGCTGGATAATCTGTTGCATAAAAACATAAAATAGAGACGGCTGTAAATTTCCAATACTGCATAAACGTTTTAGTAATTGAAAGGATTCGCTTGAGTCCTTTTTTTGTTTATAAACATCTGCTCTCTTACACGAATCCATGATTGATGTCAGTGCTATGCTCTTGATAAATGTCAAGACCATTTTTTGACAAAGGTCATTAATGCTTATTTATGATTAACGCAAATTTGTAACATCAAAATGAATCAAGGGCAATGTCCCTATAAACAAAGAATACATTAGATAATATAAGGACAATTAAAATTTACTATAATGACAACAAATTCAAATCCTCACACAAATTACAATGATGCCGAAAGTTTAGATAGAAAAATTCTTTCTACCGATGTTTTTGATCAGCTTTTTACCAAAGCAAGATCACACCACCATTGGACGGATAAGGCAGTCTCAGATGAAGACTTAAAAAAACTATATGAGATCGTAAAATATGGTCCGACAAGCGGCAACCTGCAACCTGCCCGAATTATATTTGTTCGAAGTGAAGCAGGGAAAGAAAAACTTTATCCCGCATTAGAAGGGATGGGGAGCAATCTAGGACAGGTTAAGTCAGCACCAGTGACCGCGATCATAGCACAGGACGAGCTTTTTTGGCGGGAGGCACCAAAACTATTTCCGAGAATAGATGTTAAACCAATGTTTGAAAATGATCCCAGCTTTGCTGAATCTATAGCCTACAGGAGCAGTTCCCTAACTGGAGCTTATCTCATGATCGCGGCACGTGGTCTCGGACTGGATGTATGTCCAATGTCCGGATTCCATAATAATATTATCGATGAAACATTTTTTAAAGGGACTTCATGGAAGGCAAATTTCATCTGCACGATCGGTTATGGAGATGATTCCAAATTGCATCCGCGTGATCCGCGTCTGGCCTTTGAAGAAGCTTGTCGTTTTGAATAAAGCTATCGGATTTATTAAAGAATGATAAAACGAAAGTGTTTTTCATTTTATCATTCTTAAGTTCAAAAATTAAGATTTCAAACTATGAGAAAAAATAAAATTCCGCTTCGAATTTCTATAAATGGCAAACCTGAAACTGCGCAATACTGGGAAGCACTTGCAAAGGTATTGGGAGCAAAAAACATGCTGGGAGATCCAGGCCTTTCGGCCTATAAGCTAAATGATAATACAGTATTGGAGATTTATGGAACAGGTCTGGTCGGTCCTCAAATGATTTTTAGAGACGGCGATATTGTGATAGGTTTCCAGGTGGACGACCTAGAAAAATCCGTGGATATTTTGCTAAAAGCTGGAGTTGAACCTGTTGATGGTATTATCAGGACATGTGAAAGCTATGCTTACAGTCATCTTTTATTTGACGGAAATCTTTTTGGACTTTATCAGATCGACTAGGCTTGACATTTATCAATCGTATTTTTTGATAAACATCATTCCCTATCTTTTGACAATAGCTGAACTTTGACATACAAACTTTAAGAACGACAGTAATTCAGATACGATTATCAATATATAATCTTCTTGCTCTAAGAAGTTACTAATAGAAATAAAAATTAATTATAAATAACACTTAAAAATTTACAAACATGGCAACAAAATGGAATCTTGACCCAACGCACAGTGATATTACTTTTAAAGTAAAGCACATGATGATTTCTAACGTAAGAGGAAGCTTCACAGATTTTAATGTGGAAGTGGATACTGAGGATGATACGTTTACTAATGCAAAAACGAGAGTAACGATCAAAACCGATTCGATTTCAACCAATAATACTGATCGTGATAACCATCTGAAATCCGCTGATTTCTTCAATGTGGAACAAAATCCAACCATCACTTTTGAGTCTTCAGCACTAAATGTTAGTGATGGGCTTACAGGTAATCTTACCATCAATGGAATTACTAAGCCTGTTACCATCGACCTGGATTTTAACGGGATCGAAGTAGATCCTTATGGAAATTCGAGAGCTGGCTTTTCTTTTGAAGGAAAAGTCAACAGAAAAGACTTTGGTTTGACATGGAATGCTGCCCTGGAAACAGGCGGGCTAATGATTGGAGAAGATGTCAAATTAGCTGGAGATCTGCAATTTGTAAAGCAGGTACAAGAAGGCTAAAGCATTTCTGAAGAAATAATTTTAAGCGGCCAGCTAAATGTTAGCCGCTTTCATTCAAAAGCAAATATTTATTATGGAAATAGGAATTGACAGTTTTGCATCTGCCATGTATGGCACTACAGGAATTACACCAGATCTTGCAATGAAAGAATTGCTTGAGCGTATCGAGCTTGCCGACCAGGTAGGATTATCCGTGTTTGGGATTGGTGAACACCATAAAAAAGGATTTTTAGATTCTGCTCCTGCAGTTATTTTAGCTGCCGCAGCAGCTCGTACCAAGAAGATACGGCTGGCAAGCGCAGTAGTAGTTCTTGGAGCTGCAGATCCCGTCCGGCTTTTCCAGAGTTTTGCAACTCTGGATATTATTTCTGAGGGAAGAACAGAAATGGTTGTTGGCAGGGGATCCTCGATAGAAGCGTACCCGCTTTTCGGACTGAATCTCAGCGACTATGATGAGCTGTTCCATGAAAAACTGAATCTTTTGCTGGAAATCCGTAAAAACGAATTCGTGACTTGGAGCGGTAAATTTCGTTCAAAGTTAGACAATCTTCCAGTTTATCCAAGACCTTTGCAAGAAAAGCTCCCTATTTGGTTGGGAGTGGGCGGTACTCCAGCCTCTTTTGAAAGGGCAGGCCGATTAGGATTACCACTAATGGTAGCTGTCATTGGTGGTTTTACGGAACGATTTAGACCTTTGGTTGATATATACAGAGAAGCAGGAGCTAAGGCTGGATTTAGACCCGAGGATTTAAAGGTCGGTCTGCATTCACCTGGTTATGTTGCTGAAAACGATATGAATGCTATCGCCGAATATTATCCCGGACATGTTGATCAGTGGAACAGAATTGGCAAAGAAAGAGGGTGGGCGCCAATCACACGTTCTCAGTTTGATTTAAATGTCAGTCCCAAAGGTGTATTAGTAGTAGGTGGTCCCGAAGCGGTAGCAGAAAAAATAATTAATCACAGTGAGTCACTCGGAGGTATCCAAAGATTCACTTTTCAGATGGACAATGCCGGTCTTTCACACAGCCAGTTAATGAAGGCCATAGAACTAATTGGTTCCAAGGTTATTCCGACTGTGAACATGACATAAATGTAGAAAATATGTTGTAATTTCATTCAAATTTCACAATTCCAAATATATTAAAAAAGTAACAAAATGAAAAAAAATCGCTATTAACGGATTTGGCCGTATTGGCCGTGCTGCCTTAAAAATCATTTTTGATACGAATGATCTTGAAGTAGTTGGTATCAATGATCTAATGAGTATAGAAAATGCTGTGTACCTGCTCAAATACGACAGTAACTATGGCAAATATGAAAAAGATGTTCAGATTGCTGGTGATACAATTGTTGTGAATGGTAAGCCAGTTAAATATACTAACGTCACGGACATAGAAAGTTTACCATGGAAAGAAATAGGCGCAGAAATAATCATTGAAAGTACAGGTTTGTTCACCAATAAAAATGATGCTGAGAAGCACCTTACAGCCGGTGCAAAATTTGTGGTGATTTCCGGTCCGACCAAGGATACTCCAACTGTCGTACATGGTGTAAATACAGAGGACGGTAAAGTTTCAGTTTTTTCATGTGCAAGCTGTACTACCAATAACATTAGCCCCATTATTGAAATACTGGGAAGACGACTTGGTATCAAAAAAGCAATTTTGAATACAACACATGGTTATACAGCATCTCAGACCCTAATTGATGCCCCATCTAAGAAAGAGCCCCGTATGGGCAGAGCAGCAGGTATCAATCTGGCACCAGCTGCTACAGGGGCTGCTATAGCAACAACAAAAGCCCTACCTCAGTATGTAGGAAAGTTTGATGGTATAGCAGTTCGAGTACCAGTTCCTGTAGGCTCTATATCCGACATAACTTTTGTTGCAGAAAGACCTACGAGCATTGAAGAAATTAACCAAATTTTGACTGAAGAATCAAAAACTGAGCGGTATAGTAAAGTTATTTCTGTAACAGACGAACCTCTTGTATCTACTGACATCATCAAAAGTCCATTTGCTTCAACTGTTGATTTGGAAATGACCCGTGTTGTTGATGGTGACCTGGTAAAGGTTATGGCATGGTATGACAATGAATGGGGATTTAGCAATCAGATGATCAGACAGATCCAGTCTATTTAAAACTATCAAAAAACTACAGCAGATGAATTATGCAAACACAGCATTTACAGAAGTAATTAAGGCGATCCAGGAACAACAGGGAAGCCGTGATATCTATGAACGGATGGAAAAACAAAGTTACCGCGATGGTCTGACAGAAGTTGAAAAGGGTTTTATAAGTGGGATGGATAGCTTCTATCTGGCTTCATTTGGCGAAAATGGATTTCCTTATATTCAGCATCGTGGTGGTCCAAAAGGCTTTGTTAAAGTTATTGATAAGGAGACCCTTGGTATGATTGATTTCAGTGGGAATAAGCAATATATTTCCGTTGGAAATATTGTCACCAATAATAAGGTATCACTGATAATGATGTCATATCCTATGCGTGCAAGATTAAAAATCTATGCTAAGGCTGAGGTTATAGAAATTGAGGACGATCCGGCTCTATTTAAAGAATTGAAACCTAATGATTATAAATTCAAACCGGAGCGAATGCTGATCTTTCGGATCGAAGCTTACGACTGGAACTGCCCACAACATATTATACCGAGATACACCGAGTCGGAAATTACAGAAATACTTGGACCTAAGTTGGAATATATTGAAAAGCTAGAGGAAGAACTAAGTACTTTGCGCAATCGTATAAAAGGGTAATTCCTAACTAAAAATAAAAACAGATGATATTCTGACCACTAAAGGTGGTGCTGAAAGATTATAGCGAAACTCAGTTAACCTTCCCCTCTTTTCAAAATTGAACATATTGCACAGCTTCCGGCGATCAGATTAAGATACTGGCAACTCAATCACGACACGGTTCTGCAGGCATCGAACGAATCACGGGGGATTTGATGGGCTTTCATATTACCGTGTAAGTGGAAGAAAGAATTTTGAGCTGTATATAAAAGAGGATACCGTGTACTATAATGAAAAGCTGATAAAAGGGGACTGGAAAATCAACTGGTAATTTTTTCTCCGCAGATATTAATGACTTATCGGATGATGCTGTTTCCGCTTATAATTATTTGAAAAACAGAAATGACCTGAATTATTCCAAAATGGGATTTTTAGGAGCAAATCAGGGTGTGGCTTATTCCGTTGGGAGCCAATAAGATTTCCGATTGTGGCTTTGCAATTTTAGTAGTCGGTCCTGCAGTTTCTCTTTACGAGCAATATTTCAATAGGGTTCAATATACTGCCTGGAAATGTCGCAAAATTTTCAATGATAAAATATTCTAAAAAAATATATTAATAGTCATCAGAACTTCAAATCTATATGATTCATTGTACTGTTGAAAGATCAACTATTTTCTTAGCTAAAATTAGTGTGGGATCTACTAAAGTAACTTTTCTCCCCTTACTTATAATAGTGTCTTCCGATGAGAACATTAATGGCAATTCGGTACAACCAAGGATGATCACATCAGCACCTTCATGAATCAAAAAGTCAGCGGCTTTGAGTACATATTCCTTACAAATACCTTCAGCAAATCCTGCTTTTACACCTAATTGACCATAAATACTTTCCATAACATACTCCTGATGTTTTGTATCGGGTATAATAACTTCCAATTTCATCTCATTTAGCACATCATGATAAACCCTACTATGTAAAGTTCCACTGGTAGCAAGCAGACCAACTTTTATATAACCATAATTTTGTAGAATATGCTCAGCGGTAATGTTCAGCATATTAATAATTGGAATTCCCAGATGCTCCTGAATATCTTTGACAAAAGCATGAGCCGTATTGCACGGAATGGCGATCGCATCTGCACCTTCCGCCTCTAATCGCTTACAAGTTGAAAACATGGCTACAGTAGGATCAGTTTCCTGCCGAATAAGATTAGCAGTTCTATCGGGAATTTGCGGATTTTGTTCGACTACCATTTTGATATGATCCTGATCTTTTTGGGCAGGTGTACTCTGTATAATCTTGTTCATGAAGTCTACTGTAGCTGATGGCCCGACTCCTCCAAGGATACCTATTTTAAAAGACTTTTCTACATTACTGTTAGGATTCAGCAGGGCATAGTCTGCATACACTTGATTCACATCAATCATTTGGATACCACGTCTATGCAATAATTCAGTAATTAGTGAGAGTTCAGTGATACCTGGCAAAATAATATCACAGCCGCCTTCAGTTAGTTCTGCACAGATTTTGTAAATGTACTCGAATGATAGGCCTTCAAAATATCCGTTTTTTATTCCATATTTACCATATATTGCTTCCATCAACTTATCCTGATCAATAGGAAATATGAGTTCATAATCAAGAAAATATTCGTCAAGCTTTTTGCTCTGCCTAACAAAATCAGAGGTAAGTATACCAATTCTGGTTCCAGAGGAGAATCTCGAACGTATATAAGCGGCAAGAGCATCATATATATTTACGATCGTAATAGAAATTTCCTTCTGTAGCTCATCAATGAAAGAATGGCTTGCAAAACAGGGCAGTAGTATTTTAGTGACATCTCTTTTCTCAAAATTCTTACTAACATTATATGTATAAAATTTTCTTGATCTGATATCCTCTTCCTGATGTAAGGGGAGGTTAATCTGGCTGTAGGGTTGCTGTTCAAAGATAAAGTGGTAGCCCAATTGATTTTTAAGAACTTTCTTGTTTTTGAGTAATTTGAAGAACAGGTCGCCACCGGATAAAGTGCCAAGGCCGCCGATTACTGCAATTTTTTCTACCATTCCGCTTGACTAAATAATATTTTACAAATTTACAAAATTTTTTAGCAAAACTTAAGGACTAATTTTTAGTTTAGCGATAAAAAAAGAACTACTAATGAAAGGGCGACTTTGCTTTGTTAGTTAATATCAATATAATGAATTACAAGATCTTAGAAAAAAACGAATTATCAATAGTTATTTGAGCTTGGAAGCTATTTTGTGAAAGAATGGAGTATTTTTGATATCATTTCAAAGAAGTGTAATAATTAGGTAATGGCTCAAAATATGCATGTGGTGTGAAATAAGTTATTGCTTCTGTATACATGGAAACCAGTGTATAACGTTCGGCTCCTGGATGCTTACAGTACAGAAGGGATTATAATAGTTTTTTTAAGGAGTTGTTAACAAAGTTTAAAACTAGGACTGCTAAACTTAAGATTTTATAAAACTTGCAAAATATGAACAGACTGAAGTCTTCAAACGTATGGACCTGAGATTTGTTGGCCACAGCAAATCTTAGCGCAAGAAACCACACCCTGCCGATCGGTTACTATGAAGACGGAACGAATCTGGATAAATTGTATATCGGGACAAATTATACAGCAGAGTATGGAGGGAATTCAACAAATTGTCTCAAAGTAGCTTATAGGTAAAATCAAATGTAAAACTTGTTACCACTAAACATTCCGGTATCACTATATTCTGCATTTTTTTTAATTTGAAATAAAACCAGATTACTCTCTGTTTCAGCTTCAATAATTAAATTTTCTTCAAAAATCACAGAATCCCCTTTTGTAACTGTCTCATTTCCGATTTTAATATTTCCATTAAAACAGTAAAGAAAATTAATAATCTTATCATAATTTTCAGGAACTTTAATAGAATTTTTTTTGTTTAATCTTATATCAAAAATATTAGTTTCCACTCTTAATTTCAAAGGAGCGTGTTTTTGATTTCCCGCAACTAAACGCCAAATATTATCGCTGTAAATATTTTCAAACTGATGAAACTGAACCTTCGGAGGCAAATCATTTTCTGTAGGGCGCATAAAGATCTGAAGTATTTCAACGTTTTCTTCTGAACTTTCCTCGTGTGAAATACCACTTCCGGCGTTCATCATCATCATATAAGAGCTATTCAAATGCTCTTCATGTCCGGTACTGTCTTTGTGAATCATTTTTCCTGAGCGCATGTAAGATAAAATTTCATCGTTCTGATGAGGATGCATCGGCACCAGTCCGGGAGGTTTGAATAGCGCATGATCAATTCTTCCAATGGTAAAAAAGCCGGTATCTGTTTTATCCAAATTGGCACCAGGGTATAGAATTTCCACTTGAAAAGTAGAATTTCCGTGAGTATGTTTTTCTGAAGCTTTTATAATTTTCATAACTTTGATTTTAATAAAAAAAGAAACACAGGTAGTTCCACAGAACCCGTGTTTCTTTTTGTTAAATTGACGATTAATGATAGTTTAAAATTCCTACCAATTTCTGTCCGTTAGGGCTTGTCCAGTCGATAGCCAATTCAGAAATAATCTGGTCAACTGTTGTAATAATAGCTCCTGCCTGTCTCATTCTTTCCAAAGCTAGATTATCTCCATATTTTGTATAAGAAGCCGATGCATCCGCAGAAACCTGCACTTCATATCCTTCATCTAACATCTGTAAAACCGGGAAAGTAACACAGATTTCAGTAGTGACTCCGGCTACGAAAAGTTTTTTACGTCCTAAATCTTTTACTGCTTTATTAAAACCGTCATGGTGCATGGCATTTACAATTCCCGGACGTTTAATACGTGCTTTGAATGCTTCCGGTAAAATTTCTTCAAGTTCAGGAATCAACGGTCCCTGTACATACTCTTCCATACTTGAAGTAAGAATTACAGGCATATTAAGCGCTTTTGCAATTTTTGCCAGTTTAATTGCGTTTTGCTTTACTAAATTAATGTCATGAGAATGTGTCCATGCCATTGTTCCTACTTGGTGATCAATTAGCAGCATTGCTGCGTTTTCCGGGTTGAATGCTTTTGTGTGCATAATGTAATTATTTAAATGTTAATAAAAATTTGTTTTTGCTACAACAGAAATTATATGATTGTTGTACAGGACAAAATTATGCTCATTGCAAGCCCTAAAACGGTGATATTTGATACAAAAAAACTGTGATAAATGTCAATCAATTTTTAAATTTTATATCTAAAAAACCTGATTATCAGTTTATTAAATGATAAAAGACCATCTTGGAATTGATATTTTGTCATTTTAAAAAAAATAATTGTTAAAAAATTTAAGAAAAATAACGCTTAGAAAAATTGCCAACTCTTCGGGAAATGATGCCTAACTGTTGCCTGGTTCAAATTCACAATTTTGTACCGTCAATAACGACAAACATATTTAATAATTTAAAAACAATATTATTATGGCACGCATTAAAGCATTAAATCCGGAGGAAGCTACCGGAAAAACAAAAGAACTTTTCGAGACTGTAAAATCTAAAATGGGAATGGTTCCCAACATGATGAGAACTTTAGGAAATTCTCCAGCGGTACTTAATGGATATCTGGGTTTCAATGCCGGATTAAGTTATTCTTCGCTTGGAGGAAAATTAGGAGAACTGATTGCACTTACCGTAGCCAACGAAAACGGATGTAACTATTGCAACGCTGCACACAGTTTTGTCGGTGGCAAAATGGGAATCAGCGAACAGGATATTAACGATGCAAGAAATGGAGTTTCTTCAGATCAGAAGGTAAATGCAGCCCTGGTTTTTGCTAAAGAAATTCTGAATACTAAAGGAGTAGTTTCTAATGAATCTTTAGAAAGAGTAAGAGCAGCAGGTTACAATGACGCTCAGATTCTGGAAATTTTAGCTCAGGTATCACTCAGCATTTTTACTAATTATGCAAATATTTTGGCAGATACAGATATTGACTTTCCAAAGCTGGCTCCAATCTCTAAAAACTAATCAACACTTATAATTTAAAATAAATCTTAAACTTAAATACTTACAACAATGAAGACAACATTCAATACAATTGATATCAACGGAATAGAAATTTTTTACAGAGAGGCAGGTGACAGAAAAAATCCGACATTAGTTTTGTTACATGGTTATCCGACCTCATCGCACATGTACAGAAATCTTATCAATGATCTTTCAGATAAATATCATCTGATTGCTCCTGATTATCCAGGCTATGGAAGAAGTGAGCAGCCACCTATGAGTGAATTCGAATACACTTTTGATAATTTTGCAAAAATAGTGACAGAGTTGTTAGCAAAACTTGATATTAAAAAATACAGTCTTTATCTGATGGATTATGGAGCTCCCATCGGTTTTAGAATTGCCAGTGCATTCCCTGAAAAAATAGATTCATTAATTGTACAGAACGGTTGTGCCTATGAAGAGGGGCTGGAAGCGTTCTGGGATCCGATTAAAGCCTATTGGAAAGATCGTAACAATAAAGAAGCTGAAAATACATTAAGGGGTTTCCATGACCTCAATGGTCTGAAATGGCAATATACCCACAGTGTAACGGATCCAAGCGTAATTTCTCCGGATAACTGGGAAATTGACCTGAGACATTTGGAAAGACCTGAAAACGGAGCAATACAATTAGCTTTATTCTATGATTATCAGAATAATATCCCTTTGTACACGAGTTGGCAGCAATATTTCAGAGATTATCAACCGGAAATGCTTATTGTTTACGGCAAGGATGATTACATTTTTCCGGGTTCAGGGGCAGAAGCATTTAAGAAAGATGTAAAAAATCTTGAATTCCATTTGTTTGAAGCTGGTCACTTTGCTTTAGAGAGTCATGGTGACGAAATTGCGGCAATTATTGAAAATTTCTTAGACAGAAAAGTTAAATAAGTTGTTCACTTTTTGAAATCACCCTATAAAACTTACAGGGTGATTTTAATACTCACTACTATTTAAATTAATAAAATATACAAATATGAAAAAAGCGGGAATTTTTTTAATTTTGATAATAAGCGACTTTTATGGTTGCCAACTAACAAATAATTATTAAAAATGTACGAACCGCTTTTTGATTATATAGAACGTTACAGCAATTCAGGGCTTTCGTCCGAAGAAAAAATAACAATTCAATCGTTGTTGCTTCCTAAAAAGTTGCGAAAAAAACAATATTTTTTGGAGGAGGGTAATGCGTGTCCATACACAGGTTTTATTCTTAATGGAGCAATCCGGATGTTCAGTGTAGACAGCCACGGCATCGAATACATTCTTCAATTGGCAATAGAAAATTGGTGGATTGTAGACCGGCAGAGTTTTATTAATCAAACACCTTCAAAATATTATATTGAAGCATGGGAAGACACAGAATTATTAGTGTTACCAAGACCTAATCTGGATGCGTTTCTGGAAATTCCGGCTATTAAAGCCATGTTTTGGAAGATGAGTGAAAACAACCATATCGCAACGCAAAAACGTGTTGACGATGCGATTAGCCTGAGTGCTTTGGAACGATATAAGAGTTTCGTTAAACTTCATCCTGAAATGATCCAAAGATTTCCATTGCATCAGATTGCCTCTTATTTGGGAATTTCAAGAGAGACATTAAGCAGAATCCGTAAACAAAGCTTTCGGTAATTGATTTTTCTGTCGATTGTGAGTTTGTGACAAATATCAACGTTTTGAATGTGCAGCTGCTGTAAATTTGTTTCAATAGAATTATAATTAAAATCATGGAAAGAAATATCAAAACTACAGATACGGGAAATAATATTCTCATGACTGCCACATATATCGGAGGTCCTACAGTACTTCTTAATATTGGCGGATTTCGTATAATGACTGATCCTACTTTAGATCCTGAAGGAACTTCATTCATTTTAAATGAAAAAATGAAAGAGTCAAAGTTGTCGGGACCTGCAATAATTCCCGGAAAGCCCGTTGACATTGTTTTATTGAGTCATGATCAGCATTTTGATAATTTAGATAACATGGGCCGGGAATACCTAAAAGAAGTGAAAGCAACGCTGACCACGAAAAAAGGAGCGGAAAGATTAAAAGGAAACAGTATCGGTTTAGATCCTAAAGAATATATAGCTTATAGTTCCCCTGCTGGGGACGAAATCAGAATAACAGCTACTTCTGCCCGCCACGGTCCCGCAGGAATAGAAAAGCTAGCAGGCGATGTTATAGGATTTCATATTGCCGTTTCAGGAAAAAATAATTTTGAATTATATATTACCGGAGATACCGTCTTCTACAATGAAATTGAAAATCTCGGGAAAACAATAAATCCGGCCTACATTTTCGCATTTGCAGGAGCGGCTCGTCCCAGGGGACCATTTAACTTAACAATGGGTACCAACGATGTTCTAGATACCGCTCATGTTTTTCCAAAATCAATTATTATTCCTTTACATTCGGAAGGATGGTCACATTATACAGAAAACAATGCCAATTTGGAAGAGGCTTTCGATATTTTGGGAATTAGAGAAAGACTTCAGATTTTAAAACCAGGTGTTGAAACTATGCTTTCTTTACACTCAAATTAAATACAATTTCAATCTCCTTTAATATATAACAAGATGGAACAGAAACATCCTTTACCTCCATTTACTCAGGAAACTGCTATACAAAAAGTACAGTTGGCAGAAGACGCTTGGAATTCTAAAGATCCTGAAAAAATAGCATTAGCATATACAGTTGACAGCCAGTGGCGCAATCGTTCTGAATTTATAACAGGCCGTGAAGAAATTATAAAATTTCTAACAGGAAAGTGGCAAAAAGAATTGGATTATAAATTGAAAAAAGAACTGTGGGCTTTTACGGATAACCGTATTGCTGTACGTTACGAATATGAATATCATAATGCAGAAGGCCAGTGGTTCAGAGCTTATGGTAATGAAAACTGGGAATTTGATGAGAATGGTTTGATGCAGAGACGTTTTGCAAGCGTAAATGATCTTCCTATACAGGAGTCTGAAAGACGATTTTAGCAACCACTTAAAAAAACAGTCTAATTAAGACTGTTTTTTAATTTATATTTAAATATCCTAAAAGTTACATTAAAAAAATTAAAAGACTTATTATCTAGCACGAAGTGGGGATAGTAGGTCTTAATTTGTATTAAATAACTTTAACCCCTTTTATTTCCACCATACATGCCTCTTTTAAAAATAGAACTGTTTTCATCTGTGAAAAATAAACCAATTCTACTTCCGCTGAAGTGACGATAGTAAATTTTTCGTCTATGAAAAGAAGTGAATCATTTTTTTCTAAAATAATCTCCGAATTTATTATAGAAAAGCCTGGATAAACGTGCAGCAGGCCGATAAGACCATTTTAAGACAATCTAGAAGGACAATGTTTGTATACCGAACAATCTTGTAAAAAATATTCAGGTCTGGCTGTTGAAGTGGGATTTGGTTTTTGCTGATTGAGATCCCAGCAAACGTCATTTGTTATTGCTGTAGAGCTTATCGAAATCCTGGATGATTACCTCTGGTTTCAGACTCTCTCCGGACTCGATATATATTTGTAGTCTCTCGAGCAACTTGGCCTGTCCGTCAATATCTTCTTCATGATAAATCGTTTACCAGTTTCCATCAGCATTAGTTTCTTGCTACCAAGATTTTCAGTGAATCTTCAGAATCCGAATGTTTTACTTTTCCTATACTGAAATAAGAAAGAATTTCATTTTTAACGTGAGGATGCATAGGGATTTCTGTTTACTCCGAAATGTCACGTGATCTATTATTCCGATACTTCCAATATCTGAGTCTGCAGTAATTATTTGAACCAGGATAAAGTATCTTGATCGGATCGTGATCTTTAGTGTATTCCCTGATATTTTTTGTAACATAGTTTCTTTTTCTTTTCATTATTTATCATTTGAGTATTGTGACAAATGTCAACGTTTTGAAGCTATATGGTCTGTAAATTTGCTTACAGAAAACCCTAAGCTGAAAATTATGGAATCAGAGATAAGCATCAGAGATAAAGAAAAAGGAAAAAGATTGGGTGTTGCGGGCGGTAATTACAGAGTAATTGTGTCAGGTGATGACACTGATCAAAGTTATGCAGTCATCGAAATGACGGTTCCGCCCGGAGGCGGTCCCCCGCCTCATTCTCATCCGGATACACATGAAATATTTTACGTACTGGAAGGAGAAGTTGAAATTAAAACAGAGAAAGGAAAAGAAGTCGTTTCTCAAGGTGGATTTGTAACAATCCCTCTTGGTGGTGCAATTCATTGTTTTAAAAATACATCGGATTCTTTTGTTAAACTTCTTTGTACGGTTATGCCTGCAGGTTTGGAAAAGATTTTTGAAGCGATCGGCCAGCCAGTGGCAGAAAATGAATTTTTACCCGTTCCCGAAATGACGGAAGAAAGAAAAAGTTTTTTAAAACATTTGGATGAACTTAATGGACAAAAAACTTATGATGTTAATTATTTAGATTAAAAAATTATGATTTTTACGAATGATTTAAATGAAACATTGCAGGTCTGTAATCTAGACCAGACAAATGCTGATATCGTTTCAAACGTACAAAAAACTGACATGACTTTTATATGGAATACGGGGCAATCCATGAAAATAGAGGTAGATAAATATGTTTATATTCTTCAAAAGAATCAGATTATATTTCTAACAGAATTCCATAAGATTGATTCTCTGGAGATTGAGTCTGCCAGAATGGTAAGATTTAATCAACCGTTTTATTGTATTGTAAACCATGATAATGAAGTTGGTAGTAAAGGAATGTTGTTTTTCGGAGCTTCGGACATTCCTATCGTTACTGTTGATGATGATATGATAAGGGATTTTGAGTTATCTTGGGAGATTTTTTGCTCGGAAATAAATAAAAACGATATTCTTAAGCAAGACATGTTACAATCTTTATTAAAAAGAATGTTAATCTTATCTGTAAGAATCCTCAGACAGTCAAACAAATTTAGTAATCTTGAAAAAAGCCAAAGTGATGTAATCAGGGAATTTAATTATTTGGTTGAAAGACATTTTGCAGAGCATCACGATGTTGCTTTTTATGCTTCCAGACTCAATAAATCTCCAAAAACATTGTCGAACTTATTTTCTCTTGTTTCTAGTCGGGCTCCGCTTCATATAATTCATGATAGAATAATGATTCATGCAAAAAGACAGATTAATTATTCTGGTTTATCCATAAAAGAGATTGCTTACGAACTTGGATATGATAATATTCAGACGTTCAGTCGGTTTTTTAAAAGTAAAGAAGGAGTATCCCCTGTTCATTACCGTAAAAAAGTTACAGAGTCTGTGTATTAAGTATTAATTAAAAAATAAAAGTTATGACAGATAAAATTACGATGCATGCTGCTTATTTTGAACAACAGGGATCAGCATCCGACGTTTTGCAGGTAAATCAATTGCCGATTCCTGTTCCCGGACGAGGAGAAGTTCGTATCCGTGTTATTTTATCAGGCGTCAACCCTTCTGATATAAAATCGAGGACAGGTTTTTTGGGGCCTATGCTTTTTAACAGAATTATACCACATCAGGACGGTGCAGGTATTATAGATGCTGTGGGAGAAGGAATAGATGCTATAAGGATTGGCGAAAGAGTTTGGATATATGAAGCACAATATGGCAGAGCAAATGGAACAGCATCCGAGTACATTGTTATTCCTGCCAATCAGGCTGTACAACTACCTGAAAATGTTTCTTTTGAGACTGGTGCAAGTTTAGGAATAGCAGCAATGACCGCGCATTATTGTTTATTTGCAGACGGGAATATCGCAGGTCGAAGGGTATTAATTCAAGGGGGAGCAGGAGCAGTCGGTGAAGCGGCAATACAGCTTGCTAAATGGTCAGGAGCATGGGTTGCAGCTACCATAAGGAACCCGGATGACGAAATGCGTGTCCGTTCAAAAGGATCAGATGTTGTTATCAACATGAGTAACCAAGATGTAGCTGAGGAAATAAAAAAAGCAACAGACGGTCGGGGAGTGGACCGGATTATTGAAGTTGACCTGAGTTCCAATTTAAATATTGATCTTGCAAGCATTGCAAAAGGCGGAGTTATAAGTACATACTCTGCAAAAAAAATGGACGAAAATTTCGCTCTTTCGATATTAAATTCCATGATAAATAATATTGCCTTCCGATTTGTATATGTCTATACAATGCCAGAAGAATTTAAAAAGAAAGCGATTGAAGATATTAGTAATTGTATTAGTGAAGGAAAATATACTCCTACTATTGGACTCACTGTTCCTCTTGACAAGATTTGGGAAGCGCATGAAGCGTTGGAGTTTCATAAGGTTAAAGGGAAAGTACTTGTACGGATTTTAAATGACGAAAATTAAAATAGGCAATGATACACTTTAGTGTACCAATTCATTTTCTTTTTAAAAAGTTGAAGCTTAAAGATTATAAGAGAAAAAACTTCGGTAATAATATACATAAGTGTACCAAAATATATTTTTAATGTAAATGCAATTTTTAAGATTAGTAACGCAATTTTTGTAGTTAAGTAACCTCGCATTAAATTTTAGTTTTGTATCTACAATTTTATTAACTTTCTTTTAATTGGATTCTATTGCTTTTTTTAGACAACCCGATCTCATGCTTCTCTGATTAGGAAAGCCTGTCATTAACTGTTTATATAATACTGAATTTCTGGTACCAGTAACAGAAGAAATATCGAAACATTTAGTGGAAGATTTAGAAAGAATTGCAGAATTGAATAATCTTGTCATGTGACCAAAACAAGCGTATCTTCAAACATTTTTATTGATGATCTAATTCGCCTAGCCAAATTAGACAGGAATTGTTAACTACCTGGTGCAGTGGATGACTATGAGACACTGCCAATCCATTTGAATGTGGCCGCCGAATTGGCAGGTATGCTATAGGTGAAGGATTGTGCCCCCCATTTGACTTTGCATGAAGTTGCTGAGCTGCTATTATTGTATGCGATAAGAACCTTTGAACCATCGGGATTTCTAAATGCTGTTGCACGGAATGTATTTTTGGCTTTGGCAAACACAAGAGACCTTGGATTTTGTTGAATGGTTAAAGCTTCATAACGAAAATATGAATAACAAAATACTGTTTGACGGCTTTGACATGCAATGTTATTTTGGAGCTTTACAGCAGATTACAGACATTTATAAAGCAAATAATTATGAGCTAGATGATATTAATAATCTGACTAAAATTTTAAAAGAAAACAATCGAGGTCAAAGAAAATATACAGATAAAATTCAGGATGCTATAAATAACTTATTGGATAAAATCTCCCAAAATGCTGTGAAAATTGATGATGCAGAGACAAAGAAAAGATATTTACAGAATATTACAGTAATAAGACAAAATATACAGGTTGGAAGTTCAGTTACCAGGGATAAATTTATGGCTGAAAATATAGATTGGATCAAACAAAATTATAACCCAAGCAGGGTAATCGTATCTGCCCATAACTTCCATGTTTCTAAAGAAGATTCCTCGTCAATGGGGTTTCATATAAACAAAAAATATCAAAGTGATTATGTGAACTTTGGATTTGCATTTTTTGAAGGGAATTACACGGCGAGCGTAAATAAAAAGATAGGAACATTCACATCACAAACATCACCACAAGGTAGTTTAGAATATAATTTAAATTCATTAAACATACCTTATTTTGTGTTAGATTTAAAATCTATAAAGACTGATAAAAATGAATTGGGAGAATGGATATTGAAAAAGATTCTGTTTCGAAAAACCGGTTCCGGAACTGAAAGTAATGAGTTTAGAAAAACAAATATTGCAGATTCTTTTGACTATTTGATTTTTATCAATAAATCTTCGCATTCAAATTTATTGAGAGGATTTTAACAGGAAATACACAACAGATGAAAGAAATTGATAAGTCGTCATGGTTCACAGTTGCTTAAAAATGCATTTTTGTGCATCCACAAGCTGCTAAAGCGGTAAGGATAATATAGTAATTATCAAATTTTTGTCATTTTATATTGCCTTTTAAATTTTCTTCACCTACATAAATATAATACTTAAAAAGCTCCAAAGTACAATGACTTTGGAGCTGATTTAATTGTAAATTAACCTGTTATTGCTTGATTATTTTAGTTAGAGTCGTATCACCTTTTAAGAAATAATCTCCCGATGGATATTCAGTAAGATCGATCGTGTTTTTCCCTTTTCTAAACATCATATTTTTAATGAGGTTACCATTGATATTATATAAATGAACATTTTCGTCCGAAGCGGATTCCACATTAATCACTCCTGTCGTTGGATTAGGATAAGCAGAGGTTTTTGTTTTTGGTGAAACTTCTGTTGTTGACAGAAAACAACCGGCAATATAGGAATCTCCAATAATATTAAACCCTTTATTGATCAGCTGAGCTCTGGCCAGCATAGCCTGCGGTGTAGAATAAACAAGTCCTGTTGCATCTATAGTTCCGGATGTTATTGTTGAGTTCCCCCATGTAGGATTATTATTCAGAGCAATAAGAAACTTACTGTAATTCGTACATGATAAGCCCGCATTTTTAAATCCAAAATAGATTGCATTCCAGCTGAAATTTTGAAGCTTGATGTTCCACGAAGAAATATCCTGGTCAAAATGGGAAGCACCCGAAAACATATTAAATCCGGCAATATAATCAACCTTGCTTACGTCCCAATTTCCAATGGGCTGATTGAATGATACTGCATTTTCAAACATATGCTCAAAATCTTTTACTTTACCTGTATTCCAGTTATTAAGAGGCTGATTAAATGCTTTTGCATTATAGAATGTATAACGGAAATTAGTAGCATTTTCCGTATTCCATGAATTTAATGGCTGATTAAAAGAAGTAGCATCCGAAAACATAGAAGAGAAGTCAGTTCCGGACATTGTATTCCAGGAAGAAATATCTTGATTGAAAGAAGAAGCAGAAGAAAACATGCCGCTAAAATTGGTTACTTTTGCTGTATCCCAGTTTCCAATATTCTGATTAAACAGAGTAGCTCCGCTGAACATACCGCTCATATCCGTAATATTGTACGGATTCCAGTAAGAAAATGAAGTGTGCCCTGTCAAAGATGAACAGTTTAGGAACATTTGTGACAAATTGTTTATATGTGTAAGGTCAGGAGTATCTGCAGCCGTTACATTAAGACTGGGACAGTTCGCGAATGCACTTTCGAATTGCTGGAGCCATGTAGTATTTCCCCACTGACTTACTTCTATGAGCTCCTGATTTCCCTCAGGAGGCATAATACCGGTATTGGCCCTGAACCCATAAAATAATCCGTTACCGCCGGATACTTTCACTTCGTAGGTGGCTTGCAGAGGATCCGCATGTAATGAAGGTCCGAAATTTATGGTTATAGGATTGTTACTGTTTGAAGTGACAGAATTCATGATTCCATTATGCTGAGGATATCCTACTTCTTCCCAATAAATGGTGTAATCGGTTCCTGTGCCGCCGAACTTTATTGAATGATCAATAATGCCATTTGCATTTGGTTTCCAGAGCGTAGTAAATTCATTCTGCGCGTAGGAAATGAAAAAAGAAAGAAGAAAAATGATTATCAGTTGTTTTTTAAACATCATGTAAAAAAGTTGTTTTTAGGTTAAAATTTGGCTTAGTAAGACAATTAATTTCCCGGGATTCTTTATCTTATCTCTAATACAAAGGTACTTTTGCACAGCGACAGAACTCGTCGTATTAAAAATTATCATTTCTTTTTTTGAGTTTTTTGATGAAAATTATCCTGTAAATATTGGTAACAACAGAACAATTTAAATTGGAAAGAGTGTGAAGAAAAATGTATCCCATGTCAATTGGGTTGCAGCAATACGAATCGGTGGCTAAGCTTAGTACAATTATTTTAAAAAAGTTCAATTTTATAAACAAGAACGAAGATCCGTATTCAAATATCTCATTTTTAATCATTTAAATTATTTAAAATAATAAGTTCACATTTATCCTCCGGAACATTTTAAGCTTTTTCCCGGACTAATTTTGCTTCATAAATATTTTTATTATGAAAGCACTCCTGATTTTTACGGTGATGGTGTACAATTATTTTCAACCTTTCATGGCACCACCCATTAACAAAGAATTGAACTATTCCATTATCAAGGACAATAAAATGATTGGCAAGATCCATGTGGAACGTTCTCTAAAAGATGATGTCACTGAATATCTTTTTGAATCCAGGGCCAAAGTAAAACTTCTTTACAGTATTGAAATTTATGACAAAATGGGGGTTACCTTTAAACAGAATATCCTTCAGCAGGCCAGACTTTACCGGACAATGAACGGGAAACTAAAGGTGAACAATACCGCTACCTGGAACGGAAGTTTTTATCATCTTTCGGATAAAGATGGAGCTAGTGGCTCGCTGAAACAGTCAATTTTCAGTTCGACGGCAAGTTTGTATTTTAATGAACCGGGAAATATAAAATCCGTTTTTTCGGAGAAATTCCAAAAAATGATTCCTGTCCGGAAGATTACTTCGGGAAAGTACAGAATCGATCTGCCCAACGGAAACTCCACTACTTATACCTACAGCAATGGAATTTGTACTTTGGTGGAAGCCGATACGGATTTTGCGAACTTAAAATTTGTTCTTGATCAGAACCGATAATCAGGAGTAACAAATGACCTGAACCCTTTCTCCTAAAGGCCGAAATCAATACATTTAAAAACAGGGAAATATTATTGTTGACAGTGTTTTTTGTTTTGGTAATAATATCACAGGATCTTTCAAAAGAAAATACTGATTTTTGCGTTTATTTCTTAAATTTGACTCATGCGAAAGAATCTTTATTGTATCCTTATATCATTTTCTCTTGTGAGTTGCTATACTTATCAGGTAAAAAAACAGGCCGATCCCACAGCCGACAATAAGCAGGCATCCAAAATGAGCTCTGGTAATAATGCACCTGCGCAAACGAAAAATCCAAACGCTGATTCCCAAAATCTGAATCTGCAACAAGTATCCGCTCCTGTGAATGTTCAGGAGAAGCTCTCACCTAATAAAAATGTGAGGATTGAAGCAGACGGCAAAACCTACAAAGTAATAGTGGACAGATGGGAGAGTGATAGTCTGGTTGCGCATCCGGTCCATAATCCCAAGAAAATTCTAAAATTTCATAAGAATCAGATTAATGCCGAAAGAATTGCTGAAAAAAGATTTTCGCAACCCATAGCTGATATCATTACGGTAGCGGCCTATGCCGGTGCGGGGGTTCTTATCTGGTCGCTTTTGAAATAGTTTTCTACAAAAGTTTTTTGCGCTATTACGGTTGAACACCCCAGTATTTCGCTTGCTGTTTATTTTGGTTCAAAGCGCAATAAATTGCCAGTTGATCTATAACAAAGTAATTGATTGATTTTGAATTTGTTTCAGTTCAACTTATACCAAAAGATAACTTTTCATTTGCTATCTGCAGATGCATTCATCTTTCCTGGAGTGAAAGATGATGTGATTTCAATAGAATTTAGTACGTTTTTAATTCTTATTGGCTTGTAAATTGATATTATCAAGCTTATTGAATTTTTGATGACTAATGACTAGATCTACTATATTTTTAATTTTGCTGTTCAGTGGTTTTTTCTTTTTAAATGCACAGGAAAAAAAAGATTCTCTTTATTACAAAATAGAAGAATTTTCGGATCATCATAAAGTGACCAAATTCTTTCACCGTCTCATATTCCGTAGAGAAGCGGATTCTACTTCTGTTAAGTCCAGAACTGAAAAGCTATCGCAGGAGAAATATAACAGGAAATACATCAGAAATATCCGTATAGAAACGATAGACCCCTTTGGATATGGTTCCAAGGATACCAAAGAGCAATCTAAATGGTACGACTGGATCACCAATCACCTTCATCCTAATACCAAGACTTCTACGGTTAATAATTACCTGCTTTTTCACGAGGGGGAAGAGTATAATGCGCAGAAACTCTATGAATCCGAACGTTTGTTGAGAAAGATGGCTTTTGTCAACAGGGTTCATATCGGTGTTGAGGAAAGTAATTCCAACAATGATTCTATTGATGTGGTGGTAAGGGTTCTCGACTCATGGAGTTTAAAACCCAGGCTAAGCTACTCGGGAAGTAAAATCGGCCTTGGAGTTACGGAAGAAAATGTTCTGGGATTAGGCCATACCTTCGATTTCCTTTACCGAAACGATTCTAAAGAAAAGCAAAACTACCTTTTGGGAAGTTACACGGCCTATAACCTTTTCGGGTCCTATGTTGATGCACAGATTCTGGGGGAGAGGGATTTTTTTAAAAATGAAAGAATCAACTTCAATGTCAGGAGAGACTTTTTCTCACCGCTCACCAAATGGGCCGGTGGTGTTAGTCTGGAATATTTCATGAGGCATGTTTTACTTCCTGTAGAGAATGATACAACATATCCGGAAGTCCAGATCAAGGTATATAGCCAGGATGTATGGGGTGGATATCAGATTCCTGTTTCATCCGATCCGAATGAAAAAGTCTCCAGTAATATTGCCATAATCGGGAGGTTTCAAAACTATCAATATAAAGACAGCCCGGGAATCGACCGGTATCAGTATTTTAATTCTTACAGCAGTTTCCTGATGTCTATCGGGTTTATCCAAAGAAATTTCTCGGTTCAGAAAAATATTTTTCAATATGATTTGCCGGAAGATATTGCTTATGGTAAATCGTTGAATTTGACTGCCGGGGGATTGTCAAGGAATAACGACGTAAAACCATATGTGGGAGTTGCGGCATCTTATGGTAATTTTACCAGGCTGGGATATTTTAATTTAAAAGCTGAGTTCGGAAGGTTTTTTAATGAAGACAATCAAAATCGCGAGTCCTTCCGGTTGGATGGAACTTATTTTACCCATCTGATGGATTGGAAATTTGCCAAGGTGAGACATTTTTTCTCTCCGACCCTGGCTTTGGGAAATCCACAGCATAACTATTCGTACAAAGACAGAATTAATCTTTCGGCTTCAGATGAATTTCCGGTTTATAACTCGGATTATATCGGGACTAAGAAACTGGTTCTGAGATATCAGCTTCAGTTGTTCGTTAATAAAACATGGAAGAATTTTCACTTCAGCCCGTATTTAACCGCCGCAGTGGGCTGGCTGGGTATGCCTGATGACAAATTACTGAAAACAACAGCCAACACAAAAATAGGAATTGGTGTTCTGATCAATAATCCTTTTCTGGTATTCAACAGGATCCAGATCTCTTTTACTTATTATCCGCGTGTTCCGTTTGATAATAATTCGGTTTTTGATTTTAACAGCAACCGAAATAATCTTTTACCAATCAATAACTTTTCGACCGATATTCCGCATTTTGTGAATTTTGGAAATTAAAGAACAGTTTTTTATACTTTCGTTTAAAGAGCCTTCCTGAGAAGGCTCTTTTTGTTTTAGATTATAGCCCGAAATAGATCAAACTTCAGAACCTAATTTTTTTTCAGATGAATCACCTTCTAAAAGGAAAGTTAGTTCGTCACAATGGACTACTTTGTCATTTTTGAATTTGAATTCTGCAAAGACTTTGTGTTTTACTACCTCTTCATTCTGAAGAATACTGGTCACATAATGCTTTGTAATCACGCAATTTTCATCACTCATTATATTGTCAAACACTACCTTTTGCTCAACTACTTTTTCCTTTAATTTCCGGATATGATTTTTAAAAGAATTAAAATCCAGCATTACCCCATCTACCTCCTGAATATAATCTTCACTGAAGTATTTGTTGATCAGGGATTCGTCATAATTTTTGTTTTCTATGACTTCTTTGAATACGGCTTGTATTAATTTTTCCATTGTTGATATAATTTTCAACAAATGTAGCCTGGAAGTAAGTGATCCGTCGTTAACAATTGTAAAGAAATGAAGCGTTCATCGATTTCTGATCCTGCTTAAGCTGACCGGCGTCATACCGAGGTAAGACGCGATCAAATGCTGAGGAATACGGAGGATGATTTCCGGATTTTCTTCAAGAAGCTTTTTGTAGCGCATCTCCGGCTTTTCCCGGATCTGAGAGATCAATAACTGCTGGTAATCATTTACCCGGCTTATGAGATATTTATTAAAGAGATTCACGAAGGTAATGTCTTCGGATAATGTATCGATATCCGTTTTTTCTACTGATAAAAGGCTGCATGCTTCGATCGTTTCCACTGTATAAGAGCTTGGCTGATGATAAAAGAAGCTCTCGGAACAGCAAAAAATATGATTTTCAAACAGGAATTGAAATGTGACTTCTTTACCGTCATAATTTGTCCAGCCTCTCAGAATTCCTTTTTTTAAATAATAGAACTTTCGCGAAACTGTTCCTTCTTCGATTATTACGCTTTTAGGCCCGTATTTTTCTTCTTTCCCGGATTTGAAAAGAAGATCAGTAAGCTGATGTAATTCGTGGTCTTTCATAGAATGCAACTAAACATTATTCATGTTTACGGGATGAAAATAATGAATTCTTCCTGTTTTTAAGCGAAGTGGTAAAGAAAAATAACATCACCGGTGTATGCGGGTTTCTCTTCACCTTTAATGATCAGCTTAGCCTGGATCACCGCTTTAACAGTTCCTCTGAGGTTGGATATCATTTTTGCGGTGGCTTGTAGCTGTACTTCGCTGTTAACACGTACAGCCTGCCCAAATTTGAAGCTTTCTATTTCGTAATTGATTTCCATTTTTACATTACGGACATCCGCTATCTGCTTCCATAAATAGGGGATAAGAGAAAGAGTGAGATACCCGTGGGCTATGGTTGATCCAAAAGGTCCTTCTTTTTTTGCCCTTTCCGGATCGACATGTATCCATTGCCGGTCTAAAGTTGCATCAGCAAATTTATCGATCTGTTCCTGATCTATCTGATGCCAGTTGGAAACACCTATGGTTTTTCCTTCATAGGACTTATATTCTTCAAAATTGTTGATCGTTACCATTGTATTTCCGTTTATTTTTTAACCTGATCGGCTTTATTGTTTTACTTACCAAGTTTCCTGCCAAGTTAAGGCTATTGATCCGGAATTACATATTAAAACTCATTTCACTTTTTTGGTTGTTCTTTATATGAATGATGATGAGGGTTTTGAACAAAAGAATTTCACTTTGAGCTTACTTGTAAAAAATATAAGTAAAATCAGTTACTAATGATTTTTCTAATGGAAAGGGTATACACGGAGTTTCCTGAAGGATGAAATGTAGGAAAAGAGTAATTTACAAACAGATTATGTCTTACTGATGAATTTTACTTTGGGCTTGCTATCTATTCTCAGTACACTTTGCTGGTGAAATTGACGAATATACTTTTGTGTAATACTGTCGAGGGAAGCATTTCTTTCTTTGGTGGGTTTACCGAGAAAGGTCACCACCTTGGTATTTTCGGAAATGGTTTGTTTGGTCTGGGTGTCCATCCATTTCCCGACAGCATCTACTTCTGTATATCCCTCAGGGAAGTAGTGGGTAATAACCCCGTCACAAAATTCCTTCCACTGCCGCTGGGTTACATTGCCTCCGGTCGGGATATTGGTTCCAAAATACAGATCGGTTCGCTGCATGGTAGCGCAGGAAGTAAGAACAAGACTGAAAATAGATACAGATAAGGCTGTTTTTAAAGTTTTCATGGCTTTTTGGGTGATGATATGTTGGAACACTTTTTCCTTTTTAGTATTGCTTTTCTTATAATCCGGATGCAAATTATGTACTCAGCAAATATAAAATTTTAATTAAAACAATTCAATTTCAGGTGATAAATATATTTTAACCATTTGTAATATTGTTGTTTTTTACCCAACACAAAAAGGCCTTAAATATGTATTCAAAGCCTTTTGCTATTTATTCCGGTCAATATTAGTTACTCATCAGGAAACTAAACTTATTGATGTTTTTAAGCGCGATACCTGTACCTCTTACAACGGCTCTCAAAGGATCTTCCGCCACACATACAGGTAATCCTGTTTTTTTGTGTATTCTGTCTGCAAGTCCATGAAGAAGGGCGCCACCTCCGGCGAGATAGATTCCCGTTTTATAGATGTCTGCTGCCAGTTCAGGCGGAGTGAGGGAAAGCGTTTCCATCACCGCATCTTCAATTCTCATCAGGGATTTATCCAGGGCTTTAAAAATCTCTTTGTAATTCACCATGATCTCTTTAGGTTTCCCGGTGATCATGTCTCTTCCCTGTACCGGAATGTCTTCCAAAGGATAGTCCAGCTCTTCCAGTGCAGATCCGATTTCGATTTTTATTCTTTCAGCTGTTCTCTCTCCAACATACAGATTGTAATAGGATCTCAGGAAGTAAGCAATATCATTGGTAAAGACATCTCCGGCTATTTTAAGCGATCTGTCGCAAACGATTCCACCCAGTGCAATGACTGCAATTTCAGTCGTTCCGCCGCCTATATCTACGATCATATTTCCTTCCGGATTCTGAACGTCAATACCCGCACCAATTGCAGCGGCCATTGGCTCATAGATCAGCTTAACTTCCTTTGCATTCACTTTCAATGCAGAATCTTTTACAGCCCTTTTTTCCACTTCCGTAATCCCTGAAGGAATGCAAATGACAATTCTAAGTGCTGGCTGTATAAATCTTCCCTTAATTCCCGGTATCTGTTTAATGAATTCTTTGATCATGTGTTCGGAAGCATGAAAATCAGCAATCACACCGTCTTTCAGCGGACGTACTGCTTTAATATTTTCATGGGTCTTCCCCTGCATAAGCTTCGCCTGTTCTCCGACTGCTATTGGTTTTCCCGTTGTACGGTCAATAGAGACGATCGAGGGCTGATCAATGATGATTTTGTTATTATGTATAATTAGTGTGTTAGCGGTTCCAAGATCCATTGCGATCTCTTGTGTAAACATATCAAATAGCCCCATCTTTTTCGTTGTTTTTTAGGCTGCAAAGTACGGCTTTATGTATTAAAATCACAGCCTCCGAATTTAAGTAAAGGCGTTAAAGTTGTGTTAATTATCTTTCTCCCTAATCTGCATTCCAGAGTTTTAGAAAGTTTCCCGGGAGTGTCAGAGTTCAATTGATTAGTTTAAAATATAGAGTATATTTATAAAGGCAGATCAAGATAGGTATTAAGCGATCAAAAATACCTGTAGTAAATATTATTAAAAACTTATTATGAGCCATAACCATTTTGCAGAAAGAATTATTGAACTAAAAAATGAAGATCTCGAATTGCATGATCAGCTTATCAAAAGAGGGGAACTCGGGGAAGGATATCATAAAGAAATGGAACAATTGCATAACAGGAATGCGAAAAAACTGAATGATATCATGGATATTATTGGTTACCCCGGTATTGACAAAGTGGGTAAAGAAGCCAGTGAAGCTGCCTGGCTGATTATACAGCATGCTATCGGCCAGCCTGAATTGATGAGAAAATGCGTCCGGTTATTAAAAGATGCAGTAGACGAACAAAAGGCCGATCCTAAAAATCTCGCCTATCTTAGTGACCGGATTGCCGTGTTTGAAGGAAAGCCGCAGCTATACGGAACCCAATTTGACTGGAATGAGAACGGAGAAATGGTCCCGAATTTTATTGACAATATCACAAAAGTTAATGAACGAAGAAAATCTGTTGGGCTGAATACACTCGAAGAGCAAACGGCCATAATCCGTGAGCAGGTAAAAAGAGAAAATCAATCGCCACCTGAAGATTTTAGCAAAAGAAAAAATGAGCTGGAAATCTGGAAGAAGAAAGTAGGATGGATAAAATAAAACGGTAACAATCAAATGGTCTTATTTCTGAGCTCTTTGTATTTTGAACGTCCAATCGGAAGGATTTCCCCGTTTTTAAGCAATAAGCCGTAACGGGAGCCGGAGCTGATGGTGATCTTTTCAGCTTGAGACAGATTGACAAGATAGGATTTGTGAATCCGCTCAAATTCTCCCGGAAGAAGCTGTTGTAAAAGCTCTAAAGATTTATCGTGCAGCTCCTGCCGGCCATCTTTTAAGTGAAGTTCGGTATAAATTCCGGCTCCTTTTATATAAATCAAATCCGAAATATTCACCAACCGTATTTGTCCGGATCTCTTCACAGCCAGGTATTGGATATCGTCACCGGATTTGATGGAAGGGCTGCTAAAACGGTTAAGAGCCTGAAAAAGCCTGTCCTCATCAAAAGGCTTGGGAACAAAGTCCAGTACTCCATATGCAAAGGCAGTGATTGCTTTATCGGTATTGGCTGAAACAATGATGGTGTGAAAAGAAGAGGCTACCATATGTTCCAATACTTCAAAACCATTATCACCATTGAGGTTCAGATCGAGAAGCAGCAGATCAGGAAGATCGTGTTCTATTTGGGAAAGTCCTTTTTGCAGAGAATCGCAAACTGTAATCCGAACAGGTCTGTTTTCGAAGAATTTTGCTGTCATACGCTGCAGGCGATGTGCGATCCTTGATTCGTCCTCTATAATCAGTATATTCATGATCTTGTAATTTGAATGGTCGATAGCCAACTGTTTTCTGTTTGAACGGATTTGAATACCCAGTTTTGTCCGTAACTTTCTGTCAGACGGGCACGAATATATTTAAGTCCGTTGCCGCCACTCCGGCTTGTGAATACCTCACGGTTTTTTGCAATGGTTTCGAATACATATTTGTGATGATTTCCCGATAAGGAATAGCTCAGTTTAAATGTAATGATATTTCCGGGCAATGGTTCACTGTGGGTAATGCCATTTTCCAGTAAAGTATGAATAATGGCGGGTGGAATGAATTGCGTTTCATCTATTCCGTTTTGCTCCCATTTATAGTTTATCTCTTTCCGGAAACCCATAACTGAAAGATGCTGCCGGCAAAGTTCGAGCTCTTTTGTTATGGGAATCAGGGTCTGTTCGGAAATCTCGTTCATAATGTCAAACTCTGCGGCCAATGCCTGGATGAAGCGCGATCCTTCCCTGGGTGATTCTTCGACCCAGTCCATCATAGAGGTCAGGGTATTTCTCAGGAAATGAGGCTGAATATTTTTTTTCAGCAATTCCAGTTGCAGCCTTGAAGAAAGCAATACAGCCTGCTGGTGTTCGGCTTCAATAACACTGGTCCGGATCGAGTGCAGGTAAAGCATGCTTAAAACAATGATAGTGAAGCTGATAAAGAGTCCATAGTCGTAAAAAATAAATTTATGCATCAAGCCGCTGATCAAGAGTCCTGCCAGTACGATAAAACCTCCTTTTTCTTTTTGGATAATGCCGTTCAGAACGACAATGATAGCTGCTATCAGCATTGCCAGACTGTATAGTCTTGCGGTAAGGTCGTAGTGTCCGTAATTAAATCCATATAATAATAAGAGTGTTACCAGAAGGGCTGCCATGAGCCACTTTCCTCTTTTAAAATTAAACTGAATAATAAAATACCAGGGAACCAAAAGCGCATTGGCAAAGGTGAGCCATCCAATAATTTCCAGGCGGATAAAAAACTGAGAGTAGGGAATAACCACATGAAATTTAAGGTATTCCATGATCAGTAAAACAAAAAATAAAAGGCAGGTGGTTGCAAAAATAAGGATATCAAGAGGTCTTCGCCTGCTG
This sequence comes from Chryseobacterium subflavum, assembly GCF_055762745.1. Taxonomy (NCBI): domain Bacteria; kingdom Pseudomonadati; phylum Bacteroidota; class Flavobacteriia; order Flavobacteriales; family Weeksellaceae; genus Chryseobacterium; species Chryseobacterium subflavum. The sequence continues at coordinate 695,511 of NZ_JBVTMR010000001.1, forward strand.
TTCAGGTACAGGAAAAAATAATAGACTGCTGCAATAAGAAAAGCTCCTGCCATGAGATTCATGTACGACATGGTAACCAGGGGCTTGGTTAATAAGGTCGTGTATTTATTCATCTTAAATCCAATGTCACGATGTACATGAGGAAGTAATGATTGAGAAGTTCGCAATGCAACAATATGGGAACCCGGTGAAATCAGGCTGTCCGGAACTCTGTAATAACTGCTTTCGGAACCTGGGGTTTCAGGTTTTCCATTTTGAGGTAATTGTCCGTTGTTTCCGATAAAAACACCATCCCAATATACTTCAAATGCGCCAAAAGATTCAATCTGAAGTCCTAAAGGCGTAAGTTCAGGTTCTACTTGCCGGAGATCAAGACGGGTCCGTGACCAGAATATCTTATCAGAAGTATCTCCTCTTACCCGTGACCAGTTTTTGTCATTGTAGTTCTTAGCTGCCCAGGCCGGATCATCTCCTGTTTTATACAGCGATACAGGTTCATCATTCTGAATAACCGGGATATTCACCAGGTTCAGGAATACCAATAAAAGCAGGACCTTATGCATAATGTAAATATACAAGGTAATGGATAAATCCTGGTTGTCGTTTGAAAGTCTGTAGAGCTGTTTGCATGTTTTTAATTAGGTTGCAGATACATAGACTTATTTATCACATCATATTACAGATCCGATGTCATCTGGTTCAGATCATCACTGCTTATCTGAAGTATTTTTTCCATAAAACCGTTGATAATATCGAGTTCCTGGTCAGAATATGTTTTGAATAATTCTGTTGTAGCAGCTATTAAAGGAGCGTATAACGGGAATACCCTTTGTTGTATGGTATTTAAGTTGGGTTCAATAATTACTTTTCTTCGGTCAGATTTATCCAGGACCCTTTTTACAAAATCTGCTTTTTCAAGGCGATCGATCATTTTGGTAACGGCTCCTCCTGATATTCCTGTTTCGCTGGAAAGTGTTCCAGCAGTCGCTTTTCCGTTTCGTAACAGGACTTCCAAAGCTTCAAGATCGGTAGGATTGATTTTCAATTGAGCGGCGATAAGATTGCTCCTTCTAACAGCATGGGTACTTTGTTCTTTGAGTCTTTCACCGATTTGTTCTATTTTATTTCTGCTCATTGTTGTTGGTGTAAAATAATTTATTTTACTTTATGAAATATTTCATAAGTAAAATAAAATCAAACTTAATTATATACAAAGTAAACAAAAACCGATCAGTTATGGAAGAGAATCGAAAAGCCATTATTTTAGGTGCCGGAATTGCTGGTACAGCCATGGCATTATTCCTTGAAAAAATTGGTATTTCCTCCGAAATCTTTGAGCTAAGATCACGAAAGGAAACTGCGGGTGGTGGCCTGAATATAGCACCAAACGGAATGAATGTACTGGCAGAGCTTGGCCTGGCAGAGGAAATTATTCAAAGCGGATGTCCCGTTCATGAAGGAGTTTTTAGAAATGCCAAAGGAAAAAGGCTGGCAAAAATGCTGTTTACAGATCTGCAGAAGTTTCCGCAACCTGCAGTCAGTATGAAGAGGCAGACATTGGTAGATATCTTAAGGAAAGCTGTCCGAACTAAGAATATCCCGCTTTATTTTGAAAAGAAATTAAAAGATATTGTCCAGACTGACGATGGGAAAGTGATCGTTTACTTTGATGATGATACTGTTTCAATCGGGGACCTGTTGATTGGAGCAGATGGGATCAATAGTGAGGTAAGAAAGTCCGTTGCCCCTGAAATTCAACCGGAATTTACCGGGATTGTTTCGCATGCCGGTTTTATTTCAAGAGATAAGCTGGCAGATTTAACAGACAGGGAGTTCAGGAACATTAATTTTATTTATGGCAAAAACGGTTTCTTTGGCTTTAGCGGAGCAAACGATAAAGAATTAATGTGGTGGACCAACGTCATTTCCCAAATGCCCTGGTCTAAAGATCAATTGAAAAACATTCATGTGGATGAGGAAAAGGAAGTTTTGAATAAACAATATGGAAGCTATAGTTTTCCGGTATCGGATATCATTAATAATGCAGATTCTTACATACGCGTCAATGTTTTTGATGTACGTTTTCTTCCTGTTTGGTCTCATCGAAAAATAATACTGATAGGAGATGCAGCCCATGCGGTAAGTCCAAACTCCGGACAGGGAGCGTCTATGGCCCTGGAAGACGCAATGTTGCTGGCTAAATTGCTCAGAGATCAAAAAGAATGTCTGTCCGCATTTTCACTATTTGAACAAGAGCGCAGACCTCGGGTAGAAAAAATTGTACTTGAAGGAAGAAAAAGGGGAGAGGATAAAGTAGTGGTAAACGGTTTTAAGCAATTCATCAGGGAAACTATGATTAGAATTTTCATCAATCTTTTTGGATCAAAAGGAAACGACTGGCTTTTCAGCTATAAGATTAAGTGGTAAAAGAGAGAAGTTTACAGAAGTAATAGTTGAGTCTAATCTTCCGGATTGCTGTTCGAAAGCCTCTGGAGCGGTTCACATGTTTTTACTTTAAACAGACATGAGCACGTTCTAATTTTACTTCATGAAACAATTAATAATCATCTTTCTGATCATGTTGGCAGCTCCGCTTTATTTTGCCCAGCAAGCCATGATAAAAGGCGTCATCAGCGAAAATTCCGGACAGCCATTATCCGATGTGACCGTTACATTAAAGGACAGTAACGATAAATCCATTGCAGTGGCTATCTCAGATAGCAAAGGAGCATTCCGGCTGGACCAAATTCCCATGGGAAATTATAGCATTGTTTATCACCTGATTGGTTATCGGGAAAGCCATAAACAGATACAGGTAAACTCGGAGACAATACATGTCGGAACTGTTCTCCTGGAACCTGATGCAAAGCTTTTAGAAGAGGTTTCTTTAACAGGGAAACGAGGCCCAGTCAGTTTGAAGCTTGATAAAAAAATTTTTGAAGTAGGTAAGGATGTTCTGTCACAATCGGGAGCAGTTACCGATTTGTTAAACAGGGTCCCTTCCGTAAGTGTAAATCCGGGTGGCGGGATCAGTTTACGAGGGAACAACAATGTCCTCATACTGATTAATGGACGGAGAACAGGGTTAACGCAAAGCAATGCATTGGAGCAATTGCCAGCGGATCAGATAGAACGGGTAGAAGTGATAACCAACCCTTCTTCAAGGTTTGACGCAGCCGGAACAGCCGGTATTATCAATATAATCCTTAAAAAGAATAAAAAAGCAGGTTTTAGTGGCCAGTTGCGTGTTGTTGGAGGTATTCCCAATGAAACCAGAATAAGTCCCAGTCTGAATTTTAAATCCAATAAACTCAATTTATTTGCTACGTACGGACTCAGGTTGTCTGATTATGTGGGGGTATACACCATGCAGCAGTCTTCAGGACTTTCCGATGCCTCTTATTTACTGGATCAGAGACAGGATGAAAACAGGCATGACGATGCCAAACTGTTATATTTTGGAGCAGATTTTCAAATTAATGATCAGAACAGCCTTACTGCTGCTTTTCTCCGGAACTCAACACGTGATCATGATAAAACCCGTATGAATTATCTGTACTCTGGGAGAAATAGTTTGGCAGACAGCAGTGTCACACGCAATGGAGAATCCTGGGAAAAGAGGAGCTACAATCAGCTGGAGTTTAATTATACCAAAAGCTTTGATAAGCCCGGAAAGAAATTTACTGTCGATATGCAGTATGATTTCTGGGACAGTGATAAAGAATGGAATCTTGAAACGCGAAGGGTTTTCCCGTTGGCGGCTGGCTTGCCTTTGATCAGGACAGGTTCAGTAGGAAGCAGTAAGGATTTTATGATCAAAACGGATATGATCCACCCGCTGGACAGTACTTCTACCATTGAATACGGATTAAAATTGGAGGACCGCAGGGTCAACAGTGATTTCATTGCTGAGCAGAAAAATATTTCAGGCTGGGATATCATTGATCAGATTGATAATCACCTTTTATATAAAGAGCTGATCGGAAGTGGCTATGTTCAGTTTTCAGGTAAGAAAGGAGCCTTTAGTTATCAGGGAGGATTACGTGGTGAGCTTACCAAAATAGGAATTGAAGACCGGATGGGAACCTACACAAGCAATAAAAATTACACCCGTTTGTTTCCAACATTAAACCTAAGTTACCATTTTAACGGGAATACGACTTTGCAGGGCAACTATAGCAAGAGGATCAACAGGCCGTCCCTTACCATGATTTATCCTTTTAATGAATTGACAGATCTCAGCAGCCGTTATGTGGGAAATCCGGATCTTAATCCGTCATATGCACAGGTAGTGGAATTTTCTTTTCTAAAGAACACAAAGACGCTTACTTTTAATCCATCGGTTTACTACCAAAGAAACAAGGGGATAATTGAGGATTACACGTACAGGAATGCTGAAGGGCTTTTTATTACCATGCCTGTAAATATTCATAAAGAAACCCGGAGTGGAATAGAGCTGTCCGTATTATACAATCAGTTAAAATGGATTCAGCTGAATACAGAGCTCAACCTGTTTCATTATGCAAAGGAAGGATCTTATCGGGAACAGACTTTTGATTTTTCAGGAACTACACTGACTGCCCGTTTAAGTGCTCAGCTTAAACTGAAGGATAAACTTTCTTTCCAGACAATATATAATTTCAGGGGGGGCAATGCAACAGCTCAAACCCATACTAATGCGGTACACAGTATCGACTTTGGATGCAGCAAAACTTTTTTAAAAGACAGGGCAACCGTCACATTTGATGTGAGCAATCTTTTTGAATTACGCAAACTAAGCAGCGTAACCACCGGAGCAGATTATGTGATCAACCAGACCAATATCCCTAATGCCGCCCGATATCGCCTGACGTTGGTCTACCGATTGAATATAAAAGATAACCAGGCTGTGCGGCAGGCCAAAACAGGAAACCGTAACTAGATTTATCTTTTTTTTGTTGAATAAACAATCCTGTATTTTATGATCATTTCCGTTTTACTATTTTTATAAAAAACTTTCCAGCCCTTATGAACAATTGTATTTTTTGTAAAATAATAAACAGAGAACTCCCTGCAAGCATCATCCACGAAGATGATCAGGTAATTGCTTTTATGGACATCCAGCCCGTTAATCCGGGACACATATTAGTAGTGCCGAAAATACACAGGGAATTCATTGCCGAACTGGACGAAGATCTTACTTCAGGAATGTTCAATGTTGCTGCTAAAATTAATAGGGCCCTTAGGAAATCGGATATAAGATCTGAGGGAATCAATTATTTTCTTGCCGATGGTGAAGCTGCCGGCCAGGAGGTTTTTCATACCCATCTGCATATTTTCCCGAGATTCCGTAATGATGGTTTTGGTTTGCGGTTTGGTGAAAGATATTCAGTCCTTCCGGATCGCAAAGAGCTTGATGAGGTATGTACATCTATTAAAAAGATGATGGAATAATGTAGAAAAAGTATTTTCCCAATATTCTGAGCATACAGTTCACGATCGGAATTTGAATTTCAGGATATGATTTGTTGAGGATTTATTATTTGGATAAAAGCAAAAGAAAAGGTGCAGATTAAAATTAATTTTTTCATAATACTGAAAGCAATTATAGCAGCAAATCTCATAAAAAAACAGCAAATAAAAATAGAACGAAATTAACATCTTTTCTGTGTAAAACATATTGAAATACTTTATCAGGTTGACCAAAAAATGAATTACATTTGTCTCTAAGACAGGGGATGGCCGCATCTTAACATATAAAAATGAAATTACCAGAAATACATGGATATATAGATCGAAGGATTTTGATCAATTTTACTGCTGATCCTGACGCAGTAGAAAAGATTCTCCCTTTTCCATTCAGACCAAAGCTTTATAAAAATAAAGCAATAATAGGTATTTGCCTGATTAGGCTTAAAAATATTAAAGCGTTGGGGCTGCCGGATTTTATGGGGATCGATTCCGAGAACGGAGCACACAGAATTGCTGTTGAATGGGACGAAGGCGGAGAGGTAAGGACCGGGGTATATATTCCGAGAAGAGATACTTCATCGAAGATCAATACGCTTATAGGCGGACGTGTATTTCCGGGTAAACATTATTATGCGAAATTTAATGTAAAGGAAAATAACAAGCATTACCATGTTGATTTTAAAAGCTCCGATCAGCTGATTACTTCAATTGATGCTAAGGAAATTGAAGTATTTGATAATCATTCCATATTTGAAACATTGCAGAAGGCTTCAGACTTTTTTCAGGAGGGATGTCTCGGGTATTCGCCTCATAAAGATAAGCTGGAAGGACTTCAGTTGAATACCTATACATGGGAAATAAGACCTCTTGAAGTGATGGATTTGAAATCAACTTTTTATGAAGATGAAACACTTTTCCCAAAAGGCTCTATAACGTTTGATAATGCTTTGCTGATGACCAATATCGAGCACACATGGAAATCGATGCCTGAAAAATGGTGATTCATTAAAGAGTATACCTGCAAGAATTAAAAAAAATAATCATGTACAACGAACAACTGGTAAACCGGATAAGAGAAACATTGATGCATGAGAATAATGTGGTTGAGAAAAAAATGTTCCAGGGATTAAGCTTTATGGTAGATGATAAACTATGCATCGGAGTTCGTAATGAGGAGATCTTATGCAGGATTGATCCTCAACAAGCAGAGCTGGAGCTGGAAAAAGAGTATTGCCGCCCGATGATTCATGGGAAAAGGGTAGCAAAAGGGTATATTTTTGTGAGTAAAGAAGGATATCACAAAAACAAAGATTTTCAATACTATATAGACCTCTGTCTTGCTTATAATAAAGTGGTTCAAAAGGCAAAAAAGAAATGAGGAGCCCTTCTTTTCATTAGATTTTTTTCAAGGATCGGAAAATAAAACACTACAGGAACTGTATCAGCAATCTATGGGATGAATTTGACTGCCTTGAATATAATAATAGGTATCTTATAAAATTAATTCCGCTGATATTCGTAATACTTACTTATTTTTAGGCTATTAATTAAAAATTATGAAAACCGGAACTCGTTTTTATATTGTATTATTTCTAGGGCTGATTTCCAGTTCTTTATCTGCACAGACAGATGCTCAGCTGAAAAATGAAATTGCCCGGATAGAATCAGGTTTATTACCTGCCGTGAGATTTGAGGGAGAATCTGCATGGAAACTGGAAGACCGAATGAAGTTTTATAATATTCCAGCCGTCAGTATAGCAGTGATCAGAAATTACCAGGTGATATGGACCAAAGCATATGGACTCGCAGATGTGGAAAATAAAACTCCAGCTACCACCGCTACCTTATTTCAGGTTGCTTCTATGAGTAAACCTGTAACGGCTTATGCTGCATTAAAGGAGGTAGAAGAAGGAAAAATAGATCCCGATGCTGATGTGAACAGATATCTGAAATCCTGGAAAATTCCTGAGAATGAGTGGACAAAACAGAAGCCGGTAACGCTTAAGAATATTCTTAGCCATACAGCCGGTTTCACCGTACATGGATTCCCCGGATACGAGGCAGGAAAACCTCTTCCTACAGTGATTCAGGTGTTGAACGGAGAAAAGCCTGCCAATACTGATGCTGTGAAGGTGGATAAGCTTCCCGGAAAATCTTTTCGTTACTCTGGCGGTGGATATACTGTGTTGCAGGAAATACTTACAGATATTGAAGGAAAGGATTTTGCAACTTTGATGAAGGAAAAAATCCTGATGCCTCTCGGAATGAAGAACAGCAGCTTCACTCAGCCTTTGCCAGAATCTCAATCCGTAATTGCCGCAACAGCATATTTAGAAAACGGAACTAAAGTCCAGGGCAGATATCATATCTATCCTGAACAGGCCGCCGCCGGTTTATGGTCCACAGCAGAAGACTATGCCCGTTTTGTGGTCGATATCCAGAATACGTTGAATGGTAAAAGTAATACCATTATTTCCAAAAAGATGGCGGAAGCATTTACCACTCCTTACATTGAAACTTTTGAGGGATTAGGTGTTATGCTGGAGACCTATGGCAATCAGGTATATTTCTCCCACGGTGGCTGGAATGAAGGTTTTTCCAGCCTTTTTACGGCGAGTAAAACAAGTGGGGATGGAATTGTAGTATTAACCAATACCAACAAACCTCAGTTTATCAATGAGGTTATACGTTCTGTGGCAACTGAATATCAGTGGCCGGAATTTATGGCTCCCACTCTTAAAATTTTACCTTTAAAACAAGAGGATTTCAGCAATGCTGATCGATATAAATTCAATAAGTATGGTGTTTACAGGGTATATCAGGAAAAGGGAAAACTGATGATGAAGATGAATATGGAAACACCGATTGAACTTCTTAAAATCGGGGAAAATAACTATGCGTTAAGAAACTGGAATTTTAAAATAAGTTTTAGGACTAACCCAAAGACAGGAAAACGTGAATTGATGGAAACACTCCTGAATAAAACCATCCGTTCGGAAAACCCACAATGGGCGAAAGATGAGAAAGGACCATTGGAATTGATTAGCGAAGGATATTTTGAAAAAGGTCTGGAAGCTTATAAAAAAGCAAAAAAAGAAGATGCGGATAATGAAATGCTTTCCGAAGACTATATTAACAGTCTCGGTTATACCTTACTTCGCGAAAAGAAATATACCAATGCAATAGATTTTTTCCGTGTCAATACCCAATTGTATCCCCAAAGTGCAAATACTTACGACAGTCTTGGGGAAGCCTACCTTGAAGCAGGACAAAAAGATAAAGCTTTGGAAAATTACCGGAAAGTGCTGAAAATCAATCCGGAGAATGAAAATGCAATTAAGATTTTAAAAACAACAAAATAAAAGTTTTTAATTAGCGCCCCTGAATTCCAGGGGCGTTCATTTTGCCGTTCCTATTTCACGGTTTAATCAATGAGTATTTTTCTTTATTGTGGCTCATAGTTCCATTTAATAACTATCACGAAGCATTTTTTATCAATTGATAAATAAATCCTAAGGCTTAACCTGTAGTTTTGTACAAAAAAAATGTCAGGAGAAACAGATTTAAAAATATTGCTGCAACATATGGAACCGGTGCTGAATTCAGGGGAATATGTTTTTTGCAAAGTAGGTCACTTACATGAGATTCCGGATATAGAAAAACTTGTATTTTTCTTTCGTGAAAAAGAAGCCATAACCGTTGTTCTGGAAAAGCCGGTCGCTGAAAAATGGAATTTGGAATACAATTATGTTTCTTCATGGATCACTTTGAGTATTCATTCCTCACTTGAAGCCGTAGGGCTTACGGCTGCATTCGCTAACGCACTCAAGCACGAAGGCATTAGCTGCAATGTGGTGGCAGCTTATTTTCATGATCATATTTTTGTTGCAAAAGATGATGCAGAAAAAGCAATGGAAGCTTTGAAAGCGATGAAGGTTGGGAACACCGTATGATTTTTCAGATAGAATAATGGATTATTGGATTGTTTATAAATGGGTCTGATAATAAATAGCAGAGCTTAACCTTGGCAAGGTATAATGGTTAGTTAAAAAGTTCCCTAAATCCAAGCGGAGTGGTATTCGTCATTTTCTTAAAGAATTTGCTAAAAGACTGTGGGTGCTCAAATCCTAATTCATAAGCAATCTCACTTACGGTGCTGCCTGTTGTGCTGAGTTTTTCCTTTGCTTTTTCGGTTAGCTTCTGATGAATGAACTGTTGGGTGCTTTGTCCGGTAAGGTTTTGGAGTAATGTTCTCAGATATCCTGTAGAAATACCGAGCTCTCCGGAAATATAATGAACACTTGGGATGCCATTATTTATGATCATTTCACTGTTGAAATATTGGTTGAGTAGGATTTCTAACCGTTCAAGGATTTCATGATGTGCCTTATCACGGGTAATGAATTGGCGCTGGTAAAATCGGTTTGAATAATTAAAAAGCGTTTCCAGTAATGAAACCATGATATCACTGCTGAACTTATCTGTATTAGTATTGTATTCCTTTCGGATATTATCTATCAGAAGCTGAAGGATCTGCTCTTCATCTTCAGAAAGAAAAAGGGCTTCATGCAGGGAATAATCGAAAAATTCATATTGGGTTATAGTTTTAGCCAGGGGTTTATTCCATAAAAAATCAGGGTGGATCATCAGCATCCAGCCTTCAGCGGGACGTGGCTGGTTGTCCATTTCAATCCGGAGTACCTGGTTCGGAGCCATAAAAAATAATATGCCTTCATCAAAATCATAGTCTTGCTGTCCATATTTGTATTTATGGTTCATATTTCTTTTTACTGAAAGGGAGTAAAAATCAAATACCAGGCTTTCACTTCCTTTATCGGGTTTTTGCATATCTCTAAAATCAATGATGCTGATCAGCGGATGTTTAGGCTTTGGTAAGCCACGCAAAGCATGAAACTGTGAAATCGTTTTGATCCTTATGGGTTCTTTTGCCGACATAATCTTTTAGGTATAAAAAGAGAAGAATATGTAAATAGCTTTCACATACTCTTCCCTGATGTGGTATAGTAAATTTACAATTTATTGGGCAGGAAAATAAATTTCTCCGTGTAAATCCGATAGCAAATCGATTTCATTTGGCTCCCAATTTAATATTTCCCGTGTTGCAGCGCTTGAAGCAAGGTCATTAAATTCTGCAAAATGGGCAAACCAGGTAAAGTGATCTGCTACCTCACCTGCTGAAATGGAACGTGCTGGTATACCCAGTTTTGTACCTATCGTTTCGGCGATCTTTTTAAATTCGATGCCTTCTTCTGCAACTCCGTGGTAGCGTATTCCGTTAATCGAATGGTTTTCTACGGCCAGTCGGAAGAGTTTGGCCGCATCTTTACGGTGTACAGCAGGCCAGAAATTCTTACCGCTGTCAATGTATGCAGAAAAACCTTTTGCTTTTGCTATCCCAATCAACGAAGGAATAAAGCCAATTTTATCTCCCAGGTCATGTACCACAGGGGGAAGACGGACAACGGATACCTGAACTCCTTTAGCAGCTACTTTGTCTGCTGCATGTTCTGTAATAATCCTTGGGATGCTATTACCTTCCGGCATATCTTTTTCCGTAATCATACCTTGTTTTTTAAGCACACCGATTCCTGAAGTAATAACAAATGGCTTTTGTGTTCCTTCCAGTACAGAGCCGATCGTTTCAATGACCTTTCCGTCCAGGATACACATTTCTTTAAATTTGCTGAAATCATGGATAAATCCAAGATGAATTACTGCATCAGCTTTTTCAACTGCTTCTATCAATGTCTCCGGTTGACTGAGATCTCCGTAATATACTTCTACACCGGACTTCCTTAGTTTTTCGGCGGATTCCTCAGAACGGGCTAATCCTATAACCTGATGTCCGCCGGATTGTAATTCTTTTACTGTTGCAGAGCCTATAAATCCTGTAGCTCCTGTTACAAATACTTTCATTTCCTGTTTGTTTTTAACACTACAAAGTTGGAAAGAACAGGATTTCTCTACGTAGCCAAAACACACTTTGTTGTAGCCGGAAAATTGATTTACATAAAATATTTAATTATATAAAAACACTCTTCAGTACATATCTGAAGAGCGTTGTAAAGCTATGATACTCGTTTTTATTAAAATTCGAGTTCTACGGTATGTATTGCTTTTTTCTTCCAGCTTTTTCCAAGAGAAGCACTTAATGGAATCAGGCTATATTCAGCTTCAGCCCCTGCATTAGTAGATGTTTCTATCACGAAACTGATCTTGATAGTAAAGCCTTTGGAAACTATATCTTTTACAGTAACCTTTGACATTTCATCATAAGCCTTTCTTATTGCATTTGCGAGAGCTGTTTTAAATGTTCCAGTCTGGATAAGGGATTCCTTTGGAACCAAATTAAATTGGTAAGAAATTTCTGTACTTTGTGCTTTATTCCAGGATCGTCCAATACTGAAGATTAAAATCTTCAGGCCAGTACTTGTTTCTCCTGATGTTTCGCTTTCGAAAGTAACTGCTACATTTTTAGGCTGCTTAAAATTTTTCATCGTTTCTACTTCATGTAGGGCTTCTGTAACTTGTTTGAGTACATTGTCAAGAGGTGCTGTTTTTTGTGCGTGTACCACTACGGAAAATAAAAGAAGTGTTGCAAAGATAAATGCTTTCATAATTGTAAGTTTTTGGTTGTTAGTTAATAGTAAATTTATCCTAAAACCAAAACCAGGGCAATAACACTTTTGGGTGATTTACACAATGACAGTATGTTTATTTCTAGTAGATTAAGCAGATTTAAAAAGACCTATATTTCAACTTTGAAGTAAATTCCTAACCGACCTAGGAAGCTGTAGCGTAAAGAAAATGTATTCTGTGAACGTAAAAAAATTCTACTGTCCGAAGCGCGACAACAATACCGAATCGAATAACTTATTCTGAATTCGCGCAAGTTTTGGAATTTTTAGAGAACAGAATACATTTTTAGCGGAAGATTTCAGTCTTGAATTTTTGTTTCTTTTGTTTCAAGACAAAAGAATATAACAATCGGTTTATCCAACCCCAATTTATGAGGCATTTCGCAGATTAAAAAAATCTTCAATTAAACGATTCCCTAAATGCAATAGGCGTTACCTTCACCATTTTCTTAAAAAACTTACTAAAAGATTGCGGATGCTCAAATCCAAGCTCATAAGCAATTTCACTGATTGATAATTGTGTGGTTGACAGTTTTTCCTTTGCAAGATTGCTGAGTTTCTGATGAATATATTGTTGGGTATTCTGTCCGGTTAGCGAACGTAAAAGATCACTCAGGTAACTGGGGGAAATACTCAGTTTTTCTGCTAGGGAATGAACTGTGGGAATTCCATGTTCCAATAGGCTTGAATCATTGAATGATTGATCAAGAACTTCTTCAAATTTTTCAAGTATACTGTGGTTCACTGCTTTTCGGGTAATAAACTGTCGCTTATAAAACCGGTTGCTGTAGCTTAGCAGAAGCTCTATTTGTGCAATCATTACATCCTGGCTGAAATCATCGATCCGGTTATTGAGTTCTTCTTCAATGATTTTAAAAACCGATAAAATGGTTTCCTTTTCTTTTTCCGAGAGAAGTAAAGCTTCGTTGGCAGCGTAGGAAAAGAAGCCATATTCCTTTATTTTTTTTACCAGAGGATAAGACAATATAAAATCGGGATGAAAAAGCAGGATAAAGCCAGAATTCGTTTGATCATTCGGGCTTTCAAATATCTGGTTGGGGGCCGTGAATACCAGTCCGCCTTCCCGGAAATCATAATAATTTTGTCCGTACCGGGCCTGGCTGCATAGATCTGTTTTACAGGCGATCTTATAAAAATTCAACATCATGGTTGGGGAAAGTTCATCCGGATTGATTCGGATGTCTCTGATATTGATAAAACTTACCAAAGGATGTACGGGCTTGGGAAGCCCGAACACCTTATGCAAGTCATATAAAGATTCAAATTTTTGTGGAATGTTTTTATCCATTTTATATAATTGTATCTGATCAGAAATTCTTTTACAATTTACAAATAAATTGCGTTAAAGAACCGACTCTTCTATTATCAGTTTAATCTTTTAATGTTCTTAGTTTTGCCAGATCTTCATCTTTTCTGTCGCCATGAACCTGAATGGTAGCCAGTGCTGTTTCTATCTGCCTAAATTCATCTTCAGTAAGGACAATATCAGAAGATTCTATATTCTCGCGGATCCTTTTTAAATTTCTTGAACCCGGAATCGGTACGATAAAATCATTTTTATGGAGCATCCACGCCAGGGAGATCTGCGCGGGAGTTGCTTCTTTCATGGTGGCAAACCCATTTAAGAGATCCAGTAGAGGCTGATTTGCGAGAATGTTATCTTTTTGAAAGCGGGTGATTACTCTACGGGCATCAATTCCGGTAAATGATGTATCTGCGTTTACATGACCGGACAGAAATCCATTAGCCAGAGGCGAGAAGGCTACAAAACCGATTCCCAGTTCTCCGCAGGTCGGGATCACATTTTTTTCAAACTGCCGGGCCATAATAGAGTATTCACTTTGAATCGCGGTAATGGGTGTTACGGCATGTGCTTTCCTGATCTCTTCTTCTGTGGCTTGTGATTGGCCCCAGCCCAGTATTTTTCCTTCCCTGATCAGCTTACCCATACACCAGGCTATATCTTCTACAGGAATATCTTTGTTTACACGGTGCTGATAATAAAGTTCGATGTGGTCTGTTTTCAATCTTTTTAATGAGCCTTCTATTTTGTTTCGGATCAATCCCATTAGTTTTTCTGCGGAATAATTTTCTATACTATCCTGTATCCAGAATTTAGAGGCAATGCTCACCTCATTCCTGAAACCGGCTAAAGCTTCACCCAGTAATTCTTCATTAGCTCCCATGGCGTAGGCTTCTGCAGTGTCAAAAAAAGTACAGCCCAGATCATAGGTATTGTGAAGTAACTCTATGGATTCTTTCCGTTCTGGTACTGATCCGTACCCCTGGCTGAGTCCCATACTGCCATAACCGATACTCGATACTTCGAGAGTTCTCAATTTTCTTGATTTCATTGTATTCTTATTTAAAGTTGATGTCGCAAAGTTCAGCTTATAGCATAAGGTTCATGTAGCCTGATTGAGGGATCACGTAGCCAGATTGCGGAAAATCGGCAGAAATGCATTTCATGGAAATAAACGGTAAGGAAGAAGCTTTTTTAAGTGAGGTAAATGTCTGATTAACCTCTGAAATTGTCCGTTTGAGATACTTTGTAAGTGTTCCGCCTTTTTGTGCGCTTTATGTTTGCACCATAATCATACAAAAATAAACAACAATGAAAGCATTCAGAACCATTTCAGCAGCAAGTATTTTATGTGTAACGCTATTTTCAGTAGCAACTGTGTCATGCAGTGAAGAAAGTGAGATCATCACCCAGGAAGTCCAGATGGTGAACCACCGCAACGCCAAAACAAAATTTATAAAAGTAAAGGGGAATGACATCGCTTATCGTACCTGGGGAAAAGAAGGAGGGATACCGTTGGTATTATTACCGGGATTGGGAGGCTCCATGGACGACTGGGATCCGGCAGTCACAGACGGGTTGGCTCAGAAATATAAGATCATTATATTCGATAACCAGGGCGTGGCTTCTTCCCAGGGAACAACCCCAAATACCGTGCAGGGGATGGCCGATGATGCCATTGCTTTTATCAAGGCACTCAACCTGACGAAAGTAAATATTATGGGCTTTTCGATGGGAGGATTTGTGGCACAAAGAGTGGTTTTAACGCAACCTACACTCATCAATAAAGTTATTTTAACAGGTACCGGACCTAAAGGTGCAATCGGATTATCCAATTTGCCGAATATCATTGCCGGAACTGCAGGATTAAGTCCTGAAGAATCTTTCCTGAAATTTGGATTTACCCAATCTGCAGCGAGTATTGCGGCAGGAAAGCTATCTTATGAGAGGATTCAGCTTCGTACAACGGATCGGGATCCTGCATTAAGCGACGCAACTTCCAATGCTCAGTTTACGGCTGTTCTGAGTTGGGCGCAACCTGATGCCAACGCTCTTGAAGAAATAAAAATGATCAAAAATAAGGTGCTTATCGTTCACGGGGAAAATGACCTTCCCGTATCGGTTCAGAATGCACAGAATATGAAACAAAATTTGGAGCATGCGGAACTCGTGATTTTTCCGGATTCAGGACATGCGTCTTTCTTTCAGAATCATGATGCGTTTGTGGCGAAGGCTGTGGCGTTTTTGAGTGAGTAGTTTTTGTTTTTAATTGAGAGCCCTACCGATAACGGAGGCTCTCTTCTTTTACCTTAAGGCCGGTTTCTTGTTAAGATACAAAGTTATTTTACAAGCTTTTCATAAACTTAAATTTGTTTGCATTTGATTAGCATAAATTTTATTTAATAATTACACATTGCATTTAAAATATTTTCACCAACTGAGTCAGGAATTACATAATTCATTTCGACTAAAAATTCTTTTGTTTTAAAGTTATTTAGGTATTTCCCTTCTTTATTATAAATTGTTACCTGAATTATTCCAAGTTGTTTTTCTGAACAATCAAATTTATATAATAAAATTTGATAGCCTTCAGTTGTTTTTTTACTTCCCATTTTGTTATCGGGATAGTATTCTATTTTATTGGATGTTTGTTTTATCCATGCAGTATTATCGTTGTTCGGCTTAAGATGGTAAATTGTACCATCATCCGTTGCTGTTACATATTTCCATTCTTGTGCAAATAAATTGGCTCCAATAAATAAAGGGAGTAGAATTAAAGATCTTTTCATATTTGTGTAAAAATTTATTAGAAATTGTTTAAATAAAATCTGATAATTTTAAAAATATGGAATTAATCATTATCGTAAAAATATTTAGCTTTGAAATTGAGCCTTAATGTCTTGTTTCATAGCGTTTTGAACGATATTTACTGTTTGTTATAATAATATTAATCCAATTTTCAATATTGATAAATTTATTTAGGTGAATCTTTTGCTCAATATGGAAAACCAAGATTCTATAGGATAACATACCACCCTAAAGAAGAATTATATAAAAAAATAAAAAGAGGTCCATTAGTAATGGAAACCTCTTTATTATCTAACTTCTAACTTCTAATTTCCACCCTAATCCATCTCAATAAACAGCTCTTCATTAGATCTTCTTACTTTTTTCAGGTTTACCAGCCAGTCATTCTCTTCATCCCTGTATCCCAATGCTAAAAGAACCGTACTTTTTAATCCCTGTTCACGAAGATTAAGAATCTCATCATACGCTTCACTGTCGAATCCTTCCAGAGGAGTGGCATCTACTTTCAGATCGGCTGCAGCAAGAAGGCCAAATCCTAATGCGAGGTAAGCCTGATGGGCAGCGCCTACAAAATGCTGGTCTTTACTTCTTTTTTCCAGAATGCCAAGAAGCTTTAAACGGTAGTCATCGGTGGCACTGGAAGGCAGGTTGCGTTCTTTATTACTAAATTCGAAAAAGGTGTTTACTCTTTCCGGAGTGTACTCATCCCATGCTGCAAAAACCAGCAAGTGAGAAGCCTGAAGAATCTGTTTTTGTTCCCATGATACGGGATATAACTTTTCTTTTAATTCCTGATTGGTGATCACCAAAACCTTAAAAGGCTGTAGACCGGAACTTGAAGGCGACATTCGAATCGCTTCCAGGATCTGGTCGACCTTTTCATTTTCTACTGTTTTACCATTATAGCTTTTAGTGGCAAATCTCCATTGTAATGTTTCTTGTAATGACATAATGTTGAGTGTTTTTTATTAAAAATTGTTGAGGTTTTTATCTCATTTTGATGGAACAAAGTTAGGGCGTTTTGGTTTCCAAAACACACCTGTTACCCATTGGTAACCAGTTACAAAAAAGTAACCAGGTGACTTTTAATACAAATAATTCCGTAATTTTAAAGTCTAATTTTCGGGGTATGAAAAAAGATAAAATTGAGATCTCAATAAAATGCCAAAATCACATCCGTGGCGTACGTGATACCATGTATCTGCTGGATGGGAAATGGAAAACGCTCATCATAAGCCATTTGTACTATATAGGAAAAATGCGGTTTATGGATCTGAAAAGGCAGGTAGAAGGGATCGCATCAAAGACCCTTTCCAAGGAATTAAAAGAACTGGAAATGAATAACCTGATCAAAAGAACCCAGAATAATACCATGCCCGTTTCCGTAGATTATGAACTGACCTGTTTTGGAGAAAGTCTCCATACAATCATTGATACGATGGGTGAGTGGGGGATGAAGTATAGGAAGGATTTATTGCAGAAGGGAAGTGAGGTGGTTGCAGAAGTGATCGACTGATGCAAGCAACCTTGAAATTACGATAAGACGGGAGATCTTAAATAAAAAATCTAATTTTGTATGGTATTGTGACCTGAAAAAGGCAATAGTTTAATAAAAAAATGCAGTCTAATGGGCTTAAAAATACTTTCAATTGTTTGGGGCGTAAAGGATCTTGATCGAGCCATTACATTTTGGTGTAAGGCATTAAATTATGAACTGAAACGAGATCCCGATGTTGATTTTGCAATTTTAGTACCCAAGGATGGTATAGGTATGCAATTGTCGTTGAAACTAACCAGTTCCGACGAACCAAAAAGGCATCATATTGATTTAATAACAGAGAATCAGGAGGAAGAGGTAAAACGTTTGATTAACATCGGCGCTAGTCAAGTTGAAGGTTGGAATTATGAACCGAATGCTGACTATGTCGTATTGCTTGATCCTGAAGGAAATTCTTTTTGTGTCGTTCAGGCATCATAATACCTATTTTAGTCACCAAATCTAATTTGCTCACTTTGATGAGAATTAAAATCTACTATAAAGATATTATTAGCCTGTGCAAAGTCTGTGTCTTTAAGCTGAAATCTACACAACTATATATTCCTTTCTTCTCTATTGTTTTATAATGTTATTCTAATTCGAAGCGATATGTATTTAAATATCTGTCTTTAATCAACGTATCAATTTTTCCAACTATTTTACCACCAATCTTTTGATAAAAACCATCTGCATATGGATCAGCATATAACTCCATATAGCTATATCCTAATTGAAGCGCTTCTGATTTTGCATGATCCATAATTTCCCTTCCAAAACCATTTCCATGGAACTCAGGAAGTATCCATAATCCGTTTAATTCTGTAAATATTCCTTTGTCCTTTAGAATATAAAACCCTATAAATTGATCAGCAGAATAGCATTTATATATTTTTCTATCAATAAAGCTGCCGGGAGTAACAGCCAAATCATCATGCCATTTCTCGATTAATTCATCTGAATATCCCCAATGTTGTTTGGCTGTCTTAGCTGTTTTCGTTAATAAATCACAATCCAGCTGAGAAGCAGGTTTAAACGTTAACTTCATCTGTAAATTTTTAATTTAATTATCAAAGATATAAAATTTGTTCCGGCAAAGTTTGGAGTGATAAATGGAAATTCCCCCTTGTCAGTACGTATCTTGCTAGTCTCTACATAATGTGAGTTTACAAGATGTTTTATAAAGTATTTTTTTAATTAAATTTGATGGTCACAAAATACTAATCCATGAAAATCAAATTATTAACGCTTCTATTATTTATTCTGAGCCATACGGCATACTGTTGCAGTATGTTTAAAATGACGCACAAAGGAAGGACGATCGTTGGCAACAACGAAGATTGGGTAAGTCCGAATTCCGAGATATGGTTTGAACCTAAAATGCAGAATGCATACGGAGTGGCTTATGTAGGTTTTATCAACCGATTTCCACAAGGCGCAATGAATGAAGCGGGATTGGTTTTTGATGGTTTTGCTACTCCGGAACTGCCTGTTGCCAAACAGCCGGGGAAAATTGAAAAACCTGTTACCGAGATCGTTCAGCATGTGATGAGCAGTTATGATAACGTTCATCAGGTAAAAGATTATCTGTCAACCATTGATATGAGCTTCCTGACATCAAGTGTTATGATGTTTGTTGATAAAACGGGTGAATACCTTCTTGTGGAAGGGGGTGCATTGACCCTTGGAAAACAGGAATATTATATCCAGTCGAATTTTAATCCTACCAAAAATACAGTAGAAGAAGACAAGAAGAAGTTGGATTATTATATGAATGGAGTAAATTTCCTGAAAACCAACCATCCCAATGGGACTTCTCTTTTTTGTTCTTCTGTTATGGATAAAATGCATGTGAAAGATACCCAATATACCAATGTGTATGATCTAAGCAAAGGAACGATCCAATTGTTTTTTCACCACGATTATGAATATTCCGTAATGATCAATCTTAAAGAAGAACTGAAAAAAGGAATTCATTCATACATGATGGCTGAACTTTTCCCTGCTTCATCTGAAGGAGTGGCTTTTTACAAAAGATACAATGATCCGAACGATCCGGCAGGATACTTAAAAGATCTCTGGGCAAAAGGAACAGCAGGAAAATCAAAAACAGAAATTGAACAATACAGATCAACATCAGGATTAGCCTGGCTCAGTAACTATATCGGATATGAATGGATGCGGGATAAAAAACAGGTGGATGGTGCAATAAAGATTTTTACTTTTGCAACTGAAATGTATCCGGAAGATGCAAATCTATTCGATAGCCTTGGAGAAGCCTGCTTTGTGGCGAAAGATTATAATTCGGCTATTATCAATTACGGAAAATCACTTTCCCTGAATCCTAAAAATCCAAATGCCATTGAAATGCTAATGAAAATAAAGACTGCAATGGAAAAGATGGGTGACAAGTAAAAAAAGATTTTATCTACTTTTTATTAGAAAACGATAAATAAGTATAGAGATAATAGTTCCAAATCCCTGAATAAGTGAAACAACGATTATTTTTAAACTAAGAATAATTTTACCTTCATTATAACAAGTAAAAAAAAAATATTCCGTTTAAAAGCCTTTCATAATCATGTGTTTAGAGGTTTAGTGTAAATTATTTTATCTTAAATTCTATTTTAGAAAATTTCATGAATTTAAATTGAAGTTTTTATTAAATAATGTTTTTGTAAAAAGTTGACAAGTGTTCTCTATCTTCTATAAACAGGAGTAAGATTTTAATGAAAGTTAATATATTATTTAAACTTGTTAATGGTTTGTTAAAAGATAGTCTGTGTTTTTTATAGAATTTTGCCCCAATAAAAAATGTAGCATGAACCTTTTCAAAACTTCCCTTTTTATTCTTCTTTCTTTCACCGGTATTACCGGGCACGCACAGAAACATTCGCCGCAAAAAAAAGTAGTTTTTATTATTGTAGATGGTATCGCTGAAGATATGCTGGACAAATCTGAAATCCCCAATCTTAAAAAGATTAAAAAAGACGGTGCACTCCTGAAAGCGTATGTAGGAGGAGAAAAAGGAGGGTACAGTGAAACGCCCACGATTTCAGCAGTAGGATACAATAGTTTGCTGACAGGAACCTGGGTGAATAAGCATCATGTTTTTGATAACGATATTAAAGATCCTAATTATAGCTATCCAACCATTTTCAGGCTTTTTAAAGATCAGTATCCCGGCAAAAAGACAGCTGTATTTTCAACCTGGGAAGACAACCGTACGAAGCTGATCGGTGAAGGCCTGGCGGCCACAGGAAAGATAAAAATGGATTTTTCTTATGATGGGTTGGAAAAGGATACCTTGAAATTTCCACACGACAAACAAAGCGGATATATCCGTAAGATCGATAGCCTGGTGGCAGGAAAAGCAGCAAGCTATATTAAAGAAAATGCCCCTGATTTGTCTTGGGTATACCTGGAATTTTCTGATGATATGGGACATCGCCACGGAGATGGAGATATTTTGTATAAGGCAATCTCCTTCGAGGACAGGCTGATCGGAAAAATATATGATGCCGTAAAAGAACGTGAGGCAAAGCATGGAGAGGATTGGTTATTCATCGTTACAACGGATCATGGAAGATCTGCCAGTAACGGAAAAGGGCATGGCGGGCAAAGTGATAGAGAACGGGATACCTGGATTGCAATCAATAAACCCAATATTAACGCATATGCCAAAAATAATCGTGTTGCCATTACAGATATTCTTCCTACGATGACTGACTTTCTCAGTATCAAAGTACCTGAGAATGTTCAACAGGAAATGGACGGAATCGATTTGCTTAAAAACAGAGCGGTAAGCCAACTGAATGCCTCTTTGTTAACCGACAGAACATTGGAAGTAACATGGAAAGTGGTAACTCCCACGAAGGAATCTGCTGAGGTGTATGTGACCACTACCAATAATTTCAAAACCGGTGGTAAAGACTATTACCAGTTGTTGGGACAGGCAGATCTGAGCAGCGGTAAGTTTATCTCAAAACAAAAACTCGATCATTCCGATATCTACAAGATTGTTCTGAAAACCAAAGAAGGCTTTCTGAATACGTGGATCACTCAACAAAATAAATAAGGAATCTACTTATGAAATTACATCTTTTAATCGGCCTGGGCTTAGTCACAGGCCTGGAAGTCTATGGCCAGAACGTACAGAAAATAGATGGCGCCGATACCATAAAGACCCATGAGAAAAAGATCGATGAGGTTGTTATTACAGCACTTGGGATCAAAAAAGACAAAAAAACGTTGGGATATGCAGTACAGGAGGTGAAAGGCGATGTGTTTGAAAAAGCAAAGGAACCGAATTTCATCAATTCCCTTTCCGGAAGGGTAGCCGGATTGAATGTTAAGAACAGTACGGATCTTTTTCAGGATCCGGGAATCAGCCTGAGGGGTGCCAAGCCGCTTATTGTTATTGACGGTGTTCCAGACAGGACCGCTGATTTGTGGAGGATCAATGCGGATGATATCGATAATATCAGTGTATTGAAAGGACCTACAGCTTCTGCTTTGTACGGATCAGTGGGAAAGGACGGAGCAATCATGATTACCACTAAAAAAGGTAAGAAAGGAAGAATGAGTATTTCATTTAATAATTCCACCATGTTTCAGACTTCTTTTATCCGTATTCCTAAAGTGCAGACAACATACGGGGGAGGAAATAACGGGAAATATGCCTATATAGACGGAAGTGGTTCCGGAAGTGAAGGTGGCGGATGGATCTGGGGTCCTAAGCTAGACCAGAAAGATCCTACAACACCCAGTGGATATTATGAAACTCCGCAATACAATAGTCCGATTGATCCTTCAACCGGAAAACCGATACCCTTACCATGGATTTCCCGTGGAAAGAATAATATTAAAAATTTCTTTGATACCGGCGTTATCCAGTCCAATAACCTGAGTGTGGACTGGGGAAGTGAAAAAGCAACTTTCAGATTTTCCCTTTCTAATATTTATCAGAAGGGAATCGTTCCGAATACCGATCTGAAAACTACGTCAATCAGTCTGGCAGGATCCGTAAATCCTATTGAAAAGCTTACGATTAATTCTACTTTAACCTATAATAAAGAATATACCTCCAACTTCCCGGAAGTAGGATACGGACCTACGAACTATCTTTATAATCTGGTATTATGGACCGGTGCCGATGTAGATGTAAGAGACCTGAGAAATTACTGGGTAGCCGGAAAAGAAGGATACCAGCAAAGGCATTACAATGTTTCTTACTACAACAATCCTTATTTTCAGGCGTATGAATACCTGAGACCTTACTATAAGGACAATGTAATGGGAAATGTAAACCTGGAATACCAGATCATTCCCAAATTATCAGCTAAAGCCCGAGTGGGGACAAATGTGTATGCCCTGAACCGCGAATATAGAGAGCCTAAAAGCTATATAGGGTATGGAAATAAGTCATTAGGAAACTATACGCAGATTAACGGAAATTATTTTGATATTACTTCAGAACTGGGACTTAAATACCAGAACCGCTTTTCAGAAAACTTCTCATTAACCGGTGAAGGATATTTGTCTAATTTCTACAGGGAACAGAAAAATAGTGAGATCCGTACTGATGGATTGGTAAGCCCGGGATGGTATAATCTTTTTAACAGTATAGGACCGCTATTTGCTCCAAAAGCAGGAAACCGGAAAGAATTTGAACAGATCAACAGCGTATACGGGTACGTAGATATGGAAATTTACAAAGCATTTTTCCTGAATATGACTGCCCGATATGACAAAGTATCCACACTTCCGAAAGGAAATAACGGGTATTTCTATCCGTCTGTTTCCGGATCAGTATTACTTAACCAACTGGTAACGCTTCCGGATTGGATCAGTTTTGCCAAACTTCGCGGATCATTGGCCCAGGTTTCCAATGGTAAGCTGGCCAACGATACGTATGGTTATATCTCTGCATTTGAAAAAAGTGATATCAGCTGGAACGGACAATCAACATTTGTTTTCGGGGACGTGTTGATCGACAGTAATATAAAGCCGGAAACATCGAACTCATGGGAGGTAGGAACGAACATTTCATTTCTAAAAAACAGAATTAATTTAGACGTTGCTTATTATCAAACCCGGGATTATAATAATCTGGCGAGTATTCCTCTGTCTGAGGGAGTAGGATATAAAACGTACCTAACCAACGGAAATGTATTTCAAAGAAAAGGGGTGGAGTTTACCCTGAATGCGGATGTCATTAAGAAATCGGATTTCAGATGGAGTACACAGCTGAATTTGAGCCACTACCGGAAGTATTTAAAAGAAGCTTATGGAGGTAAAGATTATACAACAATCTATAACGCTGCCAACGGAAGGAACAATTTCATCCGGGTAGGAGAGAGAGCTGATAAACTGACTGCCATGCCTTATGAAACTTCACCGGACGGGCAATTGGTCCTTCAAAACGGATATCCTGTGAATTCCACAGCACCCTTTGAAAGCAATATGGGATATTCTGATCCGGACTGGACTTATGGTTTATCCAATAATTTCAGCTACAAGAACTTCTCACTTTCCTTATTATTTGATGGCCGACTTGGAGGAACCATGTATTCCACTACCAATCAGAAAATGTGGTGGGGAGGGATTGCCCCGGGAACAGTTAATCAGTATAGGGATGATGCCAATGCCGGAAACAATACTTACATAGCACCGGGTGTAAGAGTGGTAAGCGGTTCTATAACATATGACCAGAATGGTAATATAAAATCTGATACCCGTGTTTTTGTTCCCAATGATGTTGCTGTAAACTACAATGCTTATATGCAGAGTACCAGCAATGCTTTTGAAAGCAATTACCATTATTATAAGCAAACCTTTATCAAATTGAGAGAGATCACGGTTACTTATAATTTTGAAAAATCTTTTGCCGAAAAATTAGGAGTATCATCAGCGAGTGTTTCGTTAATCGGTAGAAACCTTTGGCTGGCTTCAAAGATTAAAAATGTAGATCCCGATTCTGGTGTCGACCAGCTTCAGACTCCTGCAACAAGAAGTTTTGGAGTTAATCTCAATGTAAAATTCTAATGATAAAAATACGATAGAAATGAAAGTAGCTAAAATATATATAGTGTTGCTGACTGCTTTAATAGGACTTACGGGCTGCAGCAGGGTAGATGATTTCCATGATGATCCCAACCGTCCTAAAAGTGTAGATGCGGAAAACATCCTTCCGGGAATCGAAGTGAATGCATTCAGTACGATTAAGGCGGAAGCAGCTCTTGCATCTAGACAACTTACCTATATCAACGGAGTTAATGCGCAGCAGTATTACAACTGGCAAAGAGGATCATTTGGTGTTTATGACAACATCAAGCAGGTGGAAAAGATGGTGGAGGAAGCCAATAAAAAAGGAGGAAAGGAATATATTGCACTGGCCCGCTTCTTTAAATCTTATTATTTTATCTCCTTAACCGAGACATTTGGTGATATTCCTTATAGTGAGGCAATAAACACGGCTAATTTTTATCCGAAATATGATGACCAGAAAAGCATTTATAAAAACGTCCTTAATGAGCTGGCATTAGCCAATACCGAGCTTTCCAATCTGAATACTCCGATCCGTGGGGACATTATCTATAATGGAGATTTGCTTAAGTGGAGAAAACTGATCAATTCCTACAGATTAAGGATCTTAATGGATCTTTCTAAAAAAGCGGATGATCCGGATCTGAATGTAAAACAGACTTTTGCCAATATTATCAATAATCCGGCCCAAAATCCTGTGATGGAATCCAGCAATGACAGTGGTGCATTACCGTTTTATAATCTTGTAAATAACCGGTATCCGTTTTTTAATAGTAATGATCTGCAGACGGCCTATTATATGGAGCAAAGTTTTGTAGATAAACTCAGGACTTCCAAAGATCCAAGGTTATTTAAAATGGCTGAAAAGAAAACAAGTACAGTTGGGACAAGTCCTTCAGATCCGTTTAGCTTTTATGACGGATTATATGGAAGTGGGGATCTGGGGCAGAATTCTACCAAAGCATCTAATGGTCTGGCATCAAGAATTAATCCGAGATATTTTAATGATCCGATCAATGAGCCTTCTTTATTAATGGGATATGCTGAACTCCAATTTGTTTTGGCCGAAGCGGCCGTAAGAGGCTGGATCAATGCAAACGCAAATACATACTACCTGAATGCCATTAATGCATCCATGACTTTCTATAAAATAAGTCCTACAGATGTAGCGGCTTATCTGGCTCAGCCAACCATTAATCTGCAGCCTGGAAAAGAGATCGAACAGATTATGGATCAGAAGCATACGGCCTTGTTTTTTAATACGGGATGGCAAATATTCTATGATCAGAGAAGAACAGGTTTTCCTCACTTCAATACTGATGGTCCCGGAATTCTGAACAACGGCAAGATTCCTAAAAGATGGATGTATCCTTCTTCGGAAATCAATAATAACAATACCAATCTTAACAATGCCATCACCAAGCAGTATCCGGCTGGTGATAATATTAATGAGACCATGTGGCTGATTAAGTAAGCCGTACTGAATTTACACATCGGATCAATAAAAAAACTCCTGCTTCGAAGAAGCAGGAGTTTGCCGTTAGTTAGAAAATGAAGGATATGATGATTCAATATAAATTTTTAGCTGAACTTTTTAATTGCTTCCGGAGAAACAGGTGTGAAAAAATTGATCAGATTTCCGTCCGGATCACAGAATAAAAGTGACCGGTTACCCCACGGCATGGTGGTGGGCTCCTGGACAATTTCACTTGTAATTCCTTTAATTCTCTCATATTCATCGTCTACATTGTCGACAATAAATTCTATGATGCTGCTTTTGCTTCCGGTAGATGCTGTGAGGTTTTCACTGAAGAGCGTCATGGTGCGTGTGCTTCCTATAGCTAAAGTGATAGAACTTGTAGAGAGCTCTGCAAAATCTTCTGTATACCATTGAGCTGTCAGTCCCATTGCATTTTCATAAAACTGTACGGATTGCTTAATGTCCTTTGTGATAATTCTTAATGATGTTAATTTCATGTTTGTTGAATTTAATAATATCCTGGAACAAAAGTAAGCTCAGGCTGTGACAAGAGTATGTCAGTAGAAAAATTAATCTCTGAATTTTTTACGGAAATTAAGGGCTGTCATTCCCGTTTCTTTAGAGAAAAAGCGTGAAAAATAGGAATGATCTTCGAAACCCAGGTCATTTGCAATCTGTTTTACATTGAGGTCACTGAAGTATAAAAGCCGTTTAGCTTCAAGAATTATATTGTACCTGATCCAGAATGAAACAGGGGAACCCGTATATTTTTTCAGGCATTCATTCAGGTATGACTCTGAAATATGGAGCATTTTTGCGTAATCAGAAGGACTTTTATATTTCCTGATATGTTTGTTAAGAAGATTTTTGAATTGAAAGGACAGTTCAGCGGTTCTTGAATTGGCTTCAGAATTCTCCCGGATACGAACAACATCTGCTGCCATTTCAAAAAAGGAACGCAGTAATGAGTAAGCTATATTTAAATTGAGTTTATCCCGGGAAGAATGATCTGTTTTTCTATGTAAAATACTCAATAGCTGATCCATATCTTCCGCATCTTCCGGACGAAGATCAATAGGTTCCTGAAAGCCCAGCCAGCTTTCAAAAGTGTTCCGGCATGATGGGTCCACCAATGAAGGATCTACAGCGATATACCATCCTTCAGCTTTTCTCGACTGAATCCGGTAATGAACCTGTTCCGGTAAAATGTAGTACAGCTGTTTTTCACGGATAATTTTATTTTCAAAGTCTACAATTGTGGATCCGGAGCCTTTCAGCATCATAAAAAATATATAATGATCGTCACGGTGTGCCCCAAGATCTCTGGAATGCTTCCGACTGATCTGCTCAGGGCCAAATCGTGAAATTAAAAAACTATGATCAGTTTTTTCCTGTAATTGATGGATGGGAATATTTTGCATAGAGAATGTAATCAATTATTAAAGTCCCAGGATGCGGTCTGCATTTCCATGGGCGATCTTTGCGATCTGTTCAGCTGGAAGATTTATGCCGTGTAAGAAATCAATACCCATCTGATTATCACTGAAAGGATAATCTACCGATAGAATAATATGATCTATGCCTATCGTATCCAATGCTATTTGCAAAGGAGGTTGGGTGAAGAAGCCACTCGTTGTTATATAAAGCTGCTCTCTGAATGTATCAGCCATTGTTCTTTGATTACGGCCTCCATTACCCGGCTGAAAAGCCTTATTGGACCTGTCCCACATGATCGGTAACATTTCGCCCATATGCCCTATGATTATTTTCAGTTTGGGATAATCATCAAAAACTCCGGCTATCAGAAGTCGCAGTACATGAATAGCTGTTTCTGAGTGCCATCCCCATCCCCAGCAGGCAAGAGCATCAAAAGAACCGGAGGTTGTGCCTATATTGCTGTAGTAAGCATCCAAGACAGGTTTTGGTGGGATTCCGGGGTGTATATATAGGGGGACTCCTAACTTTTCAGCTCTTTCAAAAACAGGTGCAAATTTAGGAGCGTCCAGGAATTCTCCACAGGTAAGTCCGCGGATCATAGCACCGCGGAAACCATAAGTCTTTACGGTGCGTTCAAGCTCATCAGCCGCAGCAGAGGGAGCCACCATCGGAAGATGGGCAAATGCCGCAAACCTGTCAGGATGATCTTTTATTCTCTCCGCCAGCAAATCATTATATTGCGAAGCAAATGCAGGAGCAGATGACTGATCCAGTAAATTGACATCGGTATTTTCTACAGAAAGGACCTGCATGGATATACCCGATTGATCCATCGATTCCAGTCGTTGTCCGGAAATATCCGACAACATAGGCATCAGTCTCATTGCCGGACCCGATGGCTGCTTTTTATCCGTTATACCGTCAGGAAGAAAGTGGGACATTTCAGGAAAGGACACGTGTTCCTCTATTGTTACTATTCTCATTGTAAAAGGATTTTATTGCCACAAAAATAGAATACTAAAGGTACGCAATCAATGAAGAACTTACAGGGATGATAGCACAATTCGCGGTAATTTTTTTCTGGGATATATGAAATGGAGAGTGCTCATGCATTAACTCATTACCTGATCTTTTATAAACCATGAATAGATTGGAATATTCTGTACATTTGTTGATCATCTCATTAAAGATCGCTTATGAAGGAAAACCCTTTACTGAAAAATATTTCCAGATATGTTACTTTAACAGAGGAAGAGACTGAAATTTTTGAGAGTTTCTGGACAGAGAAAATTTTGGAAAAGGGAGATTATCTTTTGAGAAACGGGGATGTCTGCCGGTATGATAATTATGTGGTTTCAGGTCTCGTGAAAGCATTTTATATCAATTCCGAGAATGGTAATGAAGAAATTCTTTATTTCTCTATTGACGATTGGTGGGCTAGTGATATCGATAGCTTTTCTAAACAGAAGACTTCTATTTACAATATCCAGGCTCTTGAAAAAACCAAGGTCTTACAGATCAATTACCATTCATTTCAAAATCTGTTGCGGGCTATTCCACAACTTGAGCGTTATTTCCGGCTTATCCTTGAAAGTTACCTTGGGGTCCTGCAAAAAAGACTGATCTACCATAATGTATATGATGCAGAATACAGGTATTTTGATTTTCTTGAAAGATATCCTGATATCGCTTCCAGGGTTCCGCAGTATCTGATTGCTTCCTATCTGGGAGTGTCGGCAGAATTTATTAGCAGACTGCGAAAAAAAAATAAATCCTCTTGAACTAGGTCAATTTTTCTCTCTTTTATAATCTGGAATTTTGCTTCATTATAATAACGAAGCATATGAGAAAAGTATTGATCATCAACGCAAGCGTAAGAAATGAAAGATCACACAGCCGAAAACTGTCAAAGCTTTTTGCAGACAACTGGACATCAAAATATCCTCAGGATATATTTACCTACAGGGAAGTAGGAACAGAGGTGATTCCCGGAATTGATGAATCCTGGATTGCCGGGGCGTTTACCAAGCCTGCAGACAGGACAGAAGCGGATCATAAAGCCTTGGAGCTGAGTGATGAACTGGTGGATGAATTGAAAGAACATGATATTTATGTCATTGCCACACCAATGTATAATTGGTCGCTTCCCAGTGGTTTGAAAGCCTATATCGACCAGGTGATGAGATTCAATAAAACCTGGAAATTTCGATCAGGAGTTCCTGATGGGGATTATGTAGGCTTACTTGAAAATAAAAAGATATTTATACTGTCCAGCAGGGGAGATACAGGCTATGGAGCAGGAGAGAAAAATGCTCATATGAATTTTCAGACCACGTATCTGGAGTTTATATTCGGGATTATGGGAGTAAAAGATATAACCCTTTTTTCTCTGGACAATGAAGAGTTCGGCGGAGAGATATTTGAAAAGTCCAAAAGGCAAATCTTTGAGCAGATAAGCCTGGTTGAATAAAGCAGAGTATTTTAGGTTTTCCAATTACAATTGAAAAGCAGTTATACTAAAAACCATAATTCAAAACTGCTGCCCTCATTCAGTGCCTGGTAATTGAGATACCCTCCATGCGCTTCCATTATACTTTTGGTAAGTGTGAGCCCGATTCCGGAACCACTGGCTCTGGTTGTAAAGAAAGGAAGGAAGATCTTGTCTTTAATTTCAGGAGTAATGCCTGATCCGTTGTCGGTAATAGCGATAATGATGCGGTTATTTTGAGATCGGACAGTGGTTGTGATGGTTTTATTTGCTTTTTCAGAAACGGCAAATATCGCATTGAGATACAAATTGATAAGACTGCGTTCTATCATTTTCTCATCCGCCAGAACCCTGAAATCTTCAATTTCGCGGACGATTGAAATATTTTGCTTTTCAAATTCCGGTTTCAGGAAATTTAATGCAGATTCTACTATTTTTTTCAGGGAAACAGAAGCCAGAACGGGTTTGGGTAATTCTGCAACCTGGCGGTAATCATCAACAAAGCTTAGCAACTGTTTTGATTTGGAATTAATGATCATCAGGCTTTCTTTCATTTCCTGCTGGTCTTCTTTATCTACGGTTTCCTGATTACTGATGTATTCCAGGCTTTGGATCAGGCTGTTTACGGGGGTCAGTGTATTGAGGAGTTCGTGTGAAATCACCTTCATCAGGTTATTCCATGCGAGCTTCTCTTTTTGTTCTATGATCTTCTGAACGGATTCCAGGGTGATGATGTAAAAACGGTGTTGCGGATTTTTTACCTGTTTTGTTCTTAATGAAAAGGACTGCTTGGAATTTCCACGAATAGAAATATCAAAAAATTCCTGAGAATTGCTGTATCCTGTATCCTCAATAATTTTAAAAAATTCAGGAGCTTTAGATGCATACAGGCTCCAGTTGTTGTATCTTGGAACCTGGAGGCTTGTAAGAAAAGCTTCATTCACATAAAATACTTCCCAGTTTTTATTTTCCTCGGAAAGGATCATGAGTCCTGTTTCCATCTGGTCCAGAATACTTTCGTACAGAAGCTTATAAGACGATAGGGAAAATTGTTCTTCTTTGCTCTGGTAGTACAAACGGATGCTGCTATCCAAAAGCGCTGTTCCTTCCTCTTTGGGAAATAATGAAAAATCTTTTTTTCTGATAGAAGATATAATCTTCTCTGTTTTTGAAGCTAAAGCAATCTGCGATTGGTTGATCAAAATAACAAAGAGCACCATTATTCCGGCAAAAAGACTCGCATTAAACCATTTTTCCTGTAAAAAAAAATGATAGGTAGCAATTCCGCTCATGATTGCCAGAAAGTGGTAAAGCAACCACCAATATTTATATTTATTCATAATTTTAATACATTGTCTAAAATCTACTTTCTAACCTCTAATTTCTACCATCTACCACTCATATCCCAAATTTCTCCATTCTCCTGTAAAGTGCAGCCCGGGAAAGACCTAAATCTTCGGCTGCCAGAGAAATATTCCCGGTATGTTTTTTCAATGCCTTTTTGATCAGTACTTCTTCCATTTCCTCGATATTAAGATTGATAATGGTTTGCTCTTGCTCCTCCGGCTGAGGCATCAGCAATTGGAGATGATGATCGGTGGACAGGATAACACTTCTTTCAAGACAATGATCCAGCTCCCGGATATTTCCCGGCCAGGAATAATTGATAATGGTAAGCATTAAACCTTCCGTAAGTTCCAGGTTCGGTTTATGGTATTTCTGTTTATAGCGGTCCAGAAAATACTGAGCCAGAAGACCTATATCTTCCTGTCTTTCCCTTAAAGCAGGGATATGAATTTCCACGGTATTGATACGGTAGTAAAGATCCTGGCGAAAGCGATTTTCAGCTACCGCTTTTTTAAGGTTTTCATTAGTGGCAAAAATAAAACGGACATCCAGTAAGCGTTCCTTGGTTTCACCTAATCTCGACAATTTCCGGTTCTGAATAAGGCTTAATAATTTTGTCTGCAACTGTAGCGGTAGATTTCCGATCTCGTCAAGAAAAACTGTTCCATTTTGTGCATTTTCTATTTTTCCGGCGTAATCCTGGTGGGCATCAGTAAATGCTCCTTTTTTATAACCGAATAATTCTGATTCAAAAAGGCTTTCGGAAATACTTCCAAGATCAATATGCACAAAAGGCTGATTTTTTCTCTCCGATTGTTCATGAATAGACTCGGCAAGGACATATTTTCCCGTCCCGTTTTCTCCCAGAAGCAGAACATTGGCATCCGTAGGGGCTACTTTTTCGATTTGTTCTAAGACTTCCTGCATTTTCGGAGAATGACTATAAAGCTGATACTGATGGTTTTTCTGATTTATATTTTCCCACTGACTCAGCTTTTTATTTTTTCTGGAAATATCTACAGCGAGATTCACAGAGGCATAGAGCTTTTCATTATTCCACGGCTTCAGGATGAAATCCGACGCACCGTTTTTTAAAGCTTCAACCGCAAGTTCTACTTCGCCGTAAGCGGTCATAAGAATAATGGGAAGCTGAGGTTCAAGTGTTTTGATCTCCTTCATCCAGTACAAACCATCCTGGCCGCTTTCAAAACCTTTTCTGAAGTTCATATCCAGTACTACTGTATCAACCTGGTTTTCAGTCATGAATTTCATGATCTGTACGGGCTTACTAAGACAGCTGACCTCTGTGAAAAATTTTTTAAGCCAGACTCTTGCAGAAAACAAAATGTCTTCGTCGTCATCTACAATGAGAATGTGCGCTTCTTTTTTTCGCATATCGGTATTTGTTGATTGTATTAAAACTCATTCTTTTTCTATTAAAAATGTTCATTATCGGACAAAAAGTGTCCGATAATGAACACCTGATCAACTCCTCTTATTAATATTATTTCAGATTATCAGACACTTATAAAAGTATAATTTTCTGGCATCTGTGTTGTGTAATTTACTGTAACAAAAAGAGTTATCTTTATTATGGATACGAAAATAGTAAAAAAGAAATCGAAATTAAAATTTGTTTTAGGGGGATTGGGAGCTATAGCTGTTTTGTCGCTTTCCGGGATGTATTTCAGCAGCCAGAAAAAGACGTATAATGTTTCGGCAGAAGATATCCAGACCGATAAGGTTACGAGAGGGAAATTTGAAGATATGCTGATGGTGAATGCACAGACACAATCGCTTAAATCTTCATTTGTAAATGTTCTGGAAGGAGGAGCGGTTAAGGAAATATTTGCTGAAGACGGTCAGATGGTCACAAAAGGTCAGCCGATAGCAAGAGTCTACAATCCGAATACCGAATTCAGCTATATGAATCAGGAAACAGGGATCATGCAGCAGATCAGCCAGATGAGGAGTACACTTCTGGAACTGAAAAATCAGGAGCTGGCCCAGGATAAGGAATTGCTGCAGGCACAGAATGATTATAATACAGCCCTACAGAATTTTAACCTTCAAAAACGTCTCTATGATGCAGAGATCGGGAAGAAAACAGATTATGACATCAGTGTGCAGAATCTTACGTACCAGAAACAAAGGAAATCAATTGTAGAAAAAGGCTATTCCAGTGAAAAAAATTCCAGAAGCGCTCAAATGTCGGCAATTAATACATCGATAAACCAGATGGATAAAAGCTTACAAATCCTACATTCTAACAAAAATAATTTCCTGATCATGGCTCCGGCTTCCGGAAGACTTTCATCTTTCACAATATCGGTAGGTGAGAACCTTACGAATGGCCAAAGCATTGGAAAAATAGATCTGATGGACGGCTATAAGCTGGTAGCTAAAGTAGATGAATATTACATCAACAAACTGCAAAACGGAATTAAGGGAGTTCTGGATAATAACGGACAGGAAGATGAGGTGGTGATTACCAAAATACTTCCTGAAGTAAAAGACGGGCAGTTTTCAGCAGAGCTTAATTTCACGGACAAAAAGCCTGAAAACCTCAAAATAGGGATGACATTCGGAGTAAAACTAAAACTTTCGGCAGATACACAGAGTACCATGATTCCAAAAGGGAATTTTTATAAAGATACCAATGGGAAATGGGTGTTTGTGGTTAAAGGAAATAAAGCCGAACGGAGAAACGTAAGCCTGGGTAGGGAAAACCCTTTATATTATGAAGTGAAATCGGGGCTTCATGAAGGAGAAACGGTAATCATATCAGATTATGCGGATCTTAAAAAATATGAGATACTCACCATAAAAAAGTAAAAATATGAATACTTTTAATTCATATTGTTACAGAGATGAAGCCGATTCAGCAATTTAGGTAAAAGCTTCTCTAATGAACCTGATATCAGGGATTTATCAACAATACATAATACAATTAAATATCAAATTATCATGATCAATATTCATAACCTTTCAAAAATTTATATATCAGAAGATGTTCAGACCCATGCATTAAATAAGGTAAGCCTGGGCATTAAAGAAGGAGAATTCCTTGCTGTAATGGGACCTTCAGGCTGTGGAAAATCTACTTTTCTCAATATTCTCGGACTTCTGGATTCTGCTTCAGCCGGTTCCTATCAGTTTTCAGGAGTGGAAATGGTGGGACTTAGCGAAAAAGGTAAATCGGATGTCCGTAAAAAGAATATAGGTTTCATTTTTCAGAATTTTAATCTGATAGATGAGCTTACCGTCTATGAAAATATTGAACTGCCCTTGATCTATAATGGGGTTTCCTCCTCAGAAAGAAAAAAGAAGGTGGAAGAAATTATGGAAAAGATAAATATCAGCCACCGGGCCAAACATTATCCCCAACAGCTTTCGGGAGGGCAGCAGCAAAGAGCAGCCGTAGCCAGGGCTCTTGTCACTAAGCCCAAACTGATCCTTGCCGATGAGCCTACGGGGAATCTGGACAGTTCTAATGGAAACGAAGTGATGAATCTGTTGGCAGAACTTCACAGAGAAGGCTCTACCATTGTTATGGTAACACACTCTTCCTATGATGCCGGATACGCTTCCCGAATCATCACCATGAAAGACGGAGAGATTTTTAATGAGGAACATGCTTCTCAGAGAAAAGATGTATTCGCTAAGGCGGATGCTAAAGAATTCGGATAAATCAAAATCCTTCAGTGTACCCATGAAGATCATGGAAATGATCTGTACCATTCATTATTAATAACAACAGAATTATGTTCAAGAACTGGCTTAAAATTGCTTTCGTCAATTATAAAAAAAATGCGCTGTCCACCATTATCAATATATTTGGACTTACGATAGGGCTTACAGGATTTATGCTGATCCTGATGCATTGGAATGATGAGGAATCCTATGAAAAATGGAATCCTAAAAAAGATGATATCTATGCCTTTCAAACCTATTCTAAGGCAGAGAACTCTTACCGTAGCAGTATTTCTTATCCTATGGCATTCAATGCCCTTAAGAAAATTCCCGAAGTTCAGGATTACGTTCTTTTCTTTGGTACCGGAATCGGTAATAAAATGACTACAAAATACCATACAGCATTTCAGCAGGACGGTCTTCTGGCATCTGAAAGCTTCTTTCATTTTTTTCCTTTTAAGATTATTTCAGGAGGAGCAAAAGATGCTTTAAAAACAGAAACCTCTATTGCTATTTCCAAACAGACGGCTATCAGGCTGTTCGGAAAGACAAATGTTGCGGGGGAATCTGTAAAGATTGAAAATAAAGACTATATCGTTACCGCGGTATACGAACTTCCGGAAGGAAATACGCAGATAAAACCGGAGTTTATCATTAATCCTGTGGAACAGTTCAGAAGTGACCGTGACCACTGGAATGACTATCGTTATGCATGTTTCTTCATGTTAAAAAAGGGAGTGGATCCGTCGGTTTTCAGTGAGAAATTTAAAAGAGACATCATTGAAGTAAGGGCAGCGGTAGACGCAAAAGATTCTG
This sequence comes from Chryseobacterium subflavum, assembly GCF_055762745.1. Taxonomy (NCBI): domain Bacteria; kingdom Pseudomonadati; phylum Bacteroidota; class Flavobacteriia; order Flavobacteriales; family Weeksellaceae; genus Chryseobacterium; species Chryseobacterium subflavum. The sequence continues at coordinate 731,595 of NZ_JBVTMR010000001.1, forward strand.
GAATCAGTACCCAGCAATTTCTCGAAAAATATGGCCCCAACACCGTTTTACTGACTCCACTTGATAAGATAAAACTCCATGCGAAATCTTCCCCGCTGGCTGCAGGAGATTTTAAAACTGTGCTGATCTTGTTTATTTTATCTGTACTGATCGTTGTTTTATCTGCTATTAATTTTATTAACCTAAAAACAGCAGAAGCATCTCAAAGAGGCAAAGAAGTAGGAGTGAGAAAGGCAATCGGAGGAACAAGGTCTTCACTGATGAGACAATTTCTTTTAGAGACTTTTATAATTTGCATGGTATCCTATTTTATTTCTCTGGTCCTTACGGAACTCCTGCTTCCGAGCTTTAATAAGTTTTTTGATAAAGAAATAAAGCTGAATGACTGGCATGTCTTTCTTTATTCCCTGATCATTGTACTTTTGGTTACTTTGCTGTCAGGACTTATTCCTGCTTTTTATCTCTCCAGCTTTAAAGCTATTGAAACACTGAAAGGGAATTTTTCACGAAGTAAGCACGGGATATGGTTAAGAAACGGAATTCTTACCCTTCAGTTGATGATCTCTTCGTTTTTTATCATCGGTGGGCTTATTGTAAACAGTCAGGTAAAATATATGATGAACAAAGATCTTGGTTTTAATGGAAAGCAAATCATGCTGATAACCTTCAATGAAAACGATCCTAAACCGTGGCTGAAGTATGAGCGTCTGAAGTCCGAAATTTCTAAAATTGATGGAGTAGAAGCGGTTTCCTTTGGAGATGCAGTTGCGGGGAGTAGCAGGAAGAAAAGTGCTAATATCGATTATATGCAGGAGACTATTAATACAAACTACAGCTCCATGGATTACAACTACCTGCAGTTTATGGAAGTGAAATTGTTAAAAGGACGCTGGCTAAACCCTAATCTCGCCTCAGATACAATTAACAGTCTGATCGTAAATGAAGCATTTGTTAAAAAGTTTGGCTGGACCGATGAGGAAGCTTTGGCGCGAAATTTAAATCCGGGATTCGATGACAATAAAAAATATAGGATTGTTGGGATCGTTAAAGATTTTAATCTTAAAAGTTTAAAATTTAAAGTAGAGCCCATTGCATTTTTCCATTACAAAGAAACTGCCGCAAACAGGTATGCTCTGCAAAGTATCCAGGTAAAGGTAAAACCTGATGATATTGAAGGAACAGTAAACAAGGTAAAAAAATACTGGGAAAACTCAGCTGAGCCGGGATATCCGTTCCAATACTATTTTGTAAATCAAAAATTTGCGAAAACCTTTGTACAGTATCAGAAACAGCAGACCTTATTTACTATTCTCAATGCCATGGTGCTTATGGTGGCTCTGCTTGGGCTTTTTGCTCTCTCTTCCCTGATGATCGAACAAAAGCTAAAAGAAGTAGCGATCAGGAAAACTTTAGGTGCGTCTGACCGTATTTTGGTCTTCGGACTGACCAGACAGTTTCTTTGGATTGCCATAATTGCAGTATTGATCAGTGTACCTATATGTTACTACCTGATGAACGAATGGCTGAAAGACTTTGCTTACAGAATTGATATGCCGTTATGGCCATTTATCGTCAGTTTCTGTGTATTGCTTGCATTGACATTTGCCGTGGTAAGTATAAAAGCGTACAAAGCTACAAAAGTCAATCTTGTAAAGTACCTTAAATATGAATAAGTAGCGCAATCATACTATATTTTTAATCTACTTAAATCAGAACGAACTCATGAAAAATTTCATTTTCATATTTTTTATCAGCCTGTATCCGGGGCAGCAAACCTGGAACCTGCAACAGTGCCTGGATTATGCATCTACGCATCATCCGTCAATAAAACAGGCCGCTGTTGCCGTAGAAAAGAATGACAGGCTGATCACCGGATCAAAAGGAATGCTCCTGCCAACAATAGAAGCAGGGGTAAACCACACGTATAGTTTCGGATCTTCAATCAACCAGTCCAGTAATCAGCGTGAAGCTCTTAATACACAATACGATCAATTCAACGCAAGGGCGGATTGGGAACTGTTCAACTGGAAAAATTTCCTGAATATCTCTCTTTCTAAATTGAATAAAGAAACCAGTACCTACAAGCTTGCGCAGGCTAAAAATGAAGTAAAGCTGAATGTTATACAGATGTTCTTCACGTATCAGAACAGCAAAAGCTGGCTGGAAGTGCTGGAAACCCAGATCTCAGGCATTGAAGAGCAGATTAAACGGACTGAAAAGGAGGTGGAGATTGGCAACAGGCCCAAAAGCGATATCTATGATATAAAAGCCAATTTAGGAACTTTACAGGAGCAATGGGTATCCGCCAAGAACCAGCGTGACCTGTCAAGGATTAACCTTCTCAATGCTATGGCGGTAACACAAGATTCGATAGATTTTGTTATGGATAATGAGAATCCTCTTTCAGAAAGTGAATTTCAGGATCCCGACTTTACAAAAAGGCTTTTAGAAAAGAATCCGGCTTACCAGTCGGTGATGGCGGAGATCAATGCACAGAAAAAAAAGGAAGAGGTAGCAAGAGCCGGATATTGGCCAACTTTGAACGGAACCTATAGCTGGTCAACTTTTTATAATAAGGTTTTGGGAAAAGATAATGCGTCGACCCTTAGTTTTTCTGATCAGTTCGGACAAAATAAGAATCAATCCCTTAGTTTCGGCCTCAGTATTCCCGTTTTCAATAAACTTCAGGTAAAAACAAATGTTGAGATCGCAAAACTGAATGCTATCAATTCCAACTATGACAAAGAACTGGTAATTAATAATCTCACACAAACCATCAATTCCATAAAAGCCCAGTTTCTGAATGCACAGGAAAAATACCATCTTCTGGATCTCAATTTTGAAAATCAGAAACTGTCATTTCAGAAATCGGAAGAAAAATACAAAGAGGGTTTAATGGATGCCTATACCTTCTTCGTTGTAAGGAACGGTTGGCTCCAGGCCAATTATAATCTCATCAGCAGTAAGAATGATCTTATTCAGCAGACTGAATTATTAAAAGTGCTGGAATCCGGTTTATAAAAACGGTTCAGCAGAAAAATAAAAACATATTTAACACTGATTATATTGAAGGCTATCCCGGATTTTCGGAATAGCCTTTTTTTTTGATTCAATCGTTATAGATTATTGAATTACAGCATTTCTTTTACTCAGAGTGTGAGCAGAAAAATAACCTAAAGCACCATTGCTGATGTTACTCGGCGGATTGGATGGAGTTACTCCACCACCGGGGCCGCCTCCATCAATGATTTGAAGCAATGCACTGTAGTACGTGAATACATTATTATCAATAGATTGCATTTCGACATGGATGGTGTCACCAACTACAACCTTGTGGCTGTTTCCGTCTTCGTCATCATTGGGAAGAAACAAAGGGCGCTGATTCAGTAATCCGTTATTGATATTATCTGAAAATACTTCAAGCGTCTTTTTAGGCTTGCTGTTGATAGTAAAGCTAAAAAGATAACGGTTTCCCAAGGCTACAGGATCCGTGAAAAGAGGCAAAAGGGTATAAGTGGTCTCTCCTCCGAATACAAAGGAATCCTGAGTAAGGCCATCAAAACTTACAGCTGCGGGCATAGTGCTTTGAGCAGTATATTGTTGTCCCTCAGCCTGTATTTTTAAAGTATAAGTCCTTCCTGATACTCCGCTGAAGTTGGTCGTCTGATATTTTCCGTCTCCGATATATTGCAGGGTTTCGGTTTGTCCCATGTTATCGCTTACAATCACCTGTGCATTGGTAACAGCAGGATACAAATTATTTTCTGTAACCGCTACTGATTTTGTTATTCTTACAATATAAGGACCAGGTTGATCTGTAATGTTTCCTTCAATGACGATCTTTCCACTCTGATCAGCCAGATCAAGGTCTATTTCTTTTTGACAAGAGGTCAATAAAAACAAGGATAATATGATAAAAAAAATATTCTTCATGATTTAAAATTTGAAATTGTAAGTAATATTAGGTACCCAACGGAATAATGAAGTTTGCATAGCACGCGTAGTTCCCGGATTATTTGGATTGTCTTCAAAAGTAATAGTATAGGCGTTTTCTCGACCATATATATTATAAATACCAAATGACCAAGATCCATGGAAGCGTTTAGTGGAATTAGGCTCATAAGTAGCACTTAGGTCCATCCTGTGGTAAGCAGGCATTCTATCCGCATTCCTGCTGCTGTACTGGAAAACGGTTTGTCCGTTCAGCTCATATTTTCCGGTAGGAAAAGTTACCGCATTTCCGGTGCTGTAAACAAATAATCCGGAAAAGGACCATTTGGGGTTTAGCTGATAGGTGGCCACAACGGATAAGTCGTGGGTTTTATCCATTCTTGCATTGTACCATTCGTTATCATTAATCCCATTGATTTTTCTCTCTGTTTTAGACAATGTATATGAGATCCAGCCTGTTAATTTCCCGCTTTTCTTTTTTGCAATCAATTCCAGACCATAAGCCCTTCCTTTTCCGAATAATAACTCACTTTCTACATCTGCTGCAGTATCAAAAGTAATTTGCGCACCGTTTTTAAAGTCGATCTGATTTTTCATTGATTTGTAATACACCTCAGCATTAATCTCGTAATTGTTGTTATTGAAATTTCTGCTGTAGCCTACGCTTACCTGATCTGCAATTTCGGGCTTTACCGTATAGCTGCTTCCGATCCACTGATCTGTAGGGTTTCCGCTGCTGCTATTGCTCAAAAGATGCAGATTCTGGGTGTTTCTGGAGTATCCTCCTTTTACACTGCTCACTTCATTGATCCTGTAATTGGCTGTAATACGCGGTTCCGGATTTACATACGTTTTCCCGAATTTTCCTTTTTCAAGATATCTGCTGTCCGTAAGAACACCGTTATCATAACTATTAAATGTATCTCCACCTAAAACACTGAATGTAGAGAGCCGCACACCATAATTAATGGTCAGCTTTTCGGTTGCTTTAAAATCATCGTTTATATAAATGGCATTTTCCCACGAATACCGTGGATTTCTTGGAAAGCTGCTGACACTTGTTCCTGAGGCACTGCTCGGTGTCAGGGTATGGTAAATGGACTGTAGGCCAAAACGAACCGAATGCTTATTTCCGGCAAACCATGTGAAATCCTGTTTAAGGTTCCAGTCCTGGATCTCTGAGTTCAGTCCGAATTTATTATCATTACTTTCCAGGCTTACTTTATAATTATAGTCGCTGTAGATCAGGGAAGTGTTGGAGAATAATTTACTGCTGATGATGCTGTTCCATCGCAAAGTAGCGGTTGTATTTCCCCAGTCTGTCGCAAAGGTCTTCCCGATTCCCAAAACGTCTCTTCCAAAATATCCGGATAAATACAGTCGGTTATTATCATTGATCTGATAATTGGCCTTTAAGTTCAGATCATAGAAATACAGCTTGCTGTCCTTAAAATCTTCACTTCCTTTTAGAAATAAATCCGCATACGTTCTTCTTCCGGAAACTATAAACGATGATTTTTCTTTTTGAATAGGACCTTCCACACTTAATCTGCTGCTGATCAAACCAATTCCTCCATTGATATTATAATCTTTATTATTTCCATCCTTCATTTTCACGTCCATGACAGAAGAAAGGCGACCACCGTATTGTGCGGGGCTGTTTCCTTTGATGATACTGGCATCCTTTAAGGCATCACTGTTAAATGTGCTGAAAAAGCCCAACAGGTGAGAAGCATTATAAACAGGAGCTTCATCCAGTAAAATTAAGTTTTGATCAGTAGCTCCACCTCTAACACTGAATCCACTGCTTCCTTCACCATTACTTTTGATCCCCGGCAACAACTGAATGGTTTTCATAACATCCTTTTCACCGAATAAAACCGGAAGCTTCTCAATATTTTTAATACTTAAAGTCTCGGTACCCATTTGGGCAGTAGAAAGGTTTTTATCTTTTTTTACTCCGGAGATGATCACTTCATCAATCTTTGCTGTTCTCTCTTCTTCCTCCTGGTTCAGCGGAAGGTCCAGCTTGATATTCTTATCTACCGTGATGCTCTGTTCAAAATCCCTGTATCCCGGATATGAAATGATCATGGTGTAATTTCCTTCCGGTAGCGATAAAGAGTAGAAGCCATATTCATTGGCAACCACATTTATCGAAGGATCTTCAGCTACTTTTACGGTAACCCCAATCAACAATTCTCCGTTTTTTTTATCCTTGATCGTTCCGCTAACCGTGTATTTTTGTTGGGCTAAAACGACCGTACTGAAACAGAGTGCAGCTGAGGCAGCCGCAATTTTAAAAAAAGATGTTTGCATTCAGTTTATTATTTAAGTAGTAGATTTTTTAAATATAGTAGTAGGGTTTAATGGTGGATTGTTACAAGGATTGAAAAGGAAGTTTAATTTAACTCAGGAAGAGGTTTTTGAGGAATAGGTAGGTCACAGTTTTATAGTTTTTAGTGAATATTTTTAACTTAGAAATACGTCCTTTGAAAATATACATCGCGAAAATAGGTATTTTGATTTGTAAAATACATTTATCACTGTTAATTTTCAAACAATTGTGAGTTTTGCATCATGGTCTTAGGTTTACGGATCGGCCAGTTACCGGATTTGATTCATCTTGTTATAGGATTAATAGTTTGTTATTCATGAAAATAACTGAGAAATGATAAAAATATTGGATGGCAGATTAAAAAAATTAATAATTTTAAAAACTTTTCAAATTATTAAACACTAAAACAATAAACATGAAAAAAGTAACAGGTATCGGAGGTATCTTTTTTAAATGTAAAGATCTTAATAGGTATTTGATACCAATCATTAAAAGCTAATTTTAAAAGTTATGCTATGATTCACTCATTCCATTTAAATATAAAACAATGAAAAAATTTATCGTATTATTTAGAGAACCTGATGGAAGGACCATACAACATTCTGATGATGATATTAAAGCTCATCAGGAAAATTGGAAGAATTGGTTTTCGACTTGGGGACAAAAGGGAAAGCTGGAAGGTGGGAGCGGCTTAACATTAGAAGGAAGAATGATAAAAGATAATGGAAATACAGTCACCAATGAAATCTATAAGAATCATCATGAAATCGTTGGAGGGTATTTGTTGTTGAAGTGTACTGATTTTGACGAAGCGGTAGAAATAATGAAAACCTGCCCAATTTATGAATTTGATGGCTATGCTGAAATAAGGGAACTGCAAAATCAGGATTAAAAAGCCTTTGATGAAATGAACAATAATCTATATACTATCTTTGGCTTTGCCATCCACCCTTGTTATTTCTGCATTTATCTTTTAGCTGCATTTAATTTCCGATCAATTCTTATATTTGATCTATGAAAAAAGGATTATTGACGTTATTTATTGTTGCATTTGCTAGTTATTCTCAGGCACAAATGAAATCCCCGCCAAGGGTAGAACAAGGAGTTTCTTACGAATTGGCACAGTTCAGAAAAAATACATTAAGCGGCATCAGATATGAGCTTAGTTTAAACATTCCGGAAAGCAAATCCGAAAGGATAAAGGCAAATGAAATTCTGCATTTTACCTATAAAAAACAGGATGAAGCTCCGTTACAAATAGACTTTAAGGAAGAAGCCGCATATTTAATTTCTGTATCTGTAAACGGTAAGGCCGTAAAACCGGTTCTGGAAAATGAACATATAATAATTGAATCCAGATTTCTTCAATCAGGAGCGAACGAGATTCATTTTACGTTTCTCGCAGGTAATGCAGCATTGAACAGACGTGATGGTTATCTGTATACTCTTTTTGTTCCAGACCGGGCCAGGACTATGTTTCCCTGTTTTGATCAGCCCAATCTGAAAGCCAGTTACACCTTATCCCTTACGATTCCTGAAAAATGGAATGCTTTAGCCAATGGAAAACTGAAAGAAACAAGTATCCGGAAAGGAACAAAAACATTGAATTTTGCAGCTTCAGACCTGCTTCCAACCTATTTATTTTCTTTTGCTGCCGGAGATTTTAAAGATTTTACAGCAAAAATCGGAAAAGAAGATTCTAAAATCCTATACCGTGAAACGGATTCTGTGAAAATTAAGAACAGTATGGACTCTGTATTCACACTCTATCGAAATTCTCTAGCTTACTATGAGAAATGGACTGACATTCCACATCCATTCCAAAAGCATGGAATGGTTGCGGTTCCCGATTTTCAGTTTGGAGGTATGGAGCATCCCGGGGCTATACTATTTCAAAACTCAACCTTGTTTTTAGATAAAAATGCCACCCAAAATCAGTTAAACAGTCGTTCCAATCTTATTGCCCATGAAGTAGCCCATTTGTGGTTCGGAGATATGGTGACAATGGATTGGTTCAACGATGTCTGGATGAAAGAGGTATTTGCCAATTTTATGGCAGACAAAAGTACCGGAGCTGCATCAGATAAAAGTGTGTATGATCTCAAGTTTTTAACGACACACTTTCCGGCTGCTTATTCAGTAGACAGGACTCTGGGAGCGAATCCGATACGTCAGACTCTGGATAATCTGAAAAATGCAGGATTGATGTACGGTCCTATTATTTATAACAAAGCCCCCATTATGATGAGACAGCTGGAGCTGTTAACAGGAGAGGAGAATTTCAGGAAAGGAATTGATGAATACCTTAAGAAATATGCATACAGCAATGCAACCTGGCCGGATCTTATCAGGATTCTGGACCAATATACAGATGAGGATTTACAAAGCTGGAATAAAGTTTGGGTGAATGATCCCGGAAGACCGGTTTTTGATAATGAAGTACAATATAAAGGGAATACGATTGATCAATTTACGATCTTACAACATCCCGAGCATGGAAAAGAGCATAAATCCTGGCCACAGGAGTTCCAGATTGCTTTATTTTATCCGGACAGGGTTGAAAAAACAGAAGTTAAAATTTCAGGAAGACAGCAGGAAATTACAGCATTAAAAGGAAAAATGAAACCTCTTTTCATTCTTCAGAACTCTTCCGGTATTGGATACGGCATATTCGGTATAGACAAAGGGATGCTGTCCAACTTTTCTCTGGTTAAAGATCCTGTCAACAGAGCGAGCGCCTATATTTCATTATATGAAAATATGCTGGGAGGAACGGGCATTAGTCCACAGGATTTGTTGTATTTTTTTACAGCACAACTTCAAAATGAAAGTTCAGAGCTGAATCTACGTCTTATCATGGGATATATTTCGGGTATTTACTGGGAATTTTTACCGGAATCTCAGCGGATAAAAGAATCGGAAAATTTAGAAAATACCTTATGGAAAGCGTTACAGGTGCAAACCACAAAAAATAATAAAAAAATTCTTTTTGACGGATACCAGGGAATCTTTCAATCTAAAAAAGCGTATGATAATTTGTATGCCATCTGGAAATCACAAACTCCACCCGAAGGTGTGTCTTTGAATGATGAGGATTATACAGGACTTGCGCTTTCCTTATCATTAAGGAATAACAACAATAATGATCTCCTGCAGGAACAGTTAGCTCGTATTAAAAACCCGGACCGGATCAACCGTTTTAAGATCATTATGAAAGCGGCATCTTCAGATCAGAAAATCCGTGATGATTTTTTCAAAAGCTTATCCGAAAAACAAAACAGAACCAATGAATCTGCCGTGGTGGCTGCCGTAGGATATTTACATCACCCATTGAGACAGCAGACTTCTATCAGCTATCTTCCAAAAACTTTAGAATTGTTACAGGAAATACAAAAAACCGGAGACATATTTTTTCCTGATAACTGGCTTCGTTCTGCATTCGGAAATTATCAGGATCCAAAGGCACTTGAAATTGTCAATCAGTTCCTTTTGAACAATCCGGATTATAATAAAATCCTGAAGAATAAGATTTTGCAGGCCTCTGATAATCTGAGAAGGGCCCAAAAACTTGTAAAATAAACACTTTTCCTGCTTGTTCAGGAGGATTTGTATGAACAGGTATACATCTGTTTTTCAGAAAATGGTTATATTCGGTGTCGCAAAAAAAATGATATGCAAGTATATGAAGCAATTTCTGTCGGATTATACCTGTTGCTGATGATTGGCATAGGTATTTATTCTTACAGGAAATCAACCAGTAATTCAGAGGAATTTTTAATAGGAGGAAGAAAAATGGGAGCAGCTGTTACCGCGCTATCCGCCGGGGCTGCCGATATGAGTGGCTGGTTGCTGATGGGAGTTCCCGGGGCCATGTATTTTACCGGGATCTCCAGTGCATGGATCGCGATAGGGCTCACGATAGGAGCTTATCTCAATTATATTATTGTCGCACCCAGACTCCGGGTATATACAGAGGTTGCCCAGAATTCCATTACACTTCCGGTATTTTTTGAAAACAGATTTAAAAACAAAAATCACCTTCTCAAAATAACTTCGTCTATTTTTATTCTTGTGTTTTTTACCCTCTATACTTCTGCAGGAATGGTTTCAGGGGGGAAATTATTCGAGTCCGCATTCAGGATGGACTATACTGCCGGTTTATTATTAACGAGCTTGGTTGTGGTATTATATACATTTTTAGGAGGATTTCTTGCGGTGAGTTTAACGGACTTTGTGCAGGGAACAATTATGGTACTGGCGCTTGTCATTGTACCGATTGTCGCTATTTCTGAGATAGGAAGTGTTCAGGAAACTTTTTCATTGATCGAAGCAAAAGACCCAAAGTACCTGGACCTGTTTAAGGGAACGACCACGGTGAGTATTGTTTCCCTTCTTGCGTGGGGATTAGGATACTGTGGGCAGCCACATATCCTGGTTCGTTTTATGGCAATTGATAAGCCGAAAGATCTGATCAAAGCAAGACGGATCGGAATCACATGGATGATCTTTACTGTTGCTGGCGCTTTAGCAATAGGGTTGGTAGGAATTGCTTATCTGCAAAAGTTTGATGTAAATACCATGATGAAATTTGATGCTTCAAAAACCGAGGCAGAGACTATTTTTATTTATTTCTCAAGGATACTATTCCATCCGTTTATTGCAGGATTTTTGCTTACAGCGATTCTCGCAGCAGTAATGAGTACCATTTCATCTCAGTTGCTGGTTACTTCGAGCTCATTAACAGAAGACATTTACAAAGCTTTTCTGAATAAAAAGGCAACCTCAAAACAATTACTGATCGCCAGCAGGCTTTCCGTTCTGTTAGTTGCTGTTGTTGCTATGTTATTATCATTGAATCCAAAGGATAGTATTCTTAATCTTGTGGGAAATGCATGGGCAGGTTTCGGGTCTGCATTCGGTCCTTTGATTTTACTATCTCTTTTATGGAAAAAGACAACGTGGCAGGGTGGTTTGGCAGGAATGCTGGCCGGAGGTATAACCATCCTATGCTGGGTGTATATTCAGCATCCACTGAAAGACTGGTATGAAATGATTCCCGGATTTACACTTTCATTCATCACCAATGTTATTGTTTCATTGGCTACCTATAAACCTGATCCGGTTATTGAACGTGAATTTGATGAGGTAAGCCAGATCATTAAGGAATAAAATAAAGATGCATTAAGATGCTCATTATACTAAAAGCCAACTCTGTAGAGTTGGCTTTTTATTTACATTCAAATCTTTATGTAGGAAATAGCTGTTAAAGATTATGGTTTTGTTAATCTCAGGTATGCAAAAACCGCTGACGGCTAAATAAAACTTCTTCGCTTTCCCGATGTTCAGGATCATCAACACAACAGTCTACCGGACAAACCGCTTTGCATTGAGGCTCTTCATGGAAACCCTTACATTCTGTACATTTTCCCGGGACAATATAATAAACATCATCAGAAATAGCCTGGTTATAGGCATTGGCATCTACTTCCGTACCGTCAGGAAAAATAGTTTTCCCGGAAAGCTTTGTTTTATCCTGCCAACGCCAGTCGATGGCACCTTCATAAATTGCAGAGTTCGGGCATTCCGGCTCACAGGCTCCACAGTTAATGCACGCATCCGTTATTGTTATAGCCATGATATCAATCGTTTAGATTCTTTAATAAAGGTACGGGATTTTATATTATCAATCCCGATGTTTTCTTTATACTTTGGAATAAATTATTTTTTCTATCCTGTTTGTGGTTGCGATGCTGATCAATCTGTCCAGCTTATCGGAATAAAGAGGAGAGATTTTATTTTCAGCATCAAACAGGGACGTTCTGATCATAGGAACACTGTAAGGCAGCGGCCATGCCCGTAACGATTTGGCAATAGAATCCATTGCGCTGATCCCCTGCATGGCCTGTAAACCATCTGCCCAGCATACAAGGCCTACTGTCTTATCTGTAAGGTAGGGCTGTTCATTGTCAGCGGTTACCTCAAGCCAGTCCAGGCAGTTTTTCATTACACCCGGAATACTTCCATGATAGAGAGGAGCCAGCCAGAAGTGAATATCTGCTCCCAGGAATAATTGGGTCATACGCTCTACAGCCAATGGTGTTTTGGTAAGGGTAATATCATAAAGTGGAATACCGGAATCAGCGAGGGCAAATGTTTCATGAATGATGCCCAGCTCTTCAAGTTTGTCCGTAAAATATTTGGAAAGGATCCCTGAAGTGGATTTTGGTCTTCTCTCCAAAGCGCCGTTGAAGATAATTGCTTTCATTTTATTTAATTTTTTAATATGACTTTAGGAAGGCCTACTTCACCATACATCAGACTTTTGACAAATGGTTTCATAAGCTGGGTGATTAAAAGATAAAGAGCAGGAGAAGTTTCGGATCTTGCTTTAACAACAATTTTAAGATCCTTATACTGCTCCGGTTCTACATTTTGAAGTTCTTTTTTCCAAAGATCCAGAAGGATCTCTTCTGAACTGCGTATATCTGTATAAACAGAATACCCGGATAATTTATCCATCAGTAACATATATGCCCACGGTGGAATGATGGCCTCTGTAGAGCAGATAACAGCGACGGCTTTTCCAGTGTACACCGAGAAATCAATAGATGACAGGGACTCTTTAAATTCTTTTTCTTTGAGAATCATTCCCATGAAGAGATGATCCTTAAGATCAAACTCAACAATCTCTATAGTGGGTTTATAATCCCAAAGATCAAATGGAATGATTCCCGAAGCCTCAGCTTTATTAATAAAAATATTCTGGTTCATAAGTAGGCAACCTGTTTTGTTCTAGGAATGTTATTTGATTTTTGAGAGAGCTTCTTCATATTTTTTCTCTACTGATGCCCAGTCAAGAACTGCCCAGAATGCATCCAGATAATCTGCTCTTTTATTTTGGTAGGCTAAATAATAAGCATGCTCCCAAACATCTATTCCCAATATTGGAAACCCTCTGTTGGCAGATTGAATATCCATCATAGGATTGTCCTGATTAGGGGTTGAGCTTAAGGCAATAGAACCATTGAATTTTACATAGAGCCAAACCCATCCCGACCCAAATTGTCCCAGACCTGCTTTTTTTATCTCAGTTTTAAGGGTATCAAGGTTTCCAAAAGTGGAGTCGATTACCTCTGCAAGTTTTCCCTCAGGAAGAAGTTTAGGTGCAGGAGAGAGGATTTCCCAAAATAAAGAGTGGTTAAAATGTCCACCGCCGTTATTTCTTACAGCAGGGCTGTACTCACTGATCCTCTGTAGAAGAGAATCCAGATCAGTCTCTTTTTCTTCGGCCTGTTCTAAGGCAGCATTTAGATTATCAACGTATGCCTGATGATGTTTTTGGTGATGAATAGTCATTGTTGCTTTATCAATAAAAGGCTCTAATGCATCGTAAGCATACGGCAGCTGGGGTAGGGTAAATGCGTTCATTACTTTGATTTTTTATTAATGTGTTTCAAAGGTAAACATTTATTTCAATTAAACAACTTTTGGGTTGTTTAATTGGTGGTCCTATTGAGTCCTCCCATATATTATAAATGACTGATTTGTCGTTATAAAGCCGATATAATAGAAAATGACTATCTTTGTTGTAAGAAATAAAACAACCTATATATTGCCAAATGAAAAAACCGGCAGCAGATCGTATTCTGATGTTTTTAAAGATGAGAGGGGAAGCTACTTCGCTTTTGATCTCTGAAGAACTCTCCATAACAAAGGAAGGGGCGAGAAAGCACTTGCTAAATCTTGTTAAAGAAGGACTTATTGAGTCTGTTATCAGGAGTGAAGGAGTGGGGCGTCCTTCCACTTATTATATCCTTACCCGAAGGGGGCTTTCACAATTCCCGGATACCCACGCTGACGTTACCGTACAGCTTCTGAAGTCTGTAAAAGACCTATTGGGAGATAATGCACTGGATTTATTGATCAATGACAGGGAAAAAACGACGTATCAGAGGTACGAGAAAGCGCTTACCAAAGCAAAATCGTTGGAAGACCGACTGGAAATTCTATCAAAAATAAGGAATGACGAAGGGTATATGGCAGAATGGACAAAGGAAGGAGCTGATTATTTTTTAATAGAAAACCATTGTCCGATCTGTGCAGCTGCAAGTGAATGCCAGGGGTTTTGCCGGGCAGAATTATCCAATTTTCAGAACCTGATAGGTTTGGACTATAAAGTAGAAAGGGTAAAGCATATCCTGTCCGGAGCTCAGAGATGTGTGTATAAGATCAGTGTATAATAGCCTGATCGGAGGAGAGGATAAGGGCAATATGCAATTAAGAAAAATATCTTTATTCTATTTTCACACTCATTTCCTGTACTTCTTCTGCCGAAAAGCCATAAATCTGAGGTGTTTTTACATCCAACAGGTTCAGGTAAATATAAAGTTCGCCTCTGTGGTGGATTTCATGTTCCAGCATTGCCCGCAGCCATTTCCATATTGTAATTTCCTGATTCGCGGGAGTAAGACACTTCTTATACAGGTCTTCATCCGATAGCCGGCTTATAATATCGATAGTCTGCCGGTGCATTTCGTTAAAATATTTCAGTATGTTGTCATAACCATCTGCCAGCTCTTTTCCGCAGCCCTGATAAGCACTCCTTCTTCCTGCAATGGTTTCTCCGTACATATAACGTTCAATGGCTGCAATATGCCTGATCTGGTCGCCTACGGTAAACTTTCCCGGTTTATATGAAAAATCAAGGTGTTCCGGCTGGATAACTTCCAGCAGCCGAAGGGTTCGGGACCGTACTTTTTCGTAATAATCAATAAATGACTGTGCTGATCTTATCTCCATCGTATTAATTTTATTTCTGTCAGTTTAAACTTAAAAGATGTCTTTATAGGTCCAAACATTTTGTGAATATATGAAAATCTGAATTTACTGTTTTTATGATCTTTTTAGGCTGATCAAAAACAGGGAAGTACTTAACATAATAAAAAAGTCTACTATTTTAGTAGACTAATTGAAAGTATATTTTATATTTGCAGGCATATTCAGATAATAAATTTACAAAATTGATGTTATGTGTTTAATTTATTCAACTTATTCTTATGTAATGTATAAATCATTTATAAGCCGGAAGAAGGGAAATTTTTTATTGAATATTAATTGCAACTTTGTTGCTTTTTAAAAATTTTTTATTATTATTGCAATTAAATTGCATTAATAAAACGTGATCCTTTCAAAAAAAATAAATAATTCATGGATTATTAGAAAATAAAGGATAATAATTAAATGCAGGATGGATTTTGGTGAAGTGCTTTTCTGAGCTGTAAAAGATGCTCTTTTTGGATTGATTTTTAACTTAAAAAACATATTTAAATTTACCACTAATGAAAAAACAATTACTTGTAATCAGCACCCTGATGGTTAGTCTTGCGAGTGCTCAATCCAATGATATCTTACAAAAAGAATTCGAAAAGCAAAACAGAGAAAACAACGACAGGTTTGATTCATATGTAGCCAAACAATATGGTTCCGCTAAAGGAGCAGCCAAT
The DNA here is from genome assembly GCF_055762745.1 of Chryseobacterium subflavum. NCBI lineage: Bacteria > Pseudomonadati > Bacteroidota > Flavobacteriia > Flavobacteriales > Weeksellaceae > Chryseobacterium > Chryseobacterium subflavum. Next base: position 747,387 of record NZ_JBVTMR010000001.1, read on the forward strand.
CAAAAGGAAATTGAAGAGCAAAGAAGCAATCTGGCAGGATTTCTACCTGATGGAAAGCCTTACTTCTACAAACAGCAGGATATAAGACAAGTTCAGAATGCCAATGCTGACGCTCTGAACACAGCGGGTAGTGTAGCGGGACTTACCAATGCATACAAAGGAGAGAATATTAAATTTACGGTCTTTGACGGAGGAAGGGTTTATGCTGCTCATCCCGCATTTGACAATGCAGTTGGTAGAATTACCAATAGAGAAGCTTCAACTCAGATCTACAGTGCACATTCAACAGGAGTTGCCGGATTTATAGGAAGCAGGGCATTAACCATTTCAGGAACTTTAAATGGTGCGGCAGTTACTGGAAATATCCAGGGAGTTGCGGTAAATTCAACCATAGATTCATATAGATTTGCTCAAACAGTACTACCGGGAAATACAGCGGCAAGTAATGTATTTCAAAAAATATTAATTGCACAGCCTAAAATATCCAATCATTCTTACGGGGTTAATCCAGGTTGGGATGTAGTAAAAGATGCTAACGGAAGCAATGTCTGGCTATGGAATGGTGCTTATGATAGTCCTGATACCTCTTTTGATACTCAGGGATCTTATTTATCCAATGATCAGAATTATGATCAGATCGTATACAGTAATCCTTCTTATATTATAGTAAAATCAGCAGGGAATTCTTTCGGATATGGCCCTACAATGCCAGGAACCACAACATTTCCAAAGTATTACAGAGACAGCAATGGTAATCTGGTTCAGTTTGCTTCTACAGATACTTTACCTGCAAATAATTGTGCACAAGGCTATGACTGTATAGGTCAAGGCTCATTAGCCAAAAATATTATTGTGGTAGGCGCTACAGATGTGATCTCTACGAATAACTTTAAATATTCTGTTCCTTCGGATGTGGTGCATTCTGATTACAGCAGTGCAGGACCAAGAGATGACGGTGGAATAAAACCGGATATCACAACCACGGGTACAAATGTGTTTTCAGCTTCTACAGCAGAAGATACTACGGGAAGTGTGAAATATGATTATGGAAGTGGAACATCTTATTCCGCCCCGGTGGTAACCGGAGTAATCGGTTTATGGTCCCAGATTTACAAAGATCTATTTTCTGATCAGCTTCTTAATGCTGCCAGTGCTAAAACTTTAATGGTTCATTCTGCTTCTGAAGCAGGTAATGTAGGTCCTGATCCATGGTTTGGCTGGGGATATATCAATGCAAAAAAAGGCGCTGAGCTATTGGTTGGAAAAGCAAACAATACTGTAGTTTTCAATAATGAAACTCTCAATAACGGTGTTGCCAACACAAAAGTGATAAAAGCATCAGGAACTGAACCTCTAAAAGTAACCATATCCTGGATTGATCCTGCTTACAATGTTCCTGCGAACCTAACCTGGGGACAAGTTTATAACAACAGAAGCTCGAGATTGGTGAATGATCTGGATCTGAGAATCATTGATACGACGAATAATACGGTTTATACTCCATGGAAACTTGATGCTGCTAGTCCTATGACCCCGGCAACCAAAGGAGATAACACGGTGGATAACGTGGAACAGGTAGTCATTGATGCTCCGGTTGCAGGTAGAAATTACAGGATAGAAATCACAAATAAAGGGAATCTGGTGAACAGTGCCGGAGCAGGGGCCCCTCAGGATTATTCGATTATTGTTACAGGCTACAGTGAACAAGTTCTCGCAACAAGTGAGAGAGGAATTGCAAAAACCGAAAGTTTAATCATTGCTCCTACCATTACCAAAGATGTGGTTAAAGTACTGAATGCACCTAAAAACTCAACCTTCAATGTGTATGATCTTTCAGGTAAAAAGATACAAAGCGGAACGATAAACACCAACGAAGCGAGTGTAGATTTGTCTTCGAATGCCAATGGTATTTACATTATTGAGGTAAAAACAGATAAAGAAACGATCTCTAAAAAAATTATTAAAGAATAAGCAGTAATTCTTTCTACTATTTTTTGTAATTAAAGGCACCGGTTATGATTTGACTTTTATAAAATCATATTTCGGTGCCTTTTTTTGTAATATATTGCAGGTTTATATTGTCTTATCACAAATGCCTCGACATGAAAAGTTTCTTTTTACTCATTCTTTGTATATTTTCTTCTTATGGATATGGCCAGGAAACAGCTTCAGCCATTGAAGCCATTATTAAAAGAGAAATGGCAGAACGCAAAATTCCCGGCCTACAAATCGCTGTAGTTAAGGAGGGTAAGGTGATAGTGAAAAGATCTTTCGGAGTTGCCAATGTACAGGATCAGGTTCCGGTTACAGATACGACTGTTTTTGCTATTAACTCCTGTACGAAAGTATTTACCGCTACAGCTATTATGCAGCTGGCTGAGCAAGGCAAAGTTGATTTGTCTGCACCCGTGTCCCGGTATCTGGATGATCTTCCGGAACAATGGCAGAAAGTGACCATAGAACAAATGATGACTCATATTTCAGGTTTTCCTGAGATACTCAAGTTATTTGATCCGGCTACCGGTGATACATCGAAAACTGAAAAAGAAATCTGGGACGAACTTAAGGGATTGCCTATGGAATTCAAGACAGGTGAGCAGTTTAGCTACAATCAAACCAACTATTATCTACTGGGAAAGATTATAAACAAACTGAGTAGGAAGTCTTTTGATCAGTTTTTTAAAGAGGAACAGCTTCAAAAAGTCGGAATGCCGCATACATTATTTGGAGATTCCAAGGATGTCATTCCTCACTTTGCACCCACTTACCGTTACAGGAATATGACCGAAGGAGAAAATGGGAATCGGCAAAAGCTAGTCAACGACTATTTTATATTTCCTCCTTATAGCAGAACCGGAGCTGGGCTGAACAGTACGGCTGAGGATCTGGCCATGTGGATCATTGCGCTGCAGAGTGGAAAGCTTTTGAAGACAGAAGAATCTCTGCAGAGAATGTGGAAACCTATAAAAATGAACAATGGAAGTCAGACTATGTGGTCTCCCGGTTGGGGATTGACGAAATTCAGGACAAAACACAAGGCTATCGGAATGTCAGGAGGAGGAAGATCTGCATTTTTGGTATATCCGGATGATCATCTTGCCATTATTGTGCTTACAAATTTAGCAGGAAGTTATCCTGAAGAATTTCTGGAAGAGCTTGCCGGAGTATATTATCCGGAAATTATTAAATCCGATCCGGTTACTTATCTTAGACTTCATCTAAAAAAGATTGGTTTTGATAAGGCAATAGAACTGGTTAATTCGGAAAAGAAAAAGAATCCGGATTTCAAGCCTCAGGAAGCTGAACTTAATAATTGGGGGTACCGGATGATGTCTGAAAATGATATTAAAAATGCTTCCGAAATTTTTAAACTGAATGTTTATTTGTTTCCCAATAGCTGGAATGCGTACGATAGTTACGGAGAAGCATTATTAAAGTTAGGAAATAAAAGTCAGGCTGCCATAATGTACCGAAAATCAATAGACCTGAATCCTGATAATGAATATGGAAAAAAAGTCCTCAATGAGATCCTTACAGCAAATGGGTCCACAAATTCATCGGTTAAATAATGAGAATTGTAAAATGAAAAAATGATTTCAGGTATTGATCTTGGATTTTTTTCAACAGGAAATAACAAGTAAGTATAACAAAATCCGGCCCCTGTGAAACAGGGCCGGATTTTTATATCAGATTTAAATGATTTTAAGAATACAGATTGGGCATCATTTCCATAAGAATCAGAAGGGAAACAAGTTTTTTGGAAGATTCATAATTGGGATTAAGCTTTTCTCTGATTTCATTCAGGGTTTTACTTAAATTATTACTCACCGTTTTATTGCTTAAATTAAGGGCTTCAGCAGTTTCTACCACAGACATGTTCTTGCGGATTCTAAGGTCATATACTTTTTGTTCAGTGGGAGTAAGTTGGGAAATCACTTCATCGATCATAGCAAACAGTTCCGTAATATCATTTTCCTCCAGTATTTCCGCATATTCTGCATCCGTTATTTCGGCTAAGAAATCTTCGCTTTCATCTACATATACTTCCTGGATCTTTCTGATGCTTGCATAATAGTCCAAAATACGGTAATGGATGAAACGAAATAAATAACCTTTGGCACTTTCCTCCTCATCTGTCTGTACAAACTCCGGATTTTCCAGAATCCTGATCCAGAGGTTCTGCAACAGCTCTTCAGTAGCATCCCTGTCCTTTGTCCGTGTGAAGATCATTGTATAGAAACTATCCCAATATCTTTCATACAATATCGCAAAAGCAGGCCGGTCGCCCGATTTTATTTTTTTTAATAAAGTATAGTCTGTAGGTTTCATAATGTCTGTTACAAATTTACCTAAACTAATATTAATGTTTTGTGAATTATATAACCTATAAGATTAAATATTTCTGAAAATATTTTCATTTTTCCACTTATAATGTATCGAATTGTTCATAAACCAAGTGTTTTTGTTGAAAAAACAAATGTGATATTAAGGAAATGTTAAATGGGGTTTGGGAAGTTTGTCTTTTTGCCCAGTATTATAAGTGAGGGTATTTATTAGAATTAATACAAAAATATAAAACTAATACAACAACATTATACAGTGAAGAAATTGAAATACAGCAAGGCACAGACATTTGTTTTTAAGTTATGGAGCAGGGAGGTGTCTGGTGATGAGATCTCAGAGAAAGAATCGGTGATCCTTGAACTATGGAAAAATGAAGCTATTAAAGATTTGGATAAAAAACATATTCAGGAGTCTAAGCTAAAAGTATTGGCCGGTCTTGAGTCTTACTTTAAACAATCTCATAAGGCGAATATATTTTCTCTTAAGAAAAATATGTACAGGGCTGCCGCTGTATTGCTTCTGCTGTTTAGTCTTACAGGTTTCCTGGGGTATATGTTTTTTATAAAACCGGATGTATATGTTGCGATCAATGACAATCAAACGATAAAACTTGAGGACGGATCTTTAGTAATGCTTTTACCGGGTGCAAAGCTTACTGTCGAAAAATCTTTTCCCGCTGATACCAGAGTGGTGGATTTGCAGGGTGATGCTGTATTTAAAGTAGCTAAATCTAAAAAACATCCATTCATAGTTCGTGCGGATGGCTTCAGCACAAGGGTAATGGGAACGGTATTTAAGGTAATGCAGCGGGGAGAACGCAAGACCGTGGAACTTTATGAAGGTAAAGTGGCTGTTTCTTCACCCGGAACTGCAGTTTCTTACCTGACTCCAAACCAAAGGTGGACAAATTTTGGAATGGCCCATACTGCTGCTTTAATAAATGAAAAAATAAATAAGCAATCGGGAAAAAAGACTTCAGTACTAATGACGCTGACTTTCAATGATGTTTCGTTTAGGAGCATCATGGAAATACTATATAAAAATTATGGAATAAGTATCAGATATCCGGAAGAAATAGCAGAAAAAAAAATTACTGCTGACCTTACCGGCAGCAACTGGGATGAAAATGTAGAAGCATTGGCATTTATCACAGGGCTTGAGGTACAAAAAGAAAACAATACCACTTACATATTAAAAAAATAGCAACCGGATTAATTTAGATAGAGTTTACGAAGAATTATGAGTCAGTCAATAATGAAAAGTGGTGTTAAAAACATGAGAAATTTGAAATGCAGTCTTACGGTAGCGGTGATCTTTTTTGCCACGACAGTAGACGCGCAGGAGTTAACGATGAAAGTGTCCTTTTCTGCCCCGGCCGGAAAGCCTTTGATCAATACATTGGAAGAATTTGCAGATAAAACAAGAATGCGTCTGGTCTATTCAAAAGCTGATATAAATGATCTTAAAGTGAGAGAGGTAAAATGTGATAACCTTCCTGTGAACGATTGCCTGAAAAATATTACAGACAATCTACCTGTAGCAGTACGCCAGAGGGGAGAACTGATCTCAGTAAAATATCAGGGCCTGAATACTTCCATATCCTCTGCCCGGGGAAACGGAAGGCTTACAGGAAAAATTGTAGATGAGGTAGGAAATCCCATTGTAAAAGCAGAAGTAAGTGTAGCAGGTAAAACGGCAGTAACGGATAACAACGGGGATTTTAGTATCAGCATTCCTGCCGGAGTTTATACCCTAAGTGTAAAGGCTTCGGGATTCAGCTCATTAAGGGTGGAGAAACTGCAAATCAGTAATGACGATATCAATACTGTTTCTTTTGCCATGAAGCATATTTCTTCCGATAAAGAAATGAATATTAAGGAAGTGGTGCTTACAGGAACACGCAAAGCGGATACCCAGGCAGGACTTCTGGCTCAGCAAAAGAAAGCCGCACAGATGAGTGACGGGATTTCTGCTGAACAGATTTCAAAAACACCGGACAATGATGTAGGAGGAACATTAAAAAGAGTAACCGGGGTAACCACGATAGATAATAAATATGTAGTGGTCCGCTCCATGGGGGAGCGTTGGAATACCGCTGCCATGGATGGAATCAATTTGCCTAGTACAGAAGCTTATAACCAGAATTTTTCATTTGATATCATCCCCACGTCCATGGTGGAAAGCGTGGTGATCAGCAAGACGGCCACTCCGGATATGAATGCAAGTTTTGCCGGAGGATATGTGGAGGTGAGAACGAAAGATATTCCGAACGAAAATTTTACCACGGTAAATCTGGGAACTTCATATAATGACGTCTCTACGTTCAAAGAGTTTTTATCAAAGAAAAGAGGAAAATATGATTATTGGGGATATGATGATGGAACCAGGGATTTCCCTAAAGGTTTGGAAGCCATGGATTGGAATAATCCCTTGTTTTTTGAACAATCCAAAAGGTTTACCAATGATAATTTTACCAATTATGCTACCAAAGCAGATCTGAATTCCAATATGCAGATTGCTTTGGGAAGAAATTACAGACTGAAAAATAATAATAAATGGGGATTTGCTGCTGCCATTACCACGAGAAATGAACAGAATAAACTGGATATTGAAAATACAGCCAGAGGAGGCTGGCTGGATAATGTAGGTGGAGTGAATAACAACTGGGAACAATTGGGAATAGCACCGGTCAATACCTTTAATTTCAGGAATCAAGGAGCCTCGTACAGCTATAACTCCACTATCGGTGCCATGTTGAATCTGGGATTACAGCTTGGGAAAAACAGGATTTCATTCCGCAACTCCTATACTCATATTTATGATCAGACTCTGACAAGGATTACGGGATGGAATGAATATACAGGCGGAAACGGGGATGCCTCGGATGCTTATAACTATTTTTACCATGAGATCGTTCCTCCCAACACAGACCTTAAATTTTTAGATAAGCCTATAACAGAAACTACGGATTATCCGGTTTATCAGACTTTATTACAGAACAAGCTGGAGGGGAACCATAAAATAGGAAATAAAGAAATCAGCTGGTTTGCAGCAAGAACTGGTGTCACTTCCGATACAAAAGATTATACACAGTATCAGACCAATTATAATTTTATCGGCAACGAAATTTTGAGTTATAACCAGATCTATAATTCCGGGAATAATTTCGCCAGGGGATATATTGCAAATAAAGAAACGGATTATAATTATGGAGCTGCCTTTAAATGGAGTATGGATGCCGGAAATTTTAAAAATGATATTAAGGTGGGGTATGCAGGGGCCTCAAAAAGCAATACCAACCAGCAACAGAAGTTTTTCCTGAGGGTAGATGAAAACCGCGATGTTCCGAATAGTGAAAAGAATATGCTGATCATGTATGGAGCACTTTCAGGATGGTTTGACGGATCTCATTATGTACCCGGAGGAATCGGGTGGCAAACCAAAGCATTGTATAAAAATGATAAATATGAAGGGAAAGTTTCCCAGCACGCACCTTTCATCATGTTTGATAACCGTTGGAAAAATAAGTTGAGGCTGGTATGGGGAGTACGGGCAGAATATTTTAAGTATGATCTTATTTCTCAGCAACAGGATCCGAATGATCCTAAAAGCGTTACCAAAGAACCGATTGAAGAAAAGCCATGGCAGTGGATGCCATCAGCCAATTTTACGTACAGTCCTTCCAACAGTATCAATGTAAGGCTGGCTTATAACAGGTCTGTCATTCGTCCTCAGTTTAATGAAAGAACAGGGTTGCCTTATTTTGATCCTGTGGCGAACGGACTTATTTACAATACGGAAATGACATCAGCAGTCATTAATAATTACGATTTTAAGTTTGAATGGTTTCCGGGTCTTGGAGAAATTATTTCTGCAGGTTTATATTATAAAAATATCGACAGACCGATAGAGCGTGAAGGTTATATTTCCAGTGAGGGGAACCTCTTCCTTTATAACGGAAACTCTAAAAATGCAAAGCTGAAAGGATTTGAAGTAGAGGTAAGAAAGAGCCTTGGCTTTATCAGACCCGAAAGCTTCCTGAAAGATCTTTTTATCAGCGGAAATTTCACGTATAACGATACTAAGGTTATAGCTTTTAAAGACCGGTATAAAACTCAGGATACCGATGACACTTATGAAGTAGATCGTCCCCTTTACGGGCAGACACCGTATGCCTATAATCTGGGGCTGCTGTACAATGGAGATCGTTTAGGACTTAGTTTCCTGTACAATGCTAAAGGAGATCAGTACGTTACAGTGGGCTATGCTTACATTGGAGAAGAGATCCAGCGTCCTTATGCCGTAGCGGATGCACAGATTTCCTATAAGCTATTGAAAGATAAGAACCTGGAAATCAAATTAAATGTCAGAAACCTGTTCAACAGAGTAAGGGAGTATTATAATAATTTCAATTCTTACTCAGTATCCAAAGGAAACGGAAGTTCTTTTGATACCCAGAGAGAATCTTTAGGACTTTTACCGGGAGCAACGGATAAATATGATAAAGGAATTGATAAAATATTATTCCGGGCTTACAATGGTAGACAGTTCGGTTTATCAGTAAGTTATAGTTTTTAAATATAAAAGAACTTTTAACAAAAGTATATATGAGATCTTATAAGCCATGTCACAGGTTCCCATAGCCTGAAATCTGAATCGATAGATCTGTTGATGCGCACATCAGTGAACTTTCAGTCAAAAAATGGAAATACCGGATTTCCCCGTCCGGTAGGATTTTAAGGGGAAGCTTTATTCACTTGCACCCTGGGTGAAATGGAGTTTTAAAAACAATGTGTAACCAAATCACGGAGATAAAGGTGAATATCCCGTAAACAGGAATCATCCGGACCAAAAAACAAAATAACCGGATCCATATTTCTAAATTTTACAACAATGAGAAAATTAACTTTAATCGCTGTAACAGCTTTATCTTTAACAGCTTGTCGTGAGAATGATTCTTTATCAGATTCTTCTAAATTTGAAATGCAATCTGCTTCTGCAGAATATTTAACTGCTTCTGCACTTCCTGTGACTACAGTAAGTGGTGCTATTACTACCAATACTACATGGAGTGGAGTGGTTGAAATTGATGGAATCGTAACTGTTAAAGGTGGAGCTACTTTGACTATCCAGCCAGGTACTTTCATTAAAGCTAAACCTAATACAACAAATACACCTACAGGAGTTTTGGTTATTGCTAAAACTGGGAAAATAAACGCTACAGGAACTGCTTCTCAGCCGATCATCTTTACAAGCTACAGATTATTGGACGGAGATGAAGATACTACAGCAACTCCAGGTGATTTCGGAGGGGTTATCATGTTGGGAGATGCTCCTACAAACAAGCCTACAACTACTGTTATCGAAGGGTTAACAGGTGCAGATTACCAATATGGAGGTACGAATGCCGCTCATAATGGGGGAACTATTAAATATGCACGTATCGAATTCGGTGGATTCGACCTTTTCGCTCCTAACTCAGGAAACGAAATCAACGGATTAACATTAGGTGGAGTAGGTAACGGAACTACACTAGACCACATCCAGGTATCTTATGGTAAAGATGATTCTTTTGAATTCTTCGGAGGTACTGTAAACGCTTCAAACCTTGTATCTTTCGCTCCGGACGATGATAACTTCGATTTTGACTTCGGATATACAGGAACAATTACTTGTGCATTAGCTTTAGCTGATTACAACTCAACGCACAGTCAAAGTGGTGGAGTTTCTGATACGAACGGTATCGAGCTTGATAACGATGGAACAGGTTCTACTGCTTCTCCATTTACCCGTCCTACAGTTAAAAATCTTACAATTGTTGGTGCTAAAAGCCCATTAAAAGGTGGATTATATGAAAATGCCATCCACGTAAGAAGAAACGGTAAATTGAATTTAGATAATGCTACTGTTACAGGTTATCCTATCGGAATTTTATTGGAAACTCAGAGCAGTGCTCCGGTAAATCTTGCAGACCTTAGCTTTACAGGAGTACAGGCACATGGATTTACATTCGCTACTGCTTCTAAGATCGGTACTACCACTGCTGCTCTTACTATTCCTGGAGTAACTACTTCTACAAGTAATCCTGCTAACCTTTGGGGAATGTCTCAGCCATTCTTTAACGAGGCTACAGCATGGAACGTTTCTCCAAGAAACTGTGGAGATTTCCAGGGTACATGGACAAAATATAATTTCTCAATTGTACAATAATTGATCAACATGGGGTGGCATTACCTGCCATCCCATTTTTTAATTCAACTTTAAAAATTCATAGAATGAAAAAAGTAATTTTACTATCTGTTTTGGTTTTATCAAAATTAGTGTCTGCACAATATCCTGTATGGACTAATTCTTTTAATTCAACAAGTGATATGCAGGGATGGTCTTTCCATGATCTGAACGGAAACGGAAATGGATGGGTACAAGGACCGAACATCTACCATAACGGTACTTCTTTGGCTTATGGAGGGGCTGGTTCTCTTCGTTACTCAATCAGTAATGTTCCTTCCGGAAATGTGGCCGGTTTCACTACAGAAAATGACTGGGCCATTTCTCCGGAGATTGATCTCACTTCATCTTCAGGAACGATTACATTAGCAGCATACATAGGACGTCAGAGAACAACACATCAGGTGGTAAAGAGATATCTGTACATCTATGTAAGTACTGCACAAAAGCCTGTCCCTGAATTATCGGATTTTCAGGCATTGGCAGTAGATGCAAACGGCAATAATGTTCCCAGCCCATATGTGATTGCAGCAGGAGGAACTGCTAATCCTTTCCCATCGGACCTCAATCAGTTTGTTGAAAGCCTTGTTAATCTCTCTGCTTTTGCAGGAAAAAAAATCTACATCGGATTGTGGTCGAACAGATATGCGGCTGATGATACCAATGTACAGAATATCAACATCAACGAAATGGCGATCTATACTTCAGTTCTAAAAACACAGGATGTAAAAAAAGCAAAAGATCTTACTATGGTGATGCAGAATCCCGTATCCTCATCACTGATGTTAAAACTTAATCCAGCCCTGAAAGAAAACAATGTTACTGTGACTGTTTTCAATATGGCCGGACAATCTGTTATTACTACGCAGTACCGTAGAGAAATTAATGTTACGACTTTATCTTCCGGAAGCTATATCGCCGTGGTTTCGGATGGAGTGCTTTCTGAGAAAGTGAAATTTATCAAAAAATAATGTTTTAGATGCAGGAAGGCAGTCTCTTATTTTCAATTTTTACAAATGCAAAATAATAACCATATCAAAACCATCATCATAGGATATATGCCTTTCCTGCTTACTATAGAATTTAAAAGTATTGCCCTCTGCGTGCTAAGGGCAATATTTCTAAATCGAATTTTTATAATGAATCATACAATGAAAAAAATAATCGCCTTTGCTGTTCTTACAGGTCTGATATCGTGTACCGATGATGTGCTGCAACCTTATGATAAATCACAGAAACCTGCAGAAATCAGTGTCAAGGGATATTCAAAACCGGATGTACTGCAGCTCCGGCTTAACGGAAAACCGGTAAGCATTAATGGAAGTACATCTTATACCAATACTATAGAAACAAAGCTGAGCTTTGTCGTGGACGAAGGGGAAACAGATCAGATTGAGATCTATAACCATGAAACCGGCAAACAGATCGCAAAATATAACATCGATTTTAATACAGTGGATCAGTATAAAAATCTGAATTTCTTCAATCTGCCCGGGATCTATCTTCAGACCTATGCAGTAAAGCCACAGGTTAACCTGGGGAAGGTAGGTTTCGAACTTATTTTTCCGAATTTGGGACAATATTCCCATACTACATTACAAAGTGTGAAAGGAATACTCAAAAAAGAGAATGGAGATGTTCTCGCTGAATTTGAAAATATTGAAAAAAATAACTTCTCTTCACTTAAAATGTATAGCTTTTTCAGTGTTACTGCTCCCGTTTATCTGGAGTTGTACAAGCCTGGAAGTACTGACCCTTATTTTGGATCACAAACGATTAGAGTAAAAATAAAACAGGATATCGGAGCTAATATGATCGTGCTACAGGAAAAAGCGGAAGGCGGTACTGTTCAGATTATGGGTGATATTGACATCGCAGACTACCTGTAAAATAAAAAATCATTCGGATAAGATCATGCATAAATTTTTAAAATCCTACCTACTTGTTTTATTATTTTTAAGCTCAGCAGTTATCGTTTCCTGCCGTTCTGAGGAGGAGTCTGTTCCTGATTTTCCCGACGGAAGCGTAGAGTCTGTCAATCTATGGGTTCATGAAAACATGAAACGTTATTATTTCTGGGAGGATCAGATGCCTGCAAAACCGGATTATCATCTTCCTGTAAAGAAATTTTTTGCAAGCCTCCTATCTCAGAATGACCGTTTTTCAAGCATTGTAAATACGGAAGATGCTTCTACTTACCTGCGGACGGTCCGCAACATGTATGGCTTTGATTATGCAGTATTGCAGCTTGCTAACGGGCAGATAACAGCTGTGATAAAATTGGTATTACAGGATTCTCCGGCTCAGAATGCCGGCCTGAAACGAGGGATGATCATTAAGAAGATCAATGGAAGTGAGATTACGGCTTCGAATGCGGAAAGTCTTTTAAATTCTATTCCGGACAATACTACGCTTGACCTGAGCGTAGGTAATTGGGACAACGGAAACGTGATTGATGAAAAAGATATAAAAGTATACTATGGATTTTCGCTCAGCCAGCCTGTTATATCTAAAATTTTTGAACAAAACGGAAAAAAGACAGGGTACCTGTACATCTATGATTTTCCGGATGGCATGTCTCACAGTCTCAATCAGAAGTTTGCAGAATTTAAAGCTAACGGTGTACAGGATCTTATCGTGGACCTCAGGTACAATTATGGAGGATCAGTAGCTTCTGCGGCCGCATTATGTGCAATGATCCCTTCCGGAATAACGGGCAATTCTCCTTTTATAACCTATAAAGGAAATAAAAATGGGGGTGAGGTGAAAAAAACATTTGCCGAACAAATTGCCTATGACCCTGCCGCTCTGAATTTCACAACACTCCATGCCAATAATCTGCAGCTGACCAAAGTATATATACTTACCTCGGGAAGTACGGCCTCGGCCTCGGAAATCGTTATCAATAATCTAAAACCTTATATGCAGGTGATACAGATGGGAGGAAAAACACTAGGAAAAGATATGGCCGGATTTGCCATTACGGATGATCGTAAACCTAAAAAGATTTCCTGGCAGCTTCACCCGGTCATCTATAAAGTATATAATGCTAACGGACAGGGAGAATACAGCAATGGAATTTCACCGCAGTTTCCTGTAGATGAATACGCATCTTTGCCTCTGAAGTCTTTAGGGCAGGCTGATGAAACCTTATTGCAATCGGCTTTAGGTAAGGTGTCGTCTAAATCCGCTTATTTCGAAACTTTTACGCACCAGATAAAAATAATTACAGAAAGTGAAAAGCCGTTTTCTATGGGTAAACACTAAATATTAAAAATAAAAAACCAAATCAAACTATATTTTTTTAAAATTGAATTCACTATGCAGGGAATAGAGCCAAAAATACACCAGGAAGTAATCAAGAGAATTAATGATCTGGAGCAGCTTTTAAAGCAATCTCCCGATCAGGACAGGACCTATACAGATGAAATTGTTATGATGAACACAGAATTATCAGCGCTGTATGAAGAGTATCTCAGTATAAAAAAGAGATTAGAAACCTGTATTAAACTCTACAGGTCAAGACATATTGAGATCAGAAAGCACCTTACCCACAATATTAGAAAGATTAAACGGGAAAGGGTTAACCGAAAATAAATAAAGGGTATCTATTTAAAAATAGGGTCCCGCGACTCAACTTTTACGAATAAAAACCTGAGCCGGAAAATTAATTGATAAAAATGTGGTATCTATAATGGTTCAGTAAACAGGTTTTTTTTGATTTTATATTGAGTTAAATTCGGTTAAATAGCATTTAAATTAGGGAATAATTGGCATTTTGTGATGAATGTGTGCTGATAATTGTATTATTGGTTGGTTTTTTAATGGATAATGGATTTTAGGAACATTATTAAGAAAATCAATCATTTTTTGGGATTTTGTGAGTACTTTTGAGGACTTAACTCCCATTAGATTATTTGTGCTTTATGATCTTAATTGTCGATGATAACCAAAACAATATTTACTCATTAAAGAAACTATTAGAATCCAAAGATTTTCAGGTAGATACTGCTAATTCCGGTGAAGAAGCATTAGGGAAAGCATTGAAAAATGATTATGCCCTAATTATTCTCGATGTTCAGATGCCGGGAATGGATGGTTTTGAGGTAGCTGAAATATTTGCAGGTTATAGCAAAACGAAAGAAATTCCTATTATATTTCTTTCAGCGGTAAATACAGAAAAGAGATTTATCACCAAAGGATATGCTTCCGGAGGTAAGGACTATGTCACCAAGCCGGTAGATCCCGAAATTCTTTTACTGAAAGTTAAAACATTTTATAATCTGCAGGAGCAGAATATTGAAATGAAAAAAACTCAGCAGAGTTTACAGCTTGAGGTAAAAGGAAGAAGAGAATCACAGGTTACCATGAAGTCGCAGATTGATCACTTTCATCTGATGCTGGAAGGCTTGCCGCAAATTGCATTTACGTTGAATGATAAAGGGATCATCGATTTTGTCAACGGCAGATGGTATCAGTATTCAACATCTGATAAAAACTTCCCCGAAACTTTTCCTGATGATTTAGATATAAAGGAGCAATTTGAAATTTCAAGGAAAAATGGAAAATCACTTCAGCTTGAGACGCGGATAAAAAATATTGAATCCGGAGAATACAGGTATCATTTATTGAGAATATCACCGGTTTATGAAGGTAACCATGTCAAAAACTGGGTAGGAACATTTACGGATATTGATGATCAGAAGAGGGTAGAAAATGAGAAAGATGAATTCCTGAGTATTGCCAGTCATGAACTGAAAACTCCTCTTACAAGCATTAAAGCGTATGTTCAGTTGTTGGAACGCAAGCTAAAACTTGACAAAGACAGTGCAGAAGCAGGATATGTAACCAAGGTCCAGGATCAGATCGAAAAATTGAACAGCCTTATCAGTGACTTACTGGATGTCTCTAAAATTGAAAACGGGAAGCTGAAGATCAACAGGAAACCTTCCAATCTTGAGAAGATAATTGAAAATGCTATAGAAACGATACTTCAGACTCATGATGAAAATAAGGTAAAAATCCAGCGTCACGGGGAAATACCGGATATCCTTATTCCGTTTGATGAAATTCGTATAGAGCAGGTATTGATCAATTTCCTGACCAATGCCATCAAATATTCACCACAAAATAACCAGGTTATTGTCACTACATTTGTAGATGATGACCAGGTAAAAGTAAGTGTTACCGATTTTGGAATCGGGATTCCTGATTTCAAACAAAAGGCAGTATTCCAGAAATTTTATCGTGTAGAAGAATCGTCACTACAATTTCAGGGAATGGGAATAGGCTTGTATATCTGTTCAGAGATCATCAAGCAGCACCATGGAACAATCGGATTGTCAAGTATTGTCAATGAAGGTTCCACATTTTACTTCACTTTACCCTTAAACTAATTTTTTATGCCACAAAAAGTTATAAGAAATCTGCAATTTGGAGTCGGGCTTTCGCTGTTAATTTTAATAGCAAGTTCCGTAGCATCGTACTGGAGCATTCAGAAACAGATGGAAAACCGCGAAAGCCTTTCCCGTACAAGAAGATCCATTACTGCAGTAAAAGATATATTAATTTCCCTCCTGGATGCAGAAACTGCCAACAGAGGATACCAGCTTACCGGCAAGCAAAATTTTCTGGAACCCTATAACAGAAGCGTTGCAGCCTATCCTAAAGCAATTGCCTATGCTAAATCCTTAGACATTAAAGATAAGGCACAGCTAAAGCGTTTGGCGGATCTGGAATATAATGTGAACACGAATATCGGTAACCTTAAGCAATTTGTTGAAAACAGGAGCAAAGGAATCGTAATGACGCAGGATCAGCTTATTTTAAGCAAATCCTATATGGACAAATGCAGAAAGATCGTTCGTGATTTTGTACGGTATGAAGAAATTCAGCTTGAAATAAAAAACAAAGATCTTAACCGTTCCTCAAACACAACTGTTATTTTTATCATTTTTTCAGCACTTGCAGCCATAGTGGTAACTACTTTCTTTTATCTTAAATTAAGAAGTGACCTTCTCCGCAGGGATAAGCTTGAAAAAGAGTTGAAAGCAAAAGATCTGGAAATCACAAAACGGGTAAGTGCAATCCAGCAGATTGCCAATAGAGTTGCCAACGGAGACTATAGTCAAAGGGCTGTGGATAATGTACAGGATGATCTTGGAGATCTTGTGGAATCACTGAATAATATGACGGACTCCCTAAAGAAATCCTTTGATAAAATAAACAGAAGCGACTGGCACCAGAAAGGATTGGCTTTACTGAATGAATCTCTGGTTGGGAATAAGTCTGTTAAAGAGGTTGTTACCAATTCCCTGAATCATATTATCGAATACGGAGGAGGAACCAATGGTGCCATCTACCTGCTTGATGAAGGTAAATTATTCCTGAACAGTGCTGTAGCGCTGGAAGATAATATGAAAAAATCTTTCGAACCGGGAGAGGGAATGGTAGGACAGGTCTTTCTTCAGAAGAAAACAAAGGTATATAACGACCTTAACGACGAAGATTTTGCGGCAACATTTGCCAGCAGCAAATTAAAGATTAATGGACTCGTTGTAATCCCGATTACTCTGGACAGGCAGAGTATCGGAGTTTTGGAAGTGGGCTCAACCACAAATTTCGATCAGGATAAAATCAATTATTTCGCAGATAGCTGCAGGAATATAGCAACTGCCATAAGTGCGGCAAAAGGTCGTGAAAAGGAACAGCGTTTATTGGAAGAGACGCAGGCACAATCAGAAGAACTTCAGGTACAGCATGCAGAACTTGAAAACCTGAATACTGAACTCGAGGCACAGACACAAAAGCTTCAGGCTTCAGAAGAAGAACTGAAAGTTCAGCAGGAAGAGCTTATGCAGACGAATGCAGAACTGGAAGAGCGTTCAAAATTACTGGAAGAAAAAAATCACCTCATTGCAGAACGTAATATAGAGATCCAGAAAAAAGCGGAAGAACTGGCTTTAAGTACGCAGTACAAATCAGAATTCTTAGCCAATATGTCGCATGAATTGAGGACCCCTCTTAATTCTATCCTGCTTCTTTCCCGTTTAATGGTAGAGAACCCGGAAGAAAATCTGAATGAGGACCAGGTAGAGTCAGCGAAAGTAATCCAGAGTTCCGGAAGAAGTTTGCTAACATTGATCGATGAGATCCTGGATCTTGCTAAGATTGAGTCCGGGAAAATGGTTCTGGAATATGATGACGTTGCCCTGGAAGATGTGGTGAATGACCTGCGAAACCTGTTCAATCCTTTGGTTAATGAAAAAGGGATCAGATTTGACCTTGAAATAGAAGAAGGTCTTCAAAAGTCTATAGAAACGGACCGGTTACGATTGGATCAGGTTTTACGTAACCTGCTTTCCAATGCTTTCAAATTTACACAGGAAGGAAGCGTGGGGCTGTATATTAAAAAAGATCCTAAAAATAAAGACTTTATTACCTTCAGCGTAAAAGATACGGGAATCGGAATTCCGGAAGATAAGCAAAGAATTATTTTTGAAGCATTCCAGCAGGCAGACGGATCTACCCAGCGTAAATTCGGAGGTACAGGTTTAGGATTATCCATAAGCCGTGAGATTGCCAAATTATTGGGTGGAGAACTATCGCTTACCAGTGCAGTTAACGAAGGAAGTGAATTTAGTTTAACAATTCCGGTAAAGGCGGTCTCAGAAACGGTCCAGGTATCACTTGATAAAGAATTGGTAGAGATCATAAAAGAAGATGTAGAGGAGATTAAGAACATTGCAGGATATGAAGAAGAACCGGAACAACCGCTTACGGTTTTAGAAATTCCTGAAGAAATAGCAGATGACCGGGATAATATTACGAAGGATGACAAAGTTATATTGATCATCGAAGACGATACCAACTTTGCAAAGGCACTTCTGAAGTATGCCCACAGACAAAATTATAAAGGAGTAGTGGTTGTAAGAGGAGACCATGGGCTCTCTGCAGCATTACAATATCATCCTTTAGCTATCTTACTCGATATTCAGCTGCCGGTAAAAGATGGATGGCAGGTAATGCATGAGCTGAAATCCAACCCAAAAACCAAACCTATTCCGGTGCACATGATGTCTTCGTTGCATATTAAAAAGCAGGAAAGTATCATGAGAGGAGCCATTGACTTTATCAACAAACCTGTGGCCCTTGAACAGATGACGGATGTATTTAAAAAAATTGAAGAAGCCCTTCGAAAATCACCTCAAAAAGTTCTTATTGTAGAGGAGAATGCTAAGCATGCCAGCGCATTGTCATATTTCTTAAGCAATTTTGATATTTCTCTGGCGGTGAAAGATAATGTGGAGGACAGTATAAAGGCGCTTACGGAAGCTGAGGTAGATTGTGTGATCCTGGATGTGGGACCGGCAAGAGGAAAAGGATATAAGATCATAGAATCAATCAAAAGCTATGAAGGCCTTGAAAACCTTCCGATCATTATTTTTACAGAAAACAACCTGTCTTCCTCTGATGAGTTGAAGATCAAACAATATGCTGACTCTATTGTTGTTAAAACGGCACATTCATACCAAAGGATATTGGATGAAGTCGGTTTATTCTTACATTTGGTTGAAGAGAAAAGTACCGAAGCACCGCGAAACAAAAATCTCGGATCACTTACTGAAGTATTAAGTGGAAAGAAGATTCTGATTACGGATGATGATGTACGGAATATATTTTCACTGACCAAAACGTTGGAAAAATACAAAGTAGAAGTCATCCTGGCGATGGATGGGAAGCAGGCTTTAGAACAGATTAAAGAACATCCGGATATTGATGCTGTTTTGATGGACATGATGATGCCGGAAATGGATGGCTATGAAACCATACAGGAAATAAGAAAAAAACAGGCGTTCAGCAGATTACCGATCATTGCCGTTACGGCAAAATCCATGATAGGCGACCGTGAAAAGTGCATTACCGCCGGGGCATCAGATTATATATCAAAGCCTGTGGATGTTGATCAGTTATTATCTTTGTTGCGTGTTTGGTTATATGAAAGCTAAAAAAACTCACTTCTGATGAAAAAAAAGATTTTGATCGTGGATGACGATCCGCGAAACATATTTGCACTTAAACTTACTCTGAAAGCCAGAGGATATCAAATGGAGAGCTGTACAATGGCACAGGAAGCCATTGAACTTTTACAGAAAGACGACCGGATCGGAGTCGTATTGATGGATATGATGATGCCGGAAATGGATGGTTATGAAGCCATCAGGATTATCCGCGAAACACCTTCGATCAGTAAGGTTCCCATTATTGCCGTGACGGCACAAGCCATGAAGGAAGACCGCCAGAAATGTCTTGATGTTGGAGCACAGGATTATGTGAAAAAGCCTATCGATGTCGATCTTTTATTAACTGCCATTGAAAAACTGTCGTAGATGCTGGAACCAAGTATTGTAAAGGATGAAGAGGTAGAGCATCTGATAAAAGATGTTTATGAACTGTATGGTTATGACTTTTCCATGTACAGCAGGGCTTCGTTTAAACGAAGGGTAAACAGGATCTGCCTGATCGATAAGTTTGCCAGTTTTGCAGAGTTAAGATATACTGTGCTTAATGATCCGGATTATCTGAAGCACTTTATCGAGGAAATTACGGTGAATGTGACGGAAATGTTTCGTGATCCCTATTTTTTCAAAGCATTACGGGAAAATATTTTACCCCAATTGGGAACCTATCCTTTAATCAGAATCTGGGTGGCAGGCTGTTCAACCGGGGAAGAGGCTTATTCTATGGCCATATTATTGAAGGAAGCCGGTCTTTATCAGAAATCACTGATTTATGCTACGGATATTAACCCTTCTGTGCTGGAAACAGCCCGTGCCGGAGTTTTTCCTCTGCAACAGATGAAATTGTATTCAGAGAATTATATACTTTCAGGAGGTAAAAAAGATTTTTCAGATTATTATACGGCCAATTATGATAGTGCAATGTTTGATTCAAGTCTCAAGCAAAAGTTGATTTTGTCTACCCATAATCTGGTGTCAGACAGCTCCTTTAACAGTTTTCAGCTGATTATATGTCGGAATGTGCTCATCTACTTTGATAAAGCTTTACAGGAGCGTGTTTTTCAGCTGTTTGACGATAGCCTTGAAAATCTGGGCTATCTTGCTTTAGGTTCGAAAGAAACTCTTAGATTTTCGAATCTGAACAGATATTATCATCAGGCCGATGATCAGCGGATCTGGAAGAAAGTAGACCATCATTAATATTTATATGAAAGAAATAGAAGAGAATATTGAACTCATTGTTATAGGAGGTTCTGCGGGAAGCTTAGAGGTGATACTGGATATGGTGAAAAAGCTGGATCATAAGATCAGCTTTCCCATTATATTGGTTGTTCACCGTAAATCTCAATCCGTAAGCATTTTACCGACTTTGCTGCAGCAGTTTTCTTCTATAGAAGTAACGGAAATTGAAGATAAAACAGAAATAAATAATAATCAGATCTATATTGTGCCAGCCGACTATCATCTTTTATTTGAAAGTAAAGAGCTGGTATCTCTTGATAGTTCGGAAAAAATGAATTATTCACGTCCATCGATTGATGTAACCTTTAAGTCAGCTTCAGAAATATATGGGAAAAGTCTTGTCGGAATATTGTTATCCGGTGCTAATGCCGATGGAGTAGAAGGTTTACAGTATATTAAAAAAAATCATGGAAGGGTGTGGATCCAGGACCCGGATACCGCGGAGGTTAACTATATGCCCAGACATGCAGTGGAAGGAGTGAGCTATGATCTCATCATTACTCCTGAAAATCTTGCAGAGTGCATTAATCAATTAAACCGGTTTTAAATTAAAGCTAATATATATGAGTAAGAAGAAAATTTTAATTTTTGATGATGACAAGACGATCCTGGACGTTGCAACCATCATTTTTGAAGAAAGTGGTTATGAAGTAGGGATTTCAGAAACGTCGCATGATATCATCGATAAGGTATCACAGTTTCAGCCGGATGTGATTCTAATGGATAACTGGATTCCCAATATCGGGGGAGTAGAAGCAACGAAACTTCTAAAAAACCATGAAGAGTTCAAAAAGATCCCTGTGATCTACATAACGGCTAACAATGATATCAATGCGTTGGCGGAAAGCGCTCAGGCTGATGATTATATTGCCAAGCCATTCAACCTGGATGATCTTGAAGAAAAGGTAGCTAAATACCTGAAAGGATAAACCGGATAAAAAAGCGTGTTTATCATACCGGATGTATAAAATCCTTACCTGACAAAGTAAGGATTTTTTATTTCTATTCATGATCTTGTACTTTTTTTTCAAAAAATATATAGCCACCTATATAGTTGTGTATATTTTTTATATATTTGAATGTCCAATATGTACAATTCCATGAACAATGATTTCATAAAAGAGCTTGGCTATAAGGCACTTGATTCCCGGTTTAAAAGGATCAGTGAAAAGATGGCTTACAGTGTGAAGAAACTTTATAAAGATCTTGATTACGACATAGAGCCCAACTGGTATCTGATATTTATGATCCTAAGGGATAAAGGAGAATTATCTCTGATAGATATTGCTGAAAGTCTGGGATATTCCCATCCGTCTGTTGTGGTCACGGTAAAAAAAATGGCGGCCAAAGATTATCTGGATGTAAAAAAAGATGATTCGGATAAAAGAAAACAGATCGTATCACTTTCTCCCAAAGCATTAAGATTAATGCCCGAATTTGAAATGCTCTGGAACAGCTGTGAGGCTGCCATTCTCAAAGTATTGCAGGAAGATCTCACGATCTTAAAATACCTTGATACTATTGAAGCCTCTTTGGAGGAGACCTCCTTTTATTATCGCTTCAAACAGGAGTATAAAAACCAATTAAAATAAAAACCCATGAAAAAATACCTTATCATTCTTCTCTCGGTATTTTGCGTATTTTCCTTTGCAAAAGAGACCAGAATAACCATTAGAGCGAAAGCTAAAGATGCTAAATTCATCGGAAGTTCTCTGGGAGGAGCGTATGTGATTGTAAGGAATAAGATCAATAATACCATTTTGGCTGAAGGAAAAACCAGTGGCAGTACAGGAAATACGGATCTGATCATGAAAGCTCCAAAACATAGAGATAGTTCTATTGTTGATGATGCAACCGGTAAATTTCTGGCCACGGTTAATATTGATGAACCTACTTTTGTAAGTATAGAAGTGTTTTCACCATTCAATCATAAACAGGCACAGGCGAAAGTAAGCACGGAAATATGGCTTATTCCTGGAAAAGATATTCTGGGCGACGGGATCATCCTGGAAATACCCGGGTTTATTATTGATATTTTAAAGCCCCGAACGCATCAATATATCGGATTAAGCTCAATCAGTGGAAAACCTTTTCAGATACAGGCCAATATTGTTATGATGTGCGGTTGTGTGATCGATAAAGGTGGTGTATGGGATTCCGATAAGTTTGAAACTAAAGCCTTAGTTAATAAAGATGGAAAACGGGTAAGTGAAATCAATTTATCATTGGTTTCTACCAATCTTTTTGAAGGGAACACTTCTATTTCTGTACCGGGAAATTATGAGATCATCGTTTATGCTTTTGATCCCAAAACAGGAAACACCGGAGTGGATAAAATCAATTACGTAGTATATTAAAAGATACAGAGGTTTTTATACCTTCTTGTTTATATCTGAATACACTATAGTAAAGCTGCTTTATTCGATCTCGATCTATAGTTGTAGTATAGTTGTTTTGAACTTTTTAATTGTAAAAAACATATAAAAATTAGAATATTAATGGACTAGATTATCCTTTATGGCATGATAATAGGTTGATTGTAAGCATTAACCAAATCAATTACAAAATGAAATCTGAGACTAAATTAAAAAAGAGTATAAGAGGAAAAACCGTAGTTATTACCGGAGGAAGTAGTGGAGTTGGTAAAGCTACTGCGGAAGCATTTGCTTTGGAAGGATGTAATATTGTAGTTGCTGCCCGGGGTAAAGAAGCTCTGGATGAAACCGTGAGTCTTTGCAGGGATCTTGGAGTGGCGGTAATAGGGGTACCTACAGATGTTTCAAAAGCTGAAGAAGTTGCTCATCTTGCTGAAACAGCCATTCAATTTAACGGAAGAATTGACATTTGGGTAAATAATGCCGGTGTCATGGCAAGCGGAAAATTTGAAGAAATACCCATGGAACTTAATGAGCAGGTCATCAAAACAAATTTGTTCGGATATATGCATGGGGCTTACAGTGCGCTCCCCATCTTCAAAAAGCAGCAGGAGGGAATCTTAATTAATAATGTTTCTATCGGTGGTTTTATGCCGGCTCCTTATAGTGCTGTTTATTCATCAACAAAATTCGGAATTCGCGGTATGATGGATTGTCTTCAGGGGGAGATTTCCGATTATCCGGATATTCATATTTGTAATATTTATCCTCAGATTCAAAGATCCACCGGAAATATGCATTCGGCAAAATATTCCGGACTGGATTTTAAAATTCCGCCGTTTGCAGCAGATCCCCGGGACACAGCCAAAAAAATTGTGGAGTTGGCTAAAAACCCCAGAAAAGATCTGTTTCCCGATTTTACCTCATTACTTCTTAAAAATATCTACGGATTATTTCCGAAACCGATCATTAATATAGCTTCTGCAGGGATGAGAATGATGATGAAAGCTAAAAATGCTCCACCTGATTCGGGTAATATTTTAAAGCCTTCGTCAGAGCCTCACCGCATTTATGGGGAAACCATGCTGCCCGTCCCTTCCAAAAAGACAAAATTAGCCATTGCAGCGGGACTGGGTTTAGGTTTGGCTTACATGATCTTGAAAGCCGGTTCCGGAAATAAGCAAATAAAGAATTCTTAATATAAGAAGCGATATTTCAGCAGTAAAATTACTACGCATTTCATTTCGTCCGTTGCCCTGAAATTCATATTTTTATACTTCATGATAGAGAACGGATTTTTGAATTTCAGCGGATCGGGATTTCCCGAATATATAAAAATATTGGAACGGTTGACCTGGTTGGATTGGGTAGGGGCTAGCCTGGCTGTAAATATCGCTTTGTATCTTTTTTCAATAGGTCTTTACCTGAGTATTGAAAAGACCTGTCCCAAAAATAAGCTACAGGAGCATAGTCATCCTGTCATGCGGTCGGATTATTATCTGAGCTTCGTAACCATTCTCTGTAATTGTTTAGTAATGCTCTGCGGTGTTTTCCTTTGGAAAAATCATTGGATTACATTAGGAAATAGGTTTTCAGCGGTTTCCGTTTTTTTAGAGGTCCTGGCTTTAATCCTACTGATGGATCTTTGTATGTACTTTTTTCATTTTATTGCCCATACACCTTACTTTTATAAAAGATTGCATGGAAGACATCATGAACATGTTAACACCAACTTCTTAAGCCTTTTTGTATTGCATCCGGCAGAAACAATAGGATTTGGATTGGTGATACTGGCCGTATTGGTGTGTTACGATTTTTCTGTTCTCTCCATTAGTCTGTATCTTCTTATCAATCTCATTTGGGGAACAATCGGTCATTTAAATAAAGAGTTTTTCCCACCTCAGTTTAACAAGTATTTTGTGGGAACAACACAATTCCATAACCAACATCATGTAGATGAAACTAAAAACTTTGGTTTCTACACTTCCATCTGGGACAGGATATTCGGGACTTATAAATAATGATTACAGTTGGCTGAATTTTATTTTAATTTTTTAAAACTCCTAAAAGCTTCTGTAACACCATCAAATTTTTCGTTTTTAAAAATACCGGATTCATCAACCCTTTCAAAAGTTTCAGCGGTACCGGCAGCAATTGTATTGGGAAGTCCTTCACTTCTGAGCATATCGGTCAGACCTTTCATTTCATCAATCCTTCTTGAAATATGCTGTGGGTAAGTAGGAGTTGTTTTAATCAGATCCTGATAGGTTCCCGGAAGAAATGCCTGAAGGCTTTCATTCAGTTCATCAAGAATGCCATAATGGGCTGCAGCGATCATTGTTTCAAAAAACAAAGCGTTCATTCCTTTATTGACCATTGAAAACAGAAGCTTGTAAGCTGAAGCTGCTTCTGTTTTTTCACCGGCATCTTTTATTTTAAATATCCCGCCGAATTGTTCTGCAAATAAGTTT
Organism: Chryseobacterium subflavum; assembly: GCF_055762745.1. Lineage (NCBI taxonomy): Bacteria > Pseudomonadati > Bacteroidota > Flavobacteriia > Flavobacteriales > Weeksellaceae > Chryseobacterium > Chryseobacterium subflavum. Next base: position 773,067 of record NZ_JBVTMR010000001.1, read on the forward strand.
CTCCAGATACCGCTTACAACAAATGTTGCCTGGTCCGGAACATCTTTGGAAGCACCCATTACCGCTCCGTTTACAAATCTGATATTCCCCTTACTGCACATTTTTTCAATAGATAAAGCAATCTGAGGAGTATTGGAATTGAGGTCTATAAAGACAGGTCGGTTATCCGTGTTTTTGAGATGGCCGATTATATTTTCTGCCACCTTCGGACTTGCTTCAGGATTTGCCAATGAAATAATAATATCTGCCTGTTCTGCTATGTTTTGTAGAGTATTCACATCATGGATTCCCGCATCTTTAATATTTTGGAGCGTCACTTGCGATCTTCCTTCACCTGCGGTGATAACCGTATATTTATTTTTGATTAAGGTTTTGGCGATTTGTGTTCCCATGTCTCCGGGAAAGAGAATGGCTATAACAGGTTGGGCAGTCATTATAATTTCAGTTTAACATTCAAATGATGAAGTAAATTTTATTGCAAATTTCTTTAATTTTTTTTAATTCCTAAACATATTGTCCCGGATAATTTCTATAGTTTAAAAGCCAATATTACACTTACAGCCGGTATCTATATTTTCTACACTGGCTGTAAGTAAGGTTACGGTGAAATTTACTTCTTTTCAATCACCGGAATATTGGTAATGACCTGCCATTTTTCATCCTCCTGTATACATGTAATGGTAGATGAAAAGCGGAGCACATCGCTCTCCAGGCTGAGTTTTGCAATAGCAATATTCCCTTTTTGCTCAATTGAGTCAAAAGCAAGGGTTCTAGGTTTTCCGCCAAAGGTTTTATTGCTGATGTACTCAATGTATTGTTCTTTGGAAATAATAAAAATCCCTTTTTGTTCGAAAAATCCATCCTGAATATTCTGGTAATCTTTGTGAAGAACTTCGTCCATAAGATTCGTATCACTGGTGTCACCTGCTTTAATAAATTTTTCTATAGTCTGTTTTATCTGTTGCATAATCTGATTGATTTAAATGTTGATTAATCTGCTTTCTTTGTTGTTGGATTTTTATAGCTGCTTGCTCCGGATCTACCATTCCATCCATCGGAAAATAACTTATATCTAAGATACCCAGCTGGTTTAATATGCTTGTGACCTGAATTTCAATAGGATTTTTTTCCTGAGAAGCAGGCTGAAGAATACCCAGTGCCGTAATGAGGTATGCTTTTTTACCGGTCAGCAGCCCTTTTATTCCATTGGTGTCATAGGCAAAGGTTTTTTTCGTCCGGACTATAAGGTCAAAATATGCTTTTAATGAAGAGGCAATTCCATAATTGTACATCGGAGAGGTAATAAGGATCTCATCGCAGGAATACAGCTCATCTATAAGCAGATCGGACAATCCGATGTGTCTTGAATGTAATGAGTCATCAAAAAATCCATTGAGTGTTTCCTGGGTCAGATGGGGAATAGGCTGTAAGGTCAGGTCTCTCCGGATAATCATTCCGTCATGATATTTTACTTTCCATTGTTCTGTAAAATAATCACCCATGGAACGGGAATAGGAATCATTTATCCTGAGGCTGCTGTCGAGGCGAAGTAGTGTTGTCATGTTCTGCTTTTTTCTTTAAAGACACACCGCTTCTCGGAAACGTGACGTTTATGTTAATCTTTTTAATTTTTCCGGATCTACTATGGAATAAATCTCCCGGATTCTGCCATCACGATCAACATCTAAAATATGGCAGTTGTATATCTGATTTTCCCTCCAGAAACATATGGCTGGTTGATGACTGAACCTGTGAAAAGTAAAAGGTTTGTGGTTAAGAAACTGCTGCTGGACATAGGCAAGAAGGGCAGCTGTAGCTGATTTTCCTACTTCCACTGCTTTTATCACCCGGACACGCTGTCCGCCATCTGCAGAAAGCCTGATGTCGTTCAGTAAAAGCTCCTCAAGCATCGGGATGCTTCCTTCGCTTAATGCTTTTTGATATTGAGAAAGGGTTTCATGGGAAATCGAAGAGTTGATATGATCTGGCTTATACTCGATATTCTGAAGGTGTTTCGTTGCCCTGCTCAGTAATTTTCTTGAATTTTCAGCAGAGATATCAAGGAGTTGTGCGATTTCCTGGTGGGAATAGTCAAAAGCTTCTTTCAATATATAGACAGCACGTTCTTTAGCCGTTAGTTTTTCTAAAAGAACAAGCAAAGTATAACGGGCAGTCTGTTCCTGAATAAGTCTGTTTTCCACATTATCAAAAGACAACGGTTCCGGAAGCCACTCTCCATATACCATCTTTTTTGTGTGCCTGTTTTTAAAATTTATAGCGTGATTGATGGTGCTTTTTATTAAAAAATTCTTCTCATTCCTGATTTCTGTTTTATCCAATGAAATGTATTTTTCCAGAACATCCTGCACGAGATCCTGTGAATCTTCATATGAACCTGTAATATTATAAGCGTAAGTCAATAGCTGACGATAATTTTCCTGCATGCCTTTTCTATTTAAGACCCATCAGAGGGGAAAAACGTGACCATTCTGATCAAATTAAATGATAAAGAAAGTAAAAGTAGTATTTTTATACTTTCGAAGCTACTACAGATGCAGGATCCGTTAAGAATACATATTGAAAAAGTTGTTCCGGTAAGTGACGAGGAATTTACCATCATTTCCTCGTATTTCACGAGGAAGAAATATAAAAAGTACCAATTCCTGATTCAGGAAGGGGAGTCTGTATCCTGCAATTATTTTGTTCTAAAAGGGCTTTTAAAATTGGTATACACTGATGATACCGATAAAAGCCATATTGTAGGCTTTGCCATGGAAGACTGGTGGGAGAGTGATTTCAAAGCTTTTTACACAGGATCCAGAGCAACGATGTCTCTGGAATGCGTTGAAGATACGGAAGTTCTGTGTTTAACATTGGAGGGATATAAAAAATTATGCAGTGAGATTCCCAAAATGGAACATTTTTTTCTTGAGAAAGCTTACTTTGGTTTTATATCAGCCCAGCAACGTATACTTTCGATGATGACCTCCTCTACGAAAGAAAGGTATGATCAGCTGCTTAAACAATATCCGGCACTGGTTCAGCGTGTGCCTAAATCTCTTCTTGCTGCTTATCTTGGCGTTTCGAGGGAAACCTTAAGCCGCTTTTCTTTATAAAGGAGTGATCTTCATCACTTCATAATCGTGATCCATGTCAAGAGTTGTTCCAGTGGATGATATATTGCAACTTTGCTACAACAATATAAACAGCAAACAACAATGGAAAAGCGAACAATCAATCCCTGGAACTGGCAAAAAGAAAGAAGCTATTCCCAGGCTGTAGAAGTGAAAAATGCAGAAGCTACCTTATACTGTTCAGGGCAGGCGGCTATTGATCCTGACGGAACTTCGAGTACACAGGATATGAAATCCCAGCTGGAACAGGCTATAACCAATCTGGAGGAAGTAATTACTAGTGCGGGTTATGAATGCAAAGGAATCGTCAGATTAAATATTTACACCACATCTACGAAAGAGCTGTGGCCTCATTTTCCTATCCTTCAGGAGTGGATCGCCAGGCATGGTATTGAGAACAGGCAGTTACCATACTTGAAGTAACAGGATTGTTTGAAACTTTAACAGTGGAGCTCGAAGCGACCGTGGTGAAATAATGAACAACTTTATTAAAAAAACAAAACCTTCAAGTCTTAAACTTGAAGGTTTTTTATGCCAGTAATTTCCGAATACTTTCTGAAATCCTTTTTGCACATTGGAAATCATCAGGAGATTAGATTTCCGGTTATTGAAGAAAACTTTATATATAAACAAAGAAATTGTTGTAACGGTTTAATACAAAACTCCCATACTTTCTGCTGCAAAGCCTGAAAGTTCTTCTAATTTTCCCTCTTTTACTTTTTTCACCCACTGATAATCGTTCAGTAAAGCACGGCCTACAGCCACTAAGTCGAAATCCTGTCTTTCTAATCTTCTCAGTAATTCCGTAAGGTCAGATTTTTCTGAGCTTTCACCCGCAAATGCCGACATGAAATCACCTTTAAGTCCTACGGACCCTACGGTAATCGTTGGCTGGCCGGTTACTTTTTTTGCCCATCCGGCAAAGTTAAGATCCGAACCTTCAAATTCTGGCTCCCAGAAACGACGTTGTGAACAATGGAAGATATCTACTCCCGCTTCTTTTAAAGGAAGCAACCAATCTTCCATCTCAGAAGGGTTTGTGGCCAGCCTGCTTTTATAATCCTGCTGTTTCCACTGCGAAAGTCGGATGATAATTGTAAAATCTTCTCCTACAGCCGCTCTGATTGCTTTTACTACATCTACAGCAAAGCGGGTTCTTTCCTTTATTGTTTTGCCACCATATTCATCAGTTCTTGTATTGGTAACCTCCCATAGAAACTGGTCGATAAGATAACCGTGAGCACCGTGGATCTCAATACAATCGAAGCCTAAATCTTTAGCTGATTTCGCTGAAGCTGCAAATTGATTTATGGTGTCCTGAATATCTTCCAGAGACATAGTAGAAGCTTTTTCCATTGGAACCAAAGGATAGTCGTCAGATGAACGGGTGTCGCCCACGTGCCATATCTGTGGTCCCATTTTACCCCCGTTATGATGAACCTGATCGATTACATTTTTCCAACCTGCCAATGCTTCAGTACCGTAGAAATCAGGGATGTTCTGCATATTTTTAGAGGCAGGGCGATTGATTACAGTTCCTTCAGAAAGGATTAATCCAACTTCTGAGGCTGCTCTACGGCCATAATAATCTGCAATTTGTTGTGTAGGTACACCATTATCCGATTGTGCTCTTGTCATGGGAGCCATTACAATTCTGTTTTTAAGGTGTAGATTTTTATAGTTAAATGGAGTGAATAACGCGTCTGTACTCATTTTCTATTAATTTTTATTAATAATTTTTATTCTTTTGTTACACAAAGTAACTAATAATAATTCGTTTTTGTACCTATTAGAAAAAAAATTGTGGTAACTTTGTCGTAACAAACGATAGTAACCGGCTTGTAACTTATGAAAGAAAATAAAATAACCCAGCACTGTTGTCCCCTGGTAAAGGCTATGTCTTCCCTGGGAAGTAAATGGAAGCCTGTCATTGTTATGGTAATTAATGACAGAAAATTACGGTTTGGACAGATTGCAGCCCGCATTCATGTCATTTCGCGTAAGGTTCTTACCGACCAGCTAAGAGAAATGGTAGAGGATGGACTGCTAATTAGAGAGGAATTTAAAGAACTGCCACCCCGGGTTGAATATACCCTCACGGAAAAGGGACTTGCTCTTTTGCCCATTTTAAATTTATTGGAAGATTGGGAAAGAAATTATGAAACAAAAGAAGTTTTGGCTGAGGCATAACTTTCTTTGGTTTTATAAGATTAAGAGTTTTTGATGCCAGGTTGATGATTGATTCCTACTCAGTTAAAGATTATTTTATTTTTTTATAAGAGGTGCATTAGTGAATTAAAATTCAGTAAATGCTTATGACATACATAACAGATTAAGTAAAAAAAGAAGACAATCTCTAATCTCAAATACTTTTTTTTATAATTAATCGTTATATTTATCGAATTAATTCTTAAATCAAAAATGGATTAATAGATCATAACTTTTAGATGACCAGTAAAATCATTGGTGTAGGAAACTACATCCCCCCGGAAACCATTACCAATTTATTCTTTGATAAACACAATTTTATAAACAAAAGCGGCGAGTCATTAAAAGAAAGTAATGCTATTATTGCCAGTAAACTCAAGGAGATTACGGGCATTGAAGAAAGAAGATATGCGAGCAATGATCAGGTTACATCCGATCTGGGCTTTATTGCTGCCAAAGCAGCTATCGAAGATGCAGGAATTGATCCTGAAACGTTGGATTATATTATATTTGCCCATAACTTTGGGGACGTCCGCTTTGGAACTGTTCAGTCCGATACGGTTCCGAGTCTTGCCTCAAGGGTGAAACACCTATTAAAAATCAAAAATAATTTTTGCGTCGCCTATGACGTATTATTCGGATGTCCCGGATGGATCGAAGGAATCATCCAGGCCAATGCATTCATTAAATCCGGTATTGCCAAAAGATGCCTGGTTATCGGAGCTGAGACCTTATCAAGGGTAGTGGATATCCACGACCGGGATAGTATGATCTATGCAGATGGGGCAGGGGCAGCCATTCTGGAGATCTCTGAGGAAGAAAACGGAATAAAATCCCATATCTCAGCCTCTTTTACCCTGACCGAAAAAGATTATTTATATTTCGGAAAATCATACAACAATGACAAATGCCCGGATACCAAATACATTAAAATGGATGGGCGTAAAATTTACGAATTTGCTCTTTCAAATGTTCCGGATGCAATGAAGAAATGTCTGGATGACAGTGGCTATGGAATTGATCAGCTGAATAAGATTATCATCCACCAGGCGAATGAGAAAATGGATGAAGCTATTGTTAAAAGATTCTATCAGTTGTACAATACACCTATGCCCGAAGATATTATGCCTATGGTTATCAAAAAACTAGGCAATAGCAGTGTGGCAACAATCCCTTCATTACTAAGCATGATCCTGAAAGATGAACTGGATTCCCATGATATCGATAAAGGAGATATAGTCTTGTTTGCCTCGGTAGGAGCAGGGATGAATATTAATGCATTTGTGTATAAATTTTAATATTTTATTCACAGACTGCTAAAAATATTTTGTCAGAAATAAAAAACTCTCTATATTTGCACCACTGAAAACGAAGGTATAGCCGGAGTTCAGGGAGAGTTGGCAGAGTGGTCGATTGCGGCAGTCTTGAAAACTGTTGACTGTAACAGGTCCGGGGGTTCGAATCCCTCACTCTCCGCTATAAGTGAAAGCATACACTAACAAATGCTTAAAAGAGCTAATAAAGCCTGCAATTTTTTAAAATTGCAGGCTTTATTTTTTTTGAGGAAATCCCAAAATTTGCAAAAAGCCTCATAATCTATGTGGCAATATCGTGGCACTTTTAGATTATGAAAAAAAGTGCCACAGATTAGTATTTAATACGTTGATTATCAACATGTATGGTACGCAGACGACTTGATTTAAGGACGCATTATTTCGACATTTATTAACACTAAAAATTGTCGAATTATGCTAGAGATTAGTTATGGGCTAACATTCTTTTTAAAAAGCCCGAAAAGAAAATCTGACCTATTCAGATATGTTTATGTGAGAATTACCGTTGATGGAGTTCCAAAGGAGACCTCAACGAAGCGCAAATGGGATATGCGCAGATGGGATCAGAATTTAGAAAGAGCTATTGGTACGAAAGAAGATGCCAGGTCACTCAATTTCTTTTTAGATTCATTAGAATTAAAAGTTGGTAATTTCAAAACTGAGTTAGTAAATACAGGAAAGACAATTACTGCTGCGCGGATTATTGAATTTATAAAGGGCCATGAGCCTTCAAAAGCTAAAGTACTTGAAGAGTTTCAAAAACATAATGACGAGATGCAAGCCCTGGTTCCTGAAGAGTATTCAAAAGGAACTCATACCCGTTATGTAACGGCACGTTCCCACGTAGAGGAATTTATTAAGTTTAAATACAAAAAGGAAGATCTCGAATTCCGTGAACTGAACTACGAATTTATCACAGACTATGAATTCTATTTGAAAACAGTGCGGGAATGCGCTAATAATACAGCTTTAAAATACATTAGTAATTTTAAAAAAATAGTATTACGCGCTATTGCAAAGGAAATTATTCCCAATGATCCCTTTAAATTGTTTAAGGGCAAAAAGACGAAGATTAAAAAGAAACCTTTGACCAAAGGGGAATTACAATTACTCGAAAATAAAGATTTTTCTAGCGATAGACTTTCCACTATACGGGATATATTTGTTTTTCAATGTTATACCGGTCTTGCTTATATTGATGCCTACCAATTAAAAAAGACGGATATTAAGGAAGGAAATGATGGCAGATTGTGGATTATGAGCAGTCGCCAAAAATCCAAATCGAATACTGACATCCCCCTTCTTCCAAAAGCATTAGAAATTATGAATAAATATAAGGATAATGCTCTGTGTATTTCAAGAGGTTCAATACTTCCTGTGAAATCTAATCAAAAGATGAACGAGTATCTTAAAGAAATAGCAACCCTGTGTGGCATCAATACATCTCTTAATACCCACAAAGCAAGACGCACATTTGCTAGTACTATAACTCTTAATAATGGTGTACCAATAAATGTTGTTAAAGAAATGCTGGGACACCACTCTGTAAAACAGACCGAAGATTATGCGATTACCGAGCAAGAAACGATAAGCCGGGAAATGATAGAATTAAAAGAAAGATTGTCCGGTTCTGAAACTTCACAAATTGAGAATGATGGAGATATCGCAAGACTATTAAATCATCTTAATAGAGAGTTTGAGAGTCTAAAGTTAGCGCAACAGACAGGCGAACAAAACGCTTTTAAAAAGAAGCTGGCTCAACTTGAAGCGAGTTTTAACAAGTTTAAGGCAGGTATAAGCTCTTAATGTTATCAAACTTAATACCGTTCAACATGCTTTAATAGATCCATACCGATTTAGATTTCTCCGGGCTGGCTTTAAGCAAGAAGTAGGTTGGTTTTCAGGAAGATATACATGGTTCGCAAAATTTTAATATTATGTTTGGAATTTTTAAAAATAATAAAGTTGAGAAATTTGAAGTCGATCTTTTAGTTAACATATTTAAAAGATTGCCTCCTGAATTTCATGCATTTGAGGATCAAATTAAGGATGGGCTATTGAATCGAAGATTTCCTCAAAAAGATGATTCAAAAAACTATATTGGATTTTCTTACAATGGTCAGCTTTCAAAAAAGTATGAAACAAAAACTGGTCGCTATTTCAAACTGACTAATATTCAGGTTTATGAAATAAAATCAGCTCAATTTATCCTGATTGAAATTTTCATGCACTCCGGACTAGTTATTGGATATGCAACGCCAACAACCGCAAAACCAAAACTCGATGTTGATCGAATAAATATTTCAGAATATAAAACTGAGTTCCTTGATGAAAAAAATGAAGATTTTAAGAAGCTGGCTAAGTTGCTAAATGAAGATGAGGTGAAATTATTAGATCCATCAGAAGTTTATTCCGTTGAATTTGATTCCAAGCTCTATTATCACGTAAAGGAATTAGAGAATGGAGATTTTTTAGGGATTGACGAAGATGGCAATATTTATAGAATTACTCATGATCCCTATGAGATAAAGCTTTTGCATGATCCAATTTCAAAGGTATTAAAGGCCTACTGACTCTAACCATCTAACATTTTCATAATGTCTGTTTTCCAAGCGAGACAATAGTATGCTTAAAATTGATAAAACTCTGGACACACGTTTATGGGGATTTTGTAACCGATTTTGGTTGGTCAAGGGTTAACAAAATTCGAATAAACGGGACTTACTGCACTTCGGTTCAGGTTCGAAAAAAGCAAAGAAGTACCAACTGAAATTAAAGCGAAAACCAGTCAGATTATTTCTGAGGCCCTAAAAATAACAGCCAATGAAAAGGATTTTACAGCTTATTTAATAGACCACGGAATAAATACAGTCATCAGAAGAAATGAACAGGGCAGGCTGTATGGAATTACGTTTGTGGATCACAATACCGGACATGTATTCAATGGTTCTCATTTAGGCAAACAATTCTCTGCAAACGTATTTCATAAACTCTTTTCAGGTAAAAACATAAATGAGAATTTGAAAATCGATCTTTTAGCTTCCCAAAAAGCTCCTTTAAGTAATACAAAATATTTAAAAGAAGATCTGCATCCGCTATTCGATTTTATGGTTAATACAGGAAGTATTATTAGTGATTGGGGACTTTGGATTCACTGCTACTAAACACTATGGCAGAAGATCCCGAGGAGCAGATATTTGAGTTCAATATGAAAAAGAAGAGCAGACGGAACAAGAATTAATTATTCCCCAAAAAGATAGCACCGAATTCTTAATTTAAGGACAAACCGTAATGTTGGGAATCGTAGTATAGCTACCGAAATGAAACGCATATTTTGAATCTTCGATCTTAACTGCAACTGCTCATAAAATTCTTAAAAAAACAGTATTTATACCTTAAGAGAGTTACTACCATAAAAAATAAAATCACTATAACCGACCAATAGCAGGCTATCGTCTACAAATGGATGTATTTAAAATAGCTCCGGATATTTATCAATACACACCCATAAATGAAAACAACATCTGTAAATCTCACATATTAAGAGCGGACAGTTGTTTATAGATCTAATAAATTTTCAAAGTAATATATTATAGATTTTTCAGACCAAAAGCGATAATGTCTTCAATGATGGGTAAAACTTCTCTCCCTTTATTAGTTAAACTATATTCCACATGGGGTGGTATTTGTTTAAAATCTTTTCTGGATATGATCTCATATTCAACCAGTGTTTTTAATTCCTGAATAAGCATTTTTTCACTTATACCTTCCGTTTTTCTTTTGATCTCACCATAGCGCAAGTTGTCTTTACTCAAAGCCTCAATTATCTTCATTTTCCATTTACTACCAATCATATCCATTGCTTTTCTAACTGGACAATTTATTTTTTTTCTCATAACTAATTTAATTTCAAATACTTACCGTACGAATATAGGTACTATACCTTTAGGTAGGTACTTGACAAATATAGTACCAACTGCGTAGCTTTGTGAAAAAATATTGCATTATATGAAAGCATTACAGGTTATGGCCTATGGAGGTCCCGAAAATTTAGTACTCAATGAAATCCCAAAACCCAGTTTTAAACCAAATGAAGTGTTAATCCAAATAAAGGCAGCTTCCGTTAATCATATTGACTATGGTAAAGCTTCAGGAAAATTAAAGCAAATTTTCCCCCTTGAATTACCCTGGATCCCGGGAGATGACTTTAGTGGGGTGGTTATTGAAAAAGGGAGCGATGTATCTGCCTTCGAAATCGGTGACGAAGTTTATGGCAACAGTATTCACGGAGGTACTTATGCCGAATATATTGCAGTTAATGAAGAATATATTGCTTTAAAACCACGGTCTTTGAATTTTGAGCAAGCAGCATCGGTTCCTGTTAGTGCTCAAACTGCTTGGCAAGCAGTTTTTACCCACGGAAATTTAAAAAAAGAGCAGACTGTTTTGATCCACGGAGGAGCAGGTTCTGTAGGTGGATTTGCGGTACAGTTTGCTCATAGCATTGGTGCAAACGTGATTACCACAGCCAGCAGAGACAATTTTGATTACTTATATTCTTTAGGTGCATCGAAAGTGATTGATTACAAAAATGAAAAATTTGAGGAACTAGATACGCCTATAGATTTGGTCTTAGATTTTGTAGGTGGAGATAATCAAATCCGCTCATTAAAAGTATTGAAGCCGAACGGCAAACTTGTGGCAACAAATCAACCAATTGCCGAAGAGATTTTTGAGGATTATGGTATAGCGGGAATTTTAATGCACATGCAAATTTCTTCCCAATTATTAAAAGAAATAGCAAATAAGATTGATAGTAACGAATTGCAAATTGCTATTTCAGAAATCTATCCATTAGAAGACGCATCACAAGCATGGATTGATTTACAAGGAAATTTATCAGGAAGAGTAGGCTCAAAAATCGAAGCGAAGAAATTAAGACGAGGTAAGGCCATTCTCTCTATTTGCTAGCATTGGAATCCAAAAAATAGTGCCTTTAACATTGAAGCAAACCGATTAAAGGCATCGCCATTTTACAATCTTATTCAATGTCACCAATTCGCTTTCAGAATTTAAAATAGTAACATGCTAAAAAACGAAATTAGCAGCTTTATGTGTTGGTATTTAAATTCTGTTTTTTTATAATATTCAATTTATTGAACTGTCGGAAGTTTGGCAATATGCAAGTAATTTTTCAGGTAAGGGAAAAAGAAACCACTATCGGAATTACGCTACCACCGGAAGCCTTAGATATATACAAGTGGCATAATGGTACTCATTTTCTGGAAGACAAGTTAGCACGAGGTCAAAATTTATTCTTTGGAGCCGTTTTTTCAGCATTAGAAATTGCTGTAGAGAACCATATTTATTATTCAAAGAGCGATCGAGATTTTAAAAAACAGTATTTCACTTTATTTGAAACTATACAAGGTGTCTTATTTCTAGTAGACTGTGATAAAACATCTGCTTCCTATGGAAGGATTTTGAAGCATGATATAAGTAGGGCAATTTCACTCAAAGCGGTCACCCCTATTTATGATTATGTCAACTGCTGGTTAGAAACCATAATTCAATGTTACAGATCCGGTATTTATAGTATAGGTACCCAGGATTCAGAACCTGTATTGGACAGCGATTATCTTGCTGAAATAGAGTTGTCAAAGAAAATGAATCCAAATGATAAGTAGCATTTTTTTAAATGGATAAGCATCTTTATTATTAACCCAACCTATTGAAGAGGTACTGCTGGAAGCGGATAATCCCTTCCAGCAGTGCATATTCAAGAATACCCAATTTGCAAATTATTTAATTCTAATAATTCCCCGGGAGTAACAATAAATAGAAAAACTGGATTAACTTAAATTGCTGTTGTTCAATGTAATGTAAAGATAAAATGGATTATCAGTTTGTTTGAATGTAAATGAACACTAGGTAACCATAGGTTATGAGTATACAAATTCTACTGTACTTTGATATCCTGGGTGATATGACGGGGTATATTTTATATAAGACATATCCTGTATTTGCTTAAAATATTTGTGGTAGGTCGACAAGTTATTAATATGAGAAAGTGCCATGAGCCTACTGCGACTTACGTGTATTAGTTTTTTTTCATTTTGTAGGTAAGCAAGTTGGATCAGTGCTTGCAGTAGAGCAAGATGCCAAACGTTTAGTCTTGAATCATGAGTGATTGCTGTTAGAAAGTTTATCCACTCTATCTCGCTATTGATTTTCATCTCCAAAAAGTTTTAATAAATCAGTTCTACTATAGTAATATGATCCCATTATCTTTCGAAAACGGATTTTTCCGGTTATTCGAATATTCTGCAATGTTCCGGGAGAAATATTCATAATGCTCCTTATGGATTTACTTTTAAGCCATTCTAGTTGTAGCTCTTTAGGTCTAACATCAGGCTGCATCTGGACTTTTTTGTCAATAAGGACTTCAATATCGTGCAATAGCTTTATTCCGAATTGTCTTAGATCATTCCTTGTAATTTGTTCCATTTCTTTTTGTATTTAGTGTAATAAAAGTAGAAGTAAGAAAAAGATGGATATTGTAATTGTCCACCTTTGTCTGGGAAAGGAAGTGTATGACCCTTTCACATGGAAGGATGATTAGAAAGGAATTGGCTAAACTACTATTTTGGGGTAAATGTTAATTAGCGGTTAATCATTTATTTGGATGAAAAGTATTTTAGATGAACAACTGTTATTTTGTAACTTTTCATGATTAAATTCTAATTTTCCTAAACCTGGCCTTTGATTCTTCTTAAGCCAGCTTTTCTTTCTTGAAAATAAAGAGACAAGACGATGTAAAGAAACTGCTTATACTAGTTTCCAGTATACAACCCTTGTCACCTTATTGAAAATTATTGGATATTGAATGGTTAGAGTTGCGTTTCAAATCAATTTATTAGTATTTTTGAAGGAGCTCCGATTATATAACCCAACCCGGAGCCTTACTGCACTAAAGAAGTAATTTAATACGTCTGAAATTCGATGAGTGTTACATTAGGTGTTTTTGATATAGTTGTTATTGTGGGTGTTATACAAGGTGTTGTGGGGGCAGGTGTTGTTGGCGCTTATCCTTCCAATTTGCCTGATAAGAAATTATTATCAGCTATATTAATCACTCTGTCATTGTTAAATTTCAAAGTCCTCATGCCTATTATGGGTATCAATGAGCATCCTGTTTTACAGTATTTTCCCTTAGCAATTGATACCCTGATTCAGCCACTTTTTTACTTATATACTTGTTCATTGACAGAAAAGAATTTTGCGTTTACCCGAAAAAAACTATGGCATTTTTTTCCTGTATTTTTATTCCAATTCCACGCTTTTGTGGTATATGCGATGACTATTACAGAGGCTGATTTTCACAGCAAATACCTCATTGCTGAAGGGTATCTGTTTAATAATACAATTAAATGGATTGAAGATATTACGGCACTTTTTTCCACAGCTATTTATTGGTATCTAAGTTTGAGAAAAATACAAGCCTATCGCCAGTGGCTATTTATGAGCCAATCATCAACACAATATTCCGAACTGAGCTGGTTTAAGAACCTCCTTATCGGAACAGGCATATTGGGTGCCGTATTGTTCTTATCTTCAGTTCCAGTTACTATTCTCGGATTTACTGATTCTTTTGCTTACGTCAAAGTTTTTTATAGCTATCTTACTATACTTATTTACTTCCTTTCGATTCGTGGCTATCAAATGGTATTAGCTTCTGAAATGCAGGTTGTAGGGATGCATCAGGAAGCGTTAGGAAAGCAGAACGAATCAGTAGATTTTCCGGATATTTCTGAACCATTGATCGAAGCGGAAAAGGATTATTCAGATATTCTATCAGCATTGAAAGAGTCGATGGAGAAACATCTTCTTTTTCTGGAACCCGAATTGAGCCTGAGGGAAACGGCTAAAGCAATTGGTTATCCAATGGGACAAGTTTCTGCGGCTATTAATGAAGGCTTCGAACTGAATTTTCGAGCCTGGGTGAATAGTTATCGGGTAAACGAAGTCAAAAAAAGACTCGATGATTCTGCGTATAAACATTTAAGTCTTACTGGTATCGCTTTCGAGTGTGGCTTTAATTCCGAAGCCAGCTTTTACCGCATTTTCAGACAATATACAGGATATTCTCCCAAATCGTATCTACAGGAAATAAAGCGAGATTATTAAAAAAAACTCTCAAAAGATGTTCTGAGTGGGATAGAACTGGTAGATATTGTTTATTTGCTGGAAACAATCTGCATGTGAACAGAGTAATTACAGATTTTCAATCAACAAAAGTCCTCGAATAATTTTGAAAATAGGGCACTAATTCAATCAAAGATGACAAAAATGAACCAGCGTTGTTATAATTGATAAGGAAAAGAGAAATTTACAGTGACAAAGGTTCTTCAGACCAGATCAGCTTGGCAACAGGCTTAGAAATCGTATGCTAATAAATTCAATTATCACTGGGGCGTTTAGCTCAAAATGTATCGTTAATATTAAGAAATTACCCCCTAAATGTTTGCATAACCCATTAAATAAAATCCATGAAACCCACATTCAGAAACACTCTAAAAATCTTGAAGGAGGAAGAGGAGAGAATTACATTAGCCCCTGAGCGAGTGGTAACAGAATCCAGGAAGATGGTTACCTGTTTGCATGAACATCTTGAAAAGTTGAAAGAGTGTGTGCTTAAAGAGGGTTTTGAGAACTCTGAGGATGAAATTGAGTTTTTTAGGACCATAAAGCCGCTGATTTTTGGGAAGCTGCTTTATTACAATAAGATTTTTAAGATTGAAGCCGGCAGACCTGTTGAAGTAGGTAATATCTCTCAAAAATATTTCAAGGGAAAACTAGAAAAACTCGAAAGTTATTATATCAGGGATATTGCGGGAACTGATTTCTATAAATATTACAGGTCTGAAAGCTCAGATAAAGATGAGGAGTATTTTGTGAGAGGACACCTTGATTTGCTGCCTGGTGCAAGGAGCCGTTTTTTTGATGCTGACCATCGTTTTTCTACCTATTATGATTATGAAGCGGCACGAATCATAGAATGTGAATTATTGTACGAATATCTTCATTTACGCCTTTCTGGGCAATTTGATCAATCCGGTAATTCATTACCGGAAAATCTTGGAGATAAAAAATTTTTATGGACTGAATCTAAAAATGCGCTCATCGAGCTTATTTATGCTCTTCACGCTTCTCAGTCGGTGGGATATGGGAAATTAAGCATCCGGCAGTTGGTGACCTTATTCCAAATGGTATTTAATGTTCAGTTAGGGGATGCCAATCATGCTTTTCACCGAATGAAGTTTCGTACCGGTGATTCTTACCTGGACCGACTTAAATCAAGCCTTGACTCCTACAAGGAAAAGAATTTATAATTGGACCTCCCAATTTTATAGCGATCTCATCATTGGTAATCAAACTGATGCCCATGTGTGCCCATTGGCATCTATTCCTGTTTCCTTCCCAATTACTTTTGCCAATCCAGTCAATCCGGTATATAAGTACTGTAGCAGGATTTTTATCGCTAATTAAAAAAAATAGTATTGCGGTGGGCAAGCCTTGGCAATGAATTTATTGAAGTTTGGGGAGCTTTGTTACAAGCAAAATCCCACTATCATGAATATAGACAAGATGGAATTTATCGCATGGATGGAGCGGATTTCAACCCGCCTTGATATCCTGGCAGAGCAGCTAAAGTCTTCTGATAAGCGACAGCATTTAGTAGATGGTGAAGAACTTTTGGATAATCAGGATGTACTTCAGATCCTTAAGATAAGCAGTCGCTCATTACAGCGATACCGCGGTTCGGGAAGACTTCCCTATTACAGGATCAGTGGCAAACCATATTACAAACTCTCAGATGTACATCAGTTTATCAGGGAAGGGTTCTCCCACCCGGTACAAAAAGTCTAATGGGGATAAATGCTCTTCAGGAAGAAAGTATTGCGTTTTGTATTACCTGAGAAGTCGCTTTATTCCTATCCCTCTTATAAAGAAACAATGAAAAGAAAAGCCCTAAAAAAAGAACTGCGAGCTATCGCGGGACAGCTTCAGAAGATCCTTCTGATCTTGGATAAGGAAGCGAAGCAGACCATCTCCAATCAAGACGTAGTGGAGAACCAAAAGAAACCTCCTGAAAACCGGATGTACATCATAGACAATGAACAACTTTTAAATAATCAGGATGTATGCCGGACCCTTCAAGTCAGCCGGCGTTCATTACAGCGGTACCGAAGTTCTGGTAAGCTTCGATATTATATGCTCGGTGGGCGAACCTACTATAAGCTTTCAGATGTGCATCAGTTTATGCGAGATGGATTATCACACCCCATAGAAGAATCAGTAAGATTGACACTATGAGTGCCTTTCCCGGACAAAGGAGGACAAAACATACTGGATGATATTTATCTCAGGCTACATTCGAATAAAAATAATGAAATAATGGAAGAAGAAATATTAACAAAAGAGCCACTGGCCGAGACCGGACAACTTCATGAGATTTTGTTGGTGTTGGATAAAGAAGAAAAGAAAATTTCAGCAGTTACCGGAATTGATAAGGATGGGCAGCTAAAAAAGGCAGATGTAGCGAAAAAAAACCAGGGTGAGTTCATGCGTGTAGATATGCACGGGGATTTATTGACCAATTTTTTTTCAAATTTTTTTCGCCAGCTCAAAGACCCAACTCGTTTTTCATTTTTTAAAGTTCCTTTGAAATCTGCCATTGGGATGGCGAAGAAAATGCAAGATCATATTAATTCTCCTACGAAAGAGGGAGAAGGACTTATGGAAAAACATCACGTAAAAGAAACACAAAAACATCAACAAAATAAAGAAAATACAATGGAAACAACAGAAGCAACCCCGCAAACCAATGCGGCAGCACCAACAGAAAAAGCAGTTTCACAGGAATACCGCTTTAAGCCTGAACAGATCGACTGGGAAACGATATCTAACCTGGGCTTAAGTAAAGAGAAGCTGGAAGAGAAGAATCTTTTGGAACCGCTACTTAAAGGCTATAAAACTAATATTGTCGTTCCTGTGAATATTAACCTGGGTTCTTGTATTCTAAGCGGTGAAGGAAGACTGTCCCTTCAGGAGAAGGGCGGAAAAATAGTGATGGCCATTCATGGTATCCGAAAGGAGCCTAATTTGAATACTCAATTTTTTGGTCATCAATTTACTGACGAGGATAAGTCTAATCTGCGGATGGCTGGGAATATGGGACGTATTGTTAATCTGACGAATCCTAAAACGGGCGAAACTATTCCTTCCATAATCAGTGTGGACCGATTAACCAATGAACTCGTCGCGTATCGTTCTGACTGGATCAAAATCCCAAATGAAATTAAAGGGGTCATCTTAAACGAAGAACAAAAGAAGATCTTACAAGAAGGCAAGCCCCTCTTTATTGAAGGGATGACTTCCAGTAAAGGAGAAAAATTCGACGCTAATGTTCAGTTCAATGCTGACAAACGTTATGTAGAATTCCTTTTTGACAGAAATAAAAGTAATCATTTGTCACAAGGCCCAAATGGAGAAATACAGGAGGTTTCAAAAGTCTTCAGAGGTAAGGAACTTGATGACAAACAATTCCAAAAGCTTCAAGAAGGGAAGACAGTGTATGTCACTGGGCTTATTGATAAGAAAGGGGAAGAATATAAAGGGTATATCACTTATAATAAGGAGAATGGAAAAACCATGTTTTCCTTTAAAGATCCAAATGCGCTGAAAGACAAAGTAAAACCTGCTCAGGCTCATGCCACACAGGTAGCTGTTAATTCTGATGGTAAGTCTAATGAGGCTACCAGCAAGATTCAGGAACCGTTGCAGCCAGGTCAGCAAACTCCTAAAAATGCCAAGCAGCAAGAGGACCAAAAACATGAAACTCCAACTCAATCTAGGGGGAGAAAACGGTAGTTCTGAATAATTCATCAAAACGATTTTATGAAAGCAATAATTGCAGAGAAACCGAGTGTAGCCAGGGAGATTGCTTCACTTTTGGGAGCTGTTGGAAAAAAAGATGGTTACTTCGAAGGAGGTGGTTATAAGGTTACTTGGGCTTTAGGCCACCTGGTGGCTCTGGGAATGCCAGAAGACTATGGTATTACTGGTTTCAGGCAGGAGTCTTTACCGATCCTGCCTGATCCATTTGTACTGACGGTAAGGAAAGTGAGAAAAAACAAGGTTTATGAGTCGGATAAGGGAGCTTTAAAGCAGTTAATGGTTATTGATAAAGTAGTTAAAAGCTGTGACAGTATTATTGTAGCAACAGATGCAGGAAGAGAAGGCGAGCTTATATTCCGTTTTATTTATCAATATCTGCAATGTACAAAACCCTTTGAACGACTCTGGATAAGTTCCCTTACGGAAAAGTCAATCAGGTTGGGTTTTGAGCATCTTAGGCCAGGAGGTGATTTTGATGGTCTTTATCAGGCGGGGAGAGCACGGAGTCACGCAGACTGGCTGGTGGGGATCAATGCTTCTCAGGCGTTGACCATCACCGCCAATAGTGGAATATATTCTTTGGGACGAGTACAAACACCAACCTTGGCATTGATCTGTAAGCGGTATAGGGAAAACAAAAACTTTGTTGTCCAGAAATACTGGCAGGTTCAGCTTTGGCATCGCAAGGAGTTTACGGATTTTAGCAGTCTCTCGGTCACCAGGTGGGACAACATGCAAAAGGCGGAAGATGTGCAGAAAGCCGTTATACGGATAGGCATAGCAACGGTGAGCACAGTGGAGCATAAAACAGTTACTGAACAACCGCCGCTACTTTTTGATCTTACAGGGCTACAGAAGGAGGCTAACAAAAGCCTGGGATTTTCTGCCGAAGAAACCCTAAATATAGCCCAAAGCTTGTATGAGAATAAATTCATTACCTATCCGCGCACAGGTAGTAGGTATATTTCTGAAGATCTGTGGCCTGAGATTCCAGCTCTTGCCAGAGCCTTGGATGAAAAACCGTCCTTAAAGGAAGCTTGTAAAAAGATTACTTGGGGCCGCTTCAATAAACGTATTGTTAATGATGTAAAAGTAACTGACCATCATGGGCTACTTGTGACTGAGAAAGTTCCTACGGTGCTACCGGCAAAGGAGAATGCTATTTATGATATGATTGCGTTACGTCTGTTAGAGGCTGTTGGACAAGCCTGTGAGAAGAAAATCACAGATGTCACTTTACAGGCGCTACACTATGATTTTACGTTGAAAGGATGCCAAATACTGGATATAGGCTGGCGTGGTATTAAAGGAAGTTTTATAGATGAAGAAAATGGTACTGCTCAAGAGCTCCCGGAATTACATGTGGGTGATGAGTTGAAGATTGGACGTGCTGGCGTGCTGGAAAAGAAAACTAAGCCGCCGTTGCTTTATACTGAGGCAAGTTTATTATCTGGTATGGAAAATGCGGGGAAGGAAATTGAAAATGATGATGAGCGTAAGGTTTTACAGGGCATTGGTATCGGAACACCTGCTACCAGGGCAGCTATTATTGAGGCACTCTTCAGCCGGGAATATATTATTCGTGAAAAGAAATCACTGATCCCGACAGATAAAGGATTGCAGGTTTATAATTGGGTAAAAGACAAAAAGATTGCTGATGCTTCAATGACTGCTGAATGGGAACTTGCTTTGGCAAAGATCGAAAATAAGGAAGGCGATGCCCAGACCTTTGAAAAAGAAATGGAGACTTATGCGGGGTCAATTACCAGGGAACTGCTGGCTTTATCCGATTCCATAGAAAAACTACCTGCACTGGTCTGTCCGAAGTGCAAGAAACAGCATCTGCTTATTCGGGACAAAATTGTAAAATGCCCTGATGAATCCTGTAACTGGTTTCAGTTCCGAAATGTATGTGGAGTAGTATTAACTAATACAGATATAGATAGTCTCACTACGAAGAGGAAAACGGGGCTGATTAAAGGCATGAAAAGCAAGTCAGGAAAGAAATTTGATGCTTATATCGTCTTAAATGAAAAAGGAGAATCTTCATTTGAATTTAAGTCTGTATAAAGTGTTTCAAAAGATACAGAAACTAGGAATCTATTTTTACTCCCCTTAATGGGGAGTTTTTATTTCCTTACCATACAACACTTTCGTAATCAAAATCACCATCACTAAGTTCCAGGTCAGATATTTCGCAATGCAGCCTTTTAGCTTCATTTTCTAAAAACATCTTGTAGGTTTTATATTCCTCAGTAGAGTATACTCCTCGTCGTAGTAAGTCTGGAAGTTTTCTAAATGCATTAACCCCTCCTTTTAATGTGAAAAAGTCGTAGTTAATGCTTCTCATATATTGATATATGTAAGGATTTCCACCATGAAGACCATCTTCAATATACCCGGCGACCTCTTTAGCACCTTTGCTATCAAACTTCATCATGGCATCCTGTAGCCAAAATTCAAAGAGTAAAATTTGGGAGACATCCAATTTAGTAGTTTCAGCATACTGCATATTAAATTTCAAAGCAGTCCAAGAAAAAAGAACGTGCACCCATGAAACCTGTGCACCATAATATTCCTGAGGTAAGGAGGGAAATTGGCTGGGATTACGGACTAACCGACTTCCTTCCATTGCTTTACGGATTTCATGAATAAACCCACTGATAAGATAATCTCGATTATCATAGCCTTGCTGTGGTAATTTGTTTGTGTTATTCCAGAATTTACTGATTGTGTCATGGAATAGGCTGAGGGCATCATAAGTTCCCCATATTTCAATACCCAGTCCTTTTTTTGTAGGGATTATATGCATTATAGTGTTTTAACAAATCATTTTCGTGCCTCCAAAAATACGAATTTCTCTTGCAATTCAGGTTTTAAAATTGCCTATGGCAGCCAATAGTGGACATGGGATGCCATCTTTAACGTTCACTGACTTTCCATGATATTTTTGCCTTTGATCTAAATTAAAGAAGAGAGTATGAGTATAGAAGGAAAAGACCTTTCTTATTTCACATTAAGGTTATTGGAACTGCTAGTGAGCAGTTTTCCTGAAAAGGTGGGTGATACCGCGTTTGTGGAGGAGCGCTCCGCAAATTGCGCAAGTGTTTATGAACAGGCATTTAAGGCCGGGAATTCCCATGATGCAAGTTTGCGTATGGCTGAAAAAGTCCTTTTTGAAGGGCTGCATTTTTCAAGATACGATACCTTGTTTAAAGTGGTATGTAATGAGTTTGACAGGTTGATGGCGGATGAAGAGTTGCAGCCTTTTGCCATGAAGATGCTTCCGGTATGTGAAGAAGTATTTAAAGGTTATATCCTGACTGATGATTTTCAGGATCATCAGGATTACGAATTGCTCTATACGGAGCTGACAGGAACTATTCAACTCTGGATCGAAGATCATGGTCTTTAGTAAGCGTGAGCATCTTAGGCAGAATATAGAGGCATTGCGTACGATGTTTCGATTAGAGAAAGAAAAGCGTCATGCTACCGAGGCTGAAAGAAATATGCTTATGCTGTATAGTGGTTTCGGCGGGCTTAAATTTGTTCTTAACCCTGCTGAAGATCCTAACGATATAAAGCACTGGAAAGATTATGAACATGGCCTCTTTGCTTCTACACAGGAATTGTTTAAGCTTCTTCGGGAAAATGCAGGTGATGAGAAAGAATATCGTCAATTTCTTGATAGCCTTCGTACTTCAGTACTCACCTCATTTTATACCCCTCCAGAAATAGTCAATGTTCTTTCTGAGGTATTTAAAGAGCATGGAGTAGACATTCGGAGGTTTCTCGAACCCTCAGCAGGAATAGGTGCTTTCCTCCTTCCTTTTTCGGGAAAAGAGGTGTTACATACTACCGCTTACGAAAAGGATATTTTAACAGGCAAGATCCTTACACAGCTATATCCACATCAGGATATTCATATCAGTGGTTTTGAAGAATTTCCCAAAGAAGACTTAAATAGTTATGATGTTGTGACGGGTAACATCCCATTCGGAACAAGTGCCGTTTTTGATCTCAGTTATTCACGCGGTAATGATGCTGCTCGTATGCAGGCGTCGCGTGGTATCCATAATTATTTTTTCCTGAAGGGGACTGATGCCCTCCGTGACGGGGGTATACTAGCCTTTATCACAAGTCGTGGGGTGTTGGACAGTCCAGGCAATCATGCTATACGTGAGGCGCTGATGAAAGAACACCACTTGCTATCGGTTGTACGTTTGCCCAACAATCTTTTTTCAGACTACGCAGGAACCGATGTTGGTAGTGATCTGGTAGTCCTACAGAAAAATAGAAACAAACAGGGGCTTTCAGAATTGGAGAAATATTTCTGCGAGACATTACCTACTGAGCAAAATGATCATATCAATGCTTTCATCCAATATGCTAATCCAGTTGTAAGTAATAAAACAATTGCATCTACTGACGGATATGGAAAGCCAACAACCTTGCTTTTACATAGTGGTGGTATAGCCGCTATTGCTCATGAAACTAAGAATATTCTAGCAACCGATTTTAAGAATCGTTTTGATCTTAAACTCTATAACAAGTTCTTTCAGGAAGTTGCTTTGCCATCCATTAATAGACCATCGTTGGTGGCATTGAATGACGAGAGAAAACAGTTCATAGTCACCACTTCTCCGGCAGCTCCTAAAGAAAAGACAGAGCTTACAGCTCCTAAAAAGGAAGCCCATTCTTCGCAGGTGGAGGTGCAGTTAAGTTTATTTAGCCTTTTTGATCATAATGCAGACGCTGCAATAGCAGCATCTCCATCAAAGAAAAAAACGAGCATTTCCAAAGGGAAAACACATCCTCGTCGGCAGCCTGGGCTTTTTGATTCCTTGCCAGTAAATACAGCTGATAAAAAAATGACTCCACCTGCACCAATCTCCAAGGTAAGCGAGAAAAATAGCGTTATTGGAGATCTGTTTTCCTCGTCGGAAGATCAGGTAGAAACTACAATCACTATTCCGGATGCACCTGTTTCTTATTCCGAGGTATGGAAGAACTTTTATAGGGATGATTGTCTGGTAGGATATCAAGGAACTGTGGGGTATCTTCTAAAAATGGATAGACACAGAAAAACAGCAACGTTTCATCCATTGAGTTTACCCTCTAGTCAAAAGGAAAGAGCTAAAGCCTATATCGCTCTCCGGGATGCCTATCAGGATCTTTATCACAAAGAGGCAGAACTACACACTGAACACAAGGAAGAAAGAAGAAATCTCAATAGCCTGTATGATGCCTATATCAAGAAATATGGAAAGCTGAATGAAGCAGAGAACATTAAGTTGATCAAAACGGACAGTTCCGGTAAGGAAATGCCTTATTTAGAGCGTGTGGTAGGAGGTGTGATCCATAAGGCTGATATCTTTAACCATCCGGTCAGTTTTTCTACATCTTTGACCGTTGTAGAAACTCCTGAAGAGGCATTAATCGCATCCCTGAATACCTTTGGAGGTGTTGATTTGGGGTATATGGAACAGATCAGTGGGATTGCCACAGAAGAGCTAAAGAGCGCTCTCCATGGGCGTATATATTATAACCCTCTTGAAAGACAATATGAGATCTCCGAAAAATGGATTTCGGGAGATGTCGTAACTAAGGCTAAAGAAATTAGTTCCTATCTTCTCAAAAATCCAGAGGACAACGAGGCTACCCTTAGCCTGAAGGTACTGGAAAGCGTTAGGCCGGAGCGGATTGAGTTTGAGGAGCTTGATTTTAATCTAGGGGAAAGATGGATAGCCCCGGAGATCTACAGTCGTTTTGCTTCTTCTCTGTTTAACACAGGGGTGAACATCGGATACATGGAAAGTACTGATGATTTTTCCATCCATTGTCCATCCAAGAATATTCATATCACGGAAAAGTACGCCATTAAGTCTGAAAGCCGCACGTATGATGGTATTGCGCTATTAAAACATGCACTTGTGAACACGACCCCAGATATCACTAAGAAAGTGATGATCGGGGATCAGGAGGTAACGGTAAGGGATATTCAGGCGGTTCAGATGGCTAATACTAAGATTGATGAGATCCGTGGAGCTTTTACTGACTGGTTATATGCGCAGGATCATGAATTTAGAAATCGGTTAACTGATCAATACAACGATACCTTTAACTGCTTTGTCCGTCCGCAGTATAACGGTTCTCATCAGGCATTCCCTGGCCTTGACCGCAAAGCTTTGGGTATTGAGGACTTATATCCCAGCCAGAAAGATGCTGTATGGATGATTAAACTTAATGGCGGAGCCATTTGTGATCATGAGGTGGGCGCAGGTAAGACCTTGATCATGTGTACTGCAGCACAGGAAATGAAGCGTTTGGGACTCGCTTATAAACCCATGATCATTGGATTAAAGGCTAATGTTCATGAAATAGCAGAAACTTATCGGAAGGCTTATCCCCATGCCAAAATACTATATCCTGGCAAAGATGATTTTACTCCTGGAAAACGCCAGCGCATCTTTGGTGATATTAAAAACAACGACTGGGACTGTATTATTCTTACCCATGATCAGTTTGGTATGATCCCTCAGTCTCCTGAGCTGCAACAAGAAATTCTGCAAGCGGAGCTTGATAGTGTTGAAGAGAATTTGAAGGTTCTGGAATCTCAGGGGAAAAATGTCTCCCGTGCCATGTTGAAAGGAGTACAGTTTCGTAAAAAAAACTTAGAAGTTAAGCTCAAAACACTAAAACATGACATTGAAACCCGCAAGGACGATATTGTAGACTTTAAGATGATGGGCATCGACCACTTGTTTGTTGATGAAAGCCATAAGTTCAAAAATCTCATGTTCAATACGCGGCATGACAGGGTTGCCGGATTGGGAAATATGGCTGGGAGTCAGAAGGCGATGAACCTGATTTTTGCCCTCCGCACGATCCAGGAGCGTTCGGGTAAAGACTTAGGTGCTACTTTCCTTTCAGGCACAACGATCAGTAATTCATTAACAGAGTTGTACCTGCTTTTTAAATACCTACGTCCAAAAGCTATGGAAAAGCAGGGTATTACCTGCTTTGATGCTTGGGCGGCCATATTTGCCCGTAAGACTGTAGACTATGAATTTTCGGTTGCCAATAACATCGTATCAAAGGAACGATTCCGTTTTTTCATTAAGGTACCTGAACTTGCGCAGTTTTATGCAGAAATAACCGATTATCGTACCGCCAAAGATATTGGTATTGACCGCCCTGATAAAAACGAAATTCTGTACCACATTCCACCGACTCCTGATCAGGAGGTTTTCATTAAAAAGCTGATGGAATTTGCCAAGAGTGGAAATGCAGAAGTATTGGGAAGGCCGAGACTTTCTCAGAGTGAAGAAAAAGCGAAGATGCTGATTGCTACTGACTATGCACGGAAGATGTCTCTCGACATGAGGCTAATAAGTCCGAAATATAAAGACCATCCTGGCAATAAAGCTTCCCTTTGCGCTGCTAATATTGCATCGTATCACAAGAAATTTAACACACAGAAAGGAACACAGTTTGTTTTTTCGGATCTTGGAACTTATAAGCCTGGTGAATGGAACATATATACTGAGATTAAGCGCAAGCTTGTCACTGACCACGGGATACCAGCGCATGAAATTCGTTTTATACAGGAGGCCAAAACAGAAAAGCAGCGTAAAGAACTTATCCGGGATGTCAATGAAGGTAAAATACGGGTATTATTCGGGTCTACAGAGATGCTTGGCACAGGAGTTAACGCTCAAAAGAGGGCTGTTGCTATTCACCATCTGGATATTCCGTGGCGCCCTAGTGATTTGGCTCAGCGAGATGGTAGGGCGGTGAGAAAAGGCAATGAAATAGCCAAATTCTTTGCTGGCAATAAAGTGGATGTATTCATTTATGCCGTTGAGAAATCGCTGGATAGTTTCAAATTCAATACCCTGTACAACAAGCAGGTGTTTATTGATCAGCTTAAGAGAAACAGCTTGGGGAAACGGACTATTGATGAGGGGGGAATGGATGAAAGTACAGGAATGAATTATTCCGAATACGTTGCTATATTGTCGGGTAATACCGATTTACTTGAAAAAGCCAAACTTGAAAAACAGATCGCAGGACTGGAAAGCGAACGTCAGGCATTCAGCCGTTCGAAGAGCAGCTCCAGATTTAAGCTTGAAGATACCAAGGCCGAATTGAAATCCCACAGATCTCGTTTGCAGCGGATGAATATCGATTGGGATCACCTACAAGGGAGGATTAGAAAAAATGCTGATGGTACGGTAATCAATCCTATCCGACTTATAGGTCTTGCAGAAAATGCGAATGTAAAGGAGGTAGGTGCCAGGTTAAATATGTTATCTGAGAAATTCGCTGCCGAAGGGAATTATCAGGAAATTGGTTCACTATATGGTTTTTCCCTTTTGGTGAAAACTGAGGTTATGAAAAAAGAAGGTGAGGCCGTAAAATATAACCGCTTTTTTGTACAAGGCGAAGGCGGAATTAAATACAGCTATAATAATGGGATGATGGCTACAGATGCGAAGACAGCATCACTTAATTTTTTAAACGCTCTTGAGAAAATCCCTGGCTTCATAGAACAGGAGCATAAAAGAATTACAGAATTGGAAAAGGATTTGCCGGTACTTGAAGAAGTTGTTGGAGGAAGTTGGCCCAAAGAAAAACATTTATCAGCTCTCAAAACCCAGCTGGCTTCTGTGGAGAGAACCATAATGTTGTCAATTGAAAAACCAGAGATTAATACAGAGCAGGCAACTGTGTCTGAGAAGCCCATTGCTTCCGAAGCAAACACCTTCGCCCACGTGAAAGGTGTGCACATCGCAAGAGGACCGCTTTGATTTTCCTGTATATTGAAAAATCAAGATGATCCCAAATCAATTTAAACGTATCTTCTAACTACTATTATAAAACAGATGAAAGAGTGACCTAGGGTAATTTGTGGACATTTGCAAAATATTTACAGCATCATATGATTTAGTTCTGTTGGAATGAATATTGGGTTGGATGGTACTGGTTTCATGAGTATGATTTATCGTTTAGATTTTACCGAGGTTTTTTAGTACTCTTATCCACGTTTGCAGATGCGATGAACAGTTCAAAATTCTTATCAAATTCTTTTTTCTTGTTGGTGAGTATCTCAATAATCTTTTCTTTTTCAGCATTGGAAACTGTTTCGGCAGGCGATTTTCTTTTCCTATGGTATTTTGAAATCGGCCAGTCGCATTCCAATGCAATTTCATTCATAATCGGATGGTGGAGGGTATCAATAAGTGCATAGTACCCGAAGATGATATTGGGCTCTTTCATTTCTTTTCCCCTTTTACGTATATCATCACATAGTAGTTCTTCATCGCTGACAATCCTTTTGGCGTGTTTTGCCTGCCTCATTTTTTGCATAATCTTAAGTGATTTGTATTTGCAGTTTATAGGAGAAACCGTTTTTAGCTGGTCTCGGGTAATATCTCACAGATCCATTGGAGCAAAATTTCTACAAATAGATTGAGATATGCGCGTTCAGTTGCCGATGTTCGTAGGTAGAAAGGGCATGTTTTTCTATACTCATTTATTTGCTGCAAATGTTGGCAGATATCTGCAGCATTATACAACTTAAAAGTGTCCATCCGTATTTCCCAGGCAGGATCATAATGCAAATGTAACAGGTCAGCTGCGATAGGGGCAATAGTTAGAAATTGACTACGATACCGTGGATTGCGATGTAATATAAACTCGCGGGTACCGGTATAGTAACAAAGAAGCAGTCTGTAATTCTCTATTGCTTCGCCATGGGTAAAACAGTCCGATAATGATATCTTTTCCGGACTACCGCTTCCGGTTATATAATTATCCATACAACGGGATTTAACTTAAATAATGCTAATAGGAACTTTAGGGAAATAAGTTTACCCTAAATTAAGGGTATATCTAAATTGGAACTAGATAAGAATAAAAATCATTACGGTTGAAAACAAGAGTACTGGTAACTAGGTTATAGTAAGCTTACTACCAGAAGTAAATATAGGTCTTTTCAATAAAAAGATGAAATTCTGAACTAAAAATATTATTTAGTGAACTATAAAATTTACAATAGCATACATTAAATAGCAACAGTCAATTATTAGAGCATATTAGTGACAGATAATATTTCACTAATCAGCGATGACAACTCATAAAATCCAGAATAAAGAGGTGTATGCTACCGTAAAAGTATTAATTGACGCGGGACATGCTATAACACTCAGCTCTATTTTTCCGACTGTGAAGAAAACAAATTTTGCAAAGGATATGGGCATGAACTACCAAACTTTACTTTACCGGCTCAAACATCTAGGTTCTTTTACTGTTGACGAAATTAACGCAGCTGCTCATCTGATAGGAGTGGATAAGCGGATTATCTTTGGGATGATAGCAACAGAGATAGAAAGTAAACGCCAAAAGCTGTCCCATAAGTAGATATAATTACTGGGCATATGTAAACTCATAGCGGGTTGTTTCACTTTGTGACCAGTCCACATTTCCACGGATAATATATTTCAGTCCATTGATATAATGGGTAAGTGAAGGCAAATTTCCTATAAGTGCATCTGCCTTGATCTGAAAACGCTTCATGTCCTGGTCATGAATACCGACTGTCTTATTGATTGCCTCATCCAAAGACAGGTTGTATACCTGTTGAATAATCAACACGAGGTTGTAAGTATCCCCCTGTTCAATTTCTTTGGTGAGACTGTACAGATCATTGGCCCAGCAAACAATATTTTCAGCCAGCCGTGTGAGATCTGCAACCTGCTGTGTCAGGCGCCCCCAATTGCCATTAATATCCAATACGGCGGGTATGGAAGCTGTAGCGATGTTGGCGGCTCCTAAAAAACGGCGATGCATTTTATATTCTTCTAAGGTGGGTTTGTACCCATTTTTGACATTCTCCATCTGCCAGAGAGCAGAATGAAAGGTTTGGCAGAGTGCTGTTGCAAATTGCCACTGCCAAAGATCCGTTGTTATGGCAGTAGCCCTGCTCCAGAAATCAGCCAAGGCACTTAAAAAAGGATGAGCATACTTCTGAGGCAACGGGTTAAACAAAACAGACATGAAAGCAGAAATAAAAGGACGTAATTGCAGCTTATCCCTTCCTTCATCCTTTGAAACAGGGTCTATTTGATCATCAAGCAAAAAAAGAAGGCTATTAATGTCAGTGAGGACAAAAAGCAATGGTTGCTGTGCCATGGGAAACATTCTTGCTACCATGTAGGCAAACCCTTGAGCCCTGTATTTTTTATAGGCAGTGTTATCAGGAAGTAAGTTAAATTGGCGTAACCATGCGTCTGTATGGTCTTCTGCTAAATGGACAAGCGGATTAATCGTTCCATTGTAAGGACAATAGATACGAGGAAGGGTGACAAGCATTTTTCGGATCGTTGTGAGTAAAATAGGACCAGCCTGGACTGGCTTGATAAAAATACGAACAGCGGCTGCAAACGAGTCGCAGCCGCATTATTTACGGATTTTTTTGTCAGCAATGTTTTATATACACTTATTTTTATTACTCATCTGGTAGTAGCAACCTGGAAACAGTTACCCACCAGCGCTCTTAATTCCTTCAAAATAACTGGTTTTAGCAGATATTCACAAGCACCCGCAGCTATTGCATCATCCCGGGTTATGTTCTTATCAGCAGTTACCATGATGACCGGGATTAAGTCGAAATGGCTTTTTTGCAGTGCATGGAGAGCCTCAATGCCGCTAATATCCGGGAGTGTATTATCCAGAACAATCAGGTCTGCCGCCTGTTTATCCAATTGGCAAAAACCATCCATTCCGGTTTCTGCGAGACGTACAATAGCACCATTACTTTCCAGAAATCTTTTCAAATAAGTGGCCTGCATCAGGTCATCGTCAATTATGAGTATTTGTTTCCCGGTAAGATCTGGTTGTGTGAGGGCACTCTCATCTACGCGGGGTTCTGTGATTGGAGCAGCTGTTATTAATGGGAATTGAGTTACGAAATTGCTGCCCCGTCCAGAGCGGGTAAATACCTCTATCTTTCCTTTCAAAAGACCTATGGTTTCACTTACGAAAAAAAGCCCGAGGCCTGTTCCTTCTGCACTATCGGTACTGCTGGAATGAAATATTTTAAAGGCTTCTTCCAATTCTACCTTTGGTATCCCTATGCCCTGATCGGCAACACTGATGTTCCAAAATGTTTCATTACTATCTACCGTAATGGTTACTGTACTGTTTTTGCGCGTAAATTTAATGGCATTGTACAGTAGGTTATTGACAATACGTGTTAACTTTTCATGATCACCTTTAATATGACTAGGGACACTTGGGCGCACTGTTGTTTTTATGGTGACCTGCTTATGGGAGGCTATGTATTGGAAGATATCCATAATGTCTTTTATCCAGTTGCGCACACAGATCGTACCGATTGTGACCGGATAGGAGCCTACTTCCAATTTAGAAACATCTAAAGCACTGTTGATAATATTAAGTGTTTGATAACAGCCTGCATTGAGTGTTTGGATATCATCTTCGATATGTTTAAAATTATCCAGCTTGGGTAATTTATCAAGTAATTGTTGGGCGATCGAAAAAATGGCATTAAATGGTCCTCTGATTTCATGAGTTATTTGTTGTACATATTTGACTTTGGATGCTACTGATTGTTGAAGTTGGTCAGTAAGTTGTTCCAGTCTTTCATTGGCGTGGGCAAGGGATTCGTTAGCTTTTCGCTTGTCTTCTTCATTAAACCAGACAACGACCATTACCAAAAACAAAATAACGGCCAGACTTAGCCATCGCGTAATTCGCTCATCATGGAGACTAAGTGATATTGGTTCAAAAATGGGATACTGGTAATTGTATTCCAGAATAAACAAGGTCACGCAAGTAACAATTGAACAGGTAATTTTTACATGTTTGTCGGTGAATAAAAGCAGTGGTATGATTCCTAAGAAAACGACCATTAATTTTACGTCCACATGTTTTCCGAACAGCAGTCCGAAATATAATACGGTTGCATTTTGGAAGATATGAATGGCAATACGTGCTACACCATACTTCTTATAATGATTCATGACAATAATACTGGAAAACATACCCACCTCGGTATACGCTGCAATACCGATAGCCGCTTTCCCGGTGAGTACAAAAAGAAATGTCCCTGCAGAAACCGCAAGCAAGGAGGTAATAATGGAAATGGTGTTGACAATTAAAATAACCTTTCTTTGTGCCTCACTTACACCAGAGGTACCAATATGACGGATGGATTCGAGGGAATAACTCATGGAAAAAAGGTTTAATCAAAATAAAATTTTTTCTAAGATCAAAGTGTAAATTCTTTGTAAACGATTTTGGTAATAACCATTGCTATATGTTGGGGCCGCCATAGTGGTTAGTTTGCATTTATGTTGACCCTTACGTTTTCAGCATAAAGAAGAAGGTGAGAAATACAGTTGGCCAGCTCCTGCTTGGAGCCAACATATTTAATATCTGTAACAATAAATTGGTTCATTTGCCTTCCATCGGGAACAAAAAGGAGTATTATTTTATATAAATAGCTTTGCTTATCTGCCGTAGTGTCCATGAGTGCAAATGCGACAGGGCAATGAGCCGAAAGGTAGCGGAAATGGACAATACCAGCAGTTTCGGGATGGGTGTCAACCTGTATGATAAAAAAAGATGTTAGAGCCATTACTGTGATTTTTGGGTTTAATAGTCGGGTTATCGTCGTGAAAGCAAAATGGGTTATACGGCCAGTAAAAAAAGGCGGATCTGGCTTTGGAGGGCTGAAAGAATATCTGTTTCAGCATGTTCCCACGTCAGATTACTGCGTACTAAAAGAATAGAAAGTAAAATAGAAAAAATGGAGCTTAATCCCAGAATAATAATAAGGATAAGCACCAGGTAGCGGTAATACCGTACTTCGTCTGATAAGAATTTACTCATGCCAAGAGTTTTTACGGGTTGAGATACCCTGGATAAATAATGCTTTGGCATATATAAAAATGACGCGGACACTCACTTGCCTAACGTTTTGTCTGATTACCTTGGACGGGAGACAGACTAACATTAACAAGCGAGTGCCCGCGCCGATGAGCAACGAGCATCGCTTTTCCGACTACCTGCTCTCCCGTCCAAGGTAACGCAAGTATGGAATCTTTCGCACACGTCAAGTTTAAATATAATCTAGTCCTTGAAAATTTGGTCAATAGCAATTGATTATCAATTTACTATAACCTGAACTTTCGATATTGTTCTAAAACCTCGTTCTATACGTCTAAAATAAATAAAAAACACAAATTTACCAAAGGTGAGAAATCAAATGCCAGAAATTGACAAGATTTTGCAATAATGGATCGTTTGGACGATAAAATTGTATTATATGAGATTGGTGCCAACATCAGAAAAAAGAGAATTGAACTGGGTTGGACACAGACTGATTTAGGTATTGCTGCCGGTGGCATGGGTGTTGGCAGAATAAGCGAAATTGAAAATGGCTTACGTGATCTGCATACAGTAACCCTGGTAACAATAATCTGGGCACTTGGAGCGGAACCTGGTGAGATCATCCCCTATACTAAAAAAGATAAATAAAAAACCAGGAAGAATCCCGGTTCTATTTTTAATATTAATATGCATTAAAAAGTGAAGTGCAATACTAGAATTTTCGGATGATATTATATGTTATGCAGCCGTTAATGCAAAATATTATAGGAACATATGGAAAATTCAAGATGTTCCTATAATCCCTTTATGATGGTCAGTAAGGCTGTCATTTCGTATGATAGAAGTCTTATGTTTTAAGGTGCTGAAGATCGGGATCGTTATTGATCCGTTCTTTTTCTCTTTCAATAATGGATATAATATCTAACTTTATGTCCTTGTAATTTTCCTGAATTTCCACTTTCATAGTATCTTCTCCATTGTCATTCAAAAATGATCTGATGTATGATATCTTATCATAGGCTTTAGTTTCAGAAGCAACTTTATCATTATCAACTACGATTTCACTATGGAAAATTTTCTGTTCAATGCGCTGATCAAAATTGTCAGAAACAGCCCCTACGAATATACCTTGGGTTAAGGTAGAAATTTTAGAGGCAGGTATCAGGCTATCGAGCTGTGTTGATATCGATGTTGAGGTATCATTCCTATTGATGGTCATACTCTGGCGCTTCTGTAACACTTTTCCGAACCGCTCTGATAAGTTTTTGGCGGTTTCGCCAACGACCTGGCCACTAAAGATATTACCCACTGTATTTTGTATCACTTTACTTTCTTTATCACCATAGTCCCTAGTAAGTTGGGAGAAATCCTGAAATCCAAGGCAAACAGCAACCTTATTGCTACGGGCCGTTGCAATAAGGTTATCCAATCCACGAAAATATATTGTTGGTAGTTCATCAATGATTACAGAGCTTTTTAATTGCCCTTTTTTATTTATCAGTTTTACAATGCGTGAGTTGTACAGTCCGAGAGCGGCAGAGTAGATGTTTTGACGGTCTGGATTATTGCCCACACAAAGGATCTTGGGTTCTTCAGGGTTGTTAATATCCAAAGAAAAATCATCGCCTGTCATAACCCAATAAAGTTGGGGAGAGATCATTCTTGATAAAGGAATCTTCGCAGATGCGATCTGTCCCTGAAGTTGATCCTGAGCACCACCTTGCCAAGCATCCATAAAGGGAGAAAGGTAATTTTCAAGCTCAGGGTAAGAAGTTAAAATAGTAAACACATCGGAGTACTTTTTATTTAGCAATTCTATCGCGTGGGGAAATGTACAATATTTGCCATTTTCGTAGATCTTTAGAAACCAAATAATGGCTGCCAGCAGGATAATTGGTGACTCAACAAAAAAATCGCCTTGCTTCTGGATCCAGCTTCTGTTCAGATTAAGCATAATGGTATAAGCAGCTTCATAGGCGTCTGATATATCTGTCATAAAAGAGGGGTTCAGTGGATTACAGCGGTGGCTTCGATGAGGATCATCAAAGTTGATGACGTAGAATTTGGGTTTTACCTTGTATTTGTCAGTATGTTTTAGAAGATGGTTATATGCAATGGTAGAAAGGTCGTCGAATTTGAAGTCATATATATACATCGAAAATCCCTTTTCAATATGTTGCTTAATATAGTTGTTGACAATGGCATATGATTTTCCTGAGCCAGGAGTTCCCAGTACAATAGTAGCCCTGAAGGGGTTTACGACATTTATCCATCCGTTGTTCCATTGGCCTTTGTAATAAAATTTGGTTGGAAGGTTAACGGAGTATTCATTTTGCATTAATTGGGTTTCCTGCTGGAAGCTCTCATTTTCATTATTGAAAACATCATCCATCAGGCGGTTACGAAGTAAACGGCTCATCCATAGCCCTGCAACCATAAGGGCAATGTAACCTACTGAGGTTGTCAGAATGTATAGTAATGTAGCCAGCGCCGTAGAGAGATTCAGCAAAGGGGTATTTAGAAAAAAGCACACCAGACCAATCATTAAGACCACAGAGATCTTTGACCAGGTGATCTTTTCATTTTTTACTCCTTTGGTTCCTAAACAGCTAAGGGCAAGCAATACCAGAGCAAATGCTTTAGTATAGAATGGAGCCAGAAACAATCCGGTGGTTCTGTTAAAATTAATAAGTATCCTTCCTATTACCTCCAATGTCCATTCCCGCTGAGCGAAAAACTCGTAGCAAAACCAGTAAAAGTGCATCAGTACCAAAAGGATACTTACAGCACGCATAAACGCCATGATTTTTGCCAATCCTCTTAAATCATCTTCTCCTTGCATAATCTATAAAATTGTGTGTCAGAGATCAATGTAAGGCCTTCACTTAGAGTGATAGAAAATACGGTACGGATGGCTTTCGGAGGCTTTATTTGTCCATCAGTATAGTATATAGTGAAATTTTTTTGAAGGATTTTATTGCTTAAAAAATCGGTGATAGTTTATCAAACTTTATTATTGCTGAACTTTAAAAGTAATTTGGACTCCCCAAAAAAATATTTTTTAAATTTATTGTTCATAAGAATCATTTTCTTATCTCATTTGTTTGATTAATCAAGATTAAAAAAGGAATGTTAT
This sequence comes from Chryseobacterium subflavum, assembly GCF_055762745.1. NCBI lineage: Bacteria > Pseudomonadati > Bacteroidota > Flavobacteriia > Flavobacteriales > Weeksellaceae > Chryseobacterium > Chryseobacterium subflavum. The sequence goes on from NZ_JBVTMR010000001.1 coordinate 808,760, forward strand.
GGATTGGAATAATCCCGATGCTTTCCCTGGAGAGAGCGAGGAGGAATATAGCGCTCGGAAAAGAAATGAAAGTCAATCAGCCACAGGATTGATGTTTGGGGTCTTAGGAGTTTTTATTTCTGTTATAAAAATAGCAGTCATTTTTGGGGTGTTCTTTTATGCCGGATTTTTACTGTCAAAAAGATTATGGGGTAAAGAAACCGCCAATCTTAAAATTTGGCTTTTTTCTATAGTATTTACTTATCTTATCTTCTGCATCATTTATTTTTTTAAAGGTACCATCATTGGGTTACGAGCAAAAAACCGGACGTTGTGGATGTTTCCATGGACAATCTGCGTGTTATTATGCTGTATTATTCCTGCATTTATAGTAAAATCATTGATATCTGGAATGTTCAGCCCGACAGAAAGGCTTGGTGTATTGTGCATTGTGCTTAGCTGGAGTGCATTTCTGCTTTTTTCACTTTATATCTATGGCTTATATCAATTCAAAACACCTACTGCACCAAAGATTTTGTACTGGAGCTATGCTTTAGGGCTGAAAATATCTTCATAATTTAGAGTTGATAATGAAGTATAGATATTATTGATTCCTCTTACGCTTCCTTTTTTTCTTCTTCATCATGTTGTCAAAATCATTTTCCGGGTAATTTTCTTGCTGTACTTCTGGCAATAATCCCCCTATAATTTCTATAAAACCGTGTTTGTTTTCCAAAAAGGTAGTCTCCGATCTATCTAAGAAGTCAAATAAACTGTTGGGATTTGTGGATGAAGCAGGAGTTTCTAATGCCATATGATTGAATGGTGCATTCTTTTCTTGTGTGATACTGAAATCAGGTCTCTGGTCATCTTTCCACCGATCATTAAAGATGTTGGCTGAAAATTCTTTTGCTAATTGGGAGCCATTCCAAACCGTTTTAGAATGATGATCTATGAATGTAGCTCCATAGATTCTTCCGGCATCATTATGGCGAATTACCATATTAATACCCCTTGAAGCGAGCGCTTTCCTAAAATCCTGTCCATTATTTGTAGATTTCAATGCGGTAGCAATATTTTCGCTGATAATGTGCTTTGCTTCACTTTCCTTCAAAACACCCTTGCATTTAGTAAAATGTTTATTCTGCGCCTCATATCCTGCACCTTTCCCAAAGAGGGATGCTTTGAATGCAGGACTGGCTTTTTCTCCATTGGTATTAAGTGCGAAATAAATGAGTCCCTTTTTGGTCTGACCGTGCAATTCCCCTTCCATTTTTTCAACTGTGATGTTGAAGAGTGAAAGAAGCGCATTGTAGTGGCCAAGGGTTTGATATTGGTAATACTGCGGTAAATGCCTGACAATAGAAGCAATTTTACTTTTGATATTTCCTCTTTTATAGTCAACAGGATGAAACTGTAAACCGCCGTCCTGCTTTTCTTCTTTTTCTATTGCCGGTATTAGCCCATATTGCTTTTCGATATTACGACACGCTTTCATGGATCGTACTTTTTCAAATTTATCTGAAATTTTTTTTCCGTCTTCGTCTACACAGACTGATACAATATGAATGTGAGTGCGATCTATATCTGTGTGCTTAAACACAACAAAAGGCTGCTCACCATAGCCCATTTCCTGCATGTACTCCTGGGCCATGAGTTTATATTTCTCATCGCTAACGTTATCCCTGGGATCAGGGTTGAGCGATATATGCAATACCGGTTTTTCAGTGTTACGGTTTGCGATCAAATACGGTTCAAAAGATCGTACTAGGTAGGAAACTGTATATGATCCGCTAGGGGGTTCAAGCATTTTATGGGTAAAAAGAACCTGTCCATTTTCCTTATCCACCTTGAGCTGATTGTAAGAAAGAGCCCCATAAAGACTATTCCCTCTGCCTATTTTTGCAATCATTTTACCCTTCTTTTTTCAAATATTCTGCTTCAAAATCCTCTGTTAGCTGGATTATTTTTTTACATAATGCTGCCATTTCCTTAGTTTCTTTTTCCAGTTTAAAGAGAAATGCCGCTGCTTTTTTCTCTGAAAAATGACGGTATAATATCTTAACTAGCTGGTTGTAGTTAACTCCAACCGATCTGAATTGCCCATATAAAGTGGTCAAGCGCATATAATAATCCATGCCTGCCTTGTCGATTTTTACGGTCTTGATAGTCTTCTGAAAGATACAGGCGGTAATAAAATGAGCCATAACATTCATTCCTGACCTCTCAAAAAGAGATAAGAATTGCGCGTTTTCCTCTGCGTTAAAGCTGATGGAATACCGGAAAACCGCAGGGCTTTCTTTCGGTTTTCGTCCTCCTTTTTTCTGTTCTTGATTCCTTGTCTTATCCATAACTGTCCATTTTAATTTCATAAAAACATCCGACTTCGGAGGATGTTTCCAGCCCCCGGCAGGGCAAGTGGTTTTGAGCAGCGGAGAAGGATTCGAGCAGCTCAAAACACAACTTGCTGTTACCGGGTGGTAACAAAATCCGCCCTTCGGGACGGATTGATTATAGCAGGAAACAACAGCTTGTTGCTGTTTAATTCCGTATTCCAAATGCCGGCTTGTTTTTGCATAAACCATTCAATAAAAATTGTACTACAAAGTAAAACTTTGTTTATCGAGGTATTGCAATGCGATACCCAGCCAAACACTGCATTTACAGGACAATCACCGCCACATAGAAATAGGTTGGTACCTATCTACATTTCTTTGTCCCTGAAAGCGGACGTGCAGAGATAGAGATGTTGTTACGCAATGATGTGATTACCTCTATATGGATTGATAGATCTAAGTATATAGAGAAGTAAATAGAAATGTAAGCAGGTAGTTATCGAGGCAAGGAGGTACATATGCCGGTGGAGTTGTACATAGCTTCTTACATAAATACATACCTATTACAATAACTGTATAGTCACATAGATCCTTATATAGATGGGTTTATAGGGGACTAGTTATATACATAAACAACTGCTTATAGCAATACAAATGCAATTGGGTAAGTAAATAAGACTATACAGGGTTATCTGTATACAGATAGATACAGAAAAGTACATATGCACAGTTATAGAGACCTAAGTAAGCAATTATATAACATTAAAAGAAAAAAAATGAGAACAAAGCAAAGACCTTTATTCATCGCCTTTTCATCTCAGAAAGGGGGTGTGGGGAAAAGTACTTTTACTACACTGGTTGCCAGTATACTTCATTATCGTTTAGGCTATAATGTTGCGGTATTTGACGCGGATTTTCCTCAGCACAGTTTGATTAAAATGAAAGAACGCGACCTCAATATGGTTATGGAAAACGAGGTTTTAAAGAAGCTTGCGTACAAGCAGTTTACAACCATTAATAAGAAAGCATATCCTATCATCCAGCATAAAGCAGAAGGGGTTGTTGAAGCAGCACAAAACTTCTTTGATTCTTCTGCTGTACCTATTGATGTGGTCTTTTTTGACCTTCCTGGAACGGTAAACACCCCTGGTATCCTAAAGGCACTGGCTGGAATGCATCACATCTTTACCCCAATAACAGCAGACCGATTAGTGATGGAAAGTACGCTGGTTTTTACACAGCTATTGCAGGATGTGATTATGAAAAAGGGAGAAACTTCCATTGAAAGTATTAACCTCTTTTGGAATCAGGTTGATGGTAGGGAAAGCACTCCTTTATACAATGTTTACATCCAGGTGATTGGAGAACTAGGTCTAAGTCTTATGCGTAGCCAGATCAGAAGCAGTACCCGTTTTCGTAAAGAAAGTGAAGTAGGAGCCAAGGCAGTGTTTCGCAGTACATTAATGCCTGCTGATGAAAGATTGATGAAAACCTGTGGGTTGGATCTCTTCATTAGTGAGTTTTTACAAATTATTCAATTGTAGTTTTTATGGAAAAAGAAAATTCTAAAAAAGCCGGTCCTGATATCAACGAAGAGCTGATGATGAGTCTTATGGCTGAAGGGGTAAAAAAAGATGGTTTACGACTTCCCTCTGAGGAGCCGAAAGCTATGGTAGAACCCGTGCAGGAAAAACCTGCGGGCAAGGAGAGAAGCAAATTGAAAAGGCAAATTGATGCTGATTATGAAAGTCTTTTTTTCAAAAAGACTGATACAAATGCTCGTGATGGGAAGACGGTATATATCCAGCCTGATTTTCACGAAAAGCTATCACGTATTGTCCAGGTTATAGGTGAAGATAAACTAACTATTTACACCTATCTGAACAATGTACTGGAATACCATTTTTTGGAATTTGGGGAGCAGATCACCAAAAGTTTTAATGAGAAATATAAACCCATTTTATAGTTATGGAAAGCTTGATACTCACATGCCTGGTGATTGTGATTCTTCTTCTGCTACATGATAAAATCTTTCCCAAGAAAACTATAAGCCAGAAAAAACCTGAAGAGAATAATACAGTCGGGTTTTCGGATATCATGGGTGAAACCAGAAGTGTTTCCCGCCTTTCACTACCATTGCCGGACAAAAGTAGCCAAACGAAAAAAGTGGATGGATCAGCTGTTACCTTTGAATCAGAATCCGGTGGGAATTCTACCGGGATTGAAATTCCGCAGGAAGAAGAGGAAGAAGTTTTCATGGTGATGCCTGACTTTGAAGAAGAAGAGGAAGAATGGAGAATAGACGGACTTTCGGAAGGCGGCCAAGGTTTTGCTATGGGGGTTACCTTTGAGGAACTAAGCGCTGTGGGGGTGCTTCTGCTGAAAGAGAAGCCAGGAGCCTCCGAAATTGAAGAAGCAGCGGATATAGTTCAAAGAATACAGGGAACCGAGTTGCTGAGTCTTTTGGAAAGTTCTATGAAAGGGGCATCGGAGAAGATTGCACAATTGCTAGACAGAAGTATTGCCAGAGAATCGACTTCTTTTTCTTCCATCATGCGGAATGGAGAATTGGATCAATTTGACATCGGGGAGTTTGTCTAAATGACAACTCCCTTTTTTTAACTTTTAATAGTTGCACTATGAAGTACATACAGCCGGTGATTAATATTGAGGAAAGTGAATTTGTAGTTGACGTTAATAACTTTCTGCTATGGGAGAAAAATAATCCTCATAATACCATCCAGTTTTCTGATATGAAGGATACGGGGGACGGATACGAATTTGAATATTGTCGGGATGATAAGAACATTCCGTTCTTTTTTTATTCTGATAACTCTGTTATGGTAAAATTACCAGCATTGATAGAATTAGACCCTGAAGGTATGGCAATGAAGTATAACTTTTCTGTACAAGATTTTAAGGGAAAGACAGATTTTGATATCATGGTAGATAAAGTTGAATATGATAAGCGGGTATTCATAGGAATTCTACCTATTTTAGATATTGCAGGTCATACTTTTTATGTAGACCTTCGCATGGATATGCTTCGGCCCAAGGATGATTTTCTATCAAAAGGAATTGTTTTTTCGAAACTAGATGGATACTATATTGAGAATAAAGAGAAATATTTAATCCCTTACAACCCTGAAACCCGTGAGTTTCAGGAGCCCAATTACCATGCTATAACAGAATTTCCCAAAGATCTTATTGCCATTGAAATCCCTATGGAGAAAAAGCTTGACCCTGTTGGCTGGAACAGAAAAATGGGTTTAGATCCAAAAGCCGATTTAAAATGGGTTGGTCTAAGGAGTCAACATACAGCCACTATTATTCCCTGGAAAGATACCCCTTTGTTGAAAATCATTGATAGTAATCTGTTGCTCAAACAAAAGAAAGAGTTGAAGAAAGATTCTCTCTCTGATAAACCAAAAGGTAAAGGTCGAAGAATATAGCCCTTGCGCCATTCTCATTAAGGAAGACTACCTTTCTCTGCATATATATATCGCGAGTTTGCACCCATATTACTAGTACCTTTTCCTTTTAGTTCTTATTTAGTTTAGAGTCTGCCCAGTTACCGTCATCATCCCCCTTTTTCCGACTTGTAGGCAGCGGAGGTTTTGGATGTATAATATCAAATAACCAAACTTTTCCCAAAATGATATTCTTGACTTCGACTGATTCTAGTACAATAGAGAATTCAACGCGCTCACGAGGAACTAGTTTTTTAACAAACGGCTCGTTTTTAGCCGTGTAAAAAACGTCTATTTCCTGTTTCTTTTGACTTGTAATAATCTTGATCCGATCAGAAAGAACTTGCTTAATTTCGCCACTTATTTGCATTTATTAAAATTGATACAAATTATATCAAATTACCAAATGTTTTCAGGTATAATTTATAGCAATTCGCGTTTTTCCAGATTTAATAGGCATTAAAAAACCTGTCCGTAGACAGGCTAAAGAAACATCAATGCTTTGTCGAAAACAAATACATTGAATTATAAATTTACAAAGATATATCGAAAAAGTTAGCAAATTTTATGACTGTAGGCAATATTATTATGTGTAGATTTATTAAAAGCAAAAAAAATATTATGGAATACAGAGTTGTTTGTAATGATTCCCTCGATGGCCTTCATGAAGTAGTTGAAGCAAATTTATTACTAGGATGGAGGCTACAGGGTGGTATTGCCATTGGAATAAATGGTTTTTATCAAGCCCTAGTTAGGATAAAATAGAGATAGACTAAATCTTAAATCTTATTGTATTAAATATTATCACTGGAGTCCCTTCTAATGAAGGTCTCATTTTTGATTAGAAAAATATATCAGAAACCATATTATAAACAAAAAACGGTCTATAATTTGATATGAATATTAGTCAATCTTTATCAAAAACATTTTTTTAACCCCACGAGATTACAATTATGATAATAAGTAAAGATTTGTTAATTAAGCATGGAGCGGTTAACAAATATTTCGCTCAGGGAGAGATAATTTTCCAGGAAGGCTCTACTCCAAACCAATATTTTCAGATTGTTACAGGTATAGTGGAATTATTTAACTTTCATCAAAATGGAAGAGAATTTAATCATAACATTTTATATGACGGACAAAGTATCGGCGAATCTTTATTATTTACAGAAAACCTTATCCAATGAGTGCAATTGCTAAGACAGATTGTAATATATTATGCCTTGGCCTAAGCGAGTTTAACAGTTTAATAAGCCAAAACTTTGATATAATGAAAAGTCTTATGCAAAGCATGTCCGAAAGGCTTTATTACAAATATATAATGCTTTTCAATTTATCGGGTATTGAACCACTGACAAAGATCAAAACCTTCTTAGATTATATCAAAGAGTACAACTTTAGAAATATCTCTGGTGCTTTTGAAGTGCCATTTACACGACAACAAATAGCAAATCTAACAGGTATGACCGTAGAAACAGTTATACGCACAATAAAAAAAATGGAGGCAGATCACATCTTAAAAATCAAAAGGGCAAGATAATCTACTAAATTTTTTATGATTATGATCATAGAACCACCAAAGTTCAACTCGCTACATTTGAAATAGTATTCTTACCACTAACTTTCATTATTTTGTGACAACTTCTTCAACCAGGGAAGTTTTTTAATAAAAAATCCCCAGCCTAAGCTGAGGATAAAAAAACACAAATGCGATTTGTTAAAAAAATTACATCACCTATAAAATTACAAATATTTACCATAAGATATATGGTGATCGCGATCATAAAAATAATTAAACATACTTAGTAAATTAGATTATTAGTTTTCCAACTAATAAATTCCATTAGGTTTGACAGCTTCCCACCCCGGGAAGCTTTTACGTAGAAACTTTAAAATTGTTTTAATACTGGATAGGAGTCTTCAATTGAAGGACTCCTTTTTTATTGATTGCAAATATTTATATAGTTGCATTTTTGTTTCTATAAAGTACTCTTCCAACAACTCGTACAATTTCTATTGGACTTAGTTCATTTCGCTGATTAACCTGTCATTTATTCCGGATACTTTTTTCGTTGATTTTATTCTTATACATCTCCTCTGAACCGGACAATTCCGGACAAATGTGTCCTCTGGAAGACGTCATAGTAGAGGACTTTGGATTCCATGTCATTTTTGTTGTGACAACTGCAAAGAGCAGTATTCGCAAACAAAAAAGCATTTTAAACATGGAAAAACAAAAAAAGAAAAAACTGCTAACGGGACTCATGCTCCTAGGAGTAGCTGCAACCTACGCGCAGGGAAATGGTTCTGCCGGGATCAACGAAGCCACCCAAATGGTTACTTCTTATTTTGATCCTGCCACTAAATTGATTTATGCCATTGGTGCGGTGGTGGGCCTCATCGGTGGAGTAAAGGTTTACAACAAATTCAGCAGCGGAGATCCCGATACTTCAAAGACTGCTGCGAGCTGGTTTGGAGCCTGTATCTTTTTGATCGTGGCGGCTACTATTCTAAGATCCTTTTTCCTTTAATATCCGGCACCATGTCAGAGTTTAAAATTAATAAAGGAATCGGCAGAACGGTGGAGCTGTACGGACTGAAAGCCCAATACCTGTTTGTATTTGCAGGTGGGCTTTTAGCAGCACTCATTCTGGTCATGGTACTCTATATGGCAGGGCTATCTCCTTACGCCTGCATAGGTACTGGGGCTGTTAGCTGCACGCTGATTGTGTGGCAAACCTTCCGTCTGAATAAGACGTACGGACAATATGGGGTGATGAAGTTAGCCGCGAGAAAAAAGCATCCCAAGTACATTCTCTCCCGCAAAGCTGTCTTCAGGTATTTTCAATCAACCCAGAAAAGTTAACCGCCATGAAAAACACGTCAAAATCAGCGACCCTGGAAAGCATGTTTCCGTTATTGGGTTTCGAGCAGGGATTTTTAATCTCTAAAGAGGCGGATGTTACTGCCTGTTTCAAAGTTCGGCTTCCTGAGATCTTTACGGTGGGGACGGAAGAGTATGAAACGATCCATTCCACCTGGCATAAGGCTATTAAGACCCTCCCTGATTATACGGTGATCTGCAAACAGGATTGGTTTATCAAAGAAGATTATCAACCTGAATTAGACCGAGAGGATCAGAGCTTTTTAGGACGCAGCTATCAATTGCATTTTAATGAGCGTCCTTTCCTGAATCATTATTGTTATCTCTATCTAACCGCTACCACTAGGGATAGAATGCGCAAGCAAAGTAACTTTTCATCGCTTTGCCGGGGTTCAGTGGTTCCTAAAGAAAGTCAGGATAGTGAAACCTTACATCGATTTGCAGAAGCTGTAAGTCAGTTTGAGCGTATTGTCAATGACAGTGGCCTATTGTCCATGGTAAGAATGGAAGAGGATGATTTATTGGGAAATGAGAAGGATCAAGGCTTATTATCTAGGTATCTAACCCTATCAACCGGTAAAGAGGGAGTCCTTCAGGATCTGTGCCTGGGGTCTGAGGAAATGCGCGTCGGCAATAAGCGAATATGTCTTCATACACTCTCTGATACGGACGATTTACCTTCATCGGTAGGTTCTGAAACTCGGTATGAAAAATTATCTACAGACCGTAGTGATTGCCTGTTGTCTTTTGCTGCTCCGTTAGGGCTGCTTCTGAGCTGTAATCATATCTATAATCAATATCTCTTTATAGATAACAGTGAAGACAATCTCCGGAAGTTTGAGAAGACAGCCCGCAATATGCATTCTCTGGGTCGCTATAGCCGCAGCAACCAGATTAATAGGGAATGGATAGAAAATTATCTGAATGAAGCCCATTCCTATGGACAGCCTTCGATTCGTGCTCATTTCAATGTGATGTGCTGGTCTGAAGATCTGCATGAGTTGAAGTTGGCCAAGAATGATACCGGAAGTGCAATGGCGCTTATGGAATGTGTGCCAAGGCATAATACCAGCGATGTAGCAACTCTATACTGGGCGGGTATTCCCGGTAATGCAGGGGATTTCCCCAGTGAGGAAAGCTTTTACACTTTCATCGAACCTGCATTATGCTTTTTCAGTGGAGAAACCAATTATCGAAATTCTCCTTCTCCCTTTGGTATTAAGATGTCGGATAGGCTGACGGGAAAACCTGTTCATGTAGATCTCTCTGATTTGCCGATGAAGAAAGGGATCATTACCAACCGTAATAAATTTGTGCTGGGTCCATCAGGTAGTGGAAAATCTTTTTTCACTAATCATATGGTAGAACAGTATTACCAGCAGGGTGCTCATGTCCTTTTGGTGGATACAGGGAACTCTTATCAGGGTTTATGCGAACTTATCAAAGGAAAAACCAAAGGTAAGGATGGAATATATTTCACCTATACCGAAGAGAATCCGATCTCTTTTAATCCATTCCATACAGACGACCGAATATTTGATATTGAGAAGAAAGAAAGTATTAAAACTCTCATTCTCACGCTATGGAAGCGGGATGATGAACCACCAACCCGTGCCGAGGAAGTGGCATTATCGAATGCTGTCAACCTATATATTGATCACCTGAAAAAAGATCTGATTCATATACCTTCTTTCAATGGCTTCTATGAATTTGTAAGGGATGAATACAGCCAGGTATTAATAGAGAAAAAAGTAAGGGAGAAGGATTTTGACCTGACTGGATTTCTGAATGTACTTGAACCCTACTATAAAGGGGGAGAATATGATTACCTGCTTAATTCCGAAAAGCAGCTGGATCTTCTTTCCAAACGTTTCATCGTCTTTGAAATTGATGCAATACGCGAGCACAGAATTCTGCTCCCAATTGTAACAATTATTATAATGGAGGTCTTCATTAACAAGATGAGAAGGCTCAAGGGAATCCGGAAAATGATTTTGATTGAAGAGGCGTGGAAGGCCATTGCTAAAGAGGGTATGGCTGAGTATATAAAGTATCTTTTTAAGACGGTAAGAAAATATTTTGGAGAAGCCATTATAGTTACCCAGGAAGTAGACGATATTATTCATTCACCTATTGTTAAAGAGTCTATTATCAATAATTCAGACTGTAAGATTCTTCTGGATCAGCGCAAGTACATGAACAAGTTCGATGACATCCAAAAAATGTTAGGCTTGACGGAAAAACAAAGAGGTCAAATTCTTTCAATCAATCAAAACAATGATCCTTTCCGGTTATATAAAGAAGTCTGGATAGGGCTTGGCGGAACCCACTCGGCGGTGTATGCTACAGAAGTTAGTGCGGAGCAATATCTCGCTTTTACCACTGAGGAAACGGAGAAATACGAAGTGATGCAGCTTGCTGCTGAGCTTGGAGGCGACATAGAGGCGGCTATACAAAAGATCGCCTATTTAAAACGAGAAAACAACGAATAAAAATCCAAAAAAAAATTAATCAATGAAAAAGTCAATTCTGATGCTATGCGTTGGCATTTTGCTAGGCACAACATCACTTAAAGCACAGTTTGTAGTAACTGATCCGGGAAATCTATTCTCCGGTATAATCAACAGTGCGAACGAAATCATTCAGACCTCTTCGACGGTATCTAATGTCGTCAAAAATTTTAAGGAGGTAGAGAAAGTATACACACAGGGAAAGGAGTATTACGACAAGCTAAAGGCGGTTAATAACCTGGTGAAAGATGCCAGGAAAGTTCAGCAGACCGTCCTCTTGGTTGGTGATATTTCAGAAATGTATGTGACCAATTTTGGGAAAATGATTAATGATCCTCATTTCTCACCACAGGAGGTCACGGCCATCGCCTATGGGTATTCCCAACTTCTTAAAGAGAGTAGCGGTCTTTTAAACGACCTCAAACAGATTGTTGGTAACTCAGGGCTGGAAATGAACGACAAGGAGCGCATGGATATCATTGATAAGGTGTATAAAGAGGTCCGGGAATATTACAACCTGGTACGTTACTACACCAATAAGAATGTGTCGGTGAGCTATCTGAGAGCCAAGAAAGAGAATGACGGAGCCAGAGTTTTAAAGCTCTATGGTACTGACAAATTAAGATACTGGTAAACTACAACATTATGTTATTACAGATAGAATTTGAGAGCCTGCATGAAGTGCTTCGCTCTCTGTATGATGAAATGATGCCGCTTTGTTCCCAAATGTCGGGAGTGGCAAGGGGGATTGCGGGATTAGGAGCGCTGTTTTATGTTGCTTATAGAGTTTGGCAGGCACTTTCCCGCGCAGAACCTATTGATGTATACCCGATGCTGCGTCCTTTTGCCATAGGAATTTGTGTGATGTTCTTTCCGATTATCGTTCTTGGGACCATCAACGGGGTATTGAGTCCCATTGTCACAGGAACCCATAGTATGCTAGAAGGGCAGACGTTGGACCTCCATAAGCTTCAGGCACAGAAAGACCAATTGGAAAAAGAAGCACTGCTTCGGAATCCAGAAACAGCTTTTTTGTCTTCCAACGAAGAGTTTGACAAAAAGCTGGACGAATTGGGATGGTCGCCTTCAGATATCGCTTCCATGGCCGGTATGTATGTTGAAAGGGCTTCGTATAATCTTGAAAAACAAATAAGAGATTGGTTCAGGGAGCTGGTGGAAATTCTCTTTCAAGCAGCTGCGCTGGTGATTGATACGATACGGACGTTTTTCCTGATTGTACTCAGTATTCTGGGTCCAATTGCTTTTGCCATTTCAGTATGGGATGGTTTCCAATCTAATCTTACCCAATGGATATCGAGGTATATCGGGGTGTACCTATGGCTTCCGGTGGCAGATCTTTTCAGCTGTATGCTGGCGAAAATCCAGGGACTGATGGTTGAACAAGATATAGAAAATCTTTCCGATCCCAGTTTCATTCCTGATGGCTCGAATACGGTGTATATCATATTCATGCTCATCGGTATTGTCGGATACTTTACCATTCCAACCGTAACAAGCTGGATTATTCAATCAGGAGGTATGGGAGGATTTAATCGCAATTTGAGTCAATCTGTCCGCAAAGCAGGAAGCATTGCCGGAGCAGGAGTTGGAGCTTTAGCTGGAAATGCAGCAGGACAAGTCAAAGGACAGCTTTTGACCAAGAAGTAGTACTGCGTTGATACTTGATTACGGCCGGAAGGGTCACTCATGAATAACGGGCAAGGATATTCTTTTTATTATAGCAGATACAGTCTAATCCTACCCATAAACTAGTTACCCGACCGGCTTTTTACCATTTAACAATTACAATATGGAATTTAAAATATTAAGAAACATTGAGAATAGCTTTAAGCAGCTTAGGCTGTTTTCTTTTCTGTTCGCAGGAATGTGTTTAGCTGTTACTGCATTTACGGTTTGGAAGTCTTATGAGTTTGCAGAGAAGCAGCGTCAGAAAATTTATGTCCTGGAAAAGGGCAAATCATTGATGATGGCACTATCCCAGGACATCAGAATTAACAGACCGGCGGAAGCAAAAGAGCATGTAACGAGGTTTCACGAACTCTTTTTCACCCTAGCGCCTGATAAAAGCGCTATAGAGTACAATATGAAGCGTGCATTTCTATTGTCTGACAAAAGTACTTTCAACTACTACAAAGATCTTTCAGAAAAGGGTTACTATAACCAGATCATTTCTGGGAATGTACTCCAACGCTTAGAAATAGACAGTATCAAGTGCAATTTTGATCGCTATCCTTATGCAGTGCAAACCTATGCACGTCAGTATATTACGCGCAGCAGCAGTATTACTGAGCGTAGTCTGGTAACTTCTTGTTTCTTGATTAATTCAGTAAAATCTGAAGCTAATCCTCAAGGTTTTATTATCGAAAAATTTACGGTTCTGATAAATAAAGATCTACAGGTGGTAGAGCGCTAACCCAATATTACTATCATGCGGTGAAGCCCTGTGAGAAAGGTATCAAAACTCACCGGTGAAGAGTATAATCTAAAATAAGAATACCATGAAAAATATAAGAAAGATGGCGGGAACCTGGCAGGCGGATTTAAAGGTCTACTGCAACAGTTTGACCCCCCGCCAACGTTTGCGATTCATCCTAATTATCTCCATACTATACTTGTTGATGGCGATGGCCACAATGGTTTGGATTTACCTGGATGCAAAAAGAGGTAAGAAAGAAGGAAGTGACATTGACCATATCACCAATCCATTGCCTGCTTTACAAAAAAGTAAAAAAGTAGCCTTAATAACTACAGTCGATAACAGGGAAATAGAAAAATTATGGAAAAGGAAAGGAAAAGTACAGTGTTGATCCATGAGGCAGGTGGTAAAAAGGACATGAAGGTGGACGCTTCTACCCGTAAAAAGCCAGAGTTTAAGAAAGCTGCAATTTATGGACTTCTTGCCATAGCCTTTGCAGGATGCCTATACCTTATTTTTCGGCCTGATGAAAAGAAGGTAATTACAGAGGCAGGGCTTAATAATGCGTTACCACAGGCTAATGATGCTGGTTTATTAGGAGATAAAGAAAAAGCATATGAACAGGAGCTTCTTGAAAAAAAGCAGAATGAACGAAAGAATGCAATGCTTTCTTTATCTGATTATTGGAATAGCCGTGATAGTGTTGCCAGCACGAATCCATTAACAGGAGAAGGTGGTAAGAACCGGGCAAATCCGACATTAACCAGTCGGCAGAATTATGAGGAGATCCAGAATACCCTGGGAAGCTTTTACCATGATGACAATGAGAAGGAAACATTACGGAAGGAAATCAGGGAGTTGAAAAGAGAAAAAGCCAATGCAGCTTCTTCACAGGATGCTATTACCAATGATCCGATTGCTATGATGGAGAAATCCTATCAAATGGCGGCCAAATATCTTCCTCAGGTTATGCCTCAACAGAAGCCTGCGGCTTCTGATACAATAAAGCAGCATCCTGTTTCTAAACGGTATATTGAACCAGTATATATGACGGAGAAGAGCGTAGTGTCTTCTCTTACCCAAAGACAGCAACAGACCGATCAGGAATTTGTGGCTTCAGTATTGAACGGTGGACAGGAGCGATTTTTTAACGGAGGTATTGGGGAAAGTTCTGCTGTTTCCAAAATATTGTCCAATAGCATCCATGCTTGCATTCACCGAACTCAAACGATCACAGTAGGTAGCAGTATTCCTTTGCGTCTACTCGAAGGTATTCGTATCGCGGGAATAGCCATCCCACCCGGAACACTCCTCACGGCCCGAGCTGGGATTAGAGATGGAAGGCTAGGACTGGAAATTAGTTCGGTAGAGTATAAGGGTAAGATAGTCCCTGTAGAAATTTCGGCCTATGACCTGGATGGCCAGCCTGGGCTTAATCTTCCTTACACTCCAGATGTCAATGCGATAAAGGAAATCGCTTCGGGGATGAGCAGTTCCGCAGGAACTAACATTGTGCTGAGCAGTTCGACAGGGCAGCAGTTGATCTCTGATCTAACGAAAGGGGTAGTACAAGGAGCATCAGGCTACCTGGCTAAGAGGATTGGAGCTCCAAAAGTTACTGTAAAAGCAGGATACCTTCTTTTCCTGCTCCCTAAAAACAATAAATACAATTAGAACAACGCATTAAAAATTAATTATGAAACACATTTTTAGAATGGCTGTCATTGTCCTGTTAACCCTCATGCAAAATGATGCGTGGGCACAGTTACAGCCAGCAGATATACCAGTTGATACCATAAAAGAGGTGAAGAGCCTTCCAACGGAAGAGCCTTATTCAACCATTGTTCCCTATGATGTAAGGGTGACTTATGATAAAACCACCCACTTGATATTTCCTTCTGCCATACGTTACGTGGATTTGGGTAGTGAGAATATTACTGCCGGGAAAGCAGAAAGTGTGGAAAATGTACTCAGGGTTAAAGCTGCGGTAAGAGGTTTTACAGATGAAACCAATTTTTCCGTCGTTACTGAGGATGGAAAGTTTTACAATTTCAATGTCCGATATAGTGAATATCCTGATACTCTTACTGTGAATTTATCAAAAGATAGAAAGAACAGCAAAGACAATATATCCACAGCTACAGAGGGCGAAGCACTTTTTAAAGAACTCGGTACTGATGCTCCGGCATTGTCTCATTTGGTGATGGCAAGTATCTATAAACGCAATAAGCGATTTGTTCGGCATATTGGTGCAGAGAGCTTTGGGATAAAAGTGCTCCTTAAAGGGATTTATACACTCAATGGAAAGCTTTTTTTCTATTTGGAGTTTAACAATGCAACTAATATTCCTTTTGCCATTGATTTTATAAGCTTTAAGGTTGTGGACAAGAAGATTAGTAAGCGTACGGTTATCCAAGAAAGGACAGTGGAGCCTCTTGGAGAATATATGGAACTGAAAGAAGTTGCGGGGATTAGTACAGAAAGAAATGTTTACCTGCTGGAACAGCTCACTATTCCTGATGATAAGGTACTCTTCATTGAAATCTTTGAAAAGAATGGTGGCCGGCACCAGGTGCTGAACATACAGAATGAAGATCTCATCAAAGCAAGGTTGGTTAAGGATATGCGCCTGAATTTTTAAACTAATACCTAAAATTTTAAGACAATGAAAAATATAGTTTTAATACTCATCCTGATTTTGGCGGGCTTTAGTGAAGTTAAAGCCCAAAGACTAATGGAAGGAAAGAAAGGAATAGAGTTTTCCATAGGCAGGATCTTGGGAGGGAATTTTTTACCCACTCCCTATTATATACAAGCAGGAATGACGGTTAGCCGAAAGAAAGGCAACTATCTACTGTGGGCATTTGATTATTCCCGTCGGAAATATGCCTTTGGAGGGATAGAAATTCCTGCGGAGAGTTTTGCAGCTGAGGGTAGCTATAATCTCTATCTACTGGGAGACTGGACAAGAACAGTATCCCTTTACGTTGGACTAGGTGCTGTAGCAGGTTACGAGACCATCAATGAGAGCAAAAAGATACTTCCTATGGGAGCTGTCATTCTCAATGAGGATCGCTTTATCTATGGGGGCGCATTACGTCTTTCTCTGGAAACTTATCTGGGAGATAGAATAGTGTTGTTAGTGCAGGGAAAAACCCGGTATGTGATGGGGACATCCCTGGAACGCTGCCGTCCCATGGCTGGTGTGGGAATTCGTTTTATTTTCTAATGATAAATCAACAACTATGAAATATTTTAGCAGTAAACAATATTTAAAAACAGGTATTATTAAGAAATGGGGCTCATTCATGATGTTCCTGTTTATCTGCCTGGGGCTCGTCTCCTGTTCCAAAGAGCTGGAGGTTCAGACTAACTTTCCTTTTACATTAGAGATTATGCCGGTGCCATCATCAATAGAACCCGGAGAGATCGTGGAGATTCCTTGCCATATAAAAAGGGAAGGATTCTATAAGGATACTCAATATTCGATTAGGTATTTTCAATACGAAGGGATCGGTAGGCTGATGTTTCAGGAAGAAAAATCTTTTCAGCCTAACAAGCTGTATAAAATTCCAACAGATTCTTTCAAGCTGCACTACAAACCGAAATCAAAAGAGGGGCACAAGTTTCAGATATGGGTTTCAGATCAGTTCGGAAACGAAAAAACAGCTGAATTTAATTTTAACTGATATTCTTCACTTGATGGGTTAATTTGTATGAGGATGTTGACGGCCGGGATTTCAATCCCGGCTTTTTTAATTGATAACAATTATGCTCTTAACTTTTCTATTAATGCCTCAATAAGTTTATTCTGTGAATCCATTAATTTAGCAAGATGTTCCTGGTTCTTTATAATGCCCTCCATCATGGCTGAAGAATTAATATTAAATACAGGGTTATAAGCTGCCCCAATTACATTGGAAGAACAAGAATCAAATGTATTATTCGAAATGACTGTATTTCCATCTTCCAATAAATCATTAATTTCAATATCATAGATTTCACATAGCTTAACTACCGATTCAAGACCTGGTTTCGAGGTATCTGTCTCCCACTTGTGATAAGCAGGTTGTGATATGTGCAACAAATCAGCAACTTCTTGCTGTGAGTATCCTTTTCTCTGTCTAAGTCTTGTTAGTTTGGTTCCCAGTGTTGCCATAAGTAAATTTTATATGGCTAAAATATAAAAAATATATAATATAAATGGCTTGCAATTTATAACCGCTGGTTATTAAATTTATAACCAAAAGTTTTCACTTGGGACAGAATTATTTTTAGATTAGCCGAACTTATTTCAAAATAACATCGAGGAAAATAAGCTATCTTTTTAGATAGGTTTAAGCTGCAAAGCAAAATTATTATTTGATAAAATAATACGACATGTTCTGTCGCCTTCCGTTTGTAGTTTTGTGAAAGCAATAATAAAAATAGAAATAACAGCTTATGAAAATAGTAATTCTCACATTAAAATATAGGGAAATCCCGGTATACTCCCCTGAGAATTATTTTTAGATTTAGCACTTTAAAAATTCAAATGTTTATGAGAAAAACCTTTACTGGTGCAGTAATCTTATGCACTATACTTAACACCTATGGACAAGAGGTAGTCTGGCAAAAAGATATTAAGTCCACTACACAAGATTTTTTAAGCCAGATTACTACGACTATCGACGGGCAATACCTGATCACAGGAAGCTCAATCCAGAGCAGTAAACTACAAGAATCCAGCAAACAAAATAATGGTTATGATCTTCATTTAGTGAAATTGAACCAGCAAGGAGAGCAGGTATGGGAAAAATACTTTGTAGGGCAAAACCATGATTATCTTTCTTCTGCTGTAGCTACACAGGAAGGGGGATTTGCTATTATAGGCACTTCTTTTTCAAATAAAGGTTTGGATAAAAAAGAAGATTCTAAAGGCGGATCTGATATCTGGCTCATCAGACTAAATGAATTCGGTGACGAATTATGGCAAAAGACTTTAGGTACAAATGCTGAAGAAGAAGCAAGATCGGTTATTCAAACGACAGATTTAGGGTTCTTTGTAGCCGGGAATGTTCAAAACTCAACTAAAGGTTATGGTTCAAAAGATGTTTTATTAATAAAACTCGACAAAAATGGAAAAGAGCTGTCACAATCTATATTTGGCGGAAGGGGAAATGATGAAGTTGAAAAAATGATTCCAACGAAAGACGGTGGAGCCTTGTTAGGTGTTTATTCCAGAAGTAGTACTGATGGGTCAAAACAAACTGAAAACTTTGGGGAAGGAGATTATTGGATCATTAAAATTTCGAAAGATGGTAAGGTTGAATGGGAGAAAAACTTTGGAGGTAAGGCAGACGATCATTTAAGAACACTGGCTTTGACGTCAACCGGATATATTATTGGCGGTGAATCAAGAAGTGAAAGATCAGGAAACAAATCGGTTGGAATAGAAGAAGGAACTGATCTATGGCTAATATCACTGAATGAAAAGGGAGATGAAGAGTGGCAGAAATCTTACAACTTTAAGAACAGAGATATCTTAATGGGAATGAGTATAATTCATTCAGCAGATGATAAAACTTCTAAAGGAATTTTATTGGGTGGCTATACTCAGGCGGAGGGAAGAATAGAAGCAGACGACGAAACATTTTGGATGTTATATATTAATGATAGGGGTGATGAACAGTGGAGAAAATATGTTAAAGGTCAATCAAAAAAACAGGAAGAAAGACTTTCGGATATTAGACTGAACAGAGATGGTTCCATCATCTTAGCAGGAACCAGTGCAGACGAATTAGGAAAGGAGAACTGGAAGATTATTAAGTTAGGTGATAAACAGCTAGACCAGTTAATTGAAAAACAAGACATCAAGATCTATCCAAATCCGGTATCTGATTTTGCATATGTAGAAATTGGCTTTGATTTCAAAGATGCTTATATCACTTTATATGATATGGGTGGAAGACAGTTGCAAAATTTGAAAACTAAGAATAAAGTGACGAAGATCAATACACAACCATTAATCCAAGGAGCTTATCTAGTGATAATTAAAACAGATACAAACAAAACGGCTAATGCTAAATTAATCAAGAAATAAATACAGATGAGAAAAAATAACTTTATAAAAAACTTGTTTTCATTTTGCTTTTTAGTTCATAGTATCATAAACTATGCTCAAAGTGTAAATACTTTTGAACTTCAAAAAAGTAATTATGAAACTATGGGTACAGTGGATATTGCCAGAGGTAATCCCAGTATAGGTGTTCCGTTATTCAGTGTTCCCACTCAATCATCTAAACTTAAGATCAATCTGGGGTTAAATTATTCTGCTTCGGATATTTCATCTATGCAAATGATCAGTAGTATCGCTATGGGATGGAATATTAGTGGGGGAGCTTACGTGTCCAGATCATCCCATAATTATGTGAAAGAATATGAGGCAGCAAAAATAGGTGACAACAAGATTTACAATTCCAATATGTTTCAGTATAGTTGTCCTGGAGGAAGTGGAAGATTTGCAATCGCCTATGATAAGAATACCAATGGTCCTAAAATTATACAGACAGAGACATCAAAAACCAGGATCATTTTCGAGAAAACTACTGATACCACAAAATACCTGATAAAATCTTTTACAGTAATTGATGAAAACGGGTTAAAATATCTTTTTGATAAAAACGATATTTCATTTTATGGAATAGGCAATAAGAAAGAATTGTTTCAGAGTGCTTATAATCTTACCCAGATCAGAGATGAAGGCAATAATACTATTGCGACCTATGACTATGTACCTTATACACAAAGTATTTCAGATTATAGAGGAACACAGTACATAACAACATACAAACTGTTAAAGATCAATATAACCAATATTGGATCTATTGATTTTCAATATTACCAGGGTAGTACCCCTTTACCTGTTACAAACTGGACACCAGGTTCAAGTGACTTTGACAGGTATACCTTGCAAAAAGTAATGCTCAAAGATGTTGGTTCAAGAGTTATCCAGCAATATCAATTGGATAGAAATGACAACCAGCTAATTGCTTTAATTAAACAGGATAAGAACAATAATCTTATAGAGAAATACAGTTTTGATTATAATATTGACTACAACGTAACCAAGAAAGATCAATATGGTTTTGGAACAGTCTCTTCTTATCAGATTTTTGAGCAGGATCGGTTGTATGATACAAAATCTGTTAATCCTCAATATGCTTATAACGGGGCATTGAGAGCCATCCATTTGCCTTCAGGAGGAAAGATAGAATATGAATTCGAATCAAACACACTTCCCGTGGCAAGCTATCAATATAGTCTATCCTATAGCGGTGGGAATATCTTAAATCATCCTTTTAAAGATTTTAAGTTGGTAAAAATAGCAGAGATCAACTTTGACATGGCTATTACCAAAGACTATCCATTTACTATTGATAGCTCAATTTACACAAATGTGTGTTATATTATCGGAGGGGTAAATGATCTGCAATTAAAAGGTCCTACTGTTCCCTTTTCTTATAAAATTTATAATGCTGCCGGAACTGAAATCATCAGGACGCCATTTCAAAATGCTACAGAATCTTCAAGCTATGAGTATTTTGTGACCAATGGTACGAACAAATTAAGGCTCACCGGGTCATCCCCTGATAAAGGAACATTTATTATATATGGAGTAAAAAAGCTTTCCGAACCTTTTAACTATACTAAAGGCCTGAGAGTGAAAAGTATTAAAAAATATGATGATCCCACTGCCGCACCTATAGAAGTATTGGATTATAATTATGATGATTTTTCAAAACCTGGGGTTCCGAATAGTATGCTTTATAGTTGGGATAATAGCAATATGCTTATAGATGGTGGTTTTTATCAACCTTTTGAAGAAATGCTTTACAAAAATGTAAGGGTCACCAATACAACTAAGAACTATTTTACCAAGTATTCTTTTATCACACCTAATGATGCTAACAGTCTATTTAATCTTCCATTTCAAAGTCCCTTTAATTATGCGGACCTTAATTATAATATTTTGAATATGCTGCTCCCCCAAAAGATTGAGCAATATAAAGGGAATGGGGAATTGGTGCAGAAAAATGAATATCAGTACACCATAAATTATACTCCTGTTGATGCTAATATTCCTGTTCCCCCAAAGATTCCATGGATAGAAACTCAAACGGTCAATGGATTTTCGTATCCGGATGCCAATACTGTTTTAACCAATTCAAGTACAACAACAGCAGAAGGTAAATATGGAAATATCATTAAAGAAGCAGCCACTGACGAAACCGGAGATTATTCTGAAAAAAATTACAAATATGCTGATGATCTGAATAACCAGAAGCTGAAAAATGTCAATTTAATTGCAGTTCCGTTACAATCGGAAACTAACGTTACCCAAGATGGAATCTCAAAAAATATTTCTAAATCTGAAGTGAAGTTCGATCGTACCACAGATGCCTATCCTTCTTCAACAATTTCCTATGACGTTGTAAGCGGAACACCTTCTACTGAAGGAACTTTTGATCAATATGATGCATTTGGGAACGTATTGCAGCTTACCAGTAAAAGCGGAGTTCCTGTATCACTGGTGTATGGTTATAACAATACACTGCTGATTGCTAAAGTTGAAGGTATTACCTATGACCAGCTTACAGCTCTTAATATCATTCAGCCTATAATCAACGCGTCGCTCAATGATATTTCAGACCCTTCTACAGAACCTGCTTTCATTACGGCTTTCGATACTTTCAGAAAAAATCAGAATCTGAAACAATACAATATAACGACCTACACTTATGATCCGCTCATTGGAGTAACCACTGAAACTTCTCCAGCAGGAGTCAGAAAGAACTACCAATACGATAATGCCAACAGGTTGATTAAGATCACAGACCGAACGGGCAATACGTTACAGGAGTTTAAAAACAACCTTAAAAACCAATGATCATGAAGCCAGGTATACAATATAAAACACAGATCAGGATGAAAAAAATTATTTTATGTTTGATGCTGTTAGTCTCTGGGTGGGGCTTCTCCCAGTCAGGGCTTACTGACAACGAAAACTATTCTTATACGAAAAGCTGTCTTACCGAAGATTGCTCCAAAAAAGTAGAATCAGTTCAATATTTCGATGGGCTTGCTCGTCCTAAGCAGATCATCAGTATTAAAGGAACTCCATCAGGAAAAGACATAGTACAACATATAGTATATGATCCTACGGAAATAACGAATAAAACTTATCTGCCTATCCCACAAAGTGTAACCCAGGATGGAGGTATTTATACAGATCCTCTTGCGGATGCTTCCCAGACCTATGGCTTAGAAAAGATATTTGGAGTAACGACAATGGATATTGCTCCTTATAACAGGGTAAAGCAGAGCGTAAAACCGGGAAATGCCTGGGCTAACAAGCCAGTGCTGTATAATTATGAGACAAATGCAGCTAATGAAGTATTGAAATTCACGGTCTCTACCACGTGGGAAAATAATGCTACCAAAACAGATATTGTGAAAGCTGGATATTATCCTTTAAAAAAGCTTTCTAAAAACACGATAACTGATGAAGACGGGAATAAAAGTATAGAGTTTAAAAGCGCAAGCGGAAAGACCTTGCTGGTGAAGAAAGTAATGAGTGCATCAGAGAGTGCAAACACTTACTATATTTATAACGAGTATAACCAGCTTGCTTTTGTACTTTCACCGGAAGCTTCAAAGACAGTTGAAAAGATGGCTAACGGGACCACTGTTTCCCAGAGTATACTTGACCCATTATGTTATCAGTATAAATATGACTCTAAAGGAAGACAGGTAGAGAAAAAAATACCAGGGAAAGGATGGGAATATTTTGTTTATGATAAAGCTGACAGGTTGATTTTCACACAGGAAGCTGTAATGAGCCCTACGGCAAAATGGGTTTTTACTAAATATGACAACCTTGACAGAATTATTATGACCGGGATAGTGGCAGGAGGCAGCAGAATAGAAATGCAGAATATGATTGGAGGTAATATTATCAGAGAGAACCGGAATGCTACAGGCTTTACTAAAAACGGAATGCAAATTTATTATTCAAATGATCATTTTCCTTATTTTGAGACCATATTATCTGTTAACTACTACGACACTTATCCAACTGGAACTCCCACACGACCTTCGCAGATTCAGGGTGTTAATACCATCGGTGATAACACGGCTAATGCAGTCAATACAAGAAGCCTTGCAACAGCTTCGTATGTGAAAAATATTGAAGATGATAACTGGACGAAAAATTATATATGGTATGATGATAAGATCAGGGTTATAGGTACGCACTCTATTAATCACCTGGGAGGCTATACCAAAACAGAATCTTTGCTTGATTTTGCAGGCGCCGTAAAACAGTCTAAAATCTACCACAAAAGATTAGCTTCTGACGCAGAAAAAATTATAACCCAGACGTATGAATATGACAGCCAAAACAGATTAAAAAAACAATGGCATCAGGTAGGAACGGGCGCTCAGGAATTACTTGCGGAGAATACTTATAATGAACTTAACCAGCTTTCAGGTAAAAAGGTTGGAAACAACCTTCAGGATATTGTTTACACCTACAACATCCAGGGTGCTCTTACCAAAGTTAATGATCCTTCCAACCTTAACGGGAAATTATTTGCCTATGAGCTTAAATTCCAGAATCCCACTAATGCAACTGCAAAATACAACGGACTAATTTCGGAAATGGATTGGAGGACTTCTTCAGATAATGTCCTGAGAAGATATGCCTATCAATATGATGCTTTAACCAGGCTGACCAAAGGAACTTATTATGAACCAGGTTCATCGGTTCCCCAAAATAATTTTTATAACGAAACCCTGGCTTATGACCTGAACGGAAACATCAGCTCTTTACAAAGAAATACAAAAGGCATTACAGGAGCAACCGAACTTATTGATAACCTTACTTATCAGTATACGGGAAATAAGCTTAACTCCGTTACTGATTCCTCAAACAACTATGGGGGGTATCCCGAAACTTCCGGAAATAGTATTGGGTATGATGATAACGGGAATATAACAGACCAGAAGGATAAAGGAATTTTACAGATCGATTATAATATACTTAACCTCCCGAAGTATATTAAATTTAATGAGCTTGTTGGGAACAGGGGATCTCAAACCTATGTTAATACATTATATACATATTGCGCAGATGGGACAAAGCTAAAAAAAGATTATAAATACAGGGATGATGCCCAGTTTAATTTTCTTGCCAATACGGTAACGGATTATCTGGACGGATTTCAATATGAAACGAGTACGACATCTCTTGGAACGGGCTCACCAATCCTTAAGTTTGTGCCTACTGAGGAGGGATACTACAGTTTTGAAAATAATAAGTATATTTACAACTACACCGATCATTTGGGGAATATAAGGCTAAGCTACTCCAAAAGCTCTACCGGTAGCGCAGAAGTTCTTACTGAAAACAATTACTATCCTTTTGGATTGAAACATAATGGCTATGGGATAAAAGGAAATCCTTCTTATAATTACCAGTACAATGGCAAGGAATTTCAAAGTGAAACCGGATGGAATGATTTCGGGTCCAGGATGTATATGTCCGACATTGCAAGATGGGGCGTGATTGATCCTTTGGCGGAACAAATGAGAAGATTTTCGCCGTATAACTACGCATTTAATAATCCTATAAGTTTTATTGATCCGGATGGAAGGAAATCCATCTACGCTCCTACGATAGATCCTGAAAGATCTATAGGAATGGGTGAGAGGGGAAGTCTCCTGAGATATTTCGCTCAAGGAGGACATGGTGGAATAGCTGACTATTTAGATTTTTTGGGCCAGCAGGATGTAACTGCAATGTATTTTGAAGACTCAATGTCTAAACTGAGTACCGCGGGAGGTAGAGGGCAGGAAACTTTTGGAGAAACACAAGAGTATAAAGATATGATGGCAATGCTTTATACACCGAATTTTTCTCAATTTAATTTTGAGCAGTTTGGAGCTGGTGCAGACGATTGTCCGAAATGTCCTAAGCAAGCGAAAGATGGTCAAATATTCGCAATAGGATTTACAGGTTATCAATATCGCGAAGGTAATTGGGTAGAGCTAGGAATAGGAGAATCAGTAAATTACAAAGGAAAATCGTATTTTAATCCATCGGTTGAACCTTATGCAGGAGATGTACCAGTAGGACCAGCAGGAGCTTTGAAAGAAGGCAAAGCATTATATTCTGTTTATAAAGGCCTGGATGCTGCTGGTAATGTTAAATATATTGGTATTACAATGAGGAATCCTATATTACGATTTTTGGAACATCAATTATCGGGAGGATCTAAAGCGTTATTAGATTATCGAACTATTGAAGGTGCGACTGGGTTAACAAGAGCTGAAGCACGAGCAATGGAACAAACTCTCATTAACAGATATCAATTAGAAAAATATGGTGGTCAACTTTTAAATAAAATAAATTCCATATCTCAAAAATATTGGATAAAATATGGTATTAAATTTTAGAAATTAATAAAAATGTCAAGAAAAATAAAAACTCAGATAGGAGATATCTTTTCTATTCCTATCAATGATGAAGAAAAGCGATATATGCAGTTAATTGCAATCGACTTAACACAGCTTAATAGTGATGTAGTTAGGATTTTTGAAAAAAAATATTTTCTAGAGGAAAATCCGAATGATGAAACAATTATAAACGACAAAATATTGAATTATGCTCATTGTGTATGTGATTTAGGACTTAAGATGAATCTATGGATAAAGACAGGGAGCAATTCGAATATAGGAAATATTGGCTCAATATTATTCAGAGATACCGATGACTATGGTGTAGGTCCTGGTGAAGAGCCTATAAGAATATCTAATAATTGGTTCGTGTGGCATATTAATGATGAAACTTTTACAAAAGTTGGAAAATTAGACGAGAAAAATAGAGATTCATATATTGGTATTGTTATAAACCCTCTGGGAATAGTTGAGATTGCTAAAGGAAATAAGTACCCTATTAATTATCCAGAATTTGAATAAAACTTGAAACTATTAAAGCAATTAGTAATTCCTCCTGATTATAATCAGGTGAAATTTCAATTTATCTTTTTATTAACAAGGAAACAGGATTATCTTACTTATATAAAGGCTTTAGAAGATAATGAAAAGTTTTCTGAGAATGGATATATTGAATTATTTCCGTTTGACGAATTAGACGAAATTAATGAGGAGTATCAGGTAGCATCCCATGTTCCAAACTTTGTCACAATTGGAACTAATGGTGCCGGCGTTGGAATATTTTTCAATAAAAATAATAATCGTATTTATTCTATCCCTTTTGTAGGAATGGAAGAAAAAGATGCAGTTTTACTAGCCGATTCGTTTACAGAATTCATTTATAAGTTTGAGAATGAGGGGCTATAAATATATTAAGTAACAATTGAAAAAGTAACGAGTACTATTTTTATAAAAACCTTTTTGATTAACTTCAAAAGGGTTTTTATTATTTAAGTGATGATGTATTATTTCTTTTTGATTGTAGTATCGGGACTTTGATAGTTCCGCTAAATATGCAGTAGCTGGTCAGGTAAAACGTGTGAAGGCCTTTATGGAGGGGGTAAGTTATAACCTGACGAGCTACGCCATTGTTAAGCGCAAAAATGCGTTCCCTCCGTTTCGGAAGGGATTGCATTTTTGCAGCCAGATTTTATTATGAGGCTGTGGAGGCTATTGCTTTGTGAAGGCTGGTAACCTCGATTGGAGCCGTATAAATCTATTATTCTCATGCTGTTCAATTTTCAATTTTTTCATAAATACAGTCCGTCATAGTGTGACGGACTGTCTCACCTGGTTAATTAAGAAAGAAAGATTCTGCACCGTCTTTTGCAAATGAGGTGCAGAGTTCAAATGCTTTTTGTGCTTTTACTTGAGCAGTACCTCCCATCACGATAGATTGTAATTTAGCTTCGCTATCCTTATAATTGCGTACATTCTGATAATAGCCTGTTACAGCGTTATAAGCTCCATATAGTGTCCCTTTAGTAGTTTCCATTTGTTGTGTGTCACTTATCATTGCATAAGCGAAGGCTTCATCTACCGTATTTTTAAATACGGTTGAAATTTCATCTTCTGTACCCTTTTTGAGTTGATCCAAGGTCTCCTTATTGGAACATAGTGCTAACTGGATCAATTTTTTTATTTCCTCGTCGGTTACCTTTACTTTTGCCCAGTGATTGAATGTGTCCTCTAGTTGTTTGCTTAATGAATTAGCTAATCCCATTACTTTATGAGCATTTTCTAGTCGTTGTCTAGCTCCTGAGGTGTGTTTAATGCGTACCACATTACTCATGTTTCGCAGTGTAGCATTAAGCGTATTTTGGCAGACAATACGGATAGGGGTAAATGCTGCCGTTATACTGCCACTGCCATCATGAGAAGTTGTCAAAAATATGTATTTTTCTGTAATGTCATCCCCACTTCCTACCCGGATATAGTCGGGTAATTTAGCAGTGATAAAGATACGTTCTCCTTGTCCTAAAGCCCCGGCAGTTTCGTAAAGGATACCATCATTGCCACCTACGATTGCATCAAAAAAAGTGAAGGCATCACGGTTTTGTATGATCTGATAGTCTTTTCCTACCACACCGAGTATTGCATTATTATCTGTGCGAATATTGGCGAAGTAGTTGGGAACATGTAATTCATTTGATCCGATTTCTATGCCTTTTGGGGTTTCAATAATACCAGAGCCTTTAGTATAGAGCGGAGATTTAGCTACTTCGTAGTCGAGTCCCGCATACCTGATAGCTTCTTCACTGGTGGGATAATTCTGAATAATTTGTCCCAATCCATGCCAGGCTTTTTCTTTCACGCTGAAAAATGAATAGCGTCCTGTTTTGTTGTTGAAATTTAAATTGTGTGCCATGATGTTTTATTTTAAATTGATTGTTAGAGAATGATTTTTTTATCTCTTTTTCCCTGTCTTGCTTCGTTTTTTCGTGATACTTTCCAAAAGAAAAACCGGAAAAAAGAAAGCAGATATGGAAGTCGTACAAAGGGAAAAGCCAAAAGGAAACGGAATAAAGGATTGCCTATGTGCTGTGGGATTGTGTTTATGCCGTAGTCTTTTGGCGGGCTTGTGCGAGAGCTGTACGACTTACCTTAGCTGCCTTTTTACCGGTTTCTTTGGAATGTATTAAATGTATTATCTGTGTAATAACCTTTGGAGTTGTGCGACATTTAGAATCAATGTCAGTAGGTATAACGGTAAGAATACAGTTGGAGCAAAGAAATTGAAAGGATAGATAATAAGGATTATTGTGTAATGGTAACAATCTGTCGATTACCTTGAGTCAAAATTTAATGCTTCATTATTTTGATTGTATCTTAGGAAAATCCGGTGATTTGTGGAGAGTAGTGATTGATACGCTAATACTAGTGGTTTTACACTTTAATTTATCCCACCAGTTATTATCTGTATTTTCACTATGACATTGTATTGTTCGCATGCTCAGTTCTTTGTAACTTAGCTAACTATTAAATACAAATTATTAATGGCTACTCAAGTTGCGACTCCAAAACAAACTGGTGGTGGTGGATTTAACTATGAAGATAAAGTTGGTGCATATTTTCTTCTTTGCATGCTATTGGAGAAACACCCATTTTCCTCAGAATTAGGAGTAATTAGAAGAATAGATCTACAGAAGTCAGCGGGAGGTTGGGCCTTTGATGATTATGTCATATCGCTGAGCTATGGAGAGGAAGTAAGATCTGTTGGTATTTCAGTGAAAAGTAATCAACAGTTTTCGAAAAATGTAATTTATAAGGGAGCTTTAGAACTTTTATGGGAACAAAAGTTGCAACTAAATAATCGGGTGTTTAACCCTCATGAAGATTTTTTTTGCTTTGCCCAGCCACCACTTGATGGAAATATCCGTCATGACCTTGATACCCTTATAAATCTAGCAAAACACCAAGATCCAGTTGATCTTGAAACCAATATTACTACTCCTGGTTATACATCTTCGGATAAGCTGGATTTATATAAAAGCTTTTACTGTCCTGCTAAGCTTAATCAGGATGCAGGAGACCCTGGACTTTTACCTGGTGCAGTACTTTCCAGATTTATGGTTCTTGAGTTTGACTTTGAAGCTGTAATTTCAAAATCTGAATCAGAATTACTTCAGCTTTCAGGTCAAGTATTATCAGATCCGTCAGAAATACTAAATAGACAATTATATGAAAAATTGCAGCAAATCTGTAAAGACCGCCGTGCTTTTGGAGGTTTTATAGATTTGGCGGAGCTCCTGAATGAACTTAGGCATCTTTTTAAATTGCGTGTATTTCCATCTTTCAGGCATGCTTTTGAGTTGATAACGCATTCAACAAACCGCAGTTTGAGTATAATTAAGACCTCAATAGGAGGTCAATTCGAAATTGACCGCTCGGCTCTCCTTACAGAAATTTCAATTGGGTATGAGAATGTGAATGTTCTTGCAGTGACAGCTCCTTCAGGGTATGGAAAAACTTCATTAGCAAAGTTGTATGTGGAATCTGTGCAAAAAGAACAAACTGTTTTATGGTCAGATGCATCGTTTTTTGAAAGCGATTTAGAAAGTAAACTTGATTTAAGTTATTCAATTCGAGAACTGATTGATGGCAATACAGAAAGTATGTTTTTGATTGTTATCGATGGACTGGAACGTTTTTATTCTGAAAGTCAAATTCGAAATTTCTCTATACTATTAAAGGATATTGCTTTGTCAAAAGGGGAGTATAAGATATTACTTACCTCTATTGATGAGGATTTTGACGATATTATGATCAAGTTGGATACCCATGGGGCAATGCCGTCTGCTCTCAAAAAGCTTGTAATTGATAATCATGAAATTAATGTTATAAGCCTAGTTTCTCATTTTCCTCATTTATCAGATGTTATGAGGAATTATGAAATTAAAAGTTTGTTTTCCAATATAAAGATATTAGATGCTCTCAGCTCCACAATCACCGGGAGTAACGCTAATGAATTTGATAAAGAACTAATTACAGAATCGGAGATTATTGATTTCTTATGGAAAAGGGTTATTGAGGTGGGTAACAGTGGAATGCTTGGAAGCAATGTGGCTAAATCAATTGCAAAGATGCAGGCTGAAACATTGTACATGGGGATTAGTACTTCTGTAGTAGATGCTGCCTCTGCTTCGGCTCTTTCTGTATTGGTAACATTAGGTATCCTCTATGAGTATGAAGATTATCTATATTTTCAACATGATTTGTATGGAGATTGGGCGAGATATAAGATTATCCGGTCAAATGCGCAGAATATTAAATCCTTTATAGATTCCATTAATATTGTTTCTCCACTATGGGCAAAGGCATTCAGGCAGTATGGGATATTTTTATTAGAACAAAAAACTAATGAGAAAGGATGGCTTAAGCTTTATCAGCAACTTGATGAGAGTAATTCAAAAGAGAAGATCATTAAAGATATTTTGCTGGAATCCGTCATTTTTAGTACAGGAGCCAAGCGTAATCTTGGACTGTTAAAGAATGAGCTTCTGTCAGAAAATTGTTCTTTGCTAAAACGCTTATTGGAAACATTTCTTACTAAAGCTACAGCAGTAAATCCGAAGATATTGAAGATTGTTGAAGGTTTTACTGGATACTCAGCGACTCAAGCAGCTGTATTACATAGAATACCGATATATGAATATTGGCCGTCGATAATAGACTTTATTTTTGAACATCGTGAAATTATTATAAGTGATGATTTTTATCACTGCGCCAGAATTTCAAGGGACTGGCTAATTCATACGGCACAACAAACTATTGGAAGAAAGGAAATGGCACTATTAGCTGTTGATCTTTCTAATGAGATATTTGCTGAAAGAATTAGCTTTTATGGAAACAAGATTTCTAAAGATTGTGCATTTGAAGGGCTTCTTTGTGGTTATAATGAGGTGCCTGATATAGCGGGTAAGGTTATTTTGCAATTGGCAGGAAGAATACAACCGGCTGAGCAAGAAAATAAAACTGTAAGAGAGATTGTACCTAAAAGCCACCGATTCAGAGAAGCTCAAAAGTGGAATGATGGGCCATTCTTTCACCTTGATAATGATTTTATTGATGTTTGTTTGAATCGAGGAGCACTGCTTGGTGTCTTTGAGCTTAATCCGCAATTGGCAAATGAGGTGATGCTAAGTACATTGATTAAAGCACCTAGTGATGATTATTATCGAGATGGAGGAATCGATGACTTTGATTTGAACATCCCTCGTCAGTGGAGTCCTGCTTTTTTTAGGAGAGGCCCTTTTTTGAATTTTCTCTATACAAATCATCTGGCAGCTCTTGATGGCATTATTAAATTCGTAGACTTCGCAACAGGACAATGGCGTACTTTATACAAGTCAGAAACTGAAACTCCTTTTGAAATACTAGAAATAGATGGGGAGAAAAGAAAATATTATGGTGACCTATCACTTTTCTTCTGGTATAGAGGTATTGGTATCCCGCCAAGTTCGCTGGTAAGTGCATTAATGGCAACGGAACGTTATCTATACGAGATTAAGGAAGATAGTTTTAAGATTGAAGAGTGTATTGATTATATTTTGAAGCAATCAGAATCCCTCGCATTTATTGGTATGCTTGTTTCTGTGGGTAAAGGATATCCAATCCTTTTTAAAGGGGTATTGAAACCAATTTTGTACATCATGAAGTTTTATATATGGGAAAAGCATAATATTATTTCCTATCAACTAGAACAATATGGATTAAATAATCTTCCCAAGGTGCAGGCTGAGGAAGCTATGGAATGGAATAAAACAGATTTTAGGACTACCCCCTTAGATGATCTCATGATTAGGAATCTTTTGTTGGACTCCGATTTTAGGGTAATCTATGATGATGTAAGAGAAAAATGGGAAGCTGGACTTAGTAAGATGAGAAGTAATATTGATTTTGATATTTACCAAGATAGATTACTTTCTTTTTTTAATCCCGAAAATTATGTAATTAAACCTTATAAAGATGACCTTCTAAACTACGAATATATTGAACCAGCCGATCTAGTTAGTAGAATGAATCCAATAAGGGAATCCTATGATGCCCGCCAGATTGTACCAAGTGCGTTTACGATTTACAAGATAATTAAAGATGAGAAACAAATTAAATTGTCGGATATTGAAAATTTCTGGGAGTTATTGGAAAAACTTAAATTACGAAATTTTGAAGATTGGTTTAGTACATTAGAAACCCCGTTAAGTAGTATTTTAGGAGGATATGTGCTTCTCTTGAAATTCAAAGATGTGTGGATAGATGATTATCCTGCTTATTATGAAACAATACTGACCTATACCACTACCATATTTGAGCGCATAGAAAAAGAGGAAATTAAAGTTTTAGATCATAGTATAGAATATAGCTGGAATATTTTTTTACCAAACCTTGTAGCATATTTATGGAAAGACGCTGACTTACCGTTGACCAGAAAATGGATTACCTTGATTTTTACCAGTTTTCATTCTGAATTGGTGAATGTACTGTTCTCATCGTTAGCTAAAATTTGGGGTTGGAACCACGAGCAATTTATAGAGCTGCAGAATTATACGTTAGAATATGCCAAAATTGATAATGTGCCAGCTTTTAATGATAGAACAGAGGCGGAGACAGAGCTAATAGGACTAAACAATCGTTTTATTGCAGGAGAAATTACAAAAGATCCATGTAAATGGGAGCAGTACCGTAAACATGAGGTTAGACGCAAAAGTGCGTTTGAGAGAATGTTTGATACGAATAATCAGATGGATTTCCTAAATCCAGGACTAGATTTATCGTTGCTGCGATTTGCTTATAACAGCTTACCTATTTCTAATCTCAATGATAATAAGGAAGAATGGGACCATATATTGTTTCTATGGAAAGAGGCACTTGAACAGGTTATCTGTCAGTTTGGAAGTCCTGATAATTCCAGAACTGAAATTGAAGAGTTTCCGGATGAATTTGATATTTGGGTAATTCGTTCGATTCCTTCACTTATTTCAGAACCTATGCCTGTTGACTTCTTTAGCTATTTTGCAGAACCCCTTCTTAAATTCGGTTATATTACGCCTCAATGGACAGAAATCTACTGCGAAAGTTTGTTATTAAATAATCTTGATAGGGCAGATCATTACGATGCTTTTATATGGCAATGGCAGCGCGTAGTTAAGTTTTGTCTTGAAGGAGCAAACTGGGCTTACAAAGAAGGACGAAATGGTAAATATTTGCCTTTAAGCCTTTTTCTTTTGAATTCAGGGAATGCTAACGTTTGGGAGTATAACTATAGCGGCTTTACAATTAAAGCTATTTCTGTTTTTGAGAACTTTTTCGAGAAAAAAATTATGGCGCCTCCTGTAGTCAAGGCGTGCTGTAAATTCCTAAAAACACCTTCTGGTAGACCCTTTCTTAAGTGGGGATTGTCATATGTAGATCTTACTGTTAAATATTATCAAGAACATTTTAAAGGTCCTATTCCTAAAGGGAGAATTCTACAGCCGTATTATGCGATAGATGAACTTGGGGCTTTTTTGAGCAAGGTTTGGGAGGTAGATGGGGACACAATTAGAGCTGATTCAACGATGTTTAATCACTATAAAGACTTGGTATTATTTCTTGTTAGTATACATAATTCAATTGGACTGGAACTTCAGCGTTTACTTCAGGTAAATAATTAAATAAGTCTAAGCTTGTCTTATTAAATTAGTACAGGTTGTTGAGCTAGAATTAAGTATATGGATATTTTGAAAGATTAAATGTACTTTTTATTTTTCAAATTTATGATTGTTATAGGTTTTGTAGTTGAATTTAATGGAACTTAGGCGAGGCTTTTATTTGGAAACTAATTGGATTAAAAAAATTAATATTACAATGACAATAGATGAACTGTGGGAATTACCTTTTGAGCAATTCAATGAATGGCGTCGAAATAACGATTTATTACAACTATTTGAACATTTTCGAACCACATTACCAGAGTTTGATGAGTGGTTAAAAGATAATCAACTTACCATTGATAAAATTCTTGAGACAGATCAACCTGGCAAGTTTTTCTATTTTCAAAATGAGGTTATAGTTATAAAAAATAATGAAATTGGCTTTTTTCCATATTCCTTCGAGCCTATATATAATGAACGAAGTAAGAAGATTATACTGGGAGATTTAAGTGAGGGAGATTATTATTTTTTCATACCTTACTTTAAGTGGTTAAAAGACAAAAAAAAAGACATTTTTATCAAAATGCCTTTCAATTCTTTCAGATTTACCTTATACAGCAATAGTCATCCCCAGCAATCAAGAGCTACAATAAACACAGGATTTCAGATTTTAAAAATGGGAGGAACTACTATTCCTGGATGGGGTTCTTTTATTTTTCGTAATCTTGATTTTTGTGATATCGACTTTCTCACTATTGATGGAGAGTTTGAAATGAGTAGGGGCTCTGAAGTTTTTTATGCCACTTTAAGAAATTTATTTGTTACAGATTCTAACGGATCATTCAGAACATTTTATAGTTGTCATTTTGAGAGAATTGAGGTGCAAAATTCCAAATTATATGGGTTTGAATTTTATCATTGTGATTTGTTTCAGGCGAATTTTAGATCATGCCGCTTAACCGATTTACTGCTGGATAATTGTGCTCTTAGTTTATTCAATTTTAAAGATACTGATATTATTAATGAGATTCAATATATACCACCTGCGGAGTCATGGTTTTCTGGAAAAGAGGATTTGTATAAGTCAATAGCCAATTTTTATAAAACATTGAGAGTTGTTTATCAAGCAAATGGATTAAGAACAGAAGCAAGCAGATCTTATTATTCGGAAAGATTTTATGAACTAAGGTATATATGGGCCGAATCTAGCTTGTGGAAATCTTTGATTAATTATAGCAGAGAATATCACATATATACATTTTCTAGAATCGGTTATCACTTAAAATTATTAGTTAAATTCTTTTCATACGCTGTCTCCTACCTGATTTGGGGATTTGGAGAGAAATTAAATCGAATAATATGGTCAACAATGACAATTATTAGTTTCTATTCAATTATTTATTATTTCACTGATTTAGATAAAGTGAAAGGGAATGTAGTGAACTCAATCTATTTTTCTGCTGTCACTTTTACGACGCTAGGGTTTGGTGATATTACCCCTTTAAATGGTAGTAATATACTAAAATTGTTAGTTGCTTCAGAAGCGCTTTTGGGAGCTTTTATTATAGGCTTATTTGTTGCAGGGTTTTCTAACAAATCGCGTTATTAGATATATCTCTTGATTGGATGTTTTCAACAATTTTGACAATTTTAATTAAGAGGTTTATATTTTGAAAGCTAGTCATTTGAAGATATCGATATATAAATTTAATTAAATATAGCGTGTTAACATTTTTATTAAAGCAGTTCTCCATGGGGTTTCTGATAAGAACGGAAGTACGTAGATCACATTGGATGATAGTGATCCCGACCGGAAAAGCTGATAGGAGAAGGCAGGTTGGAATCTGCCATTGGCATTGGATATTAATACAAAGATAGCAGAACATAACTTAGTATTATGATAATTTCAAGAAATTGATATTAGAGTACTAATAGAAAGAAGCTATTGCTACATAGATGAATTTTATTCAACTTTTAAGGGCGATTATGAATTTCCGTAGTTGATTACAGCCATAGCAGCTTTACGAGGTTATAGAACTCAGTTTTTATATTCATTACATTATATTTTATATACTCTAAACAACAATCTAATATGTAGGTTAGAAGGTGAGGAAGATTTAGACATATTAAATCTTCAGGAGAGCTTCTTTATGCCATACAATTAAAAAACCTGGGAAGAACGACTATAATTATACTGTCCAATATATTATTAGGTAAAACCGTATTGGAGTTATAAATGATTTTGCTATATTGGTAAGGTTTATTTTATACTAACTAAAAACACGCATGGAAACCCAAACTATAGGTCAAGGAATTTTTTATGACCACTCCAAAATCAAGGATAAACATTTTTTCGGAGGATTTTTAAACTTAGCAGAAAATAATATTAAAATTGTTTTAAAAGCTTTTTCAGAAAAATTTAACGTAGGACAAGCAAATTTGGAACAGTTTGCTGATGTATCGTTAAAGGATAATCTTTCCGATAGTGACTTTCAAAAGCGAGTATCATTTTTAAAAATGTATTTCCCCGTTATTGATAAGATCAATACCCAAAATAACAGAGTACAGTTTAGATCAGATCTTACTTTACTAATCACATCAATTAGTAAACTAAGGAACTTTTATACTCATTTTTTTCACAGACCATTAGATTTTGATGCATCTCTATTTATTCTTTTGGACGATATTTTTGCCAGGACGGCGAGAGATGTAAGAGATCAAAAGATGAAAGATGATAAGACAAGGCACTTGCTAAGTCAAAGTTTATCTGAAGAACTCGAAATCGGTTATCAAAAGCAAATTGAGAGATTAAAAGAACTGAAGCGTCAGGGAAAGAAAGTAAATGTACATGATAAGGAAGGAATTAAAAATGGCGTTCTTAACAATGCGTTTAATCATCTGATTTATAAAGACGGAGAGTCTTTTAAAACCAAATTAGCTTATAGTTCTGCACTCACTTCTTTAGAATCGGTAGAAAATGGCATTGAAATCTCACAAAGCGGTCTTTTATTCCTGCTCAGCATGTTTCTTAAAAGAAAAGAAATTGAAGACTTAAAGAGTCGAAGTAAGGGGTTTAAGGCTAAAGTTATTAGAGATGAAAACGACAATGTAAATGGCCTTAAGTTTATGGCAACCCACTGGGTTTTTTCCTATTTATGTTTTAAAGGATTAAAATCAAAATTATCAAATGAATTTCACGAAGAAACTTTGCTTGTACAAATTATCGATGAACTTAGCAAAGTTCCGGATGAACTGTATGTTGCATTTGATAAAGAAACCAAAGATAAATTTATAGAAGATATTAATGAGTATATAAAAGAGGGTAATGAAGATTTAGGTTTAGAGCGAGCAAAAGTTGTACATCCTGTAATTCGTAAGCGGTATGATAATAAGTTCAACTATTTTGCTATTCGATTTTTAGACGAATTTGTGAAGTTTCCTTCACTAAGATTTCAGGTTCATGTTGGAAATTATGTTCACGACAAAAGGCTCAAAAATATTAATGGTACTACATTCCAAACGGAAAGGGTAGTTAAAGACCGGATAAAAGTTTTCGGAAGGCTTTCGGAAATTACCTCACTTAAAGCTCAGTATCTACGCACTGCTTTAAATTTGAGCGATGAAGAAGGGTGGGAGATATTTCCTAATCCCTCTTATGTATTTATAGAAAATAATATACCCATTTATATTTCTACAGATGCTAAATTCAAAAGGGAAATTGTAGAATTTAAAAATGCAAGGCGCTCCCAGGCACCGGATGAATTAAAAATAAGAGAAGCCGGGAAAAAGAGAAAATTTGAAATAACACAAATGATTGGCACAAAGTCTGTCCTAAATCAGGAAGAACCAATCGCTTTGCTGTCTTTAAATGAAATTCCCGCTCTATTGTATGAAATACTGGTGAACGGCAAGGATTCTGTAGAAATGGAAGAAATAATAAAAAATAAGCTATATGAAAGATTAACTGTCGTAAAAAATTATCATCCTGAAAATCCACTTCCTGCCTCTCAAATAAGTCGTAGGCTCAAAAAAAATCAAGGAAATAGAATCATAAATACAGATAAATTACTTCAGCTAATTTCTAAGGAACTGATTGTTACAGAACAGAAACTTAAGTTGATATTTGGCAATCAAGAAGCTCTTAAACAAAAGAAAGATGGTAAATATATAAGGAAGTTTGTTTTTACGAATTTAGAACTTGGAAGGGAAGCAGCATGGATTGCTGATGATGTAAAACGTTTCATGCCTCAAGATTCTCGAAAACAATGGAAAGGATACCAGCATAGTCAGCTACAACTTTCATTAGCATTTTATAATACGAGACCAAAAGAAGCTTTAGCCATTTTGGAAAGTAACTGGAATTTGAAAGATGAAACAATACTCTGGAATGAATGGATATTAAATAGTTTTAAACAGAATAAGTTCTTTGATAACTTTTATAATGATTATTTGGAGGGAAGAAAGAAATATTTTTCTTTTTTATCTGAGCGCATTTCTCAATATACTTCTGACAGTAAAAATCTCCAAAAGTTCATGGAGCTGCAGATGCCAAAAGATTTATTTGATAAACGTCATTATATTATGGAGGATTTGCAGACTGAGAAACATAAGATTTTATCGAAGCCATTCATTTTTCCAAGAGGTATTTTTGACAAAAAACCAACTTTTATAAAAGGAGTCAAGGTAGAAGACAGTCCGGAATCTTTTGCAGGTTGGTATAGCTATGGTTATCAAAAGGATCATCAATTTCAAAAATTTTATGATTGGGCCCGTGATTACAATGATGTTTTTTTAGAACATATGGAAAAACCTTTTGTTAATACTGGAAACAGAAAAGTATTGGGAAGTAATGAGTTAAAAGAGCGAATTAAAACTAAACAAGATCTTAAAATTAAGACGATAAAAATACAGGATCTTTTTCTGAAACTTATTGCGGAGAATTTATTTCAAAAAGTATTTAACTATTCCACGACACTTATTTTAAGCGATTTTTACTTAACTCAGGAAGAAAGAATAGCAAAGGAGAGGGCAGCAGCTTCACAAAGTGTTCGTGAAGAAGGAGATAATAGTCCAAATATCATTAAGGATAATTTTCTATGGAGTAAAACTGTTCCTTATCAAAATGGGCAAATAGTTGAACAAGCAGTTAGATTAAAGGATATAGGAAAATTTAATAGTTTCTTATCGGATGAAAAAATACAGGTACTTTTGTCTTATGATAAAAGAAGGACTTGGAGTAAAATAGAGCTAGAAAATGAATTTTATATTGGCGAGAATTCCTACGAAGTTATTAGAAGAGAAAAGCTCTTTAAAGAGATTCAGAAATTAGAGCATGAAATTTTAATATTGTGTGGCTGGAATGGGTTTAATCACCCTGTACAATTGGAACATAATAATCATCCGAAGTTCAAAATATACCTTGTCAATGGTATTTTAAGAAAAGTTGCGGGTTTATTTAACCATGGAGAAGATGTTTGGTTAGAATATCTTAATGAAAGCGATTTCGAAAACTTAGATACTAAGACTTTGGAATCGAAGTCCGAATTAATTCAATTAGCATATTTATTAACAGCTATTCGAAATAAATTTGCGCATAACCAGCTGCCATCTTATCAATTTTATTGTTATATTAGAGATAAGTATGGATTTAAAGAAGAAGCTTCTGTGTCATTATTTTATCTAAACTTTGTAAAATACGCAATAAGTGAATTAAAAAAGATAATGATGTAAAGTAAGCAAGGAATGTTCACAATTATGTTATTTTTACATGATGTAATAATTGTTAGAACAAATATTTTGTAGAGTACTCACAACTTTCATTTCCTCCTCTCTATCCGGAACTTCGTTGGGACGTATCACAGTTTGAAGGGTATTCACAACCTAAAGCAGAGATAACAGTTGTTGGTGCACGTTGGGACGTATCACAGTTTGAAGGGTATTCACAATTAGTCCTATAGTCCTCTAACCTAACTAGTAGTTGGGACGTATCACAGTTTGAAGGGTATTCACAACTAACCTGGTGCATATGTATTGCCATTCTGTGTTGGGACGTATCACAGTTTGAAGGGTATTCACAACTTGCTTCGTCTGCATTATTTTTATCAAAGTGTTGGGACGTATCACAGTTTGAAGGGTATTCACAACATTGATTAATTCCTATTTGTTTTAAGGCGAGTTGGGACGTATCACAGTTCTTAGGGTACTCAAGATATCAGCTTTAACATTGGCAGATAATGGTTCGTTGGGACGTATCAAAATTTGTAGGGTACTCACAACAGCATTTTATAGCTATTCCAGAATCTTAAGGTTGGGACGTATCACAGTTTGTAGGTATTCACAACTTATCTAATCATCTGGTTTAAGTTCGTCTAGTTGGGACATATCACAGTTTGAAGGGTATTCACAACTAGTCATTGATATAAGCTTTTCCATAATTTGTTGGGACGTATCACAGTTTGAGGGGTATTCACAACATCTCCTGGGTTAAATAGGATAAAGGATAAGTTGGAACGTATCACAGTTTGAAGGGTATTCACAACAAAATCTTGTTCTGTTAGTGTTTTCATTTTGTTGGGACATATCACATTTTGAAGGGTATTCACGACTAATTGCGATTATTAAGATCATTGACATAGGTTGGGACGTATCACAGTTTGAAGGGTATTTACAACTAACTTTTCGTATAAGTTCCAGACCAGGATGTTGGGACATATCACAGTTGAAGCATATTCACAATAATGAATCTTTAAATCGTGGTTGATACAAAAAGCCGAAGATTATTGCAAAATGTATTTCGTAATTCAATACGCTGATATTTTAATATGTTATATTTGTAATGCCAGCAGATAAACTACTGTTCAAGTAGCAGATAAACTAACTAATCCCAGATTAAGAAATACAACTACCTGATGAATCAATTTCAGATTTCCTCCAAACCGCGACATCTTCGATAAATGTTTTTTATCGATATCGATTATTCCTATGAAAAACTCATAAAACTTATCAAGCATATCCAAAAACAATGGGGTGGAAGGTACAATCCCATCATACCCATGAAAGGTGAGGTAATTGTTGAAGGCTACTTAGAGATAATAAAACATTATGATCCGGACTATATTTTTTATTCGAATGGAGTAGATCCGTCTGTTATAAAGAAACTTGGTTATTTTAACCCGACTGGTTATTTTAATCTTGATAAAGAGCCAAGAGAAGAAGACATTTTAGGAGTGAATGCTTTATATTTTGTATCACAATTTGATCAAGATTATAACATCCTTGTACCGGAAGACATAGATAGAACTGAAAGCCCTCTCCTGGAATTTTATGATACAAACTTTGGCTTAACTTCAAGCGAATATATAGGTGGGTCTAAATTAACAGAAAAGCTTAATCGAATAAAGATTACCTCCGAGAATTTCTCGATACTGAATCAAATTATTTATGAGTGTAAGCCTCTCATTCAATCACTTTTATCAAGACAAAATTTAAATACTAAAATATTAAGGAGCTTTGGTATTACTCGATATGAGTCATCTGAGATCGTAATAGCGAAAGATAAAACATCTACTGTGGATCTTCTTTATTATTGGAATCGACAACTTTATCAATGCCATAATGTTTTTTACCTGACTATTGATGAGCTGGCTTTAATTGCTAAGGACAAGTATTTTGGTGGTGTGCTTAGTGATTTCAGTCGAGAAAATACCATTGAAATTGTATCATTCACATTTAACAAAGAAGAAATAGTGGGATTGATAACAGAACATTTAAGACCAATAATTGGGTACAAAAGTGTTCAGTATAAAGAGATACTAAATTTTCCGTTTACAGTATCCGACGATAAAGGACTACATGAGAGCCAATCTGGAGAACGACCTACTATTCAAACCCTTCTTTCTGAAGATAATCTGCTTTTTATTCCTCCATTGAGCTTTACAGATAATGTTAATTTCTATCCTCAAAAATGGGCAGTTGATCTTGAGATAGATCAGATTAATAAACTTCATCAACAGTCACTTCGTTTTCCCCTAACCACTGAAACAAGATACATCTTAAAGGGAGTAGAAGGTAGAATTAATAAAAAAAGGAATATCTCTTATTTGTTCACAACTTCTTAGATGATTTAGGAACTGTTAAAATAAATGTTCCGGAGTTTTCTGAGCTTTTAAAACAGCTTATACGAAGTCCGGTTTTTCAGGGGAACAAGGTCAGAGACAAGATATATTGCTATAGGTCCGCACGATAGTAGTAATAGAATGAATTCCTTTATTAGAAAATTTAACGGTGATTTTCATTTGATCGATGATTTTTTACAGATAAATTTTGGGTAGATATTTTTGAAGAATTATGTACCAGTGAAAAGGCAGC
The DNA here is from genome assembly GCF_055762745.1 of Chryseobacterium subflavum. Taxonomy (NCBI): domain Bacteria; kingdom Pseudomonadati; phylum Bacteroidota; class Flavobacteriia; order Flavobacteriales; family Weeksellaceae; genus Chryseobacterium; species Chryseobacterium subflavum. The sequence goes on from NZ_JBVTMR010000001.1 coordinate 851,412, forward strand.
AGGAGATTCGATTTATTTTCGGGAAATATTTAATAAATGTATCAGCGTATATGAAGAACATGTAGAACCACTTGGCCCCAAAGGGCAAACCTTTGCAAACCCGGAGAATTTAAGGTTGGGCTTACAGCAATTATTAGAAACACTTTGCAAATTAGGAGTTTTCCTTCAGGGCTTTAAATTAAAATGTACAAGATGTTCTTCCATATTTTGGTATCATCTAAAAGAAGCAAGTAGTAATGTAAATTATAAAGGATGCCTGGAAAGTTTTAATATGCCCGTTGAACCTGTCTTTTATTATAAATTAAATGATCTTATAAAAAATAATATCTTTCAAGCCAGAACACAAAGAGACGGAAATCTTACCGTTATTGTATATACAAAATTGATAAAAAAAGCTTAATTTGTATTAAGAAATTTTGTGTTCTTTATTTTAAGTCGTAAATATTTTTTGCAGGCGAAAGAGAGTTGGAAAGAATTGATGAAATTATAGTATTTCTGGCAGTTTCATGGCACTTCATAATTTATGAAGCACAGATGATACACCAATAAGGAAGTTGCTGTAATGGTTCGAATCCCTGACTCTCCGCAAAGCAAAAGTTAGAGTAGTTTATAAAACTTCTTGAAACAAGAAAAGTTAGTGTGGCAATATCGTGGCGCTTTTCAAACATTAAATAAGAAGTTCAATAAACATCACATATACACGAGATAGGTTCGAATCCCTCACTCTCCGCAAATGCTTAACAAGAGTTTTTCTGAAAGCGTAAAAACATGAATACATCCTGCAAATTAAGATTTGCAGGATGTATTGTTTTTGGGATGAATGAAATTTCAAAAGCACTTCAAAAAATTTGTGATAACTCTGCAGTAGTTTTTAAATCACTTTAAAATTGCCATAAAAAATAGATTCAAGAGCTGTAAAATACCGGATGTTATGCTTTAATAACTACAGCTTCTCGTTATCGACTTTGATGATCCATTAATGAAGCATTTTTACACATTTTATTTACCAAATAAGTTTTTACGAAGATGATTATTTAAAATTATTAACAGTTAAAAAAAGATTATGTTATTAGCGAAGAAATTTTAAGCTCAGCTGGTGCTGGGTTAAAAAGATACAATCCAGAAGAAACGATTTTTCACGAGGGAGGCGCACCGTTATATTATTATCAAATAGTAAAGGGTGAAGTTAAACTGAATAATTATAATGCCGAAGGAAAAGAATTTATCCAGAATATTCTATTTGATGGACAAAGTTTTGGTGAGTCGCTTTTATTTGATGATAAACCATACCCAATGAGTGCAGTAGCTATCACTGCCAGTACTATTCTTAGATTAAGTAAACGAGATTTTTTAGAGATGCTGGCAAAGCATCCACTTCTCTTTTTTAATTTCTGCAAAGAGCTATCAGACGGGCTGTATTACAAATATATTATGCTTCAAAAAAATTCTCTGGAAAGTCCGGAGGAAAGGCTTATTGGCGTTATGGATTACATGAAAAGTTTTCAAAAAGAGCAAGCTACGTTCTCTTTCCAAGTACCTCTTACAAGACAGCAACTTGCCAGTCTTACAGGAATTCGTGTAGAAACTGCCATAAAAGCTATCAAACGTATGGAAAAAGAAAAAATTGTAAAAATAATTAACAGAAAAATTTTGTATTAATTCGTACCATTATGAAGTCACTCATAAAACCCGAATTACTCTATTGTAAAATTGGTTTGACAATACGATAAATCTACAGTTTTCCCTTGATACATGATAGAGACTGAATTATCAGCCTTTTTAAGAATAAAAGTGGGAAAATAAACACAGTATTATGGGTTTCAAAAAAATATTTTGGCATATATCAGTTAGGCTTTCTGCTTATAAAATTTTACTTACTTCTCTGCTTATAAAGGAGAAATCATCTTTACAAAAAGTTGGAGCTGTATCCCAAAACTGATGCTTTAAATGTACAACTCTAATACAGCCTTAATTTGAAAATGGTCCCTTAAAATCATAAAAGTAGAGGTAGAGAACCTGCTGTAGAAATGTTGTATATAAAAACGAGTACTATTGGTTTGCAGGAAGGCTCAATTTTTTTTAATGATAATAGTACCATGATAGTAGATTAAGAGAAACTTTCAAGAGCAGCCACAATTTCTTTTGACAGGAGTTTAATTAATATCTGAATGGCGTTGAACTTGTTGTATCTGTCCATTTATTTGATCAACAAAACGTGCTGCTTCATTCTTTTTTACTCAGAAAATTCCTGATATGGAAATCGAGGCTGTCTTCCACAGTAATAAATTCATAATTCAAAGTTTTTACAATTTTAGCATTAGACATTTTTGAGAAAGAGGTTAAAAATTCTATGTTTGCTTTGGTCAGTAATCTTAATTTTGGGATTAATCCTCCAGAAAGAATATTTAAAATTCTCCCTATTTTTAAAATGTTCTCAGATAAAATAAAAGGATTAACCGTCTTTTTAATTAGTCTAGACAGATCGCTGTACTTTCTGTTCTCTGAAATGATGATGAAACGTTCTCCGAAAATATTTTTTTCCATCAGTTCGATAGCGATTTCTGCTACATCCCTTACATCTACACATCCTGTTCCGCCAGGGAAAGAATACAATCTGTTAGCAAAAACTTGTAAGAATTCGCCACTGCTTTTTTGCCAGTTACCACTTCCGATAATCATCCCCGGATTAATGATAATGGTATCTAAACCTTGATGAAATGCATCAAGCACCGCTTTATCCGCATTGCATTTTGAGATGGCATATATTGTATTGTTTTCACCGCTGATAAGATCTGAATTTTCATCAATAAGTTTTTCACATTTTCCTTTATTGAAAATAGCTGCGGAACTTACATACAGAAACTTTATTTTATGGAAACGGTGGCAGCATTCAATTATGTTTTCAGTTCCTTCAACATTGACTTGGGTAACATCTTTCTGTTTTTTCGGATCATAAGTTACCTTCGCGGCACAATGATATACCTCCTGAACATCTTTAAGTGCATTTTGCAGACTTTCCTTGTTATGTAAATCTACCGTCACCCATTCTATCTTATTAAAATAGCTTTCAGCATTTTCTGAGTAATACTTCAATGATTGTTTCACTTCTTCCAAATCACTGGAGTCTCTTTTTGTGGCACGCACAGTTCTGCCTCTTTTGAGAAGTTCCAAAACAATTACCCTACCGAGAATTCCGGTAGCTCCGGTTACTAAAATCATTATTAAATAATTAAAATTACAATGTAGAATCTCGCCCTATTCTTCACTAAGCCAGGCATTCATATACTCTCTGTTCATTCTGGCGATAGTATCCAGTGAAATACTTTTGGGGCATTCAATTTCACATGCTCCAATGACAGAGCAATTTCCAAATCCCTCATCATCCATAGCTTTTACCATATTTAAAACCCTTCTCTTTCTTTCAATCTTTCCTTGTGGCAGTAATGCAAAATGAGAAACTTTAGCACCAACAAAAAGCATTGCAGCACCATTCGGACAACAAGCTACACATGCTCCGCAGCTAATGCAGGCGGCAGCGTCCATTGCTTTATCAGCATTCTCTTTGGGAATAGCAATAGCATTGGCATCCAGCGTATTTCCTGAAGTGTTGACAGAAATAAATCCACCTGCTGCCATTATCCTGTCAAAAGCACTACGGTCTGTCATTAAGTCTTTGATAACAGGAAATGCAATACTTCTCCATGGCTCAATGATAATAGTGTCTCCATCGTTAAACATCCTCATATGGAGCTGGCATGTTGTAATTCCTGTGTCCGGACCATGTGCTCTTCCGTTTATGTATAAAGAACACATTCCGCAAATTCCTTCACGACAGTCATGATCAAAAGCAACAGGGTCTTTATTTTCATAAATTAGCTGTTCATTAAGTATATCCAGCATTTCCAGAAAGGAAGAATCGGTAGAAACACCAGAAATTATATATACTTCAAATTTTCCTTTACTTTTTCTATTTTTCTGTCGCCAGATTTTCAAGGTAAGAGATAAATATTTCCTAGTATTCATAGCAGTTTTAAATTTGATTATCAAAGTATAATTAATACCATTATAGTTTTTATGAGTAAAATCATATTATAACTGAATACAGCAGGAAATACTTATTAAAGAAAAGGAAATATAATTTAATGCTATTTTTTCTTGCCTGTGAATACATGGTTACTGAAATCAATTTTACAACCCCCAGTTAATATATTAGCTTTAAGAAACAGATTGCTGTAAAGTCTGACAGATCCGATTTTGATCACTAATTTATTTTTATACAACAATTTTCATTCATAAGTCTTATGTTTTTAAACTTTTTAGTTTTGGTTATCTTATGTAAAAATAAATAATACGTAACGGCGTAATATTTGTATTTTTTTTAATCACCAAATGTAAATCACTTAAAATATTAAACCATGACAGACGATAAATCCAAAAAAGGGAAAAAAGACCGCAAACAGGTAAGTGGTTCAGAAAATTATGAAATCCAGTATTTCAAGGAAAAAATGGGAGTAACCTCACAAGCCGTTGTCGGTGCTATAAAAGAAAACGGTTCTAATGACCGAAAAACATTAGAAGATTACTTAAGGAAGCGTCACCAAAAATAGCAATACTTGCATCATTAGAGTGTCAGCTGTGCATTTGTTAAGTGCGGCCAAATTTTTAGATTCTAAAATCCATTAACTTAAAAAACAATTGGTATGGCTTTAGAAAAATATCGTGAAAAGCGGTCAGAAGAAAAGACTCCCGAACCCTTTGGGGGTAAGCCATCTGGCAAAGAATTGAGGTTTGTTGTTCAGAAACATGATGCTTCCCATCTTCATTACGATTTTCGTCTTGAAATGGACGGAGTGTTAAAAAGTTGGGCGGTTCCTAAAGGACCCTCCCTGGATCCGAATATTAAAAGACTTGCTATGATGGTTGAAGACCATCCATATGATTACCGGGATTTTGAAGGTATTATCCCAAAGGGACAGTATGGTGGGGGTACGGTGATTGTTTGGGACGAAGGTACTTATGAACCTTCGGAGCCAGTGGAAGGAGATTTGAAAAAGCAGGAGGAAAATCTATTGCACCAACTTCATGCCGGTAAGTTGAAAATAAAGCTAAATGGTAAAAAACTAAAAGGAGAATTCGCCTTGGTAAAAGCTTATGGTAGGGGCGAGAATAGCTGGCTTCTGATGAAGCTTGAAGATAAATACGCAACGACCAGGGATATTACATTAAAAGATAAATCCGTGATTTCCAAAAAGACAATAGTCCAGATGGAAAAATCTCCAGATAAAGTTTATGGAAAACCTAATGTAAAAAAGGAGAGTAGGCTCAAAGATAAGACTACTGAAAAAAAAACGACTCCAGAACTCATTGAGGAACAATTAAGCTCAAACAGATCAGAGAAGGAGGATATTGATGTGGATAAGATTTTAAAAGGCGCGCCAAAGAAGGCTTTTTACAATCATGTACAACCAATGCTTGCTACACTTGTGGATAAGCCCTTTGAAGATAAAAATTGGCTCTATGAAGTGAAATGGGATGGGTACAGGGCAGTGTCCTTTTTAAAAGGGGGCAAGGTTGAGATCAAATCTCGTAATGACAAAAGCTTTAACGAGAAATTTTATCCGGTATATGATTCGCTCAAGGCGCTTAATCTTAATGTTATCTTGGATGGAGAAATAGTCGTTGTAGGGGAGGATGGCAAGGCTGACTTCGGATCATTACAAAACTGGCGCAGTGAGGCAGACGGAACTTTACTGTACTATGTCTTTGACATTATATGGCATGATGGAAAGGACCTTACAGACCTTACCTTATGTCAGCGGAAGGAAATTCTAAAAGAAATATTAGAGGAGAATGATATAATAAAAATCAGTACACCATTTTATACTTCCGGGATAGAATTTTTGGAAGCTGCAAAGAACATGGGACTTGAAGGCATAATGGCCAAAAAGAAGGATAGTTTGTACCATGTACATGTAAGGACAAAGGACTGGCTTAAGATCAAAGCCAATAAAAGACAGGAAGTGGTTATTGGAGGTTTTACGTTGAATGATGACTCCAGAAAATCTTTTAGCAGCATCCTTGTAGGAGTTTATGAAGGTAAAGATCTTGTGTATAAAGGAAAAGTGGGCACAGGATTTAATGACAAGTTGCAGAAGGAGATGATGGAACAATTTAAACCACTGTTCACTAATAAGCCTCCTTTTTCTGAGGAGCCTGATGTCAACAAACCTTCCCGATTTCGGCCTAATCCCCCTCATGCTTCCGTTACATGGCTAAAGCCTAAACTTATCTGTGAAATAAGTTTTACAGAAATGACCAGTGATGGAGTCATGCGTCACCCTTCCTTTGAGGGGATGCGGGAAGATAAAGACCCAATGGAAATTATTCTTGAAAAAGAAATTGATACAGCTCAGATTACTGATGAACATCATGAAAAAATAATAAAACCTGCTGGCAAAATGAAAAGGAAAACCTTATTGAATCCTACTGAAAAGACACAGGTGAAAACCGTCAATAAGCACGAACTTAAATTTACAAACCTGGATAAGGTTTTTTGGCCAAAAGCAAAAATTACTAAACGCGATTTGATCAATTACTATTACCAGGTAGCACCATTTATTCTTCCTTATTTAAAGGACCGCCCTCAGAGTATGAACCGATTTCCCAATGGTATTGAAGGTAAAAGCTTTTATTTTAAAAATGTGACAGATACAGCACCGGACTGGGCTGATACTTTTTTGTATAGGAGTGAAACAGATAATGAGGACAAGCACTACCTTGTTGGGAAAGATGAAGCAACATTGTTATATATGGCAAATCTTGGCTGTATAGAGATGAATCCCTGGAATAGTACAATAAAAAAACCTGAACATCCGACATACTGTATCGTAGACCTCGATCCTGATAAAAACTCTTTTGATCAGGTAATCGAAACCGCACAGGTTACAAAACAGATTTTAGATGATATGGGTATAGATTCTTACTGCAAAACAAGTGGATCGACCGGTCTTCATATCTATATTCCGTTGGGAAATAAATATACATATGAACAGTCCAAAGAATTTGCTCGCGTAATAGTCACCTTGGTACATCAAGAACTTCCTGATTATACAAGTTTGGAACGGGTCATTAAAGACCGTAAGGGAAAAATGTATCTTGATTTTTTACAAAACAGGCCTCATGCAACTATTGCATCGGTGTATTCTGTGCGACCAAAACCTGGGGCGACTGTTTCTATGCCTCTGCATTGGGATGAAGTTAAAAAGGGACTTAAAATGAGTGATTTTCATATTTTCAATACGTTGGAGCGATTGCAAAGTGAAGGCGATATATTTAAGCCAGTGCTAGGAAAGGGAATTGACCTTAAAAAGATAATTGATAAATATGCTGGGAAATGAAAAATGCCAGCAAGTCAAAAATAGAGGATACTAACCTAATAAAAAATAATATCATGAACGTCAAAAGAATTTTTGGGACAATATTAACCCTACTTGGGATAGGTGGCCTTATTTATGTAGGAAATGGCTTAATCACCAAAGGTGTAGCCAATATGCCGATTATCGTGGTGGGAATTATCGGTTTACTTTTCTTTTTTGCTGGAATCAGCTTAGTCAAGAATACAAAGGATGAGAGCTAAGCCAGGAAATAGTAATGAAGAAATTACATAGTTCAGATTCTCCGGACTATTACATCAGTAAAAGATTTAATATTCTGTGGTGTCCAGAGATGGACACTGCAGAATATAAGTTTCTTTGCAATTAATGACCGACAATAAAGTTGCCATATATTTTTTGTTTTCAACACTAATTTTCTTCTTCATAGTAAACATCTTGCCTGTCTTTTGATAGCAGTAGATGATATCGAAATCATCTGGCAATTCCAAGTTATAATTGGATTTTTTTGACGGATACCAGATCAAATAATCACACCTTTTAAATTTATTGTTTCATAATTTTTTGCTGTTAGAGCGGAAAATTGGTGAATGAAAATAGGTTTTTATTTACTTTTTCATAATAAAAAGTGTCTTTTTTACATTTTTTTTTCAGCTAAAATGAAAAAAAAATTAATTCTTCTTATCATAATATTTATTCAGAAAAAAATGATCCTCTTTTTGGTGTTGTGATATTGCAATTAATTGTGAACTCATGTCTTATGAAATAAGTAAGTGTATTTTTAATGATAACCTTATCATAATTTTTATACAATTCATATCATAAAAATTCGATATGTAATGTGTTGATAAGCAGTAGATAATGATGGATTTATTTTTTTTATTCAGATGAATTTTTATATTTGTAATGTTACCAAAATGTTAACAAACTAATGAATCAGAATTTTATTCATACCTACGTCTCTGTAGATTGCGTTGTGTTTGGATTTGACCATGAAAACCGGTTGAATATATTATTAGTACAACGTCATGTAGATGATGTACCATTGGAAAAACAAATCAAGCTTCCCGGAAGTTTGATTTTCAGCGACGAAGATGTGGATGATGCTGCACAAAGAGTACTGCATGAACTTACAGGGATTAAAAAAATGGTCCTCAAACAGTTCAAATGCTTTGCAGATCCCATGAGAGCAAGTAATGCGCATGATATCAAATGGATGGATCAGGAATACAAACATCATATAGACAGGATCATTACAGTGGCTTATCTTTCTCTTTGTAAAATAGACCACAAGATCAACAGTACAAAATATGATACCGTAGACTGGTATCCTATTGATGAAGTTCCGGGATTGCCTTTCGATCACAACAAAATTATCAGTGAATCTCTAATGGAGATCAGAAAATGGATTGAATCTGATTTCTCTATCATTTTTGAGCTGCTGCCGAAAAGATTCACCATCAGACAGCTCTATCAGCTCTATAGTGCATTAAGTGAAAAAAATATTGACATCAAGAATTTTCATAAAAAAATTTCTTCGTTCCCCTATATTGTTCCCTTGGATGAAATTCAAAAAGATGTGTCACACCGTGCAGCAAGGTACTACAGATTTGACGCTAAGATTTACAAGAAAAACAATACAAAACTTATAAAATAACCTTTTTAAAAAATTATGTACTTACTAGGCTATGACATTGGCAGTTCTTCTGTGAAAGTTTGTCTCATCGAGGCATCCAGTGGAAAAGTGATTGCTTCTGAATTTTCTCCCAAAAAAGAAATGAAAATCACTGCTATAAATCCGGGATGGGCAGAGCAAAATCCAGTCGACTGGTGGACCAATCTGAGGTTGGCACATGAAGCTGTGATGCATGAATCCGGTGTACATGCTGAAGATATCAAAGGAATTGGAATTACCTGGCAGATGCATGGTCTGATTCTGGTGGATAAAGATCAGAATGTCTTAAGGCCATCCATTATCTGGTGTGACAGCCGTGCTGTGCCTTACGGCGAAAAAGCTTTTAAAACAATAGGAGAAGAAAAATGCCTGTCTCATTTGTTGAATTCACCCGGAAACTTTACAGCATCAAAGCTGGCCTGGGTAAAAGAAAATGAGCCTGAAATTTTTGAAAAGATAGATAAAATCATGCTCCCGGGAGACTATATTGCTATGAGACTCTCAGGGGAGATCGGAATAACCATTGAAGGATTATCAGAAGGGATCTTCTGGGATTTTAAAAACAACTGCATTTCGGAAGATATCATCAACTACTATGGTATTCCTAAAAGCTTTTTCCCTGAAATCGTACCTACATTTGGTATCCAGGCAACGGTTTCCAAAGCAGCAGCTGAGGAATTAGGCTTAAAAGAAGGGACACCTATATCCTACAGGGCAGGTGATCAACCGAATAATGCGCTCTCCCTGAATGTTTTTAATCCCGGAGAAATTGCCTCCACAGCAGGAACCTCAGGAGTTGTCTATGGTGTTCTGGATCAGCTGGAATATGATAAGTTATCACGGGTAAATACATTTGCCCATGTCAATTATACACCTGAACAGATCAGGCTGGGAGTTTTACTATGTATCAACGGAACCGGTATTTTAAATTCCTGGCTGAAGCATAATTTCGCAACCTCACTTTCTTCTTATGGGGATATGAATGATATGGCTTCGCTTTCACCTATTGGCTCAAAAGGGTTAAGTATCATTCCTTTTGGAAACGGTGCTGAAAGGGTACTGGAAAATAAAGATACCAGCTGTTCTATTCACGGAATCAATTTCAATATACACACTAAGGGAGATATACTGCGTGCGGCGCAGGAAGGTATTGTATTCTCTTACGAATACGGAATGGATATCATGAGAAATATCGGAATGGATATACAGGTCATCCGTGCAGGAAATGCCAACATGTTTTTAAGTTCAATTTTTCGCCAGTCTCTGGCCAGCGTGAGCAATGCGGTCATTGAACTTTATGATACCGATGGAGCAGTGGGAGCTGCAAGAGCTGCTGGAATGGGAATTGGATTTTATTCAGATTCCAGGGAAGCATTTTCTTCACTTGAAAAGATAGCGGTGATAGAGCCGGAACACGAAAAACAAGAACAATATACAGAAGCCTATGCGCGATGGAAACATCATCTTAATGAAATAATCTAAAGCAATTACAACCGTATTTTTCATCCTCTTACTGACTTTTAAGAACCAGTGAGAAGGGAATTCCTACGCAAAAATTAAAAAAACAAATTAAAAATAATCAAATAAATATGAACACTTTAACAGGTACAAAAGAGTTTTTTACGGGTATTGAAAAAATTAAGTTTGAAGGAAAAGAAAGTAAGAACCCGTTGGCATTCCGATATTATGATGCTGAAAAGATTGTGATGGGAAAACCTATGAAAGATTGGACCAGATTTGCAATGGCTTGGTGGCATACCTTATGTGCAAACGGAAGTGATCCGTTCGGAGGTCCTACGATCCACCATCCATGGGACATCGGAAATGATGCAGTGACCAGAGCCATGCATAAAATGGACGCTGGTTTTGAATTCATGTCCAAAATGGGCTTCAATTATTACTGTTTCCACGATATCGACCTGGTAGATCCTGCTAATAACTGGAAGGATTATGAGAAAAACCTTCAGACTATTGTAGAATATGCAAAACAAAAGCAGCAGGAAACAGGAATTAAGCTTCTATGGGGAACAGCCAATGTTTTTACCCATGAAAGATACATGAACGGTGCCTCTACCAATCCGAATTTTGACGTCGTGGCCTGCGCAGGAACTCAGGTGAAAAACTCAATAGATGCAACGATAGCATTGGGAGGAGAAAATTATGTTTTCTGGGGTGGAAGAGAAGGATATATGAGTCTTTTAAACACGGATATGAAGCGTGAAAAAGATCACCTGGCCCGTTTTCTTTCCATGTCAAGAGATTATGCGCGTCAGCAAGGATTTAAAGGAACATTCCTGATCGAGCCAAAACCAATGGAACCTACCAAGCATCAGTATGATTATGATTCCGAAACAGTGATCGGATTCCTGAGACATTACGGATTGGATAAAGATTTCAAACTGAATATCGAAGTGAATCACGCTACGTTGGCGGGGCATACATTCGAGCATGAGCTTCAGGTAGCTGTAGATGCCGGACTTTTAGGAAGCATTGATGCCAATAGAGGAGATTATCAGAACGGATGGGATACCGACCAATTCCCGATCGATTATTACGACATGGTTCAGGCGTGGCTTGTACTGCTTCCGGCGGGAGGCCTGGGAGCCGGTGGAGTAAACTTTGATGCGAAAATCAGAAGAAATTCTATAGATGCTGAAGATTTATTCATTTCCCATATTTCAGGAATGGATGTATTCGCAAAAGGTCTTCTTGCAGCAGCTGATATTCTGGAAAATTCTGATTACAAAAAACTGAGAACAGATCGTTATGCTTCTTTTGATAACGGGAATGGAAAATCTTTCGAGGAAGGTAAACTTACCCTGGAAGATCTTCAGAGAATAGCTCACGAAATCGGCGAACCACAGCCAAAAAGCGGAAAGCAGGAATTGTTTGAAGCCATCGTGAATATGCATATATAATAAAAAATAAAAGGCTTGTAAACACTAAGGACTTTACAAACTATAATTATTAATCAGCCTTTTATTCAATAACTAATACTAAAAATAATAATTATGAACCGATTTTATTTCAATAAAAGCAATAAAGCAGCATTATTTTTTGCAATGACTTTATTGCCTTCCGGCATAGCATATTCACAGGTTAAAAAGGATACGATAGTTAAAGAAAAGAAAATAGATGAAGTTGTTGTAATAGGGTATGGAACACAAAGAAAAGAGGCGGTTACAGGTTCTGTGGCCACGGTAAAAGGAGATGCATTGCGTGAAGTACCTTCTGCTAACATAACTCAGGCATTACAGGGAAGAACGGCAGGGGTAGATATCTCACAAACCTCTACAAAACCGGGTGCTGCCATGCAGATCCGTATCAGGGGAACAAGATCTCTGACAGGAGATAATAATCCGTTGATTGTATTGGATGGAATTCCTTTCGTAGGATCACTGGGAGATATAAGCTCAAGTGATATCAAAAGTATTGACATCCTTAAAGATGCTTCTGCTACGGCGATTTACGGATCCAGAGGAGCAAACGGAGTTATCCTCGTTACAACCAACAGAGGAGCAAAAGGGCAGAAACCCAGATTCACTTACAATACCTTTACGGGAGTTCAGACCTTGTTTTCAAAATATCCTATGATGGATGGTCCTAAGTTTGCACAGTTGCGTGCTTATGCGATTCCGGCAGGAAATACAACACCTTTATATTCAAATGGTGCTGATGAAAGCAACAGTGTTAATACGGACTGGCAAAGCCTGTACTACAAACCGGCGATGATGACCAGTCATGATATCGGGGTTTCAGGAGGAACAGACGGAGGAAATTATAATGTAGGGTTATCTTACTTCAAGCAAGATGCATTGATCCCTATTCAAAGTTATGAAAGATTTGCCCTGCGAATGGCTATTGACCAGCAGGTAGGCTCTGTTTTTAAATTTGGTTTTACATCCAATACCAATTATTCAATCTCTGAAGGAAATGGGGTAAATCCGGGAGCAGTGCTGGGATTTTCTCCAATTGCCAATCCTTACAATGCGGACGGAAGCCCAAAGAGGGTAATGAGCACGGCTGGAGGTATTGATCAGACATGGATTTATACCAGAGGGAGCCTGGAAAGTCTTGGAGATAAATATATTGACGAAACCAAATCTTTTGCATCCTACAACAACCTTTACGGGGAAGCCAATCTTCCGATCAAAGGACTGAAATACCGATTGAACGTAGGTTTGGATTTCCGTACTTCAAATAGTGGAAATTATGCTGGGGTAGGAGTATTTAATACGAATCCTCTTGGGCCTTCAGCTGCAGGAAGAGGGAATAACCAAACCTATCACTGGGTCCTGGAAAACCTTTTAACCTACGACCGTACATTTGGAAAGCATAAAATTAATGCGGTAGGATTATATTCCGCAGAAGGGAATAAGTATACAAGCTCATACATGAGCGCAAAGAATGTCCCTGCAGATTTTTTTCAGTATTATAATCTGGGACAATCGCCTCAGGCAGATATTACCGTACGACCGGAAGACCAGATCTACTGGAAAACGGGTCTTCTTTCTGCAATGGGAAGGGTAATGTATACTTATGATAACAAGTATATGCTGACAGCAACACTTCGTGCAGACGGATCTTCCAGACTGGCTCCCGGCAACAAATGGCATACATATCCCGCATTATCATTAGGATGGAATGTTACCAATGAATCCTTTATGCAGAATATCAAAGCCATTAATCTTCTTAAATTCAGGGTTGGATGGGGACAGACCTCCAATCAGGCAGTAGATCCATATTCTACTATGGGAAGATTTAGTGTTGCTCCTTATAATTTTGGAAGTGCAGGAAGTACAGGGATCTATGGAAGTCAGCCACCAAATCCGAACCTGGGCTGGGAATATTCAAAAACGCAAAACTACGGTCTTGATTTCGGTTTATTGAACAACCGCCTTACGGGGAGTGTGGAGTATTACAAAACCCATACATATGACCTGTTGACACAGAAGAGTCTTCCGGCAACAAGCGGATGGTCATCCATTGTTTCCAATGTAGCGGAAACAGAAAATAAAGGTTTTGAAGTTTCCTTAAACGGTGTCATTTTCGATAATCCGGATGGGTTTACATGGGAAGCCGGAGTTAATTTTTATACCAACCGAAACAAAATTTTATCTCTTGCATCCGGAACAACACGCGATGTGAATAATCTTTGGTTTGTAGGTCATAATATCAATTCGTTATATGATTATCAGTATGTAGGCCTTTGGCAGGCAGGAGATCCCTATCAAAGCATTCTGGAACCGGGAACTGCTGCAGATGTAGTAGGATCTATCAAAGTTCTTTACACCGGAGGTTATAATCCTGACGGAACACCGGTAAGGGCAATAGGACCTGATGACAGGCAGATTTTTGATACCGCTCCTAAATTTCAGGGAGGATTCAATATGCGTTTTGCCTACAAGAACTTTGAACTAAGCACGGTAGGGGCTTTCCAAAACGGAGGAATCCTGGTAAGTACCATTTACGGATCTGCAAGTTATCTTAACAGATTAACAGGTAGAGGGAACAACGTGGATGTAGATTACTGGACAGAAGATAATACAGGAGCTTATTTTCCTCGTCCGGGACGCCATTTGAGCGGTGATAACCCGAAGTATTCTTCTACTTTAGCGATGTTTGATGCTTCTTACCTTAAGCTCCGTACGATTACATTAGGCTATAATTTCAACAAAGATTTTTTAAAGGATTTGAAGATCACCGGCTTAAGAATTTACTTTACCGTAACAAATCCTGTTGTATTATTCTCTCCTTATCATAAGTTCTCAGGAATGGATCCGGAACCGAACTCTTTTGGAAATGAAAACCAGGCCGTAAGCGGATATCAAAGCCGTCAGCTTGTTATAGGAACCAACAACCCTTCCACAAGAAATTACTTAATGGGACTTAACTTAACCTTTTAAAACTGTATTGTCATGATAAATTTTAACAAAAAACTGGTATTGGGAACAATCTTTTTATCCCTAACATTTACAGGATGTAATGAAATTCTGGATGAGCAGCCAAGATCAATATATACAGCGGATTACTTTAGTACACCGGATGGAATTAATCAGGGATTTACCTCTCTGTACAGACAGATGAGATTATTGTACGGTAATGGATATTTCATGAGCAATTGCCAGAATGGAACTGACGAATCAACATGGGCCCAAAGTGCGGATGGTAACTTTAAAGAACTTGATATGTCCGGAAACGGTATTATCAATTCCAATACTTTTCCTACTAGTATGGTTTGGAATTCAGTGTTTCCGTATATCAATACAGCCAATGGAATCATTGAAAAGGGACCGGGGTTCGGAATCGCAGAATCCATGATTTCCGAGGCCCGTTTCTTCCGCGGATTTTACTATTTCATGCTGGTGCAGACCTATGGAGGAGTTCCTTTGGATTTAGGGGCAGGAGAATTGAAATATAATACGCTTCCGTCCACGAATTCTGCAAGGAATACTGTGCCGGAAGTCTATACAAAAACGGTTTTTGCTGATCTTAAAAAGTCAATAGAAAATTTACCATCATCACCGAGAGTAACAGGTGGTGTAACCAAAAATGCAGCAAGATTAATGCTTGCCAAAGCTTACCTTACTTATGGATGGTGGCTGCAGAATCCTAACAATATTCCGACTTACCCTGAAGCAACAAGAACTGACCCTGACGGACATAATGCTCAATGGTATTTTCAGCAGGCTTATGACGTCGCAATGGAAGGAATCAACAACCCGGGACCTTATGCGCTTCAGCCTACTTTTTATGATGTCAATGTAGGTTCAAACGACAGAAACACGGAATCGATGCTCTATGCAGACCATATACAATCAAGTACTTACTATAATGAAAGTGATCCTGTAGGATTTGGATCAGGCTGGGCTCCGGACAATTTTGCAGCATGGATGCAGACCTGGAACTATACGGCTATCAAAAGCAGTAAAACCACAGCTTGGGTTGGCGCAGACGTTGTAAGTTCAGTACAGAGAGAGGCGGCGCAATCACTGGGACGTCCTTGGGTTCGTATGTGTCCTACTTTGGGAGTCATTAAAAATACTTTTGCAGATAAAACCAATGATTCCCGTTATGATGGAACTTTTGTAACCACGTACAGAGGAAACTGGAACAAGAATGGAACGGGTCTTACAACGGTTCCTGTACTTTATAACGCCAATAATTTACCGGTACAACCGGGTGGGGCTATCCTGAGCTTTCTTAACGATGACAGCCAGCTGCCTGCTTATCCTACAGGAGCGGGACAAAGTGGTGTAGGAGCAGGAACACTGGCTGGAAGAGCCGATTGGGTAATTGCACCGAATGGAATCAGCAGGATTGTATACCCTGGCTTATGGAAAATTGGAACTTATCGTACCGATGATCCGAATGGCTTAGGATATCCGAATGCGGGATTAACCCGTCCTTTCAGCGTTGCCAAGTTTTCAGAATTCTATTTTATTGCAGCAGAAGCAGCAGTAAAAGGAGCTTCAGGTGCTATGACAGCCAGAAGTTTAATTAATGTCATCCGTGCCCGTGCCGGAAAATGGAAGTTCAATAATGCCCAGAATGCTGCTTACGTAGCGGATAACAGTGCTGCCATGATTGCGGCTACACCAGCGGTAATTACCATTGATTATATCCTTGCAGAAAGATCCCGCGAATATTACGGCGAATTCTACAGATGGTATGACTTGGTACGTACACAGAAGTGGGGAGATTATGCGGCTACCTATCAGATCGGGGGAGCTTCTTATGGAGATCATGATCCGCAAACGGTGACAAGAACGATACAACCTTTTCATTATCTGAGACCTATTCCACAGAATCAGATTGATGCGATGGAAGTATCTGCAGACATCAAGGCAAAATATCAGAACCCCGGATACAATTAATTTTATTCTACATTCATATCAGCAACAGAGTAGGTGTGAAAGCACCTGCTTTGTTTATCTGAATTAAAATTTAAAAATTATGGAAAAAACCTGGCGTTGGTTTGGAAAAAAAGACAAAATAGAACTGAGTACGCTTCGTCAAATAGGAGTAGAAGGAATTGTTTCTGCCCTGCACGATATCCCCAACGGAGAAATCTGGAATCTGGAGGCCATCAATGATTATAAAAACTATATAGAAAGCCACGGACTTCGCTGGTCTGTTGTTGAAAGTCTTCCCGTAAGCGAAGCGATCAAATACGGAGGTGAAGACCGTGACTCTTTAATAGAAAATTATATCACAAGCCTTGAAAATTTGGGTAAAGCAGGCATTACAACAGTTTGCTACAATTTTATGCCTGTTCTGGACTGGGCACGTACCGATCTTTTCCACGAATGGGAAGACGGTTCGTCATCCCTCTATTTCGACAAAGCCAAATTTGCGTACTTCGAAATTCATATCCTTCAAAGAGAAGGGGCAGAAAACGACTATAATCCGGAGATCCTTCAGAAGGTAGAAGAATTAAAAAATACATTAACGGAAAAAGATAATAATGACCTGATAGATTCAGTCATTGTAAAAACACAGGGATTCGTAAACGGAAATATCAAAGATGGTGAATTGAATCCTGTAGAAAAATTCAAGAGTTTATTGGCGTTATATGATGGAATCGATAAAGACAGATTACGCCAGAACATGAAATATTTCCTTGAAAAAATAATGTCTGTCTGTGAAAAATGGAATATCCAGATGTGCGTACATCCAGATGATCCTCCATTTTCACTATTGGGCTTACCAAGAATAGTGACCAATGAAGAAGATATCGACTGGCTTCTGAAAGCTGTTGATAACCCTCACAACGGATTGACGTTTTGTGCAGGATCTTTAAGTGCTAACCTTCAGAATGATGTTCCCAAGCTGGCACAGAAATTTGCCCACAGAACCAAATTCGTTCACCTGAGAAGTACAAATGTCTTTGAAAACGGTGACTTCATTGAGGCTCATCATTTGGGAGGAAGAGGAAAGCTTATTGAAGTGATCCGTGTATTCGAAAAAGAAAACCCTGATCTTCCTATGAGAATTGATCATGGTAGACTTTTAACCGAAGATATTGACAAAGGTTATAATCCCGGCTATTCATTTTTAGGAAGAATGCTGGCATTGGGCCAGATCGAAGGAGTAATGGCCGCAGTACAGTCGGAATTACAGAAAAATTAAACTGCGTTTGTAATAAATAATAAAAAGTAAAATGAAAGACCTGTTTAGTATTAAAAACAAAGTAGCAGTCATCACAGGGGCTTCAGGTGTTTTGGGAGGAAGTCTTGCCAAAAGCTTTATAGAGGCCGGCGCCAAAGTTGTTGCACTGGGGAGAAACCAGGAAACACTGGATGCCAGGGTAAAAGAACTTACAGACCTGGGAGGAGATGCATTCGCTGTGGAAGCCAATGTGATGGATATTAAAAGCCTTGAAGCTGCCGCAGAGAAAATAAAAGAAAAATATGGCAGCATTGATGTTCTGCTCAATATAGCCGGTGGAAATATCCCGTCAGCAACCTTATCTCCCGAACAGTCATTTTTCGATATGGATATGAAAGGATGGGCGGAGGTTACTGATCTTAATATCAACGGAACTGTTTATCCGAGCTATGTTTTCGGAAAAGCAATGGCTGAACAGGGGAGCGGAAACATTATCAATATTTCTTCCATGGCTGCTTATTCAGCGATTACAAGAGTGGCCGGATATTCTGCAGCCAAATCAGCAATTACCAATTTTACCCAATGGCTGGCCTCTGACCTGGCATTGAAATTCGGAGATAAGATACGCGTTAATGCCGTGGCACCAGGATTTTTCATTGGAGATCAGAACCGTGCAATTCTTCTGAATCCGGATGGAAGCTTAACGGAGAGAAGTAAAAAAGTAATGGCCAAAACACCGATGCAGAGATTTGGAGAAGTAGAAGAGCTGAACGGGGTTGTACAGTTTCTATGTTCAGATGCCGCAAGTTTTATCACGGGAGCATTGATTCCTGTTGACGGAGGCTTCAGCGCATTCAGTGGAGTATAAAAAAAACTAATTTTTTCATATACAGTAAACAGGACCTTAATGGTTTCATTCAAGGTCCTGTTTTTAAAAAGTAGACACCTAAGTGTTGTGAAAATCTTTGATTTTCATCTTATGTGAACTTTTCTGCAGAATTATTTTAAACTTTCTTAAGTGAGCCAAAGTGTTTTAAAATAAGGCTTTTGTGGTTTTGCAGAGTTTAAACAAGTTAATTAAAATTCAGGGTTGTAAAAATAAATCATGAGTAATTCCATTAAAAATAAAGACGTTTTCGGAGAATTGTTTTTGCTTGAATCGGCAAAGGCAGAAAATCTGTATTTCGGCTATGCCAAAGATATGCCGGTGATCGATTATCACAATCATCTTGAACCGGATGTGATTTCTACCAATCAGAATTTCCGTTCTTCAACCGCTATATGGCTGGATGGTGACCATTACAAATGGAGAGCCATGAGAAATTTCGGCATTGATGAACAGCTTATTTCCGGAAATGCTTCAGATCAGGAGAAATTCAGGAAATGGGCAGAGGTAGTACCTTATACCCTTCGTAATCCGTTATTTCACTGGACCCATCTGGAACTCAAAAATCCTTTTGGAATCAGCGAATATTTATCATCCAATAATGCAGATGCAGTGTATCATCAGATGAATGAAAGTTTGCAGACACCTGGTTTTTTGCCACAATCCATTATTGAAAATTTTAAAGTAGAAGCCTTATGTACTACAGATGATCCTGCTGATGATCTGGTTCATCACAAGGCTTTAAAAAATAGTGGGTTTAAAACAGCTGTTCTTCCGGCTTTCCGTCCTGATACCTATATCAATATGATCAATCCTGAACAATATCTTTCAGGAATTAAAAAGCTTGAAAAAGTCTGTGGTTTTTCCATCGCATCAATCTCTGATGTGTTGAATGCACTTCAGTCCAGAATCAATTATTTTGTGGAAGCAGGGGCAAAAGTGGCCGATCACGGCTTTGAATATTTCCCGGATACCACAAAGTGGAATCAAAACCTTGAAAAAGAGTTTTCAGAATTTCTGAAAGGAAATATTTCGACATTTTCCGATCCGGATGCATTATGCGGCTATTTGCTGAAAGAACTTTGCAAAATGTATGCAGAAAAAGGCTGGGTACAGCAGTTTCATGTAGGAGCAACACGAAACAACAATTCAGAAATGTTCAGGAAAATGGGTGCCAATGCAGGATATGATGCCATTGGAGAACCATATTACGCACAGCGATTGAGCGTTTTGCTTGATGCATTGAATTCAGAAGGAAAACTGGCCAAAACCATTATTTACAATCTGAATCCGGCATTTAATGAAGTTCTGGCTACTCTTGCCGGAAATTTCAATGAAGGAGGCATCAAATCCAAAGTACAGTTTGGAGCAGCCTGGTGGTTTCTTGATCAGCTTGACGGGATGACCAAGCAGATGAATACGCTTTCCAATATCGGTCTTATCAGCACTTTTGTCGGCATGCTGACTGATTCCCGAAGCCTTTTATCATTCTCAAGACATGATTATTTCAGAAGGCTTTTATGCAATATGTTCGGAAGTGAAATGGAAAGAGGTCTTCTTCCCGATGACGAAAAATGGGTAGGAAAGATCATCCAGGATATCTGTTATCACAATACAAAAAATTATTTTGAAATATAAAACCATGCAGGATTCATCGAAAATATTATGTTTCGGGGAACTGCTTCTCCACTTTGCCCCGGATTCCGAAGGAAACTGGCTGAATGAGCAGTCTCTGAAGATGTATATAGGCGGAGCAGAATACAATGTAGCAGCTGCACTTTCCCAGTGGAAGAATTCTGTGAAACTGTTATCAGCATTACCGGAGAATTTTGTAGCAAACCAGCTGGAATCTCAGCTTAACAGTAAAGGAATAGAAGTCCTTGCAGAAAAGAACAAGGGAAGAATAGGAACATTTTATCTTTCTTCCGATGGCGATATGCAGAATGCTTCAGTGGTATACGATCGCTTTCCGTCTGTTTTTACCCAGTCGGATTTTGAAACTTTCAGTGATGATGAGATATTTTCAGAGGTAAAATGGCTGCATATCAGTACCATCACACCGGCTTTGAGTGACCAGGCATTCCACAAATGTCTGCAAATCATGAAGGAAGCCAGAACAAGAAATATTACGGTTTCTCTTGACCTGAATTACAGGGCGTTGCTTTGGCAAAACCAGAATCCTCACAAAATTAAAGAGCTGATGCCTTTTGTGAATGTTCTTATGGGAAATATCTGGTCTGTGGAGCAGTTTCTCAATATTCCTGTTGAATATGAGCTTAACGGAAACTTCGATGATGAAAACCTTCTTAAACAGGCCGAAAAAACAGCATTGGAAATCAGAAGACAATTCCCTGAGGTGGAAAAAATTGCGAATACCTTCCGTTTTACAAACGGAGAACAGGTGAATTACTTTGCCACCTTATTTACTGATGAGCTTTTGATTTCGAAAAAATATAACTCAGATACCATTAAAGAAAGAGTAGGAAGCGGTGATTCTTTTATGGCCGCCCTAATTCATGGAATTTTAAAAGGAAATCCTGAACAGCAGATTCTGGAAGATGCTACAAAAGTTGCTTTTAAAAAGCTTTTTGTAAAGGGAGATACCATTGATGAAAGCATTAATATCGAAACATTATGAGTGAAATAGTACAAAAAATAAAAGACCAGAAAATCGTTCCGTTGTTTTATAACGAATCGTTTGAAGTCTCAAAAAATATCATAAAAGCTTTATACGAAGCAGGAATCCGTGTGATAGAATATACCAACCGCGGTCATCAGGCACTGGAAAACTTCACTAAGCTGAAAGAAATTTCCCATATTGAATTTCCAAGCCTTCTGTTAGGAATCGGAACAGTAAAAAATGTACAGGAAATGGATGATTATGCTCATGCAAAAGCAGATTTCATCATTACACCTGTCATCAGTGAAGCATTGGTAAAACATGCACTTGAAAGAAATATCCTTCTGATTCCGGGCTGTTTCACCCCTTCCGATATCAATATTGCCTATCAGAACGGTTTAAAACTGGTTAAAATATTTCCGGCTGATGCTTTAGGAAAGAACTACATCAAATCTGTGAAACCTGTTTTTCCGGGAATGAATTTTATGCCAACCGGAGGAATTCATGCTGAAACTGAAGATATCAGAGAATGGCTCAATGGAGGTGCCATAGCAGCAGGGTTGGGAAGCTCTCTCATCGGAAAAGATATTAATGATGAAGAACTGACGCTGAAAACAAAAAATTTATTACAACAACTTAATCAATAACTCAATGCAGGCTCCTCAAAACCGCAATATAAGATGGTGGATGCTGTCTCTTGTCTTCCTCGCTACTACGATCAATTATCTTGACCGTCAGGTAATGGGCTTGCTGAAACCTGTGCTGGAAAAAGAATTCAGCTGGGATGAAAAAGATTACAGTTATATCGTCATGGCTTTTACCACGACTTATGCTATAGGTTATATGGCCATGGGAAGATTTATAGACAGGGTAGGAACCAAAATCGGGTATGCCGTTTCCCTGATTGTATGGAGCCTTGCCTCGATAGGACATGGCTTTGTCAAAAATACCATCGGGTTTATCATTGCGAGAAGCACGTTGGGAATCAGTGAAGCAGGAAACTTTCCTGCCGCCATCAAATCAGTGGCTGAATGGTTTCCCAAAAAAGAAAGAGCACTGGCAACGGGAATTTTTAACTCAGGAGCGACGGTGGGAGCTATTTTAGCGCCACTATTGGTTCCGTTCATTCTCGGGCATTACGGCTGGAGACAGACTTTTGTATGGATTGGCGCTTTGGGTATGGTTTGGATTGTCCTTTGGTGGAAATTTTATGCCGTTCCGGAAAAAGCCAAAAATATCAGCAAGGAAGAACTGCAGTATATAAAAAGCGATCAGGCTGAAAAAACTGAAGAGAAAACGAAAATTCCTTTATCGGAATTACTGAAATATAAAGTAACATGGTCGTTTGCCATCGGTAAAATGTTAACTGATCCTATCTGGTATTTCTTCATGTTCTGGCTGCCGGCGTATTTTTCGGATGTATTCAAAATGGATTTAACAAAACCATCCCTTCCATTGATTATTATTTATAGCGGAACGACGATCGGAAGTATCGGCGGAGGATATCTTTCATCATTTCTGATCAAAAAAGGCTGGGCCATCGGAAGAGCCAGGAGTTTTACAATGTTATTATTTGCTTTGATGGTGGTTCCGGTCATGTTCTCAAAATACGTAGATAATATGTGGATGATTACGATCATTATTGCTTTTGCAACAGCCGCACACCAGGGATGGGGAGCCAATCTTATGACCACGGTCGGAGATCAGTTACCCAACAGCTATGTAAGTTCTGTCATTGGTTTTGGCGGAATGCTCGGTTCAGCGGCAGGAATTATTTTTCCATTGTTCATCGGGATCGTTTTGGACACATTCAAAAAGGCAGGAAATGTCAATGGTGGTTACAATATTATTTTCTTTATTGCAGGAATTTCATATGTTGCAGCCTGGGGACTCATTTCGTTGATCAACAGAAAGAAAACAGTTTAGTATAACAATAATATAGTTTGAAGTTTAAAAAGTAAAAATGAAATCCGGGTTTTACATCACCATAGGTCTTCTGATCAGTATATTTTCCTTTGCCCAGAAAGGAGGAAAGTATAAGCTGTGGTATGACAAGCCCGCAAAACAATGGGTGGAAGCTTTACCGGTAGGAAACGGAAACATTGCAGCTATGGTCTATGGAGACCCTTATCAGGAAAAGCTTCAGTTGAACGAAGGGACATTCTGGTCCGGAGGCCCTTCCCGAAATGATAATTCGGATGCTCCAAAAGTTCTGGATTCAATTCGGTATTATATTTTCAACGGAAACTTTAAAAGAGCCCAGATCCTTGCGGATAAGGGATTAACAGCGAAAACAGTTCACGGTTCGGCATTCCAGAATATTGGTGATTTTACGCTGGATTTCAATAACCTCAAGGATATCAGAAATTATTACAGAGAACTGGACATTGAAAAAGCAATCGCAACCACTACATTTACCTCTGATGGCGTTAATTTTAAAAGAGAAGTTTTCGCCTCAATTCCTGATCATGTGATTGTCATTAAATTAAGCTCAGATCACAAAAATGCATTAAACTTTACAGCAAAATTCAACAGCGAGCTCAAAAAGGAAGTCAAAGCCATTGATGCCACTACTTTACAGATGGATGGGGTTTCTTCCACATTAGACGGCATTCAGGGGCAGGTGAAGTTCAGTGCACTGGCAAAACTCATGACCAAAGGTGGCAAAACTCAGATCTCAGAGAGCGGAATTTCGGTAAGCAATGCTCATGAGGTTACGATTCTTATTGCAATGGCCACTAATTTTACAGACTACAAAAATTTAAATACAGACGAGGTTGCAAAAGCCAGAAAGTATATTGAAGCAGCAGCAAATAAAAGTTTCAAAACTTTAGTTCAAAACCATCTGAATGCTTATCAGAACTATTTCAAAAGAGTAGATCTGGATTTAGGAACTTCTGAAGCAGCAAAAAATCCTACAGATGTCCGTATTAAGAATTTTGCAATGGGTTATGACCCGGAACTTATTTCATTGTATTATCAGTTCGGGCGTTATCTCCTGATTTCTTCCTCTCAGCCGGGTGGCCAGCCCGCGAATTTGCAGGGGATCTGGAACAATTCCAATAAACCGGCCTGGGACAGCAAGTATACGATTAACATCAATACGGAAATGAATTACTGGCCGGCAGAAAAAACCAACCTTCCTGAAATGCATGAACCATTGATCCGGATGATAAAAGATTTGAGCGAAACAGGAAAAGAAACGGCAAAAACAATGTACAATAGCCGTGGCTGGGTAGCACATCATAACACCGATATCTGGAGAATAACAGGAGTAGTGGATTTTGCCAATGCCGGAATGTGGCCCATGGGCGGAGTCTGGCTTTCACAGCATTTGTGGGAAAAATATTTATACAGCGGAGACAAAAACTATCTGCGAACCATTTATCCTGTTCTGAAATCTGCAGCACAGTTCTATGAAGATTTCCTGATTGAAGAGCCTGCGCATCACTGGCTGGTGGCAAGCCCGTCAATGTCGCCCGAAAATATTCCGCAGGGACACCAGGGAAGTGCTCTGGCAGCAGGAAATACAATGGACAATCAGTTGATGTTCGATGTGTTCACCAAAACAAAAAAGGCGGCACAGATTCTCAATATAGATTCAGATAAAATTCAGGTCTGGAATACTATTATTTCAAAATTACCACCGATGAAAATCGGAAGTTACGGACAATTGCAGGAATGGATGGAAGACCTGGACGATCCTAAAGACAACCACAGACATGTTTCCCATTTGTACGGATTATTTCCTTCCAACCAGATCAGTCCCTTTACCACACCGGAATTGCTGGATGCCTCCAGGACCGTTCTCGTTCACCGTGGTGATGTATCCACAGGCTGGTCAATGGGCTGGAAAGTCAATCTTTGGGCTAAATTATTAAATGGAAATCACGCCGATAAATTAATCAAAGATCAGTTAACGCTGGTAGAAAAAGACGGTTGGGGCAGCAAAGGCGGAACGTATCCGAATCTTTTCGATGCACATCCGCCATTCCAGATTGATGGAAATTTCGGCTGCACTTCCGGGATTACCGAAATGCTTCTGCAGACTCAAAATGGTTTTATAGACATCCTTCCCGCACTTCCTGATGAGTGGAAAAACGGCAGCATTTCAGGGTTGAAAGCATATGGAGGTTTCGAAGTCAGTATTATCTGGGAAAATAATAAAGCTAAAGAAATTACCATAAAATCAGGATTGGGAGGAAACTGCAGAATAAGACTTCCGAACGAAATGAAACTTTCCGGAAATACAAAACTGAAAAAAGCAGAAGGTAAAAACCCGAATTCTTTATTTGAAATTCCGGAAACTCCAAAACCTCTGATTTCTGATAAAGCAAAATTGAATCCAGTTGAATTTAAAACTAACCTTATCTATGATTTCCCGACTGAAGCAGGGAAGGTATATACATTAAGATGGAGTGATAAAAGCTCTGAAAGACAATCTGAAACTAAATCTATTTACAATAAAAACTAAAAAATCTATATATGAAAAAGAGTCTAATGAATCCTGTTTTTTTAAGAAATAAAACCCATGTCATTGCAGTGGCAGCACTACTTTCCATCAGTAACCTCTCTGCACAGACTTTTTCCGACTTCAACTACCGTGGAAACGATAAAATATATAATGACAATCCTCTTAAACCGGACGAGTTCTATTCCCCGATTTTGCAGGGTTGTTATCCCGATCCCAGCATTACCAAAAAAGGTGATGACTATTACCTGGTAAACTCTTCTTTTTCAATGTTTCCGGGCGTTCCGATTTTCACTTCCAAGGATTTGGTCAATTGGAAGCAGGTTGGACACGTTCTCGACAGGCCTTCTCAGCTTAAGGTGGAAAAAGGAGGTGTTTCTCATGGGATTTATGCACCTGATATCAAATACAATAAACACAACGATACATTTTATATGATCACTACCCAGATTGCGGGCGGTATCGGAAATATGGTTGTAAAAACCAAAGATCCGGCAAAAGGGTGGAGCGAAGTTCAGAAACTGAATTTTGATGGTATTGATCCTGCCATTTTCTTTGATGATGACGGAAAAGCTTACATCGTTCACAACGACGCGCCACCACAAGGGACCGAGCAGTATCAAGGTCACCGTGTTATTAAAATGTGGGATTACGACCTTGAAAAAGATCAGGTTGTTGCGGGTTCAGACAGAATTATCGTAAACGGTGGAGTTGACCTTTCTCAAAAACCTATTTGGATTGAAGGTCCGCATTTGTACAAATACAAAGGGAAATATTACCTGATGTGTGCAGAAGGCGGAACCGGAGGCAACCATAGTGAAGTGATTTTTATGGCAGATTCTCCGAAAGGACCATTTGTTCCCGCTAAAAATAATCCGATTCTTACGCAAAGATATTTTCCGAGAGACCGAAAAGAAAAAGTGGATTGGGCAGGTCATGCAGATTTGGTGGAAGGTCCGAACGGACAATGGTATGGCGTATTTTTAGCAATTCGTCCGAATGTCAGCAACCGTGTTAATAAAGGCCGCGAAACATTCATCCTTCCGGTTGACTGGAGCGGAACATATCCTGTTTTCCAAAATGGCCTGGTTCCAATGAAACCAAAACTGAAAATGCCACAAGGCGTTCAGAATCAAACCGGGCAAAACGGATTTTTTCCGAATGGAAACTTTACCTATAACGATAAACTAACCGATAAAAACCTCGATTTCCGTTGGATTGCCATGCGTGGACCGCGTGAAAACTTCATTACTGCAACAAAAAATGGTGTAAAAGTGAACCCAATGGAAACGAATATCAAAGCGTTGGCTCCGGTTTCATCTTTGTTCCACAGATTACAGCACGAAGACTTCGAAACTTCCGTAACCTTGGATTATAAACCAAAATCGGAAAAAGAATTGGCTGGAATTACCCTCTACCAAAGCGAAACATTCAATTACGTTTTCGGAATCACGAAAAAAGATAAAGATTTCTACATCGTATTGGAAAGAACAGAAAAAGGCCAATCAAAATTGATTGCAAGTGAAAAAATTTCACTTTCAAAGAGTATCAAATTTCAGGCTACAGGAGAAAAAGATGAAATCAGCTTCAATTATTCTTTGGACGGCAAAAATTTCAAAAATCTGGGAGGACCGGTTTCAGGAGATATACTTTCTACTGATGTAGCGGGAGGTTTTACGGGGAGTCTTATCGGACTGTACAGCACCTCTTCCAATGATATTATCCCGCAATAGCAGGGCATTAGAAAAGATACTTAATGACAAAGATTAAGTATTTTGAATTGAAAAACTAAGCGTAAAAACCAAACATCACAATACATTTTGAAAATCAAAATATCTTATATAGTTTCTTTTTTGGGGTTTATCGGGCTGAATCTTCTTTCAGCCCAGGTAAACTCTTCCGGAAACCAGAGTACCGCATTTACCAATCCCATCATTTGGGCAGATGCACCGGATCTATCCATTACCAGAAGCGGAAATGATTTTTATCTGATCAGTACTACCATGCATCTTATGCCGGGAGCTCCGGTAATGCATTCCAGGGATCTGGTACATTGGGAAATGTCCGGGTATGTTTTCGATACTCTGAACGACAACTCAAAATATGATTTATTGAACGGAACCGTTTACGGCAGGGGCCAATGGGCTTCATCAATTCGCTACCATAAAGGGAAATATTATGTTTTGTTTTCTCCGAATGATGAACCTTTCAAATCGTATTTCTATGTGACTGATCATCCCAAAAAAGGAAAATGGAAACTCATCACCAGAACACGGCATTTTCACGATGCATCACTGTTTTTCGATGATGATGACAGGATCTATGTTTTCACTTCCAACAAAGCTTTTGAACTGAGTCCTGATTTTAAAGAAGTGATCGGAAATCAGGATGGAACTGAGATATTTCAGAAAGATGCTTCGGAAACCGGACTTCTGGAAGGAAACCAGATCATCAAGAGAAAAGGGAAATATTATATGATGATGATATCATGGCCAAGAAACGGAAAACGCCGTCAGGTAGTCTACAGGGCAGATAAAGTGACAGGTCCTTACGAGAAAAAAATAATTCTGGAAGATAATTTCTTAGGATTTTCCTATGCAGGGCAAGGCGCTTTGATAGATGATAAAAACGGAAACTGGTATTCCCTTATTTTCCAGGACAGAAACGGAGTGGGACGCGTTCCGCTGCTTCTGCCTGTTCAATGGGAAAATGACTGGCCGGTATTGGGAGATAACGGAAAAGTTCCTTTGAAAGGAGAAGTTCCGCTTCCGCCGTTCAAACCCAAAAATCATCTGGTGGAAAGCGATGAGTTCTCTGGTAAAACAATGAAAATCCAGTGGCAATGGAATCATAATCCGGTAAATGAAGCCTGGTCTTTATCCGAAAGAAAAGGTTTTCTGAGACTGAAAACCAGCAGAGTGGTAGACAATCTGTACGCAGCACCCAATACTTTGACCCAGAGAATGGAAGGTCCAACCTCTTCAGCGGTTGTCGCAATGGATCTCAAAGGAATGAAAGATGGAGATGTTGCAGGGTTCAGTGCTTTCAACGGGGACTCCGGGATCTTGTCAGTAGTGAAGGAGGGTGAAAAAAAATTCATTGTTTTTTCAACCAACGAAGTGAGCCTGGATAATAAAACAAAAGCCATTATAGGGGTTAAAAAAGAAGAAAAAAAACGGATTCCTCTTAATTCTGATAAAGTTTTTCTTCGTATCGATGCTGATTTTAACCTCGGGAAAGATCTTGCAGACTTTTATTACAGTACGGATCAGAAGAACTGGAAGGAAATGGCAAAAGGTTACAAAATGATCTTTAATTACCGTAGATTTTTTATGGGATCAAAATTCGCGGTTTTCAATTATGCCACTAAAAATACCGGAGGCTTCGTAGATGTGGATTTTTTCAGAGTCACTGAAGCCGGAAAATAAGAATCAGAAGCAGATAAAAGTCTGTTGTAAACAGTAAGTAAAATATACGCTATTATTTTTTTATCTGAATAATAAGTGTGAAAAATACAAATAAAAATCATGAATAAATCAGTTATATGGGCTTTAGGACTTGTTTTGTCGGGAATGTTTGTTTCCGCACAAACTTTTGATCAGCAGGCGCCGCAGGGTTTCGATGTGGAAAATGCTGCTGTTTCCCACGGGAAAATTGACACGATTCAATACCAATCGAAAACCGTTGGAACAACAAGAAGAGCTTTGATTTATACACCGCCGGGATTCAAAAAAAATGAAAAATATCCTGTTCTTTATCTTCTTCACGGAATTGGCGGGGATGAAAAAGAATGGTTCAATCAGGGAAAACCCAATATTATTCTGGACAATCTGTATGCACAGGGAAAACTGCAGCCGATGATTGTTGTACTTCCCAACGGCCGTGCGATGAAGGATGACAGGGCGACGGGAAATATAATGGCTCAGGATAAAGTGGAAGCTTTTGCAACTTTTGAAAAAGATCTGCTGAATGACCTGATTCCGTTTGTAGAGAAAAAATATCCGGTTAAAAAAGACCGTGAAAACCGTGCTTTGGCAGGGTTGTCAATGGGAGGCGGACAGACACAGAATTTTGCTTTCGGAAACATTGATAAGTTTGCCTGGCTGGGCGCATTTTCTTCTGCACCCAATACAAAAGAGCCCAATAAGCTTTTACCCAATCCACAGGATGCGTTAAAGATGAAGCTGATTTTTATTTCCTGCGGTGATGCAGACGGGCTGATGCCTTTCAGCAAGAGAACCAGTGATTATCTGAGAAAAAATAAAATCTCTCATATCTTTTATATAGAACCAGGCGGCCATGATTTTAAGGTCTGGAAAAATGATTTATACATTTTTTCACAGCTCTTGTTTAAGCCTGTTGACAAAACTAAGTTTGAAGGATTTACCGTTTTGGGAACTCCTGCGGCAACCAATATCAGAAATGCCCAGTATCCTCAGATCCTTCCCGACGGAAGAGTGATGTTCAAAGTGAAGGCACCGGAAGCACAGAAAGTTCAGATCGATTTAGGAAAAAAATACGATCTGAAAAAAGATGCTGATGGCTTCTGGACAGGTACAACTGATCCGCAAAGCGGAAGTTTCCATTATTATTCCCTGCTGATTGACGGGGTTGCGGTTGCTGACCCGTCCAGCGAAACATTCTACGGAATGGGAAGGTATGCCAGTGGAATAGATATTCCTTTCGAAGGAGATGATTTCTATGCATTAAAAGACGTCCCTCATGGAGATATCCGTATTAAAAATTTCTATTCCAAAGTCACTAACTCATGGAGAAGAGTTTTTATTTACACACCGCCGGGGTACGACCAGAATCCTGCTGAATCTTATCCTGCACTGTATATTTTACATGGCGGAGGTGAAGATGAAAGCGGCTGGGCCAACCAAGGCAAAACTAATCTGATTCTGGATAATCTCATCGCGGAAGGAAAAGCAAAAAAAATGGTCATCATTATGCCGGACGCCAATATCGGACAAGGCGGAATCCGGAACTTTGGAGAGCGCAATCTTCAGATGTTTGAAAAAGAGCTGAAAGAATCCATCATTCCGTTTGCCGAATCTAATTACAGGATAAAAAAAGGTAAAGAAAACCGTGCGTTGGCAGGACCTTCCATGGGTGGAATTTATACGCTGTATGCCGGAATTCAGAACTCTGAGATGTTTTCCGGTTTGGGAGTTTTCAGTTCAGGATATATGCTACCGATGCTTCAGGATGTTGCCGATAAACAGTACAAATTTTTAAATGAAAATAAATCTGCTTTTTCATCCAACATCAGAAATTTCTGGATTTCAATGGGTGGAAAAGATGATATTGCTTATGAAAACGGTCAGAAAATGCTGAAAGAACTGGATAAAACCGGAATTAAATATACGTACACAGATTATCCGGGAGGACACACATGGCCGGTTTGGAGAAATAGTCTGCATCAGTTTGCCCAGGTACTTTTTAAATAAAGATTTTAAGTTAATGGCATAAAGAAAATAATTCAAATCTGAAATGAAATGAGCTTTACAAAAATGAACATCAAAACTTCCATTATTACAGTCATCATGTTTTCCGGAATGGTAAATGTCAGTGCACAGTCTTATCAGAAAACAGATTCAGGATTGAAGTTTTCTGCTGATCATATGAATGTTGAAGTGAAATTTTATGGAGAAAATACGATCAGGATTATTAAATATCCCGCAGGCAGATTATTTGTCAAAAATAGTTTGTCGGTCATTAAACAGGAGCAGAAAATCAAATTCTCAGTTTCAGAAAAAAATAATATTATTTCATTAACAACAAATGACCTCCTGCTTTCTATTAATACTAAAAATGGAGTGATCACTTATACATTACCATCCGGAAAAGAGCTTTTGAAAGAAACCGCAAATGACTTCAAGCCATTCAATGATGCCGGAACGCAGACTTATTCTGTAAGACAGGATTTTCAGCTTGAAAAAGACGAACCTATTTACGGTCTGGGAATTCTGCAAAATGAAAAAATGTCCCAGCGGAATACCGATGTAAAAATGATTCAGAATAATACCTGGGATTTTGTGCCTTTTTTCCAGTCTGTAAAAGGATATGGTGTTTTTTGGGATAACTATTCACCCACACAATTTACGGATACGCCTCAGAAAACCTCTTTCTCATCAGAAGTGGGAGATGGTATAGATTATTATTTTATCTACGGAAAAAATGCCGATGGAGTCGTTGCCGGAATGCGTGATCTTACAGGTACCGTACCCATGCTTCCTTTATGGACATATGGCTACTGGCAAAGTAAAGAACGTTATAAAAGCCAGGATGAACTGACAGAGGTGGTTAAAAAATACCGTGATCTGAAAGTTCCTTTAGACGGAATCATACAGGATTGGCAATACTGGGGAAATAATTACCAGTGGAATGCCATGGACTTCATCAGCCCCGATTTTCCGGATGCTAAAAAAATGGTACAGGAGATCCATGATATGAATGCCCATCTTTCGGTTTCCATCTGGTCGTCATTCGGACCAATGACCAAACAGTACCGTGAAATGGATTCAAAGGGAATGCTTTTTAACATCAGCACGTGGCCTGAATCAGGCCGCGAGGTCTGGCCTCCGGATATGAATTATCCTTCCGGTGTCCGTGTTTATGATGCGTACAATCCTGAAGCCAGAAATATATATTGGAAATACCTGAACAAAGGCGTTTTCAGCCTTGGTGTAGATTCCTGGTGGATGGACTCAACAGAACCTGATCATCTCAGCCAGAAAGCGGAAGATCTGGACACTAAAACCTATCTTGGCTCATTCAGAAAAGTAAGAAACGCGTATCCGCTGATGACGGTAGGTGGTGTTTACGATCATCAGCGTGAAACCACCAGTGATAGAAGGGTTTTTATTTTAACAAGGTCAGCATTTGCAGGCCAGCAGCGATATGCAGCCAACACCTGGTCCGGAGATGTCAATTCTTCCTGGGAAACATTGCGCAAACAGGTGCCGGCAGGATTGAATTTCAGTCTTACAGGAAATCCGAATTTCAACTCTGACATCGGCGGTTTCTTTGCTGGTACTTACAAAAGAAATGGAGGTTCAAAAAATCCAATGTTCCAGGAACTGTATGTCCGATGGCTGCAGTATGGAACCTTTACACCAATGATGCGCTCGCATGGAACCGATGTTGCGAGGGAAATTTATCAGTTTGGAAATAAAGGAGACATTGTGTATGATGCGATAGAAAAATTCATCAGACTGCGTTACAGTATGTTACCTTATATCTATTCTGTTTCCCATGATGTTTCAAAAAACGGGTCAAGCTTTATGAGAGCCCTTTCTATGGACTTTCCTTCAGACAGAAAAACGTGGGATATGAATAACGAATATCTTTTTGGAAAATCATTGCTGGTGGCGCCGGTTCTCAATGCCCAGTATACTCCTGAAAAGACAGTTAAAACCGATGAAAATGAAGGCTGGAATAAAACCGACAGCAATAAGGATAATTCGGTTTCAAATATAGATTTTACTCAAAACAAAAGCGTGAAAGTTTACCTTCCGGAAGGAGCAGATTGGTTTGATTTCTGGACCAATGAAAAATACAGTGGAGGGAAAGAAATTCAGAAATCTGTTAATCTTCAGACTATTCCTTTGTATGTAAAAGCAGGAAGTATCATTCCGTTAGGCCCCGATGTACAATATGCAACGGAGAAAAAATGGGATCATCTTACCATAAAAGTTTATCCGGGAAGCGATACCGATTTCATTGTATACGAAGATGAATTCGATAACTATAATTACGAAAAAGGATTCTATACAGAAATACCTTTTCACTGGAACGAAAAATCAAAAACACTAACGATAGGTGACCGGAAAGGTAAATACAAAGGAATGATTGAGACAAGGAGTTTCAACCTGATTCTTCCTGATGGTCAGCAGAAAACAGTGGATTATTCCGGGGGAAAAACAGATATCCATTTTAAATAAACTTAAAATATAGGAGTATGAAAAATTTAAGTTTGATATTAGCATTGGGATTTTTCCAGATTTCTTTCGCTCAAAATCCGATTATCCAAACCAAGTATACTGCAGACCCGGCCCCGATGGTTTATAAGGATACGGTTTATCTTTATACGAGCCATGATGAGGACGATGCTTTCGGATTCAAAATGAAAGACTGGTTATTATACACTTCTACAGATATGGTCAACTGGACAGACCACGGTGTAGTGGCTTCGCTCAAAGATTTTAAATGGGTAAATACCGACAACGGTGCCTGGGCACCACAGGTTGTCGAAAGAAACGGTAAATTCTATATGTATTGTCCAATGCCGAACAATATGGGGATTGGTGTTTTAGTGGCGGACAGTCCGTATGGTCCTTTCACCGATCCTATTGGTAAGCCTTTGATCAAAAATTCTCTGGATGATATCGATCCCACAGTTTTAATTGACGACGACGGGCAGGCTTATCTGTACTGGGGAAATCCCAATCTTTGGTATGCTAAACTGAATGAAGATATGATATCTCTTGCCGGACCAATCACCAAAGACCCTTCGTTTGCGAAGGTGAAAGACCAGCCAGATCCTTTCAAGTATCAGGAAGGACCTTGGGCGTGGAAAAGAAACGGAATCTACTATATGGCTTACGCATCAAAATGTTGCCCGGAAGGGATTGGTTACGCTATGGCAAAATCACCTACAGGACCCTGGAATTATGGAGGCGTGATTATGGATGGCGACCAGAGATCCAGCGGAAATCATCCCGGTATTATAGATTTCAAAGGCAGATCTTATGTTTTCGGATTCAACCATATGCTTAGGATGCAGACCATGAGCAAGCATTACGAACGCCGGTCTGTCAGTGTCACAGAAATTACCTACAATGCAGATGGAACCATTCAGAAGCTTCCTTTCTGGACTGTGGATGGAGCAAAAAGAGTGGGTACTCTGAATCCTTATAAAAAAGTTGAAGCAGAAACGATGGCTTACAGCGAAGGCCTGAAAACAGAAATGGTCACAGAATGGGAACGCAATCAACCCTATAACAGAGGCAAAAAAATCACAGACCGCATCATCGTTACTTCAATTAACAATGGTGATTATATTAAAATCCAGGGAGTAGATTTTTCCAAAGGCGTAAAATCTTTAGATGTGAATGTTGCATCTCTCTATGGAGGAAAAATAGAAGTACATTCAGATGCTCTTAATGGACCTGTGCTTGGCGTTGTTAACGTTACAGGAAAAGGTGAGGGCGACTTATATAAAACCATTAATACACCTCTGAAAAGTGTAAGAGGAATTCACGATTTATATTTTGTTTTTAAAGGAGAAAAAGACCTTTTCTATTTCGATTGGTGGAAATTTAATTAAATCCAAATTTTTAAATAATGTTGAAGACGAAAATACTTTTAATTGCTGTAACATTTTTGCTGTCGGGAAATATTTTCAAGGCGCAGTCAACTGTTTGGTTAGATCAGTTGGATTTGAGCGTTGTAACACAGGGGCACGGAAAACCGGGCATCAATACTTCGGTAGACGGAAAACCTATAACCATTGCCGGCGAAGTTTTCAAAAGAGGTTTCGGAACTCACGCTGAAAGTTCTTTGTTGATTAGATTAAACGGGAAAGCAAAAAGCTTTACCGCAATGGTGGGAATGGATGATGAAATCAAAGGGCAGAATCCCGCTGCCGAATTTGAAATTTATGGCGACAACAAAAAACTTTGGTCAAGCGGGGTCATGAAATTAGGCGATAAAGCAAAGCCTGTTTCTGTTTCGCTGGAAGGTGTAAAACAATTAGAATTAGTCGTAACAGACGGCGGAAACGGACCTTATTATGACCACGCCGATTGGGCAGATGCTAAGTTTGAAACAGCGGACGGTGCAAAACTGATAACATTTAACCCGATTTCGTCAGTACCTTATATTTTAACGCCAAAACCTGCGGCAACTCCAAAAATTAATTCAGCAGGCGTTTATGGAGTTCGTCCTGGCTCACCTTTTTTGTTCAGGGTTGCAGCAACGGGCGACAGACCAATGACTTTTACGGCAAAAAATCTTCCGAAAGGTTTAACAATAGATTCAGAGACCGGAATCATCACTGGAAAAATAGATTCTAAAGGAAGTTATGAAGTGACTTTGAATGCTAAAAATACGAAAGGTTCAGCTTCAAAAAAATTAAAAATAGAATGTGGGGACAGAATCGCTCTCACGCCAACAATGGGCTGGAATAGTTGGAACTGCTTCGGACATGAAGTTTCTGCCGATAAAGTGAAACGTGCAGCAGATGCTCTTATAAAGTCAGGACTAATCAATCACGGCTGGAATTATATCAATATCGATGATTCCTGGCAGTATAACAGAGATGGAAAAGATCCTTCATTCCAGGGAAAAATGCGTGATGAAAACGGTTACATCCTGACCAATTCCAAATTTCCTGATATGAAAGGTCTTGCAGACTACATGCATAACAATGGCTTGAAAATGGGAATTTATTCTTCCCCCGGTCCATGGACCTGTGGCGGATGTGCCGGAAGCTACGGCTACGAAAAACAGGATGCTGAAAGCTACACCAAATGGGGCGTTGATTACCTGAAATACGACTGGTGTAGCTATGGCGGAGTAATTGACGGGCTGCCGGATAATGATCCTGATAAAGTTCCTTCTCTTGCCTTTCAAGGAGGCGGAGATTTGGATAAAGGCGTGAAACCATTCAGACTGATGGGAAGCCTTTTGAAGCAGCAGCCGAGAGACATCGTGTACAACCTCTGCCAATATGGAATGGGTGATGTGTGGAAGTGGGGTGATGAGGTCAATGCACAATCCTGGCGTACCACCAACGATATTACAGATACCTGGTCAAGCGTAAAGAATATTGCCCTTGCTCAGGACAAGGCAGCTCCTTTTGCGAAACCCGGAAACCGGAACGATCCGGATATGCTGGTTGTTGGCGTTGTCGGCTGGGGAAATCCACATCAGAGCCGGTTGAAGCCTGATGAACAGTATCTTCATATGAGTCTGTGGAGCATTTTTTCAGCCCCGTTGCTGATTGGCTGTGACCTTGAGAAACTGGATGATTTCACTTTAAACCTTCTGACGAATGACGAAGTTATTGCCGTCAATCAGGATGCTTTGGGAAAACAGGGGATTTGTTTGCAGACCATTGGTGAGCTCAGAATTTATGTCAAAGAGCTGGAAGACGGAGGAAAGGCAGTAGCTTTTGCCAATTTCGGAAGAGAAAAAGTGACACTGTCATATAAAGAGTTCAAAAAATTAGGGATTTCCGGTGTTCAGGCGGTTCGTGACCTTTGGAGGCAGAAAGATATTGCGAAAATCAATACGGACAAAAAAGGTCTTTCATTGGACATTCCGGCACATGGTGTTGCCTATTATAAATTCATTTCACTCAAATAAATAAGATTAAGATATGAATCAACGAAACTTTAAATATATCACACTTTCTTTTCTGTTGGCAGGGATTGGTATTGCTGCACAGAATCCTGTTATTCAGACCCACTTTACACCAGATCCGGCTCCCATGGTCTATAAAGGGAAAATGTATATTTATACAGGGGATGATCAGCCGGGATTTGATTTTTATACGATGACCAAATGGCGGGTGTATTCCACGGAAGATATGGTCAATTATACAGACCATGGTTCGCCTATTTCTTTAGAGTCTTTCAGCTGGGCGCGGGACAGAGCCTGGGCAGCACAGTGTATTGAAAGAAACGGTAAATTCTACTGGTATATCTGTGTACAGACCGTTGACAACAATATGGCTATTGGGGTTGCGGTGTCTGACAGTCCTACAGGGCCTTTCAGAGATGCTTTGGGAAAACCTCTGATTTCAACCGGAACATGGGATAATATTGACCCGACAGTTTTTATAGATGATGACGGACAGGCTTATCTGTATTGGGGAAACAGTAAATTATTTTATGTGCAGCTCAATAAAGATATGACTTCTTATCAGGGGAAAATCACAGAAATTCCGCAATCGGTAGAAGCTTTCGGTGGACTGAGACGTCCCGGGAAAAGTGATGAGGTTCTGCAAAAACAGGAAAAATTTGATGATGTATATGTAGAAGGACCATGGCTTTACAAGCGAAACAATCAATATTATATGATGTATGCCGGAATGACCGGAAGAACAGAATGTTTATCCTATTCAACCAGTCCATCGCCAACCGGGCCGTGGAAATATCAGGGAAAAATAATGACCGACCAGCCTACTAACAGCTTTACCAACCATGGCGGAATTATCGATTTCAAAGGAAAGTCCTACCTGTTTTACCATACCGGACTATTGCCGGCCGGAGGAAGCTACGGACGCTCAACTGCTGTAGAAGAATTCAGATATAATGCTGACGGGACTATTCCGAAGATCACCATGACCAAAGAAGGTGTAGCTCCGGCAGGAACCTTAAATCCATATCAGAGAACCGAAGCCGAAACTATGACCTGGTCGGAAAAATGCAGCACTTCCGAAAACAGAAAAACCGGAGTATATGTCTCCGATGCCAGAGCAGGAGGGTATATCAGGGTCCGTTCGGTAGATTTTGAAAAGGGAACTTCAGGATTTTCAGCTTCAGTGGCCGCAGGAATTGATGGTGGAATTCTGAAAGTTCATCTGGATGATGTTAAAGGGCTGAAAATAGCCGAGATTGAAATTCCGAGAACCGGTGGCTGGGAAGAGTTCAAAACCCTGACCTCAAAAATTTCAGAATCCGTTTCCGGTGTTCACGATGTCTATTTTGTGTTCCAGGGCAAAAATATTACGGCAGGAAGAAAGCTGTTTAATTTCGATTACTGGAGCTTTCAGAAAAAATAAAACTGACTATGAAAAATACAATACAATATATACTGGGGTTTTGTCTGATAGGCTTTTCCGAAGGTTTATCAGCGCAGAACCCTATTATTCAGACCAATTATACTGCAGACCCGGCACCAATGGCGTACAATGACAGGCTGTATGTGTATACCACACACGATGAGGATGATTCCA
This sequence comes from Chryseobacterium subflavum, assembly GCF_055762745.1. Classification (NCBI taxonomy): domain Bacteria; kingdom Pseudomonadati; phylum Bacteroidota; class Flavobacteriia; order Flavobacteriales; family Weeksellaceae; genus Chryseobacterium; species Chryseobacterium subflavum. The sequence goes on from NZ_JBVTMR010000001.1 coordinate 890,536, forward strand.
CCTGGTTTACCATGAACGACTGGAAAGTATATTCCACCAACGATATGGTCAACTGGACAGATCACGGAACAATCCTCTCGTATAAAGATTTCGACTGGGCAAAACGCGATGCCTGGGCCGCACAATGCGTAGAAAGAAACGGAAAGTTTTTTTTATATGTTCCGATGTGGTCCAAAATCAATAACAAAGGCGCTATAGGGGTTGCCGTTGGCGACAGTCCGTTTGGACCTTTTCATGATCCGATGGGAAAACCTCTTGTTCAGAGCGAATGGGGAGATATTGATCCCACCGTTTTTGTGGATAATGACGGACAGGCACATATGTACTGGGGAAATCCTAAATTAAAATACGTAAAGCTGAATGAAGATATGATCTCCTATTCCGGAAATATTACAGAAGTTCCGATGACCGAAGAATCATTTGGAAAAAGGGACGGAAAGCCTAACCCGGAAAGACCCACAAAATACGAGGAAGGCCCGTGGCTGTACAAAAGGAAAAACCTGTATTATCTTTTCTGGCCGGGAGGTCCGCTTCCTGAATTCATAGGCTATTCTACAGGGAAAACAGCACAGGGACCCTGGAAATATGGAGGAATTGTAATGCCTACGGAAGGGAAGTCATTCACCAATCATCCCGGTGTTATTGATTTCCGGGGGAAAACCTATTTCTTTTATCACAATGGTGCATTGCCGGGCGGAAGCGGGTTTACAAGATCAGTAAGTCTGGAAGAGCTTACCTTCAATAAAGACGGTTCCATTTCGCCATTTAAAATGACCAACGGAATTACAAAAGCTATCGCGACAGTTAATCCTTATTCATTCAATCAGGCAGAAATGATTGCATGGTCGGAAAATGTAAAATCCTATCAGAATAAAGAGGCTGGTGTTTTCATCAAAGCAAAGAAAAATGGAGCATATACCAGTGTAAAGAATGTGGATTTCCGGAAAAAAGGAGCCACTGCATTCTCTGCAAGAGTAGGAACTACCCATAACAGTGACGTAACAATGACCGTTCATCTGGATGCTGTGAACGGCCCGGTTGCCGCAACGGTAAAGGTTCCGCTTACAGGTGGAGATGACCGCTGGGAAACGGTAAAAGTTCAGATGGCTGAAAAGATTACCGGTATTCATGATCTGTACTTTGTATTTAATGGAAAAAGCTCAACAGATATTATGTATTTTGATTACTGGACCTTTCTTGAAAATAATTAATTATGAGAAAAAAAGTTTTATATATCGTATTCAGCCTGTTTCTGATCAGCAAAAGCTTTGCGCAGGTAGCAGAAATTTCAAGCCCTGATGGGCATATGAAGCTTCAGGTTTTTTCAGAAGATGGGAAAGCCTTTTATGATGTTATCCTTCAGGGAAAAATAATGCTTGAAAAATCCCCGTTAGGCTTAGTCACCAATGAGTCCGATTTCTCAAAGAATATGAAGTTTGTGGACAGCAAAAAAGATATCGTTTCTAAGAAATATACGAACGAAAAAATCAAAAAATATGAGATTGATTACAAAGCCAATACTTTATCGGCTAATTTCATCAATGCAGATCAGCATGAAATAGGCATTGAATTTCAGGTGAGCAACAACAATATTGCTTTCCGTTACAATATTCCACCGATGAAAGAGCGGCTGAGTGTTGTGGTACAGTCAGAAACTACAGGATACAGATTCCCGTCACAGACAACTACCTTTCTTTCACCTATGATGAAGCCGATGACAGGTTTTGCCCGTACAGCGCCAAGTTATGAAAGCGGCTATAAAGCAGATGCTGAGCTGGGAATGCCATCCGATTACGGATACGTTTTCCCTGGCCTGTTCCATATTGGAAATGAGGGCTGGGTATTACTTTCCGAGACAGGAGTGAACAGTACGTATTGTGCTTCACACCTTGAAACCACAGCAGAAAAAAATCTTTACAAAGTCGCTTATCCGAACATTGCTGAAAATAACGGTTTCGGAAGTACCGGAGCAGCCGTCTCTCTTCCAGGAAAGACGCCGTGGAGAACAATTACAGTGGGGAATTCTTTGAAACCTGTTGTGGAGACCACGATTCCTTTTGATGTTGTAGATCCGATGTATGAGCCGTCACAGGATTATCAGTTCGGAAAATCTACATGGAGCTGGATTCTTTGGCAGGATAACAGTATGAACTATGATGATCAGGTGAAATTCATCGACCTTGCTGCTGCACTGAAATATCAGTTTATTCTTATGGATGCGCTTTGGGATAAAAACATAGGTAAAGACCGCATGAAAGAGCTTATTCAATATGCAAAATCTAAAAATGTCGGGGTATTGCTTTGGTATAATTCCAATGGGGCAGCTAATGACGCACCGATGGGACCGAGAAATAAAATGAGCTCATCCGTTGAACGGAAAAAAGAAATGAAATGGCTGAAAGAAGCGGGCGTAAAAGGACTGAAAGTAGATTTTTTCGGAGGAGACAAACAGGAAACCATGCGTCTTTACGAAGATATTCTGTCGGATGCCAACGATTTTGGACTAACTATTATTTTCCATGGAGCTACTTTACCGAGAGGCTGGGAAGTAATGTACCCGAATTATGCAGGAAGTGAAGCCGTTCTTGCCTCAGAAATGCTCTATTTCTCAGAAGATGTACGGAAACAGGAAGCTTTTTTTGCCACACTTCATCCTTTCATCAGAAATACAGTGGGAAGTATGGAGTTTGGCGGCACTTTCCTCAACAAATATTTAACGAAATCCAACAGGGATAAAAATAAAAGACATACTACGGACGGCTTTCAGCTGGCTACAGCAATCCTGTTTCAGAATCCCGTTCAAATGTTTGGTGTAATGCCGAATAATCTGACCGATGCTCCGGAATTTCAGCTCAGCTTCATGAAAGAAGTTCCGACACTTTGGGATGAAACCGTTTTCATAGACGGCTATCCCGGGAAATATGCCGTGGTTGCGAGAAGACATGCGGATCAATGGTATGTGGCTGGCGTAAATGCCGAGAAGCAATCCCAAAAACTGAAAATAAAGCTTCCGATGTTTGCCGGGAAAACAGTCAGATTGATTAATGATGATGCACAGGGAAATTCATCGGAAAAAGAAGTGAAAGTAAATGCAAAAGGCGACTTTACGATTGAAATTCAGCCGAACGGAGGATTTGTACTAAGAAATTAAAGATTGATAAACAAAAACAGGAAAAATGCGCTTCAAAAACTTATACATCTTTATCATTTCGGGATTTTTGGTTTCCTGCTCTTCCTCACAGAGTCTGGAAAAGCAGTCATCCAAAGACCGCTGGCTTACCACCTGGGCAACAGCTCCCCAATTGGTGGAACCCAAAAATCTTCCACCGGAACCGGGGCTTTCGGGGAACACCCTGCGTCAGATTGTGCGTGTATCTGTGGGTGGAAAAAAATTGCGGTTACGTTTTTCCAACAAATATTCCATGGACAGTCTGGCTGTAAAAGCGGCTTCTATTGCCGTGCCATCCGATAGCAGCAATGTAGATGCAGCCACCATCAGATCATTAACGTTTGAGAATAAAAACAATTTTAAAATTGCTCCCGGATCTGATATTTATTCTGATGAAGTGAACTTTAACCTCAAACCTAATTCGTTACTGGCTATTACAATTTCCTATACAAAAGTAACCCAATCTGTCACCGGACATCCGGGGTCAAGAACAACTTCTTTTATTGTTAAAGGTGAGCAGGCCAATGCTGCAGTATTTAAAAATCCTGTAAAAACAGATCATTGGTATTCACTTTTTAACATCGATGTAAAGACCGTTGAACCCTCGTATGCGGTGGCTATTATGGGAAATTCCATTACCGACGGAAGAGGATCGGGAACCAACAGGCAGAATCGCTGGCCGGATATTTTTTCGCAGCGGTTACTGGCGAATCCTTCAACCAGGAATGTAAGTGTCCTTAATTTCGGAATTGGTGGGAATTGCGTAGTGCGCGGCGGTTTGGGTCCTACAGCATTAGACCGTTTCGATTATAACATCCTCAATCAGCAGAGTGTAAAATGGTTGATCATTCTGGAAGGAGTGAATGATCTGGGAGGAACAAGAGATGCTGATGACGCTTCCAAAAGAACAGAAGAACTGATTGCCGCATACCAGGTGATGATTGATAAGGCACATGCTAAAGGGATCAAAGTGTACGGAGCAACGATTCTTCCTTTCGGAAAGTCATTCTACGACAAACCTTTCCGCATCGAGGCCTGGAAAAAAGTAAACGATTGGATCAGGAACAGCGGGAAGTTTGATGCTGTCATCGATTTTGCAAAACAAATGCAAAGTGAAAATCCGGAAGTCATCTTAAACGATATGCACGACCATGATTTTCTTCATCCCAATGAAGCTGGTTACAAAAGAATGGGAGAATTTGTGGATCTGAACTTATTTAAAAATTAAAATCAAAAAGATATAGTATGAATTTTACAAAAAACATTTCGCTGTTTCTTACGTTGTTGTTTATATTTTTTGTAAAAGCAACCGAACCATTTATTTCTTTTGCTAAGACAGAAAATTCGATGGTATTGAAAGAGCGTAATTCAGGTTTGATGCTTTTTTCAGACAGCGATTCGGACAAAGGAATTCTGCGTGCCGTTGCGAATCTTCAATCTGATTTTCAAAAAGTAACCGGTGTTCAGCCTAATCTGGTTTCCCAAAACTCCGGAGTAAATGGAATGATCATCATTATTGGTGAAGCAGGTAAAAGCAAGACCATTGATAATTTAATTCGTCAAAAAAAGCTGGATGGAAAAACATTAACAGGGAAAAGAGAAAAATATATCATTCAGAATATCAGCAATCCTTTTCCGGGCGTTTCTGACGCCATTGTGATTGCGGGGAGTGATAAAAGAGGAACGATTTACGGGATTTATGAAATGTCTAAGCAGATAGGTGTTTCACCATGGTGTTATTGGGCAGATGTTCCGATTGAGAAAAAAGAAAATGTATACTTTAAAAAAGGAATATATACCGATGGCGAGCCTGCTGTAGAGTATCGCGGTATTTTCCTTAATGATGAAGAACCTTCATTGGGAGGATGGGCCAGAGCAACATTTGGCGGAGTAAATAGTAAATTTTATGAGAAAGTTTTTGAGCTGATCCTGCGTCTTAAAGGAAATTACATCTGGCCGGCAATGTGGGGAAAGGCATTTTATGACGATGATGCTCTGAGCGGGCCACTGGCAAATGAAATGGGTATTGTCATGGGAACTTCCCACCATGAGCCTATGGCTTTGGCACAAACCGACTGGCACAGGTATATTAAAAAAAATAACCTCCCGAATGTCTGGGATTACGCTAAAAATGCGGAGGTTTTACAGAAATTCTGGAAATCCGGAATGGAGAGAAGTAAAAACTGGGAAAAACTTGTTACAGTAGGAATGCGGGGTGATGGTGACGAAGCGATGGGAGAGGGAACCAATATTTCCCTGCTGGAGAAAATTGTAAAAGACCAGCGTAAAATCATTGCTGAGGTTGCCGGAAAAAAAGCTGAAAAAACACCTCAGGTCTGGGCATTGTATAAAGAAGTTCAGGACTACTATGATAAAGGAATGAGGGTTCCGGATGATGTTATTCTGCTTTTCTGTGATGATAACTGGGGAAATGTAAGAAAGCTTCCGGACCTCTCAAAACCTTTGCATAAAGGAGGCTATGGAATCTATTACCATTTTGATTATGTAGGCGGACCAAGAAACTCCAAATGGATCAACATAAGCCCCATCCAGAGAGTCTGGGAACAGATGACCCTTTCCTATGCACACAAAGTAGATAAGCTTTGGGTCGTGAATGTAGGAGATTTAAAACCTATGGAGTTTCCGATCAGTTTTTTCTTGGAAATGGCCTTGAATCCGAAGCAGTTTAATGCTAAAAACCTTTTGGAATATACTGAGAAATGGGCTGCTCAGCAGTTTGGAGAAAAACACGCCAAAGAAATTGCCAGGATGATTAATCTATATGCCAAATACAACAGAAGAGTAACTCCTGAAACCCTTGACAGTAAAACATACAGCCTAGAGAATTACCATGAATTTGAAACGGTTTTAAATGATTACAGAGCATTGGCCGTAGAAGCTTTACGGTTAAAAGAGCAGATTCCTGCAGAATATCAGGATGCGTATTATCAGTTGGTTTTGTATCCGATTGATGCATGCAGTAATTTATACGAAATGTATTATGCGGTGGCAAAAAACAGGGAACTGGCAGCGAAAAAAGATCCTGAAGCCAATTTCTACGCAGATAAAGTGAAGGCATGTTTTGAAAGAAACGCTTACCTGGATAATCAATACAATAATGTGATTGCCGGCGGGAAATGGAAGCATATGATGGATCAGATGAGGATAGGATATAAAAGCTGGGCAGACGGAAAAGAAAATATAATGCCTGAAGTGACCTATATTTCTGACGCTGAGGTTCCCAAAGAAAAGGTATTTCAGGAGAAAAACGGCTATGTTTCCATTGAAGCAGAAAATTTTGCAAGAATGAGCAATTCTGACCGGATCCATTGGGAAGTGATTCCTGATTTTGGAAAAACAAAGTCGGGAGTGACAACGTTTCCACAGAATGCCTATCCAAAAGCTGATGAAAATATCTGGCTGGAATATGATATTAATTTTGAATCCAAAGGGGAGTTTGAAGTCCAGTTACTATTAGCACCGACTTTAAATTTTAATCATAATAAAGGATTGCGTTATGAGATTTCTTTTGACAACGAAACTCCTCAAATTGTCAACTTCAATGGTCATTACAAAGGTGAATTGGGAAGATGGCAGTTAGAACATATTATTAAATCTATTACAAAGCATTCGGTTCAGCAGGCTGGAAAACACACTTTACGTTTCAGAGTGCTGGAACCCGGCATTGTCCTTGAAAAACTCCTGATCAACACAGGAGGATTAAAACCCTCTTACCTGGGCGCTCCCGAAAGCGAAATGCTTCACTGAGTGACCCAATACTCATCACAAACAACACATTAATTATGAAACATTAATCTTAATTCACATTCCAATCTGAAATACAGTTCCCTCACAGAGAATGAAGAGAAAGAACAGCGAATGATTTTGTAAGCAACTTTATTTAACAGATCGCTGCCTGATAGTATTCAGGGTATTTTCCTGACGGTTTTTGAAAATCAACCGTCTTGATAGGGAGTCTATTGCCCTTACTTTAATTGTTTACGATCAAAATCACGACTATCTAAAACTAAACCATTATGAAAAAAATTTTAAGTCTTGTAACCATTCATTCTATAGCTCTGTTTTGTAGCCTGATGCTGCATGGACAGCTTACAACTGTAAAAATTGATAAGAATATTCCTTATCAGAAAATAAAAGGATTCGGAGGATTTGTCTGCAGTCCCCAGTTTGCGTATAACCATATGTCTACATCAGAGATTCAGAAGCTTTGGGGAGCTTCCAGTGAAGGTGGATATAATATTATGAGATTATATATTCCCGAAAACAGCAGCAACTGGAGTTCTGTATTAGCTACAGCACAGCTCGCCAAATCTATGGGGCTTACCATTTTTGCTTCGCCTTGGACCATGCCCGCAGCCTGGAAAACCAATAACCATGTGAATGCAGTGTATACTGATGCGAACGGAGTACAGCAGGTGGGATATTTAAAGCCGGAAAATTACCAGGACTATGCGCTTTATCTTAACAGCTTTGTTACCTATCTCCAGAACAATGGAGTAGATCTTGATTATATCTCCATTCAAAATGAACCGGATGAAATGGCACAGTATCAGGGATGCATCTGGACTCCTGCGCAAATTACCAATTTCATCAAGAATTACGGGCAACTCATCAATTGTAAAGTGATTGCCCCGGAAAGTGTGGGATTTACGGATAATTTTGCCAGTGCTTTGCTGGATCCTGCGGCAATGGCCAATTTTGAAGTGTATGGAGGGCATCAATACGGGCTTATGCAGTCTACCTACAAACAATTCCAGAATTATAATAAAGAAATCTGGCAGACAGAATATCTGATCAACTGGAACTCTTCATCCACCCAGCCGGCCCGTGACTTCAGCTGGAATACAGATGCATTTACCTTTGCCAGCAGTGTCAACAATGCATTATTGGGTAATGTCAATGCCTGGATTCATTATTCTGCCAAACGTTATTATGGCTTAATGGGTGACGGAACTTACGGAACTCCCGCAGGTGTAATGACCAAAAGAGGTTACATCCTTTCTCATTATGCCAAATACACAACAGGAAAGACGAGAATAGAAGCTAAATGGGATGACAAAACAGGTGTTTTACAGGGTTCTACCTATATTTCGCAGGATGGAAATCAGGTTGTTCTTATGGTTATTAATCCTTCTCAGAACTCCTATAGTTTAAAAGTTGATCTGCCTTTTTACACGACTTCAGGAACAAAAGTACTGACCAATACGCAATCCAATATGGTGAGCACACCTATTTCTTTGAGTACGGCAACATTCCGGCCTACTGCTGATATCAGCCCTTCCAGTATCATGACTTTCGTTTTTAATAAAAGCGGTGACAGGCCTGCTTCTCTCATGACAGGCGGTGATATTCATTATAATAAAATTGAAACACAAACTCCTACCAGTGCAGCTTTTGGGACAGGATTCAATATCAGCAATACAACGGTGACGTTCTCCAATCCAAGTCCTCTTATCAGCAATAACATGACCGCAGCTAATGGTTATCTTCAGCTTAACGATAGGTACAATAAACTGATCCTGCATGTAAACAGCTATACAACGGCGGGACAAAGTTACTCAGACAATACGACTTTATACTATATCAACAGCCAGGGCGTAACGAAATCATATAATTACGGCAAGATTAATTTTCCGCAGGGAGGAAACTTCGATATCACCTTAGATATTTCAAGGCAGGTGCTTACAGACGGATGCAAAGGAATTTTAGGACTGAGAAATTCCAATTACAGCTCTGTGCTTACGATTAATCTGGGAGATGTTTATTTCAATGTAGGTAATGAAATTGCTTCAAAATTCGGAGGTACCTATTCCGCAAGTGACAGCTATCTGATGGATGCGCTGGAAAATGGCTACTACACTTCTGTAGACTTCAGAAATGCAGCAGGAGTTACTTCCTCCAATAACTGGCAGCCTATGAGTGCTAACTCTAACAGCATTTATTATGTAAATTCAAACGTAAGTTCATCTGCCAATAATGTGATCTCCGGTACTACATGTTCAAATCTTATCCTTTCCGGTCAGGGTATGGATTTTCAGGTGCCGTTTAACTTCACAGCCAATGCTGCCTCTTACAGCCGTACATTTAATGGTTACGATGTGCTGATCCTGCCATTCCAGGCTAATATACCTTCCGGAGTTACTGCTTATCTGATGTCTCCGAATGCCAATAATATCAGCTGTACCGCAATTTCAAACGGAATCATTCCTGCAAACACTCCGGTAATCGTCAATGCGACAGGGAATATTACTTTCAGCGGTACAGGAAATGTTTCCACACCCAAAGCAATCACGGTCAATCAGATGAACGGAGTTTACCAGGGCATCAAAGTTCCGGCGAATGCTTATGTGCTGAAAACAGAAAACGGAGTAACAGGTTTCTATAAAGTAACTGCCGGAAATGAGCCTTTAATTGGTACTTTCAAAGCATATCTTACAGAAGAAAATACTTATTCTGCCAACGTTCTTCCTTTAAACTTCGGATCGTTAAGCACCAGAGATATTTCTGCTGAAATTAAAAAAGAGTTTGTAAAAATATATCCTAATCCGGTAAAAGCAGAGCTTTTCATTGATTCTGATCTGTCAGAAGCTGCTGCCACCATTTTTGACGGAAGAGGAAGCATCATCAGATCCGGAATGAAAATAAATTCAGGGAAAAACCAAATTAATGTGGGAGATTTCCCGGCCGGTATTTACTTTATTGAGGTTACTCAAAAAAATAATACAATCGTAAAACAAAAATTCATCAAAGAGTAAACTGAATCCGAAGCCATCATGAGCACTGCTTGTGGTGGCTTTATTTCCACAATTTAGTAGATGAAAACCAAAAGTAAGTAGGATTTATTCTTAATTTAAGTGTATTATTTACATTTATTTAAAATAGAACGTTATATTTGTTTTTCATTGCATTGTTGCTGAATAATACTGGCAATTTGTGTAAAATAAGAATGAAAACATAATTATCCGTAAAAATCTGTGAAATCAGTGGTTTAAAAATGATTAATCACAAAATCCACAGCCTTTTTCGGACTTTATTGAAACCATACTACCTATGAAAAGAATTGTATTAATACTATGTGCAACACTGGCAGCATCTTTATTTTTTGCTCAGAATCATTATAAATACCCATTCAGAAACCCGGATCTTCCGGTTAATGAAAGAATAGAGAACCTTCTTACTTTGCTGACTACAGAAGAAAAGATAGGAATGATGATGGATAATTCCCAGGCAGTTCCGCGTTTGGAAATTCCAGCCTATGGATGGTGGAATGAAGCACTTCATGGGGTGGCAAGAGCAGGAACAGCTACTGTTTTTCCTCAGGCAATCGGGATGGCGGCCACATGGGATGTTCCGGAGCATTTTAAAACCTTTGAAATGATTTCTGATGAAGCAAGGGCAAAATACAACAGATCTTTTGATGAGGCTCTAAAAACAGGACGGTATGAAGGACTGACCTTCTGGACACCCAATATCAATATTTTTCGTGACCCAAGATGGGGAAGAGGCCAGGAAACCTATGGTGAAGACCCTTATCTGACCTCTGTTCTGGGTGTTGCTGCAGTAAAAGGTCTGCAGGGAAACGACCCGAAATTTTTTAAAACCCACGCCTGCGCCAAACATTTTGCGGTACACAGCGGACCGGAATGGAACCGCCACTCTTATAACGCAGAAATCTCAAAAAAAGATCTGTATGAGACGTATCTTCCCGCTTTCAAAGCATTGGTTCAGGAAGGAAATGTAAGAGAAGTGATGTGCGCTTACAATGCTTTTGACGGACAGCCATGTTGTGCAAACAATACTTTACTTACTGAAATTCTCCGTGGAAAATGGAAGTATGACGGAATGGTGGTCTCAGACTGCTGGGCACTGGCCGATTTCTTTCAGAAAAAATACCACGGCACCCATCCTGACGAAAAAACAACGGCAGCAGATGCCCTGAAACATTCTACGGATCTGGAATGCGGAGATACTTATAACAATCTGAATAAATCTCTTGCCAGCGGACTGATTACCGAAAAGGATATTGATGAGTCGATGCGCAGAATCCTGAAAGGATGGTTTGAGCTGGGAATGCTTGATCCGAAATCTTCCGTTCACTGGAATACCATTCCGTATTCTGTAGTCGATTCTGAAGAACATAAAAAGCAGGCACTGAAAATGGCACAAAAATCAATTGTGCTGATGAAAAACGAAAAGAATGTTCTGCCTCTCAGCAGAAGTATTAAAAAAATTGCCGTTGTAGGACCAAACGCCAACGACGGATTGATGCAGTTAGGAAACTATAACGGAACTCCTTCTTCAATTGTCACGATTTTAGACGGAATCAAAACCAAATTTCCAAACGCTGAAATTATCTACGAAAAAGGAAGCGAAGTAACAGATCCTTCGTCCAGAACCTCACTCTATCAGAATTTTATCAGTCAGAAAAACGGCTCGAAAGGAATGAAAGTAACGTTTTTTAATAACAATGAATTCAAAGGCCAGCCGGCAAATACTTCCGTAAATTCCACTGCAATCAGCTACAACAGTTTTGGAGGAACCCAGCTTGCACCCAATGTAGGAAGAGAAAATACCTCAGCCATCATTTCAGGGATTTTTAAAAGTACCTATACAGGAGAGGTTGTGTTTTCTGCTTCCACTTCCGATGTCTATACCCTTTTCGTGGACGGAAAAGAAATTGCCACAAGAAAAGGACCTGATGCAAGACATCCTTCAGAGTTTCCTGTAAAAATGGAAAAAGGAAAAGAATACAAGATAGAACTGCGTCATACACAAAAAGGAAAATATGTGAGTATCACTTTTGAAGTGTACAGAAAAGACCTTGTTAATTTTGTTTCGGTGAGGGAAAAGGTGAAAAATGCAGACGTTATTGTCTTTGCAGGCGGACTTTCTCCAAGTCTGGAAGGTGAAGAGATGATGGTAAATGCAGAAGGCTTCAGAGGAGGTGACAAAACTTCGATTGCCCTTCCTAAAGTGCAACGGGAACTGTTAGCGGAGCTTAGAAAAACCGGAAAATCTGTTGTTTTTGTTCTTTGTACCGGAAGTGCTCTGGGATTGGAACAGGATGAGAAAAATTATGATGCCCTGTTGAATGCCTGGTATGGCGGACAATCAGGAGGAACGGCCGTAGCAGATGTTTTGGCAGGGGATTATAACCCTTCAGGAAAATTACCCATTACCTTTTACAAAAACCTTGAGCAGCTGGATAACGCTCTTTCAAAGACAAGCAAACACGAAGGATTTGAGAATTATGATATGCAGGGAAGAACCTACCGTTATATGACGGAAAAACCTCTTTATCCGTTCGGGCATGGCCTGAGCTATTCAAAATTTGTTTATGGAGATTCAAAACTCAGCAAAAATACTATCAATACCAACGAAAATGTGACGATCACAATTCCGGTAACCAATGTTTCAGAAAGGGATGGCGAAGAAGTCGCTCAGGTCTATATCAAAAGAAATAATGATACCCAGGCACCGGTAAAAACGTTAAGGGCTTTTGAGAGGACTTTAATCAGATCTAAAGAAACAAAAAATATTCAGCTGACCCTCTCCAAAGATTCATTTGCCTTCTATGATGAAAAAGCAGATGATCTGGTTTCAAAACCTGGCGACTATACCATTTTTTATGGCGGAACTTCTGATGAAGCCGTGTTGAAAAGCATTCCATTAACAGTAAAATAAAAATTGATTCAAGACAAATTGAGACATGCTTTAGTTTTCAAAATAACGATCTATGACAACCAAAAATAAAATATTTTCCATCGCGATTTCCCTCAGTGCTGCTTTTTTTTCGGCTCAGAATAATACGGTTCGTACCTTTAACCTTGATCTGAAAGAAACCTCTACACCTATTAAAATACAGCCCACCATGTACGGGATTTTTTTTGAAGACATCAATTTTGCAGCAGATGGCGGATTGTATGCGGAACTAATTAAAAACCGGAGCTTTGAATTTGATGAACCTTTCACAGGATGGAAACAGCCCAATACAAAAACACTTTCCCCTAATCTGTATTCCGGATTTCTGACCATTTATTCTGATCCTGCCAAAACCAATAAAAATTACGCACGAATTACCGTTCTGAATGATAAAAAATATATTCTGGAGAATGAAGGATTCAGAGGAATAGGGCTTCATCAGGGAGAACAATATGATTTCAGTTTTAATCTGCAGAATGTTTCAGGAAATGTTGCTGCGGTAAAGGCAAGTCTTGTTGATGAAAATGAAAAGGAAATTTCTTCAGTTTCCATACTCATAAAAGAAAAGGGATGGCAGAAGTATACAGCTGTTTTCAAAGCACCTCAAACTGTAGAAAAAGCAAAACTGCGGATTACATTTACCGGAAACGGCATCGTGAACATGGATATGATATCCCTCTTCCCGCAAGACACCTGGAAAGGCAGAAAAGGCGGCTTACGAAAAGATCTCGTTCAGAAACTATACGATTTGCAGCCCGGATTTTTGAGATTTCCTGGAGGCTGTATTGTAGAAGGAAGAACGTTGGCTGAGCGGTATCAGTGGAAAAAAACAATAGGAAATGTAGCAGACCGCGAATATCTTATCAATAAATGGAGTACAGGATTTCCACATCGTCTTACACCGGATTACGGACAGTCTTTCGGACTGGGATTTTATGAATATTTCCAGCTTTCCGAAGATCTGGGTGCAGAACCCGTTCCTATTCTGAGCTGTGGAATGGCATGCCAGTTCAACACAGCGGAGTTGGTGAAAATGGAAGACCTTGATCCTTATATTCAGGATGCCCTTGACCTGATTGAATTTGCCAACGGAGATTCCGGCACAAAATGGGGTAAAATCCGTACTGAAATGGGGCATCCAAAGCCTTTTAATTTAAAATTTATCGGAGTGGGAAATGAACAGTGGGGAGCGGATTATATCGAACGCTATAAAGTATTTGAAAAAGCCATTCACACAAAATATCCTGACATTAAGATTATTTCCGGAAGTGGACCGTCACCCGACGGCGAGTTCTTCGAATATGGATGGAAAGAGTTGAAGCAGCTTAATGCACAGATTGTTGATGAGCACTATTACAATTCCCCCGAATGGTTTATGAAAAATGCAGGCAGATACGACCAGTATGACCGCTCCGGGCCAAAAGTTTTTGCCGGGGAATATGCAGCCCAGTCTGTAGGCGTGGTAAAGCCTGATAATAAAAATAACTGGTTAACCGCTCTTTCAGAAGCTGCTTTTATGACCGGACTTGAAAGAAACGCAGATGTGGTCTATATGACTTCCTACGCACCGCTTTTTGCCCATGCTGACGGCTGGCAGTGGACGCCCGATCTCATCTGGTTCAATAATCTGAAATCCTACGCGACCCCGAATTATTATGTTCATAAATTATTTTCCAACAATAAAGGAACGGATGTATTAAAAATAGAACATAACGGAAAAGCGGTATCCGGCCAGGAAAAATTATATGCTACAGCTGTAAAAGATGCCAAAAATAATGAGATCATTATTAAAATGGTCAATACTGATACTCAGGCTAAAACGGTAAGTATCAAACCAGAAACTCTGAAAATCGGTAAAAAAGTAACCAAAATTCTTCTGTCTGCGCCGCAGCTTTCCAGTGAAAATAATTTCGATGCTGAACCTGTGAAACCCAAAGAGGAGAATTCAGAAGCTAAAAAAGGTGAAATTTCAACAGAAATTCCGGGCAATTCTTTGGTTGTTTTAAAGGTGAAAACAATTTAAAAAACTGTTTTATAGTATGTTATAAAAAATAAGTGTGTTTTTTACATTTATTTAAAATAGAATCTTATATTTGTTTTTATCTCATCAGGAGAATTTAAAATCTCAATAATCAAAAACGTTTCACCACCATGAAAAAATATGTTATCGGGCTGGACTACGGTACAGATTCCGTACGGGCCGTCCTTATTGATACTGAAAACGGTTCCGAAATAACTTCTTCAGTCAGCTACTACCAGAGATGGAAGGAAGGCCGATTCTGTAATCCTTCAGCCAACAGTTTCAGACAGCATCCTTCAGATCATATTGAAGGTCTGGAAAAAACGATTTCAGAAATAGTAAAAGAAAGCGGGATACCGGCAGAGCAGATCGTCAGTATTTGTATTGATACTACAGGCTCTTCACCGTTACCAGTAACAAGTGATGGAACTGCTCTGGCGCTGGTTCCGGGATTTGAAGAGAATCCCAATGCCATGATGGTTTTATGGAAAGACCATACTGCCATTCGTGAAGCCGAAGAAATCAATACCCTTGCAAGAACCTGGGGTGGTGAAGATTATACAAGATATGAAGGCGGTATTTACTCTTCAGAATGGTTCTGGGCTAAAATACTGCACATCAGCAGAGCAGATGCAGAGGTAAAAAATGCTACGTACACCTGGATGGAGCACTGTGATTATCTGACCTATCTTTTATCAGATCATAAAGACCTGGCAACATTCAAAAGAAGCCGTTGTGCTGCCGGCCACAAAGCCATGTGGCATGAGTCGTGGGGCGGTCTGCCTTCCGAAGAGTTTCTCAACAGGCTAGATCCTTCTCTGGGAGCGCTCAGAGGAAGATTATACAAGGAAACCTATACTTCAGATGAAATTGCCGGCTACCTGAATGAAGAATGGGCCGCAAAAACCGGTCTTACCACCAAAACCATCATTACCGTAGGAACCTTTGATGCCCATTCAGGAGCTGTAGGAGCCAGAGTGGAAGAAAATACACTGATCAGAATCATGGGAACTTCCACCTGTGACATTATGGTTGCCTCGCAGGAAGCTATCGGGGACACAACTGTAAAAGGAATCTGCGGACAGGTTGACGGCTCCGTAATTCCCGGACTGATAGGGCTTGAAGCAGGACAGTCAGCTTTTGGAGATGTTCTGGCATGGTATAAAGATATCCTGATGTGGCCGGTTCACCAGGTTATGGTGCATTCCGAAAGTATTTCAGAGGAGCAGAAAACAAAGCTCGCTGAAGAAATGGAGGACGGACTTATCAGAAAATTGACCCTTGAAGCAGAAAAAATTCCTCTTTCAGATACTGTTCCGGTTGCATTGGACTGGGTAAACGGAAGGAGAACACCGGATGCAGACCAGGAACTTAAGGCAGCAATTAGTCAGCTTTCTCTGGGAACAAAAGCTCCTCATATTTTCAAAGCTTTGGTCAATGCTATTTGTTTCGGAGCTAAAAAGATCGTTGACCGTTTTGAAGAGGAAGGGGTGAAAATCAATAAAGTGATCGGAATCGGAGGAGTAGCAAGGAAATCGCCGTTTATCATGCAGACACTCGCTAATGTTTTGGATATGCCGATTGTTGTTGCCGCTTCGGACCAGACTCCCGCGTTAGGGGCTGCTGTTTATGCAGCTGTATCAGCAGGAATTTATCCGACCGTACAGGAAGCAAGCATGAAAATGGGCTCTGCATTTGAAGCGGAATACCATCCGAAAGCGGAAGAAGTACAACACTACAGAGAATTAATGCAGCAATACCAAAAGCTCGCTGATTTTGTAGAATACAATACCAAACTGAAAAACAACAGGAAGGAACTTCAGAACTCCTGATTCTCCCATTTTAACCTTTTTAATATACTCAAAATGAATACCTATAAAGAACTCCAAAGAGAATGTTATGAAGCGAATATGCAGTTGGATGCCCTGAAGCTGGTGGTCTATACCTTCGGGAATGTGAGTGCTGTAGACCGTGATAAAGGTGTTTTTGCCATTAAACCAAGCGGTGTTCCCTACGACATTTTAAAGCCTGAAGATATGGTGATTCTGGATTTTGATGCCAATGTCATCGAAGGCAGTCTCAGACCTTCTTCCGATACCAAAACCCATGCTTATCTGTATAAAAACTGGGAAAACATCGGTGGAATTTCCCACACCCATGCGATCTATTCCGTAGCGTGGGCACAGGCACAAATGGATATTCCTGTTTTCGGGACCACTCATGCGGACCATCTTACGACAGATATTCCCTGCGCTCCGCCTATGCGGGATGAGCTGATTGAAGGAAACTACGAATACAATACAGGAATACAGATTCTGGAATGTTTTAAACAAAAACAGCTCTCTCCGGAAGAGGTAGAAATGGTTCTGATCGGCAATCACGGCCCGTTTACCTGGGGGAAAAATGCAGAGAAAGCAGTTTACAACAGCAAAGTACTGGAGACCATTGCCGAAATGGCTTATCTCACCAGACAGATCAATCCTGATGCGGAACGACTGAAAGACTCACTCATCAAAAAACATTATGAACGTAAGCACGGCAAGAATGCTTATTACGGACAGGAATTTAAACACTAAACACTTCAACATAACAACTATTAACGATCAACAAAATTATGTTAACACCTCTCAATACCAAAGAAGTCTGGTTCATCACAGGAAGTCAGCATTTATACGGACCTGAAACACTTGCCCAGGTGGCAGACCATTCACAGAAAATTGTGGCAGAACTTGAAAAATCTTCTTTCATCCCGGTAAAAGTCATTGTAAAGCCAACGGTAAAAACTACCGAAGAGATATTTGAAACCATTGCAGCCGCTAATCATGCAGAAAACTGTATAGGAGTAATCACGTGGATGCATACCTTTTCACCCGCTAAAATGTGGATCAGAGGACTAAAAATTTTACAGAAGCCTCTTCTGCATCTGCATACCCAGTTCAACAGAGATATTCCATGGTCCACGATGGATATGGATTTTATGAATCTTAACCAGGCGGCTCACGGGGACCGTGAATTTGGTTTTATGGTAAGCAGGCTCCGAAAGAACAGAAAAGTAGTGGTTGGGCACTGGTCGGAAGAAAGGGTTCAGAAGCAGATCGGTGACTGGAGCCGTGTTGCAGCAGGATGGGACGACTGGCAGGGCGCTAAATTTGCACGTTTCGGAGATAATATGCGGTTTGTAGCCGTTACAGATGGTGATAAGGTGGAAGCTGAAACCCAGTTCGGCTTTTCAGTCAATACCTGGGGAATAGGTGATCTTGTAGGCGTTATCAATTCTGTAAGTGAGGGAGAAATAAAAAGCCTTATGGAAGAATATGAATCTTCTTATCATATGGCAGCTTCCCTTTTGGAAGGAGGAGCCAACAGAAGCTCACTTCACACCGCCGCAAAAATTGAACTAGGACTTGAAAAATTTTTAAAAGACGGAGGATTTAAAGGATTTTCAGATACCTTTGAAGACCTTCACGGGCTGGAGCAGCTGCCGGGAATTGCCGTACAGCGACTGATGCAGAAAGGATACGGATTTGCAGGCGAAGGAGACTGGAAGACAGCAGCACTCGTACGTGCCATGAAAACAATGGGGCAGGGCCTTGAAGGTGGAAATGCCTTTATGGAAGATTATACCTATCATTTAGACCCTTCCAATCCTTCTATTTTAGGCTCCCATATGCTGGAAGTAGACCCTGTGCTGGCTGCCGGGAAACCTTCATGTGAGATACATCCACTGGGAATCGGAGGAAAAGCAGATCCGGTTCGTCTTGTTTTTAACTCCAGAGGAAATATTGATTCTCTGAATGCTGCCCTGATGGATTTTGGAAACCATTTCAGACTGCTGATCAATAAAACCAGAGCATTGGAAATTACAGAAGAGTTGCCAAAACTCCCGGTAGCAAGGGTTTTATGGAAACCTCTTCCTGATTTATATACGGCCGCAGAAGCCTGGATACTGGCAGGAGGGGCACACCATACATGTTACAGTGAAAATATTTCAGCAGAACAGCTGGAAGATTTTGCTGAGATAGCAGGAATTGAATCATTAGTCATTGATGAAGATACCAGAATGCGTGACTTTAAAAATACACTTCGTTGGAATGAAATGTATTATCGTTAATTAATTTTAAAAAATATGTAAATAATTATGAAAAAAACAACATATAACGGCATTTTTATTTTATTATTTTTAATTATTTTCGGCTGTAAAAAAGAAAATAATAAACAGGATATTTCAGGAAAAATGGAGAATATTTCTACTTCAGACTATGGAGTGACGCCAAAAGGCGATTCTATTAAAAAATATACGTTGACCAATAAAAACGGGATGAAAGTTGAGGTCATCAACTTCGGGGGAATTATCACATCCTTAACCGCTCCGGACAGAAATGGGAAATACGAAGATGTAGTGCTTGGCTTTACAAAACCCGAAGGATATTTCGATGGCAACCCTTATTATTTCGGTGCTTTGATCGGAAGATACGGCAATAGGATTGCCAATGCCAAATTCGCACTGGAAGGTAAAACATACGAAATTGATAAAAATGATGGTCCCAACAGCCTTCACGGAGGAAAGGAGGGATTTCATACCAGATTCTGGAATATTGAGGCAGTAAAAGATGCAAAATTTCCGACATTGAAATTATCTTATATCAGTGCAGATGGTGAAGAAGGATATCCGGGGAAATTAACAACAACTGTTTTTTACACGCTTACAGACGACAACGCCTTGGAAATTTCTTACGAGGCTGAGACGGATAAGCCTACAGTGGTAAATCTTACCCAGCATTCTTATTTTAACCTGTCCGGGAATTTTACTAAAACGATTACTGATCATGAACTGCAGATTAATGCAGATCATTTTCTTCCGGTGAACGAAACCTTAATTCCTACAGGTGAGCAGAAAGCTGTAAAAGGGACTCCTTTTGATTTCACGATATCAAAACCGATCGGAAAAGATATCAGTGCAGACGACGATCAGCTGAAAAAAGGAAAAGGGTATGACCATAACTGGATCCTGAATGGAAAAGGACTTAGAAGTATCGCCAAAGTATATCATCAGGGAACAGGAAGGCTGATGGAAGTTTTCACCGATGAGCCTGGTGTGCAGTTTTATTCCGGAAATTTTCTTGACGGAAAATTTGATACCAAAACAGGTGGTAAAAATGAATTCAGAACAGGATTCTGCTTAGAGACCCAGCATTTTCCTGATTCACCAAACCAGCCTTCTTTCCCTTCTACAGAATTGAAGCCTGGGCAGAAATACCACTCGAAAACCATCTATAAATTCTCCGTTAAAAACTAAACTATGGGAAAATTAGCAACTATTGATATCATCATATTTCTGATCTATTTCGTAGTGGTAGCTTCCTACGGATTATGGATCTATAAAAAGAAAAAATCTGAATCTACAGGAAGTAAAGATTATTTCCTTGCCGAAGGATCTTTGACCTGGTGGGCTATCGGAGCCAGCTTAATCGCTTCCAATATTTCTGCTGAACAGTTTATCGGAATGAGTGGCGAAGGTTTCTTTGTCGGAATCGCTGTTGCCGCTTACGAATGGATCGCTGCTCTTGCGTTGATTATTATTGCGGTCTGGTTTATTCCGATCTATCTTAAAAATAAGATCTATACCATGCCTCAATTTCTGGAGAGAAGGTATAACAAATCTGTTTCACTG
Organism: Chryseobacterium subflavum; assembly: GCF_055762745.1. NCBI lineage: Bacteria > Pseudomonadati > Bacteroidota > Flavobacteriia > Flavobacteriales > Weeksellaceae > Chryseobacterium > Chryseobacterium subflavum. Next base: position 911,119 of record NZ_JBVTMR010000001.1, read on the forward strand.
ATCATGGCTGTATTCTGGCTGTTTCTGTATGTTATCGTGAATCTTACTTCTATCCTTTATCTGGGTGCTCTTGCTATTGATACTTTACTGGGAGGAGAACATCTTCACGGTATTATGATCGCTCTTCTGCTTATGGCCCTTCTGATTGGTCTTGGAGGTATGAAAGTGATAGGATATACAGACGTTATACAAGTGGCAGTTCTTATCATTGGTGGTTTTGCAACGGTGTATATGGCGCTGCAGATTGTGGACCAGAGAATCAACGGAGCAGCTGTAGGAAATGCTTTAGCAGGATTTAATACCCTGATCAATGAGGCTCCGCAGCACTTTAAGCTGATTCTTCAAAAACCAACAACCACCACAACTACGTTGGCAATGCCTCAGAATCTGGATGTACAGAAGTATGTCGTATTACCTGGTTTGGCGATGTATTTTGCCGGTCAGTGGATTGTTAACCTGAACTATTGGGGTTGTAATCAATACATCACCCAGAGAGCTTTAGGGGCAGATCTGAAGACGGCAAGAACAGGAATTCTGTTTGCTGGTTTTCTGAAATTATTCATGCCTGTAATCGTAATGCTTCCGGGAATTGCCGCTTATGTTTTATATTCAAAAGGACATCTTCCGGGATTCAACGGAGTGAAAGACGGAGCCTACTCTGCAATATTAGGATTTTTACCAGTAGGATTGAAAGGATTGGCTATTGCCGCTTTGACCGCAGCGATTGTGGCTTCACTGGCAGGAAAAGTGAACAGTATTTCAACTATTTTTACGCTGGATATCTATAAAAAATACCTTAAAACAGATGCCACCGAAATCCAGATGGTGAGAACAGGCCGTTGGGTCATTATTATTGCCATGATGGTTGCATTGGCTTTTACCTGGACAGACGTTTTAGGAATTGGAGGTGAAGGAGGTTTCACATTTATCCAGAAATATACAGGCTTTATCAGTCCTGGAGTTTTTGCCATGTTCCTTCTGGGAATGTTCTGGAAGAGAACAACCGGTACAGCTGCATTGGTAGGAGTTATCTTAGGTTTTGTCCTGGCGATCTTCTTCAACAGTTTTGCTGTAGAGATTTTCGGGAAAGAAACATGGTTGTATACTGCATTCACTTATGAAAAGCTGGAGAATGGTGTAGTTCATACCATTACCGAGATTCCTTTCCTGATCAATATGGGATGGTCATTCTTTATCACGATAATCGTGATGATCCTGATCAGTCTTGCAGGTCCGAAAGTAAACCCTAAAGCTTTTGCCATTGATGTGACGATGTTTAAAGTGGATAACAGAACTTTAGTATTGATCGTAATGACGCTGCTTTTACTGACGGCCTTGTATGTAAGGTTTTGGTAGAAATTATTATACATAACAAATAAAATAGGATGCTGAAAAAGCATCCTATTTTTTTTGATCTTAGAATTGGTTATGTACGTTTAGTTCATTGCTATAAATTTGAACTTAAACAGCTGGCAGGATGTACCATAATAATCCCAAAGATGTAAGTTTGAATTACCATCCATGGTACAGTTGGGAATATCCCAGCCGCGTGTAGGATCCACCTTGGATAGTATTTTGTAATAACCATTAGAGACAGCAACTACCTGCCAGGCTTGTGCGTCATTACTATAGTTCTGCCAAAGCCTGATCGAAGTTCCCAATGTATTACTATTGCTGGCCAGATCAATACAACGATTGGTTGCGCTGGCTTTGGATACAAAACGCCAGTAGCCATTACCTGCGTCAATGGCAACCCATCGCTGTGCAGCAGCGCCATTCCTTGTCCATGGCCTTAATACTGCACCATTGGCGTCTTCTCCTGATTTCAGATCAACTACTTTGTTGGCATCAGTCTGAAATTCGATCTCATAAATACCATTATTAACCAGGCTACTGTTTGTGTTGCAGTTGGCAACGGGGTAGTTGGAGGATGCATATTGCTGAAACCACTGTTTAACCGGGGCAGCGCAGGCTTCCCAATCGTTGTTGTAAGCTGTTCCTGCATTAGGATCGCCTTTGTGGAGGAGGTTATCCGGGGCAAGAACATTCCAGCTTACATTGCCGGATTGATCCACGATGTATTTTAAATTGGCACCAAATCCGCTTCCGCCTGCCGTACCGGTATTACCAATGCCGAAGGTACCATATCCTTGTGGTGCCCAATCGGTCTCGGTAATGGCGATCGGTGCAATGTCTGCAATCGGTTTAACGTTGACATTCCATGCGTTCTGAAAGGATTGATAGTTGTTGAGACCACCCCAGTAACCGGGATAAATATGAACAGCGTAGCCAATATTACCTCCTGTGATCTGATTATTGACATAGCCTTGATAATGCGATTGCCAGCCTGTACCCGGAATCCAGCAAACATTGTTGGCTCCGTTGTTACGGATGATATTAACCAGTGGCTGAAAGAAGTTTTTGAGTGCTGCAAAATGCTCATTTCCCGTACTACCCCAAGCACCATTTGTTCCCAGGATTTCAACAGGTTCGTTAGCTAATTCAAACATCACATTGTCAGCATTCTTTAATCCGGGATGCTGAGACAGAAAAGTCCATACGGTCTTCAGATAGCTATGGTACGCATCATTGACTGCAATACGATTTGGGCATACACCTGGTGGGCGAAGGATGACATACATTCCCAGACTGCGGGCATGGTTGATCAGTGGGATAATTACCTGATCGGTGTAGGTAACCAGGCGGCTGTAATTGAATCTTGAGATATCGTTCTCCGGGATAGCCGGTCCGGGATCATTGGTCCAATACGGATCAATATGAAGGCGGATGTAATTGAGGTACCAGCCATCGGAAGCGCTGCTGAGCTTGTTCATAACAGCTTTGTTGTAGTTCAGAGCACCCTGTACATTGTAATTATCCCAGGTACAGTAGCCGGAATTCGCACCATATTGACATCCATTGAACCAGGGGCTGGGGGTTATGGCAACCCCATGTAAGATAACGTTATTGTCACAAGGGTCTTTAAGGTATCTGCCTCCAACATGCAGCATTGGAGTTGCTGCCAATGCTCTTGCACTGGCATTGGCGCTTACATTGTTTTCAGGTTCTTCTTGTAAAGTTTTTTCCATCCGGGAGCAGCCCGAAAGAATGGTTAACAGAAAGGCCATAAATAGCCACATTGTGTTTGTTCTCATAATTTATATATTAAAGGGTTATTAATTTTGTTTTTGGTGATCGATTTTTTCCTCTTTACCCTTAGAAGGATCATGCAGATACTCGATTTTTTTAAATCTTAATGGGATAGTTGACTGGACAGGGCGTATTGACTAAAAACTGCTTATCTCAAAGTGTTGTAATCTGTTGCGGTTTTTCGGCATTAATCACGGGGAGGAAATGACAGGACTATCTCTGTCAGGTTTCAGATATGAAAACCCTTATTCTCTTTTTCTCCATTTTTCACGCATGAAGCATGATATGATGAAAATTCAAATAAATGATATTTGTTGTTGTTAGTTTTGTATAAAAATACATATTTATTTAAATATATGGCAATATTTTAGTTAAAATTAACATAAAAAAATCATATCATAAATATAATAATTGGCAAATAGTTATAATTGTTTTATTTGAAAGGGAAAATAGAAAACCTTATCATAAATTTTCTTTATGATACTTCTATAAAAAGGCGCAAATGTTTATTTGCCAGCTGAAATTTCCAGGTTAGCTCAAAAAAAAATCCCGTAAAAAACGAGATTTCATTTATCTTAAGGTCATAGAAGATTTGTGGAAAGGTGCAGGGTATAGATATTAAATAGATGATTTGCATAATATCAAAAACAATTACATTTTAAACATAAACCCGCGCGATATTTTCTTGGTGTATTTTTTTTCGTCAAAGCGGTAAAGAAAAGAACCTTTTCTGGATGAGGTCATATCCTTTTTATTGGTATTGACAAGGATATCCATGCTATTGATCTTGCTTGTGAAATTACGCTTATCGAATTTTTCGTCAAAAATGGCTTCATAAAGATTCTGAAGATCCTTCATGGTGAATTTTTCAGGAAGAAGCTCAAAGCCGATAGGTCCGGTGGAAGCTCTTCTCCTCAGTCTGGCTACCGCATCCTTTACCATATCGTTATGATCGAAAATAAGATCCGGTGCTTTCTGAAGCTCAACCCATTCTGCACTGTACTGTTCATTGATCTGAATATCTTTTTCAATATTGATCAATGCATAGTAGGAGATTGACATGATTCTGGCTGTAGGCTCACGTTTAATTTCCGTATAACATTTCAGCTGTTCAAGATAAATATTTTCAAGACCAGTTAATGTATACAGAACCCTGTTGGCCGCTTCATCGGATGTCTCTTCACTGCCAATGAATCCACCCATGAGGGACCATTCGCCCATCTGGGGTTCAAAATTTCTTTTTACCAATAGGATTTTAAGATTTTCGCCATCAAAACCGAAAATAATGCAGTCAACAGCAACCAGGTGTTTGGGATATTGGGAGTAATCCTCAGTCATCTTTTATATTTTGATGCAAAGGTAAAACTTTTATACTTACGATCTTATACAAATGTAATTCTTACACTTTTAAATCTGAATCATTATTTTTATTAAAACGATTCTACAAAGGTATTTTGGGAGCTAAAACTGGGATTAAAAATGAAAAATAGCAATGAAATCCAGTTAAATGTATATGAATTTAATGTTAAAATTGTGTTAAAATTAGAATTAACACTTATTATTATTAATTAAAATAGCTTAACGTTAAAAATACGATAAGGTATTCACTATATCATTGAAATTTTTATTAAAACGTATTCTTAATTCATTTTCATAGGGAATCCTGTGATTGCAAAGTTTTCTTTTTCTGTGAATTGATTATCTTATTTTTTATGATAAGGTAGTGGCTTTTCTTTTATTTTCCGGGCTTTGTGAAAGGTTTTAAATAAAAAAATAACTAAAACAGACTCAAAAAAAGTTTCGTATATAGATTGTTTCCATTATTTTAGAAATGTTGAATTAACATTTATTCATGAGACCAAAATTTTCAGTTATTTTATTGTGTTTCACTTCATTTACCTCAGCGCAGGTAAAGGAGAAAATTCATTATTTCCCTTTGGAAACTGTAAGGTTATCAGAGAGTGTTTTCAATAAAGCCATGACAGCAGACCGGAAATACCTTATGGAGATGGAGCCGGACAGATTGCTGGCTCCCTATCTTAAGGAAGCCGGACTAAAACCAAAAGCAGATAATTACCCCAATTGGGAAAACACCGGCTTGGACGGTCATATAGGAGGACATTATCTTTCTGCATTATCATTAATGTATGCTTCTACAGGTGATTCCGGAATCAAGCAGAGGATTGATTATATGATCAGAGAGCTGGAACGATGTCAGAAAGCCTCTCCGGACGGATACATTTCTGGGGTTCCCAACGGGAAAAAGATCTGGAAAGAAATAAAGCAGGGGAATATACGCGCCTCAGGTTTTGGATTGAATGATCGCTGGGTTCCTTTGTATAATATTCATAAGTTATATGCAGGATTACGCGATGCATATTGGTACGCAAAAAGTGACAAAGCAAAGACAATGTTGATCCGACTTACGGATTGGATGCTGAATGAAGTGTCAGGTCTTTCTGATGAACAGATACAGGATATGCTGCGCAGTGAGCATGGAGGACTTAACGAAGTTTTTGCGGATGTTTACGATATTACCCATGACAAAAAATATCTGCAACTGGCTCATCGCTTTTCCCATCAGGCTATCCTTAATCCTCTTCTGGCGGGAGAAGATAAGCTTACAGGTCTTCATGCCAATACACAAATTCCAAAAGTAATCGGCTACAAACGCATTGCTGATCTTGAAAATAATACTTCCTGGAGTAATGCCGCTGATTTTTTCTGGCATAATATTACCGAGAAAAGATCGTCTGTTATTGGCGGGAATAGTGTCAGTGAGCATTTTAACCCTGTCAATGATTTCAGCAGCATGATAAAAAGTATAGAAGGTCCGGAAACCTGCAATACCTATAATATGCTCAAGCTGACGAAAGAGCTTTATGCAACGCTGCCTGAATCTTATTATATCGATTATTACGAAAAAGCATTATACAATCATATCCTTTCCACGGAAAATTATAACCAGGGAGGCTTCGTGTACTTTACCCCGATGCGTCCCGGACACTATCGTGTTTATTCACAGCCTCAGACTAGCTTCTGGTGCTGTGTAGGATCAGGGATGGAAAATCATGCCAAATACGGGGAAATGATTTATGCCCGGTCGGATAAGGATTTATATGTGAACCTGTTTATTCCTTCCACATTGACCTGGAAACAGCAAAAAGTAGTGCTCCGACAGGTGAACAACTTCCCGAAAGTTCCTGAAACAACACTGATCTTTGATGCCGCAGGAAAATCAGAATTTGGTTTAAAACTAAGATGTCCGGAATGGACCACAGCCTCGGAAGTAAGAATTCTGATCAACGGAAAACAGGAGAAAGTACAACGAGGTTCCGATGGCTATTTTACACTGACTAAAAGATGGAAAAAAGGAGATGTTGTGAAAATGATTTTGCCGATGCATCTTTCTGCAGAACAACTTCCTGACCATTCCAATTATTATGCATTTAAATACGGTCCTGTAGTGCTTGCCGCAACATACGGTGCCGAAAACCAACAGGGACTTCTTGCGGACGATAGCAGAGGCGGCCATATTGCTCATGGTCCGCAGATTCCTTTAAACGAAATTCCAGTTATCCTTGGAAATTCTTCCGAGGTGGTTAGCCATGTTTCACCTTTGAACAGTAAACCGCTCAACTTTGCCGTTACAGGGCTTTATCCGTCGGAAAAATTCGGGAAAGGTTTAGAGCTTGTACCGTTTTACAGTATCCAGGCAGAAAGATATATTCTGTACTGGCCGCAGGCCGACAAAAACGGGATAGAAAATATGCTGAAACAGAAGGCGAAAGAGGAATCGGAAACCAAAGAACTGGATGTCATCACAACTGATAGAATCCAATTAGGAGAACAGCAGCCGGAATCAGATCATTTTATAGAAAGCAAAGACTCAGGTACAGGCTATATGGAAGACCGGCACTTCCGAGATGCCAAAGGCTGGTTTAGCTATCAGATGAAAAATAACGGAAAAAATGCTTCATTCCTTTACCTGCTTTATTTTGATGCCAATGCCAATCGAGTACTGAATATTGAAATCAACGGTAAAAACATCATTACTCAGAATTTGAACGGAAAGTCCGGAGCCTTATCTCAATATCTGGTTGTTCCGATACCGGATTCAGAAAAGAATAAAGAACATCTAACGGTAAAATTCCTGGCAGATGAAAAATTGATGACCGCTAAAATCATCGAAGTCCGTTTGCTGAAAGGAAAATACGAAAAGCAATACAAGCTGAACTAAAAATAAAAACAGATTTTTCCCATGAAAAACAGAACCCTATACTTATTATTTTTTCTGGCAGCCATTTGCAGTTTTCATGCAAAAGTAAGGCTCCCTGCTTTGGTTTCGGACGGGATGATCCTTCAGAGGAACCAGGATCTGAAAATCTGGGGATATGCAGATGCGGGAGAAAAAATTACGGTTAAGTTTATTAGTAAAACCTATCATGCCACGGCTGATCAGAATGGCAACTGGACCCTTATGCTTCCAAAGCTTAATGCCGGTGGTCCATATAGCATGACAATTAATGAGATCACCATTAAGGATATCCTTATTGGAGATGTATGGGTGGCTTCAGGGCAATCCAATATGGAACTTCCGATGCGCAGGCTGACACCTCTTTATGAAAATGAAATTAAAAATGCCAATAATCCGAATATAAGATTCTTTACTGTCCCGCAGAAATATAATTTTAAAGCGCCTCAAAATGATCTTGACGGCGGGAAGTGGGAAAGTACCAACCCTCAGACTATTCTTGATTATTCAGGAGTTGCCTATTTCTTTGCCAAAGAACTGAATGAAAAAAACAAAGTTCCGGTAGGAATCATTCACACCAGCCTCGGAGGCTCTCCGGTTCAGGCCTGGATGGATGAAAACTCACTGAGAAAATATCCGGAATATCTTACTGAAGCAGAAAGATGGAAAAATGATGACCTGATAAAAACCACAGAATCTCAGGAACGGTCCCTAAGCAAAGCATGGTATGCAGAGCTTGATCAGAGTGATATAGGGTTGAACCAGCACTGGGAGAAAGATAATGGGGATGATTCCGGATGGAAAACCATGGTGGTACCGGGATCGTGGGAGGATCAGGAAGGCTCGTTTGACGGTTCGGTATGGTTCCGCAAAGAAATTATTCTTCCAAAAGGAGTGGATTTGAAAACAGCATTTTTGAATCTGGGAAGGATAAAAGATGCTGATGTTACTTACATCAATGGAATTAAAGTAGGAAATGTGACTTATGAATATCCGCCACGTTGGTATGATGTTCCCAAAGGTGTTTTAAAAGAAGGCAAGAATATCATTACCGTAAGAGTAATCAATGGAAGCGGGAAGGGGCAGTTTATTTCCGATAAACCGTATTACCTCGAAATTGACGGACAAAAAACAGATCTTAAAGGCGAGTGGAAATATAAAATAGGAGCAAAAATGGAAAAAATGGCTCCCGGACAAACTTTTATCCGGTGGAAACCGTTAGGACTTTATAATGCCATGATTAACCCGCTGATCAATTATAACATCAAAGGATTTATCTGGTATCAGGGTGAAAGCAATACAGGAAAACCTAAAGAATATGGAGATTTGCTATCAACAATGATTTCACTTTGGCGTTCAAAATGGAACAAGAATGATTTGCCTTTCCTGATTGTGCAGCTGGCTAATTTCATGGAGAAAAAAGATGAACCTCTGGATAGTGGCTGGGCTGAGCTGAGAGAGCAGCAGAGACAGGTTTCCCTCAATGTTCCTTACGCAGGGCTTGCAGTAGCTATTGATTTAGGAGAATGGAACGATATTCATCCGCTGAATAAAAAAACAGTAGGTGACAGATTGGCTTTACAAGCCCTGAAAATTGGGGAAGGTAAAAAGATTATTGCAGACGGACCCGTTTATCAGTCCATGAAAACAGAAGGGAATACCATTATTTTATCCTTTAAACCCGGAACAGATGATCTGGTACAGGGAGAACTGAAAGGTTTTGCCATACAGCAGAAAGATGGCAGCTACCAATGGGCCAAAGCAGAAGCTAAAGGTAGTAAAGTCATTGTCTGGAATGACCAGGTCACCAGCCCTGTCAATGTACGTTACGACTGGGCAGACAACCCGGATGGCAATCTTAAAAACAAAAATGGGCTGCCTGCTTCACCTTTTACAACAGAAAAAAATTAATTTAACATAGAAAACCTTATTACAATCAATGGATAATCAACCGCAAAAAATATCGGTAATAGAAAAAGTAGGGTATAGCCTGGGAGATCTGGCAGCCAATCTCGTTTTTCAGACCCTGGTAACCTACTTAACCTATTTTTACACAGATATTTACGGACTCAAGGCAGAAGATGCCTCTGTCATCACCCTTACCGTAGGTTTAATTGCCGGATTTGGCTTTAACCCGCTTATCGGAGCACTGGCGGATCGTACAAGCTCACGATGGGGGAAATTCCGTCCATGGATTCTATTTACCGCTGTACCGCTTGGTATTGCAGCCTTGTTAGCCTTTAGCACGCCTCACTTTTCCTATCAGGGTAAAATGATCTATGCAGCGGTTACCTATTCATTATTGTTGCTATTATACGCATCCAATAACTTGCCGTATGCTGCGTTGAGCGGTGTTATTACGGGAGATATGGGAGAAAGGAACAGTATTTCTTCATACCGTTTTGTAGCCGTGATGTTTGCACAGTTCTTTGTACAGGTATTTATGCTTCCCATCATTTTATATGTAGGACACGGAGATAAAGCTCAGGGAATTGAAACTGTTATGACATGGCTGGCGGTGATCGGATCCATAATGCTTCTGATTACTTTTTTTACGACCAAAGAAAGAATCATTCCCAAGCCGGAGCAGAAATCAAGTCTGAAAGAAGATTTAAAAGATTTATTCCAGAACAGACCGTGGATTATTATGCTTACCGTGACCGCATTTATATTTATCACATTGGCTATGAAAGGAGGATCTTATGTATATTATTTTAACAACTATGTGGATGAAAATGCCCTGAAGAGCTTTATCTCACCGATTACCGCATTTTTTAATTCTGCAGGGATGAATTTCTTCGGAGAAGATCCAAAGTCTGCGGGATTCGGATTATTTAATGCAGGAGGAATTGTCATGATGATCGTCGGGATTACTTTCTCTAAAAGGCTGGCAGACAGATTTGGAAAGCGTGATACTTTTATTGCTTCATTATTTATCTCTACATTGTTCATCCTGATGTTTATATTTTACCCTCCGAAAGCAGTAAAAGTGATGTTTTTGTCACAGATCTTACACGGATTCTTTTACGGAATCAGTACGCCGCTTTTGTGGGCCATGATTGCTGATGTTGCCGATTATTCGGAATGGAAAAACAACCGCAGGGCAACGGCTATTATCTTTTCCGCAATGATGGTTGGCTTAAAAGTAGGTCTCAGCATCGGAAGCTCACTGGTCGCTTTGATCATTGGGAAATACGGATACATTTCAGTACACGGGAGCGAACAGGCTATTCAGCCTGAAACAGTGGCTGCAGGAGCGAAAATGCTTGTGAGCATATTTCCATCCATACCGTTTTTCATTGCCTGTGGACTGCTTTTATTCTACAAAATCAACAAAAAAATGGAAGTTCAGATTGAAAAAGATCTGGCTGAAAGAAGAAAATAAACGATTACTATGAAACGTATTTTACTAGGTTTGGCGGCTCTTACTGCTGCCGGTCTGTCGGCGCAGAAGTCTGACGGTACTTTAAAAAAAGCATTTCAGGATAAATTTTACATCGGAACGGCGATGAGTCTTCCCCAGATTGACGGTACAGATAAAAAAGCAGTAGCCATCATCAGAAACCAATTCAGCTCTATTGTTGCTGAAAACTGTATGAAATCTATGTTCCTTCAACCTCAGGAAGGGAAGTTCTTCTTTGACGATGCCGATAAATTTGTTGATTTCGGAATAAAAAACAAGATGTTCATCATCGGGCATACGTTAATCTGGCATTCCCAACTTCCAAAATGGTTTTTTACAGATAAAAATGGAAAGGATGTCTCTCCGGAAGTATTGAAACAACGCATGAAAAACCATATTACAACGGTAGTTTCCCGTTACAAAGGGAAAGTAAAAGGATGGGATGTGGTGAATGAAGCCATTATGGAAGACGGAACCTACAGAAAAAGTAAATTTTACGAAATCCTGGGTGAAGATTTTATTCCTTTGGCATTTCAGTATGCACAGGAGGCCGATCCCAATGCAGAACTATATTATAACGATTATAATGAATGGTATCCTGAAAAGGTAAAAGCAGTCATTAAAATGGTTGAAAAGCTTAAATCAAGAGGAATCCGCATTGATGGGGTGGGAATGCAGTCTCACGTCGGAATGGATAATCCTTCTATGGATGAGTATGAAAAAGCAATTGTAGATTATTCCAATGCCGGAGTTAAAGTTAATATAACAGAACTGGAAATAAGTGCGCTGCCTTCTCCATGGGGAAGCTCTGCCAATGTTTCAGATACCGTTGCCTATCAGAAAGAAATGAATCCTTACATCAAAGGACTTCCCAATGAAGTAGAAACGAAATGGGAAAAACGCTATCTTGATTTCTTTGGTTTGTTTTTGAAACATAAAGACAAAATAAGAAGAGTAACCTTATGGGGTGTTACCGATAAGCAATCCTGGAAAAACGATTTCCCGGTAAAAGGAAGAACGGATTACCCGCTACTTTTTGACAGGAAAGATCAGGAGAAACCAGTAGTACAAAAAATAATAAAATTGGCAGAGAAAAACTAAAATCAATAGAATTTTTACTTAATGAAAAAATCAAAATATTTATTCCCGGAAGATTATATGGCAGACCCTTCCGTTCACGTTTTTGAAGATAAAATCTATATCTATCCTTCTCATGACCGCGAAAGTGGAATTGAAGAAAACGATAACGGAGACCATTTTGACATGAATGATTATCATGTCTTCTCAATGGATGATGTGGAAGGTGGAGAAATTAAAGACCATGGCGTAGTACTTTCGGTAAAAGATATTCCATGGGCGGGAAGACAGCTGTGGGATTGTGATGTTGCGTTCAAAGACGGTAAATATTATATGTACTTTCCCTTGAAAGATCAGAATGATATCTTCAGAATCGGGGTTGCTGTGAGCGACAAACCTTACGGGCCTTTCATTCCTGAAAAGCATCCGATGATGGGCAGTTACAGCATCGATCCGTGCATTTTTGAAGATAAGGGAAAATATTATATGTATTTCGGAGGAATCTGGGGTGGACAATTACAGCGCTACAGGGATAATAAAGCACTTGAATCTGCTGTAATTCCCGAAAATAATGAACCTGCAATCCATTCTAAGGTAGCTTTGCTGAGCGATGATATGCTTGAATTTGCTGAAGCACCTAAAGACGTTGTCATCATTGATGAAAACGGAAAACCACTGCTTCATGGAGATAAACACCGCTTTTTTGAAGCATCATGGATGCATCAGTACAACGGGAAATATTATTTTTCTTATTCCACAGGAGACACCCACCTGATTTGCTATGCAACCGGGGATAATCCTTACGGGCCGTTTACCTTTCAGGGTGAAATTCTTACTCCGGTGGTAGGATGGACTACTCATCATAGTATTGTGGAATTCAAAGGGAAGTGGTACCTGTTTTTCCATGATTCTGTTCCCAGTGGCGGTAAAACATGGTTGAGAAGTATGAAAGTGATTGAACTGGAATACGATCAGGAAGGGAAAATCAAGAGGATTGAAGGTCTGGAAGACCGGTCATAGTCATCTTTAATAATTTAAAATTTTTCAATGCGATATCTGAGACTCAACATTCTATTTTTTCTGATCATTCCGTTACTGGCCTTCGCGGAGGACGGAAGTCAGCTATGGCTTCGGTTTCCTGCCAAAAACGGAATATCTGCAGATAAAATTATTTCCAGAGGGAACAGTCCCACGCTGAACATTGCCAGAAAAGAGCTGAGCGGCCACTGGCAGGGACAGGCGGTGGAACTTCGTACCGAAAACAAAGAGAAAAATCTGAAAGACGGCTATAAGATTGTTTCCACCCCTGAAAAAATCGTTATTTCTGCAGGCAAAGAAATAGGACTGTTGTACGGAGTCTATCATATTTTACGATTACAGCAGACAAAAGCCGACTTGTCTCACTTAAACAGTATTGAAAAGCCATCATACGATGTAAGGATTCTGAATCATTGGGATAATCTGGACGGAAGCATTGAGAGGGGATATGCCGGAAGATCGCTTTGGAAATGGGAAGATCTGCCCGGGAAAATTTCTCCGCGCTATGAAGAATACGCGAGAGCGAATGCTTCTGTAGGAATTAATTCCGTTGTTTTGAATAATGTGAATGCATCGCCCAATATGCTTAGGGAAGATTATCTTAAGAAAGTCAAAGTTCTGGCTGATATTTTCAGGCCTTATGGTATCAAGGTGTATCTTTCTGTGAATTTTTCTTCCCCAAAAGTGCTTGGCGGATTGCAAAATTCAGATCCATTGAATAAGGATGTACAAAAGTGGTGGAAAGATAAAGCTGCTGAAATTTATAAGTTAATTCCCGATTTCGGCGGATTTTTGGTGAAAGCCAATTCCGAAGGGCAGCCGGGTCCTCAGGATTACGGAAGAACCCATGCAGACGGAGCCAATATGATGGCTGATGCCCTGAAACCTTACCATGGAATAGTGATGTGGAGAGCATTTGTCTACAGTCCGAGCAAAGACGACAGAGCCAAACAAGCTTATCTGGAATTTGTTCCTCTGGATGGTAAATTCAGGGATAATGTGATTATTCAGATCAAAAACGGTCCGGTTGATTTTCAGCCCCGCGAAGCGTTTAATCCGCTTTTCGGAGCATTAAGAAAAACTTCCGAAATGGTAGAATTTCAGATTACACAGGAATATCTGGGCATTTCAAATCATTTGGTTTATTTGGCTCCATTATTCAAGGAAACACTGGAAAGTGATACTTACTCGGACGGTCAGGGATCTACGATTGCTAAAATAACAGACGGAACTTTAAGACCCGCAAAATTGACAGCCATTTCGGCTGTTGCCAATATCGGGGAAGATACAAACTGGACAGGGCATCATTTTGCACAGGCCAACTGGTATGCCTTCGGAAGGTTGGCATGGAACCATCAGCTGAGTTCAGAGCAGATTGCGGATGAATGGATTAAAATGACCTTTACAGACAATCAGAAATTCCTGAATCCGGTAAAAGAAATGATGCTTTCGTCCCGAGAAACCGCTGTGGATTATATGATGCCTTTGGGACTTCACCATATTTTTGCAGGCGGACATCACTACGGGCCAGAGCCATGGGGAGATTATAAAGGCGGAAGACCGGACTGGTCACCCGTCTATTATCATCAGGCTGATGCTCAGGGATTGGGCTTTAACAGAACAAAAACAGGAAGTAATGCTGTTTCGCAATATTTTCCACCATTGAATGAAAGGTATGGGAATATCTCAACCTGTCCGGAAAATCTTATCCTGTGGTTTCATCATGTTCCGTGGGATTATACAATGAAAGACGGAAAAACACTATGGGATGAGCTGTGCTATACGTATGATTCCGGAGTAAAAAAAGCAAGGGACTATCAGAAAGTATGGGATAAGATGGAACCTTATATAGATGAACAAAGATTTGCTGATGTTCAGTCAAAACTCAAGATTCAGTCAAAAGATGCAGTCTGGTGGAAGGATGCCTGCCTGCTGTATTTCCAGACTTTTTCCAAAAAACCGATTCCTTATGACATCGAACGCCCTGTTCACGAATTGGAAGATCTGAAAAAAATTAAATTGAATATGGGACATCACAATTAAAAAAATGAGGCCGTTTTTTTTCCGGATCGGAAAGAAGAGCGGCCTCAAATAATAATAGCTATGTAAAATTTTAAATCCAAATAATTGGAATGAATGATCTTTAAATGTAGCGGGTTATCTAAGGGAAATTATTTTATTAAAAATATTTCCGTTTTCTTCAACCTGGATGATATATTGGTTGGCTGTTTGTGGGTTAAGATTAAAGGTAATATCTACATTGCCGTCAGCATATTCTCTGTTGGATGTATAATACGTCGTATTGGATAGATCATATACTGAAATATTTACGGGACCCTTTACATCCGACATATGCAGCTTCGCCATATTACCGGAAATGGTATATTCAGGCTTATTGATTGAGCTCACAGGCTTTTTTTCCACTTCCATTACATTATCGGAACTGATTTGTATTTTATACTTCTCTATCTTCATTTCTGATTCTGCTACCAGATAATAAGTTCCGGGTTCAAAGCTTTGAAAATCATACGTTTTCATTACATGGCTCCCATCCGTAAGATTTTCGGAGAATAGTTCATCATGTGCACTGTTATAAACAAAAACAGATACGCTTCTGGCGTTCGACAGCTCAAAATTTAACGTTTTGGCTTGTACGTTTCCAAAGGAAAGGGAAAAATCTCTATCCTTACTCATTACATTTGCTGAAAACAACAAGGCTCCTGCAAAAAATACGGCTTTTAATAATGTGCTCATGGGTTAAGGCTTTTAGGATTAATACTGCAAAGCTAGGGCACCAATAATTCTCAGGCTATAATTAAATTTTCATATTTATTTGCTATATTAACCTTGTTTAATGATATTAGTGTATTATTTGTTAATTTTGCATATGAAATTATTTGTATTTGGCCTATGAAACATGTAAATCCTTCTTTTGAGGCGGTAAGACCTACTATAGGAAGCAGCTTTACCAGCCTTAAATTTCTGACTAATGAGAATATAAAATCACATGTCTGGCATTACCATCCCGAGATTGAGTTGATTTTTGTATGCAAAGGTTCCGGGAAAAGACAGATTGGAAGTAGTATCACTTATTTTTCAGAAGGAGATCTTGTACTTATAGGAAGCAATCTACCGCATTGCGGACTCACCAATGAAAGTACGCATAATGAGTATGAAATGGTTATTCAGTTCAAACCTGATTTTTTAGGAGAACCTATCTGGGACATACCGGAAATGCAAAGGATTTCTTCTTTGCTTGAAAAATCAAAAGCAGGTATTGTATTTGGGGAGGATGTGAAAAAAAGAATCGGGAAAGAGATTGTTGAGATGCATGAAGCTTCCTCTTTGGACAGGTTATGCAGATTTTTAAAAATATTGGATGAATTGGCTGTTACTCAGGATTACAGGATTTTAAATGCGGGAAAATATTACCTTCAGACACAGATTGAAGATAATGAAAGAATCAATCTTATATTCAATTACGTCAAAGATCATTTTAAAGAAGCCATAACCCTGGAAGAAATGGCTGATCTTGCCAATATGAAAGTACCGTCTTTTTGCCGTTATTTTAAAAAAATCACAAATAAGACCTTTACACAGTTTGTTAACGAATACAGAATTACCCATGCCCTCAAGCTTCTTGCTGAACAGCCCTTAAGCATTACAGAAGTCTGCTTTGAATCCGGATTTAATAATTTCAGTTATTTTAATAAAACGTTTAAGGAATACATCCAAAAAAGTCCTTCTCAATACAGGAAAGAGTTTAATTATTTCATGGAATAATTTTTAGCAAAACAATAAAAAAGTGTAATCATATGATGATTTATTAAAATATAAGTGTAATTTTAACACTTATAAAATAACAATCACTTTTTATGAAATTTTTTATTGACACTGCCAATCTGGCGATGATAGAAGAAGCCCATGCCCTTGGAGTTCTTGACGGAGTAACCACCAACCCTTCGCTGATGGCGAAAGAGGGGATTTCCGGAAAACAAAACATACACCAACACTATCTTGATATCTGCAACATTGTGGATGGCGATGTAAGTGCTGAAGTTTTAGGAATTACTTTTGGAGAAATGGTTAAGGAAGGTGAAGAGCTTGCTGCACTACATCCGAGAATTGTTGTAAAAGTACCCATAACTCAAGATGGGATTAAAGCCATCCGCTATTTTTCTGAAAAGGGAATAAAGACCAACTGTACGCTTGTATTCTCTTCCGGACAGGCATTGCTGGCTGCCAAGGCAGGAGCCACCTATGTTTCTCCGTTTCTGGGAAGACTGGATGATGTCTCTACCGATGGCCTTCATCTGATATCGGAAATCCGGGAGATTTATGACAATTATGCTTTTCAGACACAGATCCTTGCTGCTTCAGTCCGACACAGCATGCATATTATCAATTGTGCAAAGATTGGTGCTGATGTGGTAACGTGTCCTTTGGCTCCTATACTTTCTCTTCTTAAACATCCGCTTACAGATTCAGGATTAGACCAGTTTATTAAAGATTCACAAAAAATGAAATAAGATTGGGCAGAAAAAGTATAACTTCTCTGTTAAAATTCAGTAGTTTTATACTTTAGATGAGCCCAGATCTGTTGATCAAATGAGATTGATATGCAGGAACAGTTAATCAACCCAACCATACAAAAGTTTAGGACTGAATTCAAAGCAGAACCTGAACACATCTTCCTTTCTCCCGGGAGAATTAATATTATCGGTGAGCATGTAGACTATAGCGACGGTTTTGTATTACCTGCTGCCATAGATAAATACATTTGTTTTGCTGTCCGCAAGCTGCCACAGTCTAATTTTTGTACCATCATAGCCAAAGACCTCGGAGAAGAATATACATTTGATGTCACAATAGAGGTAAAACCTGTACCGCAAATGTGGATGAACTATATTCTGGGCGTTTTCAGCCAGTTGCAGAAGTCAGAAAACCAGTTTTGCGGAATGGAAATTGTCTTCAGTAGTACCATTCCAATGGGATCCGGACTTTCTTCTTCGGCAGCCCTTGAATGTGGCTTTGCCTATATCCTCAATGAACTTTTTGACCTTCATCTCACCAAGAAAGAAATCGCGGTGATCGGGCAAAAATCAGAACATACTTTTGCAGGAGTTCAGTGCGGAATTATGGATCAGTTTGCCTCCGTTTTCGGAAAGGAAAATAAGGTGATTATGCTTGACTGTAATTCTTTGGAGCATCAATATTTTGATGCCGACCTTAAAGGATACAGCCTGCTGCTTTTTGACAGCTGTGTAAAGCATAGTCATCTGACATCCGGCTATAATGAAAGACGTAGAGATGTAGAACACGGTAAAAAAGTCTTATGGAAAAATTTCCCTGAGATTGAAAAATTCCGGGATTTTACATTGTCTATGCTTGATCATACAAAGGAAGAAATGGGAGATATTTCATACAAAAGATGTCTCTATCTGTTGAAAGAAATCCGAAGAGTAGAAATGGCGGCCAAAGCAATTTCGGAAGGAAATATTGAATATCTGGGAACACTTCTCACAGAAACCCATGCCGGGCTGTCCACTGAATTTGAGGTCAGTTGCATTGAACTTGATTTTTTGGTTGAAAACACATTGCAGAAGGAAGGGGTTCTGGGAGCAAGAATCATGGGAGGCGGCTTTGGGGGCTGCAGTATCAACCTGATTCAGGAAAACAGAGCTGAAGAAGTGATTAAAGCCATC
Source organism: Chryseobacterium subflavum (assembly GCF_055762745.1). NCBI lineage: Bacteria > Pseudomonadati > Bacteroidota > Flavobacteriia > Flavobacteriales > Weeksellaceae > Chryseobacterium > Chryseobacterium subflavum. The sequence goes on from NZ_JBVTMR010000001.1 coordinate 929,747, forward strand.
AGTGAAAAATATCTTGAACATTTTAATATTCAGATGAAAGTGTATCAAGTTAAAATTTCAGACGGGATAAAAGAATACACCAATGAATACATCATTTGACCGTAATAAACATCCCCACAGAAGATACAATCCTCTCCTGAATGAATGGATACTGGTTTCTCCCCAACGGGCAAACCGGCCCTGGCAAGGACAGAGAGAGAAGACCGCAGCAGATGATCGTCCTGCCTATGATCCGGACTGTTATCTCTGTTCCGGAAATTGGCGTGCTAACGGAGCCCGCAACCCTGACTATAAAGGGACATACGTTTTTAATAACGATTTCGGGGCGTTGCTTAATGAAGAGGTTGATTTCTCAGAAGGACATTCAGGATTTTTTACCCTGCTTCCGGAACGTGGAATCAACAGGGTTGTTTGCTTTTCTGAAGACCACAGCCTTACCTTACCGGAAATGTCCGTGGAACAAATAAAAAATGTGGTGGATGCATGGCAGGCGCAGTTCATTGAATTAGCAGCTTTCGACCATATTAATTATATTCAGATTTTTGAGAATAAAGGAAGCATCATGGGATGCAGCAATCCTCATCCGCACGGCCAGATATGGGCACAGTCATCAGTTCCGGCAATGGTTCAGAAAACCCAGGATCAGTTGAAATCTTATTTTGAAAAGAATAAAAGAACATTGCTGGAGGACTATATTGAGCAGGAAATAACGGCCGGCGAACGTGTGGTCACAGAAAATGAAAATTTTGCAGCATTAGTGCCGTTTTGGGCATCATGGCCTTATGAAACAATGATTATCAGTAAACAACAAAGAGAAAATATTGCAGCATTTTCTGAGGATGAAAAAGAATCACTTGCAGCCATACTCAAGGACCTGACTACAATTTATGACAATCTTTTTGAAACGTCATTTCCTTATTCTGCGGGAATTCATCAATCACCTACGGACGGAAAGCAACATCCGGAATGGCATTTTCATATGCATTTTTATCCACCGCTGCTCAGGAGTGCGGAAGTAAAGAAATTTATGGTAGGGTATGAAATGCTTGCAGAGCCTCAGCGAGACATTACCCCGGAACAAAGCGCGGCAATATTAAGAAACCTGCCCCGGATTCATTACAAGAAAAAATAATAAAATCAATACCTTTGGAAAGAATATGCAGATGGTAATTCTGATACATACAGAATATAACATCTCTTTTTCTCAATAAAATTATGGAACAAATTAAATTAATTGTGACGGATATGGATGGGACGTTTCTGAATTCCAACCATGAAATGAGCCCTGAATTTTCGGATATTTATAAAGAACTGAAAAAAAGAAATATTGTATTTGTTCCCGCGAGTGGCAGGCAGATGCCGGGGATTACCCATTATTTCGGGGATATAGAGAGTGAGATCGGCTTTATCGCTGAAAACGGAGGTTATGTGATCTATAAAGATCAGGAGCTTTTTGCTGATATATTGGAATATAAATATATTGTTGAGATCATCAAAGCGGTTCGGGAAATACCGGGAGCGAAAGCGGTACTCTCAGCTAAAAAAATGGCATATTATGAAACCGAAGATCAGCAGTTTGTAGATTTTTTCTCAAAGTATTATACCGAAAATATGAAAAAGGATGATCTTACTGAAAGAATTGATGATACAGCCTTTAAAATAGCAGTTTATCATCCTGAAGGCTCTGAAGAATATCTGTATCCGGTTTTGAAAAGATTTGAAGAATTCGGTCTGGAAGTGGTTGTTTCGGGAGAACACTGGCTGGACATTATGAATAAGGATATCAATAAAGGAAACGCTTTGAAAATCCTTCAGAAATCTTTGGGAATCTCTCCTGAAAATACGATGGCATTCGGAGATTATATGAACGATATAGAAATGCTGAAGAATGCCAAATATTCTTACGCGATGAAAAATGCACACCCGAATGTAAAGCAGGTGGCCAATTTTGAAGCGTGTACCAATGACAGCTTTGGAGTTTTAAAAACAATCAAGGGCTATCTGGACTGATTAAAGGCATTGGTAGTAAGAAATGCAATAGAATATCGGGCTATAAAATAAACCCATGGAGTATAAAAAAGCACATCCGCATAAAGCGTTAGAACCCTTCATTCATTTCTATTGGGAATTGAAAGGAAATGAACAGGAAGAGCAGTGGGAAAGAGTTTTTCCGGATGGCTGTGCCGGTATACTAATGAATGTAGGAGATCCTTGTTTGACGGATAACGGTTCGGTTGTAATGGAGTTCGGAAAAACTTATGTAGTGGGAGCAATGACTTCATTCAAAGATAGTTTTATTGATACTGATACTCATTTAATCGGTGCATGCCTGAAGCCGGCAGCTTTTGCCAATTTCTATAATTATACTTCACAGAATGAGCTGGTAGACGACACGATTGAATTTGAAAAATCAAATTCCTTTAACGTTGACAAAGCATTAGAGGATACTTTCCATTATTTTGATCAATTCTTTTCCGCTAGAGTACAGAATAAGAACAACAAGTTACAACCTGTACTTAACGAGATACATTCTGCAAAAGGAAAAATCAGCATATATGAGCTTGCAAAAAGGAATTTCACGTCCGTAAGACAATTGGAAAGGGATTTTAAAAGACTTATCGGAATATCACCAAAAGAATATACCAATATAATCCGATTTCAGAATGCTTTGCACCTGATCAGAAATCCGGATCAAAACAGGAGTCTCTTAGATATTGCATTTGAATGTGGATACTATGACCATTCACACCTTAGCCATGAAATCAAAAGAAATACAGGACTTTTGCCATCGTTACTTTGATTTGTCGCATTTTTACAAAGTATACCAGGCTGGGTAAAAGTAAATTTGCAGATACATTAAAATTCAAAACAATGCGAAAAATATCACTTTTTATTGCAATGAGCTTAGATGGTTATATCGCGCAACCCAATGACGATTTAAGCTTTTTAAAACTTGTAGAGAAAGAAGGCGAAGATTATGGCTATGCGGAATTTACTTCTCAAATTGATACCATAATTATTGGTAGAAGAACCTATGATTATGTAGTAAATGAAATCGGAGCATCTCATTATGATAATGGGGAACGGGATGTTTATGTAATTACCAGAATAGAAAGGCCGCAAGTAGGCAGAACGATTTTTTATACGGGTAATTTAACCGAATTGGTTGAGCGTTTAAAATCAGAAAACGGTAAAAATATTTATTGTGACGGCGGTGCGGAAGTAATTAATGAATTATTAAAGCAAGACCTGATAGACGAGTTTGTAATTTCGGTTGTCCCGGTTTTATTAGGTGATGGAACAAGACTTTTTAATGACAAAAGACCAGAACAGGTACTTGAATTTATTACCGTAAAAACATTTGAAACCGGTTTGGTACAACTTCACTACAAACGTAAAAAGTAATCAAAGAAAGCCGCTTAAAAGAGCGGTTTTCCTGTATTTGGAATCAATAGTTTTGGAATGATAGTATTGCCTGTCTTTAAAAATCTAAAAAAATAGTAATATAGTGTGTTTAAATAGTATATTTGATTTTGATCGCAATTACTGAATTTTCGGGTTTCAAATATTTATATTTTTCACAGTACGTACCAATATGTTTTCGCCGGATACAAATAATGACCGGATGATTGCCAAAAACTTTGGCTTAATCGAAACAAAATTTATAATTCTACCGACATGTATATAAGCATCAAGAATGTCAAATTTTTATTTATTGTAATTATACCGTTTTTTCTTTCCTGCTCAAGCAAGTATGGTACCGGGCGGCTTAATGAAACAACTGGAAATAATCCGGCAGACTCCCTCTACATGAAAATCCAGAAATTAGGCTTGGAGTCTATGAAAAAAAATAATGTTCCCGGAACGGCAGTGGCCATTATTGAAAATGGAAAAGTAAAATGGATACAATATCTTGGATTTGCTGATGTAAAAAGACAGAAACCTGTCAGCAGGGAAACCGTATTTAATATTGGTTCTGTTTCAAAAGTATTTTCTGCGTGGGGATTTATGCAACTCAGTGAAAAGAAATATCTAAAATTAGATGAACCTGTAAATCAGTATTTAACGCGATGGAAATTGCCTGAATCCCAATACAATGTTTCAAAAGTGACATTAAGGCGTATCCTTAGTCATACAGCCGGTCTTTCGGTACATGGATATGGAGGTGCGGAACAGGGAACACCTTTAATGAGTTTGGAAGAGTCGCTTTCAGGAAAGACAAAAAGAAATGGTGAAAGTGTCCGGTTGATAAGTGAACCCGGAACGAAATGGGAGTATTCGGGAGGAGGTTATACATTAGCACAACTGCTTCTTGAAGAAAAGACAAAAGAGAAGTTTGCATATTACATGAAGGAGAATGTTTTTAAGCCCCTTGGATTAAAAAATACAGATTATGAATGGCCGGATACATTACAAACCTCTGCCACAGCTTACGATACATCAGGAAATCCGATACATAACCGTATTTTCACAGAGCAGGCCGCTGCAGGACTGCAAACAACAATTGTTGACCTGGCCCGATTCGCCGTAATATCCCTTACAGCTAATCGAAATGATCTGAATAATGTTTTAAAACCAGAAACGCTGGAATTAATGAAGCAACCTGTTTTACCATATTCTGACCAGGGAGAGAGTGGCCTGGGCTATCGTTTTATGAATTACGAGGGATTAAGGACTATAGGACATACCGGAGAAAATGAAGGTTGGAGCGCTGCAATGTTTTTACATGTACCAACCAAGAGTGGTATAGTGATACTCTGTAATAGTACCAACGGTGATCGGGTGTGGTATACTCTTTATCAGGAATGGGCAAAAAGAATACTTGCAGCACAGGTGAAAGTTCAATAATAACATGCAATAATGTTTCATTATTATCTATAACAAATACTGTTATTGGAGTGTTCATCATCTTAGTTAGTCATATAATTTTGTTCATAAACAGAGATTCGGTTACATTTTGTATGGATCCGGTTACAGTGAGCAGATTTTTTTTGTATATTTTAGTCTCTCAAACAGGATATTATATTCTGTTGGGCATTAAAAAAACACATATATATCAATAATCTGCTGAATATAAATTATAGAGAATGGATTTGGAAGGCAGATTTAAAAGTAAAAAAATACTGATGAAAAAACTCTTACTGATCGTAACAAATGTAAATCAATATGCAAGCGGATTGGCAACAGGGTTATGGCTAAGTGAACTTACTCATATTTATCACGCTGCAAAAGAAAAAGGCTGGGCCGTCACTATTGCCAGTCCTAAAGGAGGAGATGTACCTATTGATCCAGAAAGCTTAAAACCTTTGGTTTTGGATACAATCACCAGGAATTACCACGAGGATCCTTTGTTTATGAAAGAATTAAACAGCTCTAAAAGTCTTAATGAAGTAAAAAACGAAAATTTTGATTGTATTTATCTGGCGGGCGGTCATGCTACGATGTACGACTTTCCAGATGATGTAACCTTACAGGTTATCATTAAAAACCAGTATGAAAAAAGTAAAATGGTAGCTGCTATTTGCCACGGAGTAGGAGGGCTGCTTAACGTAAAACTGTCCAATGGTGACTATCTGATCAAAGGCAAGTCAATCACTGGATTTGATTGGTTTGAAGAAACGATAGCGAGAAGAAAAAGAGAAGTTCCTTTTAATTTGGAAGCAGCGATTAAAGAACGGGGAGCTAATCTAAAAAAAGCTTTTATACCCATGACTTCTAATGTTGTCGTATATAATAATCTCGTGACCGGGCAAAATCCATTCAGCTCTAAGGAAATGGCAAAAGTTGTTGTAAAAGAGCTTGTGAAAACACAAAAATAAATACGCGGATAGGTCTTTATTATTTACATATTAATCACTAAAATTTTTATTATGGCACAATTTCTTCCTGCGGAAAAAGATCCGCAAATCTTAAGAGAAATCAGAGAATTTCTAGATGCTCTTAACAGTAGCGGGGGTAAACCTTTGGAAACGATGACACCTCAGGATGCGAGACAAGTTTTAATAGACGCTCAAAAATCAGTAGAGTTCGATTTTTCTGACATTGTAGAGACAGAAAGAGAAATTACACAAGATGGTATTACAGTAAACATCCACATCGTAAGGCCTGCCAATGCCTCTTCTGATAAGCTTCCTGTATTTATGTTTACCCATGGTGGGGGCTGGGTTTTGGGTGATTATCCTACCCATAGGAGATTAGTTAGGGATTTGGTGGTCAACAGTGATGCAGCTGCTGTTTTTACAGATTATACTCCCTCTCCTGAAGCACAATATCCGGTAGCTATAAACCAGATATATGCCGCTACAAAATGGGTGGCCGAAAATGGCGCTGAAATCGGTGTTGATGGGAAAAATTTGGCAGTTGCAGGAAACAGTGTAGGAGGAAATATGACAGCTGTACTCTGCCTGATGGCAAAAGATAAAGGAGGTCCTGAGATTAAATTCCAATTATTATTATGGCCGGTAACAGATGCTGATTTTACGCGGGAATCATGGCAGAATTATGCGGATGGTCGTTTTTTAACTGCTTCATTAATGAAGTGGATGTGGAATAATTACCTTCCGGATCTGGAAAAAAGAAAAGAATATTATGCTTCACCATTCCAGGCATCACTGGAAAAACTGAAAGGGCTTCCGCCTGCATTGGTACAGATTGCAGAAAATGATATTCTGCATGATGAAGGTTTGGCCTATGCAAGAAAATTAGATGAGGCAGGAGTACCTGTAACTATCGAAACCTATAACGGATTTATTCATGACTACGGATTACTTAATCCTCTTGATCACATTGAGGCGATCAGGTTCTCTTCGCAACAGGGAGCCTTAGCTCTTAAAAAGGCCTTATTTTCAAAATAATTGAACCAGAGACCCATCTTTGATTATTATTAAAAAACGGATGATGGATTGATATTCGGGAGTAAACCTTTATTCTCTAAAAACCAAATGGCACCATTGAAGATGAATGGTGTCATTTTTTTATATCGGTTGAACGGTGTAGCTTTTTTATAGATTATCTTTAATCCAGCCGCATAGAGCCATTTTTATATAATTTGCATATTTACACTTATTATAACCGGACTTTTTGTTCTCTTCAATATTGTTTAGGATAGTTTTTAACATGGATGATTACAATGATCTAATTTCATTTTATAAAAAATCAACGTTCTGTAATTAAGATAGTTGTGGTGCTTTAATATGCTCTAAATTTATAAATATAAATAGTGTATGCTATGAATATATCTAATTAAAATTTATGTTTGCCCTGTTAAAAAAAGCGAAATCCGAAAAGCTTAATAGAGTAGGAGAAAATTAAACTGTTTATTAATTATGAGTTCTGAAAGTAACAGAAAAAAGAAAGTTATTGATGATTTGTTGAAGAAGAAAATCGAAGGTCTTAAAGGAATTTATGGTGGTGTTGCATGCACGGCACCTCCTAAGCCGATTGTTATTACTCAATGCTACATCTGTACAGTAACTTCCCCGACCAATCCGAGCGGACCAGTTGTTGCAATTGCTCCTTAATTACTAAAAAAAGAAGGAATGAGCAATCATTCCTTCTTATCTAAAACTAGACTTACTATGATAAACAAAAGCTTACATGATGTGCTGGCCTACAGAAATGATGATGTTATTGATCGTTTTTTAACCATGTACAATATTGAGAAGGAAGAAGCTTTAAAGATATTTAACGAAACATTGAAATGGCTATGGCTGGGTAACCACGTTGATGATGTTTTTATTGATGATTCTACCTTAATAATTGATGAGATGTGGCATAACTTTATTCTTTTTACTCAGGACTATGAAGCCTTTTGTTCTGCACATTTTGGACGTTTTATACATCATCAGCCTGAAAAAAGAAAACAACAGGAGTGGTATAATGACACATTTAATGTTGAAAGCCATACAGACCGATTAAAAAGTTTATATGAAAGGGTGTATGATAATCTGGGAGAAGAGACCTTACTAACCTGGTATGAAGAATATCCTAAAAAATATTCTCCAGAGCAAATAAAAAAACTTAGAAAATGAAAAGAATTATTTATTTCTGTTTACTGATCCTGTCGAATCTGGTTTTCTCTCAAAATTTATCAACCGGTTTTGAGGAATTACAACCGGAAAAAATAGGGGGGTACACCGTAAAAAATACTGAAGGGAAAGAGGTTTATAAAACGGAATATCAACATCTTGACTCAGTAAAAATTTTCGGATATAATTATTTATCAGAAGACAATCTTAAAATAAGAGGGTTTCTTATAGAGCCTAAAATAAAAGGGAAGTATCCCGTAATTATTTTCAACCGTGGAGGCAATGGTGAACTTGGAGCTGTAACTCTACCAGTATTAACGGATTTTCTATCAAAAATTGCGGCTAAAGGCTTTGTGGTAATAGGCTCTCAGTTACGGGGAGGAGCCCGTAGTGAAGGAAAAGATGAATTTGGGGGGAAAGATATTGGAGATGTCTTAAAATTATTTGAAATTATTGATCATCAGGAGACTATTGATCCCAAAAAAGTTGGAATGCTGGGTGTAAGCAGAGGAGCAATGACCAACTTTTTAGTCCTAAAAGAAACAGACAGAGTAAACGTAAATATTACGGTAGGAGGCATTGCTGATTTAAATCAAAAAGACAGACCGGAAATGTTGGAGCTTTACAAAAAACTCATTCCTGATTTTGAGAAAAATTCGAAAAAAGAAATGGATAAGCGCTCTTCAGTTCTTGCTATTCCTATGATCAAAAATAAAAAAGTAAAAAATATGATTATCCATGGGGCCAATGATGAAAGGGTAAATGTTGAAAATGCAATTGTATTGTTTAAAAATTTAAAGGAAAATAATTTTTCAACAAGACTACTGATTTATGAAGATGCCAATCATGGAATTAATAATAACACGAAAAGCCTGATAGGAAATATAACCAAATTTTTCAAAGAATATCTCTAAACCTTCTGATGAAGTAAATGTGGCATTAGTTCGTTTTAGAATATCATTTGAGAAACGACAAAGGTCGATTTACTCAAAGAAAATAGAAGAAGCGATTGAGAAAAAATACACTAATGACTATAAATAAAAATAAATAAATAAATAAATAAATAAATAAATAACATTAAAATTTTAAACAACATGAAAAAATTCTTTAGACCATTACTTCTGATATCAATGTTTATGATTTCATTTTCCTGTAATGATGATTCACAATCTACAGAGAACGACTCTGTATCAGCTTTACATTCCAATTTAAGTAACAAAGCCGGTGATTGTGGATTAGTAACAGAAGGGGATGATCAAAAGTGGGAGGCTATAGATCCTGTGGAAGTGGCGATACTTCATAATAAATTTTTAGAAGTGGCTGTGAATACCGCACTTCAAAATCCTGGTAAATCTGACATAGAAATTTTGACAAGTCTGGATATTCCGAATGTAAGTAGTGACTATATGAATTGCATATCGACCAGAATATCCAATACTTCAGATGATGAGATGGATAAAGTTATCATGAGCAATTTGAGTGATGATAGAGCCGTGGGTCTTTATAATGAAATATTAGATGATTTATCAGGGGATAATAAATCGTTTTCCACCATATCAAAAGAAATGGATGACACTAGATTAAAAATCAATTCTCTTTCTAATCAGAAAGATAGAGACATCCTATTAACGTGTTTAGAAACAGGATTAGCATCATCAAAATTCTGGCTTCCTACAGAATTGGAAGGCGATGGAGTTGGCTATCATTATCTTTCCGTTGTAAACAGTACTTCAAAAGTAGGTGGTGATACACGATTCAAGAAAGATATGCGTGGTGCAGGATATGGAATGGTTGCATGGTCTTTTAGTGCTTTTTTAGGACCGGTTGGTGCTAGTGGGCTTGTATACGGAGCTGTAACCGGAGCTATAGGTTCTTCATTTTTACCATAAATCATGTGACATATAATTCAGGAAGAAAGTCCTTCAAATAATTTTGAGGGGCTTTTTTCAGGCTGGCTGTATACTATAATCTTTGATCATAGAATTATAATTTTTTGTTCATTACCATATACACTCCGGAAATTTGTATTTTTAATCCATCATTGGTGCAAGAAAAAGTTGTTAAAAGAAATGGAACCGGTCACAAAAATTAAAACGTATCACTTTCTTCCCTGCAAGTATGGTTTAGAGCTGCTTTTAGATATTGGTCGTATTGAAACATTAAATCATTTTGTATTAGATAGCACATTGCACCAGCTTAGTTTTTACGAAATTCTTTTTATTGAAAAGGGAGCCGGTACCTTTACATTGGATGAAAATAAGATTCCCATCACTCCTGGAACTGCTATCTTCACAAGCCCCGGACAAGTTCGGTGCTGGGAAATCAAAGAAAAGGTTGAAGGATATACTTTATTTTTTGATAAAGATTTTCTCTATCTCTTTTTTTCAGACGAGCTGTTCCTGTATAGATTTCAATATTTTCATCAATATTCATTTCCAACCGGGATGAAGATACCGGAAGTATCATTTGAGAAATGTATGAACCTTTTACATGAAATAGAAGGGGAGTTCGGGCAGCTTCAGAATGACAGCGGCCATCTGATCAGGTCCGTCTTATATCAGCTGCTTGTCATTCTCAATCGTTATTATGCAAGTGTTTATCATATTCAGGGGGATACCTATGTTCATCCGGATTTTTACAGGTTTCGATCTTTACTGGAAAATAACTTTATAAATGACAGGACTGTAGAGGCTTATACCCGAATACTTAATGTCAGTCCGGGATTTCTGAACAAAATATGCAGGCAATTCAGTGGGCTATCAGCACAACAAATGATTCACCATAAACTGATTTCAGAAATAAAGAAAGAGCTGTATCAAAACAAATCTGCAAAAGAGATTGCTTACGGGTTTGGTTTTTCTGATCCTTCTAATTTTAACCGCTTCTTTAAAAAACTTACGGGGAGCACTCCTCAACAATACCGGAAGAGTTTGTAAAATGACCATTTAAAAATTAAAATGACCTTTTTGCAGTATAAGATTGTTCCTAATTTTACCCAAAAAAGGAATATGAAAAAATACATACTCAGCTTTCTGCTTTTTATAATAAGTGTAGCGATAGTACAGGCAGAACAATTATATGTTAATCCCAGGACCGGCAACGATACCAGTTCCGGAATAAAAGAACAACCTCTGAAAACAATTGCAGAAGCAGCAAGACGCGTCAACCAAAATAAGGAAAAGGAATCCACTACAATTATTCTTTCGGAAGGTATCCATCTGATCACCGAGACTGTTGTATTCAGTAACGATAAGTATACCCCTAAAAACCGTTTGGTTATTCGTGCGGAGATTATGCCCGATGATGCAGATTGGGGGCCTCAAAAAATGCCGGTTGTCGTTACAGCAGCACCCCTTGTACCGGGTGTGGGAGGAGAAGAGGCAAGAGGCATACAACCGGAGGTTAGTCATGTGACTATTGAAGGTCTTAGATTTACGGGAAGCCCAGACTATTCTTATATAGATGGTAAAAACTTACGCCGGTCTTATCCCATTTGGAGGGATGGCAAAAAATTAGATGATCTTCTGGTAACGCAGTGTCTTTTTACCGGAAATCCGGATGTATTGCCGTTGCATGTAGGAGTTATAGCTAATGGATATGGTCTGGTGGTTGATCATTGTGTATTTTTCAATTGCAAAAATCCTGTTGTTTTCTGGAAAAATGAAGGACCTAAGGGGAGCAGAAGTGCCATGCGTTATTCATTGGTTTATGGAGGGTATTTCAGTGGGGTCTGGACTACAAAAGGTACTGATGGTGACTATTTTGATTTTCATCATAATGTCATTGCAAATACGACTACGGTATGGATAAGGGAAAAAGGAAGTACACTCAGATACAAAGCTTCTGATTGCATTTTTACAGACTATAAAAATATGGCAGGATTTGGTGACGGTGCGATAGGTGGTAATGATTTAACTTCCTCAGATTTTCTGGATATGAAAAACGTGCAGACTACAGGAACTGTACAAATTGAAAAAGATCAGAGTAAGCGTAATTATCTTCAGCTGGCGGAGGGGTCGTTGGGCTCAAACCTAAAAGCAGGACTTTTTAAAAAAAATCAATAAGTATATAGTTTAGATGATAAAGAATCCTGTCGTTTTTAAAATTGCAGGATCTTTATTTTACTGTAACCAATGGAAATTTCGCAAATATCATATATCTCAGCCAGGGCCAAAAAATATATGTTTTTCTTTTGATCTGTCATGTTTTTTTATAACTTTAACAGGCTTTGGATTAGCGAATTACTTAATTATTTATTCCGATTATGCAGATTTTGCCATCAGCTGTTTTAGCGCCTTACGTAAAGAATTATACGGTTGTAACGATTGGTAAAGATATCACGGATGCTGTATTTTATCCCAGTGGTTATATCGATTTGATTATTAATATCTCTGGCGGATCAGCTGCGACTATCATTAATGGCAAAAGAAAAGATACCCCGTCCGTAGAGTTGCTGGGGCATATTACACTTCCAACAAGACTTACGGTCCTGAAAAATACGACGGTGCTCATCGTAAGAATTTATCCTCATGCCAGCACTTTATTTTTTGATGATCCGGTCTCTGAATTTACAAACTATGCCACTGATATGTATGATGTAACAGCAGAAAGTACAACCTTGTATGATCGTATCATGATGGCGGGTGACTTGTCCGGCCAGGTTAAAATAGTAGAAGATTTTTTGTTGCAGCAAATGAGAAAAAATGAAAACCGATTGAAAAAAGTGTCGATGGTTCTGGCTCTTAGTAAGCAGATTTCCTTTGATCATCAGCTATTAAATTTAAACCGGTTATCTGAAGACTCCGGACTATCGGAAAGATATATTCAAAAACTTTACATGAACAATATCGGTATCAGTCCGGCAGCCTTTACGTCCGTCATCCGATTTAACAGATCCCTGCATCTGGTGCTTAATACCCGGTCATCACTGACTTCTATCGCTTATGATTGCGGGTATTATGACCAGGCACATTTTATCCGGGAATTTAAAAGATTTACGGGTATTGTTCCCTCAGAATCCCGGAGTTTCCTAATTGAAAACGGGAAAGATTTTCAAGAGGCTGTCAATGTAGGCTTTTAGCCTATTTCGCTGGATGATTACTGCTAAACATATCGCGATGCATTTTCCATCCGTTTTTTGTATTTTTCCAGATGACCATTACTTTTCCATCGTCTATTTTCTTACCGTCAAGATCTCTCATTTCATAAAAGCTTTCTTCAGTAATGAATGTTTTATCATTCCCATATAAATGCTGAATTGTAAATGTAACATGTACCTTAGGTCCACCTTTAAAGAATGAAGCTATTTGCTCCCGTCCGCACACGGGTGAAGCGCCGGGAGGGAACAGGCATGCATCTTCAGTATATCTGGTAAGAATAGATCCATCGTCCTTATTGGCGAGATCTGCATAGATGGCATTGCTTGATTCTATGGCTTTCCTGGCACTTTCTGATATCATATCTGTATTTTGGGCTTTGCAAAAACCGGCAAACGCTATGAATACGCTTACCATAACTACTTTTTTCATTTTAATTTTTTTTACAAAGTAACCGATTGATCGAAAATGAAAATTGTATAATTGCGAACTAATATTAATTTTTTCTTTTAACCTTATGCAGATTAAAGGATGGTTTGATACAAATGAAAAATGAACAATATTAATTAAGCATGAAGTACCAATATTGCTTTGACGGATTTGTTAAGAATTTCTTCTACAGTGCTGCTACTAAATAAGCGGTAAATAATATTATGATTTCTTTTAACGAGACACAAAATGTCTGTTTCATTATTATCAATAAACTCTATAATTCCATTTGATGTTTTACCCTCCTCATCGATATAATTGAAATTAATTTCTACGGAGGGAAATTGTGCCGTGAGCTTTTTTTCACCATTCTTTATAACCTTAGGGTTGGTTTCTTTTTCAGAAATATGAAGAACCTCAAGTTTTTTAGGCTTAGAAACTTTCAGAATCTGATTTAAAGCTTTAACATCCCTTACAGATAATTTTGTTGTTTTATAATCGGTGGCCAGCGTAATGACAGGAACTTCTGGCATTGCACTTTCAATAGGAACAATTAAAGTAGGGATCCGGATTTTAGATAGCGCCATACTGGTGTTGCTACCTACAATTCCCTTGATACCCGTAGCACCTGTAATCCCCATTACCAAAAATGAAACTTCATGGTATTCTGCATATTTGGTCACCACATTTCGAAGAAAACCTATATCACAGATTGTTTTAACCGGAATGTCTTTATATTCTTCACTCTGAATAAAGCTTTCTGTCCATTCCTGAAGAGCCTTTCTCTTTCGCGCATAATAATCCTCGATAAAAACAACATTGTAAATATTATTATTGATTCCCTCTGTGGGATGTATGGCATTTAAAACTGTTATCTCCATTTTTAAAGCTTTAGCAAGTGATAATGCATAAAGCATAGCATTCCCGGCACTGTGAGAGAAATCGGATGCAACCAGTATTTTTTTCATTTTTTTGTTTTTGATGACAATTTGATTAATCTAAAAGGAGACCATATTAAATTAAATAAACAGGTGAAAGAGTGTAAACAATAACAAAGATAATATTATTGAAACAGGTAAAGTAAGAATCCAGGCCATCCCGATATTTTTCAATGTGCCTGCGTTCAGGTTATTCTTGCCTCCTGATGCTACCATAGATCCGGCAATTCCACTTGACAATACATGGGTGGTACTAACTGGTAGCCCCAAAAATGTACTGATACCGATGGTTGAAGCCGCTACAATTTCACTTGAAGCTCCTTGCGCATAATTCAGGTGTTCATTACCAATCTTTTCACCAATGGTTACTGCAATTCTTTTCCAGCCGATCATTGTTCCCAATCCCAATGAAACTGATATGATAATAATAACCCATACCGGTGCAAACTCAGTAAGTTTATTTAATTCAGCTGCCTGATGCATAAGTTGGCTCCTATTCGTATCATCAATGATTATTTTTTTATCGTCATTGATCATTTTAATGGACTTTACGAGAGTTTCAACCTGTTTTCGGAAGGCATAGGTCCCTTTTTTATCTTTTTCACTTTTATAAGCCAGTTGTTTTTTTACAGCTTTGATCTGTTGACTTATGGGAATCAGTTCATTTCGGTTTTCAATAGATGCATCGGCTATGCCTTGTACGAGCTTTTCTATATGATTCAGGGTGTAGAGGATCCTGTCATTGGGAATATCATGATTGATCGCAAATTTGGCAGGAAGGAATGCAATAAGGATGAGCATAAAAAGACCGACACCCTTTTGCCCGTCGTTGCTTCCATGAAAAAAGCTGACCAAAGTACAGGTCGTAATTAAAATGCCCCTGATTACCAAAGGAGGTTTATCATTTTCTCCTTCCGGGATATGAAACAGTGCTTTATAACGGAGAACATATTTAAAGAACCACATTATCAGAATAGCCAGTCCAAAACCCACAATAGGAGAAAGGATGAGTGACAGCCCTATTTCTTTTGCCTTTTCCCAGTTCACACCACCTCCGTAATACCAGCTGAAACCAAGACCGGCACCAATCAGTGAACCGATGAGGGTATGTGAGCTCGAACAGGGAATACCCAGGTACCATGTTCCAAGATTCCAGATGATGGATGCAATTAGCACAGCAAGTACCAGGCTTGCCCCGACAGCTATGGGAAGTGTCATAAGCGTGTCCATGGGTACCAGTTTCAGGATTCCCATCGCTACAGCAATCCCACCCGTGAAAACACCAAGAAAATTCCAGAGACCGGACCAGGGGATGGCAATAACGGGCTTAAGGGCTTTGGTATAAATAACTGTGGCAACTGCATTGGCTGTATCATGAAAGCCATTTACAAATTCAAAGACAACTACAGCAAATAAGGATAAAGCAAAAACGATCACTAAGCCTATGGTTAATTCTGATTCTCCAGAAAAAGGCAGGGTAGTGTTTAAAAGCATACAATATTTTTATTTAAGTAAAAAGATATCCGTGCAGTATGCCCCAATGATTGCGTTAAGAATAGATGCCCGGTACTTTTCACTTTAACAAAGAAAAGTGATTTAATTTATCTGTATTTAAACGGATCATTAATAATTTGTTATGCTTTAGGGACCGACTGTTTTAATATGGTCAATCGGGATTTTGATTGGAGTTGATCTGGACTAAAACTTCTTCTGTTTTTGTCAATGAATAGTCTGTGGAAACAGAAGTTATACCCTCTAAAAAAATGATTGAGTGCAGATGATTAAGTAAAAGCATCCTTTAGATACTTCTAAAGGATGCTTTTTATTAAAGTTAATGAACCGTATTGATCGGATCGCCTTTCAGCTTTTAACTTAGTATTTCACACGGTGCAAAGCATACTACCGATGGACATCTTTTAATTCCCGGAGGAGGGCAGCAATCATTCGAGCAACCTACTGCTCCGCCATTGATATTCTTCAATTGGTCTCTTGTAATTTTTGTGAAATTTTTCATAATAATAAAATTTGGATAAAATTAAAATTAAGGTTGGTTTCCGCCACCGCATCCATCGAATGGCATACATTGCCATTTTCCACCGATTAAGCAGATCTGGCCACCAGGACAGTTAATTCCTCCTTTAATTGTTTTCAAATCCTCTCTTTTGATTTTTTGTAAATTTTTCATAATAAATTAAGCTTAGTTCGAGTTAAAATTAATCAAATTTCATTTACATCACTAAAATTATCTGATAAATTTTCAGGTAAAATATGATTTGTCTATTGATTTTACATTGATTTTATAGATATGTAGTAAAAAAAATATTTAAGAAATAACAGGAATTCCCGCAAAAAACAGGATCAGCAAAGAAAACTGTTTACCCCAATAAAATCTTGCCCTATGGCAAGCGAACTTTTCTAATGGCTTAGTAATTTTGGATAAAAGTTTTTTGATCTGTTTGAGATAAGATCAAAAAAAATAAACCAAATTAAAATATTACTATGAAAAATCTATTCAAATTTGATACGTTTCGTAAGCCATTGATCATGATTGTAATTATGATGTTAACGGCTTCGAATTTGTATGCACAGAAAATCAAGCCTTCCGGAAGCGGGTATGTTCCGGTAGAAGGAACTAAGGTTTACTATGAAGTATACGGAGAGGGCAGGCCGGTAGTTTTATTGCATGGTGCTTTTATGACCATTGATATGAATTGGGGACAACTGATCCCTGAATTATCAAAAACCAGGAAAGTGATTGCTATAGAATTGCAGGGACACGGTCATACACCTTATTCGGACAGGAAATTGTCACATGCTACATTAGCAAAGGATGTGGAAAAAGTAATGGATTATCTTAAAGTTGAGAGTGCTGATGTAGTAGGTTATAGTTTTGGAGGTGCCATCGCCTATGAGTTTGCTATCCAGAGTCCAAAGAGATTAAAAAATCTTGTCATCATTTCTGCTACTTATAAAAGCGCGGGTTGGCTACCGGAAATTAATAATGCTTTTAAGGGAATGAAACCGGATGTTTTTAATGGTAGTCCTATGCAAACTGCTTATGATGCTGTAGCTCCTGATAAGACAAAATGGACCAAATTTCTTGAGCAAATGATGGCTTCTGCATCGGAATCTTATAATATGGGAGATGAGAATATCGCAAAAATTACAGCTCCTGTACTGATCATAGCTGGGGATAACGACGGCATCGATAAAATTGAGCTTGTAAAAACCTATAAGTTATTAGGTGGAGGTATTGCAGGAGACTTTGGAGCCTTGCCCAAATCACAATTAGCCATTGTACCGGGTCAAAACCATGTCAGCCTTATGATGCAGACTTCGACCATACTGAATTACCTTAATGCTTTTTTAAAGTAATTTAATTAAAGGATCAGCGTAATGATTTTAATACATCATAAAAAATTAATAAAGTGAGAAAAATAACCGTTTTATCCATGATAACATTGGATGGTATTATGCAGGCTCCCGGAGGACCTGAAGAGGATACCTCCGGAAACTTCAGATATGGAGGATGGACAGTATCCTATGGAGATGAGCTTTTTGGAGAGATTATGAAAGAAGAGATGAAGCCTTCAGATTATATTTTAGGAAGGAAAACATTTGAAATTTTTGAATCCTATTGGCCTGAGCATGCAGACTTTTGGCCTGCAATTAATGAAGGGACAAAATATGTCCTGTCTAAAGAGAGGGAGACATCTGATTGGAAAAATACCGTATTCTTAAAAACTTTGGAAGATATCAGAATGCTTAAAAATACAGAAGGATCGGATATTCAGGTATGGGGAAGCAGCGAGCTAATTCACCTGTTGCTTGAAAATGATCTGGTAGATGAACTAAGGCTTAAAATCTACCCGTTGATCCTTGGCAAGGGAAAAAAACTTTTTGATGAGAATGGAATTCCTTCAGCATTTAAACTAACAGAAAATCATGTGACTTCGAAAGGGGTTATGATCGCAGCTTATCAACGTGACGGAGACATCGTAACGGGTAATGTTGAAATATAATGACCTTTTTATTGAACTAATTTAACCTAAATATTTAAAAATTATAAATTGTTTATGGCCCAGTTTTCAATTTTTTGGTAATCATCATGCTCTTTTCGTACAGTATGAATATACAGATGGAAAAGAGTATAATGGATACGGTAGCATTGTAGCCGTTCTTCTACATGCTCAAAATTGATATACCCGGGTTTCATATTCATCCAGATCGAAAGAAAATCAGGACCAGTATCCCTTATCCAGGGTTCATTCATATGCAGTAAATCATAAAGCGGGTCGCCAAGCATCATTTCGGCCCAATCCAGAACAGCGGTTACTTTTCGGTTTCCGTCCAGTAAAAGATTATCAAACCCGAAGTCTCCATGAAGGATATATTTTTCATTGGGCAGATAAGGGAAAAAGCTTTTCATTTTTTCGATAAGATGTGTGAAAAGCTGTCTGTTAAGCCATGAGGTCTGGGCAAGATGTTGCCAGCTTGCAGTCGTTTTGCTATTATAAAATGATAAGAGAAAATGCTGCCAGCTTGGAAACATACCTTTTCCCTGGGGATCGGTAAAGCCCCAACCGCTGAGGTTCGTGGTATCGCTCAGGTGGATATTTTCCAATTGCCGGATGATTATTTTTGCAAGCTCTGTTTGCGAATAATGATCAAGATGGTCCATGATCTCATCGGAAGGATCACCATTTGCCTTTCTTGAAATACAGTAGTATACATTATCATGATAATTTCCGTATTCCAAAACTTCAGGAATAGGAATTTTCGTATTATTCAGATGTATAAAAGCCCAATGGTCTTTCATAAAATCCTGTACATGATTGCCTGTTCTGATAATGTATTGCTGCCCTTCAGCAGTAAAACTATATGCCTTAGACCACCATCCTTCAGCAATAAATTGGAGGTTAAAGATCTTTCCAAATTTTTTGGTTAAAAAATTTTCCATACTTCAATTTTTCAAGCATTAATTTACAAATTAAAAACAGCTGGACCTAACTAAAAGAGGCCACTCAATAGAGTGGCCTCTTCATTTTAGAAAATTATGGTATAATAAGTCCGGGACTATACATTGACCGTTTTCCATTTACCTCTTTTGAAAAAGATAAATGTCGTAATTGCGATGGCCGTTTCCGCAACCGGTATTGCGATAAAGACACCGGTTGGTCCCATGCCTACGTGTTTGGTAAGGATATAGGCCAATGGGATCTGAAGAAACCAGAAGCCAAAGAAATTGATCCATGTTGGGGTTTTTGTGTCACCGGCTCCGTTAAGGGCATTCATCATTACCATACCAATGCCGTAAAAGACAAAAGCGGTACTCATAATCCACATAGCCTTTTGGGCAACTTCTTTGATCTGGATATCATTGGTGAAAAATGAAACCAGCCAATCTCCAAAAAAGAGAAATAATATGGTGACAATGATCATGAATATGACATTGTATTTTACAGTAGCCAGGACAGAATCTTCAGCGCGCTGAAATTGTTTGGCTCCAAGGTTTTGCCCTACCAGGGTAGCGGCAGCATTACTCATACCCCAGGCTGGCAGCATAAAGAACATCATCAATCGCAATGCGGTCTGATAACCGGCAGATCCATGATCACCACCCGTGGTTGCTACCAGCTCAGCAAGAAATATCCAGCTGCATGACCCGATAACAAACTGAAGTATACCAGGAGTTGCAATCCCAACCAATGATTTTATTACCGGCCAGTCAATACGAAAATGATGAAGCTTGATTTTTAGCTGATGCTTTCCGTTAAACAGGCAAAATAGCTGGTAAACCACTCCCATTGACCGCCCGATAACCGTTGCCATAGCCGCTCCTGTTAGTCCGAATGCAGGGATGATACCCCAGCCGTTAATGAATATAGGACACAGGATGATATTGCAGATATTGGCAATCCATAAGCTCCGCATGGCAATAGCAGCGTTTCCTGCACCACGAAATATACCATTGATCAGGAATAATAGCATTATCACAAGGCTGCTTCCCATCATGATCCGGGTAAAGTTTACTCCCGCATCAACGGTTTCCTTGCTTGCTCCCATGATCCGTAAAATATCCCCTGCATAGATCATCCCCGCAATGCTTAAGACAAGGGTTACGGCAAAAGCTACGATAATAGCCTGCATACCGGCATGTGCTGCTGCGTCGGGATCTTTTTCTCCCACCCGTCGTGAAACCACCGCTGTGGCTGCCATACTCATACCAATTGCGATAGAGTACATTACCGTAAGTACAGATTCCGTTAAGCCCACTGTTTGTATGGCATAGCTGCTGTTTTCGAGATGCCCTACAAAATAAAGATCTACCAGTGCAAATACCGATTCCATGATCATTTCAAGCATCATGGGAATGGCGAGTAAAATAACAGCTTTATTAATATTACCGGTCGTATAATCCATTTCGGTACCCAGTAATGATTGTTTCAACAATGTGAAATAGCGCAAACCCTTCGATGGGGTTTTCTTATGATATGACATAAATGTAAAATTAAAAGTAAGTAATAGTAATATGGAACGAAGAGGCTTCGTTCTTTAAAGTGTTCTTATGTTTTAAGCCCGGTGATTAACCAATGATTACACTGGTGAGGGCTACTATCACTTTCATATGCAGTAGTAATTGAATCGCAAATATAATTATTTTTTAATTGCAAGTGACTAATAAGATGAAAAAAAAATCAGACAAATAATAAACCCGGACTTATATAATATGTTTATTTATATTACTTTAGTTCTTATGACGTATAGTTTTTTGTCTGACTTATTGATATAGAAAGAGAATATTACAAGGTATTAAAATATTTTTAATCGTGTTGTAGATGCACCCGTTAGGAACGATCAATGCTTTTACAGGACTGGTTCTGCCAATACTTATAATATTTTCCGATACAAAGCTTTTACTAGAAGAGGCCTGGTCGTCACTTACTAAAATGATCAATTTCAAAGGCAGGTCTTTGAGAAGATTGTTGATGTTTATTGATCCTTTTCATCCAATAGGATATCGAATATTAATATCTATATTATCAGTGTTGCTTAATAAAACAATTCCTGATTTTTTTCAGGAACTAATGCAAGCATACTTCGATAGGCTATATCACCACCGTCTAATTTTAATATTTAAATTAGTAGATATCCTTCAACATATGAATAGTTGTTGCATAATGCCCGGAATCTCCTATGGAACTGTGTAAATGTTTGTATTCCAATTTCTCATACATTGATATTGCTCCCTGAAAAACCTCAAAAGATTCTAAATAAAGTTGCTTATAACCTGCTTTTTTTGCTCTCCTTTCTATCATTTTTAGCAAATATTGTCCAACACCATTTCCTCTCAATTGATTGGAAAGATAAAATTTAACAATCTCTGCGCATGCAGAAGGCAACCCTATTGTAGGATAGAAGCCACATCCACCTAAAACTACATCATTAGATTCTACTATCCAATATTCTGCGTTTACATCTTGAAAAAGCTGATATAATTGGTTTGTTCTGGGATCATCATATACACTTCCTTCTTGAGGAGCGTTGAACTCTTCAAAAACTGTACGAATAATATCTGCTAAGGCTTTATTGTCTTTTTCTTCAATAGGTCGGATAATAACAGGATCTATAACTGCATGATTATCTCTGTGATGAAGTAGAGAATCAATCGTGTTCATACTCCGAATGACCGTTTTCAGATTTTGCTCGGAAAGATCTGAAAATAAATTTTCTATTTGAATGTCTGAATCACGGTTGATCTTTTCATAAGTGCTGCGTCCTAAATCTGTAAGACTAATCACGCTGGAACGGTTGTCTTCTCCTGATTTTTTTCTAATAGTCAGTCCCAATTTTTCAAAACGTTTAAGGATGCGGCTTAGAAAACCTTTATCCAATCCCAGAGTAGCAGCTACTTCAGTAGGTCTTACATCAGCATTGAAATAAATCTCACGCATAACCCTGACTTCCGAAATACCCAGGTCTCCATCAAGAATACCCTTGTTGAGTAATCCCAGTACCTGTGTATAATACCTGTTGAAGGCTCTTATTTGTTCAATATAATGTTGTTTCATGATGTAAATATACATCAATAGTTGACTTTGTCAACTATTTTACATCAAAAATACATTATGTTATTTTAGTTTGCTTATTTTCTGTTGTTTATAATCTGATTAAGCCAGCTTTTGAAAATAAAAGATAGAATATAGAAGTTATTTTAATATCAAAACAGGTTGATTTACATTTTGGTAAATTCCTTCAGAAATACTTCTGCTTGCCAGATAATAAAGGAAACTATGTCTTCCCGGTAGCGCAATAATCAGATCCGTTCTATTTGATGAGGCAAAAGTCAGAATTCCGTTGATAATATTTTCGTCGTAATAATAATGAATAGTACTCGGAATCTTGGTTAAATATTGGTGGATGTACTTTTCCAGGTCTCTCTTTTTATCTTCATTATCATCGATCCCTTTTCTTGTGTTGATATTGAGAAACATAAGGCGAACATCCATCTGCTCGATGATGGACTTGTGGTGAAACAGCCGGTCTAATTTTGTTATGCTGTTTATATCACAGGGTATTAAAATATTTTTAATCGTGCTGTAGGTGTAACCGTTAGGAACGATCAATGCTTTTACAGGACTGGTTCTGGCAATACTTATAATATTTTCAGACACAAAGCTGTTACCGGAAGAAGCCTGGTCGTCACTTCCTAAAACGATCAGTTCTACAGAAGGCTGGTCTTTCAGCAGTTCATTGATGCTTCTCGTAAGCGTCCATTCGCTTACCGTTTTTAGAACAGTTACTTCAGGTGATTTTTCAGTGATGATACCTGTTAATTTACTAAGGAGTAATTCTGTACTTTTAATGAGGCTGTTTACATTTTCTTCATTCACAAGCAGATGACCTTCGGCTATGTGGAGATAGTCAAATTCAGATTCCTGCGACGTTTTTAAAAGAATAATATGTGTGTATTGATATTGTGTGGCCCATTCTGCAGCAAGTTTTACGGCATTTTCGGTAGTTGATGTGAAGTCAACAGGTACAAGTATTGTTCTCATATCAGTAAATTTAAACTCAGTTATTCAAGATTTGTTGTCATTTTTTTTACCAGGAAAAGAGCATCCTGTATTTTCTCTATACCAAGGTTACCGGCTGCTTTTTCATACAGTTCCAGTGCCAACGGATAAACAATTTCTACAATTTCCTTTCCCTTTGCGGTAAGGAATATCTGTTTATTCCTTCGGTCATTGCTGTATTCTATTCTTTCAACCAATTCCCGTTTTACAAGATTGTTGATCAGGTAGGTAACACTTGATTTGTCTTTGCTTATTTTATTGCTTATCTCCTGCTGATTGATCCCGTCATTCCGGGATAAAACTCCAAGGATCTCTATAAGCTCAAAAGAAAGATCCGGATCATACTCGTTGATTCTGGTCTGGATTTTCTGTCGCAAACGGCTTTTCATTTCACTCATTGCCAA
The DNA here is from genome assembly GCF_055762745.1 of Chryseobacterium subflavum. Lineage (NCBI taxonomy): Bacteria > Pseudomonadati > Bacteroidota > Flavobacteriia > Flavobacteriales > Weeksellaceae > Chryseobacterium > Chryseobacterium subflavum. Next base: position 953,718 of record NZ_JBVTMR010000001.1, read on the forward strand.
ACCAAGCTCCAGGGCTAATTCTGATATGTTGTTTTGTGTGACGGGCATATGATGAATATTAACGTATAGTGGAGGTTTGATCAATCGCTGTTGTATAACAAATATACTTAAAATTAGTTTGAATTAAAACTAATTTTTCAAAAAAATGAAAGATTTTTTTTCTGTTGTTTACTTATTTAAGAAGAATATTTTCTTATTATTGAATTAAATTATAGGGAAAACTTGATTTTTACACGGAATGTAAGAAATGAGTGTTCGTATTTTTCTTATGTTAAAATCAAAATAATGCAATATTTACAAAAGATATTTCTCATTTCTGTTTTGTTTTCGTCAATGCTATTTTGTCAGAATTACAGTGTTTCAACAACGGCATTACCGGGAAAGGATTTTCCGAAGCTGGATTTTGAAAAGAAGGCTCAGTTCCGGGTGTATTTTCCGGATGCTCAATCTGTAACTTTAGAGGGTGGGGATGGTATGAAAAATATAAAATCTACCGCCTCAAAAGGTAAAGACGGTTTTTGGAATATTTCAACAAATCCTCTTGAAATTGGATTTCATTATTACTGGCTGAACGTGGATGGAAAGCGGGTCAATGATCCGGATACTCAGCTGTACTTTGGCTACGGTCAGCCGACCAGCGGGATCGAAGTTCCATCAGGAGAAGATTTTTTCTTTGAGAAGAATGTAAAACATGGACAGATTATAGAGGATGGTTTTAATTCAAGAATAACAAAAGGTAAGCGAAATTTTAAGGTTTATCTTCCTCCGGGATACGAATCAGAGAAACTACCGGTATTGTATCTATACCACGGAACAGGAGAAGATATTACGGGTTGGGAAAGACAGGGACATATTGCGTGGATTCTTGATAATCTTCTGGCAGAAAGAAAAGCTGAGAAAATGATTGTCGTAATGGATTACGGAGTGGCATTAAATCCGGAAGAAGAAAAACTGGCGGATAATTCTTCCAAAACCGTCATTTCATCCCGAAATCTGGATAAGATTTTTATCGAGGAGCTGGTTCCCTATGTAGAAAAAAAGTATAAAACCAATGGTAAAAAAGCGATTGCCGGACTTTCCCGTGGAAGCTATCAGGCGATGCTGATAGGGGTAAGTCATCCTGAAATGTTTACAGCCATCGGGTCATTCAGTCCTGTAATTTATGGAGGAACTGAAGCTGAGCCTTTTAAGGAGCTGCCGGTTGGTCATCTTTTAAAGTCACGGAAAAAGCCTTATTTCTTTATCGGGATCGGGCAAAAAGAAGAAGCACGATTCTTTGGATTCAATGAGATTCTGCATGATTTCTTTACTCAGAATAATTACCCCTATACTTCATACAGATCCGCGGGAACTTATCACGAATGGCTTACCTGGAGAAGATGCCTTTATGAGTTTGCACAACACATTTTTAGATAACTTTATATTAAAAATCCCCGGCCTTGGCCGGGGATACACCATAACTAAAAACTAAGAATGCATGCCCAGATACTTTAAATAAGCATCAAGGACAGGTTTGTTGAATACAGGTTCTTTAATGTCTGAGTCTTTGAGGAACTCCTGTACATTTGAACAGTCCCAGATGTAAGTATGCTGGTAAAGTTCCACAGTAGATAGGCCTTCATGCATATTATCTTTAAACAGGCTTGTTAATGGATACAATCTGTTTTTGGTATCATTTTCCCAATGCTTACGCCATTCTTTATAGGGAAGGGGAGTAAGTTCATAAGGGTAATTCTTTTTGAGTAGGCCAAAGAAATCCTCCAGCGTCAGATTAGTTTCAGGGCTGGCAATCAGATTGAATTTCTTGCCGATTGCATTTTTATTTTTCGTGATATGGGCCATTGACCGGGTCATGTAGTCTACGGTGATCAGGCCTTCTCTAAGTTCTGTTAATGCAGGGTAAGATTTAAACTCTATACAGTTTTTTACCAGTCCGGACCACCACTGATAAGGTGCGCTCGCTCCGGATTTACTGTGACACATCGCATATCCCAAACGATACGTAATCAGCGGGAGACCTTCCCGGGCTGCAAGATCCGCTATAGCTTCCATTACATATTTGCTTCGCACATAGCCAATATCTTTACTTACCGACATGATATTCTGTTCTATGTCGTCAGATTCCAGCATGATCTTTTTTCCGGTAAATAGATGTCCCCAGCTATAAATTGAAATTGTAGATAAAAGAGCCAGGCACTTTGTTCTTTCTGTTCCTGCCAGACGTATAATTTCCCTTATTCCATCTACATTGGGTGCTTTCATATAAGAATAAGGCTCAATAAAATTGACGGAACTTCCGGAATGATATATCACATCAATAACAGTGGCAAGCAGATCGAATTTTTCTTCAGATAAACCCAAAGAAGGTTTTGCCAGATCACCTAAAACCGGAATAATCCTTGATCTCTGCGAGTGATTTTGCGGGATATGAAACTGAATAAAGCACTGGTTGATTTTTTCCATGGCATGAAATTCATCCTGTGCTCTTACAAGGCAGTATATATTTGCATCCGTTGTATCTAAAAGCTCCTGAAGAAGATGGATTCCTACAAAGCCTGTGGCGCCTGTGAGAAATATGGCAGATGGATTTTCCAGTTTTTCTGGATCAAAATTATCCTTGAATCGGGTGCCGGGATTCAGGTAGACGTCCTGTTGTAATTCAACATAAGGTTCTACGTCTTCAGAAGGAATTGCTTCTCTTGCCTCGTGAGCACGTGCTATAAGCACATCGCTGAGTTTTTTCAGAACAGGGTATTGATAAATATCGCGCAGATATACTTTTATATTTAATTTTTCCTGTAAAGCTACCGCAACAACAGCAACCAGAAGCGAATTTCCTCCGATATCAAAGAAATTATCAGTGATATTGATAACCGGAAGTTCCAGTTCCGATGACCAGATATCAGCTATCATTTTCTCGGTTTCATTTGTTGGCGGTTCGTGTGAGATAAGTTCCTTTGCCTCTTTTTCTGCAAGGCTGCTTAAGAGGTCCGTATTGGTTTTTCCATTCGCGGTCAATGGTATTTTGTCGATACAGATGATCTGGGCGGGGATCATATATCCGGGTAATTCTTCTTTGAGAAAACTCCTGATTTGCTGGATATCCTTTGATGTTCCGGGTTTTAAAACAATAAAGGCGACAAGATATTTGTTATTCCCTGAAGTATTTTTTGTGATTACTACAGCTTCTTGTATTCCTGCCAGTCGATCGAATGTGCGTTCTATTTCTCCCAATTCTATTCGGAATCCTCTTATTTTTACCTGATTATCCATTCTTCCCAGAAACTGGATTTCTCCATCGGAGGACCATCGGGCAAGGTCTCCCGTTCGGTATAGTTTTTCAGTTTCCATAAAAGGATTAATAATGAATTTTGAAGCTGTGAGTTCCTCATTGTTTAAATATCCTTTAGCCAGTAAGGTGCCGCCTATGTATAATTCTCCGGTTGCTCCTATGGGTAATAGTTCCATTTGATTTCCCAATATGTAAGCTTTAGCATTTGCTATAGGCCTGCCAATGGAAGAAACATATTTTCCGTGAAGATCTTTAACCTTCTTAAAAGTAGCATATACGGTACATTCTGTAGGACCGTAATAATCGATAAGTTCATAGTTTAGTCCATCGGTGAGTACAGGCTTTAGTTTTTCACCTCCTGTAAAAAGATATTCCAGCTGAAGATCATTATGATTTCTGGTGTGTGCCACGACTGCCGGAACCAAAACAGTAGGGGCAAAACCGTGGGTAATTTTGTTTTTCTGATAAAAGCTGGCCAGGGCGGAAGCTTCAGTTCTCTCTTCGCTGTCCGCTATAAAAAGGGTCGCTCCGGAAGTCAATGCCGACCAGGTTTCCCATACAGATATGTCGAATGCCAAACCGGCCACCAGGCTGAGATGAGAAGTGGGGGTGACATTAAAATAAACATTATGCCAGGTTACCAGATGCTGGATACTTTCATGAGTGATCATTACTCCTTTAGGGTTGCCTGTGGAGCCGGAGGTGTAAATGGTATAAGCAAGAGTGTTGTGATGAATAATCACCTCCGGATGCTGAACGGAGGAATCAGTGAGGTCATCCTTACGGTCAAGATAAAAGATGTGGAAGTTTGGGTCTTTAGATAAATCTTGAGAGAGGACCTGATTGGTGATTATAATTTCTGCTTTAGTATCATTCAGAATATACTCTACGCGTTTTACCGGATAGGCAGGATCTATAGGAACATAAGCAGCACCTGTTTTTAATATTCCAAGAATTGCAATGACCCATTCCAGGGAGCGGTCCAGCCATACAGGGATGTACATTCCTTCTGTTATCCCTTTTGCAATGAGTGTATTGGCGATCTGGTTGCTTTTTTCATCCAACTCACGGTAGGTTATATGCTGATCCTGATAAACAGCAGCCACGTTATCCGGATGTAGGGAAACTTGTTTGAGAAATAATGAAACCAATGTTTGTTCCTTTTTGTAGTCCCAATTTGTTTTATTGAACTCGTACAAAATTTTGTTCCTTTCTTCTGAGGACAAAGGAAGGATAGTGTTGATTCGGGTTTGTGATGTTAAGTTTGTGTTTGGCATATTAGTTTTTTTTGATTTGGTTGTATGTTGTAATGTTTATGGCATGGTTGTTATTTTGGGTTATAAAATTTAGAATAAACTAAATGTGAAATTTTTTTCACGGAGTCATATTTTTTTATGTTTTAGTTTTATTTGTTAAATTTCATGAAGTATCTGTTAATGTTTTATTCATAATTGATTTATTTTAAGGATTAGTCAATAAATTTAAGATTATAAATTGAAGGTACTGCACAATAAGTGTTAAATTTTCACCATAAAGAGATTTAAATTAAACGACTGTCTACTAATGAGACAGTCGTTTTTTAATAAGAAACCTTGTAAAATGAGGGATTTCTACATGTTTAAGTTTCAGTTGTGTTATTAGAATCTATCCGCGGTTTTGTATAAATTAATTCGCGATTTTATATCCGTAAAAGGAGCTTACGACAACCTGGTATATTGGACTGCCGGTTACTCCGGCGGCGGCTGCCATGCTTACGGTTTCATCTTTATTAAGATACGTGATACACGATACATTTCTTCCCGTCAGTGTACCCGGAGCAGGTTGGAAAGATTGTACCAAAATATTGTCTGTGCTCACCGCATAGTTTTTCATAAGATACAATACAACCCAGTCGAAACTTGGTGTACCCGGAATATTTCCGTTATCAAATTGGGTGGAACCATAAAACATATAATATCCGTTTGAAGGTGCAGTAAACCGACCGTTACTGATATTCAGTACATTTCCCGTGTTGATTACTGTTCCCTGAGGATAATTGATTTCCCTTCTGATGTAAGGACCGGCGCTGGCGGTAAGATCCTGTCTGCTTGTGGTGCTTACTGTAGAAAACGGATAACTGGTGGTGGCTGCGGGCAAGCTGTCAGAGCTTGAAAGCAAAATAAGCTCCCATGTTGTTCCTGTCGTTGTTCCTTTACTTATAAAAAATGCATAGTAACCTGCGGGAACATTAACAGTGCCAACGCCTGCTCCTGTTTGATTGTCGATTAATTCTGCTCCGTTGGCTGCAATAGATAATACGGCTGTTCCTGTATTTTTGAAATGATAGGTTCTTCCTGCAAAGTTACCGGAACCAGTAATGGCGGCAGGTAGCGTCAAAGTTCCGTTCGTATTGCTGCTGTAGGCCAGATAGTAATCCGTAGGGGCGACATTTCCACTTGCTGTAACGGATCTGTACGTAGCGGCAAATGAACCGTTCACAGTGAGTGTGCTCCCGGGAGTGGTAGTGTTGATACCCACATTTCCTGTTTGCGAATAGCTCAGAGTGCTACTCATGGCGGCAAGTAAAGTCAGGAAAATTGAATTTCTTTTCATATAAATTGTTGTTTTTAAATGGTACTTAGATCTGTTGTTCTTTTTACGGACTGAAAGTTCATTGTATTAATTTTGGAACTTTACAAAATCTAAGTAAAAAGAAGGGTTACCGCCATTAAATCCTGTTGGTACTACAAGATTGGTTTTATGCGCAACTATGGGATAAATACCAGGAGCTGCGAAGTACAATACTCTGGTCTGATCTCTCGGTACAAAATTAATGGGGTCAGGGCTGGCGGTCCCACAATAAGCTTTCCAGACTTCTCCTATACCATCGATGTAAAACCAGTAATCATTACATGTAGATGTGATTGTAATTCCTGAACGAAAAAAATACCATCCTTTTGCAGGGATGTTTACGGATATCCCTGTGACTAGGTTATCTCCACCTGCGGTTCCGGTGAAAGGATTTACCAGTGTTCCTGTATAAGAAGTCCAGTTATTGGCAAACGCAGTAGTAACAGTAGATGACCAGGTAGCTAATCCATTAGAGTCGCTGGTTAATACATAGCCTAATTGTTGTGTTCCATCCTTAATCTGCAGCGCTCCGTTTGTTGTGCCATTATCAATAACAATTTTAGCATCAGCCGCACCAGCCGGGATCGTATTGGATCCTAATAAAACTTTACCGGTACCGGTGATACTCAGATTATTTCCTACGGTAGTAACGATGTCTGTAGCCTGGGAAAGGGTACCTCCTAACTTAACATCATTCCCGGAAAGGTTTAGACCGTTACTGGCCGTATTTGTTACTCCACTTATGCTTTCCCATGTGGAATTTGCTCCGGTAAGTCCTGTACTGATCAACTGTGCACTTTGATTGGGAAGGATCAGAATATTTGTATTCCCATTAATTGTTTCAGGTAAAGCAGAACTTATGGTTATCGTAAAATTACTGTTATTGGCAATCCTATACATACGTCCTTTAAAATTTCCGGTGCCATTAATTGCGGGAGGAAGGCTAAATGTCGTATTCGTACTACCATTATATGATACATGGAAATCAGTGGCGGTTAAACTGTAAGATGCCGTATTAACTGTCTTATAACTTGCCGCTACCGATCCGTTAATGTCTAATGTAGAGCCAGGGGTTACCGTATTAATTCCAACATTTCCCGTTTGCGCAAAGGTGATAGTTGATAAGAATAATACTAGTGGGATAAAATTTTTACTCATTTATTAAATGTTTATGGTTATGGTTTTGATGTGTCAATAATCCTATATCAGAACAGGAAAAGTCCGTGATATTAAAGTATCATTTACAAGGCGTAAAATTATAGGAATACTTCCACAAGAGCCTGTAATGGACTGTAGAATGAAATAAAGAATCGTGTAGAAAATTTTCTACACGATTCTCAGGATCACTAACTCTTTTTCAAACAGAACTAAAAGAGTCAGTTGTCAGTGTTTGCAAATTTTACTTCAGGAAGTATAATTTTGATAAAGTTTAATAAGATCTGCAAGATGATTGGTCTTCAGTTTGTTATGGATCCTTTTTTTATAGGTGCTTATGGTGCTCATCTGAATGTTCATCTCATTGGAAATTTCTAAATTTCCATATCCCTTCACCATTAAAATAAAAATCTGATATTCTCTTTCCGAAAGCCTCTTTATGGAATCTAGCGGAGAGTCCTGTAGTAATTGATTAACAATACCGGAAGGGTAGTAGTAGCCCTCACGGAAAATCCTGATTACTGCTTCTGATATTTCCTCCACTTTGCTCAGTTTACTGAGGTAGCCGTTGGCTCCCTCTTTTATGTATTGTACGGCAATCTCTTCTTCATAGGCCGAAAATATCAATATTTTTACATCCGGATCGATTTCTTTAATTTCAGAAATCATTTTTTTATTTTTACTTTCAGGCATGTTGATATCAAGAATAATCAGGTCGTACTTTCGCTGGGAGATTTTTTCCAGAGTTTTCGGGTAATCTTCTGCCTGATCAACGGATATATTAGGGATTCTGGACTCCAGTATCAGGCTTGTTCCCGTAAGAACCACATCATGATCATCAGCTATAAGAATGTATTTAATCATTTTTTTTATTTTTTAAAATCAATCGGCAGGTAGTTCCCCCTGTCTTGTTTCTGGTAAAGATTATTTTACTTTCTATCATTTGTAGTAGTTGTAGCACCAGATGGATTCCCATCCCATATTTTTGGAGTAATAATTTTTCATTTTCGATGTTGTTCTGAAGCTCTTCATAATAATCTATTTTTTGCTGATCCATTCCTGAACCGGTATCTTCTACAATTAAAATAATGCTTCTGTACTCGGTAAAAGCATCTATGGTTATGGTTCCTCCTCTTGTATATTTTACTGCGTTATCCAGAAGATTATGGATAATGGCTGCCAGAATATTTTTACTGATCCGGGTGTGTATTTTTTGATCGACATTGTTAATAATGGATGTATGATTGCTTTCAGCTATGGTACTGAAAAGCACTATTTTTTCTGTGATCAGATCATGCAGAGAGTATGTTTCCGTTTTATCGGTTCTGTGGTGGCTGTAGATATCAGCATACTCTTTGAGCGTTGCCGTAAAATTATACAGCTGATCGGAGGATTTATAAATTGAAGCGAGCACTTTTTCAGTCCGTTGTTGATTGAATTCTTTATTCCCTAATATTTCCTTTGCAGTTAATGCAATAAATTTTACAGGAGTGGTAATATCGTGTGTTATGGTACCGATCAGTTTTTTTTGCTGCTCGATTTCCTTATGAAGCTGAATTTTTGTTGTTTCAAGCTTTTCGACGGTAGCGGAAAGTTTTTCGGTACGTACGGTGATAATTTTTTCCAGTTCCAGATTTTTCTTTTGCAAAAACCGGATCCTCCATTTGAGAAGAAGGTACAACACAAAGAATAGTAATAATATCATCACTATCTTAAACCATAAGGTCTGATAAAAATAAGGCCTTACGATGAGGTTGATTTTTTTATAGATGTATTTTCCCTTATCGGAAACAAGCATTCTTGCAATGAAAGAATAATTCCCGTACCTCAGATTGGAAATGGAAAACTTCCTGTCTTTCCCGATGGATTCCCATTTTGCGTTGGGAAGCCCCATAATTTTAGCTTCTATCATAATATTGTCGGGATTTGCAAAATAAGGAACATCTATAAAGAGATCTAATCTGCTGGATTTCTGTTCAAGAAAAAGAGTTTTATGAAAGGACTCTTCTTTGTTATCTATCAGTGCTCTTTCGATGTAGAGGTTTTTAGGGTAGTAACTTTCGATTTTTAAGGGATTAAAAAATACTAATCCATTCAGAGAAGGTAGCACAAAATCCCCATTTTTAAGTTTATTGCCACTTACATTGCTGCCACCATTGAATTCATTGGTGAAGAAACCCGAATCTTTTGAAAATCTGTAATAATTAACGTTAGAATCCGGGGCCTGAACAAATTTCAGAAGCTGGCTTTCATGAACTTTATATAAGCCGTTATTGGTAGGGATCCAGAAAAAACCTTTTTGATCTTCGAGAATGGTATGAGGAGATGAAATATTACCATCAGCATCATAAGGCATCCTGATAAGCCTGTTGTTTTTTAGTAAATAAAATCCCTTTCCCAAAGTTGTGATCCACAAGTTACCGTCTTTTGACCTTATGATATTACGGATAGACAATTCCTGGTCAGCGATTACCGGATGTATTTGGTTTGTGCTCAACCGGATATTGTATAAACCCTTTACCGTACCGACTAAAATATGATCAGGATCGACCTTTAAAAATTTGGTAGGCTCACTATCCAATACAATTCTTCTTTCCAAAGATAGCAGGGAGTTGTCTTTGTATATCTCAAATGTTCCACTAAATTCAGAAACACTATTCTTTTTGGGTTTTGCAACCAATGCATAAGATTTTTTTGCATCGAAAAAGAAATCTTTTAAAAAAAACTCTTTTAAAACAGTGAAGTCCCTGTACGAATTTGATTTTTTATAGATCCTTAAATCCCGGTCTTTTCGTATCATAAGGTTTTCATGCCGGTCGTATGCCATAAAAAAAGGAGCTGTATTTTTAAAATGCTTCTCACGGACCATTCCATTACGGGTGTAGATTTCACCAAAGGGATTAATGACCGAAGTGCTGTCGTAAGGAAGGGTAGCATAAAAAACGGATTCTGCTTTCGGCGAAGATCCTTTGACGGTAGTGAAATCATGAAGATTGATAACCTGCAATCCTTCTGTACTACTCCCGAGATAAAGTTTCTTGTACCGTTTGTCATAATATACACTGATCAGGTTGTCATTTTTTATATTGTCCATTTGGACGATCTCGGATATGATAAATTGTTCCTTTTCATAGGTGCAGAGGTAAAACTTATTATGGCTTAACACGAAAAGCTGATTGTTTATTCTGCTCCAGAAAATCTTACTATCCTTGTCAGTTAGCAAAGGGACCTGATAGGAATTTGTGATTTTTCCTTTTTCTATTTTTTCTACTTTATTTGTGGTAAAGTTGATGTAGAACAGGATTTCATTGATTGTAAAAATGCTGGGAATATTTTTGTAGATGGCTTTAATTTTGAGCGTTTCTTCAGGTTTCGAGCGAAAACTGGTAAAGGTAAGGCTGTTTTCTTTGATGTAATACCTTCCATCCTTATCGTTCATGTAAAATTTGATGCCGGGATATCGGGTATAGCTATAATTGGAACAATACAAAAGGTAACCGGTATTATCTTTTGATACTACTGTAGGGAATTGTTTCAAAGAATTTGTTACCCGTGGAATTTTATTACGCAGAAGGATGGTTTTCCCGTAATCACCGGCTGTGAAAATACTGTCTTTTTCTGGGTATTCATAGAAGTATGTAAAACGTTGACTGCTCAACGGGAAATTTTTATAGACCAGAAACTGAGCGCCATCATACCGTACAATTCCATTTTCAGTGGTGAGCCATATAAATCCATATTTATCTTTTATAATGTCTTTTACACTGTTTTGCGGGAGTCCGTTATCGGTATTATACAACTCGATGTTGTATTTCTGGCTGTAGACCTTAACAAAAATAAATATGAAAATTAATAGTATATTTTTATTCAAATCTTATTTTTTACGAATAAAACAAAGATATAGCGGAATAGATAATAATAAACCAATAGTAGGTGAAAAAAACTTTAATTAACAATTTTGGATAAAGTTTATTTAATTATTTTATTTTTACAGCTGAATTTTAGCTATTGATATAAAAAATGTTGATACTTACCTGTAAGGACAATAGAGGCGCTAAATCTGCGTTGATAAATATAATTTTAAATGTTTTTATATAATTTTCCGCTAGAATATCAATATAGAATGTAATAACAGTTCCCAATGAGAAATAAAAAAATTGCACTAACCCTTATATTATTTTTGCTTTTCAGTTTAAGTAAGGCTCAGAAGATCGGTGTTATAGATACCAATGTGATATTGAGTAAGCTGCCAGATTATAAAGAGGCTGAAGCAAGGCTTAATGCCCAGATAGCTACATGGAAAAGTGAGCTTCAGAGTATACAGTCGGAATATGAAAAGAAAAAATCGGCATTGGAAAACGATAGGGTATTATTGGTAGGAGAAGAATTAAAACGAAGAGAAAAAGAAGTATTCGATTTAGAGAAAAACATTAAAACGACTACCAGTTTAAGATTCGGAAGTACCGGTGAAATCAACAAGCTGAAGGCCAATATGGTTTTACCTTTTGAAGAACAGATTCACAATGCAATGGAAACCATTTCTGAGAAAGAAGCATTAGGTGCTGTGATCGATAAGAGATATAATAATGTTCTGTACCTTGAGAAAAAGTTCGACTATACTGAGAGAGTTTTAGATATCTTATTACATAGAACCCCTGTGGTGGAAGTGAAAGAAACACCTAAAAGAAAAAAATAACTTTAGAGATATAAAAATTAAAAAGCCTGGATCAGTCACAGGCTTTTTTTATAGCTATTGGTTACCATAATGCAGTATGCCTTCGTGGTTCCTATCTTTTGGGATACTCACATTTAAGTTATCGATTACCTGTTCCGTTTTGCGTAACCAGCTCAAAGGTGGATAACACTCCTTTATGATCCGAAGGCCAGATACCTATAGGAGGAACAAATGAATCCTGGGTATTCTCCGGAGTACGGATATTTTTTACAATAGACTTGTTATAGCCTATAATATGGGAGCTTTTTAAAGTAAGATTGGGAGCCTGCATAAAGAAAATATAGTCAATCCGCTCTCTTTCATCTGCGTCAGGAGCCCATGTTAACTGGTTGACGGGTTTTGCCGGATTATCGGAGGGGTAGGTGAATCCGGGATGGGTAACGGGAGAAGGATGCATCATGCGGTATGAGTCTTTAAAACCTGCATTATTCAGGAGTTTGGTGGTATCCCATTCGTAAACTACGGTATGATGATCATATAAGTTGGCTGTACTACTTACCCAATCAAACATAGAAGGCTCATTAAAATCTCCTCCCAGAAATACTATGGAACCTTTTGTTTTTTCTGTATTTGCATCGGAGATAAACGCTGAGATAGCTTCATCTCTATAAGATGCAAGATTCATTTCCGATATTTTTGTGAGATTGGTTTCTGGACCATTGGGTAGTTTCGACCATGTCGTCCCACTGTACCCACGAGGAAGATAACAGGCATAATGAGTATAATCCAGATGACTGGTGTAAGCAGCGATGCGCTGTCCGTTAATTTTAGTGACCAGTTTGTAAACTGAGCCGTGATCATTACTCACCGGGTAGACAGAAGCGTTTTCAATAATCGGATACCTGGATAATATCCCCGAATCATCTGAACGGAAGGAATAGTAGGTATACCCTTTGGAATGAAGTGACTGAACCAGTTTATTCGTGAAGTCGACATTATTATAGTTTCTGACTTCGCTGAGAAATACAAAATCAGCATCCGACCGGACAATTTCATTGACAATAGCATCATAGCCTCCCGTTACAGAGGTTCCTTCCTGCCATATGTTGATCTGGAAAAGTTTCAGTTCTTTTACAGTAGCAGTGGACGACCATTTGTTTTCCGTCTTTTTATTTGAATTCTTTAGCAGATTTTGCCTGGATTCCTCCTGAGAACAAGCTATCATGCTCAGTGAGCATAGCAGTAATATTTTTATTTTTTTCATATTGTATTTTAAAGTTTAGTTTTGGTGTTCTTTTTTTACTAAAATAAATATTTTTTGGTTGACAAGGATAATTTAATCAACATAGATTTATGTACAATTTGAGGTATAGGTTAACTTTTAAGGAAAATAATATTTATTAATTAATAAATATTCATTAATTTTACAGCCTGAAATTTTAGAACTTTACTCATGCGTTTAAAAGAAGGTGATAAAAGAGAGCTCATTAAGACAGAAGCGATTAAAATGATCATCAGAAACGGACTGGAGGGATTCAGCATGAATAAACTTGCGAAGGCCTGCAAGATTTCTGTTGCTACTCCTTATCTGTATTTTAAAGACCGGGATGATTTAATTTTAACGATTGCCAAAGAAGAGGGGCAAACAATGTCTGATGCTATTCTAAATAATTTTGATCCTGAAGCTCATTTTGAAGAAGGCTTACGGGTACAGTGGAGAAATCGGTATGGCTACATGACCACTCATCCTGACAAACATTTGTTTTTTGAGCAATTGAGGAATTCAAGCTACCAGGAAGAATTTCTTCATCATTTTTTACGGGGATTTAAGGAGACTTTAGGGAAATTCTGGGACAATGCAATAAAGAGAGGTGAACTCAGCCCAATGCCTTTTGAAGTATACTGGTCGGTTGCTTTTTCACCCATGTACTCTTTAGCAAGGTTCCATAATGAAGGAAAAAGTCTTGGCGGAAAATCCTTTAAAATGACGGACGAAATTTTATGGCAGACATTTGATCTTGTCGTAAAAGCTTTAAAAAAGAAGTGATAAAATTTCTATTACATTATTATTTACACAAAAACTAATCAAACTAAGGATGCTAGGAGCTTGGTCATAACTGACGACTCCCGGAATCTTAATTTACCTTTAAAGAAATTATGGAACAACAACCTTTGCCCTTTACGGGCTATCAGAAGTTTGTCATATTTATTTTAGCAATTACCCAGTTTACGGTAATATTGGATTTTATGGTAATGTCTCCACTGGGCGATATGCTCATGAAATCACTTAGCCTAAAACCTTCAGCTTTTGGCTTTGCCGTTTCTGCCTATGCTTTCAGTGCGGGAGTTTCAGGATTGCTGACGGCGGGTTTTGCCGACAGATTTGACAGGAAAAAGCTTTTACTATTTTTTTATATCGGATTTATTATCGGAACTATTTTTTGCGGTATGGCACAGTCTTATGCGGCCCTGGTCGCCGCGAGAATTATTACAGGTCTTTTTGGAGGAGTGATAGGCTCTATTTCTATGGCTATTATAACTGATTTGTTTGTGCTGCAACAAAGAGGTAGGGTAATGGGATTTATTCAGATGGGCTTCGGAGGAAGCCAGGTTCTTGGGGTGCCTATCGGGCTTTATCTGGCTAATAAATGGGGCTGGGAAGCACCTTTCTGGATGGTAGCGGCTTTGAGTGTCGTTATTGCTGTTTTAATTTTCCTGAAATTGCAGCCTGTAAACAAACATCTTTCGGTACAACGGGATAAATCTGCTTTTCAGCATTTGTGGCATACAATTGCAAAAAGTAATTACAGGGTAGGGTTTGCAGCTACAGCTTTGCTTTCCATCGGAGGTTTTATGATGATGCCTTTCGGAAGTGCGTTTGCAGTTAATAACCTTGGGCTTACCAATGAACAGCTTCCTATGTTATTTATGGTTTCTGGGGTTAGCTCATTGGTGATCATGCCTGTGATCGGAAAATTAAGTGATAAAGTAGACAAGTTTAAAATATTTGCAATAGCTTCAGTATGGATGATGGGGATGTGCGTGCTTTATACTAACCTTTCCGTAACTCCGTTATGGCTGGTGATGATATTTAATATCCTGATGATGATCGGGATTATGAGCCGTATGATTCCTTCTTCAGCTTTAACGAGTGCCATTCCGGATTTACAGGACCGTGGCGCTTTCATGAGCATTAACTCTTCTCTGCAGCAAATAGCAGGTGGAATAGCAGCAGCGGTTGCAGGCGTGATCGTTACCCAAAAAAGTAAAGGGGCTCCCTTAGAGCACTATAATATAGTGGGATATGTGATCGTTGCTATTTCTATATTAGGTATCTTCTTAATGTGGAGAGTGGACAATTTAGCAAAAAAGAAAACCGTTGATAAAGCTCCCATAGAAGATACTGTTCCTTTATCGGAGTAAATACAATGCAAAATAAAAATGTTCGGATTTTCCGAACATTTTTTTTAAGCAAAGAATGAAATTTAGAATGACACTTGTTGATTAGCTCTTTTTTGTTTGATGTACTGGTATACCGAACCCGCGAGAAACAGAATAAAGAGCGCGCCCAATGTTTTTCCTATAATAGGGTCGCTGATATCTTTTGCCAATGGATGTCCTAATGGAACACGGGTAAAAGTTTCATTAACCGTAGGCACGAGTGACAGAAAAAAGCTGAAAGAGAGTGAGAAATTTTCAAAATACCGTGCTCTGTTACTGTTTTGCTTTTTTGAAAAAAGAAAATATGCGGCAGACACCAAAACGATGATAAAGATGGAAAAAATATGTCCTGCATTAAAACCTCCATGCTTCGAAATTCCCAATGCTGTAAGTGAGGTGATAAGGGTTCCGTAAAAATATATTTTTCCCGGTAGTCTGCTAAGATCGATCTTGCCGTATTTAATAAATGATAGTAATGCTCCTGCAATGGCAGCAATTCCAATAATCGTATGGAATATTCCTAAACCTGATAGTCCCATTTTATGATGTTTTTAATTTATAAATCCTTTATTTGAAAAAATACAGTTCAATTGTTTTTTTTCAATATTTTCCCAAGAGGAACATTGCAAAGTTGCGTCAGAAAAAAAGAAATAGCTTTGCGATTTCGTTCAATTGTTTGGTATTTTGGTTCATAAAAAAGCATCCTTAAACCGGTTTTAAGAATGCTATAACGGAGGATTTTTAACAGAAATAAGGAAGTGGAATATTATATCGTGTTATCGTCTTTTATTTTTTGACGGTAGTTCGTTGGACTCTGATGATATTTTTCACCAAAGCTTTTTGTAAAATTAGCCAGATCATTGAATCCGCATTCAAATGCAATATCAGTGATGCGCTGATCTGAAACCGCAAGAAGTTCGGCAGCTTTTTCAAGCCTTTTGTTTCTGATATAGTTGGCAGGGGTATCATTATAGAGTTTTGAAAATTCTCTTTTAAAGGAAGACACACTCAGGTTAGCCCGTCCTGCAAGCTGTTCGATCGTTAATTGTGAAAACAGATTGGCTTCAATGATTTGCTTGAAAGTGTAAGTTGTAGGAGAAAAAAGCTGTGATAATATCACTTGTATTGCTTCCGCATTTTGGGTTTGAGCTAACAAAAGTATAATTTCCTTGAGCTTCAGGATCAGGATATCTTCATTTACCAAAGACGGATTCTCAAAATAAAACAACAGTCCTTCAATATATTTTTGAATTAAAAATTCATTGTTGATTTTTTCATTGGATTGATTTGAAATGATGTTTCCGGGAGGATGAAGTAATAAAGGCAATTCCCGATCGTAGATTTTCTTTAGTATGTCCGGATAAAAAGTAACAATTACAACTTCACAGTTAGTCTCGGAGGCAGCATGATAGATTTGCTTACCGGAGGTGATACAATTGAGAAGTAAAGAATAATGGGTAGGTATATTAATTTCATCATTATCCTTCTTATATTGTAGTTCCCCTTTTAAAACATATAGAAAACACGCCTGTTCGGTAACTGGAAAATCATAATTAAAAGGTGAGGTCAATGCAATTTTTTGCATTAATGTCTTACCAAACAGGTCATATTTTTTATAATCATTTACCATAACTTTATTTTTTATCCGGTCCCGTGATGGGTAGCACTATCATCAAGAGAATTTTTTGCATGCCATTAAATATCTATCAAATATAGATCAGAAAATCTGATTTTAAGTGAGAATATAATAAAACAATATTTTATCAGCTGTTTTTAAATTATCTCGACATAATTAATCAAGACTATTGGTCAATATTGCTTTGTTGTACCGGTCAGTTTTTCAATCTGTATTTTCTTTTTAAACATAAACTTTCAATAATCAATTTACCGAATAACAATTATGACATGAATCATCGGGCGTAGTCAATATTTTTTTGTTCTTTTGCAGTGCGTTTAATTTTTAAATAATAATATGTCAAAATTTGATGATATCAGGCCTTTTTATGATGATGAAGTTAATGATGCTCTGAAGAGTGTTGCAAAACATCCTATGATGAAGGCGTTGATGCGTTTTACTTTTCCTGATCAGGACGAAGAATTTTGGCTTGGACAATTTAAAGATATTCATTCCATTAGCGATTTTCAACACCACTTTATAGCGTATACCGTTCGCCAGATCCTGAAGCAAAGTTCTGAGGGATTAAGTACTTCCGGATTCGAGGACCTGGATAAGGATACAGCTTATCTGTTTGTTTCCAGTCATCGTGATATTGTTCTCGATACCTCTCTGCTCAATTTGGTATTGCTGGATGAGGGACTTGTAATGACATCTTCAGCAATTGGGGATAATCTGGTAAAGAAATCATTCCTTCATATCCTTGCAAAACTGAATCGTAATTTTTTAGTTCAGCGTGGACTGCCGATCCGTGAACAACTAAACAGTTCAAAGATTATGTCCGAATATATTTATGAGCTGCTTACTAAAGAAAACCGATCCGTATGGATTGCACAAAGAGAAGGCCGAACCAAAGACGGCAATGACGCTACACAACAAGGAGTTCTGAAAATGCTTGCCATGGCAGCAGGGGAGCAGTCATTAACCGACTTCTTTAAAAGTCTGAAAATAGTTCCGCTATCTATTTCATATGAATATGATCCTACAGATGTTCTGAAGATGCCGCAACTTATGGCGAAATCAAGAAATGAAGTTTATATTAAAGATAAGGATGAGGATTTTACAACAATGCTAAGCGGAGTGCTGGGCCAGAAAAAACGCATTCACCTGCATGCAGGAAAGGTACTTGGGACTGAACTTGATGAAATCGGGTCAGAATTTGATAACAAGAACAAACAGCTACAGGCCATTGCTCAGGTAATCGATGACTCTATTATCCGGAATTATAAACTCTGGCCAACAAATTTCATTGCCTACGACCTTTTACATAAGACCAATCAATATTCCGGATGTTATACGGAAAATGAAAAGATGCTGTTCGAGAGAAGAATGGAAATGCGTATCGATATTTCCGATGCAGAGCTGAAACAAAGCTTTTTAGCAATGTATGCAAATCCGGTTATCAATAAAAATAAATACAATAAATAGCAGGCTTTAGCATATTTGAAATCTGTAAAATAGAATTCTTTTTTAATGCGAAAAGGGAATGAGATAAACCTGTAAACTCAAACTCTTCTGAGTTTTATCATGTATGATATAACACAGGTCAATTCAGTTTTCCGATCAATACCATGTCAGTAGTCATTACATCATCTTTATCGGAAGAATTAAAACGTTTTACCTGCAACATATCAAAATTATTTTCCTGGAAAGCTTTTGCTAAATAATCTTCCTGATGGTAATAAAGGTAAACCTGATCTCCTAAACTGGATGTGATCAATCCTGATTTGCTATAATCATCCTTCATCGTACTCAAATAAAATACACCTCCGGGCTTTAACAATGCGGAGACATCTTTGATTAAGGTGATCGCTTCATCACGTGTTAAATAAGGAAGGCAGAAGCCACAAACAATTCCGTCAAATTTTTTTTGGAGCTTATGAATATCCCGGCAATCCATCAGTTGAAAATCTGCTGTAGGATTATTGGCTCGGGCAAGATCAAGCATTTTCGAGGATAAATCGATTCCTAATATGTTGTATTCTGGTTTTTTGTCCAATAAATATTTAGTAATATTTCCCGGACCACAGGCAATATCAAGAATATCGGCACGATCAGCTTCGATTTGATCGCAGAAGAAATTAAAAGTGTTCCCAAACAAGCTTACATCCATGAACTTATCCTGGTATATTTTTGCGGCTTTATCAAATGCCTCAACGGGTTTCAATATTTTCATGATTTTAGATTTTTAGATACCAATTTAAATAAATATTATTAATCCCTAATAAAGAGTAGTGCAGTTTTGAATATATACTTAAAATGGATTCATGATCAATTGACTAGAATAAGCAAAAGTCATGTTATTAATACTCGATTTGTCAATTTCACCTGATAATATAAATGAGTAAAATTGAAGACTCACAAGCTTTTTGCTGGTTTTTGCTTTAAGTGCAATTGAAAGGATTCTTCATCTAAACCTTATTTTTAGTTAATTAAGAAAATGTGAACAACATAAAATTATGCGATAAACGAAATTTAGGGTTGAAGGATGAAGATTTAGGTTACTCTATTATGGGTGTTTCACCGTAAAATGAAAAAATGATATTAATAAAGCTTAAAAATAAAATGATTTATAGATTTCCATTATTAGACTTTTTAATTTGAAATTATTGACTAGATCATATTGGACTATATTGTTATGTGATAAAGCTTTACAGTTAATAAAAAATTCACCCTGATGTGATTATTGTTATGCAGAGAATAATATTGGTCTAAAAGCTTTATAATGAATAAACTAACTGCAATATCTCAATTTGTTATATTTAATTTAATTAAACAACCTTATAATTTAATATTATTTTAATGCTGTTTGTATTAATAAAAAACTTACATTAGCATATCACCAAAATGAGACATAAAGAATCAAAAAGTATGAAAAGCCTATGAATAAAGGCTTTATATGTTAAAACTAAATGAACAAAATTAAATTTCTATGAAAAATGTGTCAACACAAAAAAAAATTAAACACCTGTTCAGGGTCTTTGAGACTTTTAATCCTAACCTGAACAAATTTTCATCTACGGATCACATTCACTCTTCCAAAATATCGAATTTAATACGGCATTAATCATCTACCGCTAAATATTCTATAGAATACACTTTATGTGAGGCTATTTTAGAACAACCCAATGATTATAAGATCAGGTGGGTGGGGTAGCTTGTTTCTATTTTAAAAAAACAGATCAACATGGAAGATACTTCAAAAAATAATCTTCAGCTGGATAACCAGTTGAACAGGACAGATATTGCCGTTATTGGAATGTCATGCAGGTTTCCCGGAGCGGATAATTATCATGATTTTTGGAATAACCTCATCAATGGAACCTTCAGTGTAACGGAGATTCCGGAATCGCGTTGGGATTGGCGGGAATACTATGGTGATCCCGCGTCGGACATACCAAAAACTAATAGCAAATGGGGAGGATTTATCAATGATATGGATAAATTTGATCCTTTATTCTTTAATATATCCCCTAAAGAAGCTAAATATATTGACCCCCAGCACAGAGTCTTTTTAGAGGCAGCGTGGCATGCAGTGGAAGATGCAGGATACAGCACGGAGAGCCTGTCTGGCAAAAAAGTAGGAGTGTATGTTGGGGTTTCCAAAAATGATTACGCAGAAATGCTGCAATCTACTCATCAGGAGATTAGCTCGTTCGTTTCTACTGGTACGGTACATTCTATTTTGGCGAACAGGGTTTCTTTTTTCCTTGATATCAGAGGGAAAAGTGAAGTGGTAGATACCGCTTGTTCCAGTTCTTTGGTGGCATTGCATAATGCTATCAGGGATATTCGTTCAGGAAATTGCGAATCTGCTCTGGTAGGTGGTGTGAATGCATTGATTACACCAACCATGTATTTGTCTCACGGGAAATCAGGGATGCTCTCCTCAGAAGGTAAATGCAAAACCTTTGATGAAAGTTCTGACGGATACGTACGTGGAGAAGGAGTAGGATGTATTTTCATAAAACCATTGTCTGCGGCAATAGCAGATAACGATCGTATTATCGGTGTGATTAAAGGAACAGCAGTGAATCATAATGGCCGTTCCAATTCATTGACTTCCCCAAGCGTACGTGCACAGGCTGAAGTAGTAAATGCTGCTTTGGAAGATGCTGCTTTGGAAGCAGGAAATGTAAGCTATATTGAAGCACACGGTACGGCAACGCCATTGGGTGATCCTATTGAGATCAGTGCTTTGAAAAAAGTCTACAGTCAGTATGGAGCGGATGAAAATATCAATTGCACTTTAGGGGCACTAAAAACCAATATCGGACACCTGGAAAGTGCTGCGGGTATAGCTGGGCTTATCAAAGTTTTGCTGTGTATGCAGAATGGAAAAATTCCGGGGATATTGCATCATAAAAAGCTGAATCCATATATCGATTTAAAAGGAAGTCCTTTTGTTATTTCTACTGAAAATACAGAATGGAAGCCTTCTGAAAGCGGAATTCAAAGTGGAGCATTGACAGCCGGGGTAAGTTCTTTTGGAATGGGGGGAGTAAATGCACATGTTATTTTACAGGCGTATGATGGAGAACAAATCAGAAATACGGAGGAAAACGTAAAGAGTTATACCATCCCATTATCTGCAAGAACAGAAAAACAGTTAAAAGCATATGCTGAAAGAATTACAGATTTTATAAGAAAAAATAGGACAGAATTACGCATACAAGATATTGCCTTTACCCTTCAAAACGGAAGAGATACGATGGCTGCTAAAGCTGTTTTCGTAGTTTCTGACGTAGAAGATCTTATTAAGCAGTTAGAAGAATATATTTCCACAGGAAAAATTAACAAAACCGAGAAGGATGCTGAAAATCAACTGGCTGATGGTGTAAGAATTTCTTTACCGGGATATCCTTTTGAAAGAAGAAGATGCTGGATGGATGGAGCTTCTGTTTCAGTGGCCACTTCAAATTCAGCAATTGTTCGGGAAGTGGGATCACCATTGATGCAGTTTTTAAACAAAGATCAGCAACAATGGGAATATGAAGCTCTTTTACAATCAACAAATTATTTTATTCGTGATCATGTAGTGCAAGGCGAATGTATGATGCCGGGAGTTGTTTATCTGGAAATTGCAAGATCGGTAGCAGAACAGGCTTGTGGACGTCCGGTTAATGAATTGAATGATGTATGCTGGATGCATTCGGTAAAAGTATATGAAGAGAATGTTCCTTTACAGATCAAACTTACACCAATAAATACAGGATTTTCATTTGAAATCACAACTACTGACGGGGTTCACTCCAATGGAAATGTCTCACTGAAAAGCAATACAACTTCCGCAGGATCTATTGACTTGCAAAAAATAAAACAACGTTGCTCCACTGTAAAAACAGCAGAAGAAATCTATCAGGAATTTGCAAAAGAAGGTTTGGCTTACAAGGAAACTTTTCAAACCATCACAGAAGGCTTTTTTGCCTCTGATGAAGCAATATGCCTATTAAAACCTACTAAAAAAGAAAATCCGGTTTCCTCAAAAGTCTGGGAACCGTCTCTATTAGATGGGGTTTTTCAAACCGTAGTTGGATTATGCATCTGGGGTAATGTAGAAGCCCAACATCAGTTATTACCATTTTATTTAAAAGCGATCCGTTGTTATGGTAATCTGGCAGATGCTCATTATGCTTATGTCAAAAAATCAGATACATACCAGAATGGAAACAGGTTTTCTTTTGATCTGTTTTTGTGTGATGAACATGGAAATGTGATCCTTGAATTTAATGAATTTGTGAAAAGAGCTTATAAATCAGGACCTGTGACCATTGAGGAAACGGCTGTACCTGTTATTGAGAGCTTACATTATACGACCGATTGGCTGGAAAGACCATTAGGAATCCACGCAGAAAGACCTGCTTCTGTTATTATTTTTGATACGGACGCTTTATTATACGAAAAGATAAAGGCAGAATTAGGTTATACAAAACCAGTTTTGGTATTACCGGGGGATTCTTATGAGAAAAAAGATCAATACACCTATCAGCTTAATGTTACTGATGCGGAATCCTTTAAAAATCTGACTAAAGATCTTGCAGAAGACGGAATGGTTACAGATAACTGGATCTACAGATGGGGAATGAGCCGTGGTGAACAGGTCGCCGAGAATATGCAGGATATTTATGCATTGTTGTATCTGTCGCAAGCTTTAATTACTGCTGAATATTCTGGACGTATTAAGTTGCTGTTTGCCTACAATTATAATGATACAAAATCTGCTGCTATACAGCAAATGGCAGGTGGGTTTGCCAGAACCTTGGCTTATGAGAACCCAAGGATTTCAATTCTAACATTAGGCATCAGTGAGGCAGATGTATCTTCTTATCAGGATATCATTGTGCAGGAAATGACGCACTATGTGATGGCTCCTCTCCTGGAAGTAATTTACCGTAACAGACTAAGACAGGAAAGAACCGTTGTACCAGTAAGACAACTGAACAACTCATCATCAGAACTGTTGTTAAAAGAAAACGGATGTTATATCATTACCGGTGGCACCGGTGGTTTAGGAATGGTATTCGCGGCTTATTTGGCGGAACACTATAAGGCCAATATTATATTAATAGGCCGAAGCTTAAAGAATGAAGCCATTGAAGAAAAGCTTCAGCAATTAAAACAACTTGGAGGAAATGCAGCATACTACAGAGCTAATGTGGCTGATAAAAGAGCACTTTCTGTGGCTATTTCCAAAATCAAAAAGAAATTTAAAACTATTAATGGAGTCATTCATGCAGCTGGTCTGATTGAAGACTCTTTTATCATCAATAAAAAAGCGGATTCATTTGAAAGGGTGATCACTCCAAAAGTATATGGAACGATCAATCTGGATGAATGCCTTCAGAATGAAACGCTTGATTTCTTTATCGTATTTTCTTCAATAGCTTCATTGATGCCTAATCAGGGACAATGCGACTATGCTTCTGCCAATAATTTCCTTGATCATATGATGGAAATCAGAAACAGAAAAGAAATAGAAAAAGGAAATCATGGAATCAATCTGGCTATTAACTGGCCTTTGTGGGAAAGTGGAGGAATTACGGTCTCCGATGAAGAACGAGAACATTTATGGCAGGTATTCGGAATGAAACCGATGCTTAATGAAGATGCCTTAAAAGGTTTTGTAAAATTATTAAGCATAAACAATACCTCAATATCTGGTCAGGCGGTATTGATTGAAGGAATTGCAGCTAAAATAGAATCTCACCTAAGTGTTGAGCATGTATTTGATCAAGCCCATAGTGAAAAAAGAGACTCTGAAAAAGGAGATTTCTCTTCGTTAATTAGAAATATGATTGCTGATATTTTACCTAAAACTTCAGTCATAACAGATACAGACAGCTTCAATAAATTAGGTCTTGATTCTTCAGGATTGGTAAAGCTTTCTACAAAATTGACAGAATTAGTGGGAGCAACAATCAATCCTGTTTTATTGATTGAATACAATACCATCAAAAATCTTGCTGCTAATATTGCCAACGAGGTTCCATCTTTTGATCCTGAAAAGATCAGAGAATCTCTGTCAAACAACACTAAAAAGAGCTATATATCAACTACTTCATTGGTAGATGCTGAACGATCAGACGTAAAGAACTTACTGTTTAGAAAACGATACAGCAATGAAGAATTCTTCATGCAGGATCATGTGGTGGATGGAAAATACAATGTTCCGGGAGCCTGCTACATTGAAATGGGAAGACAGGCTGCCACATTGCTTGGAAAAAGGATCTGCAGTTTATCCAATAATTACTGGCCGGAAGTATTATCATCAGCAGGGCCTGCAATCAATGCTTTTATTCAGATGGTACCAAAGGGTTCATTGTATGCTTACGAAATATTTAGTGAAGATACCAATGGTCGAAAAACAGTACATGCAATGGGTGATGTCAACATGGAAACATCCATTGAACCGGGCGAACTGGGAACTTTTGATATTCAGGCAGCTCAAGAAAAATTAAATATAAGTATAAGCAGGGAAACGGTTTATGAACAAATCATCGCTGAAGGACTACACGTAGGACCTTCTTTTATGCCGATGAAGGAACTGTGGACCAACAAAGAAGAAGCTCTAGGACACCTCATCTTGCCTTTACACGTGGCAGAAACATTGTCAGATTATATTTTACATCCGAGTATGCTTACAGGAGTATTCCAGACCGCTATTATTAATAATAAGCCTAATGGTTTGGAAAACTCCAAATACATTCCGGTCGCCATAGATGAGATTGTATTTACAGGTCAGATTCCTGCGGAGTGTTACGTACATACCATAGCTCACGAAGCTAACAAAACCAGAAGCGGCATCAGAAAATTTGATGCTCAGGTGATGGATATTGAAGGAAATATTATTGCCAAACTTAATGGGTTTTCAATCAAAGAAACAACCAATGCATCCATTACTGTAACTTCAACTCAATCAGTAGCCCCAAGAGTGAAAGCTGTTGAGAGTGGTGAACTTGCGATAGAACGTATTGAAAGTCTTTTGAAAACATTGTTACACGAAGGAGTTGGTCTGGAAGAAGAAGAAATGGATGCTGAAACATCTTTTGAAGAACTGGGAATTAACTCCAGAATGATCATCGATCTGAATAGATTGTTAGCAAAAACCTTCGGAAACTTATCCAAAACCCTATTTTTTGAATACCGCAATATCAATGAGCTGGCAGGGTATTTTCAGAAAAAGCATGCGGGTGTATTAAAAGACCTATTAGGTGAACCAGAAGAAATTGATTCAACACCGGAAAGGGTAGAAGAGATTGCTTCTGTTGAGCATTCAACAGAAAAAAACACAAACAAAGACATTGCTATTGTTGGAGTGAGTGGAAAATATCCAAAATCGAATACGCTTTCTGATTTCTGGGATTTGATGAAAAAAGGAGACGACTGCATTGAAGAGATTCCGCAGGATCGTTTTGATTATAAGGGACATTTTGATGAAGATAAAGAAAATGGATTGTTATATGCCCGTTGGGGTGGTTTTATCAATGATGTTGATCAATTTGATCCATTATTTTTTAATATCTCACCAAGAGAAGCAGAGAAAATCGATCCTCAGGAAAGGTTATTTTTAGAGGTAGTCTGGTCCACGTTGGAAGATGCCGGAATTACCCGTGAGAAACTCACAGAACAATCTAAGAAAGTAGGTGTTTTCGTAGGGGCATTATGGCAGCCATACGTTAACCTTGGAATAGAAGAAACAGCCAAAGGAAATCCTGTCGCTCCAAGTGGCCTTTTATACAGTATTCCTAACAGAGTTTCTTACTTCTTTAACTGGACAGGGCCAAGTATGGCCATAGACACTGCTTGTTCTGCATCATTAACGGCTTTACATTATGCCTGTGAAAGCATCAGAAGCGGAGAATCGGAAAGCTGTATTGCCGGAGGTGTGAACTTATCATTGTCATTGAGCAAATATTTATTCCTGAGTCAGAATAATTTCTTAGCCAGTGACGGACGTTGCAGAAGCTTTGGTATTGGAGATGGTTATGTACCAGGTGAAGGGATCGGTGCAGTTTTGCTTAAACCTCTGGAAAAAGCAATTGCGGATGGTGACCAGATTTATGGGGTGATCAAAGGAACTACCGTTAATCATAATGGAAGAACCAATGGATATACCGTACCAAGTCCTAATTTACAAGGGGAATTGATTCAGTCTGCTTTGCAAAAGACCGGAATTGATCCACGCACCATATCGTATGTAGAAGCTCATGGAACAGGAACATCTTTAGGAGATCCTATTGAAATGACGGGACTTTGTAAAGCTTTTGATGAATATACAGATGATAAACAATTTTGTGCCATCGGTTCTGTAAAATCAAACATCGGGCATCTGGAAGCTGCAGCGGGTATTGCAGGACTGACAAAAATTCTGTTACAGTTTAAACACCAGCAGTTAGTACCATCTATTCATTCTGCAACACTGAATCCGAATATCAGTTTTGAAGATACACCCTTCTATGTTCCTCAAAATTTAGCGCCATGGAAAAGACCTGTGATCATTAATCAGAACGGACAATCAGAAGAATTGCCATTAAGAGCGATGTTAAGTTCTTTTGGTGCGGGTGGAAGCAATGCTCATCTTATTATCGAAGAATTCAGAGCACCAGAGCAGACTTCTAAAAATGAATTAGAACAGGATCCTGCGATCATTGTCTTATCAGCGAAAAATGAAGAACGCCTTCAGGAACAGGTATTTAACTTAAAGTATAGTTTAGAAAAAGATAACACCTTATCATTGGCGGATATCGCTTATACTTTACAAACAGGAAGAGAAGCCATGGAAAACCGGGTAGCTTTTGTTGTGAAGGATATTCCATCATTAATAGGTTTACTGGATGACTTTTTAAAAGATACAGATTCTCAAAAAACATATACAACAGGAACCTGTAAAATAGGAACTAAAGGTGAAGAAAAATCTACCGAAGTTCAGAATAGGATCAATGCCGGAGATTGGGCTGGAATTGCTGATCTATGGATACAGGGATCTGTATTCGACTGGAATTTGCTTTACGCTGAAAAACAACCTCGTAAGATCAGCCTGCCTACCTATCCTTTTGCAAGGGAACGCTACTGGCTTCCTACTGCTGAAGGAAAATTGAATCCAACAGGAAAAATTGTTGACAGAACACTACATCCACTGGTACACCAGAATACATCTGACCTGGATCAACAACAGTTCAGCAGCACTTTTAGTGGTGAAGAATCATTCTTAGCGGATCATCAGGTACGCCATAATAAAATCTTACCAGGAGTTGCTTATCTGGAGCTGGCAAGGGCTGCGGGTAAATTCAGTACCCATAAGCAAGTTACCCAACTTAAAGAAGTAAGCTGGATCAATCCTTTCTGGGTTCATCAATCAGAAACACTTCACATAGGATTACACCGCGATCAGGAAGATGTGGTTTATGAAATATACAGTGGCCATGAAGACACCCTGATTACTCATAATAGTGGAAGACTTTCCAATGTTTTAACGGCAGCTCCTGCAAAAATGAATATTCAGCAGCTTAAAAAAGACTGTGTCAATGAAATCACAGGATCAGAATTGTATAACGCCTTTGATTTAGAAGGATTAAACCTGAAGAGTAGTTTTCAGCAGGTAGAGATCTTATATGTGGCAGAAGAATATGCTTTGTCAAAAATAAAATTGGTGAATAACGAAGGTTGCGTATATCCACCTTGTATTATGGATAGCCTTCTTCATGCCATTTATGGTTTAATGGATTCTTATTCATTGGTACTGCCTTTTTATGCAGGAGAAATTAATTTCTATAAAGGACTTGAAGAAGCCCAGGAGCTTTGGGGTTATGCGGTGAGAAAAAAAGAAGGAGATAACGACAAGGTTGTAACTGCCGATTTTTATTTATTAAATGAAAACGGAGAAGCATTATTATCCTTTAAAGACTTTATCTTCCTGCCTTTGGGAAGCAAGGATTCCGATCATTCAGGAATAAAGACTTCTTCGAATGAAAAAGGAAAAGTAGTGTATTATCAACAGGAATGGAAAGAAGAAGCCTTAAGCTCAGAACAACTTGAAACCGCCAATCAGATAATTCTTATTGCTGGTGGTGCCATAGATTTGTGCGATAAGCTTCAGGAAGAACTGGGACTGGAAGTTATATCCATCAACCAGGAAAAGCCAGTGGCTTTCTTCAATTTCGTATTATCTAAAATAAAAGAAAAAATAAAGGAGAAAGGGCGTACTCAAATTACGATCGTTTGTCAGAACAGTGATTACCCTGAGTATGGTTTTGTATCCGGATTGCTTAAAACAGCACATCTTGAGTATCCTGGAATTACAGGTAAAGTACTTGCCGTGGATCATTTATCCGTTAAGAATTTGGGAGAACTTACTTCAATGATTGAAGCGGAGCAGCATAATAAAGATGTTGAAGTAGCCTATACTAATGGTGTAAGAACCGTGAAAAGATCAGTGTCTGTAACTTTTGATTCACAAAATACGGAAGGTATAACCTTTAAAAAAGGAGGAGTTTACCTTTTAACGGGGGGTGCAGGAGGCTTAGGTTTGAAGATCGCAGAGCATATTTGCAGTAAAAATAATATTACACTGGTACTAACAGGCAGAAGTGTATGGTCTGAAACCATTAAGACTTTAGTGTCTAAAATACCTGGAGCTGTTTATCATCATTGTGATCTGAGCAACTTTGAAGAAACCCAGAAACTGGTACATCTTATTAATCAGGAATATGGTCCTTTAAATGGCGTGATTCACAGTGCAGGTGTCCTTAGAGATAGTTATATCATCAATAAAACATCTTTACAGGTGGATGAGGTTTTTGCAGCTAAAGTAGAGGGGACAAAAAACATTGATGAAGCGACCAAAGATCAGCCATTAGATTTTATGGTATTCTTCTCTTCCATAACAAGCATTAAAGGAAATGCCGGACAGGCGGATTATGCTGCTGCTAATGCTTATTTGAATACGTATGCGACTTACCGAAATACAGAAAGGAATAGTAAAAAAGCAAACGGTAAAACTTTAAGCATCTGCTGGACTTTATGGAAAGATGGCGGAATGCAGGTGAATGAAGAAGACATAAAGCATTTGGAAACACACCTGGGATCACTTTCACTTCCATCCGCAGATGGTATAAGGGCTTTTGATACTTTACTAAAAAATGGGAAAGGAGAAATTCTGGTTACCTATGAAAACACTCATGAAGATGTACAGATTTCTAAAATTAAGGTAGAAGATGCTCCAATAGCCCAAGTAGCTATTGGTCAATCTGAAATTTCAGAAAAAGTTTCAGGTAAAATTATCGAAACAGTAGCAGTGTTGTTAAAATTAAACTCTGCGGCTATTAAAAGAGACAAAGCATTTGGTGATTACGGTTTTGAGTCTGTTTCATTAACCAGATTTGCCCGCCAGTTAAATGCATTTTATGAGCTTAAATTATTACCCACTGTTTTTTATAATTATCCGACGATCAATGATCTGAAAGATTTTTTAATGGAAGAACATTATGCGTCAGTAACTCAAAAACACAGCTCATCTGTAGTTGTAAAATCAGAAGAGGTTCAACCTGCCACGATCATACACAAACGAGTTGCTTTCAATAATGAGGGACGTACCGCATTACCAAAAACAGCTGTGAATGTCATCAGTAACAATACTGATACAATACAAAAAGCAGTTGCTATTATTGGGATCAGTGGACGTTTCCCTGGGTCAGATGATTTAGATGCTTTCTGGAAAAATATCAGTCACAATAAAGATCTGATCACTGAAATTACCCCAGACCGATGGGATTGGAAAGCGTATTACGGAGATCCGTTAAAAGAAAAAAATAAGACCAAAGCTAAATGGGGCGGACTGATCTCCGACATTGATAAATTTGATCCTTTATTCTTTAACATCTCTCCGCGTGAAGCAGAACTGATGGATCCACAACAAAGAATCACTCTGGAGGCCGTATATCATGCTCTTGAAGATGCAGCAATTGCACCGGATAAGATCAAAGGAAGTGACACCAGTATTTTTATTGGAGTTTCCACATCCGACTATTCTATGTTAGTGAATAATCAGTCTGATTTAACCGGACAGGGACATTATGCAACCGGATCAGTACATTCTATCCTGGTCAACAGAATATCTTATTTATTAGATATTCGTGGGGCAAGCGAGCCTGTGGATACCGCTTGTTCTAGTTCACTGATTGCCATTCACCGTGCCGTAGCACACATCAGAAACGGAGATAGCAAAATGGCAATTGCCGGAGGGGTAAATGCACTTCTTTCTCCGGAATTGACTCTTTCATTCAGTGAATCTGGAATGCTAAGCGTAGATGGACGTTGTAAAACATTTGACGAAAGTGCTAATGGTTATGTACGTGGTGAAGGAGTAGGAGTGGTGATCTTAAAATCATTGGAACAGGCAGAAGCAGACGGAGATCATATTTACGGAATTATCCGTGGAAGCGCAGAAAACCATGGTGGAAAAGCCAATACATTAACTTCTCCAAACCCGAATGCTCAAAAAGAACTGTTGGTTAAAGCGTATAGCAGAGCAGGAGTTCATCCGGCAGATGTAAGCTATATAGAGGCTCATGGAACAGGAACTTCGCTGGGAGATCCCATTGAAATAGAAGGATTGAAATTGGCTTTTAATACTTTATATAAACAGAGAAATCAAACTTCGGCAGAAGCTGCCTATTGCAGTATTGGAAGTGTCAAAACAAATATTGGCCACCTGGAAGCTGCTGCAGGAATTGCAGGGGTAATGAAGGTCATCCTGGCGATGAAACATAAAACACTGCCTGGAAATCCTCATTTGATTCAGACCAACCCATATTTAAATCTGGATGGAAGTCCGTTCAGGTTGCAACAAAATACAACCGACTGGAATGTTGCTGACAACAAACCAAGAATCGCTGGAATCAGCAGTTTTGGTTTTGGTGGAGCCAATGCCCATTTAATTATAGAAGAATATATTCCTGCTACCAGAAAAGAAATTGTGGAAGGACAGCCTGCTGTTATTCTACTGTCTGCAAAAAATGCAGACCGGTTAAAAGCTAAAGCATTGCAGTTGAAAATGTTCTTGCAAGCTCATCCGGATACTGATTTACACGAACTGGCTTATACGTTACAATCAGGACGTGAAGCGATGGAAGAGCGTCTTGCATGGATTGCAGAAAGCCAGGAAGATCTATTGACTCAGTTGGAGAACTACACCAATGGCAATAGCTTTGGATTCTATCAAGGAAATATCAATCAGGAGCAAATCGGCTTCCTTCTCGAGGGAACTGCAGGAAAAGCCTATGTGGAAACAGCTTTTAAAAATAATGAGATCAAAAGCCTTGCTCAGCTGTGGGTAAAAGGAATTGATGTTGATTGGAAACTATTATACACAGATATGTTACCAAAACGCATCAGTCTCCCTGTTTATCCATTTGCAAGACAACGGTACTGGATCCCTGATTCTCCTAAAAGAATAGTGCATGCACCAATCACAGAAAATCATCTGCATCCCTTGTTACATACCGATGAATCTAATGGTAAGCAAAAACAATACGCGGCAGTATATGATGGAACTGAATCTTTCCTTTATGATCACATCGTAAATGATGAGAAAATACTTCCGGGAGTAGCCTATCTGGAAATAGCGAGAGCAGCAGGGGCTTTGAGCTCCCAAAAGCAAGTGGTAAAATTAAAAAATGTGAGTTGGCTGAACCCGCTAAAACTTGAAAATGGAATGGTCTCTATTGCCGTTACATTGGATCCAGAACCAACAGGTCTTAATTACAAAATTTATAATCAGAAAAATAGCCAGCTTCTTTATGGAAACGGTTTGATCATTACCGGTGAGGGAGAACCTCTCGGAAGATATGATCTGGAAATGATGAAAGCGGCCTGCTCAAAGGTTATTCCTGGAGCAGAAGTTTATCACAATTTCAAAGAAAACGGATTGAACCTTGGAAAGAGCTTCAGAGGAGTTGCCCAAATTAACGTAGGGGAGAATATCGCTTTATCAGAGATCCGTCTTGAAGAACTGGAAGGTTGCATGTATACACCGGGTATTATGGACAGTCTCTTGCATACTATTTACGGATTGGTTATTTCAGGAGGAGAAGCCTATTCATTGGAGTTACCCTATTTTGTAAAAGAAGTATATTTTTATGAGCCTATAACAGATGCTTCAGTATTGTGGGGCTATGCCAGAAAAAGTGAAAATTACAAAGACGGCGATCAGGTCGTTGCATACGATCTGGATCTCCTGAATAATGAAGGAGATGTATTGTTAAGCTTCAAAGATTTTGTGGCACTTCCCTTGGATGGTCTTGAAACTACGGTACAGGAAGATACTCCTGACGAAACTGTTGAAAAATCGGTTGACGAACAAATAACAGCACCAGTTGAAGCAAGTTTGCTAAAGAAAAAAGCGACCGATAAGATCATCAGTATTGTTGCTGAATTAGTAAGAATGGAGCCTGCCGAAATTGAAAATGATAAAAAATTCGGAGATTATGGGTTTGATTCCATTTTATTAACCCGTTTCAACAATGAGCTCAACGGTTATTATGATCTGGATCTGATGCCAACGGTCTTTTATAATTATGCAACCATCAATAAACTGGCTGCATTTATGACAGAAGAATATACGGAGGCACTCACTGCATTGCACGGAGAATCTCCTGCTGCTCCAATAGCTAATCCGGTTGAAAAAATCACAATAAAAAAGAGCGCTTTTTCAACAACCTTTGCAACACCTGTAAAGCAATCAGTAAAACAGTTCACTCCTTACAAACCAAAACCACAATCCGTCAATGAACCTATTGCTATTATTGGGATGAGTGGACGCTTTCCGGGATCACCGGATCTGGATACTTTCTGGAAAAATATCAGCGAAAATAAAGACCTGATCACAGAAGTTCCCGCAGACCGATGGGATTGGAAAAAATATGACGGAGATCCTTTAACGGAAAAGAATAAAACCCGATCCAAGTGGGGAGGTTTCCTTACCGATATCGATAAGTTTGATCCTGCATTTTTCAGTATTTCTCCCATGGAGGCTGAGCTAATGGATCCTCAACAACGTATTCTCATGGAGTCCGTATACCAGGCGCTGGAAGACGGTGGAATTGCAACAGAAAGCATTAAGGGGACCAATACCGGAATATTTATAGGAGTTTCTGCCTCTGACTATTTGATACGCCTTCGCCATGAAACCGATTTAGCGGGACAAATGCATACCACTACAGGCTCCGTACATTCCATGATGGTGAACAGGATTTCCTATTTACTGGATATCAATGGACCAAGTGAACCGGTAGATACGGCCTGTTCAAGTTCATTAATTGCCATCCACAGGGCGGTTGAAAATATCAGAAACGGTATGTGTAATATGGCCATTGCAGGAGGAGTGAATGCACTACTTTCTCCAGAGTTGACTCTTTCTTTCAGCCAATCAGGAATGTTGAGCAAAGACGGAAGATGTAAAACGTTTGACCAGAGTGCCAATGGATACGTAAGAGGAGAAGGAGTAGGAATTATTGTCCTTAAATCATTGAAACAGGCCATTGCAGATGGTGATCCTATTCATGCGTTGATCAGAAGTACCGCAGAAAACCATGGGGGAAGAGCGAACACCTTAACTTCACCTAATCCGATTGCACAAAGAGATCTTTTGCTTCATGCCTATCGCAGTGCCGGAATTGATCCGCGTGATGTGAGTTATATTGAAGCTCACGGAACCGGAACACCTCTTGGAGATCCGATAGAAGCAGAAGGACTGAAGCTTGCATTTAAAGATTTATATAAAGATAAAGGACTTCAACAGCCTACAGAACCGCATTGCAGTATCGGAAGTGTAAAAACCAATATCGGACACCTGGAATCTGCAGCAGGTATTGCAAGTACTATTAAAGTACTACTGTGTATGAAACACAATACATTGCCAGGAAATCCACACTTAAAAAATCCTAATGAATACCTGAAATTAAACGGAAGTATCTTCCAGTTGCGAACAGAGACAGGTCCCTGGATCAGATCCGATAACCGTCCTAAAATTGCGGGAATCAGCAGTTTCGGATTCGGAGGCGCCAATTCACATATTATCATTGAAGAATACCGACCTGATCAGACAACTCCTTATCAGGAAGACGGCCAGTCCATTATTATACTTTCTGCAAAAACTAAAGACAATCTGAAACAGCAGGTGAGTAACCTTTTAGATTTTGTTCAAAAAAATCCTGAAGCGAATCTTTTTGATATCGCCTATACCCTGCAAACGGGCAGGGATGAGATGGAAGAAAGACTGGCCTTGGTCGTAACCAATAAAATCGAATTGATGAGCAGACTGACAGATTATCTTTCAGGAAATTCAGAACATGGATTTACGGGAAATATAAAACAGGATAAAACGGGTTCCGGAAATGCCTATATCAGTATTGCCATTGACAATAAAGACCTCAATTCATTGGCAGGCTTATGGGTTAAAGGAGCATCTGTAGATTGGAACCTGCTATATATCAACGGACGTCCTTCGAAAATCAATTTACCTGTTTATCCGTTTACCAAAAACAGATACTGGATCCCTGTCAGTTCATTCCTGCTAAAAACAATGGCAAATACCAGAATTCATCCATTACTGCATATGAATGAATCGGATTTAAATGAACAAAAGTATACCAGTATTTTTACAGGTGAGGAAGTTTTCCTGAGCGATCATAAAGTAAGAAACGAAAAGATATTGCCGGGAGTTGCTTATCTCGAACTGGCAAGAATTGCCGGAACATTGAGTACAGGCCAAAAGGTAACACAACTTAGAAATATCAGTTGGGTCAATCCGATTTCCATCGTGGATGACTATGCAAAGATTTCAACCGCGATTTATAGGGATGGTGATCAGCTTTGTTATGAGGTCTATAACGATAAAGAAGTGGTACATGGTAATGGTCAGATATCCACCGATAAGCTTATCCAGCCGGAAAAAATGGACATCAATGCTTTGAAGGCTAAAGCCGATAAGGTATTGGATGGGAAAGGAATGTACAATGAATTTTTGGCTGCAGGACTTGATCTCGGTGCTGCCTACCAGGGAGTTCAAAAGATGTATGCAGATGACCATGGTTGTTTAGCTAAAATTAATCTGACAAGCCTTGAAGGCTTTATGTATACTCCTGGAATCCTTGACAGTATGCTCCATACCATTTATGGTTTCCAGCAACTCGCTGACGAAACGTATTCATTGGCACTTCCTTATTTTATGGGAGAGATGAGCTGCTACCAGACATTAGAAGGACAATCATTGTGGGCATATGCACGAAAAAATGAGCA
This sequence comes from Chryseobacterium subflavum, assembly GCF_055762745.1. NCBI lineage: Bacteria > Pseudomonadati > Bacteroidota > Flavobacteriia > Flavobacteriales > Weeksellaceae > Chryseobacterium > Chryseobacterium subflavum. The sequence goes on from NZ_JBVTMR010000001.1 coordinate 989,361, forward strand.
AACCAAATCAGAAGATAAGCTGGCAGCATACGATATTGATCTGATCAATGATCATGGTGTCGTTTTAGTAAGTTTCAGAAACTTTGTAGCCCTTCCGTTAGATGGTTTTAAACCCACAAAGTCTGTTAAAAAAGATATTGATACATTTATCTATCAGCCGGTTTGGGAAGAAATGGTTGCAAAAGACTCCTCCAAAGTACGTGAAACTGAGAAACAGTTCATTTGGCTTGCAGGAGGTACAGATTCATTGGCAGAAACATTAAAAGAAAGATTGGGAATCCCGGTACAGACCATTGCAATCGATCAGCCAATCGAATATTTTACTACAATACTTGAACAGCTTAAAAGTTACTTGAAGAAAAATACTTCAATGCATATCACAGTGGTTTACCCAAATCATCAGTATCCACAGGCAGGGTTTATTACCGGTTTGTTAAAAACGGCAGTTCAGGAAAATCCTGGAGTTACCGGACAGACCATCGGTGTAGACAGCTTCGATCCTGATTTTCTGGCAGAATTACTGAAAAATGAAGTAAGTAAAAATGCTGAAATCCGTTATGATCAGGGTATTTTCAAAACAAAACAGTTCAGACCGGTAGTAAAAGATATTCTAGCGGTAGATCAAATGGCGATCCGTGAAAATGGAGTATACCTCATTACAGGTGGTGCCGGTGGTCTCGGACAGATTTTCGCGAAGCATATAAGCAAAACTAAAAATGTGAAAATTATCCTGACAGGTAGAAGAACGGCAGATCAGGAAATAGAAAAACTACTGTCTGAAATTCCGGGAACAGTATATTATTCATGCGATATTACAGATTATCAGGACACAGAGCGATTGCTTACAACCATCAAAGAAACCTATCAGGGATTGAATGGAATTATCCATAGTGCCGGAACGTTGAAAGATAGTTTTATTCTGAATAAAACCCAGGAACACTTGGAACAGGTGCTTCATCCTAAAATTACAGGAACGAAGGTATTAGATGAAGTAACAAAAGACGAACCTCTTGATTTTATGATGTTCTTTTCATCCGTTGCAGCGGTGACAGGGAATGCAGGACAATCAGATTATGCGTCGGCCAACACCTATCTGGATCATTATGTGGAATACCGAAATGAAGCGGCTGCCAAAGGACAGAGATCAGGAAAAACAATCAGTCTGAACTGGCCATTATGGAAGTCCGGTGGAATGCAGGTAAGTGCAGCAGGAGAAAAATACCTTGAAAGTCAGTTTGGTATGATTCCAATGGCAACACAAACAGGTCTTGAGATGTTCGATCTTATTCTGAAAGCTCAATCAGGACAATATGCGGTGTATTTTGGTAAAGAAGAAGGAATTTCCAAAACGACAGGTAATGCAGTTGCAAATACCACTCAAAAAAATGTTTCAGTACCTAAAAGTACAAATGAAAACGTAGGTGGTTCAAAAACGGCGAAAGATAAGATCGTTAGAGAAGTGAGTGAAATTGTAGCAAAACTGCTTAAAATGGAGGTTTCGACGGTTGACCAGGAAACAGAATTTGGTGAATATGGTTTTGATTCCCTTTTAATGACCCAGTTTACCAGTTCATTGAATAATTTCTATGATCTTAAATTAATGCCTACGGTATTTTATAACTATCCGGCTATTGGAGTATTTTCAGAATTCCTGATCAAAGAATATCCAAACCTTGCAATAGAAAGTAAAAATGATTCAAGGGCTGTTACTCCAGCTCAGGATTCAACTCGATTTGATCAATTTTCCGGGCGTAAAAACAGAAAACATTCTTCACAATACAACAGCTCACCGGTAAAGGCAGCTCAAAAGCCAGCTGAAGAGGGAATTGCTATTATAGGGATCAGCGGACGTTTTCCGGGATCACCTGACATCAATACTTTCTGGGAGAGAATTAAAAATAATGAAGACCTGATCACAGAAATCCCTGAAGATCGATGGAGCTGGCAGGAATATTACGGAGATCCTCAAAAAGAAAGCCGCAAAACCAAAGCAAAATGGGGTGGATTTATCAGCGATATCGACAAATTTGATCCTTTATTTTTCAATATTTCGCCTAAAGAAGCTGCTTTAATGGATCCTCAGCAAAGAATTACCCTTGAAGCTGTATACCACGCTTTGGAAGATGCAGGAATAGCCACTTCCGCATTAAGAGGAACCAATACCGGAACCTTTATCGGAGTATCTGCGGTAGATTATTCCATGTTATTGAATAACGGAACCGATCTTACAAGTCTGGCACAGTTTTCCACAGGTGCCGCTCATTCGATATTGGTAAACAGAATTTCTTATCTATTGGATATTCATGGACCAAGTGAGCCGGTGGATACTGCGTGTTCAAGTGCATTAATTGCCATTCATCGAGGCGTAGAACACATCAGAAACGGACATTGCGATATGGCCATTGCAGGTGGAGTCAACGCCATACTGTCTCCGGAACTGACGCTTTCCTTCAGCAGTGCAGGGATGTTGAGCGAAGATGGAAGATGTAAAACTTTTGATCAGCGTGCCAATGGTTATGTCCGTGGAGAAGGAGTGGGAATTGTGATCCTCAAGTCTTTAAGCAAGGCTGTAGCTGATGGTGATCATATCTACGGAGTGATCCGTGGAACGGCTGAAAACCATGGTGGAAGAGCTAATACGTTAACCTCTCCGAATCCCAATGCACAAAGAGATCTATTGGTAAAAGCATACCGAAATTCAGATATAGATCCACGTGATATCAGCTACATAGAAGCACATGGGACAGGAACAGCGCTGGGTGATCCTATAGAAATTGAAGGGCTTAAGCTTACATTCAATACATTATATGAGGATAAAGGACTACAGCAAACACAAAAAGCCTATTGCAGCATTGGTAGTGTAAAAACAAATGCCGGACATCTTGAGTCTGCAGCCGGAATGGCCGGATTAGCAAAAGTATTGATGGCCATGAAGCATAAAGTTTTACCTGGTAATCCGCACTTGCAAAATCCAAATGCCTATTTACAAATGGAAAATACCCCATTCCGTTTACAGAAAGAAACTACAGAATGGACCAGCGAAGGAAATAAGCCACGAATTGCCGGGATCAGCAGTTTCGGATTTGGAGGAGCCAATGCACACATCATTATTGAAGAATATCAGTCATCAAAATTGACTCATAAAATAGATGGCAGTGCTATTATTCCATTATCGGCAAAGACAAAGGGGCAACTTCAACAACAGATTATCAATCTTAAGAACTATCTGGAGCTGAATCCTCAGCTTGATATACATAATGTCGCTTATACTTTGCAAAATGGGCGTGAAAAGATGAAGGAAAAAGCGGTATTTATAGCAGCTAATACCAAAGATCTTATCAACCTTCTTTCTGAAAAAAGAGATCTGAATGTTCCTGTTTGCAAACCGGAAGAAAATAATAGAGCTTTAATTTCAACGGCAGAAAACTGGTTAAGCGGAGTATTAAAAGATTGGTCTGCTTGTTATCTGGGTCAGAAACCAGCTAAAATAAGTTTACCAGTGTATCCGTTTGCACGTAATCGTTATTGGATTCCGGAAGGAAAAAAGACATTAGCCGTTTCTGCAAAAGAGCCAGATCAGGAACTATTTGAATATTCTTCAGAAAACATAACAATAGAAGAAAGAGCTGAACCTGCTGATGTAAAGACTAAAACAGCTCAGGATAACAGTTGGCTGATGGAAAAATTAATTCAGATCGCAGCAGCAACGATTGTGTTGCCTGAAGAAGATTTTGATACGACCACTCAGTTTAAAGACTATGGTTTTGATTCCATTATGGGTGTTGAATTGGTAAACAATATCAATTCCGAGCTGAATATCACCATCAAGGCAACTGATTTATACAGTTATCCTAACATTAATTTAATGACGGATTATGTGTTAAAGAATTTCTCTGAAGAATTGCAGGCTCCTGTTGAGGTTCATCACTATGCTGTTGCAGATAAAACCATATTAACCGAAAAGAAAAGTCAGGCTGCTGAAAATAAAGTTTCAAAGCATTCTTATTCCACCGCTGAAATTGCGATTATAGGAATCAGTGGACAATTCGGAACGGCCAATGATCTGAATGAATACTGGAAAGTATTGGCTGAAGGGCAGTGTCTTGTCAAAGAGATAAAGGATGAGAAATGGAGGAGAGATGATAACAATGTGGAAGGACAGAAAAGATGGGCAAGCTGTTTGGAAAATCCGGACTATTTTGATCCTTTATTCTTTAAACTTTCAGGGTCTGAAGCAGAAATGATGGATCCTATGCAGCGGTTATTCCTTGAACATAGCTGGAAAGCTATTGAAGATGCAGGAATTGACCCAGACTCTCTTTCATCTCTGAAATGCGGTGTATATGCAGGAGCAGGACACAGTGATTATATTGCTGGAACTGAAGGAACATTACCTTCGGCGCTTTGGGGAAATTCAAGTGCGATATTGGCCTCAAGAATTTCTTATTTCCTTAATTTAAAAGGACCTGCAATAGCCGTCAATACAGCTTGTTCAAGCTCTTTGGTTGCAATGGATCTTGGATTTAACAGTCTTCAAAGAGGCGATACAGATCTTGTTTTGGCGGGTGGTATCAATATTATCAATTCTGCCCATTCACATGATATGGCGGTAAGAGCGGGTATGCTGTCTGCAGATGGACGATGCTACACCTTTGATAGTAGAGCTAATGGCTTTGTGATGGGAGAAGGTGTTGGTGTTGTTGTTTTGAAAAGGCTGGCAGATGCAGAACGGGATAACGACCGTATTTATGGAGTGATCAAAGGAAGTCTGACCAACCAGGACGGAACAACCAATGGTATTACCGCTCCAAGTGTAGTATCTCAGGAAGAACTGGAGAAAGAAGTATATGACAGGTTTAATATCAATCCTGAAACCATCACCTACGTGGAAGCTCACGGAACAGGTACGGGATTAGGAGATCCTATAGAATTTGAAGCTTTAAATGCATCATTCAGAGCGTACACCAATCAACAGAATTTCTGCAGTCTGGGAAGTGTGAAAACAAATATAGGTCATGCTTTAGAAGCTGCCGGAGTGGCTAGTGTTTTAAAAGTACTTCTGGCAATGAAACATAAACAATTGCCGCCTAGCATTAATTATGAGAAGCCTAATGCGTTAATCAATTTTAAAGAGAGTCCATTTAAAATACAGGATACACTAACCGATTGGAATACACCGGCTAATACAAAAAGAAGAGCGGCCATCAGCAGCTTTGGTTTTAGTGGAACCAATGCGCACATGGTTATTGAAGAATACATCCCTCAGGAAAAGAAAGAGATTAAGCATAGCGGAGATGTATTGATTGTATTGTCAGCTAAAAGCAGAGAACAATTGATTGTACAGGCTGAACAGCTTGTTAAACATATTAAAAATGAACCGTTGATCAGCTTATATGATATTGCTTACACCTTGCAGGTCGGAAGATCAGCAATGGAAGAAAGATTGGCTATTCCAGCAAAAACAATTGAGGATCTGGTTGATCGACTTACTGATTTTACAATCGGAAAAGAAGGGCATTATTTTACTGGAAATATCAGACATTATAAAAAAGAAGTCAGCCGATCTTCCGAAGCATCTGCGATTCAAAATGCTTTAGCCAATAAATTCTGGACAGCTGTAGGAGAATATTGGGTAAAAGGATTTCCTGTAAAATGGAATGTATTATATCAGGAAACGAAGTGTAATAAAGTGAGTCTACCTCATTATCCTTTTGCAAGAGAAAGATATTGGCTGAAATCTGAACAGAAAATAGTTACAAGTTCTGCTATTGCACATCCATTATTGCATCAGAATAATTCCAGTCTAAAGAATTGTTTGTTTAGCAGTCTGCTGAATGGAAGTGAATCTTTTTTAAGAGATCATAAGGTCTTTGGAGAACAGGTTCTGCCTGGAGTCGCTTATCTTGAAATGGCCCGTGTAGCAGGTGAGATGGGTGCTGAGGTTTCAATAGCTCAATTAAGAGAAGTGAACTGGTTACAACCTGTAAAGGTTAATACTGAACCAGTACAACTTCATATTAATATTGAAACTTTGAATAATGAATGGACTTATAAAATCTATTCAGGTCCGGATGAGAAACAGTTGCATGGACAAGGAATAATGGGATCGGTTTCCAACGTAGTTCCTCAGATCAAAAACATCAATAAGTTACGAAATAGCTTTATTTCAAAAATGGATAAAGCAGCCTATTATGAATTGTTCAGATCTATTGGATTGGACTATGGAACAACCTTCCAGGGAGTTCAGGAGGTTTGGTATAATGAGGAGTCTGCATTATCAAGAATTGAGCTAACTCCAGAAGCTGGATTTACTTTATCCCCTGGAATGATGGATGGCGCATTACAAACCTGCATGGCGATCAGTCTTTCTGATCAAAGCCAGCAATTGATGTTGCCATTCAGTGTAAGGGAGATCAATATCTGTAAGCCTTTATCACAAGAAATCTGGTGTTATGTGAGAAAAAACAGTTCAGGTAAACAATCCAGCAGTTATGAGATTGAAATGCTGAATCAGCAGGGTGAGGTTCTGATCAGTTTCACTGAGTTAGTGGTTTTAACATTAGAAAACAACAACAGTACATCTTCGGTGGCTCATGAGAATAAACGTCAGAATAAGGAAACTTCAGAGAGTGGTATTGGATTGTACCTGTATGCTAATGAATGGCAGAAAGCAGGTGTAGAGGAATTTAATTCAAAAAGAACAAACACATCAGTTGCTCCTTTGGTATTTTTGGCGGGTGGTTCTGCAGTATTAGCAGAAAAGCTGGAAGAGAGCCTGGAATGTGAAGTAAAGATGATTCATGAAAATGCTCCGGAAGAAACTTTCATTCAGATTCTTGAAGAAATACAGCAAAGAAAACCTGTAGGGCAAATGATTCAATTGGTATATCCTGCCGGAGAAGAAATGGATTATAGTTTTCTTTCAGGATTATTGAAAACAGCAGTACAGGAAAGCTTAGTGTCCGCAGGAAAACTAATTGAAGTAGACAATCTGTCGATTAACGGATTGAATGAATTAGTGAGGATTTTACAAATTGAACAGGAAAATACCGATGCTGAAGTTCGATATCACCTTGGAAGAAGAGAAGTAAAAAAACTGAAAGTTTTAAACATAAACGACAATCAAGAGGTAAAAACAGCCGCTAAAGAAAATGGTGTTTATCTGATCACTGGAGGTGCAGGCGGATTGGGATTATTATTTGCAGATTACTTCAATCAGACTGCAGGCACAAAAGTAATATTGGTCGGCAGAAGTGAGCTTAATGCTTCACAAAAAAGTAGATTAAGAAAATTGTCCAGCACCGCTTACGAACAATGCGATATTACTGATCTTGGAAGCGTAACGGCTTTAATGAAAAAAATCAAAAATGAATATGGCCGTATTGATGGTATTATTCATAGTGCTGGGGTAACCAGAGATAGCCTGATGATTCACAAGACAGCAGCTGAGGTTAGGGATGTTTTCTCTGCTAAAGTAAAAGGAGCTAAAAACATTGATCTGGCAACCAAAAATGAAAATCTTGATTTCACGGTTTATTTTTCATCATTAGCGGGAATATTCGGGAATACAGGACAGTCGGATTACGCATCAGCTAATTTGTGGCTGGATCATTTTGCTTCACATCGCGAAATGGAACGGCTTCGTGGAAAAAGAACAGGAAAGACAGTAAGCATCAACTGGCCATTATGGAAAGAGGGCGGAATGCAGATCAGCACAGAACACGAGAAATATATGGCGCATCATTTTGGTTTATGGCCAATGCTGACTGCTGATGGACTTCGTGCTTTTGACACTTTATTGAACAGCAATTTCAATCAGGGAATTGTCATCTATGGAGATCCTGAAAAACTGGGAATAGAAAAAGGAAGTTCACTACTTCAAAAAGAAGTGGCAAAAGAAACTCCGGTTTCCCAGGCTGATGACCATTTATATGAAGCATCTATAGAATATATTGGGACATTGATAGCCGGAACCTTAAAGATCCCTGTGGCTAAATTACAGCAGGATATTCCTTTTGAAGAATTTGGTATCGATTCTACGATAGTCGTAAGATTGACGAACCTATTGGAAGAAAAACTCGGTAAGGTTTCAAGAACCGTATTTTTTGAATGTCAGACCTTGGGTGAATTGGTTTCTCATTTCCTGAAAACCCATCGCAATGAACTTATGAAACTAACAGGATCAGCAACAACCGTTGATCATAAGAAAGTAGCCTTTACAGATCAGGTAAAAAATATACAATCTACAGCATCTGATAAGGCAGTAGATCAACGAACAGAAACTCCTGAAAAAGAACTTCCTGAATCATTAATACTATCTGAAGAGATTGCCATTATCGGATTGAGTGGAAAATATCCTGATGCTAAGAATCTGGATGAGTTTTGGGAGAATCTTAAATCAGGAAAAGACAGCATCAGAGAAATCCCTGAAGACCGTTGGAAGATCAGCGATTTTTATGATCCTGTAAAAGGTAAAGAAGGCAAAACCTATAGCAAGTGGGGTGGATTTATGAAAGATATTGATCTTTTTGACCCTTTATTCTTTAATATTTCTCCAAGGGAAGCAGAAATCATGGATCCTCAGGAAAGACTTTTCTTACAAACGGTATGGGAAACCATGGAAGATGCGGGATATACAAAAGCCAAACTTCAGGGGAAAGTAAATGAAACAAGCGGTATGTCAGGACAGGTTGGAGTATATGTAGGAGTAATGTACGAAGAATATCAGTTATTCGGAGCAGAAGAAACAGCAAAAGGAAATCCGACAGCTTTACTGGGCAACCCAAGCGGTATTGCCAACCGGGTATCTTACTTTTTCAATTTCCACGGACCTAGTATGGCGGTAGATACGATGTGTTCTTCTTCTTTAACGGCAATCCATATGGCTTGTAAAGATTTACAGTCAGGAGAAATAGAAATGGCTGTTGCAGGAGGAGTCAATCTAAGTTTGCATCAAAACAAATTTTTAATTTTAAGTGAAGGTGGATTCGCCTCCAGCAAAGGCCGATGCGAGAGTTTCGGAGAAGGTGGAGAAGGCTATGTACCGGGTGAAGGAGTTGGAGCTGTGTTACTAAAACCTTTAAGCCGTGCTGTTGCTGACGGTGATCGTATTTACGGAGTGATTAAAGGAACAGCTGTCAACCATGGCGGCAAAACCAATGGTTACACCGTCCCGAATCCAAAAGCTCAGACTGCGGTCATTAAAGCGGCCATGAAAAAAGCAGGAATTCAGCCGGAAGATTTCAGCTATATAGAAGCACACGGAACAGGAACAAGTTTAGGAGATCCTATAGAATTGACCGGATTAAAGAATGCATTCGAATCTGATGCTAAACAATTTTGCAGCGTAGGTTCCGTAAAATCGAACATTGGGCATTGTGAATCAGCAGCGGGAATATCAGGATTAACAAAGGTGTTGCTTCAAATGAAACATCGTCAATTGGTTCCTTCTCTGCATTCTGAAGTACTCAACCCGAACATAGATTTTGAAAACAGTCCATTCAGAGTACAACAGTCTCTGGAAGAATGGTCAACACAAGGTAATAAGGCACGGATCGCTGGAATCAGTAGTTTCGGTGCAGGAGGAAGTAATGCCCATATCATTATTCAGGAATATGTTAGCCCGCAGCCTGAGAATCGAAACGTTTCCGGACCAGCAATTATTGTATTGTCAGCTAAAAATACAAACAGACTCCGGGAGAAGGTTTCAGATCTGAAGGATTTTGTTGAAAAGAATGCAGAAATCAATCTTTATGATCTTGCATATACCTTACAGACAGGACGAGACGCACTGGAAGAGCGTTTAGCATTTTTAGCAGAAAGCAAAGCTGATCTGATCTTACAACTGAACAATTATCTGAAACATCATCTTGAAGAATTGCTTACAGGAAATGTCCGTAAGGATGATTCAGGATTCATGCTGGAAGGAAAAGCAGGAAAAGCTTATCTGGAAAGTGCTCTCCAGGAAAAGGAAAGCGAGTCTCTAATCAAATTATGGATCAAAGGAGCGGTTATCGATTGGGATCTGTTATATCAGGATGATAAACCATCCATCATCGGTTTGCCATCTTATCCTTTTGCAAAGGAAAGCTACTGGTTTGCCAAAAAGGAGGAAGATCCTGTAAAACATACGATTCAGGTACAGCCTATAAAACAAGTTCGGGATGAACAAAAACTACATCCTCTTTTACATGCTTATAAAAATTAATTGACCAATTATGACTAAACAACACCAATTCAACAGTATATATAACGGAAAAGAATTTTTTTTAACGGACCATAAAGTGCTTGGAACAAAGGTACTGCCTGGGGTCACTTATCTTGAGATGGCCCGCGCAGCAGGAGAATATGTTGCCGGAAAGGACGTTACTCAACTCAGGGACATTAGTTGGCTACAACCCGTTAAGATAAGTGACGCACCCGTTCAGCTTTATATGAACGTCGTGGAGCAGGGAGATGGATTAACCTATGAAATCTTTAGCGGTGAAGCCGATACTCAATTGCACACCAAAGGTATTTTAGGGACAGCTGACCAGCAGTCTCCGGAAATAAGAGATATCAACCATCTTCGTGATCTTTTTAAAGATTCCGGAAGCCATAAAGAAGGTGCAGATTATTATAAAATAATGAATTCCATTGGGCTTGAATATGGGAAAACCTTTCAGGGGATCCAGGAAATTTTTTACAATGGAAAAGCAGCTTTATCAAGAATAGCTTTATCAGCGGCAGAAGGCTTTGTATGGACTCCGGGAATGATGGATAGTGCGCTGCAAACCTGTATGGGAATTAGCCTTGCGGATCAGAATCAACAATTGATGCTGCCCTTCAGTGTCCGAGAAATGAATATTTACCAGGCGCTTCCGGAAGAGATCTGGTGTTATGTCACCAAAAACAGATCCGGTAAACTGGCTAATAGCTATGATATTGAATTATTGAACAATTTCGGAGAACTGGTAATTCGTTTTTCTGAATTTGTTGTAGTACCTATGGAAAAGAATGCTAAAACAAATGATAGCGTTAATGTAATTCCAGAACTCCACTTATACAATTATAATTGGAAAGCTGAAGCTTTAGATGAGGTCAATGCAGGATTATCAAAAACTGAAACAGGTGATGCTCCATTGGTACTATTGGCAGGTGGATCTGCTGTATTGGCTGAGAAATTAAGCGAAAGATTGGAATGTGAAGTAAAAACAATTAACGAAGGAACACCAGAGTCTGTTTTTATCCAGGTTTTAGAAGAAATACAAAATAAAAAGTCTGCTCAACTGCAGATTCATTTTGTTTATCCTGTTGCAGACGAGCTTGAATATGGTTTCATTTCAGCGATGTTGAAAACAGCCGTACAGGAAAATCAAATTTTACAAGGGAAAACAATCGGTGTAGAAGGCCTTTCGATCAATGAACTGGATGAATTGACAGAGATTTTACAGGAAGAACAAAGAAACCATGAACCGGAAGTACGTTATCAATCCGGGCAAAGAGAAGTTAGAAGCTTAACAGGAATTTCTGATAAAAATCCGGGATTAAAAACAGAGATCAAAGAAAATGGAGTGTACCTGATCACAGGTGGAGCTGGCGGACTGGGATTGATCTTCGCAGATTATTTGAATACAATACCGGGAACACAATTAATTCTGACAGGCAGAAGCGAATTAAACCCTACACAACAGGAAAAAATTAAAGGATTTAGAAATGCACAGTACGAGCGTTGTAATGTTACGGATTTAAAGTCTGTTACAGATTTAATTAAAAAGATAAAAAATAACTATGGTCATCTGGATGGAGTGATTCACAGTGCAGGAACTACCCGGGATAGCTTAATTACCAAAAAAACTACATCAGAAATTCATGATGTCTTCTCTGCTAAAATTACCGGAGCTCAGCATATAGATCAGGCAACAAAAGATGAGCAACTTGATTTTATGATGTTTTGTTCATCATTAGCAGGTGTATTTGGAAATACAGGACAGGCAGATTACGCCGCTGCTAATGCCTGGTTGGATTATTTTGCCAACCACAGACAGAAAGAATGTAACCAAGGAAAAAGAACAGGCAAAACCTTAAGTATCAACTGGCCTTTATGGAAAGGAGGCGGAATGCAGATCGATGCAGACCAGGAAAAATATATGGCCAGCCATTTTGGATTGTGGTCAATGCCTACTTCTGATGGGATTTCCGCTTTTGAAACTTTGTTGAACAACATTTCATCGCAAGGCGTTGTGGTATATGGTGAAGAAGATAAGTTGAACTCATGGATGAATGGGTCTTCAGCTTCTAAGACCAGCCAAAAGAAAACGGGTGGAAATGATAAAGCATTGTATGCCGCGTCCATGATCTATTTAGGAGATGTAATGACGAAAGAACTCAGAATGAAGAATCATAAGCTGGAACCGGATACATCTTTTGAACAGTACGGAATCGATTCTATCATGATCACAAAACTGACCAATCGTCTGGAAAGCATCTTCTACAATATCCCACGGACCTTATTTTTTGAATGCCAAACATTAGCTGAAGTCACCGAGTTTTTCGTTGATGCTTACCCTGAAAAACTGATCGAGCTTACTGGTGTAAAAACAGTATTGCCAGAAGAAACTACTGTTATTTCCAAATCTATCAATGAGGGCGTTAAAAGCGATATAAGATCTGCTTTTCACGTTGTGGAAAAATCTACAAGCAGAAATTCATCGGTTGTTAATGAGCCTATTGCCATTATCGGACTTTCAGGGAAATATCCTCAGGCTAAAAATCTTTCAGAATTTTGGGATAACCTGAAATCAGGAAAAGACAGTATTACAGAAATCCCTGCAAACCGCTGGGATCTTACAGATTTTTATGACGAAGAAAAAGGAAAGGCAGGAAAAAGCTATAGCAAATGGGGCGGATTTATTGATGAAATAGATCATTTTGATCCCTTGTTTTTTAATATCTCTGTTCGTGAAGCAGAATTAATGGATCCACAGGCACGTCTTTTTCTTCAAACAGCCTGGGAAACATTTGAAGATGCAGGATATCCTAAAAAGAAACTGGAAGGAAGAAGAGATAAAGATGCTACCCAGCCGCAGGTAGGTGTGTATGTAGGGGTGATGTATGAAGAATATCCTTTATTTGGAGCTGAAGAAAATGCGAAAGGTAATTTCGTAAATCCTGGTGGAAGCATCAGCAGCATTGCGAACCGGGTATCTTACTTTTTCAATCTGAATGGGCCCAGTATGGCAGTAGATACCATGTGTTCTTCTTCTTTAACAGCAATACATCTTGCTTGCGAAAGCATCCAGAATGGTAATTGTACAATGGCTTTAGCCGGAGGAGTAAATATCAGTGTACATCCGAATAAATATCTGATGCTGAGCCAAGGGATGTTTGTCTCCAGTAAAGGCAGATGTGAAAGCTTTGGAGAAGGAGGAGAAGGTTATGTTCCAGGTGAAGGAGTGGGTGCTGTATTGCTAAAATCTTACAGTCAGGCATTAGCAGATGGAGATCGTATTTATGGTTTAATTAAAGGGACGGCTCTTAATCACGGAGGTAAAACCAACGGATATACTGTACCGAACCCAAAAGCACAGGCTTCCGTAATCAAAGCTGCCATGAAAAAGGCGGGTGTAAAGGCTGAAGATTTCAGCTATATCGAGGCGCACGGTACCGGAACAAGTCTTGGAGATCCTATTGAAATAGCAGGATTAAATAAAGCTTTTGAATCTAAAAACAAACAATTCTGCAGCATTGGCTCCGTAAAATCCAATATTGGGCATTGCGAATCAGCAGCAGGAATATCGGGATTAACCAAGGTTCTGTTACAAATGCAGCACCGCCAACTGGTACCTTCTCTGCACTCTACGATATTAAATCCTAACATAAAATTTGAAAATACACCATTTAAAGTTCAACAAGAACTTGAAGAATGGCCTGTTGTAAATAATAAACCAAGGCTTGCCGGAATCAGTGGATTTGGTGCAGGAGGAAGCAACGCACATCTGATCGTAGAGGAATATGTAAGTGAAAATGTTGCTTACAGACAGCAAATGCCATTGGTAATTGTATTATCAGCCAAAGACGAAGAGAGATTAAAAGTAATTGTTGAGAACCTCAAAAAGCATATTGAAAATCATTCCGAAATCAATCTTGATGATCTTGCCTACACGCTTCAAACGGGAAGAGAAGCAATGGAAGAAAGACTGGCTTTTATTGCAGAAGGTAGAGAAGACGTGCTTTCTCAGCTGTCTTGTTATCTGGAAAAGAATACACAGAATTTATACATTGGGAATATCCACAATGATCAACTGGGAATTTCTCTGGAAGGAAAGTCTGGGATGGCTTATCTGGAAAGCATCATCAGAGAAAAAGAGAGTCATTCTTTAGCTCAGTTATGGGTAAAAGGTGTGAATATTGACTGGAATCTGATTTACAATGATGCCAAACCATCTGTTATTAGTTTACCATCTTATCCTTTCGCGAATGAACGTTACTGGTTTCCAAAAGGAGACGGAGAATTAGTATTAAAAGCAGGTTCAAAACTTCACCCTTTATTGCATACTAATACTTCTAACCTTAGAGAACAGCAGTTTACCAGCATTTTTACAGGGAAAGAATTGTTTTTAACGGATCATCTGGTACATGATGTTAAGACATTACCGGGAGTTGCTTATCTGGAGTTGGCAAGAGAAGCAGGCGAGCAATCTTTACAGGCAAAAATTACAAAATTAAAAGAGGTTAGCTGGTTACATCCAATTCAGATCAACGATAAGGAGCAAACTGTTTTTACCAGTGTGTTTACTTCAGAGAATGAAATAGAATTTGAAGTCTATACCCAGGACGATGCCGAAGAGGTACATTGCAGAGGGATTTTATCTACTGATGAATTGTTCATTCCTGAACAGAAAAATATAAAAACAATCAAAGCAGGATTAGCCCATACAATAAGTGGAAGTGACTGTTATACTTTATTCCAGAAATCTGGATTAGGTTATGGTAAAAGTTTCCGTGGCATCCGGGAGATGTATTATGATGAAGACGAAGTTTTATCAAGAGTTTCCTTACCAAAGGATCGAGCTTTGGTTTTAACTCCGGGAGTTCTGGACAGTGCATTACAATCATGCATAGGAATGCAGCTGGCAAAAAGCACCAAAGAGATTTTATTGCCCTTTAGCGTAGCTGAAATAGAGTTGTATCAGGATTTAACAGATGAATTGTGGTGTCACATTAAGAAAAATAAAGCAGGGAAGAGAATTAGCAGCTATGACATTGATCTTTTGAATAATCAAGGACAGGTTGTTCTTCGTTTCAAAGAATTGGTATTGTTACCTGTGAATGGTTTTGTAGCCAATGATAGTGTTAATGATACCGAAATGGCTCCGAAAGGACTTAGCTTATTAGCTGATCATTGGAAGTATCAGCCAGAACCTGTACAATCTCTTAGAGATACAATGCCGATCATCATATTGGCAGGAGGATCCGGGACCATGGCCGATGATCTTTACAATCATTTCTCATTAACGGTTACGGCCATTAATACAGTAAAAGAGGAAGATTTCTTTATGGATATGCTTTCTCTGGCAAAAACAGTAATGCCTCATAAAAAGGCAACTCATATTGTCGTTGCTTGTAGTCAGGATCAGTATTATCAGTATGGTTTTATTACTGGTTTACTAAAAACGTTAACCCAGGAAAATCCTAGAATTACGGGAAAACTGATCAGCATAGAAGATCAGGCATTTCAAAATCTTGAAGAATTGGGTGGTATTTTGATGAATGAAAAACAGAATCCAGACCATGAAGTGCGTTATTCAGCAGGAAAACGCGAGGTAAGATCAATGGAAAATAGGTTGATTGATTCTTCCACAGCTCCCGTTCACATCAAGTCAGACGGAGTATATCTGATTACTGGCGGGGCTGGTGGATTAGGGTTGATCTTTGCGCAATATCTTAATAAAACAGAAGGAGCAACAATAATTTTAACGGGCAGAAGTCCACAGTTGAATCCTTCTCAACAAAAAGCTGTTGATCAATTAGATAATGCATTGTATTATCCTTGTGACATCAGTGATGAGTCAGCAGTCAATGATCTTATTCAAAATATCATTGAAAAACATACGAAACTTGACGGTGTTATTCATAGTGCGGGAGTGATCCGTGACAGTATGATCCTTCAGAAAACAAAAAAGGAAGTAAAAGAAGTCTTTGCGGCTAAAATAAAAGGAACCAGAAATCTGGATATGGCAACGAAAGACCTTCCGTTAGAGTTTATGATCACTTGCTCTTCCGTAGCGGGGGTCAATGGAAACGCCGGACAGTCTGATTATGCTTCAGCGAACACCTGGATGGATAATTATGCCCATTACAGGGAAAGCGAACGTATGAATGGCAGACGTTATGGAAAGACTTTAAGCATTAACTGGCCACTCTGGAAAGAAGGCGGAATGCAAATCAGTGCTGAAGCTGAAATCTATATGATGCAACACTTTGGTTTGGCACCGATGCCAACTGATGTGGGTATTAAGGCATTTGAAAGCTTAATGAATAGTGGAATTACCCAGGGAATGGTACTGTTTGGAGATACTAAAGAGGAGAAGGTTTTGGTGGAGAAACCAGAAGAAATATCCTATTCACCAACAGAAACTTCTGTCAATAATGATAGTCTTTACAATGCGTCCATAATCTATCTGCGTGGCCTTCTGGCAAAAGAGTTGAGAATGCCTGAAGAAAAATTAAAGGCTGAAGTTCCTTTTGAGCAGTACGGAATTGATTCCGTATTGGTGATCAGGCTTTCTAATTGCCTGCAGGACGTATTTGGTAAGTTACCCCGTACCTTATTCTTTGAATACCTGACCCTGAAAGAGCTTTGTGGCTACTTTATGGAAGCTCATCGTTCATTACTTTTAGAATTAACAGGATTGGCTGTAGTAAAAGCTTCGGCACCTTTGACAAAAGAAGTTATAAAAACTGAGAGACCTGTTGATGTTCAAAACAGACGCCAGCGTTTTTCAATGGTACAACAACAATCTGGGAATAAAAACATCAACGAAGATATTGCCATTATCGGTATCAGCGGACGTTATCCGGATGCCAATAACCTGGAAGAATTCTGGGAGAATCTTAAAATCGGAAAAGACTGTATCACACAGGTTCCGGCGGACCGTTGGAATGCAGATGAAATGTATCATGAAGAAAAAGGTCGCCCTGGAAAAAGCTACAGCAAATGGGGTGGGTTTATGAATGACATTGATAAGTTTGATCCCTTATTTTTCAGTATCTCACCAAGAGAAGCAGAATTGATGGATCCTCAGGAACGTCTTTTCCTGCAGACCGTATGGGAAACGATAGAAGATGCGGGATACACCCGTGACAGTATACGTTCAGAAGATGCCAAAACCGGAATTGCTAAGAAAATCGGAGTCTATGCCGGAGTAATGTATGAAGAATACCAGTTATTTGGTGCTGAGGAAAGAATGAAAGGGAATTTTGTAACGCCGGCCGGTATAGCAAGCAGTATTGCCAACAGAATTTCATACTTCTTTAATTTCAATGGTCCGAGTATGGCCGTTGATACGATGTGCTCTTCTTCCTTAACGGCTATTCATTTAGCATGTAATGATCTGATTGTTGGAAATACCGATGTGGCTGTTGCCGGAGGAGTAAACATTAGCGTACATCCAAATAAATATCTGATGCTGAGCCAGGGACGTTTTGTGTCTGGTGCAGGCCGTTGTGAAAGCTTTGGTATGGGTGGAGATGGATATGTACCTGGAGAAGGTGTTGGAGCGGTATTATTAAAGCGTGTAAGCGAAGCGATTAAAGATGGTGACCATATTTATGGTTTAATTAAAGGAACCGCATTAAATCACGGCGGTAAAACGAATGGATATACCGTTCCAAATCCAAAAGCTCAGGCTGCAGTAATTAAAGCTGCGATCGAGAAAAGTGGAGTTAAGGCAAGTGATTTAAGCTATGTAGAAGCCCATGGGACAGGAACTAGTCTTGGAGATCCGATCGAAATAGCAGGACTGAACAGAGCATTTGAAACTACAGAAAAACAGTTTTGCAGCATCGGTTCTGTCAAATCCAATATCGGACATTGTGAATCGGCAGCAGGAATTTCAGGATTAACCAAAGTGATCTTACAGCTTAAGCATCAGCAGTTGGTACCTTCATTACATTCCGCTGTTCTAAATCCGGATATTGATTTTGAAAACAGTCCTTTTAAAGTACAGCAACAACTTGAAGAATGGCCAACAAATGAAGGGAAACCTCGTATCGCCGGGATCAGTGGATTTGGCGCAGGAGGAAGCAATGCTCATATCATCATTGAAGAATATGCAGCTTTATCAGCCAGGAAATTGGACTATAAAATGCCTGTGATCATTGCATTGTCTGCAAAACATGCCAGCAGAATTGCCATCCAGGTGGAGAATCTGAAAAATTTCTTAGAAAAAAACAGTCAGGCAGATTTATATGATGTTGCCTATACCTTACAGATAGGTAGAGAGGAAATGGAGGAAAGGCTGGCATTCATTGCGACTGATAAAGAAGATCTGATGGTTCAGTTAAGCGATTATCTGGATCAAAAAACAATGAATCCAATCAGAGGAAATATTCGTAAAAAAGATGAAAACTACATCCAGCACACAAAAGATTTGCTTTCTATAGCAATGGCTTGGGTGAATGGAGTGGATACAGACTGGAATTCTCTTTATCCTAAAGGATTTCCTTCAAGAATCAGTTTGCCGGCTTATCCATTTATAAAAGATCGATACTGGATTCCTATCGTTAACGACGGAATTGTACAATATGGTCAGAATAATCTGCACCCATTATTGCACAGCAATGATTCTGACCTGAATGAGCAGAAATTTATCAGCACCTATACGGGAGAAGAAGATTTCTTAACACAGTGTGAGATCACCAATTATAAAGAACTGCCATCTTCTGCCTTATTAGAACTCGCAAGAGAAGCGGGAGAAAGAAGTTTACGTCAGCGTATTACCCAATTGAAGAATGTGTCATGGGTTGATCCGATAAGAGTAAACGGAGTTCCTGCCAATGTTCAGATCAACCTCTTTAACGCAGGAAATGAAATCGGGTATGAAATCTACACAAAACATAAAGAAAATAAGCCACAGCTTAATGGTCAGGGCTTACTGAATACGGAATTTCAACAGCCCCATGATCAAAAGAATATTGAAGATTTAATACAATACTATCAGTATTCTCTTGAAAAAGAGGCACTTTACAGCTTGTTTGCAAAAGCAGGTAAGACTTATGCAGCTGACTTTCAGGGAGTGGAAATATTGTATTTCGATAAACTTGATGCACTGGCAAAAATCGTATTACCGGTTACTGATGAATTTATTCTTTCTCCGGGAGTATTGGATAATATCGTACAAACCAGTACGGGTTGGCTGTTAAGTCAGGGAGAACAATCTCTTTATCAGCCTTCAGATGCTGCTGAAATAACCATTTTTGGAACATTACCTTCAGTGATCTGGTGCCATGCAACATTTGAGAAAAAGCAAAGTGGAACTTTCTGTTGCCAAATGGATATTATGGATGAAGAGGGAACTGTTTTACTGCATTTCAGGGATTTGGTATTGTCACCTCAGGTTACCTTTCAAAGCACTTCGGGCAAAGCTTCATCCATTGCTCACAAACCTATGTGGGACAGGATAATTACCCAGCCGGAAGCTTCAGTTTTAATTGAAGGAAAACAGATCCTTGTTACCGGAGGTTCAGATCCGGTATTTGGTGAAGAACTTGGAAAATGGCTAATGAATCAAGGTGCGGAGGTGACCACTACAGAAACTTTAGATGCAATTCCTGATGATGTAGCAGGTGTTTATCTTTTACAGGGATTAACTGAAATAGGTGATGATGCATTAATGGATGATCATTCTGCAAGAGAATTGGCCGTATTTACTAGCATAAAACAATTATTAGATGCGGGAATCAAAGACTTGAAACTTACCGTATTCACTTCTAATACACAGAAAGTTTTGCCGGATAGTAAGATAACTTCTGCAGGAAGTGGTATGATAGGAATGACAGGAGCCTTGATAAAAGAACAGCCTCAATGGTCAGTTAACCGGATTGATCTGGATGTATCTGCATTGAAAAATCCTGCGGAAATTAATTGGACAGATCTATTTACAATCAGTCTTGATAATAAAGAAAATGCAGTTACTGCTTTGAGAAACGGGCATTATTACAGACAACATTTGTATCCTATTGTATTACCTGAAGTAAATTCTTCAACGTTTAGAAACGGAGGAACTTATGTATTGCTAGGGGGTGCAGGAGGATTAGGAAAAGCAACTACAGAATACCTGGTAAAGAACTATCAGGCGAAGATCATCTGGTTGGGAAGAAGAGTCGCTGATGAAGCAATTATGATGGCTCAGGAAGAAATTGCCAAACTGGGACAAAAACCTGAATACTACTCATGTGATGCTACTGATCCAAAACAGGTTGAAAAAGCTTATAAATTAATTAAAGAAAATCACAGCGAGGTTCACGGTCTGTTTCACTCAGCAATTGTTTTGCATGATATGCTTTTGAAAAATATGACTGAAGATGATTTTAAAAAAGCGTTCATGCCTAAATCTCTGTCCAGCCAGAATTTAGTATATATATTCAAAAACGAACCTCTTGATTTTATCTGTTTCTATTCCTCAGCACAATCTTTGGTACATGCTCCGGGACAAGCTAATTATGCGTCAGGGTGTTCTTTTAAAGATAGTTATGCGCTTAATGTAAACCACCTGTTGAATATCCCTGTTAGGATCATCAATTGGGGATATTGGGGCGAGATCGGTATTGTAGCGGCAGATGGTTATAAAGAAAAAATGAAGCAGGCAGGTATTGAAAGCATAGAGACGGAAGAGGGAATGCACTTGCTTGAAACCGTGTTAAACAACAATGAACAACAGATCGTTGCTTTGAAACTCTCTGCTGCAACGGCTGCTGCTATGCCTACCATGCATCATGAGAAGGAGATTTCACAAGTCAGATCCAGTTCCGTATTACAAATGGAAGAAGCGGATGCTCTTATTTATCCAAAAGCAGATGAGCAGGATCAGATATTTGAAATGCTTTGCTGTAAAGGAATCTTGAAAGTATTACTTCAACTTGGACTGGAAGAAAAGCAGACTACGGGTCAAACAATCAGTAGTTTAAGATCTCAACTTTCCATTAATGATAAATATGAACAGTTATTTTTTGTTTTGATTCATTTATTGGAGACAAAAGGATATGTAACCGTAAAAGACACTCAGATTTTTGTGGCTGAAGAAACAAAAGACGCTCTTAATGATTTTGATTTCGAACAGCAGATGAGTGAGCTTGTGATGAAGGGACAGGAATACCGTCCTCATGGAACACTGCTTAAGATTTGTCTGGAGTCCTTCATAGAAATCATAACAGGAAAGATACAGGCTACTTCAGTGATGTTTCCCGGAGGAAGCATGGACTATGTAAGCGGTATTTATAAAGGAAATGCGCAATCCGATTACTTCAACGATTTGTTGACCGGGATCATCAAAAATAGTGTTGCTGCCAGTATTCCTTATTTGAAACCGGGTGAAAAGATCAGAATATTAGAAGTAGGAGCAGGAACAGGAGGAACAAGCCAATTTGTTTTCAGAGCATTGGAACCTTATAAAGACCATCTTTTCTACTTATACACGGACCTTTCACACAGTTTCCTTCATTATGCAGAGCAACAGTTTAAAACAATGGCACCGTATCTGGAAACAGCTATTTTGAATATAGAATCGGATCCTTCCGATCAGCAGATAGAACTAGGCAGTTATGATATCGTGATTGGTGCTAACGTAGTGCATGCCACTAAAAACATGGCCGTAACCCTGAATAATATCAAAGCTTTATTAAAACAGGATGGCCTACTGATCATGAATGAAATAGCACGCACAGAAATATTTACCACATTAACTTTCGGATTATTAGACGGATGGTGGCTGTATGAAGACCGCGGAATACGATTAAACGGAAGTCCTGGACTATCATCAGAAAGCTGGCAAAATGTGTTGAAAGAAACGGGTTATCTTCAAGCAATAAGCTATCCTCAGGGAGAAGTCCTTTCACAACAGATCATTTGTGCTACCAGCGATGGAAAGATCATTTCCGAAATAAAACAACCAGAAAAAAAACATGAAATCAAAATGGTGCCTCCTGTTATACAACAGACTACAGCAGCACCAAAACAGAAAATGCCTGTTATGAAAAAAACAATAGATAATAATAGCCTGATCCAACAGCTGACCAAAATAGCTGCCGATTTAATCAAACTTCCACCAGGCGATTTTGATATAGAATGCCAGTTTATGGATTATGGTTTTGATTCCATCCTGAGTATGGAACTCATCAAAAATATCAATGAAAAACTGAAGGTGGATCTGAAATCTACAGATATTTTCAGCTATGGAACCATCCAGCAGCTTGCTGAGCATTTAATGCAGAACTTTAGCGAAGCATTACAAGTTGAAGTGGCTGTTGAAACTTCAGTTCAAGCTTCAGTTCGTGAAGTGGAAACACCTTTGAAAACAAGATTTACTGCCCCTGTTAAAGCTCAGGAACCAGTATATCGCCATGAAAATGATATCGCCATCATTGGGATGAGCGGACAGTTTGGAGCTGCCAACGATCTGGATGCATTTTGGGAAGTTTTGAAAAATGGAAAAAGTCTGATCGGTGATGTACCTGCAGACAGATGGCAGGGATATACTCACAATGAAGGACCAAAATGGACAGGCAGTTTTTTACGGGATATTGATAAATTCGACCCTGTTTTCTTTAAGATTTCAGGAAATGAGGCCGAAATGATGGATCCGCAACAGCGTTTGTTCCTGGAGCATTGCTGGAAAGCCATTGAAGATGCAGCGATTAATCCGAAAAGTTTAAAAGGCAGCAAGTGTGGAGTATATGCAGGAGTGGCTCCAAGTGATTACAATATCCGGGAATGTGAGGAAGCTTCAGTAATGTGGGGGAATTCCAGCGCCGTATTAGCAGCAAGAATATCTTACTTCTTAGATCTGAAGGGACCTGCAATTTCTGTGGATACAGCGTGCTCAAGTTCTCTTTTGGCGATGGATATGGGGTGCAGCAGCTTACAAAAAGGAGAAACCGACCTGATTATTGCGGGTGGAATCAATATCATGACAACGCCTGGTTTTTATTCTCTGGCCAGCAGAGCCGGAATGATGTCTTCCACAGGACAATGCCATACTTTTGATAAAAAAGCGGATGGATTTGTTCCGGGTGAAGGGGTAGGAGTTGTGATCATGAAACGTCTTGCGGACGCAGAACGAGATGGAGACAGAATTTATGGAGTGATCAAAGCCAGCTTAACCAATCAGGATGGAGCTTCCAATGGAATTACAGCACCAAGTGTTCTGGCACAACAGGAACTTGAAAAGGAAGTCTATAAAAAGTTCAATATCAATCCTGAGACCATCAGCTATGTAGAAGCACATGGTACAGGAACCAGTCTGGGAGATCCTATTGAGTTGGATGCCTTGACGAATGCTTTCAGAAAGTATACAGAAAAAACACAGTATTGCAGAATCGGAAGCGTTAAAACCAATATTGGTCATACATTAGTTGCTGCAGGAGTAGCAGGTGTTCTGAAGATCATGCTTTCTTTAAAACATAAACAATTGGTACCCACCTTGAATTTTGAAGAATGCAATCCTTTAATTGATCTTGTCAATAGCCCTTTCCAGGTAGGAAGTGAATTAACTGATTGGAAAACAGAAAATCAGGCACCAAGAAGAGCGGCCATCAGCAGTTTTGGTTTTAGTGGAACGAACGTACATATGGTCATTGAAGAGTATCCGGAAAATAAAGTGTCATCAATTTCTACCGAACCGGCATTGATCATTATTTCTGCAAAAAATGCAGAAAGACTTAAAAATCAGGTTAGTAAATTGCTGTCTTGGTTAGAAAGAAATCCACGAACTAATATTCAGGATATAGCTTATACCCTGCAAGTCGGAAGAGAACCGATGGAAGAACGTTTTGCTCTACTTGCTGCAGACCAGGCCGATCTGATGCTTCAGTTGGATGGATTCCTGAAAGGGAATACTGAAAACCTGATGATCGGAAACATCAAAAAGGATAAAGCAGACTTTTTACTGGAAGGCGGAGCTGGTAAGGCATATATTGACTATGCTATTGCCCATGGTGAGATCAAATCGTTAGCAGTGTTATGGACAAAAGGAATAACCATCAACTGGGATTTATTGTACCAGGAACAACGTCCGAATAAAATCAGTCTTCCTACATATGCTTTTGCCCGTCAGAGTTACTGGATTCCGGAGGTTAAATCTACTGTCAACCGTCAGCAAACAAGTTATCTGCATCCACTGATCCACCGTAATACCTCAACAGTTAAATCTTTCCAGTTCTCCAGTACTTTTACAGGAAACGAAGAATTTTTAAGTGATCATAAAATACAGAATGAGATTATATTACCGGGTGTAGCTTACCTTGAAATGGCAAGAATTTCAGGAACCGAGCTTTTATCAGAAAAGATAACCGTTCTTAAAAATATCGCATGGATGAGTCCTGTACGTGTCAATGGAAAGGCAGAAGAGGTGCATATTCGTTTGAAAAGCATTAATGAAGAACTTAGTTATGAAATCTATTCATTGAATGGACAAGAGCAGCTTCATAGCCAGGGTCGTATTTCAACGCAATCTTTGCCAGTGAAGAGTTCATTTGATCTTACATCTATTCAAAACAGAATGTCAGAGAGTGTGGACCGAGCAACATGTTATGATATTTTCAGACAGATGGGACTTCAATACGGAAATAGTTTCATGGGAATTGAGCATATGTATTACTCATCCTCAGAAGCATTGTCGAAGATTACATTACCAAAATTACAAGGATTCAGTGTTTCTCCGGGTCTTTTGGATAGTGCATTGCAAACCTGTATGGGAATGGGCTTTATCGATAAAAAACCGGTTACTCAGCTTCCATTTAGTGTTAAAGAAGTTGTATTCTATGAAGAACTGCCTCTTAATATCTGGAGTTATGCCAGAAAAAGCAAAGCCAATCAGGGAAATGGAGCTGTAATTACCTATGATGTAGATATTCTGGATGATCATGGAAAAGTATTGATGAGTTTCCATGATTTTGTTACCCTTCCGGTAGATGGAACTGAGAAAACAGAATGGTCGGATGCTGCAACAGATGCCTGCATATTTACGATGAATTGGGAAGAATGTGCTGCAGAAAGCTTTGCCGGACATGATAACGAAGCGATTCCAATGGTCTTGTTGGTAGACAGCCCGGCACAACTTGCGGAAAATCTTAAAACAGAATTGGGAATTGAAACCACAACGATCGATGGGGCAGTTGCCGAAGATTACCTGATTGATGTGATGTCTGTAATTAAAAAAAGAGCATTAGAGAAAAATACGTCCCATTTACTGATCGTTTGCTGTATTGCAGATTATCTGGATTACGGCTTTATATCGGGGCTGCTTAAAACAGCAAGTCTTGAAAATCCGGGAATCACAGGGAAGATCATCAGTGTGGAGCGACTTTCTGTAAAAGATGCACCGGAACTGACCTCAATTTTACAGACAGAACTAGGTACTGCCGATGCAGAGATCCGTTATGAGTCCGGGCTTAGAAAAGTGAAAAAAATTAACGAAATTAATATTTCGGATAATGACGGATTAAAAATTAAAGAAAACGGAGTGTATCTGATCGTAGGGGGAGCAGGAGGAATAGGCAGATTATTCGCTACCCACATCAACAAAATACCAAAAACGAAAGTAATCTTAACAGGTAGAGGTCAGCTAGATGAAGAAAAAGAAGCTTTCATTGCGGGTCTTGCTCATGGAGATTACTTCAGTTGTGATGTGAATAATAAAGAAGAGGTTGTGAGTTTACTGGATCAGATTAAAGAAAAATACCACCGAATAGATGGAATCATCCACAGTGCAGGGGTAACCCAGGACAGTTTGATCGTCAATAAAATTCCTGATGAAGTTGAAAAAGTTTTTGCTGCTAAAGTAAATGGCGTTAAGAACATTGACGAAGCCACCAAAGATGAAGCTCTTGATTTTATGGTGCTGTTTTCCGGATTAGCCGCCATCACAGGAAATGCAGGCCAGGCAGATTATGCAGCCGCTAATGTCTATCTGGATAATTATGCCGTGTACAGGGAATCTGAGCGCAATAAAGGGAAACGACAAGGGAAAACGATCAGCATCAATTGGCCATTCTGGAAAGAAGGTGGAATGGTAATGGACGAGACCAATCAGGAATATTTAGACAAACAATATGGATTGTCTCCTTTACCTAAGTCGGTTGGAATTAACATTTTTGATCAATTATTAGGCAGTAATTACACCCAGGGAATCGTAACCTATGGAAAAGTTGATAAAATACGATCTCAATTACTGAACAGATTAGTAGTAAAACAGAAACAGGTACAAGCGCATGCTATGCCTAAAAGTGCTGAATTACAGGATAAGGTCGCATCAAAATTATTGGAGATCACGGCTCAGCTGTTGAAATTATCCGAAAGCGATATTGAAAGGGATGAAAAACTGAGTGATTACGGATTTGACTCCATTTTACTGATCAAGTATTCTAATGAACTCAATGATTTCTATGATACGGACCTGACTCCTGCTGTTTTCTATAATTATCCAACGATCAATGATCTGGCTGATTTCCTTCTCGAAGAATATCAGGAGAAAATAACAGCCGTTCATCAGCCTGAAGCATTATCGGATAGTACCATCAATGATGTAGAAGAAATTCAGGAGGAAGAATCACCAAGATATCCGCTTTCAGAAGGTCAGAAAGGACTTTGGTTTATACAGCAACTGGAACCTGAAAATACAAATTATAATGTTCCTGTATCGTTTATTATTCCGGGAACCATCGATTATAATGTCATGAAAAAAGCATTTCAGCTAACGCTTGATGAATATCCGGTTCTTAAGTCCCGTTTTCTTACTGATGAAACCGGAGAGATTTATAATCAAATTCAAAATGTATCAGAAGTTGAAGTGGATGATCAAGAGCTTGCTGAAGGTCAGAACATCAATGAAGTTTCATGGAATCTGGTAAGAAAACCATTCAATCTGGAGATAGAATTACCGGTAAGATTATATGTCAGAAGAGACCTTGCAGCCCATAATAATTATATTCTATTGGTATTTCATCATATCATTTTTGATGGAATGTCAAGCTCTGTGTTTATAGCTTCTCTTTTTGAAAAATGCCAAAAACTTTTAGACGGAGAAAAAATAGTGGCTAAAGAACCTGATTTTGCCTATTTCAGTTACGTAGAATGGGAAAAGAATTTCATTCTAAGTAAGAAAGGAGAGAAAAGTCTGGCGTATTGGAAAAAGAATTTATCTGGGACACTACCCATAATTAATTTGCCTTACGATTTGTACAAGCAGAACAGTACCAAAACAACTACGATTGGTATTGAAAGAATAAAGCTTGTGGAGGAGAAAGTAGATCAGCTCAAAGAATTAGGCAAAAAGCTGAAAGTCAATCTTTCTGTCTTATTCTCAGGGATCTATGCAATGTTACTTCATAAGTTGACCACAGAGGAAGACCTATTGATCTTGATGCCGACTGCAGGACGTCCTAAAAAGGAGTATGAAAACAGTATTGGTTATTATGTCAATATGATGATATTGCGTAACAGAGTGTCTGGAAACCAGACTTTTGCAGAGTTGGTGAAAAATATTCAAAAAGGAATGATAAATGGAATGTCTCATGCAGCTTATCCTTTGCCTAAATTATTATCAGATCTGAATTTAGACCGTTTCGGTAATAGAGAAACACCATTCAAAGTATCATTCATTTATCAGAACATCTTTGATGAAATATTAACGGGAGGTGGTTCAGGTATTGAAATTTATGATGAAGTATATCAGGAAACGGCTCACGTGTATTCTTTGGAAATACAGGATCTGAGAAAAGAAATCATTGTAAGCCTGAAATATGATCAGGATGTATTCAGTCCGGAGCTGATACAACAACATATGGGATATTTCATGGAGCTAATGAATGGTGTTCTGGAAAATACAGCAAGACAGATAAAAACGTATGAAGTTCTATCCAAAGAAGAAATCAATTACTTCCTTTACGAAAGAAATGACACAGCGGTTGAATATCCGAAACATAAAACATTATCTGATCTTTTCGAAGAGCAGGTCCTTAAAACCCCTGATCAAATTGCAGTAGTGCACGATGGGAGACGAATTACGTATGCTGAATTAAATGAAATGGCGAATCGTTTAGCGGGAGAACTTGTAAAATCAGGTCTTCCGGCTAATGCTCCTGTTGCGATGGTTTCCCATAAAAGCTTAGAGCAGGTTTGGGGCGTATTGGGAATTCTGAAAGCTGGTGGACATTATATTCCTGTTAAAGGCAGCCTGCCTGAAAACAGGATGAATGAATTGATTAAACAGACGGAATCCACTATCGTTTTGGTACAACCGGATTATATGGATAAGGTAAGCTTCTCTGAGGAAGTGAAAATAATCCTTCTGGAAGAAAGGACTTTCGCCGAAGAATCAGCGGATCATGAAACTGTAAAAGTTCCGGATACAGAACTGGCTTATATCATTTTTACTTCAGGATCTACCGGAAAACCGAAAGGGGTAATGATCGATCATCGTGGGGCTGTCAATACCTTGTATGATATGAATGCAAGATTTGGCATTACTTCAGATGATAAGGTATTTGGAATATCCGATCTCAACTTTGACCTTTCTGTTTACGATATATTCGGAACATTTGCCTGTGGAGCAACATTGATCCTACCTCTGGAAACAGAAGGATTGAATCCCGATATCTGGCTTCGTTATGTGAAAGAAGAACAGGTGACTGTTTGGAATTCAGTACCTCAGATCGTGAATTTGTTGATAGAAAGACAGGAAGATACTTCTGAAATGCATCTTTCCAGCTTAAGAATGTACTGGATGAGTGGAGACTGGATTCCTTTGGATGTACCGGGCAGAATAAAAAAGATCAATCCGGACAGTGCTGTGATCAGCCTTGGTGGAGCAACAGAAGGTTCTATATGGTCTATTCATTATCCGATCGGTGAAATCAATCCGTCATGGAAGAGTATTCCTTACGGGTATCCTTTAGGTAATCAGGAAATGTATGTTTTAGATATCAACCTTTCTCCTTGCCCAGTGAATGTTCCCGGAGATATTTATATCGGCGGAATTGGGGTAGCTAAAGGCTATCACCAGGATCCAGAAAAAACAGCTGCCAGTTTTATTGAACATCCCGGAATGCAGAAACAATTATATCGTACCGGAGACATTGGCTGTCAGCATCCTGACGGATTTATTGTATTCCTTGGAAGACAGGACGGACAGGTTAAGATCAATGGATTCAGAGTTGAGTTAGGAGAGGTGGAAACCATTTTGCAGTTATCTCCGCTCGTAAAACAAGGCTTGGTTCTAACGGTAGAAGATGATAACAGAAATAAAAGACTGGTTGCATATGTCGTAGCAAATGATGTTTTTGACAAAGAAGAAATGCAAAAGCATTTAAGAGCTCATCTGCCTGAATATATGGTTCCTTCCATATTCATTGAAATAGATAAAATTCCGTTGTCTTCTAATGGTAAGGTTGATCGGAAAGCTTTGCCAAGCGTTGATCCAAATGATATTAATCAAAGTGAGTTTACAGCACCATCGGATGAAACAGAACATAAGCTGGCGGAGATATGGATCAGGCTATTAAAATTAAATAGGGTAGGTATTCATGATGATTTTTTCGATGTGGGTGGAAACTCATTAACGATGATTCAGTTAGCCCATAAGATCAATACTGCATTTGATAAAGACATTCAGCTGATCCACATCATGAAGAATCCAACGATTGCAGGAATTAAAATACTGATCAATGGTAATGAAGAGTCCTGTGAAGAATCTGTTTTAACATTAAGAGAAGGAAATATGGAAGAAGTAACTTTTGTTATTCCAGGTGCGCTTGGGTCAACAGAAGGTTACTTTACCCTGGCAGGTAATTTACCTGGGGAAGGAGCTGTTTATGGACTGCAGATGAAGGGGATCACAGCGGATGAAGCTCCTAATACAAGTATTGAAACAATGGCATCTTATAACCTGGAACAGATTAAACAGACGGGAGTCATTGGAGGTATCAATTTATTGGCACACAGTTATGGTGGTATTGTAATCTATGAGATGATCAGACAGGCGAAGGAATTGGCCATCGAAATCGACAAGGTTATCTTCCTGGATTGCTTCACAGATCCGCTTTCTTCTTTCAATTCCTTAGAGGAAGCTCAAAAATTGGGAACTTATTTCAGATCACTGATCCAATTCAGTCAGCCATGGTTGAGTGACGATGCCGTAGAAGAGCTTGTGAAACAACTGCCGCAAGAGGATTATATGCCATTTATCTGTGATACAGTCCATACACTTCCAGCTAAAACAGTAGCCAGAATGTGGGAGGTATTCCGGGCCTCTATTTCAGCGGTTTACAAGATGGAAGAAAAGCTGGATCAAACTTTAATTTTCGTAGAGGCAGATAATACGAAACTTTCAGGCGAAGATTGGGGAGATCAGGGAGCTGCTGCAGGCTGGGATCAATATTTCAGCGATGTGCAGATCATCCCTACAGAGGCCAATCACTTTACCATTGTGAATACACCATATTGTACAGAATGGTTAACTAAAATAAATACCGAAGAAAATATAAAACAGACACTTTAATAATCACAATAAACACACAATAAGACATATGAAACACCCATGCCAAAAATTATTTTAACACACAAGAAAATGATTATGGGTGTTCCATATGACCATAAAAACAATAAATATTAGCATATGAAAGCAGTAATGTTTCCGGGGCAGGGATCCCAATACAAAGGAATGGGAAAAGACCTGTTCAATCAGTTCAGAAAAGAAACAATTTTAGCATCAGAAATATTAGGGTACGACCTTGAAGAATTATGCATCAAAGATCCTGAACGTCAGTTGGGGAAAACACAATTCACACAACCTGCATTATATACGGTAAATGCATTTACACATTATGTCAACTCATCAGGAAGTAAACCCGACTTTTTCATTGGACACAGTCTGGGAGAATATAATGCCCTGTTAGCAGCAGAAGCATTCAGCTTTGAAACCGGATTAAAGCTGGTTCAGAAAAGAGGAGCTTTGATGGCTGCGGCATCCGGAGGTGGAATGGCAGCGGTATTGGGACTTAAAGTGGATGCCGTACAAAAACTTTTAGCAGAAGGAGGATACAGCGATATAGATATCGCCAATATCAATACTCCGACTCAGATTGTAATAGCGGGACCTCAGGATTCCATTGACAGGATCGTGCAGGAATTTGAAGAACGTAAGATTAAAATATTTCCTCTTTTTGTAAGCGCTCCTTTCCATTCAAGATATATGAAACCTGCGGCTACAGAATTTAAAGATTATCTTCAAAACTTTAGTTTTTCAGCCTTAAAGACTCCTGTGATTGCAAATGTTACAGCAAAACCTTATCCTGATGGACAGATCATTGAGCTTTTGGCTCAGCAGATTGAAAGCTCTGTACAGTGGACAGATACCATCCGGACTTTAATGGGGAAGGGAGTTACCGAATATGAAGAAACAGGAAGTGTTATTTTAACTAAAATGGTCAATGAAATTACAGAAAACTGTACGCCATTGATCCATGAAGAGGAAATTGTAATCGAAACAGCAAAACCTCATGTTAACGGATCAGTGAATGGTAAGGTAAATGGGGAAGCTTCAAAAAAAGAATGCCTTTCCACCCGCTTGGGAAGCCATGAATTCCGTAAAGATTATGGTCTTAAATACGCATACGTTGCAGGATCTATGTACCGAGGAATTGCTTCACCTCAATTAGTAGTACGCTTGGGAAAAAACGGATTCATGGGATTTTTGGGAACAGGAGGAATGCCATTGACAGAAATAGAAAAGAATATTATTAAAATTCAGGAAGAACTGACCCATGGAGAACCGTATGGCGTTAACTTCCTGCATAATTTAAATGATCCGGCTTCTGAAATGAAAGCTATCGAGCTTTTACTTCTTTATGGAGTAACGAATATTGAAGCTTCGGCCTATATGCAGATGATGCCTGCTTTGGTGTATTACAGATTAAAAGGTTTACAGAAAGGACCAAACGGTGAAGTAATATGTAAGCATAACATTATTGCCAAAGTTTCCAGACCAGAGGTTGCAGAAGTGTTTATGCGTCCCGCCCCTGAAAAAATTGTGAGACATCTTCTGGAAGAAGAGTTGATCACTCCCGAACAGGCAGCACTTTCCAAAAAGGTACCGATGAGTTATGATATTTGTGTGGAAGCAGATTCAGGTGGGCATACCGATCGTGGAATTGCTATGGTTTTGTTACCGTCTATCCAACGTTTAAGAGCAGATATTATGGCGGAATATGCTTATGATAAAGGAATACGAGTTGGATTGGCAGGAGGAATAGGTACCCCTCAGGCAGCAACATGTGCGTACATCATGGGAGCCGACTTTATAGTAACAGGCTCTGTGAATCAATGTACGGTAGAAGCAGGAACCAGCGATGCTGTAAAAGACCTTTTACAGGACATCAATGTACAGGATACCGATTATGCGCCGGCAGGAGATATGTTTGAAATTGGTGCTAAAGTACAAGTGCTTAGAAGGGGAGTGTTGTTTGCTGCAAGGGCAAATAAACTATACGCATTATACAATCAGTACAACAGTTTAGACGAGATCCCTGAAAAGACCTTAACACAATTGGAAAAAACGTATTTTGAAAAAAACATTAGTGAAATATGGAACGAAGTACGCGAATATTGTAGAAATGTGGGAGCTGAGGCAGAGATTACCAAAGCGGAACAGAATCCTAAAAATAAAATGGCTTTGGTCTTCCGTTGGTATTTTGGGTATACCAATAGACTGGCTTTTGAAGGAAATATTGAGAATAAAGCCAATTTCCAG
This sequence comes from Chryseobacterium subflavum, assembly GCF_055762745.1. NCBI lineage: Bacteria > Pseudomonadati > Bacteroidota > Flavobacteriia > Flavobacteriales > Weeksellaceae > Chryseobacterium > Chryseobacterium subflavum. Next base: position 1,022,363 of record NZ_JBVTMR010000001.1, read on the forward strand.
ATCCATACAGGTTCTGCACTTGGAGCATTTAATCAGTGGGTCAAAGGTACTCCGATGGAAAGCTGGAAAAAACGCCATGTTGACGAGATTGGAGTCAATATTATGGTAGGAGCAGCAAAATTATTAGAAAACACAGCATTAATGGTAAATAATTAGATGACAGAAAACGAGTTTAAAAAACATATTGTATTCTTATTTTCCGGACAAGGAAGCCATTATCGCGGGATGGGACGGGAATTGTACGAACAGCACCCGAAATTTAAAAGCTGTCTTGAAAGACTGGATCAAATGGTACAAAAGCAGCTCAACTACTCATTGATTGATGAACTGTATACCAACACAGAAGAATCGTTCGATGAGTTGTTGATCACCCATCCTGCAATTGTTGCTGTTGAGATTGCTTTGTATGAAGTTCTATTGGAAATGGGAATTAAACCGGATTTTATATCGGGTAACAGTTTGGGTGAATTTGCGGCAGGTGTTGCTAATGGAGTATGGGATGCTGCCAGTGCTGTTGAAGCTGCAATAGAACAGGCTAAATCCATCTGCCGTGCTGATATTGAAGGTGGTATGCTGGTAGTTTTTGCCGAAGAAATAAAATTGAGAAGTCTCTATAAACAACATCAGCTATTTCTTGCATCAGATAATTTTAAAGGACATTTTACTTTATCAGGTAAAACGTCTCACTTAGAAGTATTTGAAAGTAAATTGTCTGAAGAAGGAATGAGTACTTTTCGGCTTCCTGTCAATGTTCCTTTTCATTCTCCATTAATGAAAACTGCAAAAGCAGATTTCGATCAGTACAGCAGTTCAGCCAGTGCTTTTAAAGCTCCATCCAAAGGATTTATATCGGGTTTTGAAGCGAAAGAAATCAATGAGCTGACAGCTGATTATTTCTGGCAGGCGATAAGTCAGTATTCTAATTTTACAAAAATAATTGATCTTCTGGAAGCCAAAGGTCCCTGTCTGTATATAGACATGGGACCTTCGGGAACCAGTGCTGCATTTGTTAAATACAATCTGCAACCTGAAACTTCTTCTGAGGTACTAACCATTATGAGCCCTTACAGAAGAGAAATTGAGCAGCTGGAAAAATTACAGCAAAAAATAAAAGATACAGTAGTATGAACACCCATGTCAAAAATTTTTTGACACCCTGGGAAGTGATGATGGGCATTCCATCTGATCTTAAAAAAATAAATATAAACAGATGAAAGTAGAAGTTTTCCTCGTATCTGGTCAAGGTATTAAAAATCAATGTTACCTCATTCATGATAACCATTCCGGAATATTGATCGATCCGGCATGGGACTATGAGTTGATCAGCAGTTTTTTGAAAGACAACCATATTACATTGAGAGGGGTTTTATTGACTCACTCTCATTACGATCATACAGATCTGGCCTCCATTTTTGCAGTATATTATGGGGTACCGGTATATATGTCAGCCATTGAAATCAGACAATATGAATTTACATGCCCTAATCTCATCGCTATCCAGCATTTGCAGGATGTCATGGTAGGTCAGTTTAGTGTAACGGCCTTACTGACTCCGGGACATACGAAAGGAAGTGTTTGCTATCTCATTGATAAGCATTGTTTTACAGGAGATACTATTTTTATTGAAGGAGTGGGCATCTGTGACAATAGTGGAATCAATTCCCTTTATGATTCCGTACAGTTTATAAAACAATATTTACCCCAGCAGGCCTTAATCTGGCCGGGACATTCGTTTGGTGAACAGCCGGGAAAAGAACTAAGTTTTCTACTGCAGAACAACATCTATTTCCTTTTGAACAGAAGAGATGCTTTTACAGATTTCAGGATGCGGAAGAATCAGCCAGACCCTTTTTCTTTCAAATAATAATGCTAATTTTATGCGTTTATTGACGATGAACTTATTGCTATGAATGTATCCATACAAAATAATAGTGCAGTTGAAAAATTAGCTTTACAGAGAGCAGATGGTTTGTATCCTGCTGCTATTGCAGTAACTCAGCACTCGCTGGCTCACTTGAAAGAAATACGACATTCTTTTTTGCATCAGGAAGAACTGGACTTTTTTGGTACATTAAAGTTACCTAAAGTTCAGCACAGTTATTTGCTGGGTAGATACGCTGCCAAAACTGCATTAAGTGCATTTATGAATGAAGTTGTTTTACCAGATACAAAAATAGTTTCCGGAATATTCCAGCAGCCCGTTCTTCATTTATCCGGAGCGGGAAATATCCAATTAAGTATTTCTCATACTACAGAAATGGGGATAGCTGTGGTATTTCCGGAAGGACATCCGATGGGGGTAGACGTAGAAGCTGTTAGTGCAGAGCAGTCAGATACCATTAAAGGAGTTATTACTCCTCATGAGAAAGATAAGCTTTTGGATATTGATGGTGATGAAAACAAAAGTCTTACTGTTTTATGGACGATAAAAGAAGCCCTGTCCAAAGTCCTGAAAACCGGTCTTATGACTCCTTTTCATTTATATGAAATTGAGGATATTGAGCATAAAGGAAATGTTATCGTTTGCAGCTTTATCAATTTTCCTCAATATCAATCCATATCCTGGGTGTCAAAAGGACATGCATGGTCCATTGTATTACCTAAAAAAAGTAGTTTGGATACAGCAGTGATTTCACGATTGTGTTTGTAGAACAGTTATTTTTTCTTTGACTTTTTCTCTTTCTTTTTGTACCAAAGATAAGTAGCCTGTTGAGATGAGCTATCCGGTTGCCCGGCCTGGTCTTCGGAAATACTCTGGCCTTTACTGTTAATGATCCTCTTTTTGGTATGGTCATTCAGCTCCATATTGATAATAGCGTTAATCTCCTGCATGATTTTTTTATCCTTTATAGGAAAGGCAACTTCTATTCTGCGGTTGAGATTCCTGCTAAGCATATCTGCCGAAGAAAGGTAAATTTTTTCTGCTCCATCATTGTGAAATCGATAGATACGGGAGTGTTCAAGATAACGGTCTACAATCCTGTAAATCTTGATGTTTTCCGTATAACCTTTAATTCCCGGCAGCAGAGTGCAGATCCCCCTCACAATAAGGGTAATTTCAACTTTTGCATTATTGGCTTCAATTAGTTTACTGATGATTTCCTTGTCATTAAGACCGTTGATCTTCATGAATACTGCTCCTTTCTTGCCATTCTCAACATTTTGTATTTCAATATCAATATGCTGTAAGATATTTTCTTTAAGATTAAATCCTGCGACCCATAAATTAGAAATAGGGTAATTTTTTTCTTTGGTTTTAAAAAACCTGAATACCTGCTTCAGATCATCCGTATATTCTTTTTGAGAGGTGAAAAAGCCAAAATCGGTGTATGTTTCTGCTGTATTTTCATTGAAATTTCCTGTTGATAGGTAAGCATAATTCTTTGTCTTTCCTGCATTTTTTAAGGTTAATAGAGCCACCTTGGCATGTACTTTAAGATTAGGCATACTGTAAATGATCCTGATTCCGGCCCTTTGCATCTCGTTGGCCCAGAAGAGGTTGTTGTTTTCGTCGAATCTGGCTTTTACCTCAACAAAAACAGTTACTTTTTTTCCATTTTTTGCAGCGCTGATCAGAGCATTAGCAATGAGGGACTGTGAAGATATGCGGTACAGGGTTACTTTTATTTCCGTTACATCTTTATGAATAGCAGCCTCGTTAAAAAACTGTAGGACATAATGATAAGATTGATATGGGAAATGGAGCAGCTGGTTTTCTTCACCAATGACTTCAAATATTGATTTCTTGGTCTCAAACGGGAAATATTTCAGCGGTGGGAAATTTTCGTTCTGAAGATCCGGAAAATTGGGATTAGGAAACTTAAACAGATCAAAAAAATTATGATGAGTACCACCTTCAATCATTTCGTAGTCCTTCAGATGGAATGCATTTTTACATAGCTTTCTCATTTCTTCGGGCATATTAAAATCATACAGGAATCTTGTAGATGAACCCGATTTTCTTTCCTGCAGTTTCTTTTTGATCTTGGAAACCAGATTTCCGCTAGCTTCGTCCTCAATCAGGTAATTTTCATCCCGGTTAAGTTTAATAGCAAATGCTGTAGAGGTTTTCTGGTCAGGGAATATATAATGCAGACATTTTTTAATTATTGTGTCTATGGATATGATGTAATTTTTTCCTTTTACAGGGCTCAGTAATTTATACCGGTTCAGCTTATCAGCTGGTATATTGATGTAACAATAGGTGATTTCGCCATTTGTATTTTTTAGCCGGATCAATAAGTAAAGCTGCCTGTTATTTAAAAAATACTCCTGATTTTCGTCTTCTGACAAATAAACAATTTGGATATAAGAAAGGATGGTTGTTTTAAAGTGACTGTCGATCTCCTCTGTATGCAGGGGGAGCAAAGACTGATTTTCGTAATAGATGATCTTATTTTCGTGAAGTTCCGGGATAATCTGCTTTTTCCATATCGAGCCGAATGTATTCTGCTGGCGGTTAATTTCCTTACTAACCTTCTCAAACAAACTGCTTTTTTCAGGAATAGAATGCAGATCGCTGATCTTTACCCGGTAAAATTCATCAAGATTGGAAGAATGAATGGCAAGGAATTTTATTCTTTCATACAGAGGATTGGTTTTATCAGCCGCTTCCTGTAAAACACAGTCATTAAAAGATAACCAGGACAATTCGGATGGAAATATATATTTTTTAGACATTTTATAATTGTTGAAGTCAAATATAGATAAGGATGGAATTCAAATTTCATTTAGAAAATCCTCTTTCAAAATTTCATTAAGCGATATTGAATGTGAAATTAATACAATTTTTAATATCAAAACCATAATTCATGGTTAGTTTGCGAAATATTAATACTGGAAATTAGATAAGACCCGGTTATTGTGATAAAGCAAAATATAGGTGATCTTAAATATTGATTCCTGATCAAAATAGACATGAAATGAGGCTGAACATGTACAAATACAGGGATAAGCAATAGAGAAAAAGCGTAATCGTTAGCGCTTGATTATTAAATAATCTATTGAATCTATATTTTAAATTAAAAAATAATAGCTAAATTCACTTTTTAACAAAAAGAAGATGAAGCTTAATCATATCAATTTAGTTGTTGCCAATGTTGAAAAGACAACAAAATTCTTTCAGACCTATTTCGGTTTTAAATGTGTAGATGTAAAAGGAGATTATATCGTTAGTGTATTAAAGGGAGAAGGTAATTTTACACTGGTATTGATGAAAAACCGAGAAGGAACTCCTGCTTACCCCGAAGCCTTTCACATAGGATTTATGCTGGACACCATAGAACAGGTTAATGATATATACCAACGTTTAAAAACGGGAGGTATCGTAGGAGAACAGGAACCCCGCAAAATAAGGGATAGCTTTGGTTTTTATTTCAGCTATGAAAACCTGATGATAGAGGTGGGGCATTATTATGAATAGTTTTTGGTTTGATTAAGGTAGAGGATTTTAAGATTTTGATTTTGTAAATCTTATACGAATGTTTTAGATAATAGGTTGAATGGAATCAGGAAAAACTAAAAATTTAAAATAGAAAAACAATAATAAAACAAACACATTCAGATGAAAAAAGGGTTTATGTATTTTTTGCTGGTCATTTTTATGACGTCGTGCAGGAGTACTTCTGTGGAAACAAATTTAACAAATGACATCAATAAATTGATAGATGGCAAAAAAATGGACATAGGAGTTTCTGTCAGAAATAATGAAGGAAATGAATTAGTTAAGATTAATAATGATAAGAAATACAGGCTATACAGTGTATCAAAATACTTTTTAGGTCTTTATATTTTACATCTTGTAGATCAGGGAAAGATGAATCTGAATCAACAGATTGTATTTTCTAAAGAAGATTTAAGACCAGATACCTATAGCCCTCTGAGAGATAGTATTCCCCAGGGAACAACAATGTCTCTTAAACAGTCCGTCTCTTTTATGCTTAAACGTAGTGATAATAATATATTCGATAAGCTTGCGAATCATGTTCCCGGAAGCTTTGGCGGCCTCAATACTTTTATCCATGAAATTCACATGGGAAATCCGGGAGATTTCAGTATTATGTATGATTATACCAGTCCTTTAAAAGACTTTGAATCAAATAGGATTACCCCTGGTTTTGCTACAAAAATCCTTTATCAGGTTGAAAAGAAGAAAATATTATCTCACGAAAGTTTTGATCTGCTAAAAAACGGAATGGAACATTCGGTAACAAATACCAGAATACAGGGATTGATACAAAATAAAACAAAATCATTTCATAAATCAGGAACATCAGGCAGGGACAATGGTGTGCTCCGGGCATGTAATGATATTGGAATTGTAAATCTTCAAGATGGTAAATCTTTCAGTATTGCCGTATTTATATCCGACTCCCATGAAGACAATAAGACCAATGATGATGTAATAGCAAAAATAACGGACTTAGTGTATAGTAAGTTGAACAAATAAATGCTCATGTACTTTATGTGTCTGATTTGTATGTTTATGGACGGACTTTAACACTGTACTTTTCTTAAATTATTTCCCGTAAAAATAACGGCCATATATTGTCTTTGAATTGTTCACGGAAAATGCCAAAATGCCCGATAGTATCAGTATTAAAATCTTTTGGAACCAGATGAATTCTGGTCAGATCTGCCCTTTCATATTTTTTACTGAGCCAGTCAACGGCTTTTCTGGGGGCAAAATGATCATCTTCAATGCTAACAGAAATTAAAGGGGTTGTGATGTTTTTGAAAAATAGATCCTGCTTCGGAATATGATCAAAAAGATAATTAGGTGACAAACACCATTTTCCCCATTGTTTAGCAACATTTTTAGGTAAATTTTCCATACCGCTGATTCTTTTGGAAGGAAGGTAATTAAAAAAGCTGATCAGTAGAGGAAACATCGCTTTCCAATAAGTCCATAACTTATATTTTTGAAACCCTTTCCAGAATTTCCAGTATCCGCTCTGGGCTGCGACAAGAATAATTTTACCAGCCTCTGTAGAAGATGATGATAACCCGATAAGCTGACCTCCGATACTGTGCCCCAATAAAATGATATTCTGGTCCGGATAATTCTTTTTAGTGTATTCTGTTACAGCATGCAAATCGGTTTTTCCCCAGTCTGAAGCACCATTATTCAGTTTTTGAATAGGCTTTTTAAGAGATTCTCCTATACCAAGGTAGTCAAAAGTAATGACTGAAACTCCATGATCAGAAAGGAATTGTGCAAACTTTTTATAATAAGATTGTTTTACTCCGGTAGCTGATGATATGATCAGAATATTTTTACTGTCAGGAACTTCGTAAATATGGGCAGAAACAGGATACCCTTCATTGGTTTTGATTTCTACTGTTTTCATCATATTTGGTTATGTAGTTTGAATAAATAATGATTTCTCATTATTAAGAGGTTTTTGATAAAATAGTGAATAAAAATTTTTAATAAATGTAAGCCATAATTTTTTTAATAAGAGAAGAATTGCCTTGATTTTAAGTGTTATACATAATTTTTATTGAAAGTAATCTCCGAAAATACTATTTTTAAAATCCGTATCATTTCAAATAATTATTTCAAACAACGAGTAACGAATATGCACGAACTATTACCTTTCATGTTAGCCTTGATTATAGCAATTGTATTGATCGAAATGTTGGCTGAAAAACTGAGAATTGCATATCCCATACTTCTTGTTGTTGCCGGGCTGCTGATCAGTTTTATTCCCGGGCTGCCAGGCATACAGATTGATCCGGACCTTATATTCTTTATTTTCCTGCCGCCTATTCTCTTTGAAGCTGCATGGAGTATTTCATTTAAAGAAATGAAAAAGTGGTGGCGGATCATTGGAAGTTTTGCGTTTCTGGTTGTATTTTTTTCCGCGCTCACAGTTGCATTGATATCTAATTATTTTATTCCGGGTTTTACCCTTGCATTAGGTTTTCTGTTAGGAGGAATTGTATCGCCTCCCGACGCGGTTAGTACGGGAGCAATTATGAAGTTTGTGAGAATTCCAAAATCCACCTCCGCAGTTCTGGAAGGTGAAAGCTTACTGAACGATGCCTCATCGCTTATTATTGTCCGCTTTGCTTTAGTAGCTATAGGAACGGGACAATTTATTTTCCAGACGGCGATTACGGATTTCTTCTGGATGGTTATAGGAGGAATAGGAATCGGACTTTTAGGAGGATGGCTCTTTATCCAGGCTCATAAAAGACTGCCTACGGATGCACCTTCAGATATTGTGTTTACACTGGTGGAATCCTATCTGCTGTATTGGGTGGCTGAACAGGCACATAGTTCAGGTGTGCTGGCCGTAGTCGCCGGTGGATTGTTTTTATCCACCCGGAGGCTTACTTTTCTCAGTAGTGCCAGCAGGATCAAAGGGCTCAGTTTTTGGGAAGCGCTGATCTTTATTTTAAATGGTATCGTATTTATGATCATCGGATTAGCTCTTCCGGAAATTGTGAAGGGGCTTAGGGCAGATGGGATTCCTTTAAGAACAGCAATTTTTTATGGAGCCCTTGTTACGGTAATTTTAATTGCTACCCGGATGATCTCTTCTTATGCCGCACTGATTGCAACTGTTATGTTCAGGCCCAGTGTTGCTCCCGGAAGAGGTTTAAGCCGCCGGAGAATACTTGGCTTACCGCTGTTATTAGGTTGGACAGGAATGCGGGGTGTGGTGTCATTAGCCGCTGCTTTATCTATTCCGTTGACCTTACCGACCGGAGAAGCTTTTCCACATAGAAATCTGATATTGTTCGTCACCTTTACAGTGATACTTTTTACACTTCTTATCCAGGGGCTTACTCTTCCTCTTATCATTGAACGCTCAAAATTGTTTGATTACGGCAGGGAATTACCGGAGGATGAAGCAAAAATGAAAGTAAAAAACCATCTTGTGGTAGAAACAATACGTTTGTTAAAAGAAAAACAAAAAATGGGGGAGTATGAAGATCCTCATTTACAAAAGATGATTGACCAGTGGGAATATAAAATAAGCCAGCCGGAACATTTGAGAATGACCGAACGGACCAAACAGAATTACCTCGAATTGCTGGAAAATCAGCGTAAGTTCTTATCGGGACTTAACAAAGATCCTGAATTGCATGAAGAATACATCAATTGGCAAATATATCAGATCGATCTGGAAGAAGAGAGAATCAGACTTTTATAAATCAATAAAACGGGCTTTGGCCCGTTTATTTTTTATTAATCAGTATAAAATGCATGCATCCTTTTCACCTTGCCCTCATCATTAAAGAACATCACCTCAATTGCTTTTTTGTTCATAATGGATTGGTAATACAATGCAACGGAATTGATACCGTAAGTGACATCATACAGTTCAAAATGCAAATCGGGTACCTTCTCAAGAGCACGCCCCCAATATTCTCTAACAGCTTCTTTTCCTTTAAGGGTATCTTCACCTGATGTGAATGTTTTGATCATCGGAGTAGTGATCTCGATATCATCTGCATAATGGCTCAGGATGTCTTCCAAATTATGAGAATTCCAGGAGTTGATCCAAAGGTTGGCAAAATTTTTAATGTCCATAGAATATTTAGTTTTTTAGGGTCAATAGATTAATGGGTAGAAGTAGGAAGTTTAACAAAGCTGATGTCATCCAGAATAACTACACCTTCCGGAGTTTTATCAAAGATCAATGAGATCGATTTCAGCTTATCCAGATCCAGTTCCGGATACTTTTTTCTGACGGTATCAAGGTCAAAATAAAAATAGTCTGGAATAGATTCTGCATCAGGATTATCATTGAAAAAACTGAATTTGGTTAAGTTCTTTTTCAGTTGAGGTTGTAAAGGTGCACAGTCACTCAAAAGGAAATGTGCTTTTTTTCCGTTTTGATCCGTCAGCTCAATACTGAAATCGATGGCCTTTTTTTGCAGATCTTTTTTTACGGACTCCTCCTTTTTAGTTTCTTTTTTTCCTTTCCGGGCTGCTACCGAAGATTCATCGCTCTCTGCAAGATTAAATGCCAATGCTTTTCCCTTTAAATCCTGGCGGAGGCTGTCAGGGAAAGTAAAAGTATATTTTCCTGGTTTATTACCGTTTTCACTGTGATTCCACCCGATATAAGCAGCTCTTGAAATTTGACTGTTCCAGATCAGCTTCTGCTGGGCTTCCCGCCATAAGCTAAGGTTTTCACCCGTGATCTGTACGCCTTTTAAAGTGGCAGTAGATAGGTTGAGATCTTCTTCATAACGGGCAACAAATGTCGTTTCACTATCCTCAAACTGATTGAAATAAATATGGTTCGGAAGCCATTTTCGTCCATACCGATAATCTGTAAAAAGAGGTTTGTAGACGTTTTCTCCTTTCAGGTTAACATCTAAAAAAGCGGATATGTATACTTTTGCGATCTGTTGTTGTTCCTTTTCAGGCATCAGGTTTTTCATATTGAACTGATTAATATACGGACTGCTGGAATCATAGCTTCCCCATGAAGTATTGAACTGTCCGTGGTTTGCCTGATGAACATACAATCCAGCTTTGAATCCCTTATAATGCCGTGAATACTGAATCCGTTTATATGTGGCAAGTCCGCCGTAAGACTGCATGTCCATATCATGAACTCCCTGGATGACAAAATAATTGATGTCTTCCAGGGGTGCTAAAATAGATGCCGGCTGATACTGTCCGTCCACCGGTGCAATAGCTATGTAAGCTTTTATATTAAAATTAAAATCGAATCTTTCATTGGCATTGTCAGGAAAATAAGGCAGCTTATTGAACAGCGCAGCGTGCGACATGGCTTCCCCACCTCTGGAATGTCCTATGAGCGCAATCTGATCCATATTGATCCTGTTAAAAAACGGATTACGAGGATCCTGATTCCATTTTCTCCAAAGCTGCAGATGTTTAAGCATCAGCCAGCCTCTTGCTCCGTTTTCGTCTTTGAATCCTTTTTGGTCGATATCCGTAAAACTTGTATTCAGGAAATTTTCATCAACGGATGCTACAATATATCCTTTGCTTGCCAGAAGCTTACCCAGATAATCATATCCTTTTTCAGACCAGTCCTGGGCCAGATGATTGCCATGAACGATCAATACCAAAGGAGCCTTTCCATTGAGATTTTCAGGATACCAAACCATTGCATTCAGGGGAAGTTGCGTTTTATCAAATCCAAAATAGCGTGTACGGAGTTTACCGGACATTCCATCCCATGAGTTAAGAAGTATGGAGCCGTCTACAGAAGCTGTTTTAATATTTACATCCCGGCCATAGATCGTACGGTGTTTGTCTTTTCCCGATCCGTAAGTAAGGAAAGCTACTTTGTATTTTCCCGGAAGGGAAGGGTCAGGAGCATTGATCGGGAGGGGAAGTTTCCCGGACATTTTATAATTTTTAACTGCTGAAGGAGTATTCCCCGAATCCAAATAAATATAACCGCCAATCACGATTCCAAGAATTCCAATAAAAAGTGAAGTTGCGGTAAGTATTTTCTGACGCAATGACCAGCTTGTTTTAGATTTGGATCTCCAATAGAACAAAGCTCCAAAGGTAAGAGAAGGAAAAAGAACAAGAAATACAATCAATACCCAGCGAAATGTAGATGTAATTAAAATAAGATAGAAGAAAAAAAACAGGGTAAAACCGATTGCATGTCTGAAATTAGAAGGTGTTCTGCCTATTAAGCCGGCCAACCAGCCTATTAATCCGCCAATAAGGTAACTTACCAGAAGTGAAATCAGCAGAAATAAAATGAAATTTCCCCATCCTATGGCAGGAAGGAATTTATCCGCGGATACCAGAATGAAAAAAATACAGGAACTCAAAAGAATGCCATACCCGCTTGCTTTTAATGTCTGACGGCTTGGAGCAATCGAGTTTTCTAAACGTTGAAACCAACCTGTTATTTTTTTCCATAGTGAAGTTTTTTCGTTCATAATATATTGCTTGGTGTTTGTTTTTATAAAATGGAAGTCTACTCTAGAAGCTACAAATCAACTGCTGAAAAAGGAGGGTGGAAGTACTTGGGATCAGCATATTCAAATTCGAAATTCAGTTCAGCGATCAGTCTGGCTGAAGAGATTTTCTTTCCTTCCGGTTTTGTGGTATCTGTGTTCAATATGTTTTTCTGAATACTGATGACTTCTGATTTGGTGGGATGAAGTGGGGCAACCACATTATAGATTCTGGAAGAACATTGCTTTTCAATCATTTTCTCAATAACCGAACAAATGTCGTTGTAGTGAATATGATTGACAAAAAAATTGAGATTTGAGACATTATATTTGCTTAGAAAACGATCATCTCCCATGAGACCAGCCAACCTTAAAATATTAGTTTGGGGATATCTGGTTCTGATCATTCTTTCTCCGGAAATCTGATCAGGAGATACATCTTCCTCGATAAATTCTTTACTGAGATCAGGATATACCCCTGTTGTACTCATAAGAAAAATCTGTCCGTCATAATCTTCTATAAATGAAAAAAGATTCTGGATCCTGTTGTATAAAGAACTTGCACAGCAGCTTTTTCCCGAAATGGGAATAGTAATGATCAGGACATCCAGTTCATTGATAATCTGCCATTGATCCATTTTTTCAGTCAGCAGATAATCGGGAAAATTGACAAGGTAAGGATGAAATCCTTGTTTTTCCAAGTGCTTAGCCTTGTCCGGACTTGTTATTGTTGTATAGACCTCAAAGGTTTCGGACAATTTTGTTGCAATCCTTGATCCCAGCCAGCCACAACCGATTATTCCTGCTTTTTTCATATTAACTTTTTTTATCTCCTTCCTAATTATAATGATGTGAATTCGAACTTGTGTACTATTATTTTTTTTAAGTAGGTGAAATTAATCAATTTATTTAGTATATACCTGCTGTCAGGTAGAAAAAAATACGCTCCGGCAGGTATTGGAGGGGCCTCTTTATGCAGGTAAATTTGCTTTTATAATTGATGAAAGGAAGGGTAATAGCTTGTAACCATATTTTCGCTGGATCTGGAATTCATTTCATGGATTTAACAGTATATATTTTAACACCAAACAATAACAAAATGAAAAAATTAATCTGTACTTTTTTATTTTTAACAGGGTTGAGCATTGCGGCACAACCCACAGTGACGAGAGCGGCACTTGATAAAATTAACATTACCACTGATGTTTATCATGCCAATGTTTCGGCATCTTTGAATCCGGGACCTTCCGGAGCCGGACAAACCTGGGATTTCTCATCTTATGTAGGCACACCCGTAATCAGTACTAAACTATATCCGTGTCCGGGGCATGCTAATTGTTCTAAATTTCCAACGGCCAACAGAATAAGCGAATTGGTAGGAGGAAGTACTTACGATTATCTTCTCAATAGTGATACGGAAGCCACAACTATTGGTAATTACAGTACACCGGGAGATGTAATGATGACCTATACTGATCCCTTGATCAATTACAAATTTCCTGTTAATTACCTTCAGGAATTTACAGATACTTATCAGATCAATATTCCTGGTACGGTAGAGAACGGACAGGAAAACTTTAAAGTAGACGGATATGGCACTGTGATAACACCTAACGGAACTTTTCAGAATGCTTTGAGGATTAAGAGAGTAAGAACGGCAACCCAAACCAGCGGCGGAGTATCTCAGGACTATCATAATGAATCGTATCAATGGGTCACTGAATCCAACGGACCAGTTCTGGTAATTGCATTTAATACATTTACAACTAACGGACAAACCACGACCCAGCCTTCATTGGCATATTTTTCACCGTCGTCTACATTATCTACGATAGATATGGATAACAAAAAAGATGAGATTGTGATTTATCCTAATCCGACATCAAAATTCATCACAATAAAATCTAAAGATGACATTAAGAATATCAGTATTATCAGCCTAGATGGTAAAGTTGTTCAGAAAACACAGAATTCCGGAATGATCGATGTTTCAGAGCTGCCTAATGGAATATATGTGGTTCACGGAGAATTAAAAAGTGGGAAAATTATTTCGAAAAAAATCAGTAAACAGTAATTTTTTTCATTTTTTATGATGGAAAGGTACTATCCGCTTTGGATAGTACTTTTTATTTTATGTGGAGATCATTTCCTTTTGTCAAAGTCCGTTTTCTTTTGCAAATTTTAAAAGTTCAACCACATTACGGACCTCACATTTGTTCAATAAATTTCTCCGGTGAGTTTGTACTGTAAGATAGCTTAAGAAAAGGATATCCGAGATCTCCTGTGTCGATTTACCTTCCGATACCAGCTTTAGAATTTCTTTCTCCCTTTGGGTTAACCTGGGAACCGATTTAAGATCATAAATACTGGTCTTTTCAACAATTGTTTCAATTTCTGAGCTAAAAGCCATTTCTCCGGATACAGCCTTATTAATGCAGGATTTGAATTCTTCGAGTGACGCATTTTTTAGCAAATATCCATGTGCTCCGTTTTTGATCATTTGTAAAATAATGCTTCTTTCGGACTGGCTGCTCATTGCCAATACGATGATTTTAGGATGGTTTTTTTTTATTTTCAGGCACAGATCGATGCCATTGATGTCCGGAAGAAATACATCCAGCAGAACAACATCTGCTTTACCAAGATGCTCATAATTGAGGAGCGCTTCACCGGTATTAAAGCTCCGGACAATTTCCACATCATCTGATTTCGAAAAAAGCATTTGCAGTCCCTCAGCGATAATAGGATGGTCATCAACAATAATTGTTTTGTAGGGTTTTGTCATGATGGGTGCAGTTAAATGGATAATTCAATATTAAAAGTAGTAGGATGATTTGCAGAAGATTGGATGTCTATTTTTCCATTAAAAAGTTCCACTCTGCTTTTTAGATTTTTCAATCCCTGCCCTGTAAAGTTCTTGATTTGACTGGTATCGAAACCTTTACCATTATCTTCTACCGTAATGAAAAAACGGGATTGATTCTGGCTGCAGTCCACCAGGATTTCTGTACAGGATGAATGTTTCAAAGCATTGTTCAGTAATTCCTGAATAATTCTGTAAATCATAATCTGAATATTTTCCGGAATATCAGACCGGATCTGATTGGCCTGGAAATAAATACGGATGTCATCGGTTTCCAACATATGGCAGAGGTCATTTAATGCATGTTCCAGACCTAATTTGAGAAGCGTTTCCGGAATAAGGTTAAAAGAAATCTGCCGTAATTCAGTAATTGAATTGTTCAGGATTCCATTCATATTTTCAATTTCATCCTTCGATGCAGGTCCCGAAGAACTGCTTATCTTTAAAAATCTGGTTCTAAGGGAAGATAGCATACTTCCCACGCCGTCATGGAGGTCCCGGGCTATTCTCTTACGTTCATCTTCTTCTCCTCTGATCACCGCCTGCATGACTTCTATTTCCTTCTGATTTTTTAAGCTTTCCAGGTTTTGTACATAATTAAGGGACTGTTGGGTGGCTATTTTCTTCTGATTTTTTGAATTGATCCAAAGGAAGATAACAAGTAATAACAGAATAACCGAAACCGCAACCAGCAAACCATAGTAAAGTTTATTGTTCTGTGCAACCAAACGATCACGTTCGCGTTGAGCTTCAAGCTGGCTGATCTTCTTCTCATTTTCCGCCCGGTTAAACTTGGCTTCAAGAGCTGCTATTTTTTCCTGATACTCACTCAGGTTGAGGCTGTCATTGATCGTATTGTATCTGGACAGGTATTTATAAGCATTTTTGGTATCCCCCAGACTTTCAAAGGTCTGCGCCAGTTCCTTTGTATAGTTTCTCTGGTCAAGGGCAAAATGGGTCGTGCTTCCTATAAGATCCAGCAGCAGGTTTTTAGCATCTTCGAGCCGGTTCAGAGCTTTCAGGGGTTCATATTTGGAAAACTTCAGTCGATTGGTTAAAAGGATATCATGATGGAGGGTACTGTTTACAATCCCTTTATCATAACTTTTTAAAGCATTATTAAACTGTCCGAGTCTGTAAAAATAAAAGCCCTCAGCTGTATAATAGCTACCGTTGAGATTAGAATCCGGATATTTTCTAATGATATTGTATGCGATATCAAGAGATTTTTTAGCCTCCGCCAACATATGAAGGCGGCTTTTGTTTTCAGCATCTATAATATAGATGTCGGCCTTTGTTTCCTGGTAAGTATATGTAGATCTGGAGGCCTGTTCAATATATTCCTTAGCGGTTTTCAGGTAGCTGTCTGCCTTAATCCTTTCATCATAGTTCATGAAAATGGTTGCAACGGATTTGTAAAGAATACTCAGAGTTTCCAGATCGTTTCCTTTTTTACCCGTAGGGATGGCTTCATTGATGAGAATTTTCATCCCTTCCAGCTCATTGTTCTGTAAAACTTTGATAAGAGATATGTTTTTCAGGATAAAAGCCTGTAATGAATATGAGTCCTTGGTTTTATATTTCCTGAGCTCAGTAAGAGCAAGGTTGAGCTGCTTACCATAATTGTCAAAATCTCCCTTGCTTACTAATCCTGCCGCATTATAATAAATAGCCGCAGCTTTTAAGAAAGGATATTTGAGTGCTATCTTATTGGCAGTAAGGAGATATCTGTCAGATAGCTCGTTCTTTTTACTTCTTCTGAATAGATCGGCCAGCTTAAAACTGTTTATTCCTCGTATGCTGTCTGACTTGGTTGTCTGTATAACATGAGTAAGGCTGTCGATATAAGGACCATCATCATCAAGGGTGTAAAACCTTTGAGAATAAGAAAAACTGAAAGTGAAAGATACCAGTAACAGGAGTAATTTTCTTTTCATACGTATAAATTGTGATCTTTGGTGCAGCAAAAATAAAATTCTTACTTATACAAATATACATTTATCACCATTTAAATGGTAGATACTTAAGTGCAGTTCGTGGATTTTTATCTGGTTAAACAACTCAAGCCTTCATGAGACATCTTTTCAAAACATTATTGATTCTGCAATGAGTGAGTTTTATTAATATAATATGCTACTAAGAGATTTGGAACCCAGCATAGCCAGGCAACAATAAGGTAGGATATATCTGGTGTCCCTATAGCTATTTTTAATAAAGGCATCCACAGTCTTAGTGTTACTGCTGCAAAAGTACAGGCATAGCTATAGGTCATCAGTTTCTGATGCTGTAAAACATCACCTCTTTTTATCTTTAAAAATGCGGCAACGGTTGTAGAAAACCAAATCATTCCCAGGCTTATAAAACCTAATGAAGAAATAATTCCTCCATTAGCAAAGAAGCCAATATATATACCCGATACTGAGCTGATAATTACTGAGAATATATATGTTTTACCTATTATTCTGTGTAAAACTTTATGCTTATTCCTAAATGTTGCCCCAAACTGTCTCCATCCAATAAAAAGAGAGATACCCCCGAAGATTATATGGCTAAAGAAAAGAGCTCTCCAGACTGTATCATGAACAACTTCAGGAAGCTTGGTTTGTAAAAAAGTATGTTTGTGATCAACAAAAAGATAAATTAAAGGATATAGTCCGATTAATAATGCAAAAATAACCAGGATAACGAACAAAAATATTTTCATAGTAAAAGAGCTTGAGTTAAATGGCTTAACAATAGGGTGTTAAATGTTGTTTTTTTAGCAAAAGTGCGGATTGTTAAAAAAATAAATGCCCCAGAATGTAAGGTGGAACTAATTTCATACACATAAAATAACTGATTGAGCGGATTGTTTTGTGGAAGTCGAATAATTATTTTCTTTCTAACCTCTAACCTCTAACCTCTAACCTCCAATCTCAAGATTCTGCTCCTTTAAAAAGTCTCTCGGGGAACAATTCATATATTTTTTAAAATTGCGGTTAAAAGCAGTTTTGGAATTAAACCCACATTCAAATGCCAGTGAAAGAATAGTGAATTTTTGATTTTCCGGAAGGATAGCGATTCTTTTAAATTCTTCAATCCTTTGTATATTGATGTAATCGTAGAAGTTTTTGTCTTCAATGGTATTGATAACCTGAGAAAGAGTATTGGGATGTACTTCGATACTGCCGGCCAGTGTAGCCAGGTTTATTTCGGGATCTTTGAAAAGTTGTTCAGATTGCATTTTGGAAGTCAGCCTGGTGTAGATTTCCTGGATTGAGGCTTCGTTTAAAATCGATTTCTGATATTTAATCTGTTGATTTTCATTAGGCGGTGTGGTATCATCTTTTTCAGTATCTTTTATTTTTGGCTCTGGTAAATTTAAAATTCCTGCTTTGGTAATTCCGAAATAAGCCGCCAGTAATATAAAAATTACAACTGAGGTAAATGTGATTCTGTCATCTTTAAGGATAACTAAGATCCAGATTACAGCGATTCCAAAAATAAGGTAATATACCCAGTTCAAGTTGATCCTTTCAATGTTAGAATACTGTTTTGCAATACTGTCTTTGTATTTTTTTAATGATCTGATACTAAGTATGATATATGTAATTCCGGAAATATAAATAAGTATATTGATATTTTCTCTTATGTTTTGATACCTCATTCCGCCATTATGATAAATTAAAATCTTATCTTTTGTCGAAAGTAAATAGAAATCCCACAAAATAAGATACACGACCAAAGGAGGAATGAAATGCAGAATCCTCAGATATCTGCGATTGTTTTGCTGAGTAAGCGTAAGGACATATACATAAAGCATAGGTCCATGTATCAAAGGAAGAGGAATCTCTAATCCCAATAAATAGGGAGTAGTAATATTGTTTTCGGAAAAATTTAAATAAAATAATGTCAAATGAATCCCAATGATAAAGAACCATAATGCCAAAAGGTAATCTGCCATCATTTTCCTTTTCTTACCTAAAATGAGAAAAGAAGAAAAATAAGCAATAAAGATTCCTGATAAATAGAACATGTTACAATACCAAACCGAGTAATGACCAAAAATAAAATATTAAAATCATATTTCTGAGGTATATTTTATTTAACGGACATTTTTCAGGGTTGGGAGTGAATAACCTGCTATTAATAAGAACTTTTTAATATGAATTTTGACTTTTAAATTTTCATAATTTTATTAAAAAGATGGAAAATAGAATAGCTAAATCAAAATTTAAGTGTACATTTAATTATATTGAATGCGCCAAGCAACTACTTTTATGAAGAGTAATGAGGAGGACGGTAATTTGTAGTGCTTACCGAACTATAATGAAAACGTAAAATGAACTCAAACACCAATTCACAAATAAAAAACAATCACAATAAGACCGGAAATTTTTTCCTCGATGTAAAAAAAGGACTGGATAGCAATCCCAAAAGATTATCTTCAAAATATTTTTATGATGAAGTAGGAGACCGGCTTTTCCAGAAGATAATGGCAATGCCTGAATACTATCTTACCCAATGTGAGCTTGATATATTTCAAAATAAAACAGCCGATATCGCTAATCTGATAGGTTTTGACAATACTCCTTTCGATCTGATCGAACTGGGGGCAGGTGATGCTATGAAATCGACCTATCTTCTTAAATATATGATAGATAAGGGGTTGGATTTTACTTATATGCCCATTGATATTTCAGGTAATATTTTATCTGTCCTGGATCAGAAATTAAAAAAGGAGATACCTGATTTAAAAGTTACCCAGCTCGAGGGAGAATATTTTCAAATGCTCAATAAAGCGGCCTCGCTTTCCTCAAGAAGAAAAGTCATTTTGTTTTTGGGAGGGAACATCGGTAATATGGAACTCGAAGAGGCTAATGCATTTTGTATAGGATTGAAAGATCACTTGAATCCCGGAGACAGGATTCTGATAGGGTTTGATCTTAAAAAAAATCCTCACACCATCTTAAATGCCTATAACGACGCCACCGGTATAACAGCAGCTTTTAACCTTAATCTTCTTACGCGTATCAATAAGGAACTTAATGCTGATTTTAATATTGAGCAATTTCAGCATTATCAGACGTATGATCCTGTAAGCGGAGCATGCAGGAGTTATCTCGTGAGTCTGGCCGATCAGGTGGTAAATATAGATCATACGGAGATTATATTTAAGGAAAATGAACTGATAGATATGGAGGTTTCACAGAAATTTTCTGAGGCCGATATAAAAGAATTGGCAAAGAAAACGGGCTTTGAGATTGACGGAGAAATTAAAGACTCGAAGAAATGGTTTATTGACTCCGTCTGGAAGTTTAAATAAATAATAAAAAATCTAAAAAGATGATAGCAAATCCTAAGATTATTGATGCCGTAACGACTTACAGGAATATTCGCAGCCATTCGTTGGCTATTTGTGCTCCTCTTGAGACTGAAGATTTTGTCGTACAGCCTATCGTGGATGTAAGCCCGCCAAAATGGCATTTAGGACATACCACATGGTTTTTTGAAACCTTTATTCTCGTTCCGAATTTTCCGGGGTACACTGTTTTTGATCCTCAATATAATTTTGTATTCAACAGCTATTACGAAACCATAGGAGCAAGAGTCATCCGTACAGACCGGGGTAATTTGAGCCGCCCTTCAGTGGCAGATGTGTATCGCTACAGGGAATATGTGGACCGCCAGATGACTGCTTTTCTTCAGAGTGAATTTATGAACCCTTCCATTGAGCCGCTTTTGGAGCTGGGACTCAATCATGAACAACAACACCAGGAGTTGTTGCTTACGGACATCAAATATATTTTAGGTCACAATCCTCTTTTCCCGGCGTACCGGAAAGATAAGGAAGAGAGCAAGGAAATAGTTCTGACCGGTGAAATGATCAGATTAAGTGAAGGGGTGTATGAAATTGGTTTTAATGGTAATGGCTTTTGCTTTGATAACGAACTGGGAAGACATAAAGTATACCTCAACAATTTTGAAATAAGTGACCGTCTGGTTACCAATGGCGAATATCTGGAATTTATAAATGACAACGGATATAGGGATTTCAGACATTGGCATGCAGAGGGTTGGGACTGGGTGAAACAAAATGAGGTGAAATCACCGCTATATTGGCATTGGATCGATGAAAAATGGATGTATTATACCTTAGACGGTTTACAGGAAGTAGATCCTGACGAAGCGGTTTGTCACATCAATTTCTATGAAGCTTCAGCTTTTGCAGCATGGAAAGGAATGCGTCTTCCAACCGAAGCGGAGTGGGAGGTTGCTTCCGTACATTTTCAGTGGGGAGAAAGGTGGGAATGGACGGGAAGTGCTTATTTACCATATCCCGGATTTAAAAAAGAAGCGGGTGCCGTAGGCGAGTATAACGGAAAGTTTATGGTCAATCAAATGGTTTTAAGAGGGGCTTCCGAAGCTACACCGAAAGGGCATAGCAGAAATACATACAGGAATTTCTTTCATGCAAGTCTTCAGTGGCAGTTTACAGGAATAAGATTAGCGAGATAAGTCCTGCCTATGATTAAAGTAGAATCACTCACCAAAAAATTTGATGACCGGATTGCCGTTGATCATATCTCTTTCGAAGCACAGGATAAAGAAATTCTGGTGCTTCTCGGAACAAGCGGTTGTGGAAAAACCACAACCCTGAAAATGATCAACCGTCTGATAGAAGCTGATTCTGGTGATATCTGGATTGACGGACAAAATATTCTTGAAAAGAAACCGGAAGAACTCCGCATGCATATTGGCTTTGTTATGCAGCATGCCGGGCTTTTTCCTCATTATAACATCCGCCGGAATATTGCTGTGGTTCCCGAGCTGCTCAAATGGGAGAAAAAGAAGATCAGAAGCAGAACGGAAGAACTTATGGAAAAGCTTCACCTGCCGGAAGAACTGCTTTCCCGTTTTCCCCAGGAATTAAGCGGCGGACAGCAGCAACGGGTCGGGATCGCAAGAGCTTTAATAGCAGATACCCCAATATTATTAATGGATGAGCCTTTTGGAGCATTAGATAATATTACTAAAGCGGATATTCATTCTGAATTTAAATCATTAGAGGAACTTAAAAATAAAACCATTATTCTTGTTACACATGATGTACAGGAAGCCTTCGAGCTGGGGCAAAGGATCTGCCTTATGAATGAAGGAAAGATTGTCCAGATCGGAACTCCCAAGGAAATGCTCTATCATCCTGCCGGGGATTTTGTGAAAAATTTCTTTGCAGAAAACAGGCTTTTGCTTGAATATAAAGTTGCCACGCTGGATAATATAAGTCCTTTTCTTGAACAGAACGAAAGTTTGAGGGAAGAATTTGATAGAAAGGAAAATGTGTGGAATATTTTACAGAAACTCAGTGCAGATAAAAGCTATTCGGATCAGTACGAAAAACTGAGCGAGGCATTTAACCTTTACAGAAAAGCACAGGCATAATGACACAGCAGAACCTCTGGCAATTTATTGCCGAACAGCAGGATAAACTTCTTCTCCAGATTATACAGCATCTTGGGCTTACTTTTGTATCATTACTCCTGGCAATAATTGTGGGTGTTCCGTTAGGAATATTCATCGCCAGAAAGAAATTATTTGCCAACCCTGTCCTGGGAACTGCCGGTATACTGCAAACCATTCCGAGTATAGCTTTACTTGGATTTATGATTCCTGCCTTTGGCATCGGGGCTACTCCAGCCATTGTAGCATTACTGATATATGCCCTTCTACCAATTATACGGAATACCTATACTGGAATTACGGGAGTAGATCCTTCGGTTGTAGAAGCTGCCCAGGCAATGGGAATGAACAAAAAACAGCTCTTGTTCAAAGTAGAGCTTCCATTGGCAATGCCTGTAATCATTGCAGGAATAAGGACAGCCGCAGTAATCAATGTAGGTGTGGCAACTTTAGCCTCATTTGTTGCGGCAGGAGGATTAGGAGAATTTATATTTGGAGGAATCTCCCTTAATAATACCAATATGATTTTAGCAGGAGCCATCCCGGCTGCGTTACTGGCTATTATCCTGGATCAGCTGATTGCTGTTTTACAGAAATCCGGCTATAGGAGGCTTCGTAAGATGCTGTTCATTATTCCCATAGTTTTGGTTATTATTGGAGGTGTATATGTGTTTAATTCCTACTCCGGAACCAAGCTTAAAGCAGGTTTTACGCCTGAATTTATGGGAAGGCAGGATGGAGATATTGGCTTGAGATCAGTATACGGGCTTAATGCCAAACCACTTATTGTAAGTGATGCCATTATGTATAAAGCAGCTTACGATAAGGAACTGGATCTCATAAGTGGATATTCTACAGACGGAAGGATTAAAGCCTATGATCTGTATGTACTGGAGGACGATAAAAAAATATTTCCACCGTATTTTGCCGCACCCATTATAAAGACAAAAACATTACAAAAGTTTCCGCAGCTGCAAGAAACGCTCAATTTGCTGGCAGGAAAATTCAATGACTCTGTCATGACGGATCTTAATTATCGGTCTGATTACCTCCACCAAACCCCGGAAAAAATTGCAAAGGACTTCCTGAAGCAGCATGATCTTTTCAAAAATTCCCGAAAAGGGAATGGAGGGACGGTGCGGATCGGCTCCAAAATTTTTGGAGAGCAATATATTCTTACAGAAATGTATAAGATGCTTATTGAAGGCAATACGGATTATAAAGTAGAAACCAAAACAGGCTTGGGAGGAACGAAAATTTGTTTCGATGCATTAGTTAATGATGCCATTGATTTCTATCCTGAATATACGGGAACAGGCCTTTTGGTCCTTTTAAAACCTTCGGAAACAATTTTAAAAGAGGTGAGCCCAAGTCCTGAAAAAACCTACAACTATGTAAACGCGGAATTTAAAAAACAATATGGTATAGAATGGCTTCAGCCTTTAGGGTTTAATAATTCCTACGCCCTGATGATGCGACGGGAACAGGCCCGGCAATTAAACATAAAAAATATTTCAGATCTCAAAAACTATCTAGATACTCCTTAATTCAATGACTTATAATTTCGACGAAATAATCTCCAGACGAGGCACCAATTCCATCAAATGGGATTCTGTGGCAGATGATAATGTACTCCCCATGTGGGTGGCTGATATGGACTTTAAAACCCCTCCTGAAATCATAAATGCTCTTTCACGGAAAGCTGAACAGGGAATGTTTGGATATAGCTTTACTCCCCATGCACTTTATGATGCAATTATCAGTTGGTGGGAAACAAGTCATGAGGTCAGTTTAAAAAAAGAATGGCTGCTTCCTGTTCCGGGAATGATTCCGGTAATTTCTGCTATTGTAAGAACATACCTTCAGCCGGGAGATCATATTATAGTACAATCACCTGTATACAACCATTTTTTTTTACTGATTGAAAATTGCGGATGCCATGCGGTTGAAAATCATCTGATCTACGAAAACGGAAACTATCAGATTGATTTTGAAGACCTCGAAATGAAGGCTTCAGACCCTCAGAATAAAATGCTGCTGCTTTGTAGTCCCCACAACCCTGTAGGAAGAGTATGGACAAGACAGGAACTGGAAAAAATAGCTTCAATATGTTCGAGACATAATGTGATGGTTATCTCTGATGAAATTCACGCCGATATCGTGTATAAAGAAAACAAGCATGTGCCATTTCTTTCTGTAGCGGAAGATTATGATCTACTTTCTGTAACCTGCGGTTCTCCCTGTAAAACATTTAATTTGTCCAGCCTGCCTGTGTCATATGTTATTACTAAAGATCAGGAGTTTAAAAAACAAATTTCAAAAATATTATCCGTACAGGAGACTTATGGTATCAATCCATTTGCGGCTGAAGCTTTAATTGCTGCCTATACACATGGAAGGGACTGGATGGAGGAATTAAAAGAATATTTGTATAATAATTATCTGTTTTTAAAAGATTTCTGCAAAGATCATTTACCCAATATAACCATTGGCCTATTACAGGCGACCTACCTTGTATGGCTGGATTGCCGGATTTTGGGTAAAGGATCTGAAGAACTTTCAAAACTCCTGTTTAAGGAAGAAAAATTGTGGCTGAATCCGGGAACAATGTATGGCAGTTCCGGGGAAGGTTTTTTGCGAATGAACATTGCCTGTCCCAGAGAAGTTTTGGAAGAAGGTTTAAAACGGTTTGAAAAATATATCAATAAGAAACGGGATTAACTTATATTCCTATTTTAAAAGCCTTTCAATAATTCTGGAAGGCTTTTATTTTATAGATTTCTATCGGCCTTTTCTTTTTTAAGTTGCTTCCATTTATTAATATTTACAATTAAAATAGGAACCAGAGCGATAGGAATCACGGCCAAAGCACTGAATTTGTGTTTGAATGTTATAAAAAGATTACTAAAGAATAAAAGTGGAATAGCAACCATAAGCAAAATGGTTATTGCTTTTGAATTTTTTTCCTGATTAATGAGTTCCTCATTGGTGTATTCTGTTATTGGTTTATTTTTCATATTATTTTTTGTTGATGACTTCAAGGTTATTAATTTTTCCAACCGGTGCGGTCGCTGTATTTTATAAATTAAGATTGATAAAGTTGGCCAGCATCTTCGTATTATTTCCGTAATGATGGTTTCCCGGAATATGTTTCATCTTATAATTACTACCCAGCTTTATTTCATAATACGGAAAATGGGCAAATTCAAAATCACTTACAATAAGCAGTACAGGAACTGTTCCCATTTTGTTGATCTCCGGGATGACCTGTACACTTCCTTTGGGCTCAACTCCAAAATATTCATCCAGGTGAATCTGAAAGTCATTGCTTTTGGAAGGCCCCATAATAAATACTTTTTGGATCTTGCTTTTCAGATCAGGAGTAAAACGGTTATATACAAATGGAGTTACATCAGCACCAAATGAAAACCCAAGAAGAACTACTTTTTGATTTTTCCGTCCCTGCAATTGCTGGTTGATGTAATTCTCTATATCTCCGGAAGTTTGTTCCGGTGTTTTTTTATTCCAGAAGTAAGCCTTCGTGTCCAAAGCAAACACATCATACCCTAATTTGTGGAGATCTGTACCCAGGCCTTTTGTAAAAGTATTAAAGCCGGCGTCGCCACTGATGTAAAAGATAACAGGTTTGTCGGTGTTTGAATTCCATTCCGTTATTTTGAAGTCATTATCTTTTTGACAGCCTGAAAAAATGATCAGTAGGGATAATGATAGGAGATTGCCGAATTTTCGTAGTCTATTCATCATTTTTCTATGGTTTCATCACTTTATTTAATGCCGTTGGTATCTGGAGCAGTTCAAAATCACTGTTATAAACAAGATACTGATCTTCCCAGAGACTGGCATATTTCTCTTTAAAGTTTCGCAGTGTTTGATAATGTTTAAAGCTACCGACCCTCTGATATGCAAACTTCATGATATCCTCAGCCGTATTATGGGTCTGTTGTATCCCTGCCATTGGAGTCATTCCCATGTTTATGTATTTCAGGTTTTTGCTTTTGGCATATTCTACAAGTTTTACGATCAGTACATCAGTACTGCCGTTGGGAGCATCTTCAGTTTTTCTGATCATATCATAGCTGCACTCGTCAGGAGCACAATGGGGAATTATATTCAGAAATGCAACGCATCGTCCGTTATTATCAGAAATGGTAATAAGATCCTGGTTTCTTACCGTATCGCGATCAAACATTCCCTCTGCAAAAACAATTTCCTTTTTATCAAATTCCCTGAGCCATTCATCAGAAACACTTTGGATCTGGTCTATAGTTTTATCATCCTGAGGCGCATATCGTATTTCCGTAATATAACCGGACTTTTCAACCGCATTGATGCCATTCCTGATCGTCTTTTTATCTTTTCCTGTAAGCGTAAAACCTTCAGCATCCAGGATGGCATCCTGACCGATAAACAATTTTTGTTTTTTTAAGGGATTAAAATAAATAATACCACTTTCACTCACTCTGTAATAGCAGGTTTTTAAATTGTTTTTCTTACAGAACAGATCGAATTCCCTGATCAGGTCTGTTTTGTGATGTTCAGCGCATACGGGCTCTTCGAGAACAACTGCAAATCCATTCGCCGTACGAAAAGACACAACCCCATTAATTTCTTCAGAAAAATAAAACTCCTTTTCTTTGGCCAACTTAAAATAATCCAATGAAGATGTTCCGAATTCTTCTATCAGCTGTTTAGCGTTAATGGCATTTTCTTTCTCATCTTTCACGACCCAGGAATGAGTTCTGTAAAACGAAAGAATGAGCACCAACCAGGAAATTACCCCAAGAATATAGTTAAGGTTCTGGAAATCCCGTGCAAATCCGGTAAGAGGGGTAAGTCCCGAATCTTTGAACAGCAGGAATGTGTACAATGTATAATAAAGGGCTTCTTTCTTTGTAAAATCAATGCCGAAATGGGATTTACTGATAAAGTAAAAGCTGAAATAGTTGAAAATAAGGATAATGGTGAATATTCCTAAAAACCAGCTGAAACCTCTTTGTAAAGAAACGATTTTAGTCGTAAAGATATACTCCTTTCTGCTGTACCAGAGAAGTCCCAAAGTAAATGCAGAAAATAAGGCCTCCTCATAGTCAAGTGCTTTAGACAAATTAAAAATAATGGATACTATGGTGAGTACTACTGCAAAATACCAGGCTCTTTTATATCCCCGGAAAAGATTAGCGGAGGTTACAAGCAGCAAGACCCCGGAAATGAGCGTGATCATTTTGGAAATATGGATCAGCTCCCAGGGCAGATACCCTTTCAGGATGTGTAAACGATCCGTAAGGGCTGGAGTAATTACCGAAAGGATATTGATGATGCCCAATAAAAAAATCATAACTACAGGTAAAATACGGGCCAATAGTTTCCGTCCGCTCCATAGGTAAGCAAAAATCCCAAGAACCAATGGAATCCAGAATTCAAAAAAACGGTAGAGCAGAGTAATGCCTAAACCGTCAGCGTGGCTGTATCCGAAGTTCGTAAGAATATAGGTAAGCGAAAACTCCACGGCTCCCAAGCCACGGAGGAAAGGGGAGACGATCATCAGTAGAATCGAAACAACATACGATATCGCTGCAGCAGAAAATGATGCCGGAACTCCGAAAGCATACATGGCAATCAGGAGATGGAAAACACCACAGAATTCAATAAGTACTGAAACTAAAATAGTGATCCAGAAATACTTTCTGTCGATTTCATTATTGAATATCTCATCTATGGAAGCAATGAATTTAGGAAATTTCCGATCCAGAAACTGGTAGAAGGAATTTTTCTTACGGAACGAAACGAATACTGAATAACTGCCTAAAAGAATAGCAGCCAAGACAATAATCCCCACCCAGCTGTCATTGAAGCTTTTATTGATCAGGACTGCGTAAGCAATTAACGGGATTCCTACGATCATTACCGTTAGTAATCCTACAAATCCATAAATTGCACTTGCCTGATGGATCTTGGAGGATTTATATCCTTTTGTTCTGATATTCCTGGGAAGGTATGCCAGCGAGCTTACACCTCCGGCAGGAAGAAATACACTGAGAAAGTTTCGTTTTAAAAATAAAACGGTGGCATCAGATATCCCTACATTCAGTTGGGTTGCACGAAAGCTCGTTACATACATTAAACCTTGGAGCAGGACATAAATCAATGTTAAAAGTATACCTGTCAGAACCCAGCTTAATTTTGAGTTTTGCAATTGAGGGCCTATGGTTGCGAGTTCGTGTCTTTCACTGCGGAAAAATACGAAGGCCAGTAATAAAATAATAACTGCCAGAAATTCTTTCCAACGAACCAGCCTGAAGATTTTTGAAAATTTTATGTTTTTCATATTCGTGATATAGAACCCTTTCATGTATTTTTTACGCTGAAATGTCCTGAAATCAAAAATAAATAAAAAACGTGTAGCAATTCACAGATATTTTACTTTATTTAAAGTAACCTGTTGTTAGTTCTGATAGCATTTCGGACAGATTCCACTTACCACAAAATTGTAGCTTTTGGCAACAAAGTGTTTAGGGAGTGTTATTTCAGGAACCACATTTTCTATGCATGTTACAGACAAGCATTTTTCACAATTAAAGTGAATATGATTATGAGAGTGATCATTTTCTGTGCAATGATGGCATTTTGCGTAATTTACAACACCATCCACATTAACGATCTTATGGATTTTTCCTTCCTCTTCAAGACGGTCGAGCACGCGGTAAGTGGTAACACGGTTGCACAGATCCCCGATTTTTTCCTGGATAGCAGTGTGAGATAATGCGCTGTCAGAGCTATTAATAATGTTTAATATTTCTGTTTTGGCCTGGGTGTTTCTGACTTGTTTCATGATTTTATTGCAACTTTGTTGCATTAATTAAAATTAATATCTACATTTGCAACAAAGTTACGATAAGTATTTTAAACTTAAATATCATTTATGAAATCAAAAATTTTAGATGCAGTAGGTATTTCCGCAGCGGTTTTATGCCTGATTCATTGTATTGTCTTTCCTTTACTGATGATCGTTCCCCTTGGAATATCCCACAATCCCTATATCGATCTGGCGTTTCTGCTCATCGGAGCCATCGTAGTTTATAGAGTCACGAAGAAAATCTCAAAAACATGGCTGAAATGGTGGTTTTGGATCTCCATTCTTTTAATCTCCGTGTCTGTATTGGTAGACCTGATTTTTGAAATCCATATTCCTTTAATATATGTTGGAGCTGCAGGTTTAATTGCAGGCCATATTTTCAATTTTAATAATCATCAACATTAACCTATTATGGAGAATAAACTTCCCGTAACCGTGCTCAGCGGATTTCTTGGTGCCGGAAAAACGACATTACTGAATCACGTTTTACACAATAAAGAAGGTTTAAAAGTAGCGGTAATCGTTAATGATATGAGTGAAATCAATATCGATGCACGCCTTGTAGAAAATCAGGGTACATTATCCCGTACAGAAGAGAAGCTGGTGGAAATGAGTAATGGCTGTATCTGCTGTACTCTTCGCGAAGATCTGATGATTGAAGTAGAACGGCTGGCAAAAGAGAAAAGATTTGATTATCTCTTAATTGAAAGCACCGGTATCAGTGAGCCTGTTCCAGTAGCACAAACTTTTACCTATGCAGATGAGGAAAACGGGATTGATCTTTCCGCATTCAGCTATGTAGATACAATGGTTACTGTAGTGGATTGCTTTAATTTTTTTAAAGATTTTGGCTCCAACGAGTTATTAATGGACCGCGATCTTACTGATATGGAAGGTGATTTCCGTACGATCGTAAATCTGCTGACGGATCAGATAGAGTTTGCCAATGTAATCATATTGAATAAGACGGATATGGTAAACTCAGAAACTATTGGCTTTTTAAAAGCAACCATCGGAAAGTTGAATCCTGCTGCAAGGATTATCACTTCTGAATTTGGGAAAGTAGCTCCCGGGGAAATACTGAATACTCATTTATTTGATTTTGAAGAAGCCCAACAATCTGCCGGATGGCAGAAAGAGCTGGAAGCAGAACATCATACTCCGGAAACTGAAGAATATGGAATAGGATCATTTGTTTTCAGAAACAAAAAGCCATTCCATCCGATGAGGTTATGGACCTATCTGAACGAACAATATCCGGAAGGTGCTTTACGGGCAAAAGGTTTATTCTGGCTTGCTTCACGTCCTGATGACGCATTGAACTTTTCGCAGGCAGGCGGTTCTTTCCGTCTTGAAAAAGCAGGAGTATGGTGGTCCAGTATGCCTATGAGCAATAGAGTGCAGTATTCTTCATTTCTGCAAAATCAGGAATTTATAGAAAGCCGGTGGGATAAAAACTGGGGGGACCGCATCAATGAATTGGTCTTTATCGGGCAGAATTTAGATCAGGAAAAGATGATGGCAGATCTGGAGTATTGTCTCTTAACCGGAGATGAAAAGAAAATGTTTGATGAATCTGTAATTTTTCAGGATCCTTTTCCGCAGAATATATGATCAATTCTGTTAAAATTAAATTTACAATTAATTAATGCAACATTGTTTCATTATTAAATTTTAATTATCTATATTGCATCGTGAAATGTTAATGAAAATGAACAGACGAAAGTTTCTAAAAGGTTCGGCATTGCTTTCCGGATTGTTTGCAATTAATCCGGTTAATGTTCTGGCCACCGAACCTGCTGTAAAACCCAAATCCTACAAAAAAGCTAAGAATATCATTTTTATGGTAAGCGATGGAATGAGTTCCGGAACACTGGCGTTAGCGAACCTGTATTCCCAGAATATCCTTGGGAAAAGTGGAAACTGGATCAATTTATATAAAGAAAATAAAGTATCCAGAGCATTGATGGATACTGCCTCTGCGAGTTCAATTGTTACCGATTCTGCTGCTGCAAGCTCATCTTTCGGTGGTGGGTTCAGGGTAAAGAATGGCGTACTAAATATCGGCGCTAATGGTGAAAAATATGTTCCCATCTGGCAGAAATTTAAAAAAGCGGGTAAAAAAACAGGATGTGTCACTACTGTAACCATTACCCATGCCACACCTGCCGGCTTTTGTATCAATTCAGCCAGCAGGAATGCCGAGCCTGAAATTGCGGAAATGTATGCTGAAATAGGATTTGACGTGATGATGGGGGGAGG
Source organism: Chryseobacterium subflavum (assembly GCF_055762745.1). Classification (NCBI taxonomy): domain Bacteria; kingdom Pseudomonadati; phylum Bacteroidota; class Flavobacteriia; order Flavobacteriales; family Weeksellaceae; genus Chryseobacterium; species Chryseobacterium subflavum. The sequence goes on from NZ_JBVTMR010000001.1 coordinate 1,053,718, forward strand.
AGATGAATTTTTTAATCCCGCGAAAAGAGAAGACAAAAAAGATGTATACGGTTTGTATAAACAAAAAGGATATCAGATTCTAAAAAACCGTTCGGATCTGCAGAATATCGATAAAAGCAAACCGGTATTAGGAGTATTCAATACAGGAGCACTACCTTATTCAATTGATAGGGCTAATATAGCAGCTTTACAATCTACACCAACAATTGCTGAGATGGCAAAGACGGCAATAGACCAGATGAAAGATCATAAAGAAGGTTTTGTGCTTCAGATTGAAGGAGGTAAGGTGGACTGGTCTGCACATGCAAATGATGTTGCGGCACTTATCCATGATCAGATTGCTTTCGAAGAAGCTGTAAAAGTAGCTGTTGATTTTGCTGAAAAAGATAAGAACACATTGGTTATTATCACCACAGATCACGGCAATGCCAATCCGGGAACAATTTATGGCGCGGATGCTACCCGAAACTTCAATACTATTGCCCATTATAAATTCACCAATGAATATGTCCTGAATGCAATCCATCCCGATTTTAACCTGCAGCAAACGAAAGACTGGATCTATGAGACCAACGCCATAAGCCTGGCTGATGATGAAGCTAAAAGTCTTTTAAGTTTCTACACCAGTCTTGATAAAGAAGGTGGGTTATATAATTATAAAAAGCTTCCCTTTAAACTGTATTCGGAAATTCAGAAAAAGCATAATTCTGTTGGCTGGATCAGCATGGATCACTCGGGTGATTATGTGGAACTTGCCATGTTCGGGCCGGGAAGTGAACTGCTAAAACCTTTCGTAAAAAACACAGATTTACATTATATCATGCTTGAAGCCACAGAGCTTTCAGCACATACCGGTAAGCTTTGATCTTGCGGTATCCGGATTTCAGAATAAATATTTTTTTTTCATATTTATATCTTTTGGTGGAAAGAAGCCTTTACGTAATAGTAAAGGCTTCTTGTTTTTCTATATTAAAAATAGATTTCAACCGTGGTATTTCAATGATGAATATATTTTACATCAGTTATCCATACTGAAAATCAGTTCTTTATCTGGCTTTTAATTCTATCTTCAATCGTTCTCCAGTCATACAGATGAAAAACCTTTCCGTTGCTCATTGCTACAAACATCCCTTTTGGAAACTTTGGACCAAGGTTTACGTTTGTAACCTCCGAACCATCGCTTTCACTGGTTGAAACCGGAATTTCTGCAATCTTTCCTTTTGACGGATTTTCCCTCATATAGACGTTGAAAGTATCTTTTTGCTGGTTGGAAACAAGGATATATCCATTCTTTGAAGAAGTAGGGTAGATGGAAATTCCTTCCACATCAGATGTGAAATCACCCTTTCCGAAAACCAGAAGTTCCTCATTTCCTTTAGATGGATCTGCATAATACTGATGCACCCCGAATTGTTCATCAGAATAATAAATATATCCTGCTTCATCATCCACCGCAATGCTTTCTATTTCTTTCAAGCCACTGTATTTTCCAAACTTCCGTACAACCTCGCCCGTAATTTTCCCTTCTTTTTCGGTTAATTTATATTGCCACAAATAGCCATCTGCCGGTCCGGATTTTCTTCCGACAACAGCAAAAAAATCGCCTGTTTCAGGGTTTTTATAAAGAGAAATTCCCATGGGAGATCGCTCTTTTTCACCATCAAAAACAGGGAATGCACCAACTTCCTTTAATTCAGGAAGAGAATAAAGTCTAACTGTATTCGTTTCCCTTTCTGTAACGGCAGCAAAATCTATTGTATTTCCGTGTAAATAAAATCCATATTCGAGATCTACATTATTCGGACGTTTTAAGCCCGTAACTTTGTTAATGATCTTTCCATTCAGGTCGAAAGCATACAGCCCGCCATTGGTATCCTTATCGGTACCTATGATAATGCTTTTTGAAGCATCTTCCGGATTGATCCAGATAGCCGGGTCATCGGTATCATAACCGACCTGTTCTGTAATAACAGTTGGTTCTATTTTTTTTCCCAATTCATTTTGTCCTGCACAATTAATGAGCAAAGGTAACATGATGAGAGCAACACGTGTATTTATCTTTATCATTCTGTATAACATTAAAAATCAAACTTTACACCCATCGTAAACCGGGGCCTGTAATATTCTACCTGAGCTGTTCTGCTTTGAATTCCCTGATAGTACCTTAACGGCTGATTCGTTAAATTATTGGCTTCAGCAAATACTCTCAGCTGGCTGGTAATTTTGAATGAGGCATTTGCGTCAAGGAACAACTGCTTGTCATAATAGCGGTCATCGAACGAATTTCCACCCAGTTCATCAATATAAGAAGATGCATAATTCATAGAAACCCTTGCTGAAAAACGTTTATTTTCCCACGACAGAGATCCGTTGAACATGTGGGGAGCTGCTCCCGGTAATCCTACATCTGTTCTTTCCACACCTTCTTCGTTCGTAATTCCTTTGGCTTTGGATTTAGTATAGGTATAATTAACATATACTCCAAGACCCTTCCAGAATGCCCCCGGAATAAAGTCCAGCTGTCTCTGTAAAGCGACCTCAAAACCATAGATGTCTACATTATCTCCATTTCTTTGTTGCGTAAATCTCCAGTTACTCTCCCCGTCAGGAATAGGATTGGTCTGACCTGTAAAATCTTGTGAAAAATCCGCCGCTGTATAGTTTTTTCTGGAATAGGTATAAATAAAGTCTTTCAGGTTTTTATAAAAGACACCTCCTGAAAGAATCCCCACTGATTTAAAGTACTTTTCTGCCATGAAATCGAAATTATACGCATATGTTGCTTTAAGATTTGGATTTCCTGCAGATATCAGCTCATCTGCCGAAATAACGTTTAAGAAAGGTACGAGTGCATAATAATTAGGACGTGCCAAAGCCGTAGTAAAAGCAGCCCGGAAAACAAGATTCTGTTCCGGAACATATTTGAAGGAAATATTAGGTAAAATATTAGTGTATGTGTTTTTATTATTGATCTTTCCTACAAGATTTTCTTCATCCATTACATAGTTTCCTGTATAATCAATTGTGGTCGTTTCAAGACGCGCACCGGCAATCATAGAGAATTTGTCACTGAGATCCTGATCCCATCGGATATATCCGGCATATATATGCTCTTTTGCACGGTAGTTACTGGAAAGGAATTCTTCCGGCTTAAGTTCTCCTTTAAATAGATTGGGATTAAACAGATCCAGTCCTCCCATGTACGACGTACTTACAAAAGCCCCCGGAACATAATTACCCGGCTGAAAGTTATAACCATCAAAATAGGTAGTTGGAACCGTTAAAAGACTTCCCAAACTGTTAAGCGGTTCAAAAGCATAATAATCATTTTCTCTTTCTTTTTGTTTTATACGTAAACGCGCTCCCACACGTAATCTTCCTTTCTGATCCTCAATCACAGAAAGTGGGAAACGTAGATTTACTTTTGCTCCGAATTCCTTTTCCTGGGTGAAACTGTTGGAATCAGAAAGATCACTTAATTTATAACTCCCGAGATTATCTGATGTTGCAGGATTGATCATTGGTCTTTCCGGATCACTGAGGTCACTCAGGAAATTTACGTTTTTACGTTCAAACTCTATATGTCGTTCATGAGGCTTTTTTTCACTGGCGGTAGCATAATTCATAGACCAGTCCAGATCAATTTTGGAACCCAGGAGATGTTCTCCTCTTAATGCATAGTTCTGAACTTTCTGTTTTTCAAGACGCGTATTATCGTTAGCAGCATCTCCACCTTTATCTTGTCTCGTAATACTTCCGCTCCATCCTGTGATTTCAGTTTCATCCGTATTATACACAGGTTTTATTTTGTAGCCCAAAGCATACCTGTTTTCCTTATCATTCCTGAAATTATACATTGCAGAAGCATAAATTTTGTTTTTCGAATTGAATTCATAATCCATATTCAGGTCAAAACTATGTCGTATACGATGTTCATTATAATAACGAACTCCCATTTTACTGACATAGGCTGTCTTTGCAATATCTTCGGCAAGGCTCCAGGTCGGTTCTATATTATCCGATCCGAAATTGTTATTATTATAGGAAAAACTAAAAACGGCACCCAGTTTATTATTCAGAAATCGGTTTCCATATACGAAGCCTGCGGTATAATTTCCCTTTTCACGAATCGGATTGTATCCGCCTGCTAATGTTGCGGAAATTCTTTGCCCGTTAGGTGAAGCTCTTGTAATAAGATTTACAGATCCACCTATTGCATCCGCATCCATATCCGGCGTCAATGTTTTGTTGACTTCAATTGTTGCAATCATATCGGACGGAATCAGATCCATTTGAACATTTCTGTTATCACCTTCTGCAGATGGGATACGGTCACCGTTTAAAGTCACCGAATTCAGATTGGGAGCGAGCCCTCGGATGATAAGATTTCTTGCTTCCCCCTGGTCATTCTGTATCGTAATTCCAGGAACTCTTTTCAAAGCATCCCCAATATTGGCATCCGGAAAACGCCCAATCTGATCAGAAGAGATTACATTGGTAATATTGGCATTATTCTTTTGTTTATTCAGGGCTCTGGCCTGGTTCCGTAAAGTGGCCCCGGTTACCACAACCTCTTTAATCTGGGTTTCTTTTCTGGTAAAAATGATGTTTTGTCTGGTGTTTTTATCTGCTTCCACCACAATGTTGTATTCATTACTGCCATATCCCATATAATCTACCTTCATTGTATAATTTCCCGCAGGAACATTCAGGAAAACAAAATTTCCATGCTCATCCGATGTCGTATAAATGTTTCCAGGTGCAAGGGAGATCTTTGCTCCCGGTAATGTAATTTTCGAATCATCATTGATATTTCCGGAAACGGTCCCGGATTGTGCATAAAAATAGATGGATGCACACAATAGAACAGACGTTAAAATTTTCTTCACTTTAGTATATTAATTCTCAGTGTAAAAATAGGTTCTAAAGCTTGGAACGGGCTGAAATTAAGATGAACGTTGCTTTAATAAATTATTAATAATATGTGAGTTTTTATGTTTAAATTTTAATGTAATTATAAACAAATAAAGTTGTTTTTTAATTAAATGGATAGGACTTGAACTAAAAGCATATGGAATGTCTTACAATGAAATATAAGAATGGTTTTTATATTAAAATGTGAATTAACTAAAAGAAAGAAAAAAAACTAAAGCACGATAATTTCTATTAAATTTGTATTTGTCTCTATTTGAGACAATAATTACATTGTAACAAATAATTATTTCCAAAATCCCGAAGTATGACCTATTCGATAAGAAATCTGATTATAGTATTCCTGTCATTAATTCCGTTTGTGTCTTTTTCACAAAGGATCAAGCAAAGTATTAATACTTCCTGGCAATTTCACAGAGGAGTTGAAAAAGATGATAATAAAAAAGGATATTGGGAGCAGGTAAATATTCCCCATACATGGAATGTTGAAGATGTTATGGATGATGAACCCGGGTACTATCGGGGAATAGGATGGTACCAGAAAGAATTGTACATTCCTGAGGGTTGGAAGGATAAAAACATATACCTCTATTTTGAAGGGGCCAGCCAGGTTGCAGAAGTATTTGTAAATGGTAAAAGGGCGGGGGTACATCGAGGATCTTATCTTGCATTTAGTTTCAATATTACCAGCCTTTTAAACGAAGGAAAAAATACAATCAGGGTAAAAGTGGATAACAGCCATGATCCTGATATTCCCCCGCTTGGAGGAGATTTCAGCGTATATGGTGGTATTTACCGGGATGTCTATCTCATTGCAGTAGACAAAAACCATTTCGATATGGATAATTATGCAAGTAGCGGTGTGTTTATTTCTACTCCTTCCGTAAGTGAAGAATCTGCCAGTGTTCAGATCAGGGGGAAAGTTTCTGTCAGCAAAAAGGTTAAAATTACAACAACGATTTATGATAAAGAAGGCAAAGAGGTCGCCGTTTCTGAAACGGATCCTGATAAGGATGGAAGCTTTACGGTTCAGGTAAAAAACATCAAAAAACCAAATTTATGGAGTCCTGAAAATCCTTACCTGTATAAAGTTGTGAATGTATTGAGAGATGCAAAAAATGAGATCGTATATGACGAGGTGGTCAATCCTTTAGGTTTTAGATGGTATCATTTCGATGCTGAAAAAGGATTTTATCTGAACGGTAAACCCTATAAAATTATGGGAGCAAGCAGGCATCAGGATTTTAAAGGCATGGGATCTGCTCTTTCCGACGCCTTGCATATCAATGATGTGCAATGGCTGAAGGATATGGGTGGAAATTTTTTAAGGGTTTCTCATTATCCCCAGGATCCTGCTGTTATGGAAGCATGTGATCGCCTTGGAATATTAACTGCTGTGGAAACACCGGGTAACAATCAGATCACCGAAAGTGAAGTTTACACTCATAATATGCTCGATATGCAACGTGAAATGATACGGCAGAATTATAATCATCCGAGCGTAGTTATATGGAGTTATATGAATGAGGTTCTTATTCAGCCCTTGTATAAGGACAAAACACCGGAAAGAGAAAAGTATTGGAAAAATCTTCATGAGCTTGCTCTGAAAATGGAAAATCTCTGCCGGGATGAAGATAAGGAAAGATATACTATGATTGCATTTCACGGAGATTTCGATTTATATAAAAAAGTTGGACTTATCGATATACCTAAAATCGCGGGATGGAATTTATATCAGGGATGGTATGGAGGGAAATTCGGAGACTTTGAAACTTTTGTTTTAAAGCATCATAAAGAATTTCCTTTAAAACCTTTGATTATTTCCGAGTTCGGAGCAGATTCAGATTACCGGCTTCACAGTTTCAGCCCTGTAATTTTTGATAAAACCCAGGAATATGCTAATCTTTATCATGAATCCTATCTTAAGATCATTAAAAAATACGCCTTCATTGCAGGTGCCATTGTATGGAATCTTGCAGAGTTTGGAAACGAAAGCCGTCAGGAAGCCGTTCCTCATATTAACAACAAAGGATTACTTACGACGGACCGAAAACCAAAAGACAGCTATTTCATATACAAAGCAGCATTGGCTCAACAGCCTTTTGTGAAAATTGGAGGCTCGGACTGGTTGTACCGGGCACAGCAGGCGGACCCCGGAAGTAATACAGAAGCCACTCAACCGGTAACAGTGTATAGCAATCAGAAAGAAGTGAAGCTTTGGAATAACGGACAATTGATTGGCATACAAAATGTGAAAGACGGGAAAGCTGTCTTTGCATGCAGTTTTAAAAATGGACTTAACACCCTCAAAGCTGTTACGGACAGAGGTGACGAAGATCTTATAGCCATTGATTTTCATGTAATTGCCAATCAGTTGAAAAATACGGAAAATACATTTACAACTTTAAATGTAAGTTTGGGAGATCAGAGAATGTTTGAAGATGAAGTAACGAAAGAAAGCTGGGTGCCTGAGCAGGAGTATAAACCGGGAAGCTGGGGATATGTAGGCGGAAAAGTGTATCGGGAAGATGAAAAAAGTGAAAAGTACGGTTCAAGAAGAAATATACTGGGAACTGCTTATGATGCAATGTATGAAACACAGCGTGTTGGTCTGAAAAGCTTTAAAGCTGATGTCCCTGACGGACTTTACGAAATTACACTGCACTTTGCGGAGCTCCTTACCCCTACGGAACAGGAAAAGTTGGTGTATAACCTTGAAAGCAATACCCGGTCAGAAAATAAGTTGGGATATACTCGGAAATTTGATGTTTCCCTGAATGGTTTTATTTTTCTTGAAAATCTTTCAGACGATAATCATCTTGCTCCTATTACAGCATACAGTACAAAAACTACTATTTTGGTAAATAGAGGACAGGGAATAACAGTTGGTTTTATTCCTCATGAAGGCGAAGCCATTTTAAATGGAATACAGCTTAGGAAGATATTTTAGTATCAAAATAGAGGATTTGGATAAGGCTGGGTACAGGTAAAAAAATAAACTTATTACTATATTTTTCTAACTTTAAATCGGATTATTCGTAAAGCCTTTTACCACCAAAAAACCAATAATTATGAAATATCAATTTTCGCTGATGCTTTTTTTACTGTTCTTTTCACTGGGTTTTAGTCAGGAAGGTTCGCAACTAAATGTAGGTGTGGAAAATACTACAATAAAAAAGGAAGCAGATGAATATTTTTCATCTCTTACAGCTCTAAGGCAGTTTAATGGAAATGTTATAATTGCAAAAAATGGAGTGGTGCTTCTCAATAAAACACACAATTTACAAAACGGACCTAGGGATATGCTGATCAATAGAAACAGTACATTTATTATTGCTTCTGTTTCAAAGGTTTTTGTAAAATATGGAATCCTGAAATTGGTAGAACAGAACAAAATATCGCTTAACGATCATTTGTCAAAGTTTTTGTCTGGTTTTCCGGAAGGAGAAAAAATCACCATCCGGCATCTTATGCAGCATCAGTCTGGCTTACCAAGGGAAATTACAGATTATGAAAAGTTTGATAAATTATCCGGTGACCAGATCATTGAATTGGCTAAAAAGGAAAAACTTTTATTTGAACCCGGATCCCAGACATTATACTCCAATATTGGATTTTTATTATTGCATAACATTATTAACAAAGTAGCTTCTGAGGGTTATCTAAAATTCATAAAAAAAGAAATATTTGACCCTATTGGTCTTCACAATACCAATGAATATAATGGTAAGAGTCCGATTAAAAATTTTGTGAATGGATTTGATATAGAAGATGGGAAAATAATTAAAGCTTCTGCAAAGGAACTCGATCGGTTTGAAACCGGCAATTACGCTTCAACGATTGATGATCTTTTCCATTTCTCCCAAGAAGGTTTTAATGGTAAACATCTTCAAAAAGATCTTATTAAAGAATTGTTTGACGAAAATGATGTATTGGCACAAGCTGGCGGCAGACCTGGATACCGGGCTTATTTTTATAAAAACCGGAAAACCGGATTTGATTTCATTTTTCTAAGCAACTACACCGGAGTTCCTTTTCAACAGGTGACGCAAGATATCGTGAAGATATTTGAAGGAAAAGCATACCATGTTCCTCGAGCAATAAAAAGACAAAAGATTAGTCTATCTGAAAATGTAATGAAGCGGTATGAAGGAAAATACATTCTCGAAATCGACCAATCTCAATATTTAGTCATTACCATTAAGGAGGGAAAATTGTACATTACTAACAAAGATGGCGAGACCTCAGAAGGTGTCCCTGATTCTGAATTTACATTCTTTTTTGATCCTGCCTCAAATGACGGACTGATATTTACCTTAAACAAAGATACAGGAGTTTATGAACTCGAGATGATATCGGATGGATTACATCTTAAAACTAAAAAGGTAAATTGATTAAATTCTAAAAAAATCCACAACTTCAATGTTGTGGATTTTCTTTTTAAATAAGAGTAGTACTTACCTTGATATTACCGTGTATTGCCTTAGAATAGGGGCAGGTCTGATGAGCGAGTTCTGTTAATTGCTGTGCAATCTCTCTTTCCAAACCAGGAAGAGCAATAGAAAGCCGGGCCTGTAAAAGGAAGTCTTCCCCATTCATTCCCAGATCTACTTCGGCATCCACATAAGTCTCAGAAGGGATTAGTACTCCCAATTTTTTGGCAGCAAGACCTAAAGCTCCGATATAGCAGGCGGACCATCCTGCAGCAAATAACTGTTCCGGATTTGTCCCCGCCATTTTTGATCCCGGAGGAGATAATAACAGATCCAGATTTCCATCATCACTTTTAGCGTTGCCTTGTCGTCCTCCCGTAGTTTTTGTTTTCGCAGTATAGAGTACTTTTACTATTTCTGCTGTTTTTTGATCATTGTTCATGAGTGTAAATTTTAGTTAATAATTGTTGAAATACTTTGCAAAGAAAGTCTGAATCTTCTTCGGTTACCAGCTTCATAAGGGTGAAACAGACATTTTGGAGGATGAGGCGGGCAAATAGGATCTGGGATATTTTTCAGGGGTTTTAGGAAGAACAATTTTGAAGGATATACTATGATTAGAGCAGAAAATAATGATCAGAATAAGTACTCAAAAAGCGGGTGTAGATTTTAAGTTTTGAAATGACCGGTTTATCGTTCATTTAGTCTTATTGGACCTGATGATGATTGATCTGCGACGAGCAGCACAATACATTTGCCGAAAAAATAATTAAAAAATCAACTTCTTAAAATCAAAACAATGGAAACAAAAGCAAACAATTTAAAAACGACTATTACTGCAGGTGTATTTATGTTATTATCAGCAACATCTTTTGCACAGAATACAACAAAAGAAACTGAAACCATCCGCCCTTACCATGTACGTATTCCCAAAACTGCCATCAAAGAACTTCGCCAGCGGATCAATGCGACCAGATGGCCAGGTAAAGAGACGGTAACAGACCAGTCACAAGGAGTAAGACTAAACCAGATTCAGGATCTTGTAAAATACTGGGGAAATAGTTATGACTGGCATAAGGCGGAAAATAAACTAAATGCCTATCCACAGTATATAACTAAAATAGATGGGTTGGATATTCATTTCATTCATGTACGGTCGAAATATAAAAATGCAATGCCTTTGATTATTACGCATGGTTGGCCAGGGTCTGTATTTGAAGAATTAAAAGCCATTGAACCTCTTACAGATCCTGTAAAATATGGTGGAAAAGCTGAAGACGCTTTTGATGTAATAATTCCTTCTATGCCTGGTTACGGGTTTTCAGAAAAACCTAAAACAACAGGTTGGGATGTTGAAAGGATAGGCAAAAGCTGGGATGTTCTGATGAAACGTCTGGGTTATCATCATTATGTAGCCCAGGGAGGAGATTGGGGTGCGGTTATTGCCGATGCGATGGGCCGTCAGGCTCCGGAAGGGCTTCTGGGAATCCATGTCAATATGCCTGCAACTGTGCCTGCAGAAATAGCTGATATTCTAAAAGCGGGAGGCCCGGCACCTGAAAGTTTGTCAGAAAAAGAAAAAGCAGCTTTTGCCTCATTGAATAAATTATATACCCGCGGCGGTGGTTATGCTGCAATGATGGTAACACGTCCTCAGACACTTGGTTATGGACTAACAGATTCACCTGCAGGACTAGCCTCTTTTTTCCTGGATAAATTCAATGAATGGACATACAGTGGTGGAAATGCTGAAAAATCCCTGACGAAAGATGAGATGCTTGATGATATCAGTTTATATTGGTTCACGGATACCGCTGTTTCATCTGCACAACTATACTGGGAAAATAATAATAACAATTTTAATGTCGTAGAGCAGAAAACAAGAGACATCAAAGTGCCTGTAGCCATTACTGTATTTCCCGGAGAAATTTATCAGGCTCCCAAAACATGGGCAGAAAAGGCATATCCTAACCTGATGTATTTTAATGAAGTTACAAAAGGAGGACACTTTGCATCCTGGGAAGAGCCCCAGATTTTTGCACAGGAACTCCGGTCGGCATTTAAGCCTTTAAGAAAATAAATGGGATAAAACAGAAACAAAAAAATCCACAGCTTCAGAAAGCTGTGGATTTATATATAGTTGTTATGTTTACATTATTGGTGATATTGCATTCGTGTAAAGGCCTCTTTTCCGAAAAGGCATGAAAAAATATTCTGAAACTCATGAATGTATCTGCACCGGATTGAGTTGCCGTAAATCTTTAAACCTTCTACGATTTTTTTGGGGCTCAGATCGATGTCATATTTAATAAACTCTTCCGGTCGCTCATACCGGATGCGTTGTTCAGAACTGTATGTTCTTGAAAAACCGAATTCTTCCAGCCATTCTTCAGTGATCTGGATTGGATTGATGGCATCAGCCGGGGCAGAGATACTTTGGATATCATTTTCAATTTTTACAAAATAATCTTTTGCATTATTTTGGAAGATCTCTGTGATTGTGAAAATTTGATTTTTGTACTCAACTAAATTTCTAATCTTTAAGTCTGCAACGTTCATAATATTTAGTGTTAAGGAGGTTATTAAAAATGATGTGTGTTAATAAATAGAGTTGCAAATACTATGCCTGACAGAATATATTTTATTTAAATATATGTTAATGTATTAGGTTAATATTTATGGATTATAAAATATTACTTGAAATAAATGATTATTACTTACGATACTTTGTGGATATTGTTAAATTTTAAGGATGCAAGCAGAAAGGCTGTAAGTATAGCTACAATAAGGAATATGATAAAATAACTCCACGAAGTGCCGTGTAGTAAATAACCGGTGCCACTCCCTAGAATACTGGAACCAAAATAATAAAATAGCCAATACATAGAAGTTGCAGAAGATTTTCCTTCTTTTGCACGGAGCGCTGTCATTTGGCTCGCCATAGTATGGGCCGCAAAAAAAGAAAGTGTAAATAATCCGAGTCCGAAAATAACAATGTAGATATTTTCCGAAAGAAGAAGGATAACGCCGGCAATCATAAATAATATTGATCCTTTCAGAATATTCTTCTGTTCCGTTCTCTTTGATAAACGGCTGGTAATCATCGTTCCGAACACTCCGAATGTATACATCAAAAATATAAATGCAATATAAAAATGATTGAGCGAGAATGGAGCGGCTTCCAAACGGAATGTAAGATAATTATATACACTTACAAAAGCTCCCATCAACAGCGCCGCAACAAAATACAACCTTAGCATATAAGAGTCTGTAAGGAATCTCTTCATCTGTTTTATTTTAAGGTGATAATCTACTTTTTGCGGATTGAAAAATTTTGATCCGGGAAAAAGCCTCCAGAATAGTAAACCAAGGATAAGGCTCTCGATGCCTATGATCAGGACTGCTTTCTGCCAACCCAATTCTCCTGAAAGAAGTGTCGCCAATATTCTTCCGCTCATTCCTCCTATTGTATTCCCGCTAAGATACATACTTATAGCCAGGGCAACCACAGATGTATGGACCTCCTCGGTGAGATAGGCCAGAGCTACCGCGGACACACCGGAAATCACAAAACCTTTTAGAATGCCAATGAATATCAATACGGTAAGACTTGGAATCCATGCCGAAATAATAGTGAGAACAGCTGAAGACAGAAGGGAAAATGCCATTAATCCCTTTCTTGAATAGCTGTCTGCATTAAAAGCAAAGAAAAAAAGGCCTGCTGCCATTCCTATTGTAGAAGAAGAAACGAGCAAAGAGCTGTCTCCTACGGTCGTATGGAAATGATCTGCTACCAAAGGAAGCAATGGCTGGAAAAGATAAAGTTGGGCAAATACAGATAATCCGGAAAGAAAAATACATAATTTAATGTAATGAAAACGTTTGCTTTTTCTTTCTGCTTTTTCAGATAAGTTCATGGGATACATATTCCTTTACTTCATAACCATAAAGGATTATACAAATTTCCAGATAAATTTTCAATTTGAAAAACGTTTATTTTTGATAATATAAATCGTTATAAGCGATCATGAAAAATAAATTCTTCACACTCTGATTAAAAAAGCTCTTTTTTAAATTTGAATATCTTCTAAATAATATCAACGGACTAAGGAATTCTTATCATCAACAGTGATTTCTGTTTTACGGTTTTAAAAGCGATGAAATAGAAACAAATGTTAGATTTTTTAAGGAATGACCTCTTGTAAACGTTTTATAAATTCAATTTTTTTTTTGGATTAAAAGTCAGCAAATCATTATCATTGTATTTCTAAACATGATAAAATGATTGAAAATTTCCCCTTTTATCTGTCACTTATTGTTGCTATCGTATTACTTATAATGCTGGCCAATAAAATAAAGGTGGCTTATCCTGTTCTTTTGGTAATTGCAGGATTACTGATTAGTTTTATTCCCGGTATTCCCGCCATAAAGGTTGATCCGGAACTTATCTTTATTATTTTTCTTCCACCCTTGCTTTATGAGGCAGCCTGGTCTATTTCCTGGAAGGAATTATGGAAATGGCGGCGCATTATCGGAAGTTTTGCCTTCGTTGTTGTTTTTCTTACTGCAATTTCCGTCGCTTTTGTAGCGAATTATTTCATACCCGGATTTTCTTTGGCATTAGGGTTTTTGCTGGGAGGAATTGTTTCTCCGCCGGATGCTGTAAGTGCAGGTGCCATTCTTAAATTTGTGAAAGTTCCCAAAAGGATGTCATCAATCCTGGAGGGGGAGAGCCTTTTAAACGATGCTTCTTCTCTTATTATTTTACGTTTTGCAATGGTAGCTGTAGCTACCGGGCAATTTGTATGGCATGAAGCGGCGTTAAGCTTTTCCTGGATGGTTGTAGGAGGACTCGGAATCGGCCTGGTCATAGGATGGATTTTCATGGAGTGCCATAAATACCTGCCTACAGATGCCAATATGGATACCATTCTTACAATTGTAGCCCCTTACATTATGTACATCTGTGCTGAAGAAGTGCATAGTTCCGGTGTACTTGCGGTAGTGAGCGGCGGCCTGCTACTCTCTAATCACAGGCATCGTGTATTAAGTGCTTCATCACGTTTACGGGGAATCAATGTTTGGGAAAGTTTCGCCTTTGTATTAAACGGTTTGGTGTTTGTGCTAATCGGATTAGACCTTCCTGAAATTACTTCAGGACTGGAAGGAGTAAGTCTTTCTGCAGCAATAGGATATGGCCTTTTAATAACGGGTGTGTTGATAGTTGTCCGGATTTTGTCTGCTTATGGAGCCGTGATCATTACTCTTATTGCCAGAAATTATATTACGGTAGCGGATAAGAGAAGTCCCGGATTCAAAGCTCCATTAATCATGGGATGGACGGGAATGCGTGGGGTAGTTTCTTTAGCAGCAGCACTTTCAATACCTATTAAGTTATATCCTGGTGGTCCTGATTTTCCTCAGCGAAACCTGATTTTATTTATTACTTTCATTGTTATATTGACCACATTACTGCTTCAGGGTCTGACCCTGCCTTTTATAATCAGAAAAGTAAATATGCCCTCCTTTAATGATCATCTTCCGGATGAAGAAGCCGATGAACAAATTAAAAGAGAAATGGCTCAATATACGCTTGAACATATCACGAATAATTATGGAGAAATGTTGAAGACAAGTCCTTTCTTACAAAACATACATGACAAGTGGCAGGGAAAAATAGGAGATGATGCTCAGATCAGGATTTCTCCGGAAGTTAAATCTGCATACATGGCTATCCTAAACCAACAACGGACCTGGCTGGTAGATCAGAATCATGGTGACCGCTATGATGAAGACATTATCAGAAAGCATCTGATGAGAATTGATCTTGAAGAAGAAAGAATAAGATATACCCATTAATCAATCCATGTTCAATGAGGAAAGAAGCCTCTGCAAATATTCGTTTTCCTTTAATACCTTTTGATAGGACTGCCTCGCGTAAGAAGGCGAAAGCTTATACACTTCCGTGATGGTGTGAAACTCTTCGGTTTCAATATCTTGATTGAGGTGAACGGAGTAATCGCTAATATATTTATCAATAATTCTTTTCTTCATTTCGCATAAAGTACAATTCCTTATTTTCTGCAGAGAATTTAATATAAGAGATTTATCTCCATGGAAATTAATGATATTTTTCACAAATGATAAATTATGCTTATCCTGCAATTGGTAGTGGGATTCATCTTCAAAAATCATAATCTGGCAATAGTTTTTAATTTGTTTAGAATTTTTTAAACCAATTCCATTATTTGTGTTTAAATTTTTCACTTCAAAAATCTGACCAAAATATATAAATAATGATGGAAAAAGTTTTTTCAGAATTTTTTATATGATTGTTTGTGGTTGCTTACCGGTTTCCAATAAAATCTATAGCTAATGTAGAATTATTTCTACGTATTGTGATTTTTTATTCTATGCAATTTATTTTAATAAAAAGTAAGGGAGTCTTATTTTTGCTACACTGCTTTTATAATCCCGATAAGGTTCATTTTAGAAGGATAATCTTTATTAATTATAGAGCATAACAATATTTAACATACTTTTAAGTACAAGTGTTTAAGGCTGGAAACCTCTTGAAGAGATTTTCAGCCTTATCTTTTATTTAATGAAGCAAAGTTTTTGATTAAATATATTCATGTAGATTGTGTTAGAGTAATATATGTTTAATCAATTGCATACTAATTATTTATATGGATTTTTAAGAAGGAAGTAAGCTTATATTTTTGGTCTCTTTTTTGATGCTAATCAGCAAACACAAAACAATGATGAAAGAAAAATTTAAGCATTTGCTTGGAAAAACACGTCGTGAAATAGTAGAAGAAATAGGTGATGGTTTTAATTTTCCGCATAATGAAATCTGGACCTATGAGGTAGGGAAAACCTGGATTGGAAGAAAAATTATTTTGTCAATCAGGTTCAAGAACAAGAAGGCTTCCGAGATCGCTTTTTATAAAAGCTTTAAAAAATGTTAAACATATATTTAGTTTAGTTCCTAATTGCTACCATATATTTTCTGAAATTTATTGAAAAAATGAAACTGAAATATCAATATGTCAATGAAAAACCTCCCAAAAATGGGAGGTATTAAAAAATTGACTGTATATTGAAATGTAACTCAATCGTTATTGATGATTGTCAAGCCATTGTAAACGACGTTCATCAGGTAAATGCTTAACTTTAAAGTTTTCGAAAACAGCATTAAATCCTGCTCCGTCAGGACATGCAGCCATTAACCCGACCATTACCGGAGTATTGTCCTGTAGATGGGCATTGCGCATCATGATGTAATTTTTATCGTCGAAAGAATAAAATACTTCTACTGCATCCAGTCTCCTTACTGCCTTTATCCATATTGCTGAAGGGATTTTATCCAGGGTAATGACACTCCAGTCGCTCGTCGTATGAGTAACGACCGTACTTAGATTATACTTTCCGTCTACAAATTCGATCCCTGCTTTGATATAGTTTTCTTTATCCACTCTCAGCATCAAACCCATCTGATCAAATCTGGCCTTGTAGTTTCCGTTTATTTTTACTTTAGCTTCAAATTCACCACCATAGGTGGTATAATAAAATGGTGCATCATCTACTGTAAAGCCGTAATGAGAGATTCTCCAATAATCACTTTGCGGAGTTACAAACATAGACAATGTATTGCCCTTAATCTCCCATTTTTCAGGTTCATTAAACCACATCATTTTTTCTAATGTCTGGGCGAAAGTTGTATTGATAAACAATAGGGTGCAAAAACTTAAAATGATTCTCCTCATGATGCAAAATATCTTTTCATATCAATATATAACTGAATGTAAATTATTAATTTAGCAAAAGTAAAACTTAACAATAGTATCATCAATACTGATAAATAACCATTTTATGAAGATTGTAGAAACATTGAATGAAACATTGCTGATTAAAGGGATAAATAAAAGCAGTGAATGTTTATTGGATATTGATGTATATAAAAACATAGCTAGAGTGTATACCCAAATGGAAAACACCATCTCTGTATTAAGTGATATGCAGGAAAACAGAAGCTACGTTTATAAATCCGATACTGCCCTGGAACTTGGATTGGAAAGGGAGATAGAGCCACTAATCATAAATTCCATCTGGGAAGAGGAAATCCTGAAGAGAATACATCCTGATGATAAGGTTAAAAAATATATTCATGAACTGAGATTTTTCAAGCTGGTGGATTCTTTTAAGCCGGAAGAAAGAACCCATTATAACGTTTTATCCAGAATAAGGATGAAAGACAAGAATGGGGAATATGTCTTTGTGCAGCACCGTATGTTTTATTTCTATTCTCCTTACAATAACAAACTGAGATTTGCTCTCTGTCTTTATAGTATCGCTATTGATCAGTCTATACTTTTACCTCCGGACTTTCTGATCATTAATTCAATAAAGGGGAAGATTGTTGCGGAGGATAAACTCAATTACAGAAACATTTTATCGCAGAGAGAAATGGAAATTTTAAAATATGTAGGAGAGGGTTTTACCAGTAAGGAAATTGCAGACTTACTTTTTATTAGTGTAAATACAGTAAGCCGTCACAGGCAAAATATCCTTGAAAAGCTGAAAGTAAAAAATTCAATACAGGCATTCAATGACAGCTTTCATTGATTAATGAAGGCTAATCTTCCGAAAAGTTCACCATAAACTTGCGTAATATCTTTTTAAATTGGTATTTTTAGTAAAACACATAACGATACTTATATGAAAAAAGACGTAAGAAATTTGAAGAGGGGAGAAGAAATCACCAATAGTTATATGGTATTCTTAGATAGGCATATTCAGGATGTTATTTCCGGCAATATATCTGAATTTATGGAAGTGAATGAGATTGCGGACAGCCTGGCTGTTTCTCACACCCACCTTACAGATACGGTAAAGAAAGAAACCGGGAATCATCCTTGTTATTTTTATGATACTAAAATCGTAGAGCAGATACAGGTAATGCTTGCACAAAGCGATTTTTCAATTGCTGAAATAGCCAGGATATTTACTTATGATCCGTCCAACTTTTCAAAATTTTTTAAAAAATTTACAGGAATTACACCTGGAGAATACAGAAAAAGAACAAAGACAAAAGTTCCAAAAAGTTCACCATAAAAAAACTATTCCTAATGCTCACATTTGTAAGACATAACTAATTAAAAAGAAACATAATTATGTCAAAAAATGATTTAAAAGGAAAAGTGGTTTTAATCGCTGGAGGAGGAAAAAATCTTGGTGGATTATTAAGCAGAGATTTTGCCTCAAAAGGAGCAAAGCTTGCTATTCACTACAACAGTGAAAGTTCAAAAGCAGAAAGTGAAAAGACTTTAAATGAAGTTAAAGCGTTGGGAGCGGAAGCTTTCCTGTTTCAGGGAGATCTTACAAAAGTTGAAAACATCACAAGATTATTCGACGAAACGATAAAAACTTTCGGTGGAATTGACATTGCGATCAATACTGTAGGTATGGTTCTTAAGAAACCTTTTGTGGAAACGACAGAAGCAGAATATGATTCTATGTTTAACATCAACTCCAAAGTGGCATATTTCTTTATTCAGGAAGCTGGAAAGAAATTAAATGATCACGGGAAAATATGTACGATCGTTACATCATTGCTGGCTGCTTATACCGGATTGTATTCCACATATGCAGGAGCAAAAGCCCCGGTAGAACACTTTACGAGAATGGCTTCCAAAGAATTTGGTGATCGTGGTATTTCTGTAACTGCTGTTGCACCGGGACCAATGGATACCCCGTTCTTTTACGGACAGGAAAGTGATGATGCTGTTAATTATCATAAATCTGCTTCTGCTTTAGGTGGGCTAACAGATATAAAAGATATTGCACCTCTTGTAGAGTTTTTGGTAAGTGACGGATGGTGGATTACGGGTCAGACCATATTTGCAAACGGAGGATACACAACAAGGTAGATCTCTTATTCAACCGATAAAAAAGGTGATTGTTTTATGCAATCACCTTTTTCTTTTTCTTCAGTATGACTCTGTATTTAGCCTATAAATGTTATAATTAATTATTATAAATGGATTTTGTTGTAAAATTATTTGATTTTTAAGTGGTAAGATCGAAATATGGTATTTATAATAAATTTTCGATGAAAATTAAAATCAAGAAGAGTGAATTATTTATATATTTGCCTGCTAAACAACTAATAATATAAAGGATGAGTATCGATTTTACAACAGCGACATTTAAGGATTTTGAGAATATTCCTGATTATGATATCGCTCAGAGGGCAGAATATTTTTACGAATTCCTGGATCACATGAAAACCAGGGGACACATGAATTATAGGCTAAAAAATACTTCAGCAGCCGATGCAGTGTTAAATATCAGCATTGCAGATCGCAATAAGGAGTATGTAAGTTTTGTATCAAGTGATTATTTAGGGTTTACACAACACCCTAAAGTAAAGCAGGCAGCTATTGAAGGAATTGAAAAATATGGTACGGGTACAGGAGCCTCACCGCTTATTGGGGGGTACTTTGATTATCATAATATTTTGGAAAAAAAAATCTCTGCCTTTTTTGGGAGGAATGAAGACGAAGTAGTCTTGTTTACTACCGGATATGCAGCTAATAGTGCGACTTTGCAGATTTTAATGCAGAAGGAAGATATTGCTATACTGGACATGGGAGTGCATGCAAGCGTACATGAAGGATGTGCTTTTACCAATAAAAAAACATTTCCTCACAATAATTTGGAAGCTTTGGAACATATTTTGAAGATGTCTGAGAGTATGTACCGTACAAAGCTCGTTATCATTGACGGAGTCTACTCTCAGGAGGGTGATACTTCACGGGCCAAGGAAATATATGATCTTGTGAAAAAATACAATGCCTATCTTATGATAGATGATGCCCATGGTGTTGGAGTTTTGGGAAAAACAGGAAGAGGAGCTTTAGAGGATGACGGTTTATTGGATAAAGTGGATTTTATAACAGGAACTTCGAGTAAGACTTTCGGTAACCTGGGAGGATATGTTATTGCAAATAAAAAAATAGCA
Source organism: Chryseobacterium subflavum (assembly GCF_055762745.1). Lineage (NCBI taxonomy): Bacteria > Pseudomonadati > Bacteroidota > Flavobacteriia > Flavobacteriales > Weeksellaceae > Chryseobacterium > Chryseobacterium subflavum. The sequence goes on from NZ_JBVTMR010000001.1 coordinate 1,074,109, forward strand.
TCATTCCTAAAGTTTCAGTCGAGACAACATATATTCTCTGTTACAGCGCCACCTTCTTCCGCCGGAATAGTAAAAGCAATTGATCTTGTTGACGAAGAACCCATTTGGAAAGATAAACTGTGGGAAAATATCAATTATCTAAAAACAGGTCTTAATGATCTGGGATTGGATACAGGAATTACCTGTTCTGCTATTATCCCGGTAAAGATTGGAGATCAAAATAAAATGTGGGATATCGGTAGAATATTAATCGAAAACGGAGTTTACACGAATCCTATTATGTATCCGGCCGTAGCGAGAAAAGATGCCCGTATCCGGATGACGGTAACAGCGCGACATGAAAAAGAACATTTAGATAAAACGCTTAATGTCTTTGATGATATTAATAAAAAAATGCATATTGCGAAAAAATAATAATAATTATGCCTAGAAAAGTGGTGCAAGGTCCTATAAGGGACAAAGAAAAAACAAAACAGAAACTGCTTGCTGCAGTGGGTAAAATTCTGAGAGTAAAAGGCTATGCCGGACTGAAAGTAAGTAAAATTGCAGCGGTTGCCGGTTTTGATAAAAAACTTATCTATGAATACTTTGGCAGTACAGATAAGCTTATTGACGAATATATTAAATCTCAGGATTATTGGAGTAAATTCAGCCCGAATATTGAGGAGGAAGTACAGGTTGGAAAAGGTAAAGAAGCCCTTACTCAAGGAATTCTTATGCAGTTCGAGAGTCTGAAGAAAAATAAAGAATTACAGAAAATCATTCTTTGGGAACTTTCTGAAAGTAAGCCTATCCTTAAAAATATCTTAAAGCAAAGAGAAGATGTTGGGGCTAATTTATTTGAAAATGTTACAGACCCATATTTCGGAGAAGATGCAACAAGTTTTAGAGCTTTATTGGCTTTAATTGTGGCAGGTGTTTACTACCTTAATCTTTTCCCGGCCTATAACGGAACCGAATTTTGTGGTCTTGATATGAGGACAACTGAAGGAAGAGCCGAGATTGAAAAGGTAATTGTGGAGTTAATAGATAATGCCTACAAGAAAAAAGCTGCTCAGTAAAAATTTTCCTGTTTGATGTGAGATATATTTTTTGTGGATAATTTGAAGATTTTTGACTTTCAAATTAGAACTATATTTCTTATTTTTGACCAATGGAAAATTTTATCGTATCTGCAAGAAAATACCGCCCGCAAGAGTTTGACACTGTTGTTGGACAATCCCATATTACAGATACTTTAGAACATGCAATTGAAGAGAACCAGTTAGCACAGGCTCTACTATTTTGTGGGCCTCGTGGTGTTGGTAAGACAACCTGTGCCAGAATTCTGGCCAGAAAGATCAACGAAAAGGATGGTTCCGTTTCAGAAGACGGTTTTGCTTATAATATTTATGAGCTCGATGCTGCCTCAAACAACTCAGTGGATGATATTCGGGAACTGATCGACCAGGTTCGTTTTGCACCGCAGGTTGGCCAGTATAAGGTATACATTATTGATGAGGTGCATATGCTGTCTTCTGCAGCCTTCAATGCTTTTCTTAAAACACTGGAAGAGCCGCCCGCTCACGCAATTTTTATTCTTGCAACAACGGAAAAACATAAGATCATTCCTACGATTTTGTCCCGTTGCCAGATATATGATTTCAAAAGGATCGTTATTGAGGATATTCAGGGGCATTTAAGAAATATAGCCCAGAAAGAAAATATCCAATATGAAGATGATGCTTTATATCTTATTGCGCAGAAAGCAGACGGTGCATTAAGGGATGCCCTTTCGATTTTCGACAGGCTTTCTACATTCTCCCAGAAAAATATTACATTGGCTAAAGCTGCTGAAGTACTTAATATTCTTGATTACGATCAGTATCTCAATATTCTGGACCTGGCTAAAGACAATAAGATTCCTGAAACCCTTTCCGCATTCAATGAAATTGTAAAAAAAGGTTTTGATCCGCATATTTTTATCGCAGGACTTGGAAACCATTGTAGGGACCTCATGATGGCTCAAAATGCTTCAACGATAGATTTAATTGAGGTAGGAGAGAAAACAAAAACTAAATTTGTAGAGCAAAGCCAGAAATGGAATGTTCAGCAATTGATTGATGCCATTGAAATCTGCAACCATGCAGACATCAACTATAAAAATTCCAAAAACCCGAGACTTACTGTAGAAATTGCATTAATGCAATTATGTTCATTGACTGCCCAGGCAGACGTTGCTAAAAAAAAAAGTTTATAATACTGGCTCCGTTTCTTAGTGAGAAACAGGAAATAAAACTTCCCAAACAGGAAAAAACAGAGCCCGTAAAACAGGACAGCATTGAAAAACCTTCGACTCCCATAGGTCATCAGGCTGAACCCACGATAAGAAAAACATCCAAACCTTTATCAAAAGGTATTTCTTCAGGATTCAGCATTAATTCTTTTTTAAATAAAGAGGAAAAAGAAGAAAAGGAAGAAGCTGTTGTTACTAAAGCTGATAATCTTCCGCAGCATCATTTTACCGAAACGGATTTGTTAATGGAATGGAATTTATTTTTAAAACAAATCCAATTCAAACAAGCAGTAGTTTTCAATGCTATAAAATCTTTTAAACTGGTTAAAATTGATGAGACAACAGTACAGGTTTTATATCCTTCGGACTCAGCAAAAGCTGAATTTGATAAAATAAGTGGAGAATTTTTCAATCATTTTAAAAGAAAAGTACTTAATTATTCAATTGAAATTGATTATAAAAAAGACGTTCAAAACCTTAAGATAGAGGTGGTTACGAAGAAAAAAATATTCGAAAAGTTCGTTGAGAAAAATCCTTTATTAAAAGATCTTGATGATTTAATGAAGTTTGATTTGACATAATTTTATATCTTTGTCAAATCTTTTTGTTCAAAATGGATTTTTGACAAAAACAAATGATTTAATTGTAAAGCTAAAGAATAGACAATTACAGAATAAAGTGGAAAAATTATTAATCCCATCTCTGTCTACTTTAAACCTTTTTGGTTTTATACCCGCTGATTATTTTAGCGGTTATTTTAGCTTTTCGGCTACTTATTATAGAAATTTTAGAAGTTATTACCGATTTTACTGGTACTACTAATTAAATTTCTTTCCAAAAAATAGGAATTAACGGATCTTCTCTCATTAATTCCTCATCCCAATAAAAAATTTTTAAACGGCATTTTTTGAAAAGAATTATAAAGAAACTTTATAAGGGAAGAACCGTTTGTGCATTATAATAGATTAAAAATAAGATAAAAATAAATTAACAGAATGAATTTAAAAGATTTAAAAAACGATTGGATTAATGAGTTTTCACAGCCATTAATGATTGCCGGGCCATGCAGCGCTGAAAGTGAAGCTCAGATGTTGGAAACTGCGAGAAGGATAAAAGAAACCAATGCGCAGGTGCCTGTTTTCAGGGCAGGTATATGGAAACCACGTACAAAACCCAATGGATTTGAGGGAGTTGGAGTTATTGGATTAAACTGGTTGAAAAAAGTAAAAGAAGAATACGGCTTCAAAACAGCTACCGAGGTAGCCAACGCACATCACGTTTTTGCCGCTTTGGAAGCAGATGTGGATATTCTTTGGATCGGAGCCCGTTCTACTGTGAATCCATTCACCGTTCAGGAAATTGCAATGGCTTTAAGAGGAACGGATAAACCTGTATTGGTTAAAAATCCTGTAAATCCGGATCTGGCATTATGGATCGGAGCCTTGGAAAGACTTGTAGGGCAAGGGATTCACAATCTGGGAGCTATACACAGAGGTTTTTCTACATACCAGAAAACAAAATACAGAAACAATCCGAACTGGCAGATTGCTCTGGATTTCAAAAGCCAGTTTCCGAATATTCCGATGCTGATTGATCCTTCCCATATTTGCGGAAACAGAACTGGATTGGCAGATATTACCCAGGAGGCAATGAACGTAGGTTACCAGGGAGCTATCATTGAAAGTCACTGTAATCCAGATGAAGCATGGAGCGATGCTTCACAGCAGATTACACCGGAAGTTTTAGCTGAACTTATTGGTAATCTAAAAATGAGAAATGCAGGATTAGCAGGATTTGACGGTGAAATGGGAAGACACAGAACGTTGATTTCTGATCTCGATTTTCAGTTAATTGAGCTTCTTTCCCAAAGGATGAAAATCTCTGAGAAAATTGGCAAGCTTAAAAAAGAGAATGATATCGCTATTTTCCAGCCGGAGCGTTGGAAAGTGATTACCGAATATGCTACTCAAAAAGCAAAAGAAACAGGAATGTCACAGGATTTTATTGAAAAGGTTTTCAAAGCGATACATGAAGAGTCGATTGAAGTACAGAACAATATTATGATTGAGAAATAACAATTATAAAATAATAATTAACGGATTCAGGGCTTAAGAATCAGACGTGCACGAAACAGAAACTTCGTTACGAAACTGAATCTTAAGTCCTGAATTTTTTAATATTGATCTTATGATGAAATCGGAAAATATATTTTCTCACTTTCAAAAGCCTTATAGTCTTACTTTAGCTTTTCATTTTTCCCAGCTTTGTATTTTGAATGTTCCATTTTAAACTCTGTACTATACATCCTCCTACCTATCACCGAATTCCTTATATTTGCATTCTATACGTATGAAAGGAAAAATTATTAAATCTACAGGAAGCTGGTACCAGGTTCTGGAAATGGAAACCGGTAGAATTTTCGAAGCCAGAATTCGCGGCAAGTTTAAACTTATCAAAACCCGGCTTACGAATCCTTTAGCTGTGGGAGATTATGTAGAGTTTCAGCTGGAACAGGATGATATTGCCTGGATTACTAAAATAGAACCACGAAAGAATTACCTGATAAGGAAATCGGTAAACCTTTCCAAAGAAGCTCATATTATAGCTTCTAATATTGATCTCGCATGTTTCATTTTTACACTTCGGTATCCGGAAACTTCTCTGGGGTTTTTAGATCGTTTTTTAGCGTGTTGTGAGGCATATAATATTGTACCTCTTATTTTATTTAATAAAATTGATGTCCTGAATGAAGAAGAAATAGAGATCGTAAAAGATATAGAGTTTATGTATCAGGAAATCGGATATGATACACTTGAGATATCATCTTACTCTAAACTTAATCTGGATCAGCTTCAGGAAATTTTAAAAGATAAAACTTCTGTATTTTTCGGCCATTCTGGTTGTGGTAAATCCACATTGGTTAACGCAATGCAGCCCGGATTAAATCTAAAGACTTCAGAAATTTCAGATAGCCATCTGAAAGGAAAACATACGACTACGTTTGCCCAAATGCATTTTTGGAATTTTGGAGGAAATGTTATTGATACACCCGGAGTAAGGGAATTTGCGATGATTGATATAGAAAAAGAAGAAGTACAACATTACTTTCCAGAAATTTTCAAAAAAAGGGAAGACTGTAAATTCCATAACTGTATGCATATCAATGAACCTAAATGCGCAGTAGTGGCTGCCCTGGAAACAGGAGAAATTCAGCATTCCCGATATTCTACCTATATAAAATTAATGGATGAAGCAGAAGAAGCTTCTCAAAAATAGTCTTATTCATGAGTGAGGAAAAGCATATTCCTGTTCATAACCTTACCTATCAGGAATTTCAGCTGACCACTTTGGAAAATGGACATCCTGAAAATTTTAATGACGTCCACAGGCATAATTTTTGTGAGATCCTGTGGTTCAAAGAGGTAAAAGATGATAGTCATCTTGAACTTGATTTTGAAAATTATCACCTCAAAAATAATCAGATCTGCATTATAGCTCCGGGACAGGTGTTCAATATGAAGCTCCGGGGTGAAAAAGGATACGTCTTTGCCATAAGCCGGGAAATCTTCCAGGAAATTTGTGACGTGGAACTCATCCTTACCAATGGGGCAGCTCCTTTTTTTCCTGATAATGAAAGCCGGAAAAATTGCCAGGGGATCATTAAGCTGCTTGAGGACGAATACCATGGAAATTGCCGGATGAATTTAATCAAAGCTTATTTAAAAGCTTTTTGTATTATTATCACAGAGGATCTTACTTCACAAGAGCCTTTACTCCATGACAAGCAACGTATACAAAAGCTCATTACGCTGATCGATACCTACTATATTACACAGAAAGAAACCCGATACTACGCAGAAAAACTTAGCATAAGCGCTCATCATCTTAATGACATTGTGCGGATTTCAAGAGGGACAACAGTAAAAAAAATGATCGCTCAACGCCTTTTACTTGAGGCAAAAAGAGAGTTAAGTTTTGGAGCACTGACAGTAAAAGAAGTAGCCTTCAGATTAGGCTTTAATGATTCTTCTTATTTTTCCCGTTTTTTTAAGAAGCATTCAGGGTACAGCCCCGAACAATTCAAAAATATGAATGACTGATTCCAGGGATAATCCTCAGTTTGTCCTGGTAAGCCTTCAATAGTTTCATTGGATGACCTTTAATTTTATAAGAATTTTGTATGCTGTAAAAGTCAATGTTGGCATGTAATGATTTAAAAAAAATTATGAAAAAACTGAGTATTATTGTATTTATTCTGGCTCTTTTAAACACGCTCGAATCTTTAAGTATAGATCTTTATCTTCCTGCTTTTCCTGTAATGGCAAAAATTTTCGGAACCGATATAGGGCATATCCAGATTTCCATTTCCATTTTTTTTGCCGGTTTTGCTATCGGGCAGCTACTATGGGGACCGTTATCTGATAAAAAGGGGAGGAAGCCTATGCTGTATTGCGGATTAATCCTATTTATGATTGGAGCCGTTGCTATTATCTTTACCGAAAATATATATGTGTTGTGGATCATGCGTTTTCTTCAGGCTTTTGGAGGAAGTGCCGGGATTGTCATTGGCAGGTCCATTGTAATAGACCTCTACGACAAAGAAAAAGCGGTAACTATCTTTTCCAAGCAATCTCAGATAAGCGGGATTGCTCCCATTGTAGCACCATTAATGGGAAGTGTTTTTCTAAGGTTTTGGGGATGGAATAGTGCGTTTAGCTTTTTAAGCATTTTAGGAGCTATTACTTTATTTCTTGTTGTTAAGTATATTCCGGAAACCAATTCCCGGATAGCATCACCTGAAACTTCGGAAACTGAAATCCAATTAAAAAATCAGCTGAAAGTTATTATTTCCAATAGAGATTTTATCAACAATACTATTATCGGGAGTATTGCTTTTGCATCACTGATTATTTATATTTCCAATGCTCCATTCCTTTTTATGGAAATTCATGGATTTTCCAGTGAAGTATTCAGCTTTATATTTGCCTTTAATTCCATGGCATTAATATTTGCAGCCTATATTACTCCGAAATTAACCCAGAGAGTTAAGGATACCCGAATTCTATTTTCTGCTGCTATCCTGTTGTTGTCAATGAGCTGTTTACATTTATTTATATCTCTGGGCCAATTGTTCGTGGGATTGGAAGTTGCAGTTCTGTTTTCTTCTCTTATAGCAATAGGACTTCTTTTTCCTATTACTACTGCCCATGCATTATCTCCTTTTAAAGAGGGACGTGGAACAGCTGCAGCCCTGATGGGATTTATTCAGTTAATGGTTACCTTCCTCATGTCAGCTATAGTTGGTTTTTTAGAATCTCAATCCATTATGCCCATGATTATAGCGCGGATCGCACTGGCAGGGGTTGCTGTCTTTTTTGCTTATAGAACTTTTTTGGCAAAAAAGGTTTACGCTTAGAAATATCTCATTTCGATCTTGTTGATAATAAGATTTTTAAAATAAAAAAAATGCCACTTTGACATGTATGTTGGAGTGGTATTTTTTTCGAAAAAATATCGTTTTTTTACTTTTTGGGGTTCTTGGTGATGATTTTGGGGATTTTTTTTTGAGAAAATAAGGGAGATATCATAGATTTTAACAATAAAAAACCCAGCCGAAGCTGGGTAAAAACTAATAACCATGAAAACTCAAATTAAACATGAGAATCGCAATAGAATAAACAATTACTGTGCCAAAGATGAATTTACTATTTCTTAATAAAAGTTATTTTTATGTTAAAAAAAAATTAAAATGGAGATAAGGTTTTTTTTTGTAATTTTGCGGCATTAAAAAAAATATACGTTTATGTCTAACATTACATTCACTATGATTAAGCCTGACGCAGTTGCAGACGGACATATCGGTGCTATATTAGGTAAAATTGCAGAAGGAGGTTTTAAAATCAAAGCTTTGAAGTTAACTCAACTTACTGTAGCTGATGCTAAAAAATTCTATGAAGTACATGCTGAAAGACCTTTCTATGGGGAATTAGTAGAATTCATGAGCTCAGGACCAATTGTTGCAGCTGTTTTAGAAAAAGACAATGCAGTGGAAGATTTCAGAACTCTTATCGGTGCAACAAACCCTGCTGAAGCTGCAGAAGGAACTATCAGAAAAATGTTTGCAAGAAGCATAGGAGAGAATGCCGTTCACGGTTCAGATTCTGACGAAAATGCTCTTATCGAAGCACAATTCCATTTTTCCGGAAGAGAGATCTTTTAAGACCAGAATTTATTCAAAATATAAATCCGGAGATAATTCTCCGGATTTTTTATTTTCAAACCCTGCTATTGGAAACTTTTATAATAGCCGTTTTTTAGAAGGTGGTTAATATGATGAAATCTCAGATCCTATAAATTACTTTCTATAGCACCTACTTTTTCACGGTATAATTCCAATGGTTTATCCAGAAGTATAGCAATGACTGTCATTTCTTTATCCAGCCTTTCTTTTGGAATGTCAATATAGATAATTCCAGGCCGCTCACTCCAGTACAATTTATTGTAAACAGTATGGTCGATCATGGAACCATCCCCAACAATACGAATTCTTGAAATGCCATTTTTAATTCCTTTTAAAGCAACCGGCCCCGTGGGAATTCCTTCTACAAAAAGATAAAGAGTTTGTTTATCTTTTGAAAGGGCACTCATACCTGTATAATGCCCATCCGGTAATCCTTTTCCTGTTTCAAAAAGAGCTTCGGCATGATCGCTGATCCATGATAAAGTTTTCGTATTCGTTTTTGAAGTCTTTGGAATGCTCATATCCATCCCATCTGCGGTAAGTCCGGAATGGTCCAGGAGATTATTGCCATTATGAAGCTGTTCAGCAATTTCATAGATAGCTGCAAACGTATCGGAATGATCAGTGAGTTGTTTTAAAGATGGAATATCTCCTTTATGGGGGGCTTTAAACTGAATTTCCTTATTAAAATTAAGCTCAATAACAGTCACATCCTGATCAAATTGTACATTAGAAAAATGTAAAGTCAGGTTTCCGGCAGGATCGGTTACCATATTTACCTTTGCATTGGGATCACTAAGAACTTCTGCAGAAACCGGGAAGGATTTTAACCCATATATTTTTGTGAAATTTTTAGCTTCCTCAAGATACAGAAACAGTTTTTTATGATCTTTAGATATTGCAGATTTTCCTTTGTAGTTTTCAAAAGGCAAGCCCCTGCGTGTTCCATATATAGCCTCAGGATATTTAGAGGTCCAGCGTCCCAGGTTTTGGAGGATTTTTACTTGCTCTTCCGGAATGGTTCCATCTGCTTTAGGACCGATATCCAGAAGTAAATTACCACCCATCCTGATTACATCTGCCAATGTTCTGATAATCATATTAGGAGTTTTATAATGGTGATCAAAAGGTTGGTATCCCCATGAATCATTCATGGTGTAACATAATTCCCAGTATTCACTTTGAGGGCTGATGACCGGGATTCCTTGCTCCGGAGTTTCGTAATCTCCATGATTGGTTAACCTTGAATTGATAATAATATCTGGATTATATTTTTTTAAATTATCTAAAGTTTTTGATGCCTGCCATTCCTCAGAAGTATGTTCCCAATCGCCATCAAACCATAAAAGATCGGGGTGGTAACGGTCTGACAGATCATTGAGTTGTGACTGATAATATTGGATGAAGTTTTGCCATCGTCCTGGATCATTCTTAATTTCATATCTCTTCTTTGTTCTGGTGTTGATATCATAATAAGGATGGCTCCAGTCCGGCAGAGAATAATAAAGACCAGTTTTTAACCCTGATTTTTTAAGTTCGTCAATAAAGGGTGAGAGAACATCTTTTCGGGCTATTGAATTTTTTGCAATAGTAGTCGCTTTTTCAGCCTGAGAGTTCCAGAGAGAAACCCCATCATGGTGCTTTGTGGTGATTACGGAATATTGTGCCCCCGAATTTTTAATAAGTTTTGTCCAGTAGGCTGGATTATATTTCGCAGCAGAAAATCCATTCAGCTGCTTCATATAATTTTCATGGTTAATGTAGTTATTAAAAAAAGACCAGGATTCCGAAATTCCATCTACCGAATAGATTCCCCAGTGAATAAAGATCCCCAGTTTTGCATCCTGAAACCATTCCATTTTTTTCGGGTTGGGCTTATTTTGTGCATTGCTATTTCCTGCAACCAAAGTTCCGAACAAAAAGGCAATGATCCACTTATTTCTCATGCTTATATTTTTGTGTACTAAAATAACAAAAGTCTTCTTTAATTTCCTAGTTGGAGCGCATATTCATTTTGTGAGTGATTGTATTCAGAATAAAGCTAATTTTATAAAATAAACAAAATGATAATCACCAAAACAAAAGACATGAAAATGACAACACTTATTCTGATCATTACTGGAACACTTACAGCCCTTATTGCAGGATTATTTTATGCTTATTCCTGCTCGGTTGTACTGGGATTAGGGAAACTATCCGACATGGAGTACCTGAAAGCAATGCAGTCTATAAACCGTGAAATTCTCAATCCGGTCTTCTTCCTGAGTTTTATGGGAACGGCAGCGATGCTTCCTATTTGTACTTATATATTCAGAGGGCAGCATCCGTCTTTTCTCTTGCTTTTATTGGCTACAATAATTTATCTGGTTGGCGTTTTCGGGGTTACCGTGGTAGGTAATGTACCTATGAATGATCAATTGGATCAGTTTAATATCGGAGATGCTACTGCCGAAGCATTAAAAAAAGTGCGTGAAGCTTTTGAAAACAGATGGAACCTTCTCAATAACATCAGGTCAATATGTTCTACCATCAGTATTGTTCTGGTTATTTGTGCCTGTATATGGGCTAAAACGGAATAATGTTCAGTATTAGTACTTAATGCAAATTCCGTATTTTTACGGATGCACGGTATTGTGTTTTATTAGCATCTTTACACAAGCATAGAACAACGAAAATCTAAGCTAAAGTCTGAATGACTGAAACTAATAACCATCGTAAGCTCAGATTTTCAACGAATTAAGGCAGCCTGAAGGGCTGCCTTTTTATATAGGTTCAATAATAATGAGACGTTACTTAGATTTTTAACAGCTCAATTGTTCTCTCAGGATTTTCAGAAGAGAAAACAGCATTTCCTGCCACCAGAACATCTGCGCCTGCTTCGAATAATTTCGATGCATTATCAAGGTTAACACCACCATCCACTTCAATAAGAGCAGTGGAATTATTGGTTAAGATCAGGTCTTTGGTCTCAGCAATCTTCTTATAGGTGTTCTCAATAAATTTTTGTCCCCCGAATCCTGGATTTACACTCATCAACAATACCAGATCTACATCTGCTATGATATCTTCCAGCATTAAAACCGGAGTGGAAGGATTCAGTACAACACCTGCCTTAGCGCCTCTGCTCTGAATAAGGTGGATCGTTCTGTGCAGGTGTGTGCAAGCTTCATAATGTACAGAAATCAAATCTGCTCCGTGGTCAATAAATTCCTCAACATATTTTTCCGGTTCAACGATCATTAAATGAACATCAACAAATTTTTTGGCATGCTTCTGAACCGTTTTCATTACAGGAAAACCAAATGAAATGTTCGGTACAAATCTCCCGTCCATCACGTCAATATGGAACCAGTCTGCCTGAGAATTGTTCAACATTTCAATATCTCTTTGCAGATTCCCGAAGTCTGCTGATAAAAGGGAAGGAGCAATTAGCTTAGTTTTCATTTTTACTTTTATATTAGATTTATTAAAGATATCAGATGCCAGACACCAGATATCAGACCTGTTTTTTAAAAAGTATGACATCTGACATCTTTTATCTGATGTCTTTATTAATGGTATTTCAATTTCATTTCCGGCTGGATCTTTAAAATAGTTTCATAGATCAGGGAGATCACGTTTCCTACATCTTCTTTTGAAACCATTTCTACTGTTGTGTGCATATACCGCAAAGGTAATGAAATCAATGCACTGGGAACACCACCATTAGAATGGGCGAATGCATCAGTATCCGTTCCTGTAGATCTGCTGGCTGCAGCTCTTTGGAATGGGATTTTCTTTGTTTTTGCAGTATCTATAATCAGTTCTCTGATGGTATGATGCACACTTGGAGCAAAGAAAATCACCGGCCCGTTACCACACTTCTGATCACCTTCTTTTTTCTTCTCGATCATAGGAGTGGTTGTATCATGTGTTACATCTGTCACGATGGCGATGTTGGGCTTTATAGTATCGGCAATCATATCTGCACCGTACAAGCCTACTTCTTCCTGAACAGAATTTGTAATGTACAGACCGAAAGGAATTGTTTTTTTATTTTCTTTTAATAATCTGGCTACTTCTGCAATCATAAATCCACCGATTCTGTTATCTAAAGCCCTGCACACGAAATAGCGATTATTCATTTCGAAGAATTCGTCAGGATAAGTAATCATACATCCTACATAGATACCCATTTCTTCAACTTCTTTTTTAGAAGTTGCTCCACAATCGATGAAGATATTTTCAATTTTAGGAGTAGGCTCATTTTGATTATTGCTGCGGGTGTGAATTGCAGGCCATCCGAACACACCCTTTACAATCCCGTTTTCTCCATGGATATGAACTACTTTTGAAGGAGCTATCGTTTGGTCGGAACCTCCGTTTCTTATTACATAAATTAATCCGTCGTCCGTAATATAATTCACATACCACGAGATCTCATCAGCATGCGCTTCAATGACTACCTTGAATTCAGCTTCAGGATTGATAATTCCATAGCAGGTTCCATAGTGATCAACTTCAATTTTGTCTACATAAGGTCTGATATAATCCATCCAGACTTCCTGTCCTTTGTGCTCGTAACCCGTCGGAGATGATGTATTGAGGTATTTTTCTAAAAATTTTAAAGATTTCTTTTCAAATTTCATAAAAAGGAATGATTTTTGCGTTCAATATTAGCTCTAATACGCGTAAAAATAATGAATTTTAGCAAGATTTTTTGTCTTTTTCTTTTCTTTTTTGGGATTGGTGTTTTTGGACAAACGGATTCTATTATTGCTAAACCCCTGAGCCAATACCCTCCGGAGGAGTTAAAAGTAGATGAATTTGGAAATAAATATTACTATGATGAAAGACAGAAAGCCAAATTCTATGAAATAAATGGAGAGACAGTTGTCGTGATGGATGAACTTGTCCTTCTCAACAAACCTAAATTCAATAACCAGCTGGACAGGAATTATTATTATTTTCTAAATAAAAAACTATACAGGGTATATCCGTTATTTGTAGCAGCTTTACAACAGTACAGGGATATTCAGAAAGAAATGACCAATCTCGACAGTAAGGCAAAAAGAAAATATGTAAGGGACCGTCAGAATATCCTGGCTGATCAGTACGAAAAGCAGTTACGCGATCTTACAACAACAGAAGGTCAGGTTTTTGCCAAGCTTATGAACAGGGCGACAGGAAAGAATGTTTATGAGATTATTAAAGAACTAAGGGGAGGGTGGAGCGCTTTCTGGTGGAATGTTAAAGGTAAAATGGCCAGTATCGATCTTAAAGATCAATATGACCCTCATAGAAACAGAACAGATGAATTCATAGAATCACTATTACAATCCAACTGGAATTCTGGCTATCTTCAGCCATATCCGGGAGCCGGTGATTTTAAAATAAAAAAATAATACCTGTAAGTAATTACAGGTATTTTTCTTTCAGTTTATCAAATACGATTTGATCAATGGGTAAAGGAAATGGATTGTCCGGTCTGTTGATATCGATCCATTCCGTTTTTTCTATACAAGGATCCAGAATAAGGAAATCTTCTTCGTTGATAATATTAACTATATAATATATGGTAAGGAGTTGTTCATTTTCTCTGAAACGGGATACTAAAAAATCTTCTTGTGTATAGAAGTGTTCCACGATATCTATTTTTACATTGAGCTCTTCATCAAACTCCCGGTGGAGACATTCCAGTAATCCTTCTCCGTACTCCAAACCTCCTCCCGGAAATTTTACAAGCTGGTCTCCGGCATATTCTTCAAATAAGGTAAGTACTTTTTTTTCCTTTATCGCACAGGCATATACTCTGACGTTGATCTTATCTATCATATATATATTTTGTATAGCTAAATTAAGGAAATTTGTGAAAAAAAAGAAGTGAATTGAAAGTTGAAAGCTGAAAAATGAAAGGTGGATCATAAGATCTCAGATGTTGTAAATCCTGAACCTCTGATCCGCAATTCTTATAATTACCAAACCTCAGGCTTCCGATTTTCTATTGATCACCCTCTCTTTATGGCATTCAGCATTTCCCTTTTCCCCGGCGGACCTTGTTTCTTCTCTACAGTAAAATTAAGTTCCTGAAGGATTCTTCGGACACTTCCTTTGGAAGAGTAGGTTGTTAATAATCCGTTCACATTCATTTTGTCTGAAACCATCTCAAATAATGGTTTTTCCCATAGATCAGGTTGTACGCGCGCACCAAAACAATCGTAGTATACAAGGTTTATTTTAGGTAAATCAATGTTTTTTAATTCAAAAAAATCACATTTTATTTTTTTTAAATTAAAATTTTTAACTATTTCTACTGATTTTTCCCATTCTGCAGCATGAATTTTATGATAAATTTCTTTGAATTCAATGTTGTCAAAAAGTTCAAAATAGGCCAAATCTTTAATTTCCGATTCATTTATGGGATATTTTTCCAGAGAAAAATAGTTGATGACATGATTTTTATCAGTTTTTAAATATTCATTAATTGTAACCAAAACATTCAAACCTGTCCCCAAACCGAGTTCTAAAATATTAATTTCGTAATCATTTATCAAAATTAGTCCATTATTGATAAACACGTGTTCGGCTTCTTGTAATGCTCCGTGATGAGAATGGTAGTTTTCATTTAATTCATTGATAAACAGTGTTTTACTTCCGTCGTTTGTGGTCTTTATCTCTCGTTTCACCCTATTTTTTTGTCAAATTTAGTCTAAAATTTTTATATTTAGAAAATTATGTTAAATTTGTAGAACATCATAAAAAATTTTAGAAATGATAATTCAAAAAACTGAGAATTCCAGACTTTCATCATTCGACCCAAATAATTTTTCTTTTGGGAATACTTTCATAGACCATATGGTAATATGTGAGTATGAGAATGGAAAGTGGGGGGACGTAAAATTGGTGCCTTATGGGCCTTTAGCCTTTACACCTGCAATGATGGGGGTAAATTACGGACAAGCTTGTTTCGAAGGAATGAAAGCTTATAAAGATCAGGAGGGACAGGTTTTCCTATTCAGGCCTGAAAAGAATTTTGAACGTATCAATAAATCGGCTAAGCGTCTTGCAATGCCTGAGGTAACGGAAGAAATGTTTTTAGATGGTCTGAAAGCATTGGTAGATATCGATAGAAACTGGATCCCTCAGGGAGAAGGAATGTCTTTGTACATCAGACCTTTGATTTTTGCTACTGAAGAAGCTTTAAAAGCAAGAGTAGCAGAAAAATATATGTTTGCAATTGTTGCAACACCTGCAAAAAGTTATTATACTGAACCTGTTTCAGTAAAAATTTCCGATCATTATTCAAGAGCTGCTAACGGAGGTGTAGGATCTGCAAAAGCTGCAGGAAATTATGCTGCATCATTTTATCCTACTCAGCTGGCAATAGAAGAAGGATATGATCAGATCATCTGGACGGATGATGCTACTCACGAATATTTTGAGGAAAGCGGAACAATGAACGTTTTCGTAAGAATCAACGATACTGTATTTACTCCTCCTACTTCAGAAAAGATCCTGGACGGAGTTACAAGAGACAGTTTCATTCAATTGGCTAAAAAAAGAGGAATTGAAGTGAAAGTGGAGCCAATACCTGTAAAAGCTGTAATTGAAGCGCAGAAGAATGGTACATTGAAAGAAGTTTGGGGGGTTGGAACTGCTGTTGTTACAACTATTTTCCAGGCATTAGGATACCAGGGTGAAAAACTGGATTTACCAAAATTATCTGATGAAGAAAGCTTTGCAGCAATCCTTAAAAATGATTTGGTAAGCATACAGACGAATCTTTCGGATGATTCGTTCGGATGGAGAGTGTTGGTAGAAAAAAATGTGTTGGAAACCGTTTAATTTCTACTTTGAAAATTATATAAAAGCCAAGATATTCTTGGCTTTTTTTGTTTATTATATCCTGTGAAATGCTTATTTTCGCAAAAGTTTATGAAAAAATTACTCTTCATATCAGTATTGGGATTGCTGAGCTGTAACAGGAATTCACAGGCTCATCCGCCATTGGGTGGGGTTTTGAGCCAGAAAGATCTGGATATTTCGAAAGCAAGGATGAAAAACCTTAACGCTTCGGAAAGAATGCATATTCAGGAGTGGATCAAAAATCAGCCGGTGAAATTTTATCCTACCCAACTCAACTATTGGGTCAATGCTGAAGGTTTTGATACAAGAGAGAGGAGACCGGATAATTCCCTGATCTCTTATTCTTATGATCTTTATGATTTTGATCAGACCAAGATCTATGATCAGCCTGTTGAAAGAAGAGATGCCAAATTCGGGCACTTTGATGAATTAAAAGCGGTAGAAAATGCTTTGCGTTTTATACACGATGGTGAGGAAGTTACGATTTTGGTTCCATCTTCTCTGGCGTATGGTACTTATGGAGACGAAAAAAAAATAGATAACGACATCCCATTAATCATAAAATTAAAAGCTCAATAAATGAAATTGTTTAACAAGAATATAATTCTGGCAGCGGCAAGTATATCGCTGATGAGTTGTACACCAATTTATAAAAAAATGAACGTAGACAAAGAAACTTACGAAGGTCTTAAAGACGGACTTTATGCTAATCTTCAAACTTCAAAAGGAAACCTTATTGTAAAGTTTGAAGACAAAAAATCGCCTGTTACTGTAGCTAACTTTGTTGGTCTTGCAGAAGGGAAAATTGATAACAAATCTAAAGCTAAAGGAGTTCCTTTTTATGATGGAACTATTTTCCATAGAGTGATCAAGGATTTCATGATCCAGGGGGGAGATCCTCAGGGAACCGGAATGGGAGATCCAGGATATAAATTCGAAGATGAGAGAAACGACCTTCGCCATACAGGAAAAGGTATTTTATCAATGGCTAACTCAGGACCTAATTCAAACGGATCTCAGTTTTTCATTACAGAAGTAGCTACTCCTTGGTTGGATGGAAAACACACAATCTTCGGAAAAGTAGTAAAAGGAGAAGAGGTAATTGATGCCATCGCTAATGTTGAAAAAGGACCTCAGGATAAACCTAAAACAGATGTTGTTTTAGAGAAGGTGAATGTTTTCAGTAAAGGGGATGAATATAAGAATTATGATCCGGCTAAAACTTTCAATGAAGGAAAAGCTAAGATTCAGGAAAACAACAAGGCTTATTTAGCAAAAGAAGAAGCTGAGAGAAAGAAAAAAGAAGAAGAATTTAAGGCTAATCAGGAGAAGATGATAGAAAACCTTAAAGCGGGAATGCAGAAAACTGAATCCGGATTATATTATAAAATTACGAAGACTACGGATGGAAAAACTCCGAAATCAGGAGACAATGTATCTGTACACTATGCAGGTAAATTGGTAGACGGTAGTGAATTCGATTCTTCTTTTAAAAGAAATGAGCCGATCGAAATTCCAATCGGAATGGGTAGAGTAATCAAAGGATGGGATGAAGGAATCCTGTTACTGAAAGAAGGTGAAACAGCTACCTTATTGATCCCGCCTGCAATGGGTTATGGAGAAAGAGGGGCAGGAGGTGTTATTCCACCAAATGCATGGTTAGTTTTCGATGTTGAGCTTGTAAAAGTGAAATAATTCAAATACCATTATAGGAAAAGCCGGCTTTTTAGTCGGCTTTTTTTATTGGGATAAAAACACAATTAATTTAAGGATGGGAAACCAACTCTTTTAGCAAGATAAGTCCATGTAGAACTATATGAGCAGGATCGTGTTTTTATTTCGTGATCAACGGTAAAATTACTATTTTAGCTCAAAATAATTTAATGAAGCAAGTATTCTCCTTATTTTTCCTTTTTATTTTAATAATGATTTCAGCTCAGGGAAAGCGATTCTTTGAAAGTGGAGAAGTACAATTGACACAGCCTGTTGAGAAAATTAATCTGAATTTTATTAATGATTTACCACTTGTAAAGGTGAACATTAATGGGAAATTGTATAATTTTTTGTTTGATTCCGGTGCCCCTACCGTTATTTCCAATACCATTTATACTGAGCTCAATCTACAGAAAGAGCATACCAGTAAAGTAAAGGATTCCCAGAAAAATAAGCAGGAACAGATTTTCACAAAATTACCGGAAATGACTGTTGATAATGTGGTTTTTAAAAATATAGGTGCTATTGTAATGGACCTGAATGGTTCTGAGCTTGGCTGTTTTAAAATTGATGGTATTATTGGTGCTAATCAGATGGCAAAACTTTTCTGGAAAGTGAATTATTCTGAAAATTTGCTTGAAGCGACAAAAGATCTTTCGAACTTTAAGTTCGATGATTATGAAACTGTAGTCCCCTTTGATTCACAAAATCAGAAAACACCGGTCGTGGAAACTAAAATTTTAGATAAAAACATCAGGCTTACTTTTGATACCGGATTTACAGGAAGGCTTAAGATTTTAGAAAGTGATTATGATCAAAAAAAGATAAAACAATATGTTGAAACTTACGGAATTAGTTCTGTGGGGGCCTTTGGGGCAGGAAAGCCGGTCCCAGGATTTATTTTTAAAATGCCTGCATTAGGTTTAGGAAACAGAATCTTTGATAATGAAATGGTCATGACCGGAAATTCAAGATTAATAGGAAATGATTTTTTCAAAGACTTTGCATTTATAATGGACTGGCAGAATAAAAAGATTTACATGAAGAAGATTAAAAATGATCCGCCAACACTGGAATCTTTTGGTTTTGGATACCGTTTTATTGATACCAAGCCGGTTGTTGCATTTATATTTAAAGGAGAAAGTTCCTCTTTGGAAATTGGTGATTCAATCTTAAGCATAAATGATGTGGATCTGGATCATTTGAATAAAGAATCTGCTTGCCATTATATGATGAATCGGGTGGAGAGGGATTATAAAACTATTGGAATCAGAGTAAAAAGAGCCGGTAATATTATGGATCTGAGAGTTGATAAAAAAGAATTTCTAAAATAGGTACAAACAGTCTACCTTAAATATTTCGATAACTAATCAAATAACCTGGTTTTTCGTTACGGTAAATAATGAACTTCCAATAGTACATAAAATAAAAAAACCGCCGTACGGCGGTTTTTTTATATATTACCAGTTCTTATCGATCATATAAATAAGTTGGGTCATTGTTACCGCTCCCAGCAGCAATTCTCTCCGGTTTACTTTTTCGAAAGTATCTTCATGAGTATGATGAATATCAAAATACCGCTGAGAATCCGGAACCAATTCTGCTGTAGGTACTCCCATAGCATGAAGGGGAGAAATATCAGCCCCGGAGTATTTTCCTTCAAAATTATAAACTCCGTAAGGGAGGAATAATGGAGCCCAGCCTTTGATCTGATTTCTTTTTGCATCATCCATCTCCAGAGCAACTCCTCTTGGACTGAAACCTCCGGCATCGGATTCTATAGCAAAAAGGTGCTTTTCATTGGTGTCTTTAGCGGTTTTTCCATATTGTAAGCCACCTTTTAATCCGTTTTCTTCGTTGGCGAAACATACTACCCGGATCGTATGGTTGTTTTGAATACCCAATTTTTTAAATGTTCTCAAAACTTCTATACTCTGTACAATTCCGGCTCCGTCATCATGAGCGCCTTCGCCCACATCCCAGGAATCCAGATGTCCACCGACAACGATTACGCTTTTATCTTTTTTACCTGTTATTTCCCCGATAACAGAGTGGGAGAGCTTTTCTCCTTTCATTCCACAGTTGGAATTCAAAGTAGCCAATACCTTTTGGGTTTTTAAAAGTTGTTCCAGTTCATCCGCTGTTGTATTTCCGATTGCAACAGCCGGTACTTTGTCTACATTATCTTCGTATCGCATAGCACCCGTGTGAGGAATATCGTCAAAAGCTGATGAAAGAGAACGGATAATGGCAAATCTGCCCCCTTTCTTAGCCGTTAAAGCTGCGGCAGTTACTCTATACTTAGCAGCATCCCCATAACCTCTGAAAGTTTCTATAAACGATTGACTGAAAGGATAATTAAAAAACACGATCTTGTCTTTTACTTTCTCAGCAGGAAGACGATCGTATTCCTCCATGGATTTTACCATAATGACTTCTCCGGAAACATCTTTTCCGCCCGTACCTTCAGAATTTCCTAAAGAAAGCATTTTAAGGGTCTTCCATCGGCCACTGTTTGCTGTGATCTTTAAAGATTCTTTTCCTCGTTCCCAGACAGGAATGGTAACTTCCTGAAGCCATACCTTATCAGCTCCGGCATCACGCAGCTTCTGCGCTGCCCACTGAACTGCTTTTTCATAAGCCACCGAGCCACTTAAACGATGGCCAATGTTTTTGGTCAGGTCTCTTAGCTCTGTATATCCTTTTCCGTTGTTAAGGATCTCTTTGGATATTGTACTGAATTGTATTGAATCTTCTTTTACTTTTACCTGACCAAACAAGGTCATACTTAAAAGGAATAAAGATGTGCTTACTATTTTTTTCATGTCTACCAGTTTTTATCAATCATATAAATAAGTTGTGTCATTACTACGGATCCCAGAAGCAGTTCCCTGCGATTTACCTTCTCAAAAGTATCTTCTTCCGTATGGTGGATGTCAAAATACCTTTGAGGATCGGGAACCAGCTCAGCTGTAGGTACTCCCATCTCATGGAGAGGAGCGATGTCGGATCCTGAATATTTTCCATCAAAATTATAAACGCCATAGGGTAAAAATAAATTAACCCAACCCTGGATCTGTTTTCTTTTAATATCATCCATTTCTAAGGATATTCCTCTTGGGCTAAATCCTCCTGCATCAGACTCTATTGCAAAAAGGTGTTTCTCATTGGTCTCTTTTGCAGTTTTTCCATATTGTTTGCCTCCTTTGGTTCCATTTTCTTCATTCGCAAAACAAACTGCTCTTATGGTATGATTATTTTGAATTCCTAATTTTTTAAATGTCCTTAAGACTTCTATACTCTGTACGATTCCGGCTCCATCATCATGAGCACCCTGGCCCACATCCCAGGAATCCAGATGGCCACCTACAACAATTACGTTTTGGTCTTTTTTACCGGTAATCTCCCCAATAACAGAGTGAGAAAGTTTTTCTCCCTTCATCCCACAGTTAGAATTGAGTGTTGCAATCACTTTCTGGGTTTTTAAAAGTTCTTCCAGTTGATCTGCAGTTGTATTTCCTATACAAACTGCGGGAATCTTTTCAATATTATCCTCATATTTCATGCCTCCGGTATGCGGAACATCGTCCAATGCAGAAGACAAAGAACGGACGATTGCAAATTTACCCCCTTTCTTTGCGGTAAGTGCGGCCGCAGAGCGTCTGTAAGCACCGACATCCCTGTAAGCTATGAAAGTCTGTACATAATTCTGATCAAAAGGATGGTTAAAGAAAACGATCTTACCTTTTACTTTTTCAGCCGGAAGCTGCTCGTATTCTTCCAATGATTTGACCATAACGATTTCTCCGGAAACATCTTTTCCTCCTGTTCCTTCAGAGTTTCCCAAAGAAAGCATTTTGAGGCTTTGGGGCTTTCCTGAACCGGCTTTTATATATAAAGACTCTTTTCCCCTTTTCCAGACTGGAATCCTAACTTCCTGCAGCCATACTTTATCTGCCCCGGCATTGCGAAGTTCTTTCGCTGCCCATTGTACCGACTTTTCGTAGGCTTCCGAACCACTTAAACGATTTCCAATATTTTGTGTTAGATCTCTGAGTTCTTCATATCCTTTTCCATTATTTAGAATTTCCGTGGAAATTTTACTGAATTGTATTGAATCTCCCTGGGCCTGAGCATATGTTGCTATGCTTAAGAGAGCTAATGTGGTTTCTATTAATTTTTTCATATTACCAATTTTTATCAATCATGAAAATCATTTGTGTCATAGCGACAGCTCCCAGGAGAAGCTCTCTTTTGTTTACTTTATCAAAAGTATCTTCGGAAGAGTGGTGGTAGTCAAAATAACGCTGAGTATCTACGACTAATTCCGCAAGTGGGATATCCAGTTTTTTTAATGGTGAAATGTCTTGTATAGCGTAGGTTTGATCGAAATCATACACTCCATAAGGGAGAAAATAGTTTTTCCAATCAAATATCAATCTTCTTCGCTGTGGAGCCATATCCAATGAAAACCCTCTTGGAGAGTAGCCTCCCGAATCCGTACCTAAAGCAAAAATGTGTTTTTCATCTTTCTTTTTCACATAAGCAGCGTAGCCTTCTCTTCCCTGGCCACCGTTTTCACTATTGGCGTACAGGACAACTCTTATGGTGTGGTTGTTATCAATTCCTAAAGCTTTAATTGCTCTTAATACTTCGAGGCACTGTACGACTCCTGTGCCGTCATCATGAGCTCCTTCTGCAAAATCCCATGAATCCAGCTGTGCTCCTAAAAGGATTACCTTAGAATCTTTCTTTCCCGGAATTTCTCCGATGATATTATGATTGATCGTTTCTCCTTTTGATTCTGCAGACATATTAAGCTTTGCCTTGACAGTCTGTTTTTTTAACAATTTTTCCAGTTCATTGGCTGATTTTGCGCCTATGGTTACTGCTGGTATTTTTACTCTGTCATCGGGTTCATAATAGATCATTTTGGCGTGGGGAACATCATCAGATGCTGTAGTGAGAGATCGGATGATCAGGCCTTTCGCCCCTTTCTTGCCAATTACAGAAGCGGAGAGCAATTTAGATTTTGCAGAAATAAGATAGGAATCTACAGTATTGATGATCTTCTGGTCAATGGGAGAGTTCACAAAAATGATTTTATCCTTTACCTGAGCTGAAGTAAGAGCATTGAGTTCCGGAATATCATTCACAAGCAAAATATCTGCTGTAAGGTCTTTACCGCCTGTTCCTTCAGAGTTTCCGAAAGAAAGCATTCTGATATTTTTCCACTCTCCATTGTTGGTTTTTATCTGTAAAGATTCCTTTCCCCTGATCCATACTGGTACTTTAACTTCCTGCTTCCATATATTTTCGGCACCTGCTTCTTTCAGCTTTTTTTCTGCCCATTCTGTAGCTTTTGTATAACCCTGTGTAGCACTGAAACGAGGACCTATACCTTTAGTTAATTCTCCTAAATTCTCGTAGGCAGTACCATTGATTAAGATTTCATCAGAGATCTGTTTAAATTCATCTGCGTAGTTGAATTTGGCTGTGGTTAATTTTTTCTGAGGCTTTTTTTGAGTTTTTTTTTGAGAAAATAAAAATCCACTCAAAAAGAGTGGAAGTATGATAATGAATATTTTTTTCATTTTTTGATTTACCTTTTCTTTTCCGTGCATAAAAGTAGGAAAAAAAAGGAAATAATTTAAGGTTTCATGTCGTACATTAAGAGTGCTGTAACCAATTTCGGTTCAATAAATGTACATTTTGGAGGCATACTCAATTTAAGATCTGAAATTTTAATCATATCGTTAAAACTTACCGGATAAATTCCAAAACCTACTCGTCCTTCACCGTTGTCTATTTTCTCTTTTAGAATAGTGATACCTTCAAGATTGGAAGTTCCCTTTACATAGGAAATTTTATCTGAACTATCAGGATCTTCTATCTTCAATATGTTTTTAAAGATGTATTTGTCCAATAAATGGTGGTCAAGGTTATCCAATGACATTTCCTGGGAACGAAGGTCATGCTTCACGTGCAGCGAATAAAATTTACCGTCCAGATACATCGAAATATGGAATTTCTGAGAAGGGTAGTATGGGGTTTCTTCTTTTTCGTGAATCAGGAAATAATGTTCAAGCTGTTTTAAGAAATCGTCAGCAGATAAGTCGTTAATATCACTTACAATTCTGTTGTAATCATGGATTTTAATGGACTGATTGGACACGATAAAGCTGAATACAAAATTATAGGCTTCAGTACCGTTGTGTCTTTTATTTTTATCTTTCTGATGCTTTGCATTCAATGCTGTGGAACCAATTCTGTGGTGACCGTCGGCAATATAAAAAGAATCTATCTGCTCGATGACCTCCTTGAATTGCTGTAATTTAAGACGGTTGTCTATTCTCCAGATTTTGTGTCTGATCCCTTTAGAGTCAACGTGGTTGAAGATCGGCACGTTTTTCTCCTCATGGTTCATAAGAAGCTCCACTTTGGAATTGGCAGGGTAGGTAAGAAGTACCGGTTCTGCCTGTAAGTTTACTTTTTCAAGATAATGTGCCAGCTTTTCCTTCTTCTGGGGGATGGTACTTTCATGTCTTTTGATTTTTCCGTTCCAAAAATCTTCAAGACTTGTTAGACCAAGTAATCCTCTGAAAACCTGTTTGTTGGGGTAGATCTGTTCATAAAGATAGTATGCAGAACTGTCCTGAACGAGTTTTTTCTCTTCCAGAAGTTCTTCAAACGTAGAACGGATCTTCCTTAGGTTCCGGTCAATATCTTTTGATTTACTTACAACATAGGGCTTTATCATATTGATGTAAGTATTTTCAACCTGAGCTTTTTCTGCAATTTCCTCTTGGGTGAAATTGTCTAATGGATGGGTAGGAAAAGTTTGCTCAAGATCTTTATGAGGTCTAATTCCGCGAAATGGTTTAAAAACAGGCATATTTATTTTATAGTTTCTTTTTGTAGCTTAATAATTTGTTCTGCAAGTTCTGCCCCGATCTTTTCCTGGGCATCCACTGTATTGCCTCCTACATGAGGAGAAAGAGACAAAGATGGATTCATCAGTAAGATCAGTTCAGGAGTAGGTTCATTTTCAAAAACATCCAGTGCAGCTCCCGCCACTTTTCCGGATTCAATGAAATCAAGAAGGGAAACTTCATTGATTACCCCACCTCTTGCAGTATTTACGATATAAACACCATCTTTCATTTTCTCGAACTGATCGGTGTCTATAATATATTCATTGGTTTTAGGAGTATTGATACTTATAAAATCAGTGTCCTTATAGAAAGAATCAGAATCGTTGGTAGATGTAATTTCAAAATCCAGGGTTTGTCCGTCAAAAAAAGATAACGAAAGGGTCTTTGTTTTAGGTTTTCTCGTCAATACCTTAACCTTCATTCCTAATGCAATTCCCATTTTCACTACTTCCTGACCAATACTTCCAAAACCAATCACGCCTAATGTCTTTCCCGAAAGCTCATAGGCATTGCTGAATGACTTTTTCATTGCATCAAAATGAGTTTCTCCTTCCAAAGGCATTAATCTGTTCGATTCGTGAAGAAACCTTGCTAAGGAAAAGAAATGGGCAAATACCAGCTCGGCTACTGACTTAGAAGAAGCTGTAGGGGTATTGATGACTTGTATTCCTTTGCTTTTGGCATATTCTACATCAATATTATCCATTCCGATCCCGCCTCTTCCAATGATCTTCAAACCCGGGCAGGCATCAATAAGATCCTGTTTTACTTTGGTGGCACTTCTTACCAGTAGAACATCAACATTATTTTCGTTAATAAAATTGATGACATGATCCTGCGCAACACGGTTGTTCAGAATTTCAATTCCAGCTTCTTTTAAAGCGAGTTCTCCTGCTTTGGAAATTCCATCGTTAGCTAAAACTTTCATACTTTCTTTTATTTAAAAATCTAAAGATTTGAAAAATTTAAATATTTAAAATTGGTTCGCAAATTAATAAAATTATAATTAGCATTATAATCTTTCAATTCTTCAATTTTTTAATGCCTCAATTATTTAATGGATTTCATCACATCAACAAGAACCTGAACACTTTCAATAGGCAAGGCATTGTATAGACTTGCTCTGTAACCTCCAAGGCTTCGGTGTCCGTTTAATCCATTGATTCCTGCTGCTTTCCATGCATTATCAAAAGCTTCTTTTTTAGACTCATCGACTAATCTAAAAGAAACATTCATCAGTGAACGATCCTCTTTTACACAGAACGTTTCAAACAAAGGATTGTTATCTATTTCATCGTAAAGAAGTTTAGCTTTAGCCTCATTTCTTTTTTCTGCTGCTGCAATTCCTCCGTTTCTTTCAAGATACTGAAGTGTTAATAAAGATGCATATACCGGGAAAACCGGTGGTGTATTATACATTGATTCTTTACTGATGTGCTGTTCATAATCAAAATAAGAAGGCATGTTTTCTCTTCCTGTTTTTCCCAGGATTTCTTTTTTTACAACAACCAGTGTTACACCTGCAGGTCCCATATTTTTCTGAGCTCCAGCATAGATTAAATCGAATTTAGTAAAATCCAGTTGTCTTGAAAAAATATCTGAGCTCATATCGCAAACCATCAATGTATCCACTTCGGGAAACGATTTCATCTGAGTTCCATAAATAGTATTGTTGGATGTGCAATGGAAGTAATCATAATCTGAAGAAACAGTATAGTCCTTTGGGATGAAAGAGTAATTTTCCTCTTTTGAAGAACCTACAACATCTACAGTTCCTACTTTTTTAGCTTCCTTTATAGCTCCGGCAGCCCAAGTTCCTGTATCCAGGTAAGCAGCTTTACCACCTACTTTCATAAGGTTGTAAGGAACCATTGCAAACTGTAAGCTAGCACCACCACCTAAATATAATACTTCATAATCATCACCCAGGTTCATCAGCCTTTTTACAATGGCACGTGCTTCGTCCATCACCGCAACAAAATCCTTACTTCTGTGAGAAATTTCAAGGATAGATAACCCGATACCGTTGAAATCAAGAATAGCTTCTGCTGATTTTTGAAATACCTCTTCTGGTAAGATACATGGTCCTGCGCTGAAATTGTGCTTTTTGCTCATATTTTTATTTTTTTGGTTGTACAGGTGTTTTTAGAACCTGTGGTTTCACTTTATATTCTTAAATAGATTTATAGAAATTATAATTAAAAAGCCGTCTCATAATTGATGAGACGGCATTTTTTATTCACCGTGTAAGAACGCTTTTTTATTTAGTAGTGCTTCTTCGGATTCTACATGGTCTTCATCCGGAACACAGCAATCTACAGGACAAACTGCAGCACATTGTGGTTCTTCGTGGAATCCTTTACACTCTGTACATTTATCAGTAACAATAAAATAAACATCATCACTTACAGGTTCCTGAGGTGCATCCGCATCTATCGTTAATCCTGATGGCAATGTTACAGTACCACTTAACTCAGTACCTTCGGAAGCTTTCCAGTCTACGGCTCCTTCATATATTGCATTATTCGGGCATTCCGGTTCACAGGCTCCGCAATTAATGCATTCATCAGTTATTTTAATAGCCATCGCTAATTTTTTTTAAATTTGCACAAAATTACAAAATATTCCCCAATTTTGCAGTAATTATGAATATCGAAAATCAAGTTTTAGGACTTATTAAACTAAGTGATTATATAAGAGCGTATTTAGCAAAAAGTACGGAGGAGTTCAACGAAAGTGATTCTGAATTTGAATTATTGTTGAGAAAGTCGGAAATAGAGAATCCGTGGTTTACTATTGATAATCAGAAATTTGCTTTCCGGCAATGGGCTGAATTGCTTACCGAAACGAATATAAAGGATTGGCTTAAAGACTATTCTGCATCTGAAACTTCAAAGCGGGTAGGGCTTATTCTGGCGGGAAATATTCCTCTTGTAGGTTGGCACGATGTGATCTCTGTTGTATTAAGCAATCATATTCCGGTGATCAAATTATCGTCAAAAGATCAATATATAATTCCTTTTTTATTAAAAAAATGGAGGGAATTTTCTGATAATAACGTGGAGTACGAATTTGTTGAAAGATTAGACAATTTTGATGCTGTAATTGCTACAGGAAGCAATAATACCGCGAGGTACCTGGAATACTACTTTAAAAATCATCTGAATATCATTCGTAAAAACAGGACATCGGTTGCTGTTCTGAAAGGAGATGAAACAGAAGAAGAGCTTAAGCTTCTCGCTAATGATATTTTCCAATATTTCGGATTAGGATGCAGAAATGTCACGAGGATTTTAATTCCTGAAGATTTCCTGATCGACAGGCTTTTTGAAAGTTTTATCGATCATAAAGATATCATCAATCATCATAAGTATGCTAATAATTATGATTATAACCGCGCAATTTATCTATTGAACCAGGATAAGTTCTGGGATAATAATTTTGTGATGTTAAAAGAAGACGATAAATTGTTCAGTCCTCTTTCTGTTATCAATTTCAGCAGGTATTCTTCAATGGATGAAGTGAGAAATTTTATTGCGGAAAATGAAGAAAATATCCAATGTATTGTGGCTAAAGATGAATTAGGATTAGACTCTATTCGTTTTGGAGAAGCCCAGAATCCGGGACTGAATACATATGCAGATAATGTGGATACCATGAAGTTCCTGGAAATAGTCTAACTTTAAGCCACCAAATCTCATAGTATGAAAAAATTGCTTTTTACCATAAGCCTCTTTACCGCGTCATTTTTATTTTCACAAAAAGTTGTAGGCTTAAAAATTCAAAATGATAACAGAAAGGAATCAACAGTAGAGCTTGATAAGGATAAAATTGCATTATATAATGAAAAGTATTTTGCATTTATACAGGCTCTGAAAACTTCTGCTGATCGTGCAACAATCGATGGTTTACTTTCTGAAAAGGTAAAGACCCTCGTGACTGATAAGGTATTGCAGAAGCTTAAAGACGGGATTCAGCTGGAGAAAAAAGCTGAAGTCTTTAAATCAGGTCATCAGACGTTGATGGATGGAGTAAGCTATCCTTTTATTCAGTATAAATATTCTGATGATAAATCCCCTTTGCCAAAAGATCTCATTACTGTTTTATTTGAGGAAGATGGCAGGATTATTGGAGTAAAACCTCTCGAGAAAAATAAATAAATTCATTATATTTAAAGAAAATATAAATTATGATTAAAGACGTTTTAGTAGCACAGTCTACCGATGTAGAGAAGGCTGCTTTTTACAAAAAAACCTATTTGCATGTTGCGCTTTCTATCCTTGCTTTTATTGGGGTTGAAACGATCTTATTGAAAACAGTTCCACAGGAGCTGATTTTTATGATGTTTGCTCAGAAGTATGCATGGTTATTGATTATCGGTGTTTTCTGGCTTGCTTCCGTTTTGGCAGCCAAATGGTCGTTGTCGCAAAGCAAATCAACACAATATTTAGGGCTTGGATTTTATGTTTTATTGGAAGCTGTTATTTTCCTGCCTTTGATTTATATTGCAATGGTATACTCTGGGCCTAATGTTATTTTTCAGGCGGCTATGTTAACCATCGCTATGTTTGCTGGTGTATCGGCCGTAGCATTTACCTCCAAAAGGGACTTTTCATTCCTGAGAAACATCATTGTGATTGGTGGATTTATAGCAATTGGCCTTATTGTAGCCGGAATGATTTTCGGGTTCAATCTTGGACTTTGGTTTTCTGTAGGTATGGTGATTCTTGCTTCTGCAACCATTCTATACCAGACAAGTAAACTTAAAGATTCTTATGCTACAGATCAATATGTTGGTGCGGCTCTTCAACTTTTCGCTTCAATCATGCTTTTATTCTGGTATGTTTTAAGCATCCTGATGAGCAGAAGAAGCTAAATAATCAACACAATATATTTGAAAGATCCCGATGTTATGCATCGGGATCTTTTAGTATATCAAAGTCTTAAAAAATACAGGATGTCAATTTTTTCGTATTTTGGGTGCAACAACTTAATACCAAAACTTAATTATGGAAACAAAATTTGAAGGAGGAGTTAATATTGCCATAAAAATTCCTAAAAACAAATACGAACAAACGATCTCTTTTTATAAAGATATTCTCAAAATGGAGGTTGAAGAGAAGACTATCGACAACCCGACAGTATCAAGAACTCACGAAGTGAAGTTTGGCGGAAATACAGTGTGGCTTGATTGTGTGGATAATTATACCCATTCCGAAACATGGCTTGAGCTTAATGTCCCTAATGTACCGGCAGCGATATCTCATCTCAAGAATCATCATGTAGAAACATGTGATGAATTTGAAAAAATCCCTGATAATATGCATTGGATCACAGATCCGGCAGGGACGGTTTTTATCATTAAACAGTGTGATTGATATTGTCAAAGGATGTAAACTAAAAAAAATCCTGATGTATTATCATCGGGATTTTTAGTATTTAGACATCAGGTTATCTAATCTTTAAATACTTTAATCTTTTAATTTTAAAATAAATTAAAACTATTTATCTATAGATCCTAATACCTTTTGTGCAAAAGAGTTTAAAGCATCTTTTTCGCTCATTCCGTTCTGAACATTAGCGTGAACTTCTAACGCTCCACAGATATTGGTAATAAGCTCTCCTGCTACATTTAAATCTTCTTCACTTGTTCCTCTGAATTCACTGAAGCTTTCCAATACTTCAAGGGTCTTTTCCAGGTTTTCAGGGGTCTGATTCTGATAAAATTGTCTGATTACGGGTAACTTCATAATTATAATTCGTTGAAAAGGTTAATTAAACTTTCTGCCTGATTGGATTGAACCTGGTTAACAAGCACTCCGTTTTTAAAGATTGCAAACGTAGGAAGATTATCTACTTTAGCCAGTTTTCTGCTTTCAGGTAATTTCTCAGCGTCTACATAAAGAAATGGAATTGCTTCATTTTCAGAAGCCAGTTTTTTGAACTTTGGTTTCATAATTCTGCAGTTTCCGCACCATGTAGCACCGTATTGAACGACTACTTTTTCATTATCGTTTACTATATTCTGTAATGTATCTTCTGTTAACTCTGTGTACATAATTGTTGTGATTTTAATTTAAAAAAAATGGGGTCTGAAAACTCAAACCCCATTATTATTTTTAGTTTTTAGCTAAATATTCAGCGGTTGAATTTCTGTCAGCTTTCATAGCCTCTTTACCTTCTTCCCAGTTTGCAGGACAAACTTCTCCATGCTTTTGAACGTGAGTATAAGCATCTATTAGTCTTAGATATTCTTTCACGTTTCTTCCAAGTGGCATATCGTTTACAGACTCATGGAAGATTTTTCCTGTTTCGTCGATAAGATATGTTGCTCTGTAAGTTACATTAGAACCTGTAAAGCTTTCATTTCCTTCTTCATCGTATTCGAAATCCTGATCTACAATTCCTAAGATGTTTGCTAATTGTCTGTGAGTATCAGCTAAAAGAGGGTAAGTTACACCTTCGATACCTCCATTGTCTTTTGCAGTGTTCAACCATGCAAAGTGTACTTCGTTAGTATCACATGAAGCTCCGATTACTTTAGTGTTTCTTTTTTCGAATTCACCTAAAGCATCCTGAAAAGCATGGAGCTCTGTAGGGCAAACAAAAGTGAAATCTTTTGGATACCAGAATAAGATAACTTTCTCCTGATTTTTAGTCGTTTGTTCAAAAATGTTGATTCTTAAATCATCACCCATTTCAGACATCGCATCGATTGTTAGATTCGGGAATTTTTTTCCTACTAAAGACATAATTTTTCTGTTTTTATATTTAAATTTTCTGTTGCAAATATAGGAATGATTTGTCTATCGAACAAATGTAAATCGATTAATAAAATCTATAATTGTTTTCAAACCGATAGAAAGAAAAAAGCTCTGAATTCAGAGCTTTTTCATTATATTTAGTAACCGAAAATTTCGTTTAAGTTGAGTTTTTTTACCTCTCCTAATTTTTTCATGTCGGCTTCGTTTACTTTGTCCTGAGATGCTACAATACAGTAGGTGAAATTTTTACCTTTCATTTCCTTATCGTGGAAACTGTTAATGTCTGCAAATGACAGTTTAGGAGCCTGATCATAAACATTCTTTCTGATATCAGTAGAATTGCCCAGCTTTTGAGCTCTTAAATAAGTAAAGATGATTCCGTCCTGGGTGATTCTTTCCGAAGCGATAGATTTCTTTAAACCACTTTTAGCTGTTTCAAATAGTTGTTGAGACTGCGGTAAAGTAGTGAGAAGCTCATTCATCGCTGTAGTGGACTCATTGAATTTATCTGCCTGAGTTCCTACATAAGCAGTAATCATATCTTTATCTTCTTTTTTGCTTGGAAGAGAGAAGTAAGAATAAGTAGAATAAGCCAGGGCTTTGGATTCTCTTATGGTCTGGAATACAATTGATCCCATTCCACCTCCGAAATAATTATTGAATAAGCTTACCGTAGGAGTAATCGTTGCATTGTATTGCTCTCCGTTTCTTACCCAGAAAACTTCAGCCTGAACCATATCATAATGAGCAAATAATACTTTGGTCTTATCTGTTGGTACCTGGGTGAAAGTTTTAGACTTCGGCATATCTTTTAAGGTAGCCGGAAGCTTGTGGATGGGAGTGAGGGATGCAACGGCTTCACTTCCGGATTTCGGACCGTAATACAATACTTTGTGTTTGTAGTTGAACAAATCGTGAAGTATTTTGATCAGGTCTTCTGCTTTTAAGGCATCAAGTTCTGCATCTGTCAATACATTATTAAATGGATTTTGAGGGCCATATTGTGCGTAGCTTCTCAATCCAGCCATGATGCTGCCTTTATTCTGTTTTGCATTGGCTCTCGCTTTTTTCAATCTTGCTTTATAAGAATCTAAAGCAGCCTGGTCAGCTTCACAGTTTTTGATCAGGTCTTCGAATAAAGCTAATGTTTTATCAAAATTTTCGCTGAGACCTTCTATGGTTACATAGGTTTCCTCATTTCCGGCACCTACGCTGAAACTTGATGCAAGTTTATAGAATTCCTTGCTGATGGTTTCGGACGATTTATTTTTGGTTCCGAGGTATTGAAGGTATTCTGCTGCCAAAGGAAGCATTTTGTTGTTCCATTTTCCTGAATCGAAGTGATAATACAGCCTGAATAATTCATTATCTGTATTTTTTACAGAAAGAACATCAATACCGCCTAATTTATTTTTTGCGATGTCTTTATCGAAATTCAGCCAAACCGGTGCGATAGCCGACTCAGGCATTTCGTTGATCTTTTTCAGGAAAGGAGACTGGTCGTCCCTGTTTACAGAAACAGGAGTAATTGTAGGCTTATCTACTTTTACAATGTTTTTATCTTCTCCTTTTCTCTTATAGATGGCAACGTAATTGTTGTCCTGAAGATATTTGGAAGCAAAGTCCATGATATCTTTTTTAGTAAGTTTCGATATCTCTTCTACATATTCCAAAGCTGCTTTGTGGTCAATATCAGAAGTGAACTCATCCATTAAAGTACTTGCTCTTGAAGAGTATTTTTCATTATTCTGAATGATATTCTTCCTTTCGTTATTTACGATAGATTGTATAAGATCATCAGAGAATTCTCCCTTTCTTAATTTATCAATCTCCTGCAGTAACAATGTTTTAACCTGATCTAAAGATTGACCTTCTGTAGGGTTTCCTTGCAGGAAGAGAACAGAGTAGTCTTTTAAAACATAAGGGAAAGCATAGGCAGCTAATAATTTTTGTTTTTTCACAAGATCAAGGTCAATAAGTCCCGCTTGCCCGTTAGTTAGCATGCTTCCTATCAGATTCAGAAGTCTGGCATCTCTTGTTGTCGCTCCCGGAAATCTGAAGCCTATCGTAATGTTTTCTGGGTTAGGGCCAAATACTTCTTTAGTGATCGGTGCAGTAATAGGCTGCTCCTGCCCAACAGTGTAAGCAGGAATCTCCTTAGGTTTCATATAGGAGAATTCCTTATCGATTTTAGCGATCATTTCATCAGGATTAAAATCTCCAGACATTATGATTCCCATGTTGTTAGGAACATAATAATTGTTAAAATATTCTCTGATTGCTTTTAGGGAAGGGTTCTTTAAGTGTTCAACGGTTCCGATCGTAGTTTGTTTCCCGTAATTGTTATTTGGAAATATGGCCGCGAACATCGCTTCATAAACTTTTCTTGAATCATTATCCAGGCCGCGGTTCTTTTCTTCATAAACTGCTTCCAGCTCCGTATGGAAAAGCCTTAAAATTGGTTGTCTGAATCTTTCTGCCTGAACAGCTAAGAATTTATCGGTAACATTTGAAGGGATGTCTTCCGTATACACCGTTTGTTCAAATGATGTAAAAGCATTGGTGCCATCTGCTCCCATTCCTGACATCATCTTATCATATTCATTGGCAATGGCATATTTCGCTGCCTCTCCGGATACTTTGTCTATTTCTTTGTAGATCTCTTTTCTCTTGGCTTCATCTTTTGTCTGATTGTATTTTTCATACAATGCATCGATCTGATCCAGCAGAGGTTTTTCTTTTGCCCAGTCTTTGGATCCGAACTTGTCGGTACCTTTAAAAAGCATGTGTTCAAGGTAATGGGCTAAACCTGTATGATCAGCAGGGTCGGTTTTGCTTCCTGCTTTGGTAGCAATATACGTCTGGATTCTTGGGTCCTTTTTGGTTGGACTTAAAATAACAGTTAAGCCGTTTTTCAGTTTATAATATCTTGCGGCGGTTGGGTCATTGGTTACATATCGGTAAGTATAACCGTTGGCCGTAGCTTCTTTCCACTGGAAATCCTGTGCATGAACATAGCCCGTAAAACTAGCTGCTGCAATGCTTGTTGCAATAGTGATTCTCTTTAATAAATTCATCGGTTGGTATTGTTAGTTAAATTTTTCTAATAATTCCTTGATTCTTCTCATGGCCTC
This sequence comes from Chryseobacterium subflavum, assembly GCF_055762745.1. NCBI lineage: Bacteria > Pseudomonadati > Bacteroidota > Flavobacteriia > Flavobacteriales > Weeksellaceae > Chryseobacterium > Chryseobacterium subflavum. The sequence continues at coordinate 1,109,016 of NZ_JBVTMR010000001.1, forward strand.
TCTTAGATCATCTTCTGATGCAGCATAAGAGAATCTGATGCATTCAGGGCTTCCAAAGGAAACACCACCAACGCATCCTACATGGGCATTTTCTAAAATAAACATAGCAAAATCATCAGCATCTTTAATTTCGGTTCCGTTCAAAGTTTTGCCTATATAGTAAGAAATATCCGGAAAGAAATAGAAGGCTGCTTTAGGCAAAAGAACCTTAAATCCCGGGATTTCAGTGATCAGATCATAGACAAGATCTCTTCTTTTTTTGAAGGCATCGATCATGTATCTGTATTCTGAAGGATCTGTTTTCAGAGCAGTAATAGAAGCTCTCTGGGCCATTGTATTGGCTCCGCTGGTCATTTGCCCCTGAACTTTTTCACAAGCTTTCGCCAACCATTCAGGACATGCGGAATATCCTATTCTCCAGCCTGTCATCGCAAAAGCTTTGGACATTCCGTTGATTACGGCTGTTTGCTCATATACTTCAGGAAACTGGGCTATAGATGCTGTTTTAGTTTCATAGTTGATAAACTCGTAGATTTCATCAGAAATCACAGTAACATGAGGGTATTTAGCAATGACTTTAGCCAGGGATTTTAATTCGTCGTAAGTGTAATATCCACCGGAAGGATTACAAGGTGAACTGAATAAAACAGCTTTGGTTTTATCTGTAATCGCTTCTTCCAGCTGTTCGGCAGTGATTTTGAAATCAGTTACATAAGAGGTTGGAACCATAACGGAATTTCCGCCCATCATTTTTACCATTTCGTCATAACTTACCCAATACGGTGTTGGAAGGATCACTTCATCTCCGTCATTGATGATGGCAGCCAGAACATTTAAAATAGCTTGTTTGGCACCATTGGAAACACATATTTGTGTAGGTTTATATTCTAAATGATTATCTCTTTTTAATTTGTATGCAATGGCTTCACGAAGCTCCAGAAAGCCCGGAACAGGAGAGTAATGACTGTAATTTTGATTAATAGCATCAAAAGCCGCTTGTTTTATATTGTCGGGAACATCAAAATCCGGTTCGCCAAGTGTTAAGCTGATAACGTCTATTCCGTTGGCTTTCATTTCTCTAGCCTTATTAGACATTACAAAAGTCTGCGAGTATCCAAGTCTTTTTACTCTATCTGAAAGTTTGTCCATGTAATATTTTTGTATTGTAACAAAAATATATAATAAAACTTAATTTAAATATAATATTAAAATAAAAAAAGCTTCTCAAGCTGTACGTTTTGTATATTTAAATCATCTTACATTTAATCTTATGAAATATTCTGTTCTTCTGCTGTTGATTCCGTTTATAGGTTTTTCACAAATACCTGAAAAAGACGGTGAAATAAAAAAATATGTTTCCGAGGTAAACTCAGATTCCCTGAAAAGTTATATCAACAGTCTTGTAAGTTTTAATACAAGACATACGTTAAGCAAGATAAATGATCCGGAAAATGGGATAGGAGCGGCAAGAACCTGGGTTTTAAGTAAGTTTAAAGAATTTGCAAAAAATTCAGGGGGAAGAATGGAAGTTTATTTGCAGCAGCAAGATATTCAGCCGGATGGAAAAAGGGTAGATCAGGTGACTAACCTTGGGAATGCGTGTGCTTTTTTAAGGGGGACTGACCCTGATGACAAAAGGGTTTTCCTGATTTCAGGACATCTAGATTCTCGTGTTATGGATGTAATGAACAGGACATCGTTTGCTCCAGGGGCAAATGACGATGGAAGTGGAGTAAGTGCTGTGATAGAAGCGGCAAGGGTTCTCAGCAGATCCAAGTTTCCGGCATCTGTTATTTTCGTTGCTTTTTCCGGAGAAGAACAGTCGCTGCTTGGTTCTAAATTACTGGCAGAGAAAATGAAAAAGGAGAATGTGCAATTAGAAGCTGTTTTGAATAATGATATGATAGGAAATGCCAAAGCGGGAGAGACTGGTGAAATCAATGATCACACACTGCGGGTGTTCAGTGAAGGATTACCTTATGCTGACCTGGATAAAAAAGCTTTGGGATTAAGAAATCTGGGCTTGGAAAATGATGGCGAATCCCGTCAGTTAGCGAGATACATTAAGGAGGTTGCTGAAAAATATGTGAAAAAACTTGAAGTAAAGCTGATCTACAGAAATGACAGGTTTTTACGTGGAGGAGATCATTCGAGCTTTGTGAACTATGGATTTCCTTCTGTAAGATTGACGGAATATTATGAAAATTATGATCATCAGCATCAGGATATAAGAAAAGAAAATAATAAGCAATATGGTGATCTTCCTGAGTTTATTGACTTTAATTATTTGCGAAAGAATGTAGCTGCCAATGTTGCTGTATTAGCCAGTCTTGCTAAATCTGCATCAAAGCCCGAGCAGGTTGAAATAGAAGTTAAAGAACTTACCAACTCTACTGTTCTGCATTGGAAAAAACCAAAATCAGGACTGGCTGCAGGCTACTATGTGTTAGTGAGAGAAACAGATAATCCTTTGTGGCAGAAGAAAATATTTACCAAGGAGCTTTCACTGAAAATCCCGCTCTCAAAAGACAACTATATTTTTGCAGTACAAACCGTGAATACAAGCGGAAACGTAAGTGTACCGGTGATACCGGCTATTGCAAAATAATCTTATTGGCTTAAAAACCCTGATTTAGGCGACTTAATTTGAATACAACGTGAAATAAACTTATTTTTGCAAATTATAATAATTCTTATGTCTATATCGTTACTATTAAAATATTTTCCGGATCTCACAGAAAATCAGATACAACAATTTACTCAATTGGAAAGTCTCTATAATGAGTGGAATGAAAAGATCAATGTGATTTCCAGAAAAGATATGGAATCTTTATATGAAAAGCATATCCTGCATTCATTAGGGATTGCTAAAGTAATGGAGTTTTCTCCCGGAACCCGGGTTCTTGATATTGGAACGGGAGGTGGTTTTCCCGGAATTCCTTTAGCTATTTTATTTCCGGATTCTCAATTTACACTCATAGATTCCATCGGTAAGAAGATCAGTGTTGTAAATGCTGTTGCAGAAGGAGTAGGACTTACTAATGTTACTGCAATCCATGGTAGAGCTGAGAAATTAAAAGAAAAATTTCACTTTGTAGTGAGCCGGGCGGTTACTCAAATGCCTGAATTCCTAAGATGGTTGAAAGGTAAATTTGAAAAAGAACAATTTAATGCGAAGCATAATGGGGTGCTATATCTGAAAGGAGGAGATCTCGCTGAAGAACTTGCCGGTTTGAAGTGTGAAATTTATAATCTTAATACTTATTTTAAAGAAGAGTTTTTTGATACCAAAAAAGTAGTTTATTTATCGAAAGGAAATTTTAATTCTTAATTTTCGTTAACAAAGGAATAATTTTTGCTAAATATTTATTAATAATCGAAAAATATTGTGTTATGAAAAGACTTTTAAATATTGGGTTTTCTGCAATAATTTTAGGGATAGTTGTTACTTCCTGTCATGATGATGATTATGAATCCATACAATCTATTGATAAGGTAAAAATTGATAGTGTAAAAATTTCTAAAGACACGATGAACGTTTTTGATATTCAGCATATAAAAACTTATTCTTCTTATGTGTCACAATGTGAAGGCTTCTATGGCTATGATTACATTCACAGTGATAATTTAACCAGAACGGTTACTGCTTATAAATTCCGAACTGATGCTCAATGTTCACAATCTACCCACCAGGGTATGAATCAGATCAATTTCAATCCTCAGCAGACCGGAACTTATACCTTTAAATTCTGGCAGGGAACGAACAGCTGGATCACCAAAACCATCGTAGTGAAATAATGAAGTGGACCATCTTTATTTGTCTTTTGGTATCCGTTCAGATATTCGGTCAGAAAATTATCTGGAAAGAAGATCAGAAGCTTACCTGGGATGATTTTAAAAGTCCGGTGAGCAGAAAAAGCAATAAAGATGTGGTTGCCTATACCCATTGTGGTTGGGAATATTCCGTTGTCACTTCCTCCAACCCTGCATCTCCTGTGAAAATTGAAGTTCTAACTATTTTCAATAAAGATAAGTCGTGGAAAGATGTCAAAAGGATTAATGATTATGTGTTACTCCACGAGCAAAAGCATTTTGATATTGCTGAACTATATGCCAGAAAGCTTCGGAAAGAAGTAATGGAAAAAATTAAAACCGCAGGTGATTACCAGAAAAAATTCAAAGCTATTTATGACAGGGTGTTGCATGAATACAGAGATTTCCAGATTGCCTATGACAAAGAAACACAAAATGGAATGAATAAGGAAAAGCAAGCTGAATATAATACCAGTATAACGGAACAGTTAGACCAATTAAATAGCTATAAAAAGTCTTGAAATTTCTCAATAAAATCATTCACGAACTCTTAGCCCAAAATACAGATTTATCCGTATTTAATATTGTTATTCCCGGAAAAAGACCCATTGTTTTTATCCGTCAGATCCTTGAGGAAAATAATTATTCAGGATTTCTGCCCAACTTTTATACGATAGAGGAACTTATTGACCGTATTGCGGATAAGCAACCCATTCAGGGGATTGCCCTGTGGCTTTTTGCGTTTGATGTCTATAAAAGTCTTAACCTGATTCCCAACGATAATTTCTCTGACTTTCTGAAGTGGTTTCCTACTTTACAAAAAGACTGGGATGATATTTTGAAATTTTCAGATAGTGATGAAGTAGTACTCCAGTATATGTTTGATGAAGAGAGGATCAAGGAATGGGCTCAGAATTTAGGAGAAGATGATGATGTTCCAAGGAAAAAGTTCCTTAATTTCTGGAGGAATATGAATATTTTTCTTCCTGTTTTAAAAAAGAAATTACAGGAAAGGAATTGGGCTACTTCAGGAATGATCCATGAAACAGCTAAAGCTAAAATAAACGATTTCGCCAAGGCGACCGACCAGCAGTTTGTATTCTGTGGGTTTAATGCTTTCACTCCGGTGGAAGAAAAGCTGGTGAGGAGTTTGCTCCAATGGGATAAAGGACAGTGCTTTTTCCAGGCGGATCATTACTATTTCGATGATGAAAGACAAGAAGCCGGAAAGTTTCTGAGAAATCATAAGTTGTGGAAGGAGTTTAATGACAGCAGGGCTTTTCAGTGGATCGAAGATGATTTTAACCAACCTAAAAACATCAAAGTTTATGAAGTATCCGGTAATGTAACTCAAACAAAAATACTGCCTGAAATATTCAGTGAAATTGAGAATAAAACCTATTCGAATACTGCATTGGTGCTGCTGGATGAAAATCTGCTTCCGGCAAGTCTGGATGTTATGCATGGTATTGACCATCTGAATATTACCATGGGGTTTCCTCTGAAGAATCTCTCTTTTTCCAATGCTGTCAAACAGCTTTTCTATCTCCAGAAACAATTGGAAAAAAATAAATCCTCATATTATTACAGGGATTTGTTTCCCATCCTCGAAGAGCTCCCGAAATCACCTGAGGATGAACAGATTATCAACCATTTTAAAGCAAGGATAGAAGAGAGAAATATCGTTTATATATCCCAGAAGCTATTACGGGAACTTTTAAGCGGACTCTCTTATTTTCATTTACTTCAAAAGGCAGATTCAACAGGACGATACCTTGACATGCTTATTGATTTTTGTAAGAAGATTAAATGGTTGGAAATAGATGATATCCAATATGAAAATGTTTCCCATTTTGAAAATGCATTCAGGATCATTAAAAATCAGGTGACCCCTTATGATTTTGAGATTAAGATGGAAACGCTTGAAATACTTATTAATCAGCATATTAATTCCGAGAGTATCGACTTTCAGGGAGAGCCTTTAAGAGGATTGCAGATCATGGGATTGCTGGAAACCAGGCTTTTAAATTTTGAGAACGTGATTCTGCTATCTGTAAATGAAGGAAAGCTGCCATTAGGAAATTCGCAGAATACTTATATTCCTTTTGATATAAGGAAGTTCTTTGATCTTCACACCTTTTTGGAAAATGATAGTATTTATGCCTACCATTTTTACAGGCTGATTCAGGATGCTCAGAATGTACATCTTTTATTCAATGCTTTAAGTTCAGGCGTTAATAGTGGTGAAAAAAGCCGTTTTATTACCCAGATTGAAATGGAAAGCTCACACAATATCGAGCACCTGATTATAGAAAATTCCTCCGAACCCATTTCCTCTCAGCCTATTGAAATCAATAAAACGGATATTGTTCTGGAAAGACTTGAAAAATGGAAAGAAAAAGTATCTGCTTCCCATTTGACGAGTTACCTTTATAATCCTATCGATTTTTATTTATCAAAGATTTTAAATACATCGGAAACTGATGAAATCGAAGAAGAATTGTCTGTTAAAAATTACGGAAATCTGGTTCATTATTCACTTCAAGAAATATATGAAGTACTTAAAGGTAAGATATTAAAAGAAAATGATTTAAAAGAATCAATTAAAGCAATAGATCAATATATCGATATAGCAATTGAAAAGCTTAAACACCAGCCGGAATTCTATGAAAAGGGAATGAATTTTATCCATAAAGCAATTGCAAAAAAAGTAATTGAAAGCATTCTTACTTACGATCTGGATCTTGTAAAGTCAGGAAACAAACTGGAAATTATTGCCATCGAAAGAAGGTTTGAGAATGTGGATTTTTATCTGGACGACATCACAAAAGATAAAGTTTCTTTCTTTGGATTTATAGACCGCATAGATCGCCTCAACGGAACTGTAAGGATTATCGATTACAAGACCGCAAAAATTAAAAATCTGATCGTAAAAATTGATGCTGATAATGTAGATGCCTATTTTCATAACAGCGACAGAAAACAGGCTCTTCAGTTGTGTATTTATCAGTATGTAATTCAAAGTCTTCCTGAATTCTGGGGTTTTCCTGTTGAAACCGGGATCTGGAGTTTCGCAGAGGCAAAAAAAGGGGTTGTTTCCCTGCAATTTGAAAAAGGTGGTATTGATGAAGCTATGAAATCGGTACGTAGTCTTATTCTTGAAATTCTTAACCCTGAGGTTAGTTTTAAAGAAAATATCAAATCATTTACTAATTAAGCTGAATGAATGCTGATGTTCACAGAGTTCTTCCTATAAAAAAAGCTGCCTTATATATGTAATATAAGGCAGCTTTGGAATCAATATAATTTGAAATGAAGAAAGTAATGTTATAATTTTATTTTCTTGTGAATAGTTTTTCCATCAGATAGGGTTACCTGCGTTACATACACTCCCGGCTCCAAAGATTTGGATTCAAAGCTGGAGGCAGTAAGATCCACATTTTGTATTAATGTTCCTGAAATTGAATAAATATGAATGTTTTTCAGGCCATTTTTGGCGCGGACTTTAATCTGATTATTTTGAGAGAATATATCAGTACTGTTTTCTACATTATTTCCGGTGATGCTCTTATTGAACTGAAGACCATAGAATTCTGTTAAGACTTCAAATGTGTAATTTTTTGATTCTAAGGTATTTGTGTTAATTCCGCCTTCTCTTGTATATTCTTTTTGAGGAATTGTTTTAACAAGGCTTCTATTCTCATCAAATATATTAATAGCCATCAACTCATCAGGATTGATCTTTAAACTGATTATATTATTGTTTTCGGAATTTACAATATCCTTTTCGTTAATAGGAGTTGGGGCATTTTTGATATACGAGATCCATTTATTTTCATCGTTTTGAGATACTTTTAGTAGATATACACCATCTTGTAAAGTGCCTAAATTCTGATGAGTTAATGAGTTTCCTTGAGAATTATCTTTGTTAAAATCTTTTATTTCAATCACTTCCATAGATCCTGAATTAGGTTGTATCTGTGACGAATAAAGAGGATTTAGCTTTGGTTGTGAATCAGCGGACTTTGAAGTGATTTTCGCCCATTCATTAAAAAGCCCACCGCTCCTGAGGGTATTAAATTTTGCATTAGATGCCAGAACAAATGGAACTATTCCTCCAACATGTCCCAGAGGGCCCCAGTAAAAAGACTGAAGCTTATATTTATCCAGATCCCACCATGAGTAATAGCCTCTTTGTACATCAATCGTTTTTGATGTATTTTCAGGTGGGATCGCAAGATCTACACTTGAGTGCCCTAAAGTCATAGGCGTTTTGTTATACCAGTCATAAACATCATTTGATTTTAAACAAAGTCTGAGTTTATTATTGTTGTTATTAGTAACGTCATTCACAAAATTATTTGTGAAAAGTTTTCTCCAGATGAGAGGTCCCCATAATAACCCTCCATTATCCTGCAGGACATGATAATTATACTTATCCATATATTCCGCGGAGATAACCTCTGAAATACTGGTGTTATATGTTTTATATCCTATGTTGTTACAGGTATTTACTACGTTGGCCAGGAAAGAAGTAAATGGATAGACATCTTTTTCTAAAACCCCTTTTTGCAGTGTAACTCCTGAAAAATCATACGGCCCGTCACCCATGTAGGCATACTTGAATTTCAATTGAGTGGGATTCGAATCGTTCAGCTTTTTTAAAGTAGACATTGCAGCGTGTGCTCCCTGGGAATATCCTGTCAGAAAATATTCATCATAACGCTTTATCCCTAACTGTGCTAATACTTTATTGGCAGCTGTTACAAAATCGATAGTTGCGCTGGCTTCAGTAGGGTAATGGACATAAGGATGAACGCCATCACCACTTCCCATTCCCACATAGTCCGGAGCCATAAGGATATATCCATTCAGTACATAGGATAATTCAACAACAAATCCTGCGTATAATACACCCCTTAAATTAGAAGGAACATTATTTCTGCTGTCTGTTGTTCCATGGTCGGAAACAACGGTAGACAGTTTGTAGTTAACGTTAGGGTACATAACCAGACCGGTTGCTTTTACCAGTGTATTGTTTTCATTTTTAGTGTAGTAAGTAATTTTGTACGCTTTCAAACCCACGTTAAATCCATTAAGATAACTTACAAAATCAGGAGCATTTTGTTCTCCAAGGTTATTGGCGATAAAATTGATAACTCCCTGGGGAGTTAAATCCAGCTTTTGTTCAAAACTGGCTACGTCTCCTGCCTGCTGAGAAAAGTAAAATGGAGCAGCAAGTCCAAGCAATAAAAGAGTAATTTTTTTCATAATGACAATTTTTGGTTAGGTTAATATAGAATTTTTAAAAATTAAATTCACCTTGTTGAGATATCAATAATTATTCATTGAATAGTAGTATTGCAATTATTACAAAATAAAAGCGTCCGGTCAGCTGACCGGACGCTTTATACATCTCTATTATTTTATACTTAGAAAGCATTAATACCAGTAATATCCATTCCGGTAATTAACAGGTGAACATCGTGGGTTCCCTCATAAGTAATTACCGATTCAAGGTTTGCAGCGTGTCTCATCATTGGGAATTCCCCCATGATTCCCATTCCTCCTAAAATCTGACGGGATTCTCTGGCGATATCTATAGCCATTTTTACGTTATTTCTTTTAGCCATTGAAATCTGTGCAGGACTTGCTTTGTGATCGTTTTTAAGATTTCCTAACTGTAAACAAAGCAATTGTGCTTTTGTAATTTCTGTCAAAAATTCAGCTAATTTTTTCTGTTGTAGCTGATAAGATCCGATTGGATTGCCAAATTGTTTTCTCTCTTTAGAATACTGAACAGCAGTACAGTAGCAGTCAATTGCTGCCCCGATTACTCCCCAGGAAATCCCGTATCTTGCCGAGTTAAGGCAAGAAAGAGGTCCCTTTAATCCCGTTACTCCAGGAAGAAGGTTTTCTTTTGGAACCTTTACATTATTGAATACCAATTCTCCGGTTTTAGAAGCTCTCAAACTCCACTTATTATGTGTTTCAGGAGTCGTAAATCCTTCCATTCCTCTTTCAACGATTAATCCCTGAATTTTTCCTTCTTCATTTTTAGCCCAAACTACCGCAATATCGCATAAAGGAGAGTTTGTGATCCACATTTTCGCACCATTCAGAAGATAATGATCTCCCATATCTTTAAAATAGGTTTCCATAGAGCCGGGATCTGATCCATGGTTAGGCTCCGTTAATCCAAAAGATCCGATCATGTCTCCGGATGCCAGCTGAGGAAGGTATTTTCTTTTCTGTTCCTCAGAACCAAATTCATTAATAGGAAACATCACCAAAGAACTTTGTACAGAAGCGGCAGAACGAACTGCTGAATCTCCTCTTTCCAATTCCTGCATGATAAGACCATAAGAGATCTGATCTAATCCGGAACCACCGTATTCTACCGGAATGTATGGACCAAGCGCACCTATTTTCCCTAATTCTTTCATTAAACCAGGTAAATCTGTATGATTTTGAGCAGCATGATCTATCTGAGGCATTACAAAGCTTTCTACCCAATCCCTTATAGATTGGCGGATTAGCTTGTGTTCTTCGGTAAGTAAGGCATCAATTCCGTAATAGTCAGGAATACTTGTAAGAGGATAATATGACATTTTTTAAATTTTCCTAAAAATAGCATTTTTCGCGATTTCAGAAAAATTTTTTTTGCTTGCTTTATTTCAGCCTATTTTTTTAATGTACCTGCAGGACATATAGAATTACGCCAACTTTTTAGGATGACGATAATCTAAGCTTTAAATAAGAACGTTGAATTATTCCTCTTCCTCTTCGTTGGAAATAGGATAGTGGTTGGCGGAATTATGGATTTTATTCTTAAATTTATAGAGATAAGGCGCTTTGTTGGCAGAGCCATCATATAGTTTTTCCAGTCTTTCAAGAATATTTAGGCTTAATATTTTACGCTGAAAATTATTCCTTCTGAATTTCTGGCCTAAAATGGTTTCGTACAATGACTGCAAGTCCTTCATGGTAAATTTCAACGGTAATAAATTGCTGGCAGCCACCTCGGTATTGATATTCATTCGAAGGTATTCCAATCCTGTTTCAATAATTTTATCATGATCAAATGCCATTTTAGGCAGGTTGTTCACTTCAAACCATTCACAGGTTTCATTAAAAGCGTCCGGAAAAGTATTGGCAAGGGAAAAGTCAATAAGACTGCAATATCCTACAGTGATGAACCTTTGAAATATCCAGTGATTTCTTGGTACTTCTATGCCTTTATTTTTAAGCAGGATCTGGTGGACATTGTTTTCCGTACGGTCTATCCTTCCAAAGGTATGGAACTGTTTCAGGAAAATGTCCTTCAGGTGGGTTCTTTCGTAAAGTACACGTTGAGCAGCCTCTCTCAGATCTTCATCATTAAACACAAATCCGCCGGGAAGTGACCAGAGATCTAAATCATGATATTTTAAGAGCAGAACTTTCAGGATATTATTGTGAAAACCAAATATGGTACAGTCCACTGAAATGTGGGCTACAAAGTCTTTAGTATCAATAAGCTCCTTAAGCGTTTCTTTATTTTTTGAATCCTTGATTTCCATGGGAGTAAAAATAAAATTATTTTCAATATGTTTTTTTAATAAGTTTAAAATAAATCAAACTTATTGAAAAAAGGACAGTTACAATAAATAAAATGTATAGTGGATAGTACGTTAGTAATTGATTTTCAAAGAGTAGTGATATAACGATAGAACTTACTGAACTTCCCAAAGACGAAAAAATAACGATTAATGAAGTAAAAAGATTCGTTTTTTCTTTATCCACCTGAACAATCATTTTGGAATTAAGAACCGGATAGAGAGGAGAAAGAAACAATCCTATAACAGGAAATAAAAATAAAATGACCTTTGAATCTTCAGAATCAAGGTATTGTATTCCTAAAATACCTGCTAACACGAAAATAATAAACAGTAAGCAGAAGATATAATATTTTGAAAGATGAAAACGATGGATAACGTTCGCGGTGATTGTTCTTCCTACATAAGAGAAAAGAGCTAAAAAGGAAGATGCCTGAAGGGCAAAGAACGAATTGACCTTCAAATGGTTTTTATAAAATGAAGGTAACCAGGAATTAAAGCTTTGCTCAACAAATACAATGGAAAAGACAACAACCAGAAATACAACAATAGAAGGAGTTATAAATCCTGACAGGTCGGAAAGAAAGGTTTTATTTTCAAAATTCTTTTCCGGTTCAGCGATCTCCAATCTTGAAAACAAAATAATGGTAACAAAGGAGAGGAAGGAAATTCCGATAAACCCAAACTTCCAGTATTCCGAATATTGACTGGAGATCAGCCACCCAAACCCCGTATTGACCACAAAGATCCCGATCATGAATGATGCTTCTACATTACTCATGGTTTTGGTAAGGGATTTTTCATCGGAAATATTATTTCTGATAATTCCGAAAACACAAATCTTCCCTATGGCAAAGCATGTCCCTATAATAGCAAACCAAAGCTTATAAAACCAGAATACTTTTACGAAGGGGAGAATTGATGAACAGATTCCTACAATAATCAGAGCAAAGATCAAAGCTTTTTTTGTCCCGATTCTGCTTATAAAATTGACGGCAAAAAGAGAAAAAAAGGCAATTGGTAAATCTTTGAAAGATTCTAAAAGTCCCAATTTTTCATAAGTGATTTTGGCTTCGGAAAGTTGCAAGATAACAATACCCATGCAGTTTAAGACCATAGAGAAAATGAGGAAGGTAAGTTTTAACGGAAGTGAAATATTGTGAAGCTTGCTCGTCATTTTGGGGATTAATTTTATTAAATTTTTATGAGTTTTTATGAAATTTTAATCAAAAAAAAGGGCTTTGAACCCCCAAAAATAAAAGAAATATTAAAATATTTATTAATATAATGTTAACTATTTAAAAAAAAATATATTTTTATTGTCTCAAAATGAGAATTAAAAAACTAACTGTATATGAATATTAGAATATCAAGAGGTTTGGGAGTAGTTGCTGTACTATATTTTACAGCTAATTTCAGTGCCCAGAAAACAGCCAATGATACTCTTCCGAAAGAACAGAAAATTGAGGAAGTGGTAATGATTGGTTATGGTACTCAAAAGAAGAGTAATGTGACCGGAGCAATATCGAGCATCAAAGCTTCCGATATTGATGACGTTCCTATGGGAAGACCAGAGCAGGTTCTGCAAGGTAGGGCAGCGGGTGTTTCCGTAATTTCAAATTCCGGGCAACCGGGTTCTCCTGCTACAATCAGGGTCCGTGGTATTACCAGTTTTGGTGCGGGAAGTAACGATCCCTTGTGGGTTGTAGATGGCATCGTAGTGGATAACATTGCCTGGTTAAATCAGTCCGATATTGAGGGAATGGAAATCCTGAAAGATGGTGCTTCGGCTGCAATCTACGGGGTTTCTGCAGCGAAAGGGGTTGTCCTGATTACTACTAAGAAGGGAGCTAAAGGAAGATTAAACCTTTCTTATAATGGTTTCTTTGGAGTAGGAAGTGCTGCAAAAAAACTGGATCTCCTTAATGCTACACAGTATGGGATGATCATGAACGAAGCTAATATGAATGATGGAAGAGCACCTGAATTTGCAAATCCTTCAGCTTTGGGAAATGGAACAGATTGGCAAAAACAAATTTTTAATTCTGCTCAACGTTCTTCCCATGAATTCAGCATCAGTGGAGGAAGCGATAAATCTACTTTTTATACTTCATTTGGTTATTATGACCAACAGGGTATTGTATTGCGGGATATCTCTAATTACAAAAGGATTAACGGAAGAATTAATTCCACGCATAAAGTATTTGATTTCTTAACGGTTGGACAAACTTTTGCCTATACACATACTAAATCACAGGGAATCAATGCGAATGGAGAGTTTGGTGGACCTTTGAGTTCCGCGATCAACCTCGATCCAACAACTCCTGTAGTAGTAACAAACGGAGTGGCTAATCAGCCTTTTCCTAGTGACTACATTAATAACCCAAATCACATCAACGATCCTAACGGAAATCCATATGGAATCTCTCACTATGTAAGTAAAGAGATGTCCAACCCATTGGCTTTCCAGCAAACTCAGTTAGGAAGGTATAACTGGACGGATGATTTGGTTGCCAATGTATTTGCGGATTTGAAGTTAAGCAAGCACCTGAGCTTTAAATCAAGCGTAAATGGGAAGCTTTCCTATTGGGGGAATCAGGCATTTACGCCGGTATCTTATTTAAGTTCTGCAGTTAAGAATGACTTTAACAGCTTATTCAGAGAAACACAGAAAAAATTTGAATGGAGTACAGAGAATACGGTTACCTATCAAAATAAATTTGGACAGCACAGCTTAAATGTATTGTTGGGACAAGGATATTATGAGTATAATATTTCTTCAGGTCAAAACACTACTTATAAAAACTTACCTACGAATAACTGGCAGGAAGCTTCTTTTAATTTTGAAATTCCTCAGTCCGACAGATCTACCAACGCTTGGGACGGGAAAGAAACCCATAAAACATCCTATTTTGCGAGAGTGGTTTACGACTATGCAAACAGATACCTTTTCACCGGAACAATTCGTAGAGACGGATCATCAAAATTCGCAAGAGCTTATCACTGGGGGAACTTCCCGGCAATGTCTTTGGGATGGAATGTATCCAATGAAGAATTCTGGCCGGAAAATAATGTTATTAACAGCTTTAAGCTAAGAGGGGGATATGGAGTCTTAGGAAATGATGCCATTGATGATTTCCAATATGCCAACTTCCTGATTCCTGGAAGTAATTATACCTTCGGAGATGATGTAATCCATATTGGATATGCGCCAAGTACATTAGAGAACCCTAATCTGAAATGGGAAAGGACATCTCAGCTAAACATCGCTGCGGATTTAAAAATCTTTAAGAACTTTGATTTATCAGTAGATGTGTACAGAAAGAAAAGTACGGATATTTTGAGAAAAATCGATCTTCCGGGTTACCTTGGTCTGATCAACAACCCTTGGAGAAATATCGGGGATATGAATAATGACGGGGTGGAAGTAAGTCTTGGATATAAAAAGAACTGGGGTGATTTTGGATTTTCAGCAAACGGAAATTTTGCTTATCTGAAAAATGAAATTACAAGGCTTGAAGGAGATAAACCTTATGTAAACTTTGCTTCATACCAATCAATGGGAGCTGTTTCCAGACTACAGGTTGGTTCCTCTTACGGATCATTTTATGGATATCAGAACTTAGGTATTTTCCAAAACCAGGCAGAAATTGACGCGTACAGAAATGCTTCTGGAGGTGTGATTCAGGCTAACGCAAAGCCAGGAGATTTCAAGCGACTGGATGCTAATGGTGATGGAAAAATTGATGAGAATGACTATGTAAACCTTGGGAATTCTGTTCCAAAATATACGTTTGGACTTACCCTGAATATGAACTACAAAAACTTCGATCTGATGATATTTGCTCAGGGACAAGCAGGGAACAAAATATTCCAGGGATTGAGAAGACTGGATATCCAGGAAGCCAATTATCAAACAACCATTCTTGATCGTTGGACAGGAGAAGGAACTTCCAACACCATTGCAAGAGTGACTAAAGATGATCCTAATCAAAACTATACAAGAATGTCTGATTATTATTTGCAAAAAGGTGATTATTTACGTTTGAAACTGGTACAGGTAGGATATACACTTCCAAAAAATCTTTCTGAAACAATTGGAGCAAGTAAAGTAAGATTCTACGTTACGGCAGAAAACCTTGTTACTTTCACTAAGTATACGGGATTTGATCCTGAAATAGCAGGAGGAGATACATTCGGAATCGACCGGGCGTATTATCCACAGGCAAGAACTTTCCTTTTCGGAGCTAGTGTACAATTTTAATTAAAAGAAAAATGAAAAATAAAAGATTTATATATAAGAGTTTATCTGTCTTATTATTAGCAGGAATAGGCTTTGGAGCTGTTTCTTGTAATAACAGCAACCTAGAGGATGTACAGAACTCAGGGACATTTGAACCCGATAATTATTTTAGAAACGAAGCTGAGTCATTCAGTGGTCTTGTGGCTGTGTATGATATGTTGAGAAAATACTCTGGTGGATTTGAAAATGAGGTTACTTTCTTCAACGGAGCATCTGATGATTTCTATTCCGGAGGGGGAAGTTCCACGGATGGTGCAGGAATACAGGGGTTTTCTAATTATACGATCAATCCTATTATTATGCCTCCTAGTTATTGGAAAGATTTTTATCAGGGGATTGCGAAAGCGAATCTATTGTTTGAAAGGATTCCGAATTCAAATATGGACGAACAGAAAAGAAAGCGTTTCATTGCAGAAGCAAAAGTCCTAAGGTCATTGTATTATTTTGAATTATTGAGGATATTCAAAAATATTCCATTGATTTTAAAACCGATTAAATATGACGATGATTACTATAATATTCCTCAGGCAAAACCTGAAGATGTGTATACCCAGATAGAATCCGATATTCTTTCCGCTATTAATGATCTGCCGGTATCCATTGCATCAACAAACAAAAGTGAACTTGGAAGAATCACACAAGGATCTGCTCGTGCTATATTAGGCAAGATTTATTTATATGATAAAAAGAATTCTGAAGCGGCTACCCAGTTTGCAATGGTAAACGGAACTCCAGGAGGAACGAGCCAGTATGGATATAAATTGGTTGCTAATTTTGCCGATCTGTGGGTGGTGAACAATAAATTCACATCAGAGTCTATATTAGAAGTAATGCATACCAATAAGAGTAATGCAGACTGGGCATTTTGGGGAAGTGGAAAGGATGAAGGAAATACAGTCAACCAGATGGTAGCAATAATATCTTACGGAAAGGTGGCTCCGGCACCAGGACAACCTGCAAATGATGCACCGGACATCTATAAAGGATGGGGATTCAATCCTGCAACCGACGATCTGTTTAATTTCATGCAGGGAGATCCTCGTTTAAATGCGACCATCTTTAATGCAAAACAATTAAAGCAAGACGGTAAGATTACCTATACGCCAGGATTCAAGGATACAGGATATTTCTTACAGAAATTTTTACCTACAAATGCTGATAAATCCACGGAGCCGGGAGCTACAGAATTGAACTTCCGTCAAAATTATATGGCCATCAGATTAGCAGATACTTATCTTATGGAAGCAGAAGCTTTAGGAGGTTCCGGAGCAAGAGCTCAGGCCCTACTAGATGCTGTAAGGGATAGAGTAGGATTGCCTTCAGTTCCGGTTTCTATGCAGGCTATTAAAGACGAAAGAAGGAGAGAGCTAGCAGGTGAAGGACACAGATGGTTTGACCTGGTAAGATGGGGGGATGCTCCGGCAAAATTGGGAGCAAGAGGCTTTACTGCAGGTAAAAATGAAATTTTGCCAATTCCTTTTAATGAACTAGTAAATACAGCATTAAAACAAAACCCTGGCTACTAAAAACATGAAGTTTCACAGTTTATATAGTTTCTTTTTTAGAAGTATCACACCACTTTGTGGTGTGGTACTTTTATCTTTATCAGCATGCAAGTCACATTCGGTAAGTACAAGAAACGAAGTTCAGATATGGCTTACGAAAGGAGATGAGAGTATAAAATTACAACAGCAACCTTCAATTGGTTTTACAAACAATCCGGGTAGCAGTCAGAATATTGAAATTGATGACCAGCAGAAGTTTCAATATATTGACGGTTTCGGATATACGCTGACAGGAGGAAGTGTGGAAGTAATCAACAGGCTTTCAGAAACTAAAAGAAAAGTATTATTATATGAACTTTTTGGTAAAAAGGATCAGTCCATTTCAGTCTCTTATATAAGATTGAGTGTCGGAGCTTCAGATCTTGACAGTGAAGTTTTCTCCTATGACGATTTACCGGAAGGACAAAAAGATTCATCATTACAACATTTCAGCCTTGCAAAGGACAAAGATCTGATTGCTATGCTAAAGGAGATTTTAGCAATTAATCCTAAAATTAAGTTTATTTCGGCACCCTGGTCTGCACCTGTCTGGATGAAAGATAACGGAAAGTCAAAAGGGGGAAGTTTAAAGCCTGAGTACTATAAGGTATATGCTGATTACTTTGTAAAATACATTCAGGGAATGAAAAAAGAAGGGATTACAATTGATGCCATTACTCCTCAGAATGAACCCTTACACCCGGGAAACAATCCGAGTTTATATATGACCTCTGATCAGCAGAAAGATTTTATTAAAAATCATTTGGGACCTGCTTTTAAATCTAAAGGCATTACAACTAAGATTGTTGTGTACGACCACAATTGTAATAAACCTGAATACGCAACCAACATACTGAGTGATCCTGAAGCTTATCAATATGTGGATGGTTCTGCATTCCATCTTTATGAAGGCGATATTTCTGCGTTAAGTACTGTCCATAATGCTTATCCTGATAAAAACCTTTATTTTACAGAGCAGTGGACAGGCTCCAGGAGCAACTTTAATGAAGATCTGAATTGGCATACCAAGAATGTGATCATCGGTTCTATGAGAAACTGGAGTAAAATAGCTCTGGAATGGAACCTTGCTAATGATCCGCAGTATAAGCCGCACACTGAAGGGGGCTGTACGGAATGTAAAGGAGCCATTACAGTTTCCGATAAAGAAAATTTCACGAGAAATGTTTCGTATTACATTATTGCTCACGCTTCTAAGTTCATTCCGGCAAACTCGCAAAGGATAGCTTCATCTCAAACCGATAATCTGTCGACTGTAGCATTCAGAACACCTGAAGGAAGAACAGTTTTGATCGTACAAAATAATAATAAAACAGAAGAGACCTTCTCTCTTAAATTTAATCAAAAAACAGCTCAGGTAAGTTTACCCGGAAACGCTGTTGCAACCTATATTTTCTAAATTATGAAAAGAGTTTATTTCTTACTGGCATTTGCCACTTTCGGCCTCAATACATACGGACAAAAAACAATCGACCAGAAAGTTTCTGAGCTTTTGTCTAAAATGACATTAGAAGAAAAAGTAGGACAATTGGTTCAATATAGTGGTTTTGCTTATGCAACAGGACCTCAGAATTCCAATTCGGCAACTGTTCTTGAAGAAATAAAAAAAGGTAAGGTAGGTTCCATGCTCAATGTAGCTGGTGTAGAAGAAACAAGAGCTTTTCAGAAATTGGCATTGGAATCAAGGTTGAAAATTCCATTATTATTTGGCCAGGATGTGATCCATGGATATAGAACTACATTCCCTGTGAATATCGGACAAGCTGCGAGCTGGGATTTAGGATTAATTGAAAAGTCTGAAAGAATTGCAGCAACGGAAGCTTCAGCATATGGCATCCACTGGACTTTTGCACCGATGGTCGATATTGCCAGAGATCCGAGATGGGGAAGGGTCATGGAAGGCTCGGGTGAGGATACATATCTCGGTACTTTAATTGGCCTGGCAAGAATCAAAGGATTTCAGGGGAAAGGTTTAGGAAACCTTGATGCTATAATGGCCTGTGCCAAACATTTTGCAGCCTATGGTGCTGCAGTGGGTGGCAGAGATTATAATTCTGTGGACATGAGCCCCAGACAATTGAATGAAACTTATTTACCCCCTTTTAAAGCAGCAGCAGAGGCCGGAGTTGCTACGTTTATGAATTCATTTAATGACATTAATGGAATTCCTGCGACGGCAAACCAATACATCCTCAGAGACCTGTTAAAAGGGGCGTGGAACTATAAAGGCTTTGTGGTTTCAGATTGGGGCAGCATTGGTGAAATGGTGAACCACGGATATACAAAGGATAAAGCGGAAGCTGCTGAAAAGGCTATTATCGCAGGAAGTGATATGGATATGGAAAGCCGTGTTTATATGGCTGAACTTCCTAAACTTGTAAAAGACGGAAAAGTAGATCCGAAATTTATTGATGATGCGGCCAGAAGAATTTTAATTAAAAAATTCGAAATGGGATTATTTGATGATCCTTACCGTTTTAGTGATGAGAAAAGACAAAAAGAACAAACAGATAATCTTGAGAACAGGAAGTTTGGGAGAGAGTTCGGTTCAAAAAGTATCGTCC
The DNA here is from genome assembly GCF_055762745.1 of Chryseobacterium subflavum. Lineage (NCBI taxonomy): Bacteria > Pseudomonadati > Bacteroidota > Flavobacteriia > Flavobacteriales > Weeksellaceae > Chryseobacterium > Chryseobacterium subflavum. Next base: position 1,128,856 of record NZ_JBVTMR010000001.1, read on the forward strand.
TTTTAAAAAATCAGAATAGCGTTCTGCCACTTTCAAAATCTACAAAAACTGTAGCTTTGATAGGTCCTTTCGGGAAAGAAACTGTTGTGAATCATGGTTTCTGGTCTGTAGCATTCAAAGATGACAATCAAAGAATTGTGAGCCAGTTTGATGGAATTAAAAATCAACTGGATAAAGGTTCCACATTATTGTATGCCAAAGGATGTAATGTTGACGATCAGGATCGCTCTATGTTTGCTGAAGCAATAGAGACGGCAAAAAAAGCGGATGTGGTTATTATGACCTTGGGTGAAGGGCACGCTATGAGTGGAGAGGCGAAGAGTAGAAGCAATATTCACTTTTCTGGAGTTCAGGAAGAATTATTGAAGGAAATTGCAAAAACAGGAAAACCAGTTGTATTAATGATTAATGCAGGAAGACCTTTGGTTTTTGATTGGGCAGCGGACCATATTCCAACAATTTTATACACATGGTGGCTTGGTACTGAAGCAGGAAATTCAATTGCGGATGTCCTTTTTGGTTCTGTAAATCCGGGTGGAAAGCTTCCGATGACTTTTCCCAGAACTGAAGGTCAGATCCCTGTGTATTATAACCATTATAATACCGGAAGACCGGCAAAAACCAATAAAGAAAGGAGTTATGTTTCAGCATATATTGATCTTGATAATGACCCTAAATTTCCTTTTGGATATGGATTGAGTTACACAAAATTCAAATATTCCGATATGACATTAAGTTCTGAAAATCTTAGAGGAAATCAATCTTTACAAATTAAAGTTAATGTTTCCAATAATGGAAATTATGACGGTGAAGAAGTCGTGCAGCTTTATATTAGAGACTTATTCGGAAAAGTGGTAAGACCGGTAAAAGAGTTAAAAGGATTTCAAAAAATATTCCTGAAAAAAGGAGAAACGAAAACTGTGAGTTTTACACTGTCATCTGAAAATTTAAAATTCTATGACGACAAGTTGAATTTTGATTGGGAAGGGGGTGAATTTGAAATTATGGTAGGAACAAACTCTGAGGAAGTTCAGACAAAGAAAATTAATTGGATTAAATAGCCAGGATTACTAATGCGGGTAGTAGCCCGCTTTATATTAACGCATATGAAATTTTTTTTTCGAAATAGTTTACATGTATGGGTTGGAGGGATGCTGCTGTTTTCAGTGTTAGATTGTGCTTCATATAAAACAGATTCCGGCAGGAAGCTGATCTGGAGTGATGAATTTAATGGAAAGGGATTACCTGATTCATCAAAATGGAATTATGATGTAGGCGGAGGTGGTTTTGGAAATGAGGAAGCTCAGTATTATACAAAAGACCGTCCTGAAAATGCAAGAATGGAAAATGGGAATCTGGTGATCGAAGCAAGAAAAGAAGCATGGGATAAAAATAAATACACATCTGCACGACTTTTAACCAAAGGGAAGTTCTCTTTTCAATATGGAACAATTGAAGTAAGGGCTAAATTACCCAAAGGAAGAGGAACGTGGCCTGCCATATGGATGATGAGTGAGAATATGAAGAAGTGGCCGGATGATGGAGAACTTGATATTATGGAACATGTGGGATTCAATCCCGGATACATCCATGCATCAGTGCACACGAAAAAATACAATCATATCAAGGGAACTCAGAAAACAGATACTTTGATTGTTAATGATGCCAGTGAACGCTACCATGTGTATAAAGCAGACTGGACGCCGGAAAAAATAGAGGTTTATATTGACGATAAAAAATTTTTCACGTACGAGAACGAGGAAAAAACAAACGAAGCCTGGCCCTTTAACCGGCCATATTATATCATTTTGAATCTGGCTATAGGTGGATTCTGGGGTGGGAAAGAAGGAATTGATGACTCTATTTTTCCTCAGAAGTACTATATAGATTATGTACGGGTTTATAAGAATAAATAATGAAGGGAGTTGCACAGCTCCGTAAAAACAGGAAGTAATAATAATGAAAAAACTAATTGTAAGCTGTCTTATTGCAGGGATAGCCAGTCATGTCAACGCACAGAATTACTGGAAGAAGAATGCCGGAAAATCGGCCAGGGTTATACTGACGAATTCCAAAACTGACGAAAAGATGGTAGATAAGGGAATGGTGCAGTTTGCAAAATTTGATCAGCCTAAAGAAAATGAAGCCTGTGTTTTTGTAGACCCGGATTTTAAATATCAGAAACTGATCGGAATCGGAGGTGCAATAACAGATGCAGCTGCAGAGACGTTTTATAAACTCCCGAAGGATAAGCAGAAAGAAATCATAGAAGCCTATTATGGTAAGAATGGATTAGGCTACACTGTAGTGCGTACCAATATGAATTCATGTGATTTTTCAAGTGATTCGTACACGTATGTAGAAGATAATGACACCTCATTAAAATCATTCTCCGTTGCTCATGATGAAAAATATAAAATACCGATGATCCAGGAAGCTCAAAAGGCGATAGGGAATCAATTCAAATTGTATTTTTCACCATGGAGCCCACCGGCATGGATGAAATCGAATAAAAATATGCTGAATGGAGGCCGGCTTGAGAACCAGTATTATCAGACCTGGGCGGATTATTATATAAAGTTCATCAGGGAATATGAAAAAAGAGGAATCAAAATCTGGGGATTAACTGTACAAAATGAAGCCATGGCTAAGCAAACCTGGGAATCTTGTTTGTACACTGCTGAAGAAGAGGCCGCTTTCCTGAAGAATAACCTGGGACCCACTCTATGGAAAAACGGATTTAAAGATAAAAAAGTAATGATCTGGGATCATAACAGAGATCTGATCTTTCAAAGAGCCACAACAACTTTAAGTGATCCTGAGACTTCAAAATATGCTTCAGGAATTGCATATCATTGGTATGAGACCTGGCACAATAAGACCCAGTTGTTTGATAATGTTGGGGAAACACACAGGGCATTTCCGGATAAGTTCCTGGCTTTTACAGAAGGATGTAAGGAAGTTTTCAATATGTCAAGGATCAATGATGTAAGTCTTGGTGAATTGTACGGAAAAAATATGATCAATGACTTTAACAGAGGTACTTCATTATGGACGGACTGGAATGTTTTGCTTGACGAAACAGGAGGGCCGAATCATGTAGGAAATTTATGTTTTGCACCGATTATTGCAGATACCCAGTCAGGAGAAGTACATTATACCTACGAATATTATTATGTAGGGCATGTTTCAAAGTATATTAAACCCAATGCGCAAAGAATTGGAAGCTCTACCAATACATCAGGGTTGATTTCTACCTCATTCATGAATGAGAACGGCCAGTTGGTTACCGTTATTATGAATAATACAGATAGTGATATCAATGCGAGCCTCTGGATCGAAGGAATGGCTGCCAAACTTCCTGCGCCGGCGCATTCCATACAAACAGTAATTCTATAATACACTTCATATTAATATTTTTTTATTAAAGTAGGCTGTCTTTTTTAGACAGCCTACCTTGTTTTTTATTAAAAAATAAAAATGATATTTACAATTCCTCCAGTAAAACATAGGTTCCTACAGATGTTCTTGTAGATGCTCCTGAAACATAATATCCTGAGTTTCCGGCATTACTTCCTCCATAACGTACCTTGAGTTCAACATACGCGTTGCCAGTGGAGCCTGTTGTTACGATGATAATAGGAGGAGTAACACCTCCATCATCAAAGGTTTCTGTAGACGATTCCGTATATCCCTGGGTTGTTACGATTGCTTCAGCGTCACCACCGGCTGAAAACAGAGATGTGATATAACCGGGAGTAGTATTGCTATTACCAGTGGTACTTCCTTTAATTCCAATGTATCCGGTTATTTTAAATGTTTTATTGGGGGGTAAATTAATTCTGTCTTTTTGGCTATTAAAGGACAGGTGATCCGTATTAATGCCGCTTACCACACCATCATATGTTAAGTTGTAGTCAGTCCCTTTTGTAGTAAGAAACTGCGATGAGTTTTTGGAAAGTACCGCATAGATTTTTCTTCTGATCACTTCAGGATTGCTGTCCGATAATTTCTCAACATTCACTTTTTGAACAATCCCATTATCATCTGATGTTAAGATATATTTCGGAGCGGATGCAATACTGTCTACGTTCCTGATTCTTGTGTTTCCATTCACATCAAGAGTAGCAGTTGGGGCTGTTGTGTTAATTCCTACCTGTCCAGTTTGCGAGTACGCAAATGGCATAATGCTTATAAAAATAAGTATTTTTAACTTCTTCATAATTTGTTGCTTTTTGGCAAAGTTAAATTAATTCAATTATAAGAGAAAAAATACGAATTAAATATATTATGTTTGACATATAATCAAAACGTTCTATGTGTCATTTTTTGTAAAATAAGCCGATTTAGGTAAAGCTATATTAATAGTAAGCTAGCAAATAAAAAACAGGCTGTCTTGAAAAGACAGCCTGTTTAATTTTTTATTAAGAAAGTTGATTATTTCTCAACGTCATACTTACTAATTACTTTCTGAGTAACACCCGAACTACTGAACCCACCGTCATGGAACAGATTCTGCATTGTTACTTTTTTGGTAAGATCAGAGAAAAGTGTAACACAGTAATCTGCACATTCAAGTGCCGTAGCGTTTCCAAGTGGAGACATGTCTTCTGCATATCCAAGGAAACCTCCGAAACCTTTTACTCCACTTCCGGCAGTGGTAGGAGTAGGAGACTGGGAAACCGTATTTACACGAACTTTTCTTTCCCCCCAATAGTTTCCGAATGTTCTCGCGATACTTTCAAGATAAGCTTTGTTATCAGACATATCATTATAATCAGGGAATGTTCTCTGAGCAGCAATATAAGTAAGTGCCAGGATGCTTCCCCATTCATTCATACAGTCTTTTTCCCATGCCACACGCATTACTTTATGGAAAGAAACAGCGGAGATATCCCATCCTTTTTCCAACCAGTCGTAGTTCATTTCTGTATAATGTTTTCCTTTTCTTACATTTACGGACATTCCTATGGAGTGAAGGATGAAATCTATTTTTCCGAATTTTGCGATCGCAGCATCAAAAAGTTTTTCAAGATCTTCAACAGAAGTAGCATCTGCTCCGATAACCTCTGAGCCTGTTTTTTCAGCTAAACCGTTAAGTTCTCCCATTCTCAAAGCAATAGGAGCATTAGATAAAATAAATTCAGCTCCTTCTTCATGGCATCTTTCAGCAACTTTCCATGCGATCGATTGTTCATTAAGGGCCCCAAAAATAATTCCCTTTTTGCCTTTAAGTAAACCGTATGACATAATTTTTTAATGTTTATTAATATTACAAATGTAGCGATAATTTGTGTTTAGAACATAATAAAAAAACGGAGCCTTATAAAAAGGTTCCGTTTTTTTGAAAATATTTATATGACTGAAATTTTAATTGGTTTTTTTATTCCATTCCGCTTTTACATCTTCAGCCGCATCCTTGGTTTTTTCCCAGGCTTCATCTGCCTTATCCTTGATGTCTTCCCAAGTGTCAGAAATATTAGCTTTTACCCTGTCAAGCCAATCTTCCTGACTAGCTTCTTCGTCATTGTTTCTTTTTTCATTGATATAATCCCTAGCTTTGTCTGCTAAATCATTAATTTTCCATTTCGCATCGGTCGCTGCATTTTTTAAAGAGTTTTCTGTTTTATTTACTGCGTCCTCTGCTTTGTTGTAATCCGAATTGTTCATAACATTTATTATTTAGTGTTGTTTATAGTAAAACAATAACCATTCCTAAAATCCGGCTCTGTTGTTAAAATTTTCATAATCTTTTGTTATAGTTTTCTAAATCCGTTTTATCTTTAAAGGGATAAATACAATCTTGAAATATGGAAAAAATACGTTGTGGATGGTGTGAAAAAGATGATCTGTACAGGAAATATCATGATGAAGAATGGGGGAATCCTGTTTATGATGATCAAAAGATTTTTGAATTTCTGATTCTTGAAAGTTTCCAGGCAGGATTAAGCTGGTATACTATTTTAAGCAAAAGAGAACATTTTACGAAGGCTTTTGATGGCTTTGATTATAAAAAGATTGCAAAATACCAGGATAAAAAAATTGAGGAGCTTATGCAGAATTCCGGCATTATAAGAAACAGGCTGAAAATTTTAGCAACCGTCAACAATGCACAGAAGTTTATGGAAGTCCGGAATGAATTTGGAACTTTTTCCGAATATATCTGGGGTTTTGTTGGTGGTGAACCTATTGACAATAAGCCCAAAAGCTTGGAAGATGTTCCAGCCACTACTGAAATTTCCGATATTTTATCCAAAGACCTCAAGAAAAGAGGTTTTAAATTTATGGGATCAACGGTAGTATACGCCCATATGCAGGCGACCGGTATGGTAAATGATCACATCGAGAACTGTTTTCTGAGGTTGCAATCCTGATACAACAACAAAATTATATAAAACTAAAAACGATGAATAGAATTTTACTTATGGCAGGTCTGATCTGCGCAAATTTAATGTTCGGGCAATCCAAGAAGTCACTTGAAAAGAGGCCTTTTATTCCGGTTGAAATCACTAAAACTGATGGTTCTACCGAAAATATTTTGTTAAGAGATATTTATTTCCCCAAAGCTGAATCCTTTATGGGGATTGTAGCACAAAATAAAAATAAATCTGTTTTTGAGAATGAACAATTATTTGAATACAAAACTTCTGAAGCGTCGGAGATCAAGAAAATAGGGTATCATGATATTCAAAAAATAAAGGTAGTAGATAAGTATGATGATGAAGTTATAGGTTATGAAAAGCTGAGCATTAAAAAAGTGAGTAAGGATAATGATGTGAAAGATAAAAATTATACAGCCATCCTTCCCATTCTTTACGATGGTAAAATAGATATTTACGGGTATGAATATACAGTTTGTGGCAATGGTATGGGATGCATGTACGCAGGCACGATTATGTATATTAAAAATGACAAATCAGATTTTGCCGTAATGCCTGTTGATGTGGATGAAGTTTCATTGTTTAACCTGGGAAGCCTCGATGAAAAATTAATTAATGCTTTTAAATATGCCGGTGGGGATTGCCCTGAATTTGTAAAGTATCTGGATAATCTTTATATAAAATTACAGGACAGGGATTTTAGGAAAAAAATGAAGCAGGACATTAAAGACAATTACCAAAAAGCGATTGATGAATCTAAAAGTCTTGATAAAAAAGATAGATTCAATTATGTTACACGAAAAAGATCCGAATATGATATTAAAATGTTTGTGAAGATCATCAATGAATATGAAAAGAATTGTCCATAAAACAAAAGGATTTCAATTTTGAAATCCTTTTGTTTTTTTCTTATTATTTGATTATTCTCTCCAATACCCATTCAATAAGGTTCTTTTCCGATGCATGGTGATCAGAGGAAAATTCCCCACGTCTTCTGTTGGCTATTACATTATTTACGGTAATTGCTTTGTGTCCCAATAGCTTTGAAAATGCATAAATTGCCGAAGTTTCCATTTCGAAATTAGTAATGCCAAGTTCGTTCAATGTCTCCAGGAATTTATCATCCAGGGATTTCAGACGAAGTTGTCTGCCCTGTGGAGCATAGAATCCAGGGAATGTGGCGGTATTTCCATGATATCTGGCATCTTTGTAGTATTCAGCAATATCTTCAGCCCAGTCAGCAAAATAAAGCATTGGCTTAATTTTCTCATAAGGGAACTTTTCGATAAAGTTCTTTGAAAAATCATTTTCAAAATGGTAATCCTTATAAAAGTGCATAAGACCATCCAAACCTACAACATTTTGGGTTACCAGCATATTGTCCACCTGTACATCTGGATTCACGCTACCGCATGTTCCCATACGGAAAAGTTCAAGCGCCTTATGTTCAGTTTTAATTTCCTTATTTTTAAGGTCGATATTAACCAGGGCATCCAGCTCATTCATTACAATATCGATATTCTCCGTACCGATTCCGGTGGACATTACTGAAATTCTTTCACCGCGTAAAATTCCTGTATGGGTATAGAATTCCCGTTTATTCTTTTTAATCTCTACTTTATCAAAATACTGAGATACTTTCGGAACCCTGTCAGGATCACCAACCAGGATAATTTTATCCGCAATATCTTCAGGTAAAAGGTTTAAGTGGTAAACACTTCCGTCATCATTTAGTACCAGCTCGGAAGCTGCAAGTTTATTTAGCATATTATGTTTATTTTTTTATGTCAATGAAAATGGCATCTTTATAAGGAGAACTTACAAGCTCATAAATAGAACCGTACTCTTCTACGATCCTTTTCTGGCCATTGAAAACTTCGTAAACGGTTACTGTTGTTTTTTCAAAGTTTTTAGGATCTTTTCTCTGGGAGGTAATTTCATAAAAATGATTATCTTTTTTCAAAACAGAAACCAGCTCTTCTTTAGTTGAATTATTCGAAGACATCATTCCCGGAAAATCCATTACAACATCTTTTAATTCGGTATAAGTTTTATAAGGTTTGGTCTCGCCGTTGGAGTAAACGTAAACTTTAGGTACGGCCTGATCCTGTACCAGACGGATCAGGTAATAATCATTACCCTTTTTTTCTGCATATACTGCCATTTCCTGACCTAATTTCTGGGCAAAAATCCCAAATGAGAAAAGACTTGCTACAAAAGCCAGTAGTAATTTTGTTTTCATAATGATATTTCGTTTTTGATTAGTTGTAAATATATAAAATCCTCATCCCATTAATCTCACATCATATTTTAAAAAGAACAGGCAGTATATCCGGCTTTTCAGTATAATGAATTTGGTTTCGGGGTTTAAAATTAATAAAAATTCATGAATTAAAATATAAACATTATTTAATCCAGATTTAAAACTGAGATAATGTATGATGATTACATTTGCCGCTAAAAATTTCATGAAATACTCTTTACTGCTTATTATTTTAACTTTCGGTTTTGCAATCATGTCATTTAATCCTACAGATAAAGGGACGAAAAATGAAAATACTTTTATCAATAACGGGTTAACCGACTTTAAAAATAAGCTTGAACAGTTGAAAAGAGATGTTTACCTGTTTGGGGATGACAAAATATCTCTTGAAGATCTGCAGAAATCATTGAGTACTACCCGAAACTCTTTTAAGGAAATAGAATTCTATATTGCCTATCATTACCCTGAATTCACAAAAACCCATCTTAATGCTGCTCCGTTATTTCATATTGAGGCAGCCGGAACGTCCGCCTATACTTTGCCCCCGGAAGGATTACAGGTTTTGGATGAACTGATTTACTCGGAAGAGGCAGCTGAACAGAAAGAGAAAATAAAATCCATTACTGATTTTTTGTACAATAGTTATTCTAACTTTTATTTAAGCTCGGTAAAAAACGGATTGAGCAAAGGTGTCAATAAAACATTACCGCTCCGCATTGAGTTAATAAGGATTTATAGCTTGGGAGTTACAGGCTTTGATACACCCGGTTCTTTAAATATTTCTGAAGAGGCAGCGTATGCGCTTTTGGGAATAAAAAAATACATTAATGATGATCCTTATTTCAGGAATTATAATATTCAGAAAGCAAATACCATTCTTTCTGATGCAACCGGATACCTGGCAGTTAATAAAAATTTTGAAACATTTGACCGCATTGAATTTTATAAAAAATACATCCAGCCTCTTTATGAAGAATTTGGAAACTGGGACGGAAGAACGGATGACCTCAAGGCGTTTTCGGGATGGAATGTTCAGAACAAAAACTTTTTCAGCAGCGATTTTCTGGATCCCTATTTTTATACTCTTTTAAAGGCTTCTGAAGATAATCCTGAGCTTAAGAAACTGGGCAAAGAAATATTCTATGACCAAAGTGTAAGTGGAAATGGGAAAATGAGCTGCGCTACATGCCATTTGCCGGAAAATGCTTTCACAGACCTTAAAGGAAAGTCGCCAAGTAACGTTGAAGGAAAAACCGTGTTGCGGAATTCTCCTTCTTTGTACAACGCGGTATTTGCTAAAAGATTTTTTTACGATATGCGTGCTTTTTATATCGAGCAACAGGCAGAGCATGTTATCTACAATGAACAGGAATTCAATACGAGCTATGAAAGTATTATAAAAAAATTAAAGGAAAAACCGGAATATAAAAGAGCATTCCGTGCAGCATTTAAAGATGGGAAGATCAGTAAAGAGAATTTCTCCAAAGCATTGAGTTCATATGTAGCTTCCCTTTATTCTTTTGAAAGTGATTTTGATCGCTTTATGAGAAATGAGAAAGAAATCTCAGATGATGCTAAAAAAGGATTCAATTTATTCATGGGAAAAGCCAATTGTGCAACCTGTCATTTTGCCCCTCATTTCTCAGGATTGGTTCCTCCCTTCTATAATGAGAATGAATCGGAAGTGTTAGGGGTTACAAAAGCGCCGATCAGTAAACTGCCTTTAGAACTGGATTCTGATTTGGGAAGAGTGAAAAGCCCGGTGAAAAAAGAAAATTCCTGGATCTATGAAAATTCTTTTAAAACCATGACAGTAAGAAATATTGCGCTTACAAAGCCTTATTTTCATAATGGAGCATTTAATACTCTGGAAGAAGTGCTGGATTTTTATAATGAAGGAGGAGGCGAAGGTCTGGGGTTAAAAATAAATAACCAGACTTTACCAGCGGATAAACTTAATCTTACCGAAACTGAAATGAAGCAGATCATTGCATTTCTAAACGCTCTGACGGATGTAAGCAAAAGATAACAGGGAAGTGTTTATAATGAGCGGGCTAAGGCTTATTTTGATTTAATAAATGAATTTCGAAACTCGAAATGATCGTGCTATACTTAAAAAGTAATCGTATTAAGTTCAATATTCCACTTATATGGTAATTATCACATAACCACGAATTTCAAATCCTGCATCATATTTAACACAAACTTAATTCACTTAACATTGGGTTTTTAATTTTGTAACATTGCTGATACTTTATTTAAAACTCTATTAATAGAGGGCTGGTGATAAAAAAATAGTTTTGCAACATCTAATAAATCGAAATTATTATGAAGAAAAAACTACTAACAGTTGCAGCTCTTGCACTCGTATCAGGTTCTGCCCTTCAGGCACAGACCTTTGTTTTCAATAAAAATTCCTCATGGAGGTATATCGACAACAACCAGGCGCAGGTTACCCAGTGGAAAGATACCAATTTTGATGTTTCTTCCTGGTCTACAGGAAACGGTCCGTTAGGATATGGTGATCCTGTAACTACCACTATTAATTCAGGTCTTACTGCAGCTTATTTTGCAAAAGATTTTAGTGTTAATCTTGCTGATCTTTCCGATACTATGGAGTTAGGAGTGATGAGAGATGACGGTATTGTTGTATACCTTAACGGACAGGAAGTAGTAAGGGACAATATGCCTACCGGAACTATCGCTTTTAATACACCTTCTGTGACCACAATTGACGGTGCTGCAGAGAATGTATATAATGTTTTCTCGATTCCAAAATCAAAATTTGTTAACGGAAACAACAGGATATCCATTGAACTGCACAACAGAAGCGGACAAAGCTCAGACCTGAGAATTGATGCTTATTTAAAAACGGTAAGCGGAACAACGAACCCTGTTGGTTGTAATGCGGCTCACATCAGTTGTTTCACTTCTATTGTTCCTACTTCACAAACCAATAAACTGATCATCCCTGCCGAGCATAAATATCAGCTTATTTTAAAAGAAGGGGATGCCTATACACAAGGAGGTGGATTAGTAGGTGGACAGAATGATTTTACCGCTTATGTCGCTAAAAACTCCAGCTCAACCGATGGTTATCTTTCAGTAAACCATGAAACAAATCCAGGTGGAGTTACGATGGCTGAAATCAATTATAATGCTTCAACGAAGCTTTGGCAGCTGACAAAATCCAGAGCTGTGGATTTCTCTACACCAAGCCTTGTACAGACGATCAGAAACTGTTCAGGAGGTATTACTCCTTGGGGAACTGTGGTTACAGCTGAAGAATCTGTAACCTCAAGTGATACCAATGCTGACGGATATAAAGATTATGGTTGGTTGGTAGAAATTGATCCTGCAACGGCTCAGGTAATTTCACAGAATGCGGACGGTTCTAAAGGGAAATTATGGCAGATGGGTATAATGAATCACGAAAATGTAGTGATCAATAATGCAGGAACGACAGCTTATTATGGTGAGGATGGAGGAACCCATCTGGTTTATAAATATGTAATGGATACACCCAACAACCTTTCATCAGGTAATCTTTATGTACTGAAACTGGATCAGGGATTAAGCAGTACAGGAGATCCGGTAGTAAATACAGCAACATGGATCCAGGTACCTAATAAGACAAAAGCAGACCAGAATAATACAAATAACCTGGCTTTTTCATTAGGAGGTACAAAATTCAACGGAATAGAAGATGTGGATATCAGCCCATTGGATGGGAAGATTTATTTTACTGCAAAAGGTTTAAATAAAGTATATCGCTTACAGGATAACGGAACTACCGCTTCTCAAGTAGAAACGTTTGTCGGAGGGCTTTCTACTGTATATTCTTTCAATACGGCACAAGGGATCAAATCAGAAGCATGGGGAGATGGGAATGACAATCTTACTTTTGATGAACTTGGGAACCTTTGGGTGTTACAGGATGGAGGAAAAAATTATATTTGGGTAGTAGCTCCGGATCACACTCAGGCGAATCCTAAAGTGAGACTTTTTGCTTCTATGCCGGCAGGTTCTGAGCCTACAGGACTTACCTTTACTCCAGATCATAAATTCGGATTCTTTTCGATTCAGCATCCGGATGCGACAATCTCTACAGATGTGGATGCCACTGGAAATACAATTGACTACAGAGGAAAATCGGCCACCATTGTTGTCGCTCTTAAAAATAATTTAGGACAAAACGGTACTTTGGGAACAATTGACGCTAAAACGGAAAGTACAGTTAGTGTAGCTCCAAACCCGACGTCAGGAATTGTGAAGATCAATTCTTCTAAAGGCTTGAAAGATATTTCTGTAACAGCCTACAGCATGGATGGTAAAATTGTATTCACAAAGAAATTTACAGGCTCTCATACTGCGTTGGATTTAGACTTTACATCCCAACTTGAAGCTTCCCGTGTTTTGATCGTAAATATCGAGGCAGAAGGATTCCAGAAAACAGTAAAAGTAATAAAGAAGTAATGTATTAATATTCAGTTGCTGCCGGTAATTCTGTTATCGGCAGCTTTTATCTATCTATGAAAAAACTTTCCTTATTGATTATTCTGTTCGCACTGAACTACAGCTATGCACAGATTGATCCGGTAAAATATCCTACCTACACGACTATCGAAGATGCTTTAAAAAGTGAAAAGCCGGTATACAGTATGAGTTTCAGAGGTAAAGGTTTATTTAATCTTCCTTCTGATATAAGAAAATTTACTTCCCTGTTCTTTCTTAATATCATGGGAAATAATCTGGAAAAGATGGATCCTCAACTATTTGCTTTGAAGAATCTGGAGATACTGAATGTCAATGAAAACAGCATCAAGTTTATTCCGGATGAAGTAGGAGAGCTTACTCAATTGAAAACCCTTTCAATGAATCTGAACAGCCTGACCTCTGTTAATCCTAATATTGCCAGGTTACAGCAATTGAAAGTAATTCATCTCGATGCTAATAATCTGAATGTTTTCCCGGAAGCCTTAACGGAAATTCCGGCATTGGAGGAAATTAATCTCCAGGATAATCAGATCAGCTTTATTTCCGAACGTCTGAATCAAATTAAAAATTTAAAATACCTGAATCTGGCAGCGAACCAGATCAATGATCTTGGCAATCTTGAATTTCCCAAGAATCTGAAGTATCTGGAATTACAGCAAAATGCTATTTCCAAACTACCTGAATCCCTTTTTCAATCAAAAAATCTGGAGTTCCTTAACGTGAGCCAGAATAATATTCAGGAAATTCCGGCAAAAATAAAAGGATTGAAAAATGTGGTAAGTATGAACTTTGCAAACAATAACTTAAAAGACCTGCCTAAGGATATTTCTCAGCTGAAAAATCTTAAAACATTGATATTAACGGGGAATCCTATGGATAAGGCTACCATTGAAAAATATAAGAAATTGCTACCTGATACTCAGATCTATTTCTAAGCTATCCGCCAACCCTTTTCGTTTTATAGCCCATATCTTTAAGAATCTCCATAATCTTATCTCGGTTATCCCCCTGAATAATGATCATCCCATCTTTTTCCGATCCTCCGATCCCTAAAGTGGTTTTGATCTTTTTGGAGATTTTTTTCAAATCTTCTTCACTTCTTTCCCAGCCTTCAATCACTGTAACGGGTTTTCCATTTCTTCCTTTTTTTTCAAACTTGCATATCAGGGGTTCTTTCTGCTTGAATTTTTCTTCAGGCATTTCAAAATCCTGCTCTTCATGGTCAGGAAAAAGGTTCTTTAGTTGATCTCGTAAATCCATAAAGCAAAATTAAAAATAATAATTAATACCTCGCCGCAGATTTTTCATAATCATAAGCAAAAAGTATTCATTCCAATAGTATATGCCGTGAATGCCTATTGATTTAAAGCAAAAAACTTTTGTATTCCACATTAAATACAAAGGCGATTTTCATATTTTTGGAATTCATAAAATACACTCAACTAAAATGAGATCATGAAAATAAAAACAAGGACCATTCTTATAGCATTCACTTTAATTTTTGCAGGGGTAAATGCTCAGACAAATTTTTCCACAAATCCTCTGGATGCTGTCTTTGAAACAAGAGATACTGATAAATTCTGGAAAGCTTTTGATCAGATAGAAACATCAAAGAAAAATCCTTTTGCAGATTATGTAAAAGACGGATCTCCCGGAGTAAAAGGTTTTATGGAATTCAGGATCATCAATGCCGATTCTTTATATTCAAAAGTAAAAAAGAAGAGGGAAGATTATTTAAAAAGCCGGAATGTACTGAGTGGGATCAATCAAAAAGAAAAAAGGACAAGGGCAATTTACAGCGCTTTAAAATATTGGTATCCCGAAGCTAAATTTCCACCCGTATATTTTGTCTATGGAAGATTTAATTCCGGAGGAACGACTTCTAATGATGGTATTATAATTGGCACTGAAATGCTTAAAAATCTGGATGGCGTTACGGGGCTTATTGCTCATGAATTGATTCATTTTCAACAAAATATTATGGGAAATGACATGCTGCTAAAATATACCTTGCTTGAGGGAGGAGCGGATTTTGTCAGCGAATTGATATCTGGTGAAAATATTAATGTAAAAGCATTTCAATATGGTGAAGCACATGCTGATCCTTTAAAAAAGGAGTTTGTCGCTTTATTAAAGGGAAACAGTGCTACGGACTGGCTTTATGAAACCAGTAAAAAAGATGACCGTCCTAATGATTTAGGATATTGGATGGGATATAAAATTTCAGAAGCCTATTTTAATAAACAAACAGATAAGCATAAAGCAATCCATGATATATTGAATATCAAAGATCCCTTGTTATTTTTGAAAGAAAGCGGTTTTTTAGATCAATACATCAAAGAATACACAAAGAAAGACCACAAAAAGTTTGAAGACTTTTTTAAAGCGTAAACTGTAAACGTTTGAATATTTGAATTGGTGAGAGTTCATACAAGTATAATGCTGTTCATAGGAATAGAGATTGAGCAGCCACCATTATTATTAATGAGAATCTTATTGAATTTCAAAATCCGTTACTGTAAAAAAATCCATTGTTTAAAGAGAAATAAATAAAAGCTTTAATAAAAATTTAAGTCTTTAAAAGGATCAGTTTCATTGGAAAATAGGTAAATTTGTATATTAAAAGTTACAAAAAATGTCGAAAAAAGCAATACTGGCCATACTTGACGGATGGGGACTGGGAAAAAATCCTGAAGTTTCAGCACTTGATAAAGCCAATACACCATTTATAGATAGTTGTTTTCATAAATTTCCACACACCACACTTGAAGCGAGCGGTACTGCAGTAGGTCTTCCTGCAGGACAGATGGGGAATTCAGAAGTGGGACACATGAATCTTGGAGCAGGAAGAGTGGTTTACCAGAATCTTGTAAAACTGAATATGGCTGTAGAAAATGGTACCCTCGGGGAGGAAAAAGTTATTCAGGAAGCTTTCGAATATGCTAAAAGGGAAAATAAAAAAGTACATTTTATCGGATTGGTTTCCAATGGAGGAGTACATTCCCATATCAATCACTTAAAAGGTCTTTTAACGGCGGCTAAAAATTTCGGACTGAATGAAAATGTTTTTGTCCACGCTTTTACAGACGGTAGAGACTGCGATCCGCATTCAGGATTGGGATTCATCAAAGAACTTGATGAACATATGCTTGCTACGACCGGAAAACTGGCAACTATTGTCGGAAGATATTACGCCATGGACAGGGATAAGAGATGGGAAAGAGTGAAATTAGCTTATGATGCGTTAACAGAAGGCGTAGGACTTCAGACAACTGATGCATTGGCAGCAATCAAGCAGTCATATGATAATAATGTTACCGATGAGTTTTTAAAGCCGATTATCCTTATGAATACTACGGAAACAGGTAATGTGGTTCCTGTAGCTAAAATTGTGGATAATGATGTGGTTATTTGCTTTAATTTCCGTACCGACCGGGGAAGAGAGATCACAGAAGTTCTGTCTCAGAAAGATTTTCCGGAATTCTTTATGCGTAAGCTGAATCTGTATTATGTTACCCTTACCAATTATGACAAGACCTTTAATAATGTAAAGGTAGTTTTTGATGAAGAAGTTTTACAGGAAACGATGGGGGAAATCATCGAAAAAAACGGTAAAACGCAGATCCGCATTGCAGAAACAGAAAAATATCCTCACGTTACTTTTTTCTTTTCCGGTGGTAGAGAGAAAGAATTTGTAGGGGAAAAAAGATTGCTTTGCCCAAGCCCTAAAGATGTTCCTACTTATGATCTTAAGCCTGAAATGTCTGCCTATGATATTACCAATGCTATTGTTCCGGAACTGGAAAATGAAACTGCGGATTTTGTTTGCCTGAACTTTGCGAATACGGATATGGTAGGACATACCGGAGTATTTGAAGCTGCTGTAAAAGCTGCTGAAACGGTAGATAAGTGCATTGAGAAAGTGGCTACTACAGCTTATGAACATGGTTATGCCGTCTTTATCCTTGCAGATCACGGGAACTCAGATGTCATGATCAATCCTGATGGGACACCAAATACACAGCATTCCACGAATCTGGTACCGCTTATTATAATGGATAAGGACCGTACCTGGAATTTAAAACCGGGGAAATCCGGAAAACTGGGCGATGTAGCTCCGACTATTTTAAAAATAATGGGAATAGACATTCCGGAAAGTATGACAGGAGATGTTTTAGTAAACTAAGATTACCAATAAAAAATAAAAAATGCCGTTACATTAATAATGGCATTTTTTATGATATATGTCATACATATTATGAGAGACATAAGTTATTATGCTCTAAATAATAAATAAATCCTATCTTTGTATATTAATTATAATAAATCTAAATAACTGAAATGTATCAAACGCTGGTAAGGAAGGAAGTGATGAGTATTCTAGAAAAGGAAGTAAGTTCTTTTCTGGAAAAGTTTTTGACGCCAATTGAAAAAATATGGCAACCCTCAGATTACCTTCCGGATCCGTCAAGTGAAAATTTCAAATATGATTTAGAAGAAATTCAGACCTTCGCTCGTGAAATGCCTTATGACCTTTTTGTAACCCTTATCGGTGACTGTATTACAGAAGAGGCTCTACCATCCTATGAATCTTGGTTAATGGGTGTAGAAGGTATTGATCAGGAAGAAAAAGTAGGCTGGGCCAATTGGGTAAGATCATGGACAGGTGAAGAAAACAGGCATGGTGATTTGCTGAATAAATATCTTTATTTATGCGGCAGGGTTAACATGAGAGAAGTAGAGATTACGACTCAGTACCTGATCAGTGACGGTTTTGATCTTGGAACAAGTATGGATCCTTACAGAAACTTTGTATATACAAGCTTCCAGGAAACAGCAACTAATATTTCGCATAGAAGGGTAGGTACTTTAGCTAAACAATCCGGAAACGGGAAATTGGCAAAAATGTGTGGAGTGATTGCTGCAGATGAAGCAAGACACGCTAAAGCATATAAACATTTCGTTGCAAAGATCCTTGAGCTGGATCCGTCGGAAATGATTCTGGCATTTGAAGATATGATGCGTAAGAAAATTGTTATGCCGGCTCACTTAATGAGACAGTCAGGACAGAAAGCAGGTGAGTTATGGGGACATTTCTCAGATGCCGCACAAAGATGTATGGTGTATACCGGTCAGGATTATATCAATATCATGAGAGATCTGCTTGACGAGTGGAAAATAGAACACATCAAAGGTCTTACTGAAAAGGCTGAAAAAGCACAGGAATACCTTATGAAGCTTCCGGCGAGATTACAGAAAATTACAGATAGAGTTTCTACTCCTGACTTACAATTCCAGTTCAGTTGGGTGAAAAGTTAGGTATGGAATACTTAAAAAATAAAAGTAAGAGTGCTAAGTGTTTTTGGCACTCTTTTTATTTCTTATCTTTGCACAGCTAAAAACGCAGAAAATGTTAAATAATAAAAAAATTGCTGTAGACTTCGACGGAACCATCGTTGACGATGCTTATCCGGGGATCGGAAAAGCGAAGATCTTTGCATTTGAAACTTTAAGAAAACTTCAATCCGAGGGTTACAGGTTAATTCTTTGGACATACAGACACGGAAAAACATTAGATGAGGCAGTAGAATTCTGCAAGAAAAACGGAATAGAATTTTATTCTGTAAACGGTAGTTTTGAAGGGGAAGTTTTCGACCCTGAAACACAATCCCGAAAAATAGATGCAGACTGGTTTATTGATGACAGAAATTTAGGTGGTTTTCCGGGATGGGGAGAAATCTATAATATTATCCACGAAAGGATAGAATTCCGTGTGGAAGGTAAAGAAGTTTTAGCATACTCCAAACTTAAGAAAGAAAAGAAAAAAGGCCTTTTCTGGTAAATTAATAGATATGAGAAGGAGACATTAGAAATTAGATTTTTGCATGTCTTTTATTAAGATTAAATCATTAATCTAACTTCTAAAATCTACTATCTAACATCGTATAAAAATGATTCAATTAAAAACAATAGACGAGCTTCGTCTTATGAAACAAAGTGCTCAATTGGTTTCCAAAACATTAGGAATGTTAGCGAAAGAAATCAAACCGGGAATTACGACTTTGTATTTAGATAAATTAGCCCATGATTTCATTAAAGATCATGGAGGAGAACCGGCATTCTTAGGATACGGGGGATTCCCCAATTCGCTGTGCATTTCTCCGAATGAACAGGTGGTTCACGGCTTTCCCAATAATGACATTATTAAAGAAGGAGATGTTCTTTCTGTAGATTGTGGGGCTGTTTTAAATGGCTTTGTGGGAGATCACGCGTATACCTTCGAGATAGGGGAAATGAAGCCTGAGGTTAAGAAACTGTTACAGGTTACCAAAGAATCCCTTTATAAAGGAATTGAACAATGCATCCGTGGAAAAAGGATTGGAGATATTTCTCATGCAATTCAGGCTCATTGTGAAAAAGAAGGCTATGGAGTGGTAAGAGAGCTTGTAGGGCACGGATTAGGAAGAAAGATGCATGAAGATCCTCAGGTTCCGAATTATGGCAGACAGGGAAGTGGAAAAGTGATCAAGGATGGTCTTGCCATTGCTATTGAACCTATGGTTAATCTGGGAACTGAAAAAGTAAAATTCCATAATGACGGATGGACGGTAACTACCCTTGACAATCAGCCATCAGCACATTTTGAGCATGATGTGGCTGTGATCAACGGGAAACCTGTATTGCTATCTACTTTCAAATACGTATATGAAGCATTAGGTATTCAAAGTGATGAGGAGAAGCCTTTTCAAATGGATTTCTAATGAAAAAAGTAACCAAGCTTTTACTGAATACTATTCCGCGTCCTGCGCTTATTACGATGAGCATCTGGGCAAGGCCGCTTATCTACCAGTTTTTTAAGGGAGATGAATTTTTCGATCCTATTGATGGAAAATCATACCGTAAGTTTCTTCCGTATGGCTATGGAAAACAAAGGGAAAATGCTTTATCTCCGGGAACATTAAGTCTGGAAAGGCATCGTCAGATGTGGTTATACCTTCAGAATGAAACCGATTTTTTTATTAAGAACTATAAAGTTTTGCACATCGCTCCTGAGCAGGAATTTTTGAGAAAGTTCAAAAGGATGCGCAACCTGGATTATATTTCTGCTGATTTATATTCTCCTATTGTAGATGTGAAAGCAGATATCCTGAACCTTCCTTTCGCTGATGACAGTTTCGATATTGTTTTCTGCAACCATGTATTAGAGCATATTGAAGATGATGCAAAAGCAATCAGTGAATTATACAGGGTAATGAGACCGGGAGGATGGGGGATTTTCCAGGTACCCATGAAGAATTCACTGGAAAAAACCTATGAGGACTTTACCATAAAGGATCCTAAAGAGCGGCAGAAACATTTCGGGCAGTATGATCATGTACGTTGGTATGGAATGGATTATTTCGACAGGTTGAAAAAGGCCGGATTTGATGTTGATATCAATTTCTATTCACAAAAGTTTACCGAAGAAGAAATTAAAAAATACGGATTAAGATACAATGAGATCTTACCTGTTGTTTTCAAAAAATAAATAAAAATGTCTACACCATAATGTAGACATTTTTATTTGGTTAAAGATACAGCTTTAATTAGTGAGATGCTGCTTTCAATCCGATGATGGAACCAATCAGCGTTGACAAGAAGAATATCCTCCAGAACGTTACCGGATCCTTAAAAAAGAGCATTCCCATTAAAGCAGTGCCTACTGCACCAATCCCCGTCCATACAGCATATGCAGTTCCGATAGGTAAAGTTTGCGTTGCCTTGATTAAAAGAAGCATACTAATGGTCATGGTAACCAAAAAACCGGCAAACCAATAATACATTTCTGATCCTGACGTTTCTTTTGCCTTTCCAAGACAGGAAGCAAAAGCTACTTCAAACAACCCTGCAATAATTAAAATAATCCAGTTCATTTTTTTATTTTTTTCTGATGCAAAGTTCTGTATTTAAAGGGGAAAATAATTTTACAAATGTTAAAAAATGATGCTCCAAAGTTTTTTGTGATCTAAGATAGTTTTAGTAGGTCAAAATTTTTATGATATGTCGTACTTTAAAATGCTGAATTTATACAGTGTTACTTGATTTCAGCACGGATTCTGCTCAGACTTACCTGAGTAATTCCGAGATAAGAAGCAATGTGTCCCAACTGAACCCTTCTCAAAAGATTGGGTTTGTCACGCATCAGGTCTTTGTAGCGTTCGGTAGAAGTTTTGAACTGTCTGGATATAATTAACTCTTCTGTTTTTACAAGCTCTCTTTCCGCAAACTTACGGCCCCAATTGGCAATATAGATGTCTTCATTGAAAAGTTTTCGGAGATATTCTGTTTCTAATCGGTACAACTCACATTCTTCCAGCAGCTCGATACTTTCATAACCCGGTTTATTCTCTACATAACTTTTCATGGAGACGATCGTTTCTCCTTCACTGCCAAACCAGAAAGTAATATCATTATCCTGGGTGGAGGCATAGGCACGAACAATTCCCTTTTTAATAAAATAAACATAAGGAATGATTTTATCTGCTTCCATAAGGCAAAATCCTTTGGGATAAGCTGCTTCAGTAATATGAGCTTTAAGCTTTTCCCGTGAAGATTCAGGAAGAATCAGTAAATTATCGATGATTTCGTCTATAGTCATGAAGGCAAATTCTAATCAGTCAAAATTATTTGTTTTTACTGATTTAATGAAGATGTTATGGTTAATTTTTACATTTGCGATCTTTAAAATGAGTAAATCGCAAAATACTATTCTGGTCAATTAGGATTAAACAGCTGAGAAATAATGAAAATAAGATTTGTATATTTCTGATCTATAGTTATATATAAGATAAATTTGTGATTTTTCAAGAAATTATGGGCATCTGTAATTTGATATAAAATAAATTCTGTTTTTATTTCATTTTTAGTAAATATAAAATATTTTTGTACGCCAAATAAACAAAATGAAGAGAGCTTCCATCAAAGACATTGCAAGAATTGCCGGAGTTTCCGTTGCAACTGTTTCTTATGTGATCAACAAAAAGGAGGGAAGCAGAATCAGTGAAGTAACCAGGAATAAAATTCTGGATATTGCAGAAGAAATCAATTATACACCCAATAAGATTGCCAGAAGCTTAAAAATGAGCAAAAGCAAGTTAATAGGTCTTATTGTTCCGGATATTTCAAATGATTTTTATTCCAATATTGCGCGTTGTATAGAAAATGAAGCCATGAAGCTGGGGTATACCATACTTATCGGAAGTTCTGATGAAAATCCTGATAAGTTTAAAAAGCTTACGGAGCTTTTTTCTCAGCAACAGGTGGACGGAATGCTTGTAAGTCCTGTAGCAGGCTCTGATGATATCATTAAGAAACTGCTAAAGGACGAATATCCTATTGTGTCTATTGATTATTATCTCGAAAATGTTGAGCTTCCCGCAGTAACGCTGAATAATTTTGAAATTTCCGGGCAGGTTTTCAACTATCTGATGGAGCATAAATTTGATGAATTGATCTATGTGGGATACAATACCCATCTTCCGCATTTGCTTGACAGACAGCGAGGGTTTGAGAGAAAAATCAAGGAACACGGTATTGCATCAAAGAAAGTGCTGGTAGAAATGGGAAATGTTACCTCAAAAGTTCATGCAGGATTAGATGAACATCTTAAAATAGGTGCAGGAAAAACAGGATTATATTTTTTAAACAATAAAATAGGAAATGCAGGATTGCATTATCTTGTCAAAAATAATATCAGGGTTTCTGAAGATGTTTCTGTCATTGCTTTTGATGAAACCGATGCCTACAATTTATTTCCTACAGAAATTACCTATATAAGACAGCCGTTGGAAGAAATGGCCAGACAAGCTGTAAAACTCCTCGATGAACAAACAAAAAATTTCTCTGAAAAGGGAGAAACAGTAGTTTGTGAAGCAGAATTAATTATAAAAAAATCAGTCAAATAAAAAATTTAACCTATATATTAAACGTTTAACCTAATGAAAAAAAATAATCAGTATGTAGTATGTTTCGGAGAAGTTCTTTGGGATATATTTCCACAAGGATCCAGAGCTGGAGGAGCACCTTTTAATGTAGCTTATCATGTTTCTAAAACGGGAATTGATGCGAAGGTACTCAGCAGAATAGGGAACGATGATCTTGGTAACCAGCTGGTCAGTCAGATCAAAAACTGGGGAATGACAACGGACTATATTCAGGTCGATGCTGATAAACCAACGAGTACCGTTGTAGCTACTATTGATGAGGATAATGAAGCCAGCTATGAAATTATTAATGAAGTAGCCTGGGATTATATAGAAAACCTTCCGGAGCTTACTGAGTTGGTATCTCATGCCCAGGCATTTATTTTCGGAAGTTTATCCGCACGGAATAAAAAAACAAGAGAAACTCTTTTTAAGCTTTTGGAACATGCAGAACTTAAAATATTTGATGTCAATTTCAGACCTCCTTTCATAGAGGTACAGCTTATTAAAGATTTGCTTCATCAAGCTGATATTGTAAAGATGAACAAAGCAGAAATGAGACAGATCATCGATTTTCTTAATGAAGAATATATTGATGAAGATCAGAGTGCTGCTTTAATTCAGGATCATTTTAAGATTAAGGAAATAGTTCTTACCAAAGGAAGCAAAGGTGCCAGGTATTTTAAAGGGACAGAAAGCTATACCTGCACGGCTGTTCCGATCACCATTGCAGACACTGTAGGAAGCGGAGATTCTTTTCTGGCGGGATTTATATCCAAAAGAATACAGCAGGAAGCTCCGGAAATCATTATGAAAGAAGCTGTTGCATTAGGAGCATTCATTACGTCAAAAGAAGGGGCATGTCCGGAGTATGAATATGAAGAATTTCAAAAGTTCAGAGACCAGCATTAAAGACTTAAATCTTTAAAATTTATCCTAAAGACCAGTTTTCTTTTACTAACTTTGCAGTCCGTAATATAATTTTTTATGCACAAATCAGGATTTGTAAATATAGTTGGAAAACCTAATGCAGGAAAATCAACGCTCCTTAACCAGTTGATGGGAGAGAAGCTTGCGATTGTAACGCAGAAGGCACAGACAACACGTCACCGTATTTTTGGAATTTATAATGAAGAGGATTTACAGATAGTATTTTCCGATACTCCCGGGGTGTTGGATCCTAAATATGGTCTTCAGGAGAAGATGATGGATTTTGTAAAGGACTCTTTACAGGATGCCGATGTATTTTTATTCATTGTAGATGTTACAGATAAAGCGGAACCTTCGGAATTTCTCATTGAAAAACTGAATAAAATTCCGGTTCCGGTTTTACTTTTATTAAATAAGGTAGACCAGACCAACCAGGAAGGTCTTGAAAAGCTGGTAGAAGAATGGCATAACAGGATTCCTAAGGCCGAAATTTTACCGATTTCTGCATTAAATGCCTTTAACACGGACGTTATCCTTCCAAAGCTAAAATCGATGCTTCCGGAAAACCCGCCTTATTATGATAAGGACCAGTATACAGATAAGCCGGAACGTTTTTTTGTTAATGAGGCAATCCGTGAAAAAATCCTTTTGAATTATGAAAAGGAGATTCCTTATTCCGTAGAAGTGGTTACCGAACAATTTAAAGAAAAGGAAGGAATCATTTTTATAGACTCTATTATCTATGTGGAAAGAGATACCCAAAAAGGGATTATCATTGGCCACAAAGGGGAAGCAATAAAAAAAGTGGGTACGGAAGCGAGAGTGGATCTAGAGAAATTTTTCGATAAAAAAATTCATCTGAACCTGTTCGTAAAAGTGAAAAAAGACTGGAGAAAAAACGACAGGGATCTAAAGAATTTTGGGTACAGATAAACTAAAACATCAATAATCATCGTTGTATAGAAAGATTTTACTATCTTTAAACTAAATTTTTCATACATGAATTATAGTAACTCAAATTCTAATCCCATATTTAGAGATATTATACTGTTAATTGTGAGAGTTTTTATTGGATTTGCCATGCTTTCACACGGATATCCCAAACTCCAGATGTTATTGGAAGGCGGCAAGATAGATTTTTATGATTTCTTAGGACTTGGTCCGCAGATCTCTTTAATTCTTACCATTATAGCAGAGTTTGTATGCTCAATACTCCTTATTTTAGGATTATTTACCAGAGTAGCTCTGGGTTTCCTTATCTTTACAATGATTATTGCGGGATTTGTAGTTCATGGATCCGATCCATTTGAGAAAAGAGAGCTGGCTTTTATTTACCTCTCTGTTTATCTTCTTTTAATCGCTTATGGAGCCGGAAAGATCTCGGTGGATTACATGATAGAAAAACGAAAAAGGGCATCCGATTGGTAGATGCATACCGATATAAATAAAGAGGGCATACTTGTATGCCCTCTTTTTGTTTTATAAAAGATAAAATTCACGATGTATCTTCACCGTATAATCTCGATTACGTTGTAAAAATTATTAGGTAATTATCGGATTTTACAAGTTGCAGGACAGGCTAAATGATTGTTGTTTACCCTTTATAATAACAAAATTTACTAAATTCGTAAAAAATGTATATAATGAAGATAAAACTAACCGTTTGCCTTCTTGCGTTCCTTAATTTTTATGAAGCGCAGGAAAATGTTACTTATCAAAAGCCGTCTGCTGAAATTCTTAAACTTGCAGACTACGAAAGACCTCCAAGTGTTTTAATGAACAGTAAAAAGGATTGGGTAGTTTTCACTTACCGTCCTACCTATAAAACCCTAGAAGATCTTAGTCAGCAGGAAATGAAATTAGGTGGTCTCAGAATCAATCCTGTGACGAATATTTCTAGTTCAGCAACTTACTCCAATAACCTTAAGGTTAGAAAAATCAATGATAAAAGTGAGGTTCAGGTAAAAGGATTGCCTTCCAATCCTAAAATAACCAATACTTCTTTTTCTCCCGATGAAAAAAAGTTTGCCTTTACTAATACAACAGCAAAAGGAGTAGAGCTTTGGATCGTGGACCTTGAAACGGCAACGGCTAAGAAAGTTACCAATGATAATCTCAACGCCAACCTGGGTAGTCCTTATACGTGGTATAAAGATTCTCAGAATTTACTGATAAAAGTGCTTCCGCAAAACAGACCTGCATTGATAGATTCAAGCAAGGATCTGCCAACAGGACCTATTGTATCTACTGCGGATGGAAAAGTATCCCAAAACAGAACGTATCAGGATCTTCTTAAAAATCCTCAGGATGAAAAAAACTTTGAAATTCTTACCGCTTCAGATATTTATAACGTAGATCTTTCCGGCAACGTAAAAAAAGTGAAAGATCAGGACATGTATGCAGGTCTGAGCTTTTCACCGGATGGGAATTACCTGATGGTTACAACAATCAAAAAGCCTTTCTCGTATATCGTTCCTTTGAACAGATTTCCCATGACAACAACTGTATATGATGCTAAAGGAAGCATGGTGAAAGTCGTAAATGAAGTCCCTTTAAATGAGATTATGCCTAAAGGTTTTGCCTCAGTAAGAACAGGTAAAAGAGATATGGGCTGGAGAAGCGATGCCCCGGCAACACTTGTTTACGCAGAAGTGCTGGATGGAGGTGATCAGGCTAGAACTGCTGAATACAGAGATGAAATCTTCACCTGGGAAGCACCGTTTAACAATGCGGCAAAATCGTTCTTTAAAACGAAGCAGAGATATGAAGGAACGAGCTGGACCAATGATCATTATGCTATCGTTTCTGAAGATTGGTATGATACAAGAAATACTAAGTCATTTTTAGTAGACCTGAACAACGGGGAGTCAAAAGTAATTGATGACAGAAACTATCAGGATGTTTACAGCGATCCCGGAAATTTCAATACCACAAAAAATGAATTCGGAAGAACTGTAATTGATATGAAAGGGGGAAAAGCTTATCTCATCGGAGCAGGATTTACAAAGGACGGACAGCATCCTTTTATCGATGAAATGGATGTGAAAACATTAAAAAAGAAAAGACTTTACACTTCAAACTTAAAAAATGCTAAGGAAGATATTATAGATATCCTTAATCCCGCAAAAGGTGAGGTACTGACTATCCAGCAGTCTGCGAGCCAGTATCCTAATTATTTCAGGAAAAACATCAAATCTAATAAAGCAGAAGCTGTAACTACTTTTGCCAATCCTTTCGAAAGCATCAAAGATGTGTATAAGGAAGTGATTACTTACAAAAGAAATGATGGTGTAACGCTAACGGGAACTCTTTATCTTCCGGCAAACTATGACAGAAAAGCAAAAAAAGAAAAACTTCCCTTGCTGATCTGGGCTTATCCTACAGAATATAAAGATAAAAATACGGCAGGGCAGAATACTCAGAATCCTAACGACTTTACCTTCCCTTATTACGGTTCTTTTGTATACTGGACCACAAAAGGATATGCTGTTCTGGACGATGCTGCATTCCCGATCATAGGGGAAGGAAAAACAGAACCTAATGATACTTTTATTCCGCAATTGGTAGCAAATGCAGAAGCAGCAATTAATGCTGTAGATCAGTTAGGCTATATCGATAAGAAAAAAGTAGCCGTAGGAGGGCATTCCTATGGGGCTTTTATGACCGCTAACCTTTTAACCCATTCTAAATTGTTTGCGTGTGGAATTGCCAGAAGCGGAGCTTATAACAGGACATTAACGCCGTTTGGCTTCCAGAGTGAGCAAAGAAACTACTGGGATGTACCTGAAATTTATAACACAATGTCACCATTTATGAATGCTGATAAAATGAAAACACCATTATTGCTGATCCATGGTGATGCGGATAATAATCCGGGAACATTCACTTTACAGACGGAAAGATATTTCCAGGCACTGAAAAATCTGGGTGCTCCCGTAAAGATGGTTCTTTTACCTAAAGAAGCCCACGGATATGTCGCAAAAGAAAATATTCTTCATTTGCTATGGGAACAAGATCAGTTCCTGGAGAAATGTCTCAAGAAATAAATTGAAAAACTCGTCCAAAGGGACGAGTTTTTTGTTATTTTTAGCTGAAATTTACATATTAAGTTAAAAAGTAAGAAGTAGCACTTATGAAAAAAATATTGTTAGCATTACTTTTATTCATTTTTATTGGAAAAATTTTTGCACAAACTGATAGTCTTGAAACTGGAAAATATTTTTCAGCAAAAAGGCATTTTGAAAAGGAATACATAAAACAAAATTATTTAAACTCTGATGTAAAGGTTGAAAAGGATAGAATAATAATTGATGTTATAAAAGATGATGGCTTTTCAGGAGATTTAGGAAATAGAATTACCTTAATTTTTGGACATAAATTATTTAGTCCATTAGAATTAGACAATGAGAATGCAGTTCAAATATTTAGTAATAATGAACTTGTATTGTTGAATCCGAATCCGCAGACAAAAAGATTTAAGTTTTGGATAATTCCCAAAAATAGGGTTGGGCATAAAAATTCATTTGAATATATGCTGCAAGGAAGAGCTAATCCTTCGGAATACTATTTTGAACTTCAAAATATGAATGCTGATGAAAAGACAAGCTTTGAAGAATTTATTAAAGGTTCAAAACTTACCTATTTAGCATATGGGGGAATTATCATATAATTATATTCGTTGTCCACTTATTCAGGAAGGATAAAATCAATTGATCATTACAAATATTTCAAAACCCCACTGATATCATCAAGTTCAATAAATCTTTCATGTTTCAGCTGATGTTCATGTTGCTCGTGAGCCCAGGTGATATGGAAAGGGATATGAGCTGCATAGCCTTCTATCTCAAGAACAGGTAAAATATCTGATTTTATGGAATTTCCCAACATAAGAAAATGTTCAGGTTTGCAATCCAGATGCTTCAATAGCTTTTGATAATCACTATTTTTCTTATCACTCATAATTTCTATGTGATGAAAATATTTTTCGAGCCCGGATTTTTTAAGCTTACGTTCCTGATCAAGCAAGTCTCCTTTTGTAGCCATAACCAACCTGTATTTTCCTTTTAGTTGTTCTAAAGTCTCTGTTACACCTTCAAGAAGTTCTATAGGCTGCTGAAGTAAATTATGCCCCAATTCAATTGCTTTATTGACCAGTTGGAGTGAAGCTGTTCCGCTTGAGACTCTGCAGATGGTTTCCACCATAGAGAGCATAAAACCTTTGACCCCATAACCGTAAAGGTGAAGATTCTGCATTTCGGTTTTAAATAATTCCTGAGAAACGGAGTGGTGTGGAAGGTAGTCTTCCAGTAAAGCACAAAATTCCTTTTCCGTTTCCTGAAAATACGGCTCGTTTATCCAGAGCGTATCGTCTGCATCAAATGCTATTGTTGTTATATGATTTTTCATTTTACTTTTGTACATTTCTGAAGGCAAAAATCAGAATAAAAAATACATCAGAAAAGGACATTTGTCCCGGACCCTATATGTTACGAACGAACGAAGCATTTTTAAAGTATTTAGAGCAGCTATACGTAAATCAGGAGCGTAAAGAAGATATTGTTATAAAATCATTTTCAAAGGGGCAGAAAATATTTACCCAGAACGAAGCGGCGTCGAAAGTAATGCTTATTCGTGAAGGAATTACAAAATGCTATTTTGTAGAGGAAAATGAAAAGGAATATATTATGGAGTTTCTGGGAAAAGGTGAAATTATAGGTGAAATAGAGTTTATTAAAAATATTAATTGCCTTTGCTCCATCGAAGCTATGACCAATGTTTCTGTATACGCTATTTCCATCCCTTATTTGAGATCGGTGATTAAAAATGACCTTACGTTGAATAACCTTTTGCTGGATGTATTTGCTGAACGTATTGTAAATACATCGACAAGGGCGTCTTACCAGCAGCTGTACACCACTGAACATAATCTGGCAAAGCTTCTGAAGCTACAGTCCAAACAGGAGATTGAAATTTCAAAAGAAGATATGGCTGCTTATTTAGGAGTGACCATAAGAAGCCTAAACAGGGCGTTGAAAAGTCTGAATAATAAGTAAAAAAGCGGTCTGACAAGACCGCTTTTTTTATATGGATGCATTCTGCCTGATTTTCTTTGCAGACATATTTAAAAAACGTTTGACCAGGAAGATCGCAGAAATGGTTAATCCCAATCCTAAAGCAATCCACATTCCGAATGCTCCCATATTTAGTGTAACACACAATAAGTAGCCCAATGGAACGGTAATCACCCAGTATGCTATAAAAGTGTAAATAGAAGGGATTTTCACATCCTGTATTCCTCTAAGCATCCCCAATGCTGTAACCTGAATTCCATCAGATAACTGGAATAATGCTGCGATAATCATTAGTTTTGAGGCCAGTGTTATCACTTCAACTTCTTCTTTTTTGGTGAAGAATGTTGGGAGAATATTTCTACCCAGAATAAATACAATTCCACAGATGCACATAAAGATAAAGGCAATTTTTAAATTATTAAGCCCAACTTTTCTCAGCTCTACATAATTTTGTTCACCCATCTTCCTTCCGATCATTACGGTAGAGGCTACACTGAATCCTACACATAAATTAAAGGTAAACGAGGCCATGCTTAATGCAATCTGGTGAGAGGCAATATCGTGAGCTGAAATCAATCCACAGATGAAAGCGGCTCCCGCGAAGGCAGTTACTTCAAAGAACATTTGCAAAGCTGTTGGTAGTCCTAATTTTACCATTTTATCGAACATACTTCTGGAGAACACATGGATCTTTAATGAAAAATCTTTGATATAGCGTCTTGTTCTTTCTTCTTTTAACAAAACGAAGTAAAGAAAAACCACCATAAAAATCCGGGCGATCAAACTGGCCAAAGCAGATCCTTTTACTCCCATCGGAGGTAATCCGAAAAGGCCCTTGATAAAAACGTAATTTAAAACAATATTAATAACGTTTGCAATAATGGTTGCTTTGGTCACACCAATCGTGTAGGATAGCCCTTCAGAAACCTCTCTCAAGGTCTGAAACGCCATAAAGGGGATCATACTGATCGCCATAATTCCCAAAAAATGAACTGTATCAGGAACGATCTTCGCAGGCTGTCCCGAATGATAGAGTAGAGGTAATCCCAGTAACAGGACTGCCATTAAAATGATTCCTACAGTCATATTGATCACAAATCCATGGCTGAATACGGAATTAATTCTTTCATGGTCGTGTCTTGAATGTGCTTCCGAAACAAGGGGAGGGATCGCAAAAGAGAATCCCAGTGCCAGTACAAATGTCGAGAAAAATACGGCATTTCCTAGAGAAACGGAAGCTAAAGCATCTGCGCCTAATAGTTTTCCGACAATAATATTGTCGAATAAGTTAACAGATACTTGCCCTACCTGCGTTAGCATTACGGGTAGCGCCAAAGTAAGGCATTCTTTGGTATAGTTTTTATTTAAAAAGCTCATAGTTTTAACAAAAAAAAATTTGCAGTGTTACTACTGCAAATTTTTTATAATTTATTTAGTTTATAATTAAATTATTTTCTTACAAAATTTGCAACATCCTCCTTGGAAACTGTGCTTCCACCTAGAATAATTAATCTTTCCACAACATTTCTTAATTCTCTGATATTTCCAGTCCATGAAAGGGCTTTAAGCGCTTCAATCGCTTCATCATCAAATTTTTTCACGGCTGTACCATGTTCATCCGAAATCATTCCTGAGAAATGTTCTACCAATAATTTGATATCTTCTTTTCTTTCATCCAACGGAGGTACATAGATTTCAATTACAGATAACCTGTGGTAAAGGTCTTCTCTGAATTTCCCCTCTTCAATTTCTTTCTGCATATTTTTATTCGTGGCAGCAAGAACCCTTACATCAACTTTTATTTCTTTGTCGCTTCCTACAGGAGAAACTTTGCTTTCCTGAAGTGCTCTTAAAACCTTTGCCTGTGCAATAAGGCTCATATCTCCGATTTCATCCAAGAAGATAGTACCTCCTGTTGCCTGTTCGAATTTTCCCTGCTTATCTTTGATAGCTCCGGTAAAAGAACCCTTTACGTGTCCGAAAAGTTCGGATTCGATCAGTTCTGATGGGATCGCCGCACAGTTTACTTCGATCATAGGTCCCTTTGCCCGTTCACTTTGATTGTGAATAGCATGCGCTACCAGCTCTTTACCTGCACCGTTAGGCCCGGTAATAAGAACTCTTGCATCAGAAACAGCTACTTTTTCGATCATATCCTGAATCTTCTGTAATGCAGGAGATTCACCGATCATTTGGTATTTTTTGTTGACTTTTCTTTTAAGTGTTTTATTTTCACTCTGTAGCGTCTTATTTTCCTTTTTCAGGGTTTCTTTCGCTAAGGCATTTTTAACACTGGTGATCAGTCTGTTGATATCGATAGGCTTAGAAATGAAATCATATGCTCCATCCTTTAAGCAAGAAACAGCAGAATCAATATCTGCATGCCCTGAGATCATAATAAAAGTAGTTTCGGGTTTTAACACCAAAGTCTGCTTCAAAAGCTCTGTTCCTGAAAGTTTTGGCATCTTTATATCGGAAATCACTAATGCGAAATCTTCTTTTTCCAGGTGTTTGTAACCCTCTAAACCATCTTCGGCTACTACAAATTCATAATTGGTAAGTTCATCAGACAGAATACTGTGCAGTACTCCTGAGATTGCTTTTTCGTCTTCTACTATAAGGATTTTTTGCATAGTTGCAAATTTAGATTTTTTGATTGAATTATTAGCAAAAACTATACCTAAATACTTTATTTAGAATAATCTCTTCGCCCGAAAATTGCAGAGCCAACCCGTACGGAATTTGCCCCGCATTCAATGGCAATAGGGAAATCATCACTCATTCCCATTGATAAGGTATCCAGTTTTTTTAATTGATTTAATTCATCAAAAACTTTTTTTAAGGTTAAAAATTCCTTTTTTACCTGTTGCTGATCGTCAGTGAATGTAGCCATCCCCATAAGTCCGGTAATGTGAATATTAGCAAATTCACCATTGATGTATCTTTGGAAGAGCTCTCTGGCTTCCGATATTTCAAGACCGAATTTACTGTCTTCAGCAGCGATTTTTACCTGCAGAAGAACCTTAATTTTTCGGTTATGTTTTCCTGCTTCTTTATTGATCTCTAGCAATACTTTTTCAGAATCCACACTCTGGATCGTGTCGATAAATTCAGCAATATATTTTACCTTATTCGTTTGCAGATGCCCGATAAGGTGCCATTGAATATCTTTCGGAAGCAGAGGATATTTCTCCATAAGCTCCTGGACTTTATTTTCACCGAAAACTTTCTGTCCCAGGTCATAAACCTCCTGAATAGCTGAAACAGGATGGGTTTTTGAAACGGCTACCAATTGAACTCCTTCGGAAAGCTGTCCCTTTATATTGTTGTAATTTTCTTTAATATTCATAATTGCAAATTTCTGAATTCTTATAGCAAAAAGCTAATGATTTTATAAAATTTTAAATAGGTCTGAGTTACTTTTTTGCCATGAAATTTCAGAATGAGCCTTGTTTCATGTTTTAATTTAAAACTTCATTGATTTTAGGATAAGCGGAAATCTTTCTGAATACAAAGCGATTGGTCTTCTGTAGTTTTTCAATAAACAGATCGAGCTCATTAATTGAATCGGTATCCGAAAGATACTGATCATGGGTAAGGAACACCAAATGTCTTGATGTTTTTTCAAGGTCATTAAAAAAGATGCTGTCTACTTTTTTCAACATGGCTTCGTGACTTCCTTTAAGGACCATTCTGTTTGTGGGCTTCCATTCCAGATCCCAGCCGATTACTTTATATCCTGCCTTTTTTAAATGATCGGCTGCCAGCGAAGAACTTTTAATATCCGTAACATTGATGTTGTTGAGCCTCCAGATATTTCTGCCCGGAGTTCTGGCGATTTTATTGTGCAGTGTAAGACTGTCCTTTGCTCTGTCAAAATCATGAACAACTGCTTCCGGATTTTTATAAAAACTGGAATATTTGTTGTGGGCATGCGAAAAACTATGATTAGCCAGTTCAATCAATGGGTCTGCTTTCAGCAGTTCCATATCATTCTTTTGTCTGTTGCTGTCATAGCTGTGTTTTCCCACTATAAATGCAGTAGCACATACATTTCTTTTGCGTAAAACTTTCAGAAGGTTTTCGGTCCCGCGATTAGGACCATCATCAAAAGTAAGATAAATAACTCTTTTGTCTGTCGGGGTTTCGTCATCCTCCAATTCGGTGACTATTTTTGCGACGGGATGGTCTTTGGAAATCATCTTTTCAGAATCTTTCGCGTCTTTTTTCTCATTACAGCTGTTGAATAAAACTGAAGTTGCACTCACCAATGCAAACATCCCAAGAAAAGTCAGGTTTCGCGACTTTTCCGCAAAAAGGTTTTTCATAAAAAAATTGGAGATTAAATGTTAATTATCGTTAAAATTTACAAATAGATGTTAACAATATGCATGCCAATTTTTACAAAAAAATAAGTTTTAATAATATTTTAATCTATTAATTGTAAAGGGTTTTCAAGATAATATCTTTTTCAGATACAGCCCGTTTTTTATCGCGGCAGTTCCCCAGGTGTTATTGAAAAATATAAACGCTTTCTTTTGTGATTTTTTTATTTTTTCGGTTAAATGATTGAGAAATTCGTGAGTGTACTCAGATTTGTAGAGAATAGGCTTTCCATGAAGTCTATAATAAATGATTTCAGGATGATTACTCATTAAGTCTTCCGGAAGGTTTCCGGGAAAACTGACACCGGAAAAAATAATGTTTTTTTGCTTTAAAGCCTTTAAGACTTCATCAGTCCACCATGAAATATGTCTAAATTCCATTACATTTATGAAATCAAAGTCCGGATGTGTTAGTACCAAATCAAGGTTTTCGGGAGTATTTTTGAAAGAAGGGGGAAACTGATATAAAAATCCGGATAGCTTATTTTTTAATTCCTCATGGATGTGACGGCAAAAGATTTCGATCTCGTCCTTACAATCTTTCATTCTTTTTTCGTGGGAAATCGTTTTGGGGATTTTAATAAAAAACCTGAATTCTTCAGGAGTTTCATCAAACCATTTTACAAGAGTTTTCAGAGTCGGTTTTCTATAAAAGGTAGAATTAATTTCCACAGCATTGAATTCTTGAGAATAGAGCGTAAGGAAATTTTTCGCAGATGCATCTTGTGGATATAGAGAGCCTTTCCAATCATTATTATAGAATCCTGAGCAACCGATATGATACATTTCTTTTTTCATGGTTTTATAAAGTTCCTCCGGATTTGATCTATAAACCTGGAATCCGGAGGAAAATTTGATTATTTAACGTCGAGATCGACAGCGTTTAATCTTAATGAATTAAGAATCACCGATAAAGAGCTGAAACTCATGGCTGCGGCTGCAATCATCGGAGATAACAGAATTCCAAAAAAAGGATACAATAATCCTGCCGCAATAGGAACTCCTAATACATTATAGATAAAAGCAAAAAAGAGGTTTTCCTTAATATTCTTCAATAGTTTTTCACTCAGAAGCTTAGCTTTGGCTACACCTATGATATCTCCTTTTAATAAAGTAATCTCTGCACTCTCAATAGCGACATCCGTCCCTGTTCCCATAGCAATTCCGATGTCGGATTGTGCCAAAGCAGGAGAGTCGTTGATTCCATCACCTGTCATTGCGACAATTTTTCCTTCTTTCTGAAGTTTTTTAACTTCATTTAATTTATCTTCAGGTAAGCAATTGGCTTTGTAGTGTATGATACCCAGCTCATCCGCTACAGCTTTAGCTGTATGTTCATTATCGCCGGTCATCATCACGATATCCAGACCTTCTTTCATTAAGAGCTCAACGGCCTTTTTAGAACTTTCTTTGATTTTATCCCTAAAGCTTATGAACCCTAAAACATTATGATCCTCGGCAATATATGAAATCGTATGCGCTTTGGACTGAACTTCAATTGCCTTCTGTTTTAAACTATCAGGAATGGCAATCTGATGAGAGGTCAGGAGATTTTCGTTTCCAACATACACCGTTTTTCCATCGATGATTCCTTTTACCCCTTTTCCGGATATGTTTTCAAACTTTTCCACCTTCGCGGAAGAGATTTTTTGATCCTTAGCTTTTTTAATGACTGCGTTAGACAGAGGGTGTTCTGAATTCTGATTCAATGAATAGGCTAATTTTAAAATCTGATCCTGATTTCCGTTATCCACTGTTTCAATGTGTTCTACAGATGGTTTCCCTTCGGTAAGAGTTCCTGTTTTGTCCGTAATAAGAACATTTACTTTGTTCATTTGTTCCAGAGCTTCGGCATTTTTAATCAGGATGCCGTTTTTAGCCCCTTTTCCGATTCCAACCATCAAAGACATTGGAGTAGCAAGACCTAATGCACAAGGACAGGCCACAATAAGTACAGCTACAGCATTGACGAAAGCAAACAAACTTCTTTTACCTTCGGGCCCGAAGAATTGCCATCCAACAAATGTTAAAGCGGCAATAAGGATAACCGTCGGTACAAAGATTTTTGAAACTTTATCGGTTAATTTTTGAATAGGTGCTTTACTACGACTTGCTTCATTCACCATTTTGATGATCTGGGACAATAGGGTTTCATCACCAACTTTTTCAGCTTTCATAATAAAAACCTGATTCCCGTTGATTGTTCCTGATGAGACCTTATCATCCATATTTTTTTCTACAGGAATCGGTTCTCCGGTGATCATACTTTCATCAACAATAGAGTTGCCTTCCGTTATTTTTCCGTCTACCGGTATCTTTTCTCCGGGCTTTACCTTTAAAAAATCACCGATCTTTACTTGAGAAAGAAGAACCCTTTTTTCTTCTCCATTTACGATCAGGTTGGCTTCATCCGGTGAAAGATTCATCAGCTCCCTGATTGCATTTCCAGTTTTTTTATGAGCAGCGGCTTCCATGAGTTGTCCCAGGATAACCAGCGTAAGAATGACACAGACCGCCTCAAAATAAAGCGGGATCTCATGATTGTGACCGCGGATTTCATGTGGGATGATATCCGGAAAAAGAAGAGAGACAATACTGAAAATAAATGCTGCAGAAACTCCCAGGGCAATCAGACTGA
Organism: Chryseobacterium subflavum; assembly: GCF_055762745.1. Classification (NCBI taxonomy): domain Bacteria; kingdom Pseudomonadati; phylum Bacteroidota; class Flavobacteriia; order Flavobacteriales; family Weeksellaceae; genus Chryseobacterium; species Chryseobacterium subflavum. Next base: position 1,165,982 of record NZ_JBVTMR010000001.1, read on the forward strand.
ACATGTTCAGATTCCATGTTTTAAATGAAACCCAGCCTCTTTTCATTAAAAACCACCCAGAATAGAAAAGCACAGGAAGTGTTAAAGCCAGCTCAATAAAACCCTGAATCTGATGAGAGAACGGGAAATTAATCAGCATACCTCCCATAGAAAGAATAAATACGGGAACGGTAAATAGCAATGAAATAATGAATTTCCTTTTTAATATATTATAGGTTTCATCATCTTCTTCCCCTCCAGTATCAGGCATTCTTACGAGATCCATTCCGCATATGGGACAGCTTCCAGGCTCGTCCTGTATAATTTCAGGATGCATAGGGCAGGTATATTTTGCGGTCTTTTTCTCAGGATATTTTACAAGATCCATCCCACAGACAGGACACCCTACGTTGCTGTCATAAGTTTTGTCTCCTTCGCAATACATCGGGCAATAGTATCTTCCAGCCATATCATCCGTAACTTTAGGAGCTTCATGATGATGGTGGGTTTGTGAATGAGAATGAGAATGAGAATGTTGATGGGTATGTTCTGATGATGAATTATTAACAAGCTCTTGTGTAATTTCTTCCAGGTGCATATGACAAACCGGACAGTCGCCTTTTTCATCATATATTTTATCTCCTTCACAAAACATCGGACAATAATATTTTCCAATATGGTCTTTGAAGTTTTCCGGCAAATGTTTGGAAGAATAGGCCGGTTTGTAATTAGGGTCCTTAGCCTGCTTTTCTTCAATAGGAACAAGGTACATATGACAAACCGGGCATCGTTCTCCCTGTTTGAAGTATACTTTATCTCCCTCGCATTCCATAGGACAATAGTAAACTGAAGATGGAGAAACACGATCCTGAGGTTTAATGAAAGCTTTTTCCGGCTGCGTCTGATCTTCCAGCTGATAATAGCCAATCTCGGCTAAAGCCTTGTTTAGCGTATTAAGGTTAATTGCAGTATCTGAGATAATAGTTGCAAGATTATTTTCCAGACTGATATCTGCTGTAATACCCTCGATTGAATTTAGCTTTTCAGAGATTTTTTTCTGACAACCGGAACAGCTCATTCCGAGTATTTTATATTGTTGTTCCATGATCTTAAATTATGATACAAAATTCCGTAAAGGAAAATAATGTATGTTATAAATTTAAGGATAATAGTTATAGAATTTGGGAAATCGGGTATTTGGATGTTTGAGAGTCGGAGGGTGTTAGGGTATTGAATAATGGAGTAATATTGAGTTATTTGGGATTTTATTATCTTGTAGTACTTAAGCATTTATCTGCTTAAAGGCTATTTTATCATCTCCAATTATATGCTTAAACCGTCAAACAAATAAGCTCTAATTAATCCCATACTCTCTGATACTTCATTCAAAAACTGTCAAGCGGTTTTCTGTTATGGACTTTCAGTTTTTTAAACTCAGTAGGGGTGAATCCTGTGCTGTTTCTGAATTGTGAGGATAAATGCTGTACACTTTTATAACCAAGCTTTCCTGCAATTTCCGTTAAGGTAAATTCGTTATACAAAAGAAGCTCCTTTACCTTCTCTATCTTTTGAAGGATGAAAAACTGCTCCAAAGTAATATTCTCATTTTGGGAAAAGGTTTTTGAAAGGGAACTGTAATCCTTATGTATTTTTGAAGCCAGAAATTCTGATAATAAAAAGTCTTCATCAATATCAAGTTCGCTGATTTTGGTAATAATGAGATTTTTGATTTTCTCAACAAGTTGATGGGAGGAATCCTTTATTCTTTCAAAACCTGTTTTTTCCAATTCTGTTTCAATGAAACGCATATCATGATCTGAAATATCTGATTCCGTTTCCACTTCCCCAAGTTGTATGGATTGTATTCCGATCCCAAAATCATTAAAAATAGAAGAAACGGCAGAAATGCACCTGCCGCAGACCATATTTTTGATGAAAATTTTCATAGCTGGTTATTTAATCGGTCCTTTACGAATTCAACCTGTGTTTTACCATGAGGAAGAGGATTTCCGTCTTCACCTAGATTGACCATTACAATTTTATCTACCGTGATAATGGTTTGATGCGTCATTTTATTTCGTACCTCGCATCGCAATGTAATAGAACTCGAACCGAATGCTGTTACTTCAATCCCGATTTCAACAATATCTCCCTGTTTGGCAGAACTAACGAAGTTGATTTCCGAAATGAACTTCGTAACTACTTTTGTGTTTTCTAACTGAATGATAGCATAGAGAGCAGCTTCTTCATCGATCCATTGTAATAACCTGCCTCCAAAAAGTGAATGATTAGGATTCAGATCTTCGGGTTTTACCCATTTTCTAGTGTGATAGTTCATACCTTAATAATTTGCCCCACAAATTTAGCGCTAAAAACTGGCTTAATCAAACGAATAGGATTTAGTTATCAAAAGAGAAATATTTATTTTCTCGATCAGAAAATTTCATCATTTCGCAATATCAAACTCATCATATCATCTTTTTTCATTTTTTATTATTTCCGTTTTATTTAATCATTTGATATATAGTATTTTAAAAATATGTAGTTGTGTTTATTAAAAAATATTCAATGATAAGCTTAAATAGATGTGGTTTTAATTTAAATTTTAGTAATTTAATAGTATTTGTTGCTATATAAGTGTCATTTTACTATAAGATCTAGTGTTAAAAAATATTTAATTTTCCCAAATATTGCTTATGATATTATTGATATACATATATAAAATATTGTTTTACGATAATTTTTGTAAATAGATCAAATGTGGGTGATAAAATACTTGTAAAAACGCTTTGATTTGAAATTTTAAATTGTATCTTGCGAACGTTTATATTTGGAATCAATATTTGTTCATTTAATATATGTTGCTTTTCTTTTATATACCAAATTTTTATTAATTATTATAATTTTATTTAACAATGAACATTTTTGTTTCAAACATCAATTACTCAACTAAAGAGTACGAATTACAAGATTTATTCGCAGAATTTGGAGAAGTATCTTCTGCTAAAATCATTACAGACAAGGAAACTGGACGTTCCAGAGGTTTTGGTTTCATAGAAATGGGAGAAGAAGAAGGAAAGCAAGCTATTGAAGCATTAAACGCAAAAGAATTTAACGGAAAAACACTTAACGTTTCAGAAGCTAAACCAAGAGAGGAGAAGCCAAGAAGAAGTTTCGATAACAACAGAAGTGGTGGTTATGGAAACAACAGAGGCGGTGGATACGGCGGTGGTAACAACCGTGGTGGAAACGGCGGCGGAAATCGTTGGTAAAAAATATAAGCGGCTTTTAAGCCGCTTTTTTTATGTCTTTTTATTTCGTGTTCCTTGTTAATTAATCAATATAAATAAATTTATACGATACTGTTTTACTTATTTATAAATATGCCTTCTTCGGGGGCTAATCTTTTTTCTTCTTTTTCTTTTTATCCCTGTTTTTCTTATCCTTTTTGGGATTAAGGATCTCATTGGCAATCTCCAGCTTCGGTATTTTGGTTTTTACCGGTTTTATTTCAATTTTAAGATCGAAATACTCTTTTAAATCATCCTGTGATATTAATTTTTCATTCAATAGGAATTGTAAGATCTCTTTTCCCGAATCATGAAAGAAGTTATGCGAAAGTTCTTTTAATAAAAACTTTTTATAATGTTCATAGGGTATGGTGACTGAATATTTAAAAATCCTGCCTTCTTTCTGTGTAGAAAGATATCCCTTTTCAACAAGGATCTTTAGGTAAGTGGATACAGTATTCTGGTGTGGTTTTGGTTCCGGATGCTGCTCCATAACATCTTTCAGGTAGAATGAATCGAGCTTCCAAAATAGCTTCATTAAGTTTTCTTCTGCAGTTGTAAGATGATTTATTTTCATAAGATATTCTAATGTTGAAAGTGTATACTGCAATAAAGATAAAGAAAAGAAATTAAAAATGCTATTGCTGCACCCATAAATACTTCTTTTATAGTATGCCTCTTTAATATTACTCTTGTAATTCCCACAAGAACAGCTATTCCCAGCCATAAAAGTCCCATTTTCCAACTAATGGCATAAAATAAGCCGGCGACAAAAACATTGAAGGCCGTATGCATAGAGCTTTTAATAAAAAAATTACTTATCTGTAAGGAAAAAAGGAGAATAAGGATAAAAAGCATTAGAAAATCCAGTGAGCCATATTTGATATAGTGAAAAAGTAAATAGGCAATCACAGCAATTGCAGCAAAAATATAAAATGTCTTCCTCTGAACCCTGTTTGAAACATCCATATTGGTATATCGTCCGGTCTTTACATTCCAGATCAGCCAGATAATAATAGGAATTATAATGATAAGTAAAATAGGAAGAAAGTAAGTAACTGAGTCTTTAAGGGAATATTCATGAACACTTTTATAAACAAAGAATAAAAATAAAGATACCAGCGGACTGAAAAATTCTGAGATAATTCTGGAGATTTTATGCAATGCGGATGTTTGTTTTTCTTCCATGTTTAAATTAAAAACTCAAATATAACATTATAAGTAAAAAAACAATTGGTATGTATACAATAAAAACAAAGTTTTTTTTATAATTTTGCTCAACTATTTCATAATAAATAAGCAAGAGCTAGCACATGAAAGAATTTTCTAAAGAGGTATACCTTAAGTGGTATGAAGATATGACAATGTGGAGAAGGTTTGAAGACAAATGCCGTTCTCTTTATCTAAAACAAAAAATCAGAGGTTTTTTACATTTGTATAACGGTCAGGAAGCTATTCCAGCCGGATTTACCCATGCAATGGATTTAACCAAAGATAGTATGATTACTGCTTACAGATGTCATATTCATCCAATGGCAATGGGAGTAGACCCTAAAAGAATTATGGCGGAACTTTGCGGAAAGGCTACAGGTACATCCGGAGGTATGGGTGGATCTATGCATATTTTTAGTAAGGAACACCGTTTTTACGGAGGTCACGGTATTGTAGGAGGACAAATTCCTTTGGGAGCTGGTATTGCTTTCGCTGATAAGTATTTTGACAGAAAAGCTGTAAATATCTGTTTCTTTGGAGATGGAGCAGCAAGACAGGGATCATTACATGAGACATTTAACATGGCAATGAACTGGAAGCTTCCGGTAGTATTTGTGGTAGAAAACAACCAGTATGCGATGGGAACTTCTGTAAAAAGAACTGCCAACCATGAAGATATCTACAAATTAGGATTAGGATATGAAATGCCTTGTCTTGCAGTAGATGCAATGGATCCTGAAAAAGTGGCTGAGGCAGCTTATGAAGCTATAGAAAGAGCAAGAAGAGGAGATGGGCCTACATTCATTGAAGCAAGAACATACCGTTACAGAGGTCACTCGATGTCGGATGCTGAGCCGTACAGATCCAAGGAAGAAGTATCTATCCATAAAAAAGATGATCCAATCGAATTGGTAAAAGAAAGAATCCTTGCGAATAACTGGGCTACAGAAGCAGAATTGGAAACTATTGAAAATAAATCCAGAGATTTTGTTGACGAATGTGTGGAATTTATGGAAAATTCCCCATATCCAACCGCGGAAAAAATCTATGAGTATGTATATGCACAGGAAGATTTCCCATTCGTAGATAAACTGGAAAACTAAACATAATAGGAGATCATATGATGATGACCGGGAGTTATTATCATATCCCTTTCATTATCAAATTATCAAATTAATTCATTATCATATTAAAAAATTATGGCAGAAGTAATTACAATGCCTCGTCTTTCCGACACAATGACGGAGGGGAAAGTGGCGAAATGGCATAAAAAAGTTGGAGATAAAGTAAAAGAAGGAGATATTTTAGCTGAAATTGAAACAGATAAAGCTGTTCAGGATTTCGAATCTGAGATAGAAGGAACCCTTTTGTACGTAGGTGTAGAAGAAGGCGGTGCTGCAGCTGTAGATTCTGTTCTTGCAATCATTGGTAATGAAGGTGAAGATATATCCTCATTAAAAGGAGGAAGCGCTCCGGCAGCGGGAGGATCTGAAGAGAAAAAATCCGAAGAAGAGGTTAAAACCGAAAATAAAGAAACGAGTGTAGAACAAGCTTCTTCTGAAGTTCCTGCAGGAGTGGAAGTGATTACAATGCCAAGACTTTCTGATACAATGACAGAAGGAAAGGTAGCGAAATGGCATAAAAACGTAGGAGATACCGTAAAAGAAGGAGATCTTCTTGCGGAGATCGAAACTGACAAGGCTGTTCAGGATTTTGAATCTGAATTCAACGGGGTATTATTAAAGCAAGGTGTCGAAGAAAACGGAGCAGCTCCGGTAGATTCGGTATTGGCGATTATAGGACCTGCGGGAACAGATGTTTCAGGAGTAGGTGCTGCAAAATCATCGGGTGCTGTTTCAGAAAAACCAGCTGAACAAAAATCCGAAGTGAAGGCAGAAGATAAACAAGCTGCTCAGGCGGTGAGTTCATCATCTACGGATAGAATTGCTATTTCTCCTTTGGCTAAGAAAATTGCTCAGGAAAAAGGGGTGGATATCCATGGTGTACAAGGTTCCGGAGAAAACGGAAGAATTGTAAAAAAAGATATAGAAAATTATCAGCCTTCTCAGGCTAAGCCCGCAGCATCTGCTCCGACGGCAAGTCCTGCAGCTCAGGTTGCTTTAAATTTTGTTCAGGGAGAAGATACGGAAACTCCAAACTCTCAGGTAAGAAGCATAATTGCAAAACGTCTAGCAGAAAGTAAGTTCTCTGCACCTCACTATTACCTGATGGTAGAGATCAATATGGATAAAGCAATTGAGGCAAGAAAAGAAATCAATTCCTTACCAGACACGAAGATCTCTTTCAATGATATGATCATTAAAGCAACAGCTGTTGCGTTAAGAAAACATCCGCAGGTAAATTCAAGCTGGGCAGGTGATAAGATCATTCACAGAGGAAACATCAATATCGGAGTAGCCGTTGCGATTCCTGATGGCTTGGTAGTTCCTGTTCTTAAGAATACAGACCAGATGAACTACAATCAGATTTCTGCGGCTGTGAAAGATATGGCTTCAAGAGCTAAATCTAAAGGCTTAAAAGCAAATGAAATGGAAGGTTCTACATTCTCTATCTCTAACCTTGGAATGTTCGGAATTGAAACATTTACAAGTATCATCAACCAACCGAACTCTGCAATCCTTTCTGTTGGAGCAATCATTGAAAAACCAATTGTTAAAAACGGAGAAATTGTAGTTGGAAACATTATGAAGCTATCTTTAGCATGTGACCACAGAGTAGTAGATGGTGCTACAGGAGCTCAATTCTTACAGACTTTAAAAACATATCTGGAAAGTCCTTTGACTTTATTACTGTAACAAATCCGGATGATATAGATAAAAACCTCTCGTTACGAGAGGTTTTTTGTTTGTAGATCTTGTAATTCAATAGAATTTCAATCATTAAAAAATTAATGTAAGATCATTAGAGTTTTATTTATATTCACTATTTTTGAAACATGATTATAGCAAGAAATATCCATAAATCTTATGGAAATTTAGAAGTGTTAAAAGGGGTTGATATTCATATCAAAACCGGGGAAGTAATTTCTATTGTGGGAGAGTCCGGAGCCGGAAAATCTACTCTATTACAGATTTTGGGAACATTGGATTCACCTACTAATTCAAAACTTTACGACACCGAAATTACATTGGCTGGCGAGTCATTTATCAATATGACAGATAAGCAGCTTTCTAAATTCAGAAACCAGAATATTGGTTTCGTATTTCAGTTCCATCAGTTGCTTCCTGAATTCACAGCACTGGAAAATGTTTTGTTACCTACCAAAATTGCAGGAGCAAATGAAAAAGAAGCGCTGGAAAAAGCTTATGCGCTATTTGAAGATCTAAGAATTGAACAGAGATTGCATCATAAGCCGAACCAGTTATCTGGTGGAGAAGCACAAAGGGTAGCGGTAGCAAGGGCACTTATCAATTCTCCCAAAACTATTTTTGCTGATGAACCAACGGGGAATCTTGATTCAAAAAATGCGGATGATCTGCATCGTTTATTTTTTGATCTTAGGGATAAATACAATCAGACCTTTGTCATTGTAACCCATAATCCCAATCTTGCGGAGATTACAGACCGTAAGCTGGTGATGAAAGATGGAATGATTATAGAATAGTTTGCTTCAATCATGCAAAAAAGGATGTTCTTTTTTCTGGTATTATTTATTTTTGTGGGCTTTAAGTCACAGATCAACTCTAATTTGCCGGAAGCAAAGATCATCGAAATTAAAAGATTCTTAGCCGGGAAAAGTTATAATCAAGACCTCGCTATATTCATTAATTATAAAATCCACTCCGGTAAATACCGTTATTTTGTTTACGACCTGAAAAATAATACAATACTTCAGCAGGCTATTGTTTCTCATGGAAGTGGTTCCGTTAATAAAAACACGGACGTCCTTAGCTTTAGTAATACTGAAGGCTCTTTTCAGTCTTCCTTGGGGAAATTTGAAATCAAAGAAAGTTATATAGGGAAGTTCGGGAAATCTTACCGGTTAAACGGTCTTGATTCAAGCAATAATAATGCAATGGGCAGAGCTATTGTTATTCATTCATACGGATGCATACCGGATAAAGAATCACAAACGCCTGCTTGTCTGAGCCTTGGCTGTCCGATGTTATCGTCTGGTGCTTTTCAACAAACCGCCCGCTTTATTGATTCATCTAAACTACCGGTAATATTGTATGCTTTTTATTAAAAATTCGTACTTTGTACTTTTAATTTAAACTTCAATTATGTCCATTAAATTTCTTGCTGAGGATGACAGGCCACGGGAAAAATTTTTACGAAAAGGTAAAGATTCACTTTCCGATTCTGAATTATTGGCCATTGTAATGGGAAGTGGAAATAAAGATGAATCTGCCCTGGAATTAGCCAGAAAGATTTTATCATCTGTTAATAATAACTGGAATGAACTCAGTTTGCTATCCGTTAAAGAGCTTATGAAGTTTAAAGGGATAGGTGAAGTAAAAGCACTGTCAATTGCTACCTCTCTTGAAATAGGACGCAGACGTGCCCGGCAGGAAATCTCAGACAAGCCGGTTATTTCGAATAGTAATGATGCTTATGTCATTTTTAAAAATCATTTATCGGATTTAAGGACTGAAGAATTCTGGGCACTGTTCCTTAACCAAAGTAACAAAGTTACCCAGATTTCACAGCTGACACAGGGGGGGATCAGTCAATCTATCGTTGATGTACGGGTTCTTTTCAAAACTGCGCTGGATAATTTTTCTACAGGTGTAATTATAGCACATAATCATCCTTCCGGAAGTTTAAAACCCAGCCGTGAAGATCTCACCATAACCCAAAAGATAAAGGAAGCGGGAAGGTTTTTAAGCATCCAGCTTTTGGACCATTTAATAATAACCCAGAATGCATATTTTAGTTTCTCAGACGAAGGATTATTATGATTAAGAGAGTACGATACCCTGAAATTGATTTTAAAAAATATACCCAATGCCTGGAAGGCTCTGAACAAAGGAAATATTCAGCTTCTAAAACTTTTTTAGATATCACGTCCCTGGATAAATGGGAATTGCTTGTTTACAATGATTATGAAGCAGTAATGCCGGTTCCGTACGTAAAAAAATACGGAATAAAAATTGTTCACAATCCTATGCTTTGTCAGCAGCTAGGCGTTTTTTCAAAGAAAGATGATGTTTCAATCAACCAGGCGTTTTTGGAATTTTTACAGGAAAACTATCTGATAAGAATTTACCAGTTCAATGATTGTAATCAGTTTCAATCTACAATACCATTGAGAAAAAATTTCCTTATTCTACCTGATGCATACGAAAGGGTATATGCCAAATATTCACCTAAAAGGAAAAGGAAGTTAAGGCTTGACGAAAACGTACTGGAGAATTCCCTGATTAAAAATGTAAGCTTTGAAGAGGCCCGAAGTTTTATTTCGGCCAATATGCTTGGACTTGATAAAGAAGGTGATCTTAACGGCTTTTTAAGGATTTTTGAAGTATTTTATAAGCTGGGTAAAATTAAATTTTCAGCTTTTTATTTTAAAGATCAGATCATTAATATAATTGCGCTTTATGAAGATTTAGGTACTGTTGCCTTACTTGGAACATTTAACGATAAAGAACATGTAAAAATTTCTGGCGCATCCGTTCTCATCGATCATGCAATCAGGAATCATATTGAAAGTAAAATATTTGATTTTGAAGGAGGAGAGCTACCTAATATTGAAGAGTTTTTCAGAGGATTCCGTCCGGAATTAAGACCTTATGGGGTTCTGCAGAGTTCTGTGAAATCTTTGGCTGAGAATTTAGTGAGATTAATTATTAAAGGAAAATTCTCAACATTAAAATAGATGACAAGACCTGTATCTCATTTAGATTCGTTCTAAATATTATTTGTACCTTTATGAGGTTATTTTAACAACCTATTTAGCGATGTTCAAGCAGATCCGAAATTACAAATTACCTTACGTTATTTATAATTTTTTCAATAAGAATAAATTAAAACATAATATTCCGCTTTATAAAAAGTATGGTGTGAAAAAGAACTACTTTTCAAGTATTTCAAGTAAAGATTTTTCGCATCTTCCTGCAAGCAAAAGAGAAGTGCATCAGGAAAAGATGATGAATACGGATTTTTATAAAAGCCTATCGGAAGAAAATAAGGAAAGTGCATCCAGTTATAATGATAATGGATATCTGATCTTAAAAAATTACCTTAATTCTTCAACGGTGGACCAGATCAATGCTGAAATCGAAAAATTAATGAATGACGGGACTTTGAAATTCCGTTACGGCGGTAAGCTGATGTTTGCTATCCATCATTCGGAAATTATCAGAAGTATTGGTAATGATAAGGAGTTTCTCGATTTTCTATCGGTGTTACTGGACGGGCAGGCCAAACTTTTCCAGAGTATCAATTTTATTAACGGGAGCCAGCAAAAAACACATTCGGATAGTATCCACATGACTACCTATCCTCTGGGAGGATTATTGGGCGTATGGATCGCTTTGGAAGATGTAGACGAAAATAACGGAGCATTGCACTATATTCCGGGAAGCCATCAATTACCTTATTTCCTGAATTCTGATTATGATAATGAAGGAAGTGTCTTTAAAATCGGTAAAAAAAGTTATAAGGCTTATGAAGAGTTTTTAGAAAATAAAGTTCAGGAGCTGGGATTAAAGAAAGAGGTTTTTCGAGCTAAAAAGGGAGATCTTTTAATATGGCATGCGAACATTCTCCATGGAGGGGAACCACACCTGGATAAAAGCAGAACCCGCAAAAGTCTTGTTTATCATTATTTTGATGAAAACAGTGTTTGCTATCATGAAGTGACCCAACGTCCCGCACTTTTTGAATTATAAACCGACTGGTTTGCATGCAAAAAACACATCTTTACTCTGGTTTTTTATGGTAAATTGATATGGACTCAGATCTCTGTTTAACGTAATGGAATCATAAGGCGGGTGAGTTTCAATTACTATATTCTCTACATTTTGAAGCCATGAATTATTTTTGCTGAGTAGTTCAGCTTCCGCTCCTTCAATATCGATTTTAAGAAGATCAATATTTTGGATACCATTATTTTTCATGATGCTTACAATAGATAAAGCGTCCGTAAGAATACCGGTTTCAGATATTTTTTGATTGTAAGAAAGTTCATCTCCACCAAAGTGTAAAGTATCATCTTCAAAATAGGCTGCTGCATGTAAACAAATAATATTCTTAAATGACTGCGTATTAGCTTTTAGCAGTTCAAAATTATCCCGGGAAGCTTCTACTGCATAAATTTTAGCATTTGGATATTTCAGAGACAGGTAAATGGAGGTCATTCCGATGTGAGCACCAAGATCAACTATAATCTCAGGGCTTTTGTTTAAGAATTTAAGATGATCGGTATAGGTTTCTTTCCAGAATATTTCGTAGAAAATATCAATATCACCTTTAAAGGTCCTCAAATACAGGCTGAATTCTTTTTTATTCTTCTTAAAATTATATACAAAGGTCTCATTGTTATTAAAATTGAGATCGTTCTTTCTGAATTTGGAACTGTACCTTTTTGAATTCACAATAATTGTAAAAAAGGTCTTCAGAGTACCGCTCATATTTTTATTGAAAATTACCTTTGAAATGTAGTTTTTTAAAGACATTATAAATTATAAGATGGTTGACAGTACAAATTAATGGTATTTATGTTTATTTCACTATTTTTTTGATAGGAAAATAAAAAATAAAAGCTTTAAACTTGCATAGTGAATAGTAAATTATTAGTAATTTTGCACATCGAATTATGACAAGTTTTTCAGAATATCTGCCGTATGCTTTTGCTCTAATTATTGCAATTCCTTTTCTGGTTTTGCTGAGACAATTTGTACATAACTATATTACCCTTAAAAACCAGGAAATAAAGCTTCTGTCCGTGAAATCAAATTCTGAGAACAAGAGCCATTCATATGAAAGGATGACCTTGTTTCTGGAAAGGATCAAACCTTCGAATATCGTTCAGCGGTTTGATAAGGATCTGGCAGTTCATGAATTTATTTTTCTTACAGAAAAAACGATCAATGAAGAGTTCGAGTACAATTCTTCTCAGCAGCTTTATTTAACGAAAAATTCATGGAAGAATGTTGTCGATTGTAAAAATGCAATTATAGATTTGCTTCATAAGACGTATGAAGGTCTTAATAATAATGCCGATCTTAATGAATTTAAAACGGTTTTTATTATGAATTACATGAATGCTGAAGATTATATTGCTGTTACCATAGAAGATTTAAGAAGAGAAGTTTTAATATTATCATAACAAAAAAATTAAAATATAAATAATGATTCCAAATTTTAAAGCACATCCGTGGCATGGAATTTCTGCAGGAGAAGATGCGCCAAATGTTGTAAATGTATTTGTGGAGATTGTTCCTTCAGATACGATTAAGTATGAAGTTGATAAGGAAACTGGATATTTAAAAGTAGACCGTCCTCAGAAATTTTCAAATATTATCCCTGCTTTGTATGGTTTTGTGCCAAGAACATATTGCCATAATGAAGTTATGAAGCTTGCTGTTGAAAGCGGTGCTGACGATGTAACAATGGGAGATCATGACCCATTGGATATTTGTGTATTAAGTTCACACAACATCCACTCAGGAGGAATGTTGATGGAAGCTATTCCAATCGGTGGTTTCAAAATGATTGATGGAGGTGAGGCAGATGATAAAATTGTTGCTGTAATGGTAGGTGATCACGCTTTCGGACATTTCAGGGATATCGCTGAATTACCGGAAGCTGAAGTAAGAAGATTGATGCATTACTTCTTAACATACAAAAACTTACCGGATGAGCCTGCAAAATGTAGAATCCAGGAAGTTTACGGAGTAGAGCATGCAAGAAAAGTAATAAAAGCATCGCAAAAAGACTACGCAGAAAAATTCGGGGGCTAAAATAAAACAGCATTCGGAACACAATATATAAGGCAGATGAATTTTCATCTGCCTTTATATTTAAATGAAGTAGGAAAAGGACCTCCGGTCATTAAATATAACCCTTGATCGTATTATAAGAACCTCCTATTTTCTTTGATAAACAGAAACTCCTTCTTTAATCGTTTCCAATACTTTAATATTCCTGATTTGTTCAGGATCAATGGTTAATGGATTTTGATCTAATATGACGAAATCAGCAAGCTTTCCAGCTTTGATTGAGCCTTTCCTTTCTTCTTCCTGAAGCTGATAAGCTGCATTAATCGTGATGGCTTTTAATGCCTGAAGAGGGGTTATTCGTTCATTGGGACCCAGGATCCTTCCGGAACGGGTTTTCCTGTTCACTGCAGAATACATTGCTGTAATCAAATCGGGTGGCGTAACGGGAGCATCGTGATGCATGGTGAAGATAATTCCTGCTTTTAACGCTGAATTTGCAGGACTGATGAATGATGCCCTTTCCGGCCCGAAAACGCTTGAATAATGCCAGTCTCCCCATAAATATACATGAGTAGAAAAATAAGAAGGAATAAGCCCTATATCTTTAATTTTCTGAATATGATCCGGACGGCTGTTCTGAACATGGATCAGGGTAGCACGGAGTTCCGGCCTGTAAATATTTTCCTCTTTCAGTTTTCCGATCACCCGTAAGGCCTGATCAATAGCAGCATCACCATTTACATGAAGCTGTGCGGTGATATTGTTTTGAAATAAAGTTTTCAGATCATCGTATAAGACCTGGTCAGAAAATATCGGAAAGCCTTTATAATCTGCTGACTGGCCTTCGGGAGGAACGAGATAAGGCTGGGTAAGCCAGGCCGTTTTTCCCTGTGGCGAGCCGTCATCTGAAAATTTAAAACCGCCAAGTTTTAAATGATTGTTGTATTTCATATATTTCGGCTTAAAGGTACTCAGCTCCTTTTTGAAATACTCATAATCGGGAAAATACACAACATCTGCTTTAAAAACGTGTTCGGATGCCGCTTTTTCCAGAAGGGCCACACTTTCGCCCATTGTCCTTCCGTCACAGATGGTGGTCTGGCCATAGCTGAGCCATTCATCCTGAGCTTTCTTAAGATTCTGCATGGCCTGCTCCTGAGCATTTCCTGTTTGTTTACTCATTTTTTCTGTAAGGGAAAGAAGCGCTGAAAAGCTTGCGTTTTCTTCTAATTTTCCATTAAGCTTTCCTGTTTTTTTATTTCGCCCGTAATGGCCTCCTTCCGGATCTTTTGAAGAATCTGATATCCCTAAAAACTTTAGCATGGCGGTATTGGCTACACTTGCATGACCTGAGGTATGAATAACAATAATAGGATTGATTTTGCTTATAGCATCCAGTTCGTCCCTGGTCGGATGTCGGTGTTCGGTCATGATGGCATCATCATATCCATTGCCTATGACCGGTTGATTAGCAGGAATAGCATGGTCTTTAAGGTATTTTCTGATGGTATTCTGAAGGTCTTTAATGGAATTAACCGTACCATAAGGTTCAGGAAACAGATCGATTGCCTGCAGCATCCCCGCTCTTGAAGTGAGGTGGCTGTGAACATCAATAAAACCGGGAAGTAAAACTTTCCCCTCAAGATTGATGATCTTCGTTCCTTCATCTGTGTAACGTTCAGCTTCTGCCTTTATTCCGGCGAAAAGTATTTTACCATTTTTTAAAACTACTGCCTCCGACTGGGGAAGTCTATCTTCCATTGTTAAAATTGTTCCTCCAAAATAAAGAATTTCTGCTTTTTCTTTGTGAGGTCTTCCTGCACAGCTGATAACAATAAGAACTACTGAAAATAGTAAATAAATTGATGCTTTCATACAATATTGTGTTTTTGTGGTGTTCTTAAATTTACGAATAAATATATTATCGGCCTAGTCTTAATAAACCATAAGAATTTTTGTTATATTTATAAAACTAATTACTATTTATTAATATAAAAATAATAAACTATGGATTTGTTCTATTTAATTCCGGTTTTTGGTGTTATTGCTTTACTATACACTTTTATACAAAGTAATTGGGTGCAAAAACAGAATGCCGGAAATGAAAAAATGAAAATTATCAGCGGGCATATCGCTGACGGTGCGATGGCTTTTCTAAAGGCCGAGTACAAGATTTTAACTTATTTCGTAGTAGTTGTGGCGATCTTATTAGCCGTAATGGGAATGAGTAATTCTAATTCCCACTGGAGTATCGGGATTGCCTTTGTGGTAGGAGCTATTTTTTCTGCTTCTGCAGGTTTTATTGGGATGAAAATAGCAACCAAAGCCAATGTGAGAACTGCAGAAGCTGCGAAGACTTCATTGTCTAAAGCTTTAAAAGTTTCATTTACAGGAGGTTCAGTAATGGGAATGGGGGTTGCAGGATTAGCCGTTCTGGGCTTAGGAGCTCTTTTCCTGATCATTAAGCAGATCTTTGCTGCTGATGCTCCGGTTGATTCTCATGAGATGGAAAAAACGATTGAGATCCTTACCGGGTTTTCTTTAGGCGCAGAGTCTATTGCATTGTTTGCCAGAGTGGGCGGCGGTATTTATACTAAAGCGGCCGACGTAGGGGCGGATCTTGTAGGGAAAGTGGAGGCAGGAATTCCTGAGGATGATCCCCGGAATCCGGCTACCATTGCAGATAATGTGGGAGATAATGTAGGGGATGTGGCAGGAATGGGAGCCGATTTATTTGGTTCTTACGTAGCCACTGTTCTGGCAACAATGGTACTGGGAAGAGAGACAATTTCGGTGGATTCTTTCGGGGGATTTGCTCCCATTCTGCTTCCGATGCTTATTGCAGGAACCGGGATCATTTTTTCCATCATAGGGACCTTATTTGTCAGAATTAATGACAATGAAGGAGCTTCAACTTCCAGTGTGCAGAATGCATTGAATCTGGGAAACTGGGGAAGTATCGTAATTACTGCGGTAGCTTCTTATTTCCTGGTTACTTATATTTTACCTGAAACAATGGTATTAAGAGGTCATGAATTTACCAAAATGGGTGTTTTCGGGGCTATTATGGTAGGATTGGTGGTAGGAACTTTAATGAGTATCATCACTGAATTCTATACAGCGATTGGTAAAAGGCCGGTTTCTAGTATTGTGAGACAATCTTCGACCGGTCACGCAACGAATATTATCGGAGGTCTTGCTGTAGGAATGGAGTCTACTTTGCTTCCTATTATTGTTTTGGCAGGAGGTATTTACGGATCTTATCTATGCGCCGGTCTTTATGGAGTGGCTATTGCAGCGGCCGGAATGATGGCGACAACAGCTATGCAGTTAGCGATTGATGCCTTTGGACCCATTGCTGATAATGCCGGAGGAATTGCTGAGATGAGCGAGCTCCCGAAAGAAGTTCGTGAGAAAACAGATATTCTTGATGCTGTAGGAAATACCACCGCAGCTACAGGAAAAGGATTTGCTATCGCTTCTGCAGCATTAACAGCCCTGGCTTTATTTGCGGCATTCGTAGGAATTGCAGGAATTGACGGAATCGATATATACAGGGCTGATGTTTTAGCCGGCTTATTTGTAGGGGGAATGATCCCTTTTATTTTCTCGTCACTGGCAATCACAGCGGTGGGGCAGGCGGCAATGGCCATGGTGGAAGAAGTAAGGAGACAGTTTAGAGAGATCCCGGGAATTCTTGAAGGGACTGCTGAACCCGAATATGAAAAATGTGTTGCCATATCAACGGATGCGTCGATAAGAAAAATGATGCTTCCGGGAGCCATAGCGATTATATCTCCTTTATTAGTAGGTTTTATTTTTGGTCCTGAAGTATTGGGTGGATTCTTAGCCGGAGCTACGGTATGTGGTGTTCTGATGGGGATGTTCCAGAATAATGCCGGAGGTGCGTGGGATAATGCCAAAAAATCTTTTGAAAAGGGTGTAGATATCAACGGTCAGACTTATTATAAAGGTTCAGAGCCTCATAAAGCTTCTGTAACCGGTGATACTGTGGGGGATCCGTTCAAAGATACTTCCGGACCATCGATGAATATTTTAATTAAATTAATGTCTATTGTTTCTTTGGTGATTGCGCCTACATTGGCCACTTTACATAAAGATAAGATTGAAGCTGAAAGAAAAGCGACAATTGAAAATTTATTGAGCAAAGCCGGTGCACATTCAGGTGTTGAAAATATGGATCCTGGAGTTTCTGGAATTACTGTAACTCCAGCCGAAATCAAAGGACATTTGAATGAAAACGGAGATTTTGTATATGAAACCGGAAATATCAAGGAAATCAAGCTGAACAATGGAAAAACCATTTCACTTGGAGAAAACAGCCGTCTGTTTGAGATGTATAACAGCATAAAAAACAAAAATCAATCTGTTCTGGATCCTAATCATTGGTACACAATTGAAAATCTTTATTTTGAAAGTGGTTCCAGTGATCTTAAGGCGGGTTCTGATGCTCAGCTGGCTAATTTAGCGGAACTGTTGAATGCTTTTCCGGGTCTTAGGATAAAATTAGGTGGTTATACAGATGATACAGGAAATCCTGACAGTAATAAAAAACTATCCAACTTAAGGGCTCAAACAGCTAAACTGAAACTTTTAGAAATGGGTATACCTTCAGATAGAGTAGAAGCAGAGGGATATGGTTCCCAATTCCCTGTTTGTGAAGAAAATGATACCGATGAATGTAAAGCAAAGAACAGAAGGATTGACGTAAGGGTCCTTTCTTTATAATTCAAAATAATATCTACAAAAAGCACCGCAAATTGTGGTGCTTTTTTATGTGGAGCAATCTAGCTACAGGTTCTTTTTTAAATGTTCCATCGCCCGGATGATCATATCATCGCTTTTAATAAAGCTAAATCTTACATAATCAGAGTTTTGCCTTGAATTATAAAAGGCTGACAAAGGAAGGCATGCGACCTGTTTTTCTGTGGTCAGCCACTTTGAAAATTCAACATCAGTCATGGTTTTAGAGATGTTTCTAAAGTTAACCAATTGAAAAACACTTCCTTCTGACCGCTGTTCAACAACTAAAGGCGTATTTTTAATTAATTCATTGAACAGATCTCTCTTCTTTTGCATCAGGAGTTTGTTTTCCAGGGGATCAAAAACCTCAAGGTATTTTGCAATAGCATATTGAGCAGGACCATTGGCACTATAGGAAATATACTGTTGATGACATCTGAATTGAGAGGATAGAGGTTCCGGCGTAAGCAAATAGCTTACTTTCCATCCTGTTGTATGGAACATTTTACCAAAGGAAAAAATGCAGAACGTCCTTTTTCTAAGTTCTTTGTGTAAAAAGGAACTGTAATGTTCCTGTTCATCATAGCAATAGGTGTCGTAGATTTCTTCCGATATAAGATAGATTTCCTGATGATTGATCAGATCATAAAGATGATTCCAATCCTGTTCTGACCATATTTTGCCGGTGGGGTTTTGTGGAGAATTCACAATGATTGCTTTGGTCTTTTCCGATAAACAGCATTGAAGTTTATCCCAATCTATATCAAAATCATTTCCAAGATCATAATATACAGGAACACCACCATTGAGAACAATAGAAGGAGCATAAGTGTAATAGGATGGCTGGATAATAATCACTTCGTCTCCGGGATTTATAATGCTTTTTAAAGCCGTATATAAGGCAAAGGTTGTACAAGGGACTATGGTGATCTCTTCCTTTTTCAGATGGATCGGATTTTTACGTTTTTCATTAAACCTGATGATGGATTCTATAAGCGACGGGCTACCCGCAAGCGGTTCGTACTGATGGTGAATCAGATCAACTGATTCTTTAAGGTAATATTTGAGGCGGTGATCAATATCAAAATCAGGTAACCCTAGTGATAAATCATAACTGTTATGCTTTGCGGCCAGCTCAGACATATCAGTAAAAAAAGAATAATGTGTAAATCCGTAAATATTTTCCACCTTTTGCGTGTTTATATCAAATATAAGGAAATTTAGAATCGGTTATAGATTAAATAAATTTTGTTACTTTTAGTAAAATTATTTTTGTAATGAGAAAAATACTTATTCCACTATTGGCTGTCGCGATATTATCTTCTTGCGAAACTGCTAAAGTGACATCGGAAAATCAAAACGGACAATCGGCTTCAAAGGCAATGTCTAAGTCTGAGAAAGCTTTTCAATCTGCATATAAAGAAATTAAGCTAGATGACCTGAAGCAAAATTTATATGTGATTGCTTCCGATGAAATGGAGGGCAGAGATACCGGAAGCCCGGGACAGAAAAAAGCGGGAGAGTATATGGTTAAATTTTACAAAGATCTCGGAATTTCTTATCCAAAAGCTTTAGGTTCATATTATCAGAAAGTACCCGCATCTTTCATGCAACAGAGAGGAGGGAGAAATCTTCCTGATTCTGAGAATATCCTTGCATTTATTGAAGGTTCTGAGAAGCCTGACGAAATAGTTGTGGTTTCTGCGCATTATGATCATGTAGGTACGAAGAACGGGATCGTATACAATGGGGCTGATGACGATGGAAGCGGAACTGTAGCTGTGATGGAGATAGCTAAAGCTTTTCAAAGTGCTAAGAAAGCCGGTAACGGACCCAAAAGATCCATTTTATTCCTGCATGTAACGGGAGAAGAGCATGGATTATTCGGATCAGAATATTATACGGACAATCCGGTCTTCCCATTAGCCAATACGGTAGTAGATCTGAATATCGATATGATCGGAAGGGATGATCCTGAAAACAGAGGAAAAAACTATGTGTATGTAATAGGCTCGGAAATGCTGAGTTCACAGCTGAAAGTAATTAATGAAGCAGCCAATAAAAAGACCAATAATTTAGCACTTAATTATAAATATGATGATCCTAATGATCCTGATAGATTGTATTACAGATCGGATCACTATAACTTTGCAAAGAATAATATTCCTGTTGCTTTTTTCTTTGACGGAATCCATGAAGACTATCATAAACCAACCGATGATGTTGAAAAGATTGATTTCAGTTTATTGCAAAAAAGAGCTCAGCTGGTATTCACAACAGCGTGGGAAATTGCCAACAGACCGGAGAGAATTACGGTTGATAGAAAATAATAGATAATAAAATACTATAATCAATTACTTTATATAAATGATGTAATTATTTATTATATAGTTGTTTATTTATTTTTATTGAAGTATTACGTGATGGTAATTCGAGAGGCGAAATCAGAAGATATTTTTCAGATACAGATAGTGAGAAATGCTGTAAAAGAAAATAGATTGTCAAATCCTGATCTTGTTACTGATAAAGATTGCGAAGAATTTTTATTTGAAAGAGGGAAAGGTTGGGTGTGTGAAATCAATGATCAGGTTGTCGGTTTTTCAATTGTTGATTTGAAAGAAAATAACATTTGGGCACTATTTGTTCACCCAGATTTTGAAGGTCTTGGAGTAGGGCAAAAGCTTCACCACATCATGCTGGATTGGTATTTTCAGCAAACTAAAAAAAGTGTTTGGCTGGGAACAGCTTTTGATACAAGAGCTGAAAAGTTTTACCGGAAGATAGGCTGGAATGAAACAGGAACTCATGGAAAGCACGAAATTAAATTTGAAATGACTTATAAAACCTGGAAACAAATAAAGCCATGAAACAAAAAATGAAATCAATTCGACCATTTATTGGTGCTCAAAACTTTATGGAAAGCAGATCTTTTTATACGGATCTGGGATTTGAGGAAATTGTTTTAGAAGAAAAATTATCATTATTTAAAAAACAAGATATTGCATTCTATCTTCAGGATGCATATGTGAAAGAGTGGATTGATAATACCATGATCTTTGTTGAAGTAGAAAATGTGGATGAATATTGGCAGGAACTTTTGGATTTGAACTTGACAGAGAAATATAATACTATAAAACTAACGCCCGTAAGAACCCTGAATTGGGGAAAAGAATGTTTCGTGCATGATCCTTCTGGTATTTTATGGCATTTTGGAGAATTTTTCAACCATTAATTGAAGATGATTTACGCTTTTGATACCTACTATTATGAGAATTACGCCTACACAGTCTGTCTGGCATTCAAAGACTGGGAAGATGATCTGGAAACAGCAGCTTACAGTGAAAAAACTCCTATAACTTCTGATTACGAAAGTGGAGCTTTTTACAAACGGGAACTTCCATGTATTCTAAGTTTATTATCAAAGATTGATCTCAAAAATGGAGATATTCTGTTAGTAGATGGTTATGTGACTCTCAATAATGAAGGTAAGATTGGACTCGGAGGATATTTATATGAAAAATTAGAAGAAAAATATCCTGTTGTGGGAATTGCAAAAAATGAATTCTCCGCTCCTGACTCTCAGCGGAGAACAATCTATAGGGGGGAAAGTAAAACACCGTTATTTCTTACTTCGAAAGGAGTTGATGTAGATTTCTTAAAAAATAAAATAGAGAAAATGCACGGATTGTACAGAATACCGACATTGTTGAAAAAACTAGATCAATTGACAAGAATTGCTTAATTACAACCTTCTTATCTACAACTAGGTGAGGACTTTGTCATAATTTTGAATTTTATAAAAGGATAAAAACGGATAAGAAGCAGAATATATAATTCTGCTTCTTATTTCGTTAATGTAGTCCATAATAAACGGAATTTACGAACCAGTTTAATAAGGTACATTTCCTTTTCGCAATCTGAGAACAATATTTTGAATTCCAGGTAAGCATATCAAAATAACAATTACAACAAGCAATCCGATCAGCATAATATCATAATAATCTTTTGTTGAGCGTATTAATATCTGTTGTTTTATAAAATAATTGAAGTAAGCATTTGAGGCTCCTTTGGAAGTATACATATCGTTGCCTGCATTCAAATAAGCTTGTTGAATATTCTGCAGGGTAATTGATAATTGGGGATTCGTTTCTGTCAATGATTCTCTGAGTTTATCATTGGCTTCAGATCTGGTATATAATTGTGTATAATTGTTTACAGCCATACTGCTGCTAAATCCTAAGAATCTGGCAAAAATACCAAGAAAAGCAGCATTGAAGGCAACCTTTGGAGGTGCTGAAGAAACCATAAATGATACAATAGGAACAAACAAGACCCCTGTAGAAACTCCATAGATGAACATTGGAAGAATAAAGTCTTTTGTTTCGCCCGTAGAAGATACAAATTGTAACATGTAGAAATAATAGCAGGCCATGATGACAAATCCTGTGATAATAATTCTTATCAAGGAAATCCCCATTAAGATAAAACGAGCAGTGATTGCCATGCTGATTGCTGTACCTAAGATAACGCCTATCCAAACAGGAATAATATGGAGAGGATCAGTGGCAAGGACAACTTCTATATAACCATAGGTAAGGCCGGTTGTTCCTTTAAAAATATAAAAAACAAAAAGCAATAATAAACCGATGACAAAATTTTTGGCTTTAAAGATCTGTAAATTAATCAATGGATGTTTTAACCTGTTTTCCCGGACTATAAAAAGAAACAATAGGATGATAAAGAACATACCCAACAGAACAATAACTGGACTATCTAACCAATTGAGCTGCTGTCCATATATCAAAATGTATCCGATAACAGAGGAAAATGTAAGATAGTAGAGATACCCGATCCAATCTACTCTGTAGAGAGGAATCTTTTTTGAAAACCTGGCTTTTGAATTCATGCCTATTAAAATCACAAAAAGCAGAGTAATGAGCATTAAAATCAATCCGAAAAACAGCCAGTTAAAGTCTAAGACATCAAGTAAAATACTACTATAAATAGCATATACGGGAACTGCGATCTGTATGGCTGCATAGAAAATACTGTAACCGATAACTCTTGCTCTCGTGGAAGATAAACGGGAAAAAACCATATTGAGGATGATACTGCAAATGAGTGCACAGGCAATTCCCTGAACGACTCCACATACCAGAAATAATCCCCAGTTTTTAGAATAAAAACAGATGAGTGAATTCACCGAATTTAATGCTAACCCTATTATCAGATATTTCCTGGGTGCAAAATATTTAGTAATACGAAAATCTAAAGCTAAAAAAGTGACTGCAGAAGAATAGGTAAGTACCATAGCATATTGAACATCTGTTGGCTGGACTCCATAATATCCTGCCATACTGATAGGCCTTCCGTACAGAGCAAAGCTGAATAAGGAGACCATTAATATGGTAAAAATAATGCTTCTGGCCAGCCATTCAGGGATCCAACTTTTAAATATGGGCATATTGTGGGCTTCCATTAGCTTTAATTTTTGTTGATATACACATTAGCATTCATTCCTGCAGATAGCCCGGACAGTTTCTCCTTGGTTTCTGTAAGTTTGATTCTTACAGGAATACGTTGTATTACTTTTACAAAATTGCCTGTAGCATTATCTGGTGGTAGAAGAGAATAGCGGGAACCTGTAGTAGGAGATAAGGATTCTATGACACCTGAAAATGTTTCTCCTGGAAAAGCATCCACTTCTATATTGACCTTTTGGCCTATTTTGAATGTCTTGATCTGTGTTTCTTTGAAATTGGCTACCACCCATTTCTCCTGCGATTTATTGACAAGAAATGCCAGAGTCTGCCCAGGTTGAATCAGTTGTCCTTCCTGAATGTTTTTTTTTCCTATTTTACCATCAAATGGAGCCGTGATTACCGTATAACGTATATCGAGATCCTGCCTTTCTATAGATGCCTGTCTTACTTTTATTTCAGCATTTATTGCGAAACGTTGTGCTTGTATATCATTGAGTTTTGACTCTGCTACCCGAAGAGATGCGAGCGTTTCTTCGTAATCCGATTGATTGGTTAATAGGGAAGTATGTACATTATCAAATTTTTGTTGAGTAGTCGATTCATCTGCCAGAAGGTTTTTATAGCGATCGTATTCCTTTTGCTGCTGATCCAGTTTAGCTTTGATTCCTGAAATATGGGCTTTTATGACATCAATATTTTTGATCTGGGTTTGTTCACTGGCGCTTAGTATAGGGAGTTTGGCCTCCGATGTCGCTAATTCTGCTAAAGCTGTTTCTTTTTTAAGATCATATTCATCCCTTTCAATACGTACGAGAGTATCTCCTTTATGGACTTCCTGATTATCCTGATAATAAATTTTGCTGATATATCCCCCAACTTTAGCATTTATAGGTGATAGATAAGCTTCTATCTGTGCATCATTGGTCTGCTCATACCAATATCCTTTCCAGAAATGAAGTACAGCCCAAGTGATGATTACGATTAATAATAGTATTCCTAACCATTGTGTTGCTACTACTATAATACGGTCTGTTTTATTCTTGTTCATAATTTTATTTTAAAGTGTTCCTGTGATAATCAATAGTTTTATATGGCTTAGTCTTAAATTTGCTTCAGCAGATGTAAGATTGAATTTAGCTTGTAACAGAATGTTCTCAGCATCTAAAAGATCGGTCAGAAGAGATTGCTGATTGAGGTAGCTGTTTCTGATTACTCTCACACTTTCAGTACTTTGACGGATGGTAAGTTCTGCTGTCTCTACACTTTCTCTTGCCTGTTCTCTTTCAAGGAAAGCATCTCTTACTTTAATCGATAGGTCGTCTTGTTTTATCCGGCTCTTTTCAATCTCCTGTTTTTTCAGGTTATATGCATGAGCAATAGTGTGTTTACTCTTATAAAGATTGTCTACAGAGTAGGTTACCTTTAAACCTATTTGACCAAATCCCCAGAGATCATTGGAGTATGGATAAAATGAAATTTGAGGATACGTATAGTTGTATCTGGAGTATAAAGAAATCCTTGGTAATAGGCTTGATTTTACCTGCCTAATATTAAGCTCACTTAATGTCTGATTTGTGTTAACAATCTTAAGATCAGGTGAATTATCGAGTGCAGCTGCAAGATAGTCTTCATAATTAGATCCTTGTAAATTTTTGTTTTCCAGAATATCTTCAGAAGAAATAGCCAGTGGCTCAGTACTACTTCTTCCCATCAGAATGTTGAGTCGTTGCTTGGTAAGATCAATTTTCTTTTTTACATCCGAATCACTGAGTTGCAATTGAGATAGTTTGACTGAGATTCTTAATACATCACTCTTCAATACAATACCATTCTTGTTAAGATTTTCAATGGTGGATAGCTGCTTCTTTTCGCTAGAAATTTCGGAGGAAATAAATGATTCAAATTCCTGGAATTTGTACAGATCGTAATAGGATGCAGCGATCATATATTTTACATTATCTTTCTGTAATTCAAACTCATATTGTTTGCGTATTTTCTCTTCTTTTTTAATTTCAATGTTTCTTTTGTCTTTTCCTCCACTATAAAGATTGAAATCCAGATTGTAGCCCAATCCATAACCATATCCCTTAATTGGAACACTTTGAGGTGACGAAAACAGACCATTTTCATACAGAAGAAACTTGGAGTTAAGACGAAAATCTCCAACGACAGACAATTCTGGTAATTGCTTATCTTTTGCTTCTAAAATACTGATATCGCTTTCTTCTTTTGCAAGTTCTGCAAGTTTCAATTGTTTGTTTTGTGACTCTGATATATTCCAGATTTCATTCAATGTCAATACGGAGGGATTATCCTTTATTTGTGCTTTTATACCAGCCGAAACAGCCAGGTACAGAAGTATGATATATCTTTTCATTGTCAGATTACATTTTTATACTGGCAAAATTATTGTGGATTAAAATGAGTCTTTTTATAATATTAGCCTTATTTTTGTTTATTCTGGCCAATATTTTTAAGTTTATCTCTATTTGATAAGTCATTATCAGTGTTCTGTTGTAAAATTTTAAAATCGACTCCTGCCTATGAAAACGATAAAAGAAGTAAGAGAAAAAGTAGATGCTCATCCTGCATCCATATTGATGATCCGTCAGCAATGGGAACAAAGACTACCCATGCATAGGCATCAGAAAGGGCAGTTGCTTTTGGTTATTGGTGGAATGGCAAAATTGAGAACAAAAGAAAAAGATCTTTACATTCCACGCAGTCACTATATCTGGATGCCTAAAATGTACTCGCATAATTTGATGTTCAATTCTAAGGATCTTGATATCATTAATATTTACTTTCCGGAGGAAGAAAAATTTAATCATCCATTTTACGATGATCTGGGGATATATCCTGTAAGTAATCTACTTTCTGAGCTTTTGAAATTCGGAAAGGATTGGAATGGAGATTTCTTTCCAGATTCATGGGAATATGAATTTATTCTCACTATGAAACATTTACTTCCTAAGGAGAATCTGAAAAAATTTTCTATCCAGTTGCCTACCACCAGTGATGAACGTCTTACTGCAATTATAAAATTTGTTCGAAACAATTTAGAAAACCCACTCACACTAGAAGAAGTAGGGGGTAAATTTGGATTTAGTGTAAGAAGTCTGACCCGTATATTTACCAATAAATTGGGGATTTCGTTTATCCAGTATGTAAAGATGGTAAGGATCATTCGTGCAATGGAATTACTAAAAGATACCACTCTGAGTATGAGTGAGATTGCTTATGAAATTGGCTATTCCAATATTTCAGCATTTAGCAATACATTTCAGCAACTGACTAATATGAGACCAACAGAATTTAAATCGATGCTTTAATGAAATAATTATTCCCGTCTGTAATTGCATCTTAAGCTTTTCTATCAAGGATTATAGATACCATTAATCATTTTGTTTTTTATTGAGATTTAATTAAAAAAATGATAAAATATTTTTTTAATTAAAAAAAGTTTATACATTTGTCACATCAAAAAATAAAAGTGAACAGTACATTCAACAATATTATTACTATCGTTATTGTCATTATCGGATTCCGGTGATGAGCGATGGTATTGTTGAAACTCTATAAAATTATTAGAAAGCCATCCTCATCCGGGATGGCTTTTTTTTATACCCGAATTTTAAAAAATCTAAAAAAATTAAAATATGTATTACAACAAAAAATTTAAACTCCATAATCTGAAAAAGGTTCTGAAATCATTCGGAGTTTGCAATCATTCTTTTCAATCGGATAGCAATGATACATCCGGTGCTTTTTATCTAACAAATCAAAGTACTGTAGGACTAATGATTTTATAATGCAGAAGTGAAGTCTTTTTATAATTCTGCTATTGTAGAATTAGATAATTTAAATTATTGATTATTAGTGTTTTATATTTATTTTATCGTGATTTGAATATTGTAATTTTAATTGAAATATGAAAGATAGAAAATATACAAGCCTTAGTTTTGAATCAAAATTAGAAAAGAACTTCATGTACTGCTTTTGGAATCGGATTTATTACCATGTTGACCCGACTGATGAGAATAGCTTTTTTTATGTCTAAACTTAAAATAATTTAAAAAATAAATATGTATTACAACGAGAAAACGATGCTTTATTATGACGGAAAGTTCCAGGAGGCTACTACTGCTTCTACGGGTCTTTACGGACAATCACTTCACTACGGATATGCTGTCTTTGAAGGAATTAAATCATACAAAACAAAGAACGGGACCAAAATTTTTAAGGCAAAAGAACATTATGACCGCCTGAAAAAATCAGCAGAATTAATGATGATTCCTTTTGATTATTCTACGGAAGAGATGATTGACTTGACCTATAAGCTTTTGGAAATGAATAATTTAAGTAATGCATACATCAGACCATTAGTAATTTGCTCTCCTAACATGAGCCTTTCAAAAGGAAACAAAAGTTCTTTGATTATTGAAGCGTGGAGTTGGGATAACGGATACTTATCCGACCATGCAAGGATAATGACCTCTTCTTTTGAGCGCCCCAATCCGAAGGCATTTAGAATAGAAGCAAAAGCGAGTGGTCATTATGTAAACTCTATTCTTGCATCGCAGGAAGCCAAAGATAAAGGATTTGACGAAGCAATGCTTTTAGATGGCAATGGAAATGTAGCGGAAAGTTCAGGAGCTAATATTTTTTATGAAAAGGATGCAAAATTATATACACCGGCAAAAGGGAGTATTCTTCCGGGGATAACCAGAGCGACAATGTTCGAGATATGCGATCAGCTAGGGATTAGCTACGAAGAAAAATTCTTTAAACCTGAAGAAATGGAAGGAGCAGATGCCGGATTTTTTTGTGGTACTGCAGCGGAAGTGGTTGCATTAGAATCATTGAATAATATTCCATTTAAACTGAAGTGGGAAAACAGTGTGTCTGCTTTGATTCAAAAAGCTTACAGACATCTGGTTTTTGAAGAAGATTATTCCTATTTAAAACAAGCGTTGTATGTGTGAAACATTAAATAAATATTCCAGGGTTCTCACTCAGGATCCTACTCAACCGGCAACCCAGGCGATGTTTTACGGAATCGGCTTTAAAAAAGAGGATTTCGATAAAGCCCAGGTTGGAGTAGCGAGTATGGGATATGACGGAAATACCTGCAATATGCACCTTAACGGGCTGGCAGAACTGGTTAAAAAGGGAGTAAACGGACAGAATCTTGTTGGCCTGATGTTTCATACCATAGGGATCAGTGACGGAATGACCAATGGGACAGATGGAATGCGATATTCTCTTGTCAGCAGGGATGTGATTGCAGACAGCATTGAAACGGTGTGTGCAGGACAGTACTATGACGGTCTTATTACAGTTCCGGGATGCGATAAAAATATGCCTGGTTCCCTAATGGCAATGGCGAGATTAAACAGGCCATCGATCATGGTATATGGGGGAAGCATAGAAGCAGGACACTATAAAGGCAATGATCTCAATATCGTATCTGCTTTTGAAGCATTGGGAAATAAGATTGCAGGAAAGCTTTCTGATGAAGATTATGATGGAATCATCAAAAACTCCTGTCCAAGTGCGGGGGCTTGTGGTGGTATGTATACAGCCAATACAATGGCTTCGGCGATTGAAGCACTGGGTATGAGCTTACCATACTCATCTTCTTATCCGGCTCTAAGCAAAGAGAAAAAGGAAGAATGTGAGTTTGCCGGACATTATATGAGGATATTGCTGGAAAAAGACATCAAGCCTTCCGATATCATGACGCCAAAGGCTTTTGAAAATGCCTTGAGAATCATTATGGTTTTAGGGGGAAGCACGAACGCAGTCCTCCATTTCATTGCAATAGCAAAGAGTATTGGTCATCATTTAACGCTGGATGATTTTCAGAAGATTAGCGATACTACACCTTTGCTGGCTGACCTGAAACCTAGCGGCAAGTACCTGATGAAAGATCTTCATGAGGTAGGAGGAGTACCGGCTGTGATGAAATATCTATTGGATCTCGGACTTCTTCATGGAGACTGCCTTACGGTAACCGGAAAGACAATGGAAGAAAACCTTAGAAATATTACTTCAATTATAGATAGGAAACAGGATATTATCAGAGATATCAGCAATCCTATAAAAGAAACAGGCCACATCCGAATTATGTACGGCAACCTGGCGGAAAGAGGCTGTGTGGCCAAAATTACAGGTAAGGAGGGAAATTTTTTTAAAGGAAAAGCAAGGGTTTTTGATGGTGAAAAAGAATTTATCAAAGGTATTGAAGACAAAATAATCCAGGAAGGTGATGTAGTTGTGATTAAGAATGAAGGCCCTAAAGGCGCTCCTGGAATGCCTGAAATGTTGAAACCAACTTCTGCATTGATGGGTTCCGGACTAGGTAAGAATGTAGCATTAATTACGGACGGGCGCTTTTCCGGGGGAACTCATGGTTTTGTGGTAGGGCACATTACACCTGAAGCCTTTGAAGGAGGATTAATTGGTTTGGTTAAAGACAATGATGTGATCGAACTAGATGCTGTAAAGAATACCATCAACCTGATTATATCAGATGAAGAATTAAAAGAAAGAAAAGCCGGATTCAAACAACCGGATTATAAAGTAAAAACAGGGGTGTTATACAAGTATGCAAAGCTGGTATCAGATGCCTCTCAGGGATGTATAACAGATTTTTAAATTGAATATAATGGAATCAACATTTAATGCATTAGAAACAGAAAGGTCTACACAGACCATAAAAAAATTGAAAGGGGCAGAAGTTATTTTGGAAATCCTGAAAGCTGAAAACGTCAATACGATCTTCGGATATCCTGGTGGAGCTGTCATTCCGATTTATGACGCATTATATGATTACAAAGACGATTTAAAGCATATTCTCGTTAGACATGAACAGGGAGCAATCCACGCAGCACAGGGGTTCTCCAGGTCTTCGAACCATACCGGGGTAGCTATTGCAACCAGTGGCCCGGGAGCAACCAATCTGGTAACAGGACTTGCAGATGCTATGATTGACAGCACACCGGTTGTTTGCATAACCGGGCAAGTATATGCATCCCTTTTGGGATCTGATGCTTTTCAGGAAGTAGATGTGATCAATGTTACCGCTCCTGTTACCAAATGGAACTGTCAGGTAACCGATGCTAAAGATATTCCGACAGCTTTGGCAAAAGCTTTCTATATAGCAAGATCAGGGCGACCGGGTCCTGTATTGGTGGATATTACTAAAAATGCACAACTTCAGGAAATCGATTTTACAGGATATGAGGCCTGTAATTCCATCCGGTCTTATCATCCTAAACCCCGAATCAGGCATGAATATATTGAGCAGGCTGCTTTACTGATCAACGCTGCTAAAAGACCATTCCTACTTTTCGGGCAAGGAGTGATTATAGGACAGGCAGAAAAAGAGTTACAGAATTTGGTTGAAAAAACCGGCATTCCTGCGGCTTCTACTGCTTTGGGTTTAGGAGCACTTTCTACAGAACATCCGCTTTATGTAGGAATGCTAGGAATGCATGGACATTATGCTCCTAACAAATTAACCAATGATTGTGATGTGATTATCGCTGTAGGAATGCGATTTGACGATCGTGTAACCGGGAAATTGGATCAATATGCCAGACAAGCTAAAGTAGTTCATCTCGATATTGACCTTGCGGAAATAGATAAAAATGTAAAAGCGGATGTCCCTGTTCTTGGTAATTGTAAAGAAACACTTCCTCTGCTGACTGAGGCTCTTTCAGAAAACTCACATAAAGAGTGGCTGGATCAGTTTAAAGAACTGCATCGTGAAGAAAATCTTGAGGTTGTACACAAGGAATTGAATCCGGAAACAGAAGAACTTACCATGGGAGAGGTGTTAAAATACCTGAACCAACTCACCCATGGAGAGTACATCATCTGTACGGATGTGGGACAGCACCAGATGATTTCCTGCAGATATGCTGAATTTAAAAAATCAAAAAGAAACGTCACTTCCGGTGGTCTTGGAACAATGGGATTTGGTCTTCCTGCAGCAATAGGTGCAAAAATGGCAAATCCTGACAAGCACGTGATCTGTATTGCCGGAGACGGTGGTTTTCAGATGAACATCCAGGAGCTGGGAACTATTTCACAATTCGGAATAGGGGTAAAGATGATTGTTCTGAACAATTCTTTTCTCGGGATGGTTCGTCAATGGCAGGAACTCTTTCATGACAAGCGATATTCTTTCGTGGATATCACCAGTCCGGACTTTTCTGC
This sequence comes from Chryseobacterium subflavum, assembly GCF_055762745.1. Taxonomy (NCBI): domain Bacteria; kingdom Pseudomonadati; phylum Bacteroidota; class Flavobacteriia; order Flavobacteriales; family Weeksellaceae; genus Chryseobacterium; species Chryseobacterium subflavum. Next base: position 1,197,842 of record NZ_JBVTMR010000001.1, read on the forward strand.
TGTTGCTGAAGCCTATGGCATTAAAGCAAAGCATGTAAAAGAAAGAGCTTTCCTGGAATCTTCATTAAAAGAAATGCTTGAAACAGAGGGATCTTATCTTCTGGAAATAAAAGTAGGGAAAGAAAATAATGTTTTCCCGATGGTCCCACAAGGATGCAGCGTAAGTGAAATCCGCTTAAAATAAAAATAAATATGATGAATAAACAGGAATACACCATAAGCGTTTTCACAGAAAACCAGGTAGGATTACTCGCCAGAATAGCAACGGTTTTTTCTAGGAGGGGGATTAATATAGACAGCCTGAATGTTTCACCTACAGAAATTACAGGTATTTCCAGGTTTACCATTGTAGTGGAAACTACATATGAAACTGTAAGGAAAATATCCCGCCAGATTCAGAAGCTGGTAGAAGTGATAAAAGTATATTACAATACCAATGAAGAAATCGTATGGCAGGAACTGGCACTTTTTAAAATAGAAACCAATGTCGTTTCTGAAAAATTCTATGTTGAAAGGATTTTAAGACAATATGGTGCAACCATCGTAAGTGTGAGAAATGATTATACTGTTTTTACGATTGTGGGACATCATGAAGAAATAGGCCGTTTCCTTGACCTTCTGGAGCCCCATGGTCTTATAGAGTTTATCAGAAGCGGAAGAGTAGCAGTTATTAAATCCAATGAAGCTTTCCATAAAAAGCTGACGGCCCTTGAAAAAATGGCTTATCAATAAAAAACACAAGTTCAATATATTATAATGTGGCCAGAATTGGCCGGAAAAATAACAATTAAAAACAAAATTATGGCATTAATTAAATTTGCAGGAGTAGAAGAAAATGTAGTAACAAGAGAAGAATTTCCAATTGAAAAAGCGCAGGATGTATTAAAAAATGAGACTGTAGCGGTTTTAGGATATGGTATCCAGGGACCTGGTCAGGCTTTAAACCTTCAGGATAACGGAATCAATGTAATTGTCGGACAACGTAAGAATTCTAAAAGTTGGGATAAGGCAGTACAAGATGGATTTATTCCGGGTGAAACATTATTTGAATTAGAAGAGGCAGCACAAAGAGGAACTATTCTGTGCTATCTTTTAAGTGATGCTGCACAGATCGAATTCTGGCCAACATTAGAAAAACACCTTACCCCTGGAAAAACATTATATTTCTCACATGGTTTCGGAATTACCTATAATCACCAGACTAATATCGTACCGTCTAAAGAGGTAGATGTAGTTTTGGTAGCGCCTAAAGGATCCGGAACATCTTTAAGAAGACTTTTTGTGGAAGGTAAGGGATTGAACAGCAGTTATGCCATCCATCAGGATGCAACGGGAAATGCGAAGGATAAAGTAATTGCATTAGGGATTGCGGTAGGCAGCGGATATTTGTTCGAAACCAACTTTAAGAAAGAAGTATATAGTGATCTGGTAGGAGAAAGGGGCTCATTGATGGGTGCAATACAGGGACTTTTTGCGGCTCAGTTTGAAGTATTGAGAGCTCAGGGACATTCACCTTCCGAAGCCTTTAATGAAACCGTTGAGGAATTAACACAGTCTTTAATGCCTTTGGTGGCAGAGAACGGAATGGATTGGATGTATGCCAACTGTTCAACAACAGCCCAAAGAGGAGCTTTAGATTGGTGGAAAAAGTTTTATGATGCTACTAAACCTGTATTTGAAGAGCTGTATCAAAGTGTGAAAGAAGGAACTGAATCACAAAAATCAATTTCAAGTAACAGTAAAGAAAATTACAGGGAAGGTCTTAACAAAGAGCTTGAAGAATTGAGAAACAGCGAATTATGGCAAGCCGGGAAAGTCGTAAGATCGTTACGTCCGGATAGAGAATATGAATATGAAAAGTAAAACCATTACTTTCCCTTCCTTAGATGCTGTTAAAAAGGCCCGGAAAACCCTGGAAAATATTGTCAATACAACACCACTGCAGGAAAGCGTTAGACTTTCCAGACAGATTGGAGCGAATATTTTTTTGAAAAGGGAAGATATGCAACCGGTCCGTTCCTATAAGATCAGGGGTGCCTATAATAAAATCTACAGCCTCCACAGAAATGATAAAACCGGAAATGGTGTTGTTTGTGCCAGTGCAGGAAATCATGCCCAAGGCGTTGCTTTTGCATGCAGGAAAATGAAGATCAACGGAACGATTTTCATGCCCGTCACGACTCCTAAGCAAAAACTGGAGCAGGTAGCCATGTTTGGGGAACAGTATGTTGAAATAAAGCTTATAGGCGATACTTTTGATGACTCAAAGAATGCGGCCATAGCATACAGTGAAAATTCGGGAGCTGAATTTATCCATCCGTTTGATGATGTGGAAATCATTGAAGGCCAGGCTACCTTGGCCATGGAAATTCTGGAACAAGCAAAAGATCCTATAGATTTTGTACTTGTACCACTTGGAGGAGGTGGGTTAGCTGCTGGCATTATCACTGTGTTTTCGATTTTATCACCTCAAACGAAAATCATTATTGCAGAACCAAAGGGAGCTGCATCGATGAAGGCATCTGTAGAAGCAGGAACCAATATCGAATTGTTGCACATTGATAAATTTGTAGATGGAGCTGCTGTTCAAAAGGTAGGTGACCTTGCTTTTGAAATCTGCAGGGACCATATCCATGAGTGTATTGCTGTTCATGAAGGAAAAGTATGTGAAACTTTATTGGAACTTTACAACAAGGATGCAATGGTGCTTGAGCCTGCAGGTGCATTGACGATAGCTGCACTGGAGCTCTGTAAAGAAGAGATAGCAGGAAAAAATGTTGTATGCATTGTAAGCGGAAGTAACAATGATATTACAAGGACGGAGGAGATTAAAGAAAGGGCAATGCTTTATAAAGGATTGAAACATTATTTTATTGTAAAATTTCCTCAGCGACCGGGTGCTCTTAAAGAATTTGTTCTGAGTGTTTTGGGAACATCGGATGATATTACTTTTTTTGAATATACCAAAAGGAATTCCCGGGAAACTGCTTCAGCGATCGTTGGTATTGAAGTTCCTTCTTTTTCAGACTTTGAAGGATTATTAAAGAGAATGAAGCAGGCAGGGTATTATGAATCATATCTCAATGATTCCCCCAATATGATGAATATTTTAATTTAGATTAATGAATCAAGCCACTTACAAAAGTGGCTTGATTATTTGGTAAACATAAGCTTTGACAGGTAATAAATACCCGTTATAGTCTTATGGATACTTAAAATAAGGCTAAACTGATAAATGTCATGGTGTTTATTATTTTTATTCAGTCTAAATAAATATAAATTTGTTGTAGCAAAATAACAATAAGAAATAGAGAGATAATTACTCTCAATTATTACGGTTTGTTTTTTGGAAAGTATAATAAAAATAACACAACTAATCATATCCATATCAATTTTTGTTTTTTTAACCGGTGAGGCCATATCTCACCGGTTTTCTTTTATTATAGGATAAATGTTCCTGTAAAAAGAAACCCTTCCTATTATTGGAAGGGTTAGTTGTTAGAGTAAATTATTTCGGTTTATTAGATAAATCAAATCGTTACGATTATTCCTGATGGCTTAAACAGCTTCAGATTTACTTAAATTCCTGATATCATTGAATAATGTCCGTACTTCACCCCATGTATTTACTCTTTGATGGTGATCTATATTACTGTTGTGTCCTGCGTTAAACATAATTGGTCTTCCCTTACAGAAATCCAGATTTTTAATATGGTCATCAATAAGGTAGTCCGTATCGATTACACTCTTATCTCCGCACATAATGATATTTTTCCATGAAATAAAAGGGAAGTGCTCCTGCAGCCATTGGTATTTTTCATATAATGAAAGCGGAAACTCCATTGCTGCTGTCACAATATATACATCATAATCTTTCATCAGTTCCTGTACTACCTCTATGGCACCAGGCATCACTGGCAAGGTGCGGAAAAATCCCGGAGTTTGCAGATATTCGAATATTATTTCTTTGTTGGGAAAAGCGTCCGGTTCCGGTTTACCGATCATATCTTCCCGGCTGATTAAAATGCCATGATCCCTGTGATACCAGGCGATTAATTGTGCCTCTACATCTGCAATTACACCATCCATATCTATAGCGATCGTTTCTTTTTTATTTTTCATTTTGCAATTATTTGCAACAAATATATAAAATATTGCATGAAGTTGCATTATCTTGCAGTAAATATTTTCTATATTTGTGTTATGATAAAAGCTGAAAGACAGGATCGCATTCTGGAATATCTGGCCAAGGACAAAAAGGTTTTGCTTGATCAATTGAGCAAAACCCTTAAAGTATCTGAAGATACCATACGCCGGGATATTAAAGAATTATCCGATAAAGGGTTGCTTAAAGCTGTCCGTGGTGGTGCTCTTCAACGGTCATCAATGCCGTTGCATTTTAAGGACCGGCAGAATATTGATGTAGCCCACAAAAAGATGATTGCAGAGAAGGTTTTGGAATATATCACTCCCGGCATGGTTCTGCTTGTGGATTCAGGAACCTCAGCATTGGCTGTAGTAGCGAATTTGCCAAAGGATATCGCTTTAACTGTTGTCACCAATAGCTTTCCTGTGGCTTCTCTTTTGGAAGACCATACAGAAATTGAAGTTTTGTTTATGGGGGGAATGCTGAATAAAATTTCATTCTCTACAACAGGATACGAAACCATACAAAGTATAAGAAATATCAGGGCAGATATCTGTCTACTGGGTGTTTGCAGTATTGATCTGGAGGTGGGTGTGACGGGAGATGATTACGAAGATAGCCTGGTTAAAAGAGTAATGATAGAAACTTCAAAATGTACGATTGCCTTATCGACCTCAGATAAACTGGGAAAATCGGAATCCTTTTACATATGCGCCACGAATTCCCTGAATGTGATCATCACAGAAGCTGATCCCGATTCTGATTATTTAAAACCTTATATAGAAGCGGGTATAGAAGTACGGTAAAATCAAAAGGCAAAGAATAACTTTCTTTGCCTTTTGATCAATTCTAATCGATAATAATGGCCATGCATAACCCATTAGGCCCTGCTTGTGATCTTGGACGGCATGCTCCGTTAATGCAGCACCAGTCATCACCACATTCCAGGTTGGCAGGACATTGCAGGTATCCGCCATTAATACGTCTTAGTTCACTTCTTTCCAATGATTTTAAATTTTTCATAGTACATAGTTTTAGTTGTAAAACAAATGTAATGAATTATGTAATAGGAAATTATCTGTTATTTAAAAAAACTGTTTATCTTTTTACAAAGTGATTTTTTCTCCTTGTACAGGGAAAATATACCGGATTCCCAAAGTATTTTTTTCCTTCAGTTGCTTCTTGATTTTCTCTATGCTATCATCCACAGGTTTCAGGTGGGTAATGATTACAGGGACGTTTTTTAGTTTTCCGGGTTGACAAAAACCATTCAGAATATTCAATTCATTTTCCAATAACGCTGGGGTAAGATGTCCAAATAATGATTTATCCGGTTGTGCATTTGGAAAAGAAACTTCTATTAGAATTCCTTTTAGCTTTTGCTTATTTACATGTGGAGCAACCTGTTTCCATAGTTTTTCGAGCTTATTGCTTTTTTCTATACGATCGCTTCCCGTATCTCCCAGGTAAAGAAGGTAATCGTCATTATACCGTAAAAGAAAAGCTGTACTTTCATAAGGGTTGACGTGGCTAAGCGGAAAAGCTGTCACATACATTTCTGTGTCTGTTAGAGGTATTTCCCTGTTTTCTTCCAGACTGATCATTTTATATTTACCTAACCTGGGTGTTTCTCCGGTATCGGTAAAATTAGCCCAGCTTTGCCACGAGAAATATTTATCTGTAATGATGTTTCCAACAGAAGGTAGTGTATACACGGACTTTTTTGTATCATCCGGGCTGTTGATGATCAATCCGCTTACATGATCAAGATGTGCATGGGAGATAAGATAGCCTTTGATATTTTGTTGGATCACCTGCAATGCAGAATTTTGTTTAAAATTTCCCTTCTCTATTGCTTTTTCAATTCCGGAACGTATTGTTCCGGCATCAAGAGTAATATAATTGTCAGAATGCACCGGAGCAGCCATGTAGCTGGATAAGTTACTTTCATAACCTCCACCATAAATCCCCAATGGGATTACTTTGAAGCTGTTCTGTGCGGAACAAATGGCTGTCGACAAAATAATAGCCAGGCTGAAAAATTGTTTTATCATGTAAAATACGTGTTATTGTTATGAGGAATAATGGGAATACAAATTTAATTTAAAACATAGCGATCACAAAACAAATTAAAGAAATCTATGTTTTGTAAGACTCCAGGTAATTATAATTATGTTTATTACAATTCTGAAATAAGGGAAAAGGGCTTCTCATAAATGAAAAGCCCCTGCTGCAAATGCATTACATATAAGCATGTAATAATTTATTAAATAAAAGCTTCCCGCTGGAGGGAAGCTTTAGACTAAAATGATGAAAATTATTATTAAGGTGATGTTTCGTATTCAAAAATAGTGATTGCTATACATTTGTTTTTATGATCATGATCATAAAGTGGTGAATTATACTAGTCGTTTATCAAAAATAATTATGAAACTTACTTTACCAAAGTAGCGTCAAGTTCTTTTTTTCAACTATGAAAAAAAGAACTTTCACTTCAAATAAAGTTGCCGCTTGTTTAATTCCGATTTTGAATGTTTCGGGGGATACTATTTTTAGAGCTTTGAACAAAAGGTGATGTGTAGCCTCACCAGGGATCGAACCTGGATCTAAAGTTTAGGAAACTTTTGTTCTATCCATTGAACTATGAGGCCTTAGTGGGTCAAATATATTAATATCCATTTAAAAATAAGCCATGTTCAGCCATTTTTTCTTTCAAAAAGGCTGATTTCCATTTTGGCTACATCAATATCCGTTTTGGCAACTTCAGTCATTCTTCGAGTGCGGACATTTGTATTGTAATTTTAATACAACAAAAAATGAAAACAATTTTTATAACAGGTGCCTCTACAGGACTTGGAAAAGCGAGTGCCAAATTATTTCAAAGCAAAGGATGGAACGTAATAGCAACGATGAGAAATCCGGAATCTGATACCGAACTGCATACTTTAGAAAACGTAACGTTACTTCCTTTGGATGTTACCAATCCGGAACAGATCAAATCTACAGTAAAAAAGGCATTGGAGATGAGTTCGATAGACCTTGTATTCAATAATGCGGGATATGGTTTAATAGGACCTTTGGAAGCTTTAACAGATGATCAGATTGTAAAACAATTAAATACCAATCTTTTGGGAGTGATCCGTGTTACACAGGCTTTTATTCCTTATTTCAGGGAAAAGAGAAGCGGAATGTTCATTACTACAACTTCTATTGGAGGCTTGATTGCTTTTCCATTAGGATCTACCTATCATGCCACGAAGTGGGCATTGGAAGGATGGAGCGAAAGCCTGGCATTTGAACTGAATACCTTCGGGGTGGATATAAAAACCGTTTCTCCAGGCGGGATTAAAACAGATTTTATCAGTAGGTCGCTGGATATGGGTACCCAACCGGAATATGAACCAATGATCAATACTATGTTTTCCAATACGGAAGCGATGATGGAAGGGGCTTCAGAGCCTGAATTAATTGCTGAAGTAGTATATGAAGCTGCTACCGACGGTAAAAAGCAACTTCGCTATGTTGCAGGTAAAGATGCTAATGAGCTGTATGCACAACGTCTGGAGATGGGAGCAGAAGCATTCCGTGAACAATTCGGAAAGCAATTTATATAAATATTCATTCAAAGAACAGTGCAGATATAACGACTGCACTGTCTTTTTAACTTTAAATAATGCTTACATTTATATTATGGAAAAGAAAGATAATGCTCCTCTGAAAATTTCCTCTATTTCCGAGCTGCACGATATATTACAGGTTCCCAAACCGCTACATCCTCTGATCAGTCTTGTGGATAATACCACAATGAGTGTAAATAAAGAAATACTAAACCGGAATTTTGTCTTGAATTTTTACAAGATATCATATAAATTTTCTGAAAACGGGAAAATGGGATATGGGCAAGGATATTATGACTTTAACGAGGGTGGAATGATGTTTACGGCTCCCAACCAGATCCTGTCCACTGACGAAGAAGCGGAATACCATGGATATACCTTATTCATACATCCTGATTTTATTAGGAATTATCCCTTGGCTAAGAATATAAAGAAATATGGCTTCTTTTCTTACGATACAAATGAAGCACTTCACTTATCCGACAAAGAGAAGAAGCTTATCGTTGGATTGCTGGATAATATCAATGGAGAACTCCATACTGCGATTGATGATATCAGCCAGGATGTCATTATATCTTATATTGAAGTATTACTCAATTACAGCAACAGATTTTATAAGCGTCAGTTTATTACCCGCAAAACCGTAAGCAATGATCTTCTTTCCCGGATGGAAAAGATCCTGGAGAATTATTTTGAAGATCAGGAGACCTTACAAAATGGACTTCCTACCGTTGAGTTTCTGGCTTCCCGACTGAACCTGTCACCCCATTACCTGAGTGATATGCTTCGCAACCTTACAGGTCAAAATGCCCAGCAACATATCCATGAAAAATTAATTGAAAAAGCGAAAGAATATCTTACAACCACCAGCTTATCTGTAGCAGAAATAGCTTATCAGCTGGGATTCGAGCATTCACAATCATTTAATAAATTATTCAAAAAGAAAATGAATATCACACCCCTTATGTTTAAGCAATCGTTTAACTGATTATCGCAAAGGGCTGAAATGTAAGAATGGTTGCTTTTTATTGTTGGAAATCACTTTATATGATATTCCTGAGAATAAAGTTTGCCCGTGCCTGCGGAGTATCAGGCGGTACATCTATAGGCGTATAACCATAATCAATATAGGTAGACCTCATCACATCATAAGTTTCTGCTGCTTCTTCCCAGGTTTGCTTTCTTTCGCCGTCTGTTCTGTAAATTTCCGGCCAGGGTGGAAGAATAAATATTTGAGGATTATATAGATAGTTTTTAGTAATACTTTTCATTTCAGGGCTAACAGGTAGTTGAATCATACGTGCATAGCAAAAAGCATCTATAATCCCACGATCAAAAAAAACAATCTCATCCCGAACAGCAGAAACAGCCTCATAACTTTGTAAAGATGCACTGATCATAAGATCCGTATAGAGTTCTCTGTTTCCCCATGGAAGTCCATTTCCTTTATTTTTTATCTGTTCTTTAATGATTTGTCTTGCATCTTCTTCTACTGTCCGATATCCTGCATTTTCAAGCTCGTTCAGTAGAGTTGTTTTTCCAACACCGGGACCACCGGTGATGACGTAAAAGTTGTTCCTACGGTATTTCATGCCCATTTTTATGGAGTTTTTTAGAAGGAAAATGATTTAATCTATTTCCTGGCTTTTATATTTGTTCCTGTAATCTGCCGGAGTGAGTCCTGTGATTCTTTTAAAGACCGTTCTGAAGGTTTTAAGATCGTTATAACCGATACTGTAAGTAACATCAGCAATATTGTGTTCTCCGGATTCAAGAGCTTTCTTTGCAGCTTCCACCTTTACACGCTGGATGTACTCTATAGGATTTAGGGAAGTCGCATTTTTAAAGCGGCGGATAAAATTTCTGCGGCTCATATTCACCTGGCTGGCGATCTGTTCTACTGAAATTTCTGTTGTAAATTTCTTTTCAATATAACTTTGTGCTTTATGGATTTCATCATCATTATGCCTGCGCTGTCCGGAAAAGATCGTAAAAATGCCCTGGGAGCTTCGTCCATAGTCAAGAGCATAGAATTTGCTTAAAGAAACCGCCACTTCTTTACCGCAGTTTTTTTCAATGAAATACAAAATTGCATTCAATGATGAAAATCCGCCACCGCCTGTAATGATCGCCTTAGAATGGGTAACCACATGCTCCGGTTTGAAATCGATCAAAGGGTATCGATACTGAAGATCTTCTATAGCGTTCCAATGTGAAGTCGCAGGCATATGATCAAGAAGTCCGCTTTCAGCAAGGAAATATGCTCCGGTACAAAGACTGATGATCTCACATTTTTGTTCATACTTTTTCAGAATCCATCCCGTCAGTACAGCATTTTTTGTTAATATGGCATTCACATCTTCCTGTCCGGATTTCATGGGAGCCACAATCACAACATCTGTATCGAATTTTTCTGCCAGTGTTCTGCTACAGCAAAACTGCATAGGCAGCCCGGATGAAACTTCTTTATGATGAATCCCGATAAGTTCTATATGAAAGGGAAGTGGCTTGCCATTCATTAATGCCATCTCATTGGCACTGCTAAAAAGTGCTGTTACCGTGGAGACTGCTGTAGGCATGGCATCTTCATACACTATAATTGAAATATGTTTCATAATATCAGTGCTTGTATACTCAAAAGTACATAATTAAATGGCACAAAATGCACTGCATGTTGTCATTTATGCGTTGCCCCTTTTAAAAAGAGGCTCTTTAATTTTACATAAAAATCAGTTATGAAAACAATATTTGAACATAAAGACAGGCAGGAGCTGATCGAAAGGATCAGTGCACTAACAGATAATAAGACTGCACAGTGGGGAAAAATGAATCTTTATCAGATGATCAGACACTGTACCGTTTGGAATGATTGGATTTTAGGAAGAAATAAACAAGAGTATAAACAGGAATTTTTGGGAAAACTATTTGGGAGAATGGCTTTAAAAAGATTATTGCGGGAAGGAGCTGTCATGGATAAAAATGTACCGGCAGGTGAATTTGCCATTAAAGAAAAAACAGGAGATACGGACTTATATAAAAAAATATGGTTGGAGCAGATTGCTGCTTATGAAAACTATTCAAATCCTGATTTTATCCATAATTTCTTTGGGAAAATGAAAACAGAGGATTTGGGCATGTTTGTTTATAAACACATGGATCATCATTTACGGCAGTTTAATGTATAATATTCATGATATAGGATACTAATCATTATTTCTTGCTATATTGGTCTTTCACTAATTGTTACCTAATATCATGAAATACCTATATTTAGTAGTATGCTCACTTTTAATTATTGCCTGTAAAGGACAGGGAAAAACAGATCTTTCAACATTGAGATTGAATGAGTCCATTGAAGATCTGATCGACTTTAAAAATAAAAATATGGTTGAAGTAAATACTGTTGAATATCCCTTTTGTTTATTTATTGAAATAGATAATTCAGAGAAGTTTACGTTTGACGGAATAGATTTAAAAGGACAAAAAGTATTTTTCCAGATTAATTCCGAGCGATTGAAAACAGACAGTATTACAAAATTTGGTGGAGGTCATTTTGATATGCAAGGTTTTAAAGATAAAAAAGAACTTGCTGCAATTCTGAAAAAACAAAAAGCAGATCCCACGATATATGGATTCAGGATAGAAATGAAAACTCCTGCCCTGAAGAAAGAAATCCTAAAAAAGCTCGAAAGCCGGTACGGAAAGGGAATTAAAAATCCTAATACGGATAATGGGCTATACTGGAATGTAAAAAAAGACAATCGATATATTTTCTATGCACCGGACTATGACAGGCTAATTATTCTGAATAATACAAATCTTTCAAAAACATGTTATTGGGATGCTATGAACGGTCTTATAGATTTTGGCGGATGTGACAATGAATCTTATACGAAGGAACTCACCAAGAACAGAACCGATTCTAAAGATATCAAAGATAAACCTGTTATCAAAATTGATAAAAGCTGGAATATAAACGGTCTTGCACTTGGTACTTCAACCGAAGCGGATTTTGTTAAATCTTCGCTCAACAAAAATTTTGAAAGAATAACCACCGTAGATTCAAAAGGAGACCTCAAAGAATTGATGCAGCAAAATACCTATAATAATTTTCATTTTTATTTCACGGCTGGAAAAAACGGTGAAAATGATCAGAAAAATAACATTTTGAAAGGTTATGCGATCAATGATTTTGAAGCGGTGGAGGTTTCATTTGGGAATCAGTTGAAAAAAGGAATGAAAGGAGAGGATGTATTAAAGATCATAGGTAAAAATGATGTTGTAGGAGATCCGGGATTAAAGTACTCCAATTATTTAGAGATTAAAAATCCTGCTTATAAAATCAATTTAATATTTGATGATAATAAATTGTTTTCAAGCATGTATGTGCTCAAAAAAGAATAGAAATTGTGCCAGAAAGAGATAAAGCTCCGGTAAATCCGGAGCTTTAATATTTATTCCATGATCCACTCGGTAGCTTTTTGTAGAACGGCATCAACATTTTTATCCTCTGAAGGAGTAATCATAATGTCCGGTTGTATGCCTTCCTTGTATTCCTTTCCTGTCCGGTCCATTTCGTAGGAAACCGCAAGGTAAAGTGTTCTTCCATCACTCAGTTCGTATCCCTGATTTGCACTGGTAAGTCCTGCAGAAGGCTGACCAAAGGTTTTAACATTCTTTTTTCCGATAAAGGAAATAGTGGTCGCCTCACCACTACTGGCTGTCATAGGTCCTATTAAGACTGCTATTTTAGGGTTCTGATCATGTAGCGTATAGGGTTTTGAAACAGAAACACTATACATACTGCCATCCTTGTATTTCCAGGCACTTTTGCTTTTTCCATCTTTTGTAAAATAACCCAAAGCTCCCTCTCCTGTTAAGGGGCCTAATCCCGTTATCATGGGATACATATTGCCTCCGGTATTGGATCTGAGATCCACAATCCAGCCTTTCAGGGTGTTTTCTGAATCAAGCTTTTTAATCATACCCTGTATTTTTTCAGCAAAAGCATTACCTACTTCTTTGTTAAGAGATGAAAATGCGGGGACCATAATATAACCGATCTTTTGGTCCAATAATTTATATGCAGGTTCAATAGGAGAACTTTTGGTACTCTTTTTTTCTTCAGCATATTGTTTGTTGTCCACGAAAGAATGATTATCTCCTGCAGCCCGCAACACTTTTATAATATGTTGAATAGCAGGAGCTGTAACTTCCTCTGTTACCATACCTCCTGAAAGTTTCTGAAGGTTATTATCAAGTGAACTCCAGTCTATTTTATCTTTAAAAATCGAATTTTTCTTTACGATGTTTTTAAATTGATTGATATACTTCAAAGCGGTCTTCGAAGCTTCCTTATCGGAAAATGGGATTTCCGTGACAGAAAAATCATCAAACCAAACTTTACCACTTCCTTTTAAAAAGCCACCCAATACAAAGTAGTCTGCCTGATCATTAAGTATAAATTCCAGGGTGTACTTTTTCCAATCTTCATTTTGGACTATTTTACGGTTTTGGGAAAAAGAATTTCCGAAATCAACCATAGTATTCTTTCCATCCCAAACCTGTGCCCACAGAGAAATATTACCCAGGATATTTGCTGATTTTATAAAAGCACCGATTTCAACTTTTCTTAATCCTTTTCCAGGAATCTTTACTTTTTGAGAGAAAGTTTGTAATTCATTAACATGATCCTGTTTACCGAAGATTTGTAATGAGCCGTTACCGGAGTGTTTAACCTCACCATCATATTTCATCTCATATGGGTCGAGGACTTTATGGCTCCAATCCGAAGGATAGTTGTTTTCTGTTTTTTCAAAGCCGGGATTTTGTAATTGGGCTGACGCAAAAATGCTACCGGCCAAAAGAAAAATACCAATGGAAATTTTTTTCATGGTTTAAATTTGATTTCTAAAAACAGGAATATTTAAAAAATATCCAACCCTCTAATTACCTAATTTCTGAAGGAAAAGATTAAGATCTTCCTCTTTGTCCAGTCCTAATTTTTGTTTGATCCTGTAGCGGCTCATTCTTACACTTTTAGGCTCGATATGCATCAATTGGGAAATCTGGCGGTTATCCATTTTAAGATAAAGGTAAGCACAAAGCTTCATATCAAGAAGGGTAAGCTTTTTATGGGCTTTTTCGTTGATGAGGTTAAAGAAATCGGGGTGAACTCTCTGGATCTGGAGTTTTGCATCTTCAAAATCATTATCAAGAACGAGCTCTTCTTTCATAATCTTCTGCATATTCAGAGAGCTGTCATCGGCAAGTTTATCTTTGATGCTATGCAACATGCGGTTTTTATGTTCCAGCTGAAGGACGTTGGCCATTGCTTCTTTTTGGAGTTGCTGCTGCTGGGCTTCCAGCAGTTGTTGTTCTGCCCTTAATCTTGCCTGTTCTTCCTTCTCCAGTTTTACCTGCATTTCAGATTCGTGTTTTTCGAATTCAAGTTGTTTCTCCCGTTCTAAGGAAAGACGCAGTTTGAAATGGTAGGAACGAAACATAAAAAGGAGTCCAAGTAATGAAGCGATAGCAATGCAAACATATAAATAGTTTTGAAGTTTACGGCTTTCCTCCCTTTCTTTGAGTATTTTCACTTCATTATTCTTTTTTTCTGTTTCAAATTGTATCTCAAGCTTCTGTGCATTAAGGGCTTGCTGCTGATTAAAATTCTTGTCGCTGTATTCGGTTACTTCCGCCTGAAAATCCAAAGCTTTTTCAAAATTGCCCTGATTTTTATAAAAGTTAGACAAAGCCTGGGTAATATTGATTAAAGTATAATAGTATGGGGCTTTATCGGCTTTCATCAGATGATAAGCTTCTAATAGATACTTTTCTTCTAAAAGAGTATTACCATCTCTTTTGGCATATTCACTTAATATCCCAAAGCTACTGGCTTTAACTTCTGAAGCATTAGGATTATCTTTTAATATATTCCCCGCTGTCTCAGCATAATAAATGGCTTTTTTTTCTGCATCTTTATCATTGGCTGGAAAATATTTTAAATATACATTGGCAATATTGTTACAAGTGATGGCATAGGTATATCTGGATACTCTTGTTGGATATTTCAGATAAAGATCTTCAGACTTTCTTAAATAAAAGAGAACACTGTCCAGTCCTTTTTTTTCTTTGGAAGAATTGTAATTATATTCGTGGGCAACGGATAAGGCTGCATACGCATTACTGAGAAGATTATAATTTTTTGTTTTTTTTGCATTTTCAACTGTTTTGTGCGCATAGTTATTGACTTGGGGTACATTATTCCATGTTGAATATGAAGCATAAAGCTGATAATAAAAACAGGCTGCAATATAAGGGTCCGGTGATTTTTCCAGCTCTTTTAACCCGAGCTGACAATATTTTATCCTTTTTTCGTGGTCATCCAAAGTTTTATACAAGAACACTTTTGCATAATATGCGGAAGCCATTGCCTGAGGATTTTTAGATTGTTGGGCAATCATTAAAGCCGAATCACTTATCTTTTTTAAAGAGGCTATTTGCTGATCATTGGCTTTTATAACTGTGAGAAGTGTATAAGCTTTTGTTGCTTCAAGGTAATTCTTATTCCTTAAGGCGATACGGGCACTCTGCCTTGCCTTATTTTCGGCAGCAGAATAGTTTCTGTTTATTCTGTAAGCTTCTGCAAGTTGATTTAATAAAAAGGGCTTTTCTTTTTCCTCAGTGGCCGGTTTATTAATTGCCGATTGAAGACTGTCGGTATACACACCCTGAGGAAAAACATGACAGCTTATTCCTAAACAGGTCCATAAAAATATTTTGTAGAATACAGATTTCATATACTTAAAATTAAGATAATTTGTTAGATTCCCGCATAAAAGTTTGTAAATATGGACGAATATATAGAATAGCAAGATGCTGGAAACCAGTGCTGTTTGATTCCTGTAGTCATATTGTAGACACCCTTATAAGAGAAGTAGATGTTTTGTAGCATCATAAAGTTTGGAAATACGCGCCATTCAAACGAATCTTTGTCTTAGCAATATTGCTGTATAATTAATCACAGATTTTTATGAACAACAAAACTTTATCTATCGTTTCCTATATTACTCCTATAGGCTGGATTATAGCCTATCTATCAGGAAAAGACAATGCAGACGCTCTACTTAAATATCATTTAAGACAGTCTTTAGGACTTATGATTATAAGTATCCTTTTCAATATTTTAATGAGAATACTGGTTTCTGTGACACCTGCATTATCTTTTTTAGGTATCGCAGGACTTCTTATTACCATATTCTGGATATTGGGAATCATTAATGCCGCAAACGGAGCAGAAAAGCCGGTTCCCGTATTCGGAAAAATGTTTGAAGATAAATTTAATTTCATTGGTTAACACAAGCAGGAAAATTAATATGGACGATTATAAATATTTCATCCGTGAAGGCAATCAGTTTCATCTTAAAACCAAAGTCTCAACTGCAGTTCTAAGAACAATATTATGTGTAGTAATAGCTGTTGTTTTGTATTACATAATCCCTCCGGAAAATAAGATAAGGCTTTGGTCAGCTGTTCTTTTCGTGTTCTTTGCATTGGTTAATTTGTTGAGGACAACAAAAAAATTGATCATCGATACACAGGCCAGAACCATCATTCATAAAAATAATATATTGAGTGGAGAAGCTGTTTACCGTTTTGAAGATTTTGAACAATTTTATGTACTCGTGGGAAAATATCTTTTTATCACCATGGACAGTACAGCTTTCTTAATATTTGATCAGAATGGCAGAGAGAAGAGAGTTCCGGTCGTTGTAGGGCTTTTTAGTTCAAGAACTCCACAAAATGCCATTAATGAAGTAAGCGAAATCATGAATATTGCAGAAAAATAATGGAATCGAATAAATATCAACTGGAAATAACCTCCACTGAATTAAGTATAAAACCTTATTTCGGATATTTACCAAAGATAAAGATATTCGCTTTTCTGGCTATTGTTATATTCTGTTTTGTTCCCTTTTTCACCCAGCTGAATGATAACGTCCGATATACGTTGTATGGCCTTGGTGGGATCATGTTATTGTATGCGGTATATGATTTTATCTTTTGGGCCGGTATAAAATTCCTGTTTGATAAAAAAACAAACAGTATTTACAAGATTTACCCATTGTCGGTAAGAAAAAGATTAATGGCTTTTGATGAAATGACAATTATCAATACTGCAGAATATGGTGACAGGGCTTATGCCATAGGTAAAAAGAAGAAACAGTTTCTAAGAAATTATCCTATTAGTGATACCTTTTCAGGAAGTAAAAGAAGTAATAGGAGAGAGGATGAATACGTAGAACAGATACTGAATCCTATTCTTGAGTTTGTAAATAATCCTTAAATCTAAAGTCACTCCAAATACATATCAATATGAAAAAAAAGATTGTTATATTCTGGATACTGTATATGTTGTTTTTTGCAATCCCATTTCCAATGATTTTGTATTACAACATCAAGGGGGATGACCCTACTGATCTCAGCCTTGTAAACCCATGGCTTGCTTTAGGTATTTTAGCCGTTTCTCTTATATTATGGATCATTATTCTTACCGGGTATTTTCGCAAATGGATCCTGTCTAATTTTACAGCAAAAAAGAATATTGAATATTTAAACAAAAATGGAGTCCCTCGCAAAGCCGAAATAATTGAAGCTGTAAAAATAAAGGAGGAGAGTAAATATAACTCTTATGACCTAAAACTATTATTTAAAAATTTAGTAGATACTGAAATTGTCCAGAAAACAACGGTAAACGATTCAAAACCTCAGCAGCATCGATTTGAAGCCGGGAAAAAGATTGATATTCTTATTGACAAAGAAGTAAAAAGAGAACCTTATTTTATTTTTGCAGGAACTGAAGCGAAGATCAGTATCCTGACTATTTCTCTTATTTGCTTAGGATGGCTTGCGCTTGTTGCAATTATTTCCTGGTATTATATCTACTCTTATCATACGGAAAGTATGGGAATGGGTTGGAGGTTTATGGTTTTCTGGCATCCTCTTATTCTTTGCCCTGCCATTCTTTTGCTGTATAGAGTAGGATTTCCTTTGATTATAAGAGTATTTGAAGGAAAAAAAAAGGGTGAAGCAGCGCTTATTAAATTGAAAGGGATAAAAACTACAGCCAGATTACTGAGCGCCAACCAGACAGGAACCTATATCAATGAACAGCCCATGGTTCTGTTTAAAGTAGAATATATAGATTTCCAAAATCATACAAGAAGGGCAGAGCTCAAAAAAATTGTAAATCTTCTTGACCTGAATATAGTAAAACAGGCAAACATAGATATTTTTTACCTCAAAGAAAATCCTGACCTTGTTGCATTTGCCTCTGATTTGGATCAAATTAGTTAACACCATGAAAAAATCAATCATTATAATAATTGCAGGCAGTACTCTTTTTACAGGTTGCGAACAGATTTCAAAGAGTGTTAAGGATACCCTTAAGCCTGTACCAAAAGATAGTATCTCTACCTATGTAAAAAAGGAAGAAACTTTTCCTGAAAGCCCATTTGATCCTGCAGTAGAACGGCAGATAGAAGAAGCGCAGCATATGGTCAATACTATTTTGGAAAAACATACTAAAACCCATGTTCAGACTCATCAGGAAGGTAAAAGCACAGACTTTCTAAGCAACGAAGAAAAATTAATCAAAGCTGAGGAAGCACTGAAAAAGCTGCCTCAGTACATGGGTAAAGAGATCTTTATCTACTCTTCCGTTTATTTTTATAACGACGGCAATATCAGGCTGATGCTTCAGCATCCTCAGAACCCGGAATACATAGACAATTACCGTTATGAAAATGGTAAATGGTCTGATCCCAGCCCGGAACAATTATCCGTTAAAGATAATATTAAAACCAGGTTGGTCCCCTTAAGAAAGCTTCCTTTCGTAAATATTGCCAAAGCGGCAGAAATCTATAATGAAAAAACAGCTCGCGTTGAAGGAGCAAAGCCTGTTACAAATATTTCCATTTCGGTCTGGAACAATATGATAAGATGGTATCCTTCAAGCATTAACGGAAGCAGGGAACGCTATTCAATTGAGCTAAACGAAAACGGAACATTAAAAAAATTTGAAAGAGAGTAGTAAGGAGGTATAATATAAAAGAATCCGCTCTTTAGGAGCGGATCCAGTAGATAAATACATCTCATTTTTTTAATTAGACAACAATAAAAAGCACAGCCGACAATGCTGTGCTTAAATTTTTATAAATTTAATTGCAATTTCAAATCTGAAAAAAGCAAAAAACGATTTCATTTCAGTTGTATTACATAGTAAATGTAGGAATAATTTTAATACAAAACATGAATTAAATGTTAAAATTCACAAGTTATCCACATTTTTTTGTGGATAAGTCTGTGATCCGGTCTTTCAGTGTATTTATTGAGTTAATCAATTTGAGGTTTTTATCCTTATCATGGTGTTTTGAGAACCAATTCTTAGCGCAGCTACAAAGAATAAAAGAATGATCTCAATTCATCTGAAAATACCTCGGGTATTTCCAATGCTGCAAAATGGCCGCCCTTATCCAGTTTTTTAAAAGAGACAACATTGACAAACCGTTCTGCCCATTCTCTGGGAAACTGTGCCTCACGGGGAAGCACTACAATTCCCGCAGGAACATCGTTTTTTTCCAATGGCTGAGATCCTCCCCATTGTGCTATAGCATCGGCTTTATACATTCTCATGGATGTACCGATGGTCTGGGTGACCCAATAGATCATAATATTAGTAAGCAACTCATCGCGTCCTCCAAAAGCTGTTTCAATTAATTCAGGAGGAGCACCGGCGTTTCCAAAACTAATGATCCATGCCGCTAACCCTACAGGAGAGTCATTGAGTGCATAAGCCAATGATTGTGGTTTTGTAGAGTGAACCATGGCGTAAGCACCTTCGGAATACCACCAGCGCTGTACAAACTGGGCAAATTGCTTTTCTTCCTCTGTCATTGTATTCGGATCTTCCTGTCCCATAGGATAACCGATATCCGTAAAATGAACTCCCTCCATAATATCCGGATATTTGGAAGCTAAAGCTTTGGTAACTCCCATTCCCACGTCTCCACCCGCAGCACAAAATTTATTATACCCTAATGTTTCCGTCATTAATTTGATCCATACATCTGCTACGGCTTCACTACTAATGGCAATCTTATCAGAAAAGCCAAACCCTGGAATGGAAGGAATAATAAGATCAAATGTTTGTTCACCCTCCGTAAGCAGAGGAATTATTTTGTGAAAACGATAAAAGGTATCCGGCCAGCCGTGGGTTAGCAATAAGGGGATGGAATTGCTTCCTTTTCCTTTTATATACTGGAAATGAATCTGAATCCCGTCAATGTCAGTTGTATATTGGGGATACTGATTCAACTGGTCTTGATGTTTTTTCCAGTCGTATCCATTGATCCAGTAGTCTGTAATTTCCTTCAGGTACTTTTCGCTTGTTCCGAAGTGCCAGTCAGAACCTTCAGCTTCTCCGGGCCATCGGGTGTTTTGAATTCGGTTTTTCAGATCTGTAAGAACAGTCTCTGAAATGTTTACGGTAAATGGTTTCATATGATTTGAATTTGGTTGTATGAGTTGCATTATGGTTCTTAACAAATATAATTCTTTAATTGTTTTGTAAAGTCGTATTAATTAGATATTTATAAATTTTTATACTGCTGTTTTAATTTAAATAAGTAAATTTATCCTATTAAAATCTCTTTATAAATATCATCAGTATTTACCGGTAAGATTCTATAACCGGGCTTTATAAGGGTTCAGGCTCCTGGACTCCTTGTCATTTTATATTTACATAAAAACAAAACCAATGGTGATATTATATTACCGGCGTGTACAGTTTATAACATTAAAGAGATTCTTATGAAAACAAATACAATAGCCGTGATCGGCGGTACCGGAAAATCCGGAAAATATCTTGTTCGTCAGCTTTTGGAAAAAGGCTATTCCATTAAACTTTTGCTCAGAAATCCCGAGAATTTTAAATCAAAAAATTCTCTGATAGAAATTATGAAAGGGGATGCCAGAAATTATCAGTCCGTTCATGCTTTACTTAAAGATTGCAGCTGTGTTATCAGTACTTTAGGGCAGCCGGTTGGTGAAGATCCTATATTCAGTGATGCCACGGGAAATATTCTAAAGGCGATGACCTTTCACGGTCTTAAAAGATATATTGTAACTACCGGATTGAATGTTAACACCCCTTTTGATAAAAAAAATATAAAGGTGAAACAGGCAACAGACTGGATGTATCAAAACTATCCGAAAACAACAAAAGACAAGCAGACAGAATATGAATTACTTACGACAACAGATCTGGACTGGACATTGGTAAGACTTCCTTTAATTATTCAGACCGATGAACATTTCAATGTGGAAACCAATTTGGAAGATTGTAAGGGTGAAAATATCAGCGCAGCAGACCTGGCGGAATTTCTGATTTCACAAATTGAAGATACAACATACATCAGGGAAAGCCCATTTTTGTATAATGTGCTTTAAAATCATTTAATAAGATTAAAAAAACAGAGAGTCAAATTTGACTCTCTGTTCATATTAATTTTCTAATTTTTCTTTGATATATTTGGCCGTATGCGACTTTTTATTGTCTGCCAGTTCTTCAGGTGTCCCGGCAAAAACTACTTCACCACCATATTTTCCGGCTTCAGGACCAATATCAATAATATAATCTGCAGATTTGATGATGTCCGGTTGATGTTCTATAACAATTACAGAATGCCCGAGATCAATCAGTGCCTGAAGAGATTTCAGTAATTTTTGGATATCATGGAAATGGAGTCCGGTTGAGGGTTCATCAAAGATAAATAACGTCTTATCCGTTGTTACTCCTTTTACCAGGAAAGAAGCAAGTTTTACACGCTGTGCTTCACCTCCCGAAAGGGTAGAAGAGCTTTGCCCAAGCTGCAAATAGCCTAAACCAACCTCCTGCAAAGGTCTTAATTTCGTAACAATTTTGTCTTCATGATTTTCTTTAAAAAACTCAAGAGCTTCATCCACCGTCATATGGAGGATATCAGAAATATTCTTCTCATCAAACTTTACTTCCAGAATTTCATTTTTGAAACGGGTTCCTTTACAGGTTTCACATTCCAGCTCGATATCAGCCATAAACTGCATAGAGACATTGATGACCCCTTCTCCTTTGCACTCATCACATCTTCCACCATCTACGTTGAATGAGAAATGTTTCGGTTTATAGCCCATCATCTTAGACATCTTTTGTTTGGCAAAAAGATCTCTGATATCATCATAAGCTTTAAGATAAGTAACAGGGTTTGAACGTGAAGATTTCCCAATAGGATTCTGATCGATGAGTTCAATATTCTTGATCAGTTTTTTAGGAAATTCCACTGTATCGTAATCTCCTTTTTTTCCTCCCATTCCTAACTGTATCTGGATATCGTTTGTGAGAATTTCTTTCATTAGTGTAGATTTTCCACTTCCGGAAACTCCTGAAATAACAACCAGATTTTCCAAAGGAACATCTACATCAATATTTTTGAGGTTATTTTGTCTGGCTCCTTTAATATGGATCCATTCCTTAGCCTTCCTTCTTTTCTCAGGAACTTTAATTTCCAGTCTGCCTGTTAAATATTGAGAAGTAAGGGTATCAGCATTTTTTAATTCTTTGTAATCCCCGGCAAAAACAAGTTCACCGCCCAGGTAACCGGCTTCAGGACCAATATCGATAATATAGTCTGCAGCTCTCATTACATCTTCATCGTGTTCAACAACGATAACGGTATTTCCCAAATCCCGCAGATTTTTTAAAACTCCGATTAAATTTTCAGTATCCCTGGAGTGTAACCCGATTGAAGGTTCATCCAGAATATAGATGGAACCTACTAATGAACTTCCCAAACTGGTAGCCAGGTTGATCCTTTGGCTTTCTCCTCCAGAAAGCGTGTTGGATGTTCTGTTAAGGGTA
The DNA here is from genome assembly GCF_055762745.1 of Chryseobacterium subflavum. Taxonomy (NCBI): domain Bacteria; kingdom Pseudomonadati; phylum Bacteroidota; class Flavobacteriia; order Flavobacteriales; family Weeksellaceae; genus Chryseobacterium; species Chryseobacterium subflavum. The sequence goes on from NZ_JBVTMR010000001.1 coordinate 1,220,565, forward strand.
AGATATCCTAATCCCACCTTTAATAGGAATTCCAGACGGGTAGTGATCTCATAGAGAAGCCTTTTAGCTACTTCCTGATCATGTTCCGAAAGCTGTAACGAATTGATTAAAGGGAAGAGCTCGTCAAGCGGTAATTCAATCGTAGACTGGATATTATGCCCGTCAACTTTTACCCAGCTTGTTTCTTCACGAAGCCTTAAACCTTCACAGGTTGGACAAAGTGTTTTACCCCGATAACGGGAAAGCATGACACGGTATTGGATCTTGTATAAATTTTCTTCAAGCATTTTGAAGAAATTATTGATCGATGGAAAACTACTGCTACCATCTCCTTTCCATAAATAATTTTTTTGCTCCTTCGTAAGCTGATGATAAGGCTTATGGATAGGAAAGTCCCCCGCTTTTTTGATGAATGCTTTTTTCCATTCACTCATCGTTTCTCCTCTCCATGCCACAACAGCATCTTCATAAACGGAAAGGGTCTTGTTAGGAATTACAAGGTCTTCATCGATTCCTATTACTTTTCCATAACCTTCACAGGTAGGGCAGGCACCATAAGGATTATTAAAACTAAAAAAATGGACATTGGGTTCCAGGAATTCTATCCCGTCCATCTCAAATTTATTGGAAAACTCTCTAACTTTTCCTGTTTCAATATTTTTAAGCGAGCAATACCCTCTACCTTCGTAGAAAGCCATCTGAATAGAGTCTGCCAATCTTTGAAGAAAACTCTCATCTTCTTCATAAGCAAAACGGTCGATCACCAGATTAATGATCATTCCTTTTTCAGGAGTAAATCCAAAGCTTTCCAGATCTTCAATTCCTGCAACGTTATCATTAATCTCCAATCTCGTAAAACCGGCTAGCTTGAGGACATTTAAGTTCTCTGCAAAATTATCAATATCATATTCCAGTGGAGCCGTTAAAAGAAAAGAAGAATCCTTCTTTGAAGATTTAATAAAATCCACGACATCTGTTACCGAATCTTTTTTTACCTCCTGTCCTGAAACCGGGGAAAATGTTTTCCCGATTCTGGCAAATAAAAGTTTAAGGTAATCATAAATTTCTGTGGAAGTTCCGACTGTTGAACGGGGGTTGGAAGAAATAACTTTTTGCTGGATAGCAATTGAAGGAGCGAGTCCTTTAATATCATCCACTTTTGGTTTTTCCAGTTTCCCTAAAAACTGTCGTGCATACGAACTTAAGCTTTCAACATATCTCCTTTGTCCCTCCGCATAAATTGTGTCAAAAGCGAGTGATGATTTTCCGCTTCCGGACACTCCTGTGATAACGATCAATTTATTTTTCGGGATTAATACATCGATGTGCTTCAGGTTGTTAAGATGTGCATTTTTAACAAATACCTGCTTTTTTATATCTATTTCTGTAATTGATGCCATAGTAAAATTAAGACCAACAAAAATACGAATTTTTAACGGATTTTCTTCGTCTAATTATCGCTTTTACTATTCAAAAAATCTATTAAACAGACTGTTAATATTTACAAAATAAAAACATTGACCCGGTCATTGCTTTGGTACTTTTTTGATAAAAAAACACTTATGTAAATACTTTAAACAGACCAATTGATTATTTCAATAATAAAATATTATTACTGCGGTGTATTAAACAATAAGTTATAAAATGATAGCAATGAATCTGTTCATCAGCATTAATTATTAAACAAAGAAGGAAAGATGCAATATATTATTTAGCATGTTAAAGAAATTTTATGAATTTTTATGTTTTTTTAAGTTGCAGTATTGCTTCGTATTTTAAATTTATTTAACATTGCAGCGTATAAATGTATATAATAATGGTAAAGTTATTCAGAGACCTTGTTACACATTTAATGAGAAAAAGGTAATTACTTCCCCACACAAGATGCAGTCCACTGCATCTTTTTTTATTTATATCAATTAAAGTTTATGATAATAATCATTTGTAAGTGTTGTTCAAGTCGTCTAATTTTGGAAATCTTAAAAAAATCTTAAATTAAGGAATGAAAAAGCTGGGAGCCGTTTTTTTTCTGGGAGCTATTGTAATGGGACAAGCACAGGAAAAAGCATCAGATATTGAAACGATAGAAGTTCAGGGAAAATTTATAGCTACTCCCTATAAGAGTGCCAATCAGAATATTACCATAATTTCAAGAGAAGAGATCGCAAATGCTGCGGCCAAAAGTATTGATGAAATTCTTCAGATGGTTCCTGGAATGGATATCAGAAGAAGAGGGGCCAATGGTGTACAGAGTGATGTAGGATTTCGTGGAAGCTCATTTGAACAAGTCCTTATACTATTAAACGGGATTCGGATGAATGATTCACAAACGGGGCACAATTCTTTAAATATTCCGGTGGATCTGGAAGATGTTGAGCGCATAGAAATTATTAAAGGTCCCGCAGCACGTAGATTTGGCCAAAATGCCTATGCGGGTGTCATCAATATCATCACCAAAACAATTTTAGGTAAAAAGGTAAAAATAAGTGCGGAAGGCGGAGATTATGAGACCTATGGTTTCGGGTTGAATGCCCAATTGGGAAATGAAAGGTTTTCCAACTCCCTGCAAGCTAATTCATCCACTTCCCAAGGGTATATGCATAATACGGATTATGAAATACGGAATGTGTTTTACCAGAGCAAATTAGGGATTAGAAATGGAGATATAAGACTTCAGGCAGGTTTTTCAGAAAAGAAATTCGGAGCCAATGGATTTTATTCATCACCGAAGGCTACAGAGCAGTATGAGGAGATGCAGGCTTCCATTATCAGTTTAGCCCACCAGCAAACTTTTGGGAAACTGAAACTTAATTCTAATATATATTGGAGAAGGGGACAGGATATGTATTTATATAACAGGCAAAATCCTGCTCTGTACAGGAACATGCATATCGGAAATAATGTTGGAGGAGAAGTTAATTCAAGTTATACATGGGGACTGGGAACGACAGGGGTTGGTGTCGAACTGAGAAAAGAGTTTCTGGTGAGTAATAACCTTGGAGACAGAAACCGTTTTGTCACCCAGGTACTCTTTGAACATCACTTTTCATTGCTGGACAAAAAACTAAATATCAGTCCCGGAATTTCCTGGGCTAATTACTCCAAGGAAGGAAATTTCTTCTATCCAGGGCTGGATGTAGGTTATAATTTTGATTCAAACAACAAGGTCTATGCGAATGTGGCAAGAGTGCACAGGGTGCCAACATTTACAGATCTGTATTATATAAGTAAAACAGAGCAGGGAAACCCTGGTCTTTTGCCTGAGAATGCTGTTTCATCAGAAGTGGGATATCAATATCAGAATAAAATATTACTGGCAAAAATCAGTGGTTTTATGCGCAGTTCAAAGAATTCTATCGATTGGGTAAAGAAATCCTTGGAGGACCCTGTATGGTATGCTCAAAATGTAGGAGAAATTGATACGAAAGGAGTTGAGATAGAATTTAATCACAGATTATTCCCTTGGATAAAATATTCTTTGGGGTATACGTACCTGGATACCGAATTTAAACAGTCTAATGATTTTGTTTCAAGATATGTTCTCGATAATCTGAAACATCAGTTGGTTGCCAAACTTGAGACAAGTTTCCTGCAACATTTCACTAATGAATTAGTATACCGTTATAATGACAGAGTGAATCTTGGCAGCTATAATTTATTGGACGAAAAAATTAGTTTCGTTAAAAAGGATTTCTCAGTCTATGTTCTGATTAATAATGTTACGAATACGAAATATACCGAAACCTTTGGTGTTCAGATGCCTAACAGATGGTTTCATATAGGATTTACCTACAATATTAATATTAAGTAAAGTTAATATTAACGAGTGGTTAATTAATTTTATTTTTGCAAAAATTTTTTCAGATGAAACTTTTCTTAGGTTTAAGTTTGCTATGTAGCATGGCATTTATAAAGGCACAAGAGCATATTTCAAGCTTTAATGCTGTAACCCTCACCTATAAATTTCATCCAAAATTTTTCCTGTATGCAGAAGGTCAGCTTCGAGGAAATGAAGATTATACTTACCCCGATTATTACGAAATAAAAGGAGGGCTGGGATATAATCTCACAAAAAACCACAAGCCGTTTATAGGCCTTGGAAGATATGTGAACTATAAATCCCAGAGCTTAAGCAGGGAGGAATTCAGGGTATGGCTCCAGGACGTTATCGACGTTAAGAAAGGGATTGTAAAATTTGAGAATCGTCTCCGCGCGGAGAAGAGCTGGTTTTACGAACCTAAAACAGATAAAACATCTCAAAGGATGCGTTATCGTTACCGTTTGAATGTAAGCGTACCTCTTAATGCGAAAACAATCGAAAAAGGAACTGTTTTTGCCAATGCTTATGACGAAGTATTTTTTGTAAGTCCTATGAAACCTACATTTGCCCGAAACAGGGTTTACGGTGGATTCGGTTATCAGATTGACGAATATTTCGGTGTTTTATGTGGTTACCTCTGGCAAAGAGAATTCGATGCAACCGGGAACAAAAACCTTCATTTTATTTACTTAGCCCTGAACATTAATATCGATGGCACCGATCACCATACAAAAACTTATGAATTCCCGGGAGCGGATTAATATTTTTCGATCAGATAATGATATGCCTTAAGGTATTTATTAAATCTTTTAATGTCTTTAGGAGTAAGTTCCCTGTTTACTCTTCGTAAATCCATATTATCCCGCAGATCGTTTAATTTGACAGCTACAGCAAGGGGAGATCTTTCAGTTCGTTTTATGAAATCGTCATAATCCTCTTCAGGATCGAACTTGGTAAGGCAACTAATGGCAAACAGGATATATTCCGGAAAGCCCTCATTTCGTAAAAAATCAAGACTAAACTCAGAAGGGTGATCTTCTACGACATCATGCAATACCCCTACGATTTTTTCATCCATTGTTTTTCCGTACTCCATAACACGCATTACATGGGCAATATAGGGTGCATGGTATTTATCGGTCTGCCCTTTATGCGCTTTATCAGCAATCTTTATGGCTCTGTGTAAAAGTTCTTCTTTAGTCATTTTTTTGAAAAGATTCTGTGCAAAAATAGAAAATGCCTTAAATAAATAAGACATTTCTTTTAATTATTTTAAAATATTTTATCCCTGTGTTTCGTCTTCAACAGATGCAATGGGAGCGTTGTTTTTTACTGATTCTATGCCGTTCTCCATACCATTTTCAGATTCATACATCTGGCTGGTTCCAATAATCTGGCCATTCCCTGCTTTTAGATTAAAATAAGACTTTTCATTAGAAGAAGTTTTTCTTTCAAATTTAGAGTCGTCTCTAGAATTGATTCTCACGGATTCTATGCCGTTTTCACATCCCGATTTGGAGCTGTATCCCTGGCTTGTTAAGATTACCTGGCCGTTTCCTGCTTTCAGGTTGAATTGATAATCCCCGTTTGTTCTTGTAGAAATAATAAATTTTCCCATAATTTATTTGTTTTATGATTATGTTTCGGTTATTTAAAAGTAACAAAAATTTATAAAACAAAAAAGCACTTCAAAGTGAAGTGCTTTAACATCAAATTTATTTTAGAAAAGACTAATAATGTCCTTTTTCAATATAGTGTGCTGCAACTTTTTCAGTAAGAGCAACTATATTAGGATGATTAGTATATTTTGTAAATCTTCTTAATCCGGAAAGCATCATTCTTTGCTCATCTCCCTCAGCAAAAGAAACAATTCCTTCTTTAGCAGCAACGATGATTTTCTCAACTGCTTTGTAAAGGTTAAGCTGAGCCATAGCTGCTTCTACAGAATCAGGGGTAAAGTGCTTTTCAGCTCTTAAGATTGCAGATTCTGCCATGTAGATCTGATTAAGGATTTCTGAAGCATTTAGCAATAAGTGTTGCTGTTTTTCAATATCCATCATATATTTTTGAAGAGCAGCTCCGGAAACCATTAGGAATACTTTTTTAAGGTTTGCTATAATCGCTTTCTCCTCACTCATAAAGGCAGAATAATCCGGCACCTCAAATGAAGGGATACCCATTAATTCTTTACTGATTGCCATAGCAGGAGATAACAGGTCTAATTCACCCTTCATCGCTCTCTTGATCAGCATTCCTACAGCAAGTAATCTGTTGATCTCATTGGTGCCTTCATAGATTCTTGAAATTCTTGAATCTCTCCAAGCTGCCTCCATAGGAGTTTCCTCCGAGAATCCCATACCTCCGTATACCTGAATTCCTTCGTCAGCTGTATGTTGCGCCAGGTCAGATACGAAAACTTTAAGAATTGAACACTCTACAGCAAATTCTTCAACACCCTTTAATTCTGCAGCCTGATGATCTAATCCTCCCGCTACCAGTTCATCAATCTTATCCTGAATATCTTTAGCCGCTCTGTACGAACCTGCCTCACTTACAAATATTCCTGTTGCCATTTCAGCAAGCTTCTTTCTGATCGCTCCGAAAGTTGAAATAGAAACACCAAACTGTTTTCTTTCATTAGCATACTGGATAGAGTGGTTGGTAATTCTTCTCTGAGCATCAAGACAAGCTGCAGCTAATTTGATACGACCAACGTTCAATGCGTTCAAAGCAATTTTAAATCCGTTGTTTCTTTCTCCCAAAAGGTTTTCAACAGGAATTTTCATATCGTTAAAGAAAACCTGACGGGTAGAGGATGCACGGATCCCTAATTTATGTTCCTCTTCTCCGAAAGTTAAACTTTCAGGATTTTCAAGTTCAGAACGGTTGATTACAAAGCCTGTAATATTTTTATCATCATCGATCTTTGCAAACAGAGTGAAAGTATCGGCAAATCCAGCATTGGAAATCCACATCTTTTGTCCGTTGATGATATAATGTTTACCATCTTCAGATAATTTAGCTCTTGTTTTTCCTGAGTTGGCATCAGAACCTGCATCCGGCTCTGTTAAACAATAGGCTCCAAACTTAGTTCCTGTAGCCAGATCCGGAAGGTATTTTTTCTTTTGCTCTTCTGTACCGTAAAGAACAATTGGTAATGTTCCGATTCCGGTGTGAGCTCCGTATGCCGTAGCTAATGAACCGGTAACTCCCGAAATATAATCGCAGGCAAGCATGGTCGTTACAAAGCCCATTCCCAGTCCTCCATATTCTTCAGGAACGGCAATTCCAAGCATACCCATTTCACCAAGCTTACGCATTGTTTCTTCTGTGAATGCATAATCTTTCTTTTCGAAACGTTCCTTTTGCGGAACTACTTCTCTGTCAATAAATTCTTTCGCAGAATCACGAAGCATTTTTTGTTCCTCATTAAGTTCTTCAATAGAGAAGATCTCAGTAGCAGGAATTTCTTTAATTAAAAACTCACCGCCTTTTCGTGTTTTATTAAGTGTATCACTCATTGTTTTTTATTTTTTTAGATTAATTATTTGTATTAAAGTATTCATGTAATATGTATTTATGAAGTTTCCTTCATCATGAATACTTTTTACGTCAATACATCATACATTTTATAGAAGTTCAAAAATACTTGCTGCTCCCTGTCCTGTTCCTACGCACATTGAAACCATACCGTATTTATTTCCGCGTTTTCTCATTTCATCCAGAAGCTGTACAGTAAGCTTTGTTCCGGTACATCCAAGAGGGTGCCCCAGAGCGATTGCTCCTCCGTTTACATTAAGGATATCAGGGTTTAGACCTAATTCTTTTTTGATGGCAACTGACTGGGAAGCGAAAGCTTCATTTAATTCAATTAATTCGATGTCTTTTAATTCAAGACCTGCTTGTTTTAGTGCTTTTGGAATAGCATAGATAGGTCCCATTCCCATGATTCTAGGCTCCAGTCCTGCAGCAGCATAGGCAACAAGCCTTGCTTCCGGCTGTAAACCTAACTCTTTTACCATTTCCTCACTCATAACCATTACGAAAGCAGCTCCGTCACTCATCTGAGAAGAGTTTCCGGCTGTTACGCTTCCTCCGTTGGCGAATACAGGTCTTAGTTTGGCCAAACCTTCTAAAGAAGTATCTTTTCTTGGTCCTTCATCAACAGAAAAATCAAACTTTTTGGTTTGCATCTTTTGATTTTCATCCAAGAAATTATATTCTACAGGAAGGGGAACAATCTGATTGGCAAACTTACCTTCAGCATTAGCCTTTAAAGCTTTCATATGAGATTCAAAAGCAAACTGATCCTGTTCTTCTCTTGTGATCTTATATTGTTTTGCTACTTCTTCCGCAGTATAACCCATTCCCCAATAATAGTCAGGGTTTGTTTTGGCAATATCAGTTTCCGGAACCGGCTTGTATCCTCCCATAGGAATATAAGACATTGATTCAGTACCACCGGCAATAATACAATCCGCCATTCCGGCCTGAATTTTAGCTGAAGCAATAGCAATTGCCTCACTTCCTGATGCACAATATCTGTTTACAGTTACACCTGGAACTTTATCCGTATTCAATCCCATCAAAGAGATGAGACGGGCTACGTTTAAGCCCTGCTCAGCTTCAGGCATTGCATTTCCTACGATAAGGTCATCAATCCTGTTTTTATCCAATTGCGGAAGCTCAGCCATTAATTTTTCAATTACTGTAGCCGCCATTACATCCGGACGTGTAAATCGAAGGGAACCCTTAGGCGCTTTACCCACCGCTGTCCTGTATCCTTTTACTATATATGCTTGTTTCATTTTTTTGTATTTAAGTATTAATGTAAAATGTATTAATGATCTAAAATGTTTAAGTATTAAATTTTTGCTTCAATTTGGCCAGCATATTTTGAATATGTTTAGTTTCTGAATAAATAATATCAAAATCATCATTTTTGAAAAACCCCAAATCATTAGCGATTAATATTTGTGTTTCGAATTCAAAGGATGATCCTAAGGCAATATTCAGGAAATGTGAAAACCGAGCATCTGTATCACGACCCGCACCTTCAGCAATATTTGAAGAAATTGAATAAAGACTTCTTCTTGATTGAGAGGTAAGTCCGAATATTTCATTTTTTGGAAAATCAAGCGTGGCCAGGTAAAAAATTTTACAAAGTTTCATTGATTTTGTCCAAACTTCTAGGTCTCTGAAATTGTGCATCGTTAATACATTAATACTTTTTACATTTTACAGAAAATTCTAATTCCTAAGTGGTTTTCCATTCTGCAACATGTACTGTATTCTTTCCAGGGTTTTTCTTTCTCCGCAAAGTTGAAGGAAAGTTTCTCTTTCAAGATTCAACAGGTATTGTTCGGTTACAACAGTTGGTTCGGAAAGATTTCCACCTACCATTACATTGGCCAGTTTATCTGCGATCTTCTTGTCGTGTTCAGAAATAAAGTTTCCGGTTAACATCTGGTCTGTTCCTACATAGAACATTCCCAATGCATCTTTTCCTAAAACTTTTACGCTTTGTTCAATAGGTTGTGTGTATCCTTGCTCTGCTAATAATTTTGCAATCTTTTTAGCCTCTGCAATTTGTCTGTTTTTACTTACGGAAACAATATCTTTTCCTTTTTCAAGGATTCCCATATCATAGGCTTCGTAGGCTGAAGTTGCTACTTTACCCATGGCAATGTTCATGAAAGCTTCGCGTAGTCTGTTGTTTTTCACATCATCGGTGTGGAATTCTCTTGAAGTTCTTAAAGTTAATTCTTTAGTACCACCACCACCAGGAATTACACCAACTCCGGTTTCTACCAGGCCGATATAAGTTTCCGCAGCAGCAACTACACGGTCAGCGTGCATGGTCATTTCGCAGCCGCCACCAAGAGTCATTCCATGAGGAGCCACTACGACAGGAATTGAAGAATAACGAACTCTCATCATTGATTTCTGGAAATAGGCTATAGCCATATTCAGATCATCCCAGTCCTGTTCAATAGCCATCATAAGGATCATAGCTAAATTGGCACCTACCGAGAAGTTGGTCCCCTGGTTACCGATTACAAGACCATCGTATTCTTTTTCAGCTAAGTCGATCGCACGGTTAAGTCCGTCAAGAACTTCTCCGCCAAGAGAGTTCATCTTGGAGCGGATCTCAAAATTGATAATTCCGTCTCCCAGATCTTCAATAGCTGAACCTGAATTGCTCCAAAGTGTTTTATTCTTTCTGATATTATCTAAAATAATGAAGGCATCCTGACCCGGGATATTGTTGTAATTTCCTGAGTTTTTGTCATAATAGATACTTTGACCTTCATCATTAACTTTATAGAATGTTTGTCCTTTTTCCGCCAATTCTTTAGCCCAATCAGAAACCTCATAGCCTGCATCTTTCGCAAGTTCAATACCTTTTTGAATACCTACGGCATCCCAGATCTCAAACGGACCGTTTTCCCATCCGAAACCAGCTCTCATGGCATCATCAATTTTATAGATGTCATCAGAAATTTCCGGAACTTTATGAGATACGTAAGCGAATAACGCACCCAAAGATTTTCTGTATAATTCTCCTGCTTTATCTTTTCCGCCGATTAAAACTTTGAATCTGTCGATAGGTTTATCAATGGTTTTAGTAAGCTCAAGGGTAGGGAAAGATGATTTTCCCTGAAGTTCATATTCTAAGGTATCCAGATTTAATCCGTGAATTTCAGATTTTCCATCCGCATTCTTCACTTTCTTGTAAAATCCTTGCTGTGTTTTAGAGCCTAACCATTTATTATCCATCATTTTCTGGATATAATTGGGAAGCGCAAACACATCATTAAAGTCATTGGCTTCTGAACCACTTTGGCGTACACCGTTAGCTACCATAACCAGAGTATCCAAACCTACCACATCCGCTGTTCTGAAGGTTGCTGATTTTGGACGGCCGATCACCGGTCCTGTTAATTTATCTACATCGGAAACGGTAAGACCTAACTTCTGTACATTATGTAAAAGATCCATCATAGAAAATACCCCGATTCTATTGGCAATGAATGCCGGTGTATCTTTTGCCAAAACGGTAGTTTTACCCAAGAACTTAGCTCCGTAGTTCATATAGAAATCAACAATCTCAGGATCCGTATCATTGGTTGGGATAATCTCCAAAAGAGGAAGATAACGTACCGGGTTGAAGAAGTGGGTTCCTGCGAAATACTTCTTGAAGTCATCGCTTCTTCCTTCCGTTAATAAGTGGATAGGAATTCCCGATGTATTGGAAGAAATTAAAGTTCCTGGTTTCCTGAATTGTTCAATCTTTTCATAGACAGATTTTTTGATGTCCAGTCTTTCAACGACCACTTCAATAATCCAGTCTGTATTTTTTATTTTCTGTAAATCATCATCAAAATTTCCTACTTTGATTCTATCTGCAAATTTTGGAGAATAGAGTAGTGCAGGACTCGCTTTTTTAAGTTTTTCAAAGTTCTCTGCAGCAATTCTGTTTCTTACTGCTTTATCATCTTTGGTCAAACCTTTTTTTTGTTCTGCTTCAGTCAATTCAAAGGGAACAATATCCAAAAGCAAAACTTCCACACCAATATTGGCGAAGTGAGCTGCGATACCGCTTCCCATGATTCCTGAACCAAGAACCGTAACGTGTTTGATTCTTCTTTTCATCTGTAAACTATTTATTATTTATTTTTATTGGGTCAGACGTAACCTTTCGGTTGTATTTTAATTTATTTTCTGTTATTCAGATCGTTGGCAATTTTCATGATTTCATTCATTACTTCCTTAAAAATTTCCATTTTTTCCGGAGCAATTTTATCCATGACCCTTTTGTTGAAACTTAAGACCACTTCTTTTGAAAGATTTCTTGAGTTTAGCCCTTTGTCTGTAAGTTTTATGATAACCTCTCTTTTGTCGGTAGTGGTTTTCTCCTTATAGATATAGCCATTATCTTCCAGAAGTTTTATAATTCTTGTAAGAGAAGTAGGCTCAATGGCCATCTTGGGTCCCAAATTTGTGCTTCTTGTCCCTTCTTTGGGATCTATTTTAAGAAGCGTGAGCGCCTGAACGGCTGTAGAATCGTGCTCCTGGGCAAGTTCTGTGAACATTTTGGATACAGCAAGCCAGGTTTGTTTTAGAACCAGATCTACATTTTCTATTTTTTCTTTGTTGTTATCCATCATTTTTGGTAATAGGTTTTTATCAAATTTAGTAAATATTATGCATGCATAGTATTTATTAACGTTAAAATTTGTTAACAATCTGATAGTAAATCGATTAAATTGTATGATTAGCATAATACTATGCATGCATAGTATGTGAAATAAATAATAAAAAGTACGTATTAATGAATGTTTCTGATGGAATCAATGATTTCTTCGAATGATTCACATTGATGTTTTGTGTTATGATAATAAATTACCCAAAACTTGTTTTGAAACTCAAATTTAAAAGATGAGAGGTCTTTTTGAAAGTTTTTTTGAAGCAGTGAATACAGCATCTCCTTATAAATCGGAGGGGCAGAAATTTCCGGTGCGACAAAACTTTCGTTAACCTGAAATAAAGAAACGTTGGTCAGTTCATCATGTTGGAGGAGGATATCTTCAACAATCCCTGAATACAAATGATTGTCTTTTACGTACCATATCTTATCAGCAAATTCTTTTGCCAGCCGCCAGTCATGGGAAGAAAAAAGGATAAGTTTGTTTTGTTCCTTTGCCAGCCTGCGTAATGTTTTAAGGATGATAATCTTATTTTTTTCATCAAGATGAGTGGTAGGCTCATCCAGAATAATAATAGGGGAGTTTTGTGTTAAAGCACGTCCAATAAATGCTTTCTGAAGATTTCCATCAGAGAGATTTTTCAGGAGTATATCCTTATACTGATTCAAATTCAGTTCACTGATGATATGTGAAACTTCATCTCTGTCCTCTTTTTTTAACTCAAAATAATATGGATAATAAATGTATTTTCCTAACGAAATAAGATCTTCCACCGTATAGTTTTGTGGAATAACCGACTTAGAAAAAACAATGGCAATATTCTCTGCAATTTCTTTAACAGACAGTTTCTTTATATTCTTACCATTTATTAAAATTTCTCCCTGTAATAGTGGTATCTGATGTAAAATCGATTTAATCAGAGTGGTTTTTCCTACACCATTGTTTCCAATCAACAAGCATACGTCTCCTAAATTCAAATGGGTATTAGTATTTGAAATCAGGGTCGTATTATAACCAATATGGGCTTGTTTGATTTGTAGATGCATTTTTTGTTTTTGGTATTTGTAAAGAAGCAATGAAATTTATCTATATCCAGTTTTCTTGCGTCTTAAAAATATACAGTATTTATCTTAATTTTTGTGTCTTTCGCAATTAACGAATTAAACTTTATTCTGCTTCAAAAGCATCACAAGGATAACGGGGATTCCAAAAATAGAACTTATCACATTCAACGGAATCTGACTTTTCTCTGCAATAATTGAAAACAGTAACATCATCAGCATTCCCAGCATCATATTCAAGATCCACTGCTGCCATAGTTTTGCAGGATTGTAAATAAGTCTGCAAAAATGAGGAACAATAATGCCTATAAACAAAATAGGCCCCAAAAATGCCGTTATAGATGCTGATAGGAGCGAAGCGGCTATGATGATGAACAGCTTTAAATGATGCAAGTTTACTCCAAGGCTCTGTGCATAGGAGCTTCCCAAGGAATTTCCAATTAATGGTTTAATGGTTTTAAAAGACATATATAAGCCGACAATGACCAAAACAGATAATACAAGGATCTGGTTTCTGGTGACCATATTATTTGCGCCGAAAGACCATAGGATATAATTTTTCAGACTTTGATTTTCTGCATACAACTGAAGTAAAGAAACAATTGCTCCGGCCAGTGCGGAAACTAAAAACCCGAAGATAATAAGATAAGATTTGTCCTGGAATTTCTTAGAAATGGATAAAAGTACGATCATCAGGAAAAAACTGCCGATAATCGCTGATAAGCTCAGGAAACTGTTCTGGAGATAATCCGGAAGCAGAATATCATGTGAAAAGAAAATATAAAATGAAACAGATAAACTAGCTACGGAGGTAATACCTAATATATCCGGCCCTGCTAATGGATTCTGGAAGTATTCCTGCATCAGAAACCCTGATGTGGGAATGGAAATTCCGGCTAAAAGCATTACCAAAACCCTGTTGATACGAATGTCTGCAATCTGGCCGTTGGCTGAGCTATAAAAAAAATCCTTTAGGTTTAAACTTAAAAATCCTGTATTCAGATTAATAACCGCAGCTAGAATAATAGCGATTATAAATAAAAAACACAGGATTTTGAATTTTTTTGACATTTTCAGAAGTGATTCTGTACAATTTATTTTAAGAATGAATCGATCTTAGAGTTTAAAAGTTCTTCATTCATCATTCCAAGATATTCATCAGTTTTCGCTCCTTTTCTCATGTAAGTAAAAGGGATAGAACCACCGTCCCATTTTTTAAAATTTTTCGGAAAGAAATTCTCATCAAGCTTTTGGCCATCCAGTAAGATTATGTTTTTTGCAAGATCATTTTTTTCTGCAAAATCTTTAACTGCAGTACTCCAATCAGACTTTTTATCCAGATTAACAAAAGTAAACTTTACAGGTTTTCCTTTCAGTTCTTCCATTTTTTTTCTGAAATGTGGAATTTCCTGAATACATGGCCCACACCAAGTGGCAAAGAAATTAGTAACATACAGTGTGTCATTATTTTTTGCCAGATAGTCTCCAATATTTTCGGGAGAAATTTCTTTTGAAATATAAGCTGTGTGATCAGCAGAAGTAGTATTTTCTGCAACAGCTACTGAATCCTGGGATATCCCTTTGTCATCAATTTTTGAACTTTCTTTTTTACAACTGGTCAGCGCAAATATAACTAGGGTTGATAAAATGATCTTCTTCATAATTATTTTAGTATTTTTGATTTTGAAGTATGGAACAACAAATCTATAAAGGGAAACTTACAACGTTTCATTGGTTAAAAATAGCGAAAAAGGAAGAACTGACCAAAAATACTTTCTCCCTGGAATTTGAGATTCCCGGGAATTTACAGAAGAATTTTGAATTTGAAGCGGGTCAGTTTGTCAGTATTAAATTTCTGTCCCATGGAAAAGATATCATCAATGATTATTCAATGACATCGGCTCCTTACGAGAAAAAAATAAGCCTGGGCATAAAAGTAAATTCTCCTATAGGAGCAACAGCTGAACTGTTTAAAAATTATAACGTTGGAGATGAACTATTGGTAAGTGAACCGGGAGGTCGATTTACTTTAATATCTAAACCCAGTGAATTCAGAACGATAGTCGGTTTTGCTGCAGGAATCGGGATAACCCCTGTGTTAAGTCATTTCAAAAATATTCTTCATAATGAGCCCAGAACGCGACTGTTTTTGTTTTTTGGAAATAAAAATTCTGACGAATTAATCTACCGGGATCTTTTGGATAATCTGGCCAGAACTTATGGGGACAGATTACAGATATTTTATTTCTTTTCGCAGGAAAAAACACCGGATCAGCTTTTTTATGGAAGGCTAGATGCGAAAAAGTTAAACCTGATTATCAATCAGATTTTGCACCTTGATGATACAGACGAAGAATCCACCATCTGGGATGCAGTAGATGAAGTTCTGATCTGTGGAAAAGGGGAGATGATAAAAACACTGGCCAATGCCTGCTACCATCATGGAATCCCGAAAAAAAATATTCATTTTGAACTTTTTGAAGAGTTTAATGATGATATTTATCCTATAGAAAAAGAGTTTCCGTTGATTGAAAATGTGGAAATCGATTTTAAAATATTGGGAAAAGACTACAGTACCCATCTTCCGGATAACAAGGATAAAATTCTGCAGCAATTGCTGGTTCAGAAATTTCCTGTTCCTTATTCCTGTAAATCCGGAATTTGCGGAAGTTGTGAATGTTATTTGGAAGAAGGAGAAGTTGAATTGCTAGAGAATGAATATTTAACGGAAAAAGAAGAGTTGCAGGGGAAAATATTAGCATGCATGTCTATAGCAAAAACAAAGAAAATAAAGCTTAACTTTGATCTCATTTGAGAGCTGTAAAAAACATATTCAATCTTATTCTTACATCAATAGAAATTGGAATTCTAGTGATATGTTTGGCTAATGCCTGGGTGTTTGCCCTTACTAATGGGAGGACCTATACCAAAATATCAAAGATACCACCTCGTGAGGTTGCTCTGGTTTTAGGTACTTCACCTAAGATGAGATCCGGACTATCCAATCCTTATTTTACGAAAAGAATGGATGCTACTGCTTTATTGTATCATCATGGGAAAATCCGTAAAATAATTGTAAGCGGTGAAAAAAGCAAAGGTTATAATGAACCGGCTGCGATGAAAAATTATCTTGTTTATCAGGAAGGAGTTCCTGAAGAAATCATTATTGAAGATCCGAAAGGCTTCAACACATATAAGAGTATTTTACGCTGTAAGGATGTGTACAAAAAAAGTAATGTTATTATAGTATCTCAGGGATTTCATAACCTTCGGGCCCTATTTTTCGCAAGAAACAATAATATGAATGCACTGGGATTTGATGCACAGGATGTAAATAAACCCGAAAGCTACTACAGAAATCAGTTCAGGGAGATTTTCGCAAGAATGATCGCTGTAGTTTATTTCCTGTTGGGAATTTCTCCTGATTAGAAAGGATATCCAAACGCTACATTCAATGTAGGTTTAAAAGGCTGGAAATCTTTGAATCTCCATCGGTCACCTGTAGGTTTATTAGGATCATAGATTTTATATGCAAAATCAAGCCTTAAAGTGATGTATGCAATATTCACCCTTAATCCGAATCCACTACCGATACCCACCTGGCCTAAGAATTTATTGAATTTAAACTCATCGCCGTATCCATCATTATAATCCCTGAGACTCCAGGTATTCCCAATATCTGTAAACAGCGCCCCTTCATACATATCGTTGAAAGGGAGACGATATTCAATATTTGTAGTAAGCTTTAAATTATCCGTCATATAAGTACGAACTCTTTCATCAATCTGAGAGTCAGCAGGACCTAAGCCTCCAAAAGCAACCCACGCCCGGATATCATTGGATCCCCCGTTGAAATAAGACCTGATAACCGGCATCGATGAAGAGTTTCCGTAAGGTATTCCTACTCCTACGAACTGACGAAGTACTAAAGTCTGATTCCCGTTAAACTTAAAGTACTTTCTTACGTCAATATCAAATTTTACAAACTGTGCATAAGGCACTCCAAAAATTGTTCTTTGAGGACTTGTGATTACACCTCCGCCATCATTTCTTTTTTGATTAAAAATGCTTAATATATTACCAGCCAACTCTACCTTTCCATTAAAGTAGAAAGCGTTAGGATAATCCTTCTTACCGATTTCGTTATACACATAATTATAGATCATGGAAGAAATTAGAACATCCTGGGTTTGCCTGTCTTTATTGACAAGAATTCCTGTAAATGCAGTAAAAAGATCCGCACCTGCCTGATCTAAAGAATTACGGTAGGCATTATCAGTGACAATCTGTTGAGATACTTCATCTACTGAAAGCTGTCCGGATAAAAGCTTGGCTTTCGTTGCTGCACCTTGCGGGCTGTTTTGAAAGTAATTCTCAAATATTTCATCTTTTAGATCACGATCGTTTGTAAAGTAATCATAATAAGCCGATTTATTCTTTGTTAAACTTAACTGTGTATTAAAAAGGGTCAGCCTATGGGATACTTTATCATTAATCGTAGCGAGATAATTAAGGCCGGTATTGAAGTTAACTCTTCCTAAACCGATATTATTTTGTACAGTAGCCCCCAGAACAATTGATGATGTAGGGCTGTATCTTTTAGGAATCAATTTATAATAATCAAAAGGTAGTAAAAGTCTTGGGAAATTCAGGGAAGCCTGTGCTGATAATTCATAGGCTAATATCCGCTGACTGATATCTTTGGTGCTTCTGATAGAACCAAAGGTACCCGCCAGACTTGTTGAAAGGTTTTCAGCCCCTCTAAAAACATTTCTGGTAGTAAGGTCTATGGAGGGAGAAATCCCAAGATTTAATAACTGCGAATAATTGATATCCGTTCCTACTTTTAATTCATATTTCGGAAGCGGTTTAAGTATATATAATACATCAATAATACTATCATTAGGAGAGCCTTCACCTCCGTGTCTTAGAGAATCTTTTGCTTTCAGAATGCTAAAGTTATTCATAGAGAGGAGATTCCTTTTGGTAAGGTCAAGCTTTTTCTGATCATAAATCTGTTTGTTTCCAACTATGATATTTCTCCATACAGAACGGGTTGTGTATTTATTATCAACCTTATGGAACCGTATTCCTCTTAAGCTGTCTTTGGTTGTATTTTTACGGTATTCTGATGCTTCATTAACGATCGCTACGTCTATATTACCAATAGTTGCCCTTTTATAAGGAGTATCAATGGAATCTTTATGAATTTCAAGGGTCAGAGGAACCTGTTTTCTGCTTTTTAGTGAATCGGCGACAAAATAAATTTCATCATTGGCGCTATTGAATCTGTAATACCCATAATCCCTCATGATTTCATTAAGTCTGGTAACTTCTTTTTCAAGGACCGTTTGATCTAGTACCTGTCCGGATCTGATAAGGGTTCCGTTAATTTTCTGCTGGTAAAGATTATGGAGAACCGGATCCGGAATATTGTAATAATATTCTTTAATATAAGTAGGATCATTATGCGTAATGAAATACGTAACAGCCGCTTTTTTTGCTGCAGAATCTATTTTGGTTTTAAACTTTACTTCTGCATCCCAGTACCCTTTGTAGGTAAGTCGTTTTTCAATGGATTCGGCTCCTTTTTCCACTTTTGTTTGATCCAGGATAACAGGAGGTGAACCCCAGTTGTGGTATAACCTGTCTAATAAAAGGCTTTTTCCCACACTACTTTTCATATTGTATTTAATGAAGAGCGAATCCCTGAGCTTTTGCGTTCGCATTTCGCTAGGGTAGGTCATGTATTCATTAAGAATAGTGTCATATTTAGGATTGGCGGCGTTGTACAATAATAAGCCTAAAGGCATAAAAAGGAATTGCTTCTTATTGGGTTTTTGCTGAACATAACCCTTTAGCTCTCCATCAAATGGTTCTTTTTTATCAGTAAAAGTGAATGTGTTCTTCGTAAGCAAATATTCGCCATCGGGAACTTTCTTTGTGGTGCTACAAGCATAAAGAAGAGTAACAAATGTTGCAAATGATATAATTTTATAATATTTTTGAGGAGAATTCTTATAATGCTTACAGCTCATACAATAAAAATTTTACAGTCTTTAGATAAAAAGAAGTTCCGACAAAAATACAATTTGTTTTTGGTTGAGGGTAATAAAATCATTTGTGAACTTCCCAATTCTAACTTTAAAATTAAAGAAATATTATCTACAGATCCAGAGAAAATTAAATTTTCTGACGTTCCTGTTATCCATATATCTGAAAATGAGCTGAAAAAGATCAGTTTTCTCAAAACACCTAAAGATTCCGTTGCCGTTTGCTATATGAATTCTGAGAAAAAGATGGCAGACCCGGATATACAGATTGTATTGGATGGGATTCAGGATCCCGGAAATCTGGGAACTATAATCCGTTTAGCGGATTGGTTTGGGATAGAACAAATTATTTGCAGTGAAGATACGGTGGATTTTTATAATCCCAAAGTGATTCAGGCAAGTATGGGCTCTTTTACAAGAGTGAACATGGTATACTGTAATCTTACCGATTATCTTTCGAATACGGAGAATGTAAACATAGGAACCGATATGGAGGGAGAAAATATATACCAATTCGAGAAGCCTAAGAAACTAAACCTGATTTTAGGAAATGAAGGAAATGGAATGCGACCGGAAACGGAAAAGTTGCTTCATAAAAGTATTAGTATTCCTAGGTTTGGTACATCTCAGTCAACGGAAAGTCTTAATGTATCTATGGCAGCCGGAATTATATTGGGACAATTGTTTTCTAAATAGATTCCAAAAGTCAGAGGTTAGCTGGATTAAATTTTAAAGATAACCTTTAGCTAACTTCTAACCTCTGGTTTGTTATTTTTATATTAATTGCTCCATGCTGGACACACTTTTATTTTTCTGATAACTTTCAAGCTTTTTTCTGACAAATTTTAATGCAATTGGCGCAAGATAAATCATAGCCACACCAAGCAGTTTCTTTTTCCAATTAGAACTACGCATATTTTTCTTTGCATAGTTTCCAATAAGAGCAGTAGCACCTAACCTGATGATACCATCCAGTGCATTACCCTTGAGCGCTGAGCTTGCAATACCCATTGCTGTATTTTTGCTGATAAACATATCTTTCACCTCAGAAGTAAGCTGTTTGGCAATCACATCCTTTCTCAGGACTATTTTTTCATCACCGTCTTCATCTACTTTTTCCTGAAGATATTGATCCGTTAAACCATTGGTAAATGCGCTTAAACTTTCTTTTGTATTCTTGAATGTAAGAAGGTTTTCCAAATCATCAAGTTCTGCCTTCAGTAACTTCTTCTTTATTCTTAATTCTTTCAGACTTTCATAGTTTCTGCTCATAGTTTAATGATTTAAAAATTTAATAACCTGGTCCGCTACGGTATTTACAATTCTCTTTTTAAACAGAACAACAAGAATCATTATCAATAAGTAAAATGCAGCTACAATAAGGAATCCGTAGGAGTAGTTGTCCAACGCTTTACCGATAAGAAATGCAATTCCAAAGTTGAAAAGAATAATAAAAAAAGCAAAAGCAACAAGCAATACGACCAGATAGGTAATCATACCTGCGGAGAGTGATGACTTTTCGGTAGCTTCTATTTTAAGTAGATCTATTCTCTTAGATGCATATTCTTTAAGAGTTTCTATCATCTGTTTTTCTTTAAAGTTACAAAAAAAGGAACTTTAATGCAAAAAGTCCCTTTCATAATTTAAAAATTAATTGAAATTATTACTATTTAAGATCGTTTAATTCTGCTTCTACATCTTTTACTACATCTGTAGTTTTAGAAACAATCTGATCTTTATATTTATCGTATCCATCTTTTACGGTATGAGCAACACTGTTTGCTGTTTCTTTAAAAGTAGAAGATATATTGTCATACTGATCTTTTACTCTTTCAGAAACTTCTCCGTATTTTGTTTTAGCCTGATCTTTAAGATCGTTAGCTTTTGTTTTAATCTTTTTTCTCGTTTCTTTTCCTTCTTCTGGCGCATAAAGCATTCCAAGTACTACACCTGCTGCTGCTCCAGCTAGAAGTCCCGCTAATATACCTGCTGTATTGTTTCCTTTTCTAGACATTTTTCGTTTTTTTTAATAGTTAAATAATATTAGTTTTTACTTTGTTAAATATTACAATTAATATACCAAATGAGCCTATGGTCCTATTAAAAATTGTTAAATCTTTTGGATATAAGACAGTATGGCTTCGATGGTTTCTTCTTTAGAAAGTTCGGTATTGTCAATAACAATGGCATCTTCAGCTTGTCTTAACGGAGCGATTTCTCTTTCACTGTCAATTTTGTCTCTTTCGATAAGATTTTCTTTTACCTGCTGCTCGTTTGCTTCGATATTTAAACTCAAAAGCTCGTTGTATCTTCTTTTGGTTCTTTCATCGATGCTTGCCGTAAGGAAGAACTTAAAATCAGCATTGGGAAGAACTACCGTCCCGATATCACGGCCGTCCATTATAATACCTCCTTTTTCGGCAAGGGAACGCTGGGATTGTAATAAGAAATCCCTTACTTCCTTTTGTTTAGCTACAAGGCTTACATTGTCAGAAACTTCATTAGTTCGGATCTCCTTTGAGATATCATTATGGTTCAGATAAAGAACCAGTTCACCTTCATCATTTTTAAATTCAAGCTGGATCTGATCTAATAATGAGAAAAGTCGATTAAGGTCAATAGAACCTTTTTCGTCCTTACAATTTTGCAGGGCAAACCAGGTAACTCCTCTATAAAGCGCTCCGGTATCCAGGTGAATAAGTCCTAATTTATCGGCAATGACCTTTGATATTGAACTTTTTCCGGTAGAGGAGTATCCATCGATAGCTATTACAGGTTTTTTCATACTGCAAAGTTCAAGATTTTTTTTAAAAAATCAAGGAAATGGAAAATTAAATATTGAAAAAGTTTAATAGCGATGCCCGCTAAGGTCCATAGATATTCCTATTTGATTCACATTGGAAGAGTTATGGTATCTTACATGAGCGTAATCTACACGGAATCTTGAAATTTTAATTCCAAATCCTCCTGATAGTCCTGAGAAATTTCTTTGGTCAGCTACAGCCAGTTCATTTCCTCTTTTCACATTATATCCTAATCTGATATTAAAGTTTTTTTCCGGAAATAATTCTGCCCCAATAGAAAAGTGATCTGCAATTTTTCTTCCCACATTCACTTCCTGACCGTCTACGTTAAACGGAGATGAAATATTGAATTGCTGTAAATCATGGGCCGTAATTGTAATGGCAAGTGGAATAGCCTTTAAGATTCTCGTATATCCCAGATCAATACGAAACGGAAGGTTCTCGCGCGTACCATTAAAAGATTTGAACTGATATCCGAAATTTCTTGCGACAAGAGAAAGAACTTCCTTGTTTTTTTTATTATGGTAAGTAATTCCGGCAGTTCCTGAAATAGCAGAAGAAGTATAGGTATCTATTTTTGAAGTAATAAAATTAATTCCTCCTCCAATGGTCCAGTCTTCTTCAAACTGATAGGCGTAACCAGCTCCGATGGCAACATCGGATGCGTTGAATTGTCCATTTTCAAAACCACTTTCATCAGTCCTTGGAATATCACCGTAACTCATGTATCTGGCGTTGATTGTAGCCATATGGCCATTATCAAAATCTTTAGCAAAAGCAATCGTTCCGTATTTGGAATCCGCAAGATATGCTGCTCCGTTCACAGAAAGTTGTTTGTCTGAATCTTTATTAAGTAAGGCCGGATTTGCTATAGCAAAGGAAACATCATAATCTCTTATAGTAATTGCATCGCCACCTAATGCAGCCTGTCTGGCAGATACGGGAATGTTTAAGAAAGGATAAACATTTGTTCCCGTTTGTGCATAAGAAACAATTCCTGACAGAAATAATGAAAGAATGATAATTTTCTTCAATTCAATTTATAATTATTGCAAAAATAATCCTTTTTTGTAGTTGTCAAAATATTTCTAACATTATTTACAGCTAAATATTTTTCTTTTTTCAATATTTTTAATGATTATATTTGCAAAATCAAATTTCAGGGATATAAACCCTATTTAAAATTTATTAAAAATTAAAGATGAAATATAAAAGAATCCTTCTAAAACTTAGTGGTGAAGCCTTAATGGGGAACAGACAATATGGTATTGACAATGACAGACTTCAGGAATATGCTGTTGAAATAAGAAAAGTAGTAGATAAAGGTTGTGAAGTTGCCATTGTAATTGGAGGAGGAAATATATTCCGTGGAGTAGCAGGTGCTGCAAAGGGAATGGACAGAGTTCAGGGCGATTATATGGGTATGCTTGCAACAGTGATTAATGGAATGGCTTTGCAAGGTGCTTTGGAAGACGCCGGTATTAAAACCAGACTTCAATCTGCTATAGAAATGGACAAGGTAGCTGAACCATTCATTAAAAGACGTGCAGTAAGACATTTGGAAAAAGGAAGAGTGGTTATTTTCGGAGCAGGAACCGGAAACCCTTATTTTACAACTGATACTGCAGCTACATTAAGAGCCATTGAAATTGGTGCTGATGTTATTTTAAAAGGAACAAGGGTAGATGG
Organism: Chryseobacterium subflavum; assembly: GCF_055762745.1. Lineage (NCBI taxonomy): Bacteria > Pseudomonadati > Bacteroidota > Flavobacteriia > Flavobacteriales > Weeksellaceae > Chryseobacterium > Chryseobacterium subflavum. Next base: position 1,244,202 of record NZ_JBVTMR010000001.1, read on the forward strand.
AATTTATGACAGTGATCCTGAAAAAAATGCGGACGCTGTAAAATATAATTCTTTATCTTTCGATGAAGTTTTCGAAAAGAATCTTAAAGTAATGGATATGACTGCATTTACTTTAAGTCACGAAAATAAACTTCCTATCATCGTATTCGACATGAATAAAGAGGGGAATTTAGTAAAGATTGTAGACGGAGAAAACGTTGGTACTTTAGTGGATTTATAGTCAGTAAAGTAAATAGATAAAGAGATTTAAAAATTATTTATTGTTGATCCCATACCACTGAGGTAAAGATCATCGTTTATAAATGTGTAATTTATCAAATTTTAAATATATAATGGAAGAATTAGATCTAATAGTAGAGTCTGTAAAACAGGACATGGAAGCGGCTATTAAGCACCTTGAACATGTATTTCAAAGAATTAGAGCCGGACGTGCTTCTACTTCAATGGTTCAGGATGTGATGGTTGAATATTACGGAGCTCCAACTCCGATCAACCAGGTTGCTAATGTTTCGGTTCCTGATGCAATGACGATTTCTATTCAACCTTGGGACAGAACAGCAATCAATGCTATTGAAAAAGCTATTATTAATTCAAACTTAGGTTTTGCACCTTCTAACAACGGGGAGAATATTATTTTGAATGTTCCGCCTTTAACAGAAGAGAGAAGAAGAGATCTGGCAAAACAAGCTAAAGGAGAAACCGAACAGACAAAGATTGTCGTAAGAAATGCAAGACAGGACGGTTTAAAAGAACTTAAAAAACTTGAAGGTGTTTCTGAAGATGTTATTAAAGGCGTTGAAGAGGACATCCAGGCACTTACTGATAAGTATGTGAAAGCTTGTGATGACCACCTTAAAACAAAAGAAGCTGAAATTATGAAAGTGTAACTTTCGCTTTAGAACATATACTAAAACAGGCCTCATTATGAGGCCTGTTTTTTTATTGTCAATAAGGCTGAAGGTGTTTCTAATATCTAAAAATAAAATTGTTAGAATGATTTGGAAACGGGAGCCTTTCCCTTTTAAAAAACGCTCCGGAATCCGGAGCGTTTTGTTATTGATATCTTTTATGTTCTTTGTTTTTAGAAAACCTTTTGGTAATAGGTTTGAGAAATGCCTTGTATTTTTCAGCGTCAAAGAGTTGCGAATCCGTTAATGCTTTATAGGTCATAATCACTCCGAACGGGAACAGTATAATATTAGGGAGCCATGCTGCCAGATATGGATTTAATGTTCCTGCCCAGGCAAGGTTTTCCATTCCCACATTAATCACATAGAAAATAATAAATATAACGATGGCAATAATTACGGGAACTCCCATTCCTCCTTTTCTGATAATGGAACCTAAACTGGCGCCGATAAGGAAGAATATGATACAGGTAAATGAATAGGAGAGTATTCTTTGCTGATAAATAACAACTTTACTGAAATACTTAACATTGGGTTTGAAATCATTGGCTTTACCGTCTATTGTGGTTTTCAGATTATCCAATCTCGTATAGGCATTGTAGATAATCTCCATCTTCCTGTTTCCTTTTACCGTATCCAGTTTTAGTTGTTGTTTAACCGGAGCTTTGGATTTATTGTTTTTATCCATATAGCTGACGGTGGAGTTGGTCTGGTTCAAAACATCGTCCGTGACGGTGGAAAAGAATCTTTCGTTGTCTTTTTTATTAAGATCAATAGTTTTATTAAGCTGATTGAATGTCTGAAAACGGTAATCATCCGTGATCTGCTCTTCTTCGATTGCTTTATTGATGAGCTCGCTAATATCAAAATGCGAAACAAGAGTATCAAATTTAATAGCCTGATCCGGTTGCTTTAATCTCACATTTTCACCTTTCCCTGCAAAATTATCTTCAAACACATAGCCCTTATAAAGCTCAAGTTTTAAGTAATGGTTGTTAGCTGCGGGAATAAATTTCCCTTTTTCAGCGACAATAGACTGCTGGTTTTCGAATGTGCTAGCTTTTCTGTGAACAAACACACCTTCAATACTATTGTCTTCGTGGATTTTATCAAACTTCACCATATAACCGGGTATCTGATCAATAAACTGCCCTGGAGTAAAGTTAAGAGCGGGTTTTGTCTGAGCAATATTGAAAAGCATATTTTTCGCTTTTCTTTGAAAATCCGGGATAATATTATTAGAGAAAAAGAACAGCATTATAGATAATATGGTGGTGACCCCAAAAAGAGGAACCATAACCCTGGTTAATGAGATTCCGGCGGCTTTCATAGCTGCAAGCTCGTAACGCTCCCCAAACTCACCAAAAGACATGATACTTGCTAAAAGGATCGTAAGAGGCAAAACCATACTGATAACACTTACCCCTAAATAAAAAAGGAGCTTAATAATTTGCCAGTAGCTTAATCCTTTTCCCATAAACTGCCCTAACTGAACCCAGATAATGTTTACAATAAATATGAAAAACAATACACTGAATATAAAGAAAAATGGTCCGAAAAAGGTTTTTATGATATATCGGTCTAGTATTTTTAACATTCGCCAAAATTAATGAAAAAGCCACAAAGTTTACTTTGTGACTTTATAAATTATTACTTTTTTAATTACAATTCTGTAATAACGTAATTTTTAAATTTATTCTTATCGAAAACAAACATGTTAGGATCTAATTCCTGGTTCTCCTTGTATTCTTTTATGGCAATTACTGCAACATCTTTGTTGCTTCCATGCTGTTCAAGTTTCACCATTTGTTTCTTAGCTGAATCTACAAACAGATAAACATAACTTAATCCATTAGGCTTAACCGGAGTAAGCTTGATCAGATCAGCACTTACACCATTGACTACTTTCTTTCCTCCATAAACTACATTGTAATCATTTCTGTAGGTAGAAAGGTAATTGATAGGGGAGAACATAGTACTGCTTCCGTTAGGTTTGGCAATCGTTACTTCCATGTCGTCAGCATTAATATTGTAGATCTTGCTACCATCGAAAATCTGTTCTGTATCCATGATTTTCAATTTATATTTATCTCCCGATGAGTAATAGATGCCAGGCTCTGTTTTAGCAACCTTGCCATTGACACCGCTTCCAAAAGAAAATTTAAAATAGGTATTCTTTTTAGAATTATAATTGGAGGTGATATCATCCAAGATCTTTTTAGCTTTTGCATCTATTTTCTGTGCATTGGATAATCCAACAGCTCCTACCACAAATCCTCCTAATATAATTTTCGAAACTATGTTTTTCATTTTTTTATTTTAATATTCTTTAGACATTTTTTCCACTTCAAAAGTTAAACATTATGGCATGTTTTCCTTTATTTACGCAAATCTTCCAAAAACTGTTCCAAAGAATGAAGGTCGCTAATAATCACTTCCCTTGCCTTTGCGCCATTAAAGCCTCCTACAATACCACTAGCCTCCAGCTGGTCCATAATTCTTCCCGCTCTGTTATATCCTAATTTAAGCTGTCTCTGAAGCATGGAAGTAGATCCCTGCTGAGTAGAAACAATAATTCTGGCTGCTTCTTCAAACAGTGCATCTTTTTCGTTAGGATCGAAAGAACCTACTGAACTTGTTGCATCTTCAGAAACGTATTCAGGAAGAAGAAACGCAGAAGCATATCCTTTTTGCTCGCCAATAAATTCTGCAATTCTTTCCACTTCAGGCGTATCTACAAAGGCACATTGCAGTCGAAGAATTTCATTTCCGTTAAAGTAAAGCATATCCCCCTTACCAATCAGCTGATCAGCACCGGTAGAATCAAGAATTGTTCTTGAATCTACACTTGAAATTACCCTGAATGCTGCTCTTGCGGGGAAGTTAGCTTTGATCATTCCCGTAATTACATTTACGGAAGGTCTTTGGGTGGCAACAATGAGGTGGATTCCTACCGCTCTTGCCAGCTGTGCCAGTCTTGCTATCGGTAATTCTACTTCTTTTCCTGCTGTCATAATTAAATCGGCAAATTCGTCAACCACCAGAACGATGTATGGTAAGTAACGGTGTCCGTTTTCAGGATTTAATTTTCTTTCAGCAAATTTTTTATTGTACTCTTTTAAATTCTTACAAAATGCATTTTTAAGTAAGTCATATCTGTTATCCATTTCAATACAAAGAGAATTCAGTGTATTGATTACCTTATTGGTGTCCGTTATGATGGCATCATCCGTATCCGGAAGTTTTGCTAAATAATGTCTTTCAATTTTTGAATATAAAGAAAGTTCCACTTTTTTAGGGTCAACCATTACGAATTTCAGTTCGCTTGGATGTTTTTTGTATAAGAGAGAAGTAAGAATTGCATTAATTCCTACTGATTTACCCTGGCCGGTTGCACCTGCCATCAGTAAGTGTGGCATTTTTGATAAATCGGCCATGAAGATCTCGTTGGAAATGGTTTTTCCAAAAACGACAGGTAGATCCATGTCTGTATTCTGAAATTTGTGCGAAGCGATTACAGAGCGCATAGAAACCATGGTAGGATTCTTTCTAGGAACTTCAATTCCAATGGTTCCTTTTCCAGGCATAGGTGCAATGATTCTGATCCCCAGCGCTGAAAGATTCAGCGCAATATCATCCTGTAGTTTTTTAATAGCGGATACCCTGATTCCTGCTTCAGGAACAATTTCATATAAGGTTACTGTGGGGCCGATGGTTGCCTTAATTTCAGCAATACCTACATTAAAGTTCTTTAAAAGACCAACAATCTTATTTTTATTCTCTTCTAATTCTTCTTTATTGATGGAAATCTCCTCATTACCATAATCTTTTAGTAATTCCACCGGAGGCATTTGAAACTTGGCCAGATCTAATTTGTGATCATACAGACCATGTTTTTCTACTAGTTCCTGAGATTGCTTTTCTGTGTCATCTAAAACATCAATTACAGGAGCAATTTCAACATTGAACTTAATATTTTCCTGCGATGGAGTAGATGGTGTAAGATCAAAGGCCTGTTCCGGAGTTGAAACCGGAAGACCTGGTTTGGTATTAAGATTAAGGTTGATCGGCTTAGCATTGCCATCATCTTCAAATGAAGTATGATTAGGAGTAGTAATGGTTTCCAGGTTTGTAGATACCGGGACCTCAGGAAAACCTTTAGGTACCTTTACCGGTTCCTGTTGTTTCACAGGCTCACTCATATCCGTAACCGAAATATTAGGATGATTGTCGAGTGCTTCTTCTTCCAGCTCTTCATCAGCCTCAAAGTTTTCGTCAGAACTAGGCATCATGGATTTTACCTTTCCGATCGTATTTTCATTAATATTATTAAGTTTTGCTTTGATGGAACTCGGACGTAAGTTAAACTCAAGGATAAAATATAAAGCTATACTTGAGGCGAGTACCAACCAAAGACCAACCGTTCCTATGATTGCATTAAGCGAATCCATAATTTGGTAGCCATAAACGCCTCCCAGAACACCTTGTCCTTTTGTAACAGCTCCCATGAAAATCGGAACCCAGCAGATAAAAAACAACGAATGACCTATTGTTTTCCAAGGTTTGAAAATTTTCTTTTTTAAAATTAAAGTTCCGAAAACAAGGAAAAGGAATGCTATAATAAAAGAAGCTACGCCAATACTTTCAAAAATGAAAATATTCCCGAGCCAATCTCCAACTTTACCAAAAATATTAGAGGATTGTATACTTTTATCAAGCATGGTTCCTGCCTGGCTTTGATCTGCCTTCCAGTTCATTAAATATGAAATGAATGAAAATATAAGTACGACAGAAAAAAGTATAAAAGTAAGCCCGAAAAATATACGGGGTTTCGATAGAATTTTGCCTTTTTCAGACATGTCTTGCTGCTTTGTTTGTGTCTTTTTGTCCATAATATCAATGTGGGCAAATTTAGTGTTTTTTCAATATTAAAATAATCTTTTTTTATTCAAAAGCATTTTACAATAACTCTATGATCCTTTTCAGACATCAGAAAATCCTGATTATTGAAATTGATTCTAAATAATATCAAATGAAATTAAAAACTCATATAAAAATGAATAATTTTCTATTGACAAAATTTTATCATTATGAAATTATTAATTGAAAAAAAAGAATCATTATCAAATATATTAACAATAATTCGGTTATTCTGTGGTTAAATTGTATTTAAAAAGTATATTTTTATGAAAATAATTTATAAATTTACACTAAGGTAATATTAAGAAGCATTAATTATTTTGTTGATATTATTTACAGGCATTACTTATTGTTTAAATATTCCACAATTTTTGTCTAATTTAAAAACACACATATAAATGAAAACAAAAAATACTTCCCAAAATAAAAGTATTATTTCAATACTATTATCTTCTTTATGATCTTGTTATTAATTCTGGATTATTGACCACATTACTTACCATGTGTATTTTGGCTGATTTCTAGTTTCACCATTGCCGATTATTTTTTTTGAGATAGTCGGGTTATATCAATGAATATACTTACAAACAATTAAAAGAAACATCAATGAGAAAGCAATTATTATTTACAGCAATGATATTCAATTCATTATTGTGGTCTCAATCTCCCGGAGGCGTTTCTGCTAACCTTCAAATATGGGTAAAAGCAGATGCCGGAACGAATACAACAGTAGACAATACGCAGGTTGCTATATGGAATAATCAAAGATCAGGCGGAATTAATGGTATTGCCAACCAGGGAATGCCGGGTTATTATGCGGATCCAGGTGTAAATGCAAGACCAGTCTACAGGACGGCAACCTCTATTCCTAATTTTAATTTTAATCCTGCAATTGAAATTACGAGTACCAATCAATATAGATCGGGATATAAATTTCCGGGAGGATTTCCAGATAACACCACCAATGCACTGACCTCCTATACATTTCTTACAAGAACCGCTTCTGCCACCTATAGATCGGTATTTGTAATGAATGGTGTAACAAGAAATTCCAATGTATCTCCAATAGCAGGAGTGTGGCAATCTCCATTTTTCGGGACCCGCACCAATCGTCCAGAATTTTATAATGAAAAAGAATCCGGGGATGTGTTTTTTGGAACAAATACTATAAATACTGTTAATACACAGTTTCCAAGTATACAATCATTTTATAATGAGTTGTCCGGAGGAAACATGAATTATTTTTTTGATAATAATGCGCTTGCTTTTGGCAATCCTTCCAATAATGTATCTTCTACAAGCAACTATCCGGGAATGGTTCTTTTGATGGATAATGACGGGGGATCTGGTAGCAGTTCATTGGAAGGAGATAGGATTGGAGAATTTATTTTATATTCTGGTACACAGACAGCTGTAGAAAGGCAAAGTGTAAATTCTTATTTAGCTGTTAAATATGGAATTACTTTGCAGCAACCCCTCAATTACATTGCCTCCGACAAGACTACTGTTACCTGGAATTCTGGACTGAATACCAGTTTCAATAACAACATTTTTGGGATGGCGAAAGATGACGATACAGCATTAAACCAAGTGGTTACAAATAGCGTTAATCAAAACAATAATAGCATGCTAATCGTATCAACCACGAATGATTTTGTTTCGGCAAACAATGCTGCAGGTAGAACAAGTTTTTCGCAAGACAAAACCTTTCTTATAATGGGAGATAATAATAATCAATCCTTAACCTTACTCAATTATGGTATAGCTCCGGGAAAGATTATTCAGAGGACGTGGTTAGCACAAAAAACGAATGACACGGGTTCTTCCTGGCTGCAAGCTGACCTTACTAATTATACCAGTATTGTGGCAACAGATAAATTATACATGATTGTAGCTGATAACAATGGACTTTCACAGAATGTACAATTTATTCCGGCAACAAGTTTTACTGGAGGGAAAGCAGTATTTAATTATTCGTTTCCTGCTAATAAATATTTTACCTTCGGAACCAATATTCAAACGTATTGTACCAAAGATCCGGTTACAGGAACACCAAACAGTATGACAAAATTTGGTATTACAGGTCTTCGTGAAATCCTGCCCAACTGGCCAACTAATATTCCTAATGGTTTTATAGCATTAGAGTCAAAAGATAAAGGTTTTGTTATTACCAGAACAACTTCCGCAAGTATTGCTGTTCCGGTAGAAGGGATGCTGATTTTCGATACTACAGATAATTGCTTTAAACTGTATAACGGTACTTCATGGAACTGTATTATCCGGTCTTGTAATGACTAACCCTAGACAGATGGCTTAAATTTTAAAATTATAAAATAGAAAACATGAAAAATATATTAGCTATATTAGGATTGCTTGGAATTGGTTTTATCCACGCCCAAATAGCGATCGGTAAGCAAACAGTAGACGGAGATGGTATTCTTGATTTCGCTTCAGGTACAACTAACGGAATTTTACTTCCTATTGTAGAAACTCTCCCAGGTAACGCTGTTGCTGGAACTCTTTTAATGGATAAGAATGATAAGGTCTTAAAAATGAATACCGGCTCCGGCTGGGTGAATATGAGTGATCCCGGGTCCACTACAAATGTTATATTTAATACGAGTGCCGAAACAGCGGGAAATAACAGAGTGATTATAGGCTCTTCTACTACAAGTGCTCCCGGAGTCCTTGTTTTGGAATCTGCCAATAAAGCATTGATTTTACCCAAGGTAGCTAATCCTCATCTTAATGTGAGAACCCCGTATCCGGGGATGATATGTTATGATACCGTCAGTAAGACAATAGCTCTGTTTGATGGTTTGAAATGGAATTACTGGAAATGATCAGACTCAATTCATAGGAATAGTAGACCTCTACTTTATTTATAAAATTGCCCATTATATCCTTGTGGGCATTTTTTATGTTTTTTTCCAATCCTGGAAATATTTAATAAGACTTTCCAAATTGGTTTTAGAAAAATAGTAGATCTACACAGTTTGATATTCGGCATTAATTTGAAATGTCTGTGGCTTGTACTTTCTTTTTTGAACTAGTTCAAATGCTATTGATGATACCTCCTGTAATTTTGTACCATCAATTTATAATAAATGAAAAATAAATTCAAAAGGATGCTGACGTTATGTATAGTATTCGTTACACTTTCGTCTGCAAAAGCACAACAAAATAACATGACAATGGAAAACACGGCATTATTAATCATCGATGTACAAAACGATTATTTTCCCGGAGGAAAAATGGTTTTAGAAGGGGCAGAAACTGCAGGTAAAAATACCAGTAAGGTGTTGGAATATTTTAGGAAAAATAATCTGCCAGTCATTCATATTAAACATATAGCAACCAATGAAGGAGCTGATTTTTTCCTTCCGGACACAAAGGGTGCTGAAATTCATAACCTGGTTTTACCAAAAGGGAATGAGAAAGTAATCATCAAACATTTTCCAAATAGCTTCAGAGAAACAGAACTTCTTGCCTATTTAAAAGAGTATAATATTAAAAATTTAATTATCACCGGAATGATGACCGATGTATGTGTGGAATCTACTACAAGAGCAGCTTTTGATCTGGGTTTCAGTAACAGGATTGTGGGGGATGCAACGGCAACAAAGAACAGGGAGCTGGATGGAGAAATTATAAAAGCAGCAGATATTCAGAAATCTTTCCTGGCGGGTATTTCTTCATTAGGAAATTTATACAGCAGAATCATAAGTACAGAGGATTTGCTGGCAAGTAAATAAGATTAGTTTAAAATAAGGATACCGGTCATAATATCGGTATCTTTATGTTTTAATTTTATACGATGTCTGACCTACTTTATCATTACATCAAGCAATATGTCGATTTTTCTGATGATGAATTTAAAAGATTTTCCGAATCTTTTAATAAAGTTCAATTTCCGAAAAATGATTTTGCGCTGAAAGAGGGAAATTACTGTCTTTTTGAAGGGTTTGTTACAAGCGGCTGTTTTAAAGTGTACTATCTCAACGAAAAAGGGATGGAGCAAACATTATATTTTGCAGTGGAAGGATGGTGGATTACGGATATAGATAGTATGATAAATCGTGTTCCCAGTATCTTAAATATTCAAGCGCTGGAAAATAGTGAAGTTCTTATGGTTTTAAAAGAAAATAAAGAACATCTTTACAAAACCATTCCCTGGGTAGAGAAGCTTTTCAGAATCATGAATCAAAGGTCTTCAGTGGCACTACAGAGGAGGATTCTTTCTTTGACCGGTAAGACGGCAGATCAGCGATATGTTGAATTTCTTGAAAAATATCCTGGTCTCGAACAGAAAATTACACAGCAACAGGTCGCATCATATCTTGGTATCACCCATGAATTTTTAAGTAAAATAAGGAAAAAAATAAGCCTTAAAAAATAGACAGACTCAATGACCTGTATAGCTTTTTGTCATTCTTATAATCGTAGTTTTTAGTTTTAAATTTTCTTTAATGTTTTGTGGCTTATTAAGAATAATTCAAAATAAGTAATATGGGCTTTAAAATGATAAAAAACATCTTTTTTTATCGACCTTTTACTTAATCATGCTTATTTTTGCATGTCAAGTAAAATAAATCATGAAGAAGATCCAAGATATTCTTATTTCAACCAGAACAATGGCGGTTTTGCTGTTGGTCTTTGCATTTGCCATGGCATATGCAACGTTTCTCGAAAACGATTATGGAACCCCTACGGCGAAAGCATTAATTTATGAAGCAAAATGGTTTGAGCTGATCATGGTATTGCTGATCTTAAATTTTATCGGAAATATCGGCAGATATAGACTTTGGAAAAGAGAGAAGTGGCCGGTTTTGGTTTTTCACCTTGCATTTGTCTTCATTTTTATCGGGGGAGCTATTACAAGGTATGTGAGTTTTGAAGGAACTATGCATATCAGGGAAGGAGAAACCTCTAATGAAATAGTTACGGATAAAAACTTCTTTAAGATTCAGATTGAAGAGAAGGGAGATGTGCTTAACTACCAGGATATTCCTTATCTGATGTCTCCTTTACACAAAGATTTCAGCGCAACCTATGACTTTCACGGAAAAGAAGTAAAGATTTTTGCCAAAGAATATATTCAAAGAAAAAAAGACAGTCTTGTGGCCGACCCGAGTGGTACTGAATACCTGCATTTGGTTTCAACGGGGCAGACCGGAAGACAGAATATCTACATCAAGCCAGGTGAAACAAAATCCATTAATGGAACGCTTGTTACTTTTAACAGAGCGATTGAAGGAGCTGTGGAATTTAAAAATGAAGGAGGGAAATTATTTGTTAAAACTCCCGTTGATGCAACGTATATGACGATGGCAACTCAGGCGACCGGAAATACAAAGAAGGATGAATTCCAACCTTTGGCATTGAGAAGTTTATATAGCATCAATGATCTGAAATTGGTTGTTCCTGAAGGTTTAAGAAAAGGAAAACTGATCGCGATTGAAGGAGACAGAAAGAAAGATCAGGCAGTTCCTGATATGCTGAAAATAGAAATCCAGGGTCCTAAAACAAAACAGTTGGTTGAACTATCTGTAGAAAAAGGAAATCCGAATGCATTCAAGCAGATTACGATGGACGGATTGAATATCATGGCAGGTTTTGGTCCTAAAGTATACAACACTCCTTTTGCACTGAAACTGGACGACTTTGTAATGGAAACATATCCGGGAAGTTCATCGCCAAGTGCTTATGAGAGTCATGTGAAGATCATTGACGGAGGTAAGCAGACACCTTATAAAATCTATATGAACCACGTTCTGAACCACGGAGGATACCGTTTTTTCCAGGCTAGTTTTGATCCGGACAGAATGGGAACTGTATTGTCAGTTAACCATGATTTCTGGGGAACTTTAATTTCTTATATCGGATATACATTCTTGTTTTTAGGTATGTTTTTAATTTTCTTCTGGAAAGGATCTCATTTCTGGAAATTAAATAAAATACTGACTGATGTGAATAAGAAAAGAGCTACCATGGTGATTGTATTATTGCTAAGTTTAGGATTAAATGCTCAGAAAATTGAAACCCATGGAACTACTGACGGAAGCAGAGAGCACATCCACGTACAAGGTGATGATCATACTCAGGCTCCTCAAATGGGACAGCCCGAAACTGCTCCGCAAAAACAAAATTCTCTGGCTGCTCCGTTTTCTAAAATGAGATTAATTTCTGCTGATGAGATCATCGCTAGAAACAAAATAAGCAAGGAACATGCAGATAAATTCGGATATCTTTTGGTACAGAATTTTGAAGGAAGAATTGTTCCGATCAATACTGAAGCTCTTGATGTTTTAAGAAAGCTTTATAAAAAAGACGAATTTAAAGGAACGGATGGAAAATACCTTACTGCAAATCAGTGGTTTTTATCCATTAACACCGACACTCCTAGCTGGACAATGGTTCCTATCATTAAAGTAGGTTCTAAAGGAGGAGATGAGCTGAAGAACAAAACCAAGGCTGATGAAGATGGTTATACTTCCCTGATGAATTTGTTTCCTGCGGATGCTAACGGTAACCTTACCTATATCCTTGAGCATGACTATAATATTGCTTTCCGTAAAAAACCGGCTGAGCAAACCAATTATGATAAAGAAGTTATTTCTGTAAATGAAAGAGTTCAGATCTTCAATGAATTTTTCAGCGGGCAATTTATGAGAATTGTGCCTGTGAAAAATGATCCGAACCACACATGGCATTCATGGCTGGACCAGAAATTCGAACCGGATATGGAATCTCAACAGGTAATGGGACCTTATTTTGCTGAAGCATTAGCTGCTCAGAAAACAGGAGACTGGAGAAAAGCAGATACTCAATTGGCAAGACTTTCAGAATACCAGCAAAAATGGGGTAAAAGTGTAGTTCCGGCTAAATCTAAAGTTGATCTGGAGGTATTCATGAATAAAGTGAATATCAACTTTAAACTCCTGATTTTCTATACACTGATAGGAGGGCTATTACTGATTTTAGGTTTTGTTGAATTATTCAAGCCTAATAAGATATTGAACAAGATCATCAAGGTGATTATTGTGTTAGGTCTGGTAGGATATATATTCCATTTCCTTGGATTAGTGGCAAGATGGTATATTTCCGGGCATGCACCATGGAGTAATGGTTATGAAGCAATCATTTTCATTTCATGGGTAGGTATTTCAGCCGGATTGTTATTGTATAGAAACTCCAATGCTTTGATTCCTGCAGCCGGATTTATGGTAGCGGTTATTATGATGGGATTTGCTCACGGAGGATCTGCTCTTGATCCACAGATCACACCATTAGTACCTGTATTAAAGTCATACTGGCTGATTGTGCACGTAGCAATCATTACATCGAGTTATGGATTCTTTGCCCTGTCGATGATTATTGCTGTCATCTCACTGGTATTCTATATTATTTCGAGTAAAGAAACATACAAAATTCATCATGATACTACTTTAAAAGAGCTGGTTATTGTTTCTGAGATGTCTCTTACTATAGGTTTGTTTGCTTTAACGGTAGGGAACTTTTTAGGAGGAATCTGGGCGAATGAGTCATGGGGTAGATACTGGAGCTGGGATCCAAAAGAGACATGGGCATTTATCTCTATCATGGTATACGCTTTTGTGTTACACATGAGATTGGTACCCGGATTAAGAAGCAAGTGGGCGTTCCATGTAGCAACAATGTTTGCTTTCTGCTCAATGGTTATGACCTATTTTGGAGTTAATTATTATTTAACGGGACTTCACTCGTATGCAGCAGGAGATCCGGTACCAGTACCGGCTTGGGTATATATCGGACTTTCAGTAATGATATTATTGTCTGCAGCTTCTTACTTTAAGTTTAAAATGCTGAACAAAAAATAAGCGTAAATACATACACATACTAAATCCCGGAACGATAGTTTCCGGGATTTTTCTTTGGTAAACGGAATTAGGTATTATTACTAAGTAAAAAATTTTAAGATTATCATTTTTAATCCAAAACTTATTTATAACTTTATGATATCAAAATAATATCATTTTAAAATTAATACCTATATGGAAAAAATCTTAAAACCTATGTCCGGCTACTTAACCCTTGTTATTTGTTTGGGTTTATTTATAGCTGCAGTTTACTTCTTCATCAGCGGAGTAGATCAGAGTATTACTTATGTTGTTTTAGCCATGCTTTGTTTTCTGACTTCATGTTTTTTCTTAAAAGGCCTGATGATCATTCAGCCTAATCACTCAAGAGTATTGAATTTCTTTGGAAAATATGTAGGAACAGTGAAAGATAACGGACTGTTCTTTATCAATCCATTATACTCATCCCAGAAAATGTCGCTTCGTTCCGAGAATTTACAGGGACAAACATTAAAAGTGAATGATAAAATGGGGAACCCAATTGAAATTGCTGTTGTCATCGTATGGAAAGTAGGGGATACCTATAAAGCAGCTTTTGACGTAGAACGTTATTCTGATTTTGTAAAAATGCAGAGTGAGGCAGCGGTACGTCACCTGGCTATGAGCTTTCCTTATGATAATTTGGAAGATGATCACGCACCAATTACTTTAAGAGAGGGTGGTGACAAGATCAATTCTATTCTGGAGCAGGAGCTTACTGATCGTCTTTCTAAAGCCGGAATTATAATCCAGGAGGCCAGAATATCACACTTGGCTTATGCATCCGAAATTGCAGGTGCCATGCTTCAGAGACAGCAGGCTACAGCTATTGTTGCAGCAAGAACAAAAATTGTAGAGGGCGCGGTAGGAATGGTTGATCTGGCATTGAAAAAACTTTCGGCAGAGAACATCGTAGAGTTGGATGATGAGAGAAAAGCTGCAATGGTGAGTAATCTGATGGTCGTTCTTTGTGGTGAAAAGGCAGCAACTCCGGTTCTTAATGCAGGAACTTTATACAATTAAAACTTCTTTTTGGTTAAAGAATCGACCTGAAACCATAGGCGATCTTATCATGAAATTTAAAAGTAAAAAATGAAATCTCAAAAATCTCAAAATTCTTCTGAAAGCACTCAAAAAGGCAAAAAATCCTTTGTGATAAGGATAGAAGAATCAACGTATAAACTTCTTGAGAAGTGGGCGAATGATGAGTTTAGGAGTGTAAACGGACAAATTGAGTATTTGCTTCATCAGAGTCTTATTGAGTCGGGAAGGAAGAAAAAGGAATAGCGATGGAATAGCTAAAAGGCAAAATTGCTAAGTTTAATAATTGTGAAGGAATTGAAAGCTGGAACTTTGACAGCTTTTGATTTCCTGCACTGTAAAACAATCTTTCTAAGGAAAATAAAATCAGGATTAGGGATAAGTATATTAATAATGAAAATATAAATCTTAAATTATAGATAAAAGTACTATTTTAGAGTGATAAAGTAATGAACTACTCCAAATAATATTTTTCAGTATAATACATAAAGCAATATGGTGAAAAAGACATTTTTCTTATTCGTAATACTATTTTCAACAAAATCCTTCGCCCAAGAGCAATATAAATTTTCAAATGATATTGAAAATGACATCCAGAATGATAAAAATGGAGACGATTACAGATATCAGGTGGGAGCAATGAAATATTCCGTTTCGAACTATTACATTAAGGGTTTACAAACCTGGGATAAACTTGGACGTAAAAGAAGAAAAATATCTAAAGATGACAGTTTGAAATTAGTAAAGCTTAAAGTTGAAAATGCTAAAAATTATATTTTAGACCAAACAAAAAAAGAGCAAATAGTAATTCTTAATGAAGCACATCATTACGCAAGTCATAGAACATTTGCAACATCCCTCTTAAAAGGACTTTATGAAAACGGTTATCGTTATTTGGGCTTGGAAGCTATTGGAGATGATTCAATAAATGTTAGAAAGTTTCCTACAACAAAAAGTGGTTTTTACACCTCTGAACCACAATTTGGTAGTTTTATTAAAACAGCTTTAGATCTGGGTTTTACTCTCTTTAAATATGAAGCAGTACAAGGAGAAAACGGAAAAGACAGAGAGATAAAACAAGCGGATAACATCTATAAATTTATGCAGGAAAATAAAAATGGAAAATATATTATTTACTGCGGTTATGGGCACGCATATGAAGGAAAAGATCCATATTGGGAAAAAACCATGGCAGGAAGACTTTCCGACTTAACAAAAATCAACCCATTTACAATTGACCAAACAGAGTTTTCTGAAAAAAGTGTTACCGAACGTAATAGTCCTCTATTAAAAATTATAAAGGGGAAGGATCCTGTCGTTTTGCTGGACGAAAATAACAAGGCATTCAAAGGAAGTCAAATTGAACCTTTTACGGATATAAAAGTGGTTCATCCCGTTACAACATATATCAAAGATAGACCTCGTTGGATGCTTAATGAAAACCGGAAACTTTATGAAGTACCAAAATCAAAGATTAAAAGTTATCCTTCTTTAATTTTTGCCTATAGAAAAGGAGAGTTTGACAATAATGGTGTTCCTGCGGATATGATAGAATTACAGAGTGATAAAGACTCAGGATATCTTATTCTGGATAAAGGAGGTTATGATATTATAGTAAAAGACAAAACATATAATGTAACCAATAGGTTTGATAGCTCAATAGAATAAATAGTAACTATACCAGTTGCCAATTTATCATTAGCTTTTAGTTAAGCTTCCGAAAAAAGAAAGCAGAGAAAATTTCTCTGCTTTTTTTATTTTAATAATATGCTCTATTAATCGAATAGAGCGGTAAAATAATTACTGATGATAGTCCAGAAATTTTTTCCGAGAAAATAGATAAGGGTTGACGTAATAATCCCTTTTACGGTAAAGAATATAATCCCTCCGATCCCAAAACGCTTAACCCATTGTTTCCATTTTGAAGTATTCTCTTTGACAGGCTGCTCGTCTAGTGGTTTATTATTTTCCATTTCCGAAATTAAACTATTGATATGACAAAGATAGGTATGTTTATAATTAGTCCAAATAAAAACGTTATGAAAATTAATTTTTTGCGGTTCGCATAATATTTTTATCTTTAGAGAAAACGAAAAGGAATATTTTATGTCTAAAAAAGTCAAGGATTTCGGTATCGAGAAATCCCTAAAAAATCTAGGTATTAAAGATGACAACAAAGGAACTTCTGTAGGGGGGAAATACTTTGCATCGGGGAAAGTAATTGAAAGTTATTCTCCTGTTGATGGAAAATTAATTGCTAAAGTAAAAACATCGAATGAGGGTGATTATGAAAAGGTAATTCAGTCTGCTCAAAAGGCTTTTCAGGAATTCAGGTTAATCCCGGCGCCTAAAAGGGGGGAAATCGTAAGACAATTAGGTCTAAAACTAAGAGAATATAAAGATGATTTGGGAAAACTTGTTTCGTATGAAATGGGAAAATCCCTGCAGGAAGGTCTTGGTGAAGTTCAGGAGATGATTGATATCTGTGATTTTGCGGTTGGTCTATCAAGACAGCTTCATGGATATACGATGCATTCTGAAAGACCAGGTCACAGAATGTACGAACAATATCACCCGCTAGGGATTGTGGGAATCATTACGGCTTTTAACTTTCCGGTAGCTGTTTGGGCTTGGAATACAGCATTATCATGGATTTGTGGGAATGTTACGATCTGGAAGCCTTCCGAAAAAACACCTTTCTGTGCAATTGCATGTCAAAATATTTTAGCAGAAGTTCTTAAAGAAAATAATCTTTTTGAAGGGATTTCAAGTGTATTGATTTCAGATCATGAGATCGGGCAAAAATTAGTTGAAGATAAGCGTGTTTCTTTAATTTCGTTTACAGGTTCTACAAGAGTAGGAAGAATGGTTTCTTCTAAAGTAGCAGAGAGATTTGGAAAATCAATCCTTGAGCTAGGTGGAAATAACGCCATCATTATCTCTAAAGATGCTGATCTTGATATGTCTATCATTGGGGCTGTATTTGGAGCTGTAGGAACTGCAGGACAAAGATGTACATCTACAAGAAGACTGATTATTCATGAAAGCGTTTACGATGAAGTGAAAAACAGATTGGTAAAAGCATACGGACAGCTGAAAATAGGAAACCCGTTAGATGAATCCAATCATGTGGGACCATTGATCGATACCGGCGCTGTTACCCAATACGAAGAATCAATAAAAAAATGTAAAAAAGAAGGCGGTAAATTCATCGTTGAAGGCGGCGTTCTAAGCGGTAAAGAATATGAATCAGGATGCTATGTAAAACCATGTATCGCGGAAGTAAAAAACTCATACGAGATTGTGCAGCATGAAACTTTTGCACCAATTCTTTATTTGATCAAATACAAAACTCTTGACGAAGCCATCGCTATTCAAAATGATGTTCCTCAGGGATTGTCTTCTGCAATTATGACCCAAAACTTAAGAGAGGCAGAATTATTCCTTTCCCATGCAGGTTCAGATTGTGGAATTGCCAATGTAAATATCGGAACTTCAGGTGCTGAAATCGGCGGAGCTTTCGGTGGTGAAAAAGAAACAGGAGGAGGTAGAGAATCCGGTTCTGACGTTTGGAAATACTATATGAGAAGACAAACGAATACCATTAATTATACTACAAACCTTCCTTTGGCACAAGGGATTAAATTTGATATTTAATAAAAAAACAACATTTAAATCATTTTAAGATTTAAGAATTTAAAAATTAATACCCATGAATGCTTAAACCTTTTAATCATTCAATTTTTAAATCACATCAAAATATTATGGAACAAACAATTGATATAAAAGCAAATAAAGTTAAAGAAACAGTAGGTAAACATGTACTTGCAGATGGTTTTGATTTCGTTATGGATATCGAAAGATCTCATGGATCATGGTTATATGACAAACTTACTGACAGAGAATTTTTGGATATGTTTTCTATGTTCGGTTCAGGATCTATAGGATACAATCACCCTTATCTTGTAAGTAAATCAGATTGGCTAGGTAAAATGGCGGTTAATAAGCCTACCCTGGCAGATGTTTATTCCGAAGAATATGCTCATTTTTTAGAAGTTTTTGAAAGAGTGGTTATTCCGGAAGAATTGCAATATGCGTTTTTTATTGAAGGGGGAACCCTAGGTGTTGAAAATGCAATGAAGGCATGTTTCGACTGGAAAACCCGCAAAAATTTTGCTAAAGGACTTCAGACAGAAGCCGGAATTTGTATTCACTTCAGACAGGCATTTCATGGAAGAAGCGGTTATACTTTAAGCTTAACCAATACTTCCGATCCAAGAAAGTATCAATATTTCCCGATGTTTGAATGGCCAAGGATCCTTAATCCAAAATTAAGCTTTCCTATTACAGAGGAAAATCTTGAAGAGACCATTAAAAATGAAAGAATGGCGTTATTGCACATCGAAGAGGCAATTCTTTCCAATCCTGATAAAGTGGCATGCATTATCATTGAGCCGATCCAGGCAGAAGGAGGAGATAATCACTTCAGGGATGAATTTTTCGTTGAACTAAGAAAGCTGTGTGATCAGAATGAGATCCTGCTGATTTTTGATGAAGTTCAGACAGGTATTGGAATTACCGGAAAAATGTGGGCTTTCCAACATTTTACGGCTAAGCCGGACATTATTTCTTTTGGTAAAAAAGCGCAGGTTTGTGGTGTTTTAGCAAATAAAGAAAAATTTGATGAAGTTCCGAACAATGTTTTCAGAGAGAGTTCAAGAATCAATTCTACATTCGGAGGAAACTTTATAGACATGCTCCGTTTTCAATTGGTTATGGAAGTGATCGAAAAAGAAAACCTTGTTGAGAATGCTAAGGAGGTTGGAGAATATCTATTGGAAGGGTTGCAAAATCTGGCTCAGAAATATCCTGAAAAGATTTCCAATGCAAGAGGAAGAGGATTGATGTGTGCAGTAGATTTACCTTCCGGAGGACAAAGAAATCTTTTAGTAAATGAACTTTTCAAAGATGGATTAATAATTTTACCATGCGGTGATCAATCCGTTCGTTTCAGGCCACATTTGAATGTTTCGAGAGAAGAAATTCAATTGGCTCTCGATAAAATTGAAAATAATATTAACAAAATTTAAAACGGTGGATTTGTGATTTAGGAAAAATCTTACTATATTTAGATATTCAAAAAAGGATGAAATATGGAAAGAAGTACGAGAGTATCAGTTTTTGAAAGTGATAATCCTTCAGAAATTCAATTGATCAAGTCTAAATTAGATGACGCTCAAATCACAAACACAGTTGAAAATAATTATCTCACTTTTACAACAACGCCAACGGCAACATCGCTAAAGCTCATGGTGGATCTTGAAGATGAGAAAAAAGCATTTGAAATTATTGACACTTATATACAACAAAGTGCAAACCAATAAAACAATTTCATAATTTTAAATTTTACTACTTCGAACCGAAAATTAATTCAATTAATTTTCGGTTTTTTTATTTAAATTTAATGCTAAAGAAATATATAAGGTTGAAAATAATCTTAATTTTCTTTCTTTTAAATCCTGACAACAATTAAGAATCTATGACGCAGCAAATTAAGTTCAGAAAGGCCGAAATTAAAGAGAAAAATATCATCTGGGACATTATCCAGCAATCAATCGAAAGGAGAAGATTGGACGGGAGTACTCAGTGGCAAAATGGTTATCCGAATGAAGATACTATAGAAAGTGATATTTCGAAAGGTTTTGGTTTTGTTCTTACAGTAGATGATGTTATTGCCGTTTATGTTGCCCTGATATTTAATGACGAGCCTGCTTATAGTACCATTGATGGGGCATGGCTCAGTGACGGTGAGTTTGTTGTTGTTCACCGTGTAGCTGTTTCCGAAGAGTTTGCCGGACAGGGACTCGTAAAAAAACTATTTGATCATATAGAAAATTACACAAAAAGCCAGGGGGTATTGAGTGTAAAAGTAGACACTAATTATGATAATATTGCCATGCTGAAGATTCTTGAAAAGCAAGGTTATTCCTATTGCGGTGAAGTAGTTCTTGCCGGAGGAGTCCGAAAAGCATTCGAGAAGATTATAATTTGAGCGAAAGGTTAAATCCTTTTCCATTGAATTTTTAAAACGCTATATATTTATAAACTCTATTGCGTTTGTTCGTTTAGTTCTGAACTAATTTATACTTTTGTTCAAATTTGTATATTATGCATAAAAGTATAGAAGTTGATGAAAAAATTTTTCAGGATGCCGTAAAATTCTATGGTACCAACCTGAATATTCCTCCATTAGCTTCAAAAATATATGCTTATCTCATCTTCGATTTTGAAAAAGTAGGAATTACTTTTGACGAATTTGTAGAAGTGCTCTCAGCCAGTAAAAGTTCCGTTTCCACCAGTATTTCATTATTACTCAACTCTCAGCTTATTATCGACCATAATAAGATCGATGAGAGGAAGCGGTATTTCTTTATCAATGATGAGCATATGAAGATAAGGTTTGAAAAAATTCTCCAGAAATTACAGGATGAACTAAAACTACTAGACGATTTAAATAACTTTAGAAAGGTACACGATGAACATTACAATGAAAAACTTAGTATTTATAAGGCGCTATTGAATAAAAACATTTCAAATATTCAGGAATCTATTAATAAACTATAATTTAAAATGACAAATAAACTATTCATACTTTCTGTTGCAGCTATCTCACTGACAGCCTGCAAAAAAGAAGCTCCAAAACAGGATGGTGCAAAACCTTACCCTGTAATTTCGGTGGAACAAAAGAATATCGTAGGATACCAGACATTCCCTGCGAGCATACAAGGTAGAGTAAATAATGATGTAAGGGCTAAGATTCAGGGATATATTACCCAACTATTAGTAGACGAAGGGCAATATGTAACCAAAGGACAACCTTTATTCCGTCTTGAAACGAATATACTTACTGAAAATGCAGCTGCTGCAAAGGCAGGTATCGGTGCTGCCGAATCAACGGTGGCTGCTGCACAGGCTTCGGTAAATGCAGCTCAGGTGGAAGTGAATAAACTTAAACCTCTGGTTGCTAAGAATATCATCAGTAACGTACAGCTTCAAACAGCACAGGCTAACCTGGCTCAGGCTCAGGCACAGCTTCAGCAGGCGGTTGCTTCAAAACGTCAGGCGACAGCCAATTACAAAGGGGTAGAAGCTAATATCGAATATTCTATTATTCGCGCACCTATTTCGGGGGTTGTTGGAAAACTTCCTTTAAAAGTGGGTAGCTTGGTAGGACCGACTGATCAGACTCCTTTAACGACAATTTCAGATACTTCCGAGGTCTTCGCCTATTTTTCGATGAACGAAAAAGAATATTTCAACTTTTTGGAGAAATCTGTAGGAGCTACAATGCCTGAGAAAATCAAAAATCTTCCTATGGTTGATTTACAGCTGGCTAATGGAAGTATTTATCCTGAAAAAGGGAAGATCGAAGCTATTACAGGACAAATTGATCCCACTACAGGAACCATTCAGTTCAGAGTAGCATTTTCAAATGCCCAAAAGTTACTTAGCAACGGGAACAGTGGAACAATAAGATTACCTAAAGCGTATGATAGCGTTTTGGTTGTTCCGGAAAGTGCCACATACGAACAACAGGGAATTGTTTATGTGTATAAAGTTGAAAAGGATACTGCTAAAAATGTAGTAGTAAATGTAATTGACAGAATTGACAACATGGCGTTAATAAAATCAGGAATAAATAAAGGAGAAACTATAGTGGCAGCAGGTATCGGTGGTTTGAAATCCGGAACTCCTGTAAAGCCAAAACCTATAAAAATGGATAGCCTCGTTCAATCTATAAAACCGAAATTCTAATGATAAAAAACTTTATTAACAGACCGGTTTTATCCACTGTTATTTCAATATTAATTGTTATACTCGGTGTTTTAGGCCTTATTTCATTGCCTGTTACCCAGTACCCGGACATTGCGCCTCCTACAGTGAGTGTTACAGCAAACTATACGGGAGCTAACGCGGAGACGGTGATGAAAAGTGTGGTAGTTCCTTTGGAGGAACAGATTAACGGGGTAGAAGGAATGGATTATATCACTTCTTCTGCAGGAAACGATGGATCTGCCAATATTCAGGTTTTCTTTAAGCAGGGGATTGATCCGGATATTGCAGCGGTAAACGTACAGAACCGTGTTACAAGAGCAACACCATTACTTCCAAGTGAAGTAACCCGTTCAGGGGTTGTTACTCAGAAGCAGCAAACCAGTGCCTTGATGTATATGTCTTTCTATTCCGAAAATAAGGACCTCGATGACGTTTATCTTCAAAATTTCCTGAATATTAACATTATTCCTAATATCAAAAGGATTAATGGAGTTGGAGATGCTCAGGTTTTCGGTGGGAAAAACTACTCGATGAGAATATGGCTGGATCCTGCGAAAATGGCAGCCTATGGAGTAACACCGGATGATGTTACAGCGGCCATTAATGAGCAGAGTAGAGAAGCAGCAGCTGGATCCATCGGACAAAACAGTGGTAGTTCTTTTGAATACATCATTAAATATGTAGGGAAATTCAACGAGAAATCTCAATATGATAACATCATTATCAAGTCTCTTGCCGATGGCCAGAATCTGATGCTTAAAGATGTTGCCAAAGTTGAATTGGCTGGGCAATCTTATACCGGAATTGGGGAGAATGGAAATAATCCTTCCATCAGTATGGGATTCTTTCAGACGCCAGGTTCCAATGCTCAGGACATTATTAAGAATATTAAAGCATACTTAAAAGCATCAGAGGGAAGTTTTCCTAAAGGGATAAAATATACTTTCAACTTTGATACCAATGAGTTCCTTGATGCCTCTATTGATAAGGTTGTTCATACCTTAATTGAAGCATTTATTCTGGTATTCATTGTAGTGTATATTTTCTTACAGGATTTCAGATCTACTTTGATTCCGGCTATTGCAGTTCCGGTATCTATTGTGGGAGCATTCTTCTTCCTGAATTTGTTTGGATATTCACTCAACCTTTTAACCTTATTCGCGTTAGTACTTGCTATTGGTATTGTAGTGGATGATGCCATTGTCGTCGTCGAGGCCGTTCATGCTAAGATGGAGCATGGTATTTCCGATGCTAAAAAGGCTACCGTAGAAGCGATGGATGAGATTACTGGAGCAATTATTTCAATTACATTGGTAATGGCATCCGTATTTATTCCGGTAACTTTTATTACCGGTCCGACAGGGGTATTCTATCAGCAGTTTGGTATTACACTTATCGTAGCGATCATCATTTCGGCAATCAATGCATTAACGTTAAGTCCGGTTTTATGTTCACTATTCCTTAAACCTCATTCTGAGCATCACCAGGAATACAAGAATATGAATATCCTTCAGAAGTTCTTCTATAAATTCAATATAGCATTTAGAACAACCACTGAACGTTACGGAAGAGGATTTGTTTTCTTATTAAGGCATAAATGGGTTACCCTGATCATCTTTGCCATTACAGGAGGAATTTTATTCTGGGCAAGTTCAACGATGAAAAAAGGATTCGTTCCTACTGAAGACCGTGGAATTATCTTTACCGATGTGCAGCTTCCTCCGGGATCATCTATGGAAAGAACCTATAATGCATTGAAAACACTACAGGCTAACGCAATGAAAATTCCGGGAGTCCAAAACGTTACCATTTCTACCGGTAGAGGTTTCTTATCCGGAAACGGAAGTAATAATGGTCTTGCCTTTATTAAATTAAAACCTTTTGATGAAAGGAAAAAAGATAATTTAACCTCTGAAGATATTACGAAAAAACTATTTGGAATTTCAGGGAAAGTACCGGATGCCAAAGTCGTATTCTTTCAGCCACCAAGTGTACCCGGTTTTGGTAATAGTGCAGGATTTGAGATGGTATTGCTGGATAAATCCGGTGGTGAATATACAGCGCTTGATGATAAAACTAATGAATTCATCGGTAAGCTTATGGAAAGACCCGAGATAGAGTTTGCACAGACCTCGTTCAATACAAAGTACCCGCAATATCAAATGGAAATTAATGTTCCTTTGGCAAAACAATTAGGAGTTTCTGTAAATAGCATCCTAAGTACAATGCAGGGATATATTGGAGGGATTTATACAGCTGACTTTACGAAATACGGAAAACAATTCCGAGTAATGGTTCAGGCTCTTCCTGAAAACAGAAAAAACATCGATAATCTTAACGATCTCTATGTAAAAACAGGTTCGGGTATAATGTCTCCTATTTCGCAATTTGTGACATTAGACAAAACATATGGTCCACAGTCTGTAAGTCGTTATAACCTTTTTACATCAGTAAAAATTACAGGGGGTAATTCCCAGGGGTACAGTTCCGGGGATGCTATTACTGCGGTACAGCAGGTAGCGAAAGAAACCCTGAATCAGAATTACGATGTTGAGTTTACCGGATTGACAAGAGAAGAATTAAACTCCGGATCTCAGACCGTATTAATCTTTGGGCTAAGTTTAATTTTTGTTTACTTTATCCTTTCTGCGCAATATGAAAGTTATATTCTTCCGCTGATTGTTGTGATCTCACTTCCATTAGGGGTAATGGGAGCTTATTTTGGACAAAAAATCATGGGCTTGGAAAACAATATCTATTTCCAGATTGCCTTGATCATGTTGGTCGGATTATTGGCTAAAAATGCCATTTTGATTGTTGAATTTGCAGTTCAGAGAAGACATCATGGTGAAACCATTGTCATGTCTGCAATCAATGCTGCGAAGGCAAGATTAAGACCGATTCTGATGACCTCATTTGCCTTTATATTTGGTCTATTACCATTGGTGCTGGCAAGTGGAATCGGAGCGGTAGGAAACAGATCTATTGCAACGGGTGCTGCCATTGGATTATTGATAGGAACGGTATTAGGGCTTATCGTAATTCCTGTATTGTATGTGATCTTTGAAACATTGCAGGAAAAAATCAAACCGATTAAAAGAGAAGACATCAATTTAGCTGAATAAAAATAAAAACCAGAGAGGTAGAAGTAGAAGAATAATTGAATTTCCGATCTTACTTCTAACCTCTGGTTTCTAACTTCCAATTTTTAACAATGAAAAGTTTAATAAACATCATAAAAGGAATAACTTTTTCAGTTTTCATACTGGGAGCCATTTCATCATGTATGGCGAGAAAAGAGTATGAAAGACCGAAAAATGTCGTGGACGAAAAGCTTTTCCGTACTGATATGCTTCCTAAGGACAGTGCAAGTATTGCTGATATCTCCTGGAAAGAAATTTTTACGGATCCCATATTACAGGGGCATATTTCAAAAGCTTTAGAAAACAATTTAGATATCAGAATTGCATTACAGAGTATTGCCTCTGCCGAAGCTTATCTTAAACAAAGTAAAGCAGCATATCAGCCAACGGTTTCAGTCGGGCCCAATTACACGTTTCAAACCCAATCCATCAATACCCAGTTTGGTCAGATCATTGGAGAAAGACGTTATGTAAATCAGTTTGATATTACAGCGACTATAGGTTGGGAAGCGGATATCTGGGGTAAATTAAAAGCTCAGGAAAAAGCGCAGCTTGCCACTTATTTAGGAACAGTTGCCGCACACAAGGCTGTAAAAAGCAGTTTGGTAGCCTCAGTAGCTTCTGCTTATTATCAACTGCTGACTTTCGATTCGCAGAAAAGAATTATTCAGGAAACCATTGATGTCCGGGAAAAAAACCTTGAAACAACAAAAGCTCTGAAAGAGTCAGGAACGGTAACTGAAGTGGCGGTTCAGCAAAGTGAAGCGTTGGTTTTTAATGCGAAATCTCTACTTATTGATATTGATACTCAAATCCAGTCTTTGGAGAATACAATGAGTCTGTTGATGGGAGAACCTTCTCATGCTATTGAAAGATCAACACTAGAAAGCCAAAGCCTTCCGAAGGATATCAAGCTTGGATATCCGGCTCAATTACTGGCCAACCGTCCTGATGTAATGCGTGCGGAATACAATCTGATGAATGCTTTCGAATTAACCAACTCTGCGAAAGCACAGTTTTACCCTACACTAAAACTTACCGGAACCGGTGGAGTACAGTCTGTAGATATTGATCATTTATTCAGTGTGAATTCGTTATTTGCCAATGTAGTAACAGGATTGGCACAACCTATTCTCAACAGAAGACAGATCAAAACGAATTATGACGTGAGCCTGGCCAATCAGGAAACGGCTTATCTGAATTTTAGAAAAACAGTTCTTACTGCAGGAAAAGAAGTATCTGATGCAATACGGGTATTTGGAGTGCAGGATTCTTTTATTGAACTTAAAAGAAAGGAACTGGACGCGTATAAAAAGTCAGTCGATTTTTCTCAGGAATTGGTTAACTATGGTATGGCCAATTACCTTGAAGTGTTGAATGCGAGTGTAAATTCATTGAATGCAGAATTGAATATTTCAAATGCAGAATACAACAAAATGAAAGCTGCAGTTGACTTATACCAGGCACTAGGTGGGGGTTGGAAGTAATTCCCCCGACACTTTTTAAATAGATCAGACGCATGCAGTTATTGTATGCGTCTTTTTATTGATAACATAAATTATTGTTGATTGATTAAATATATTTGTTTTTATGTAGTTAACTACGTAGTTTTGTACATTAAATAAAATTATGACATTAGAAATCCAACCTATCGGTAATACTTATTCCGAACAAGTCATAGATTTGATTCTGAATATTCAGCAAAAAGAATTTAATATTCCTATCACGATCGAAGACCAGCCGGATCTTTTAAAGATTGAAAGCTTTTATAGAGAAGGGGGCGGAAACTTTTGGGGCGCTTTTCTGGATAAAGAGTTGGTAGGTACCATTGCTTTAGTTAAATTTGACGAAAAGGCTGCAGCCATCAGAAAGATGTTTGTTAAAAAAGAATTCAGGGGAAAAGAACATCAGATCGCACAAAAATTATTAGATATCCTGATTTCGTATTGTAGGGAAAATAAAATTGAAGAAATTATGCTGGGGACAGTTTCTGTGCTGAATGCGGCCATGCGTTTTTATGAACGTAACCGGTTTCAGAAAATTGCCAAAGAAGATCTCCCTCCTTTATTTCCTCTGATGAGTGCTGATAACGTCTTTTATATTCTTAATTTAAATGAGATCTAATGAATGTTATTAACGAATCCGGAATTCTTGCGATATCCACAAGATTGCAGAGGCTAAGTGAACAGCTCCGTAAAGATGGAGCTTTGGTTTATAAGGCATTTGATATTGATTTTGAGCCTAAGTGGTTTCCTGTTATCTTTACACTTTATCATAAACAGCCCCTGAGTGTTGTGGAGCTGGCCAATGAAATAGGGTATACCCATCCCTCTACAATAAGCTTACTTAAGGAACTTGAAAAGGAGAAGATGATTATTTCAAAAAAGGATAAGCAGGATGAAAGAAAACGTTTGATCGGATTAGCACCCAAGGGCCTTGAACTCATCGAAAAAATGAAGCCTGTATGGGAACTTATTTCAACTGTTTTGGGAGAAATTGCCGACAATAACAATCACTTATTAAAAGCCATTGATGAAGCAGAAGAAAAACTGGCAAATCAGTCCTTTTTACAACGTGCTTTGCAATTGAAAAATACTAAGTAAAATTTCTGATAGTACTCAATTTTACAGCTTATACATATGAATAAAATGAATCCTGCACTACGCAGGATTTTTTTTGAATTCTGTTTTTTTAATGTTAATGGGCTTTGCGGGCTTTTTTTTATATGATAGATGATGTAAATTTAATCTATTGATATTCTATAAGTTGACATTAAACTTGAAATTTTATTGAAAAAATCACTTCATAGGGTACAGTATTTGCAGATAACAAAAGCGCACACGCAAATCATGCTTTACATACGATAAATATTAAGGTTTTCCTTAAAATTGATTATATAAAAGCAACACACCACATCATTTTTTTATATATTATTAAGATAAATCTCCGGTAGCATACCGGAGATTTTTACGTTTTAAATAAGAAACAAAAAAAGGTGACCACTGGCCACCTTTTTATATGTAGTAATAAACCTTATTGACTTTTATCTTTTTCCCCAGTCCATGATCCGGATCTTGTAGGAGTAGGAACAGCATTTGTCCAGCTTCCGTTTCCTTTTTTATCAGTACCCAGGTTTCCGTTGAAAGAACCATCAGACGGAAGACCAACTGAAGCATTTAACTCCCCTGAATCATTTAAATGACCGGCAATCTTGTAATTTTCATTATTAACATCAGAATGCATTGTTCCATTTACGGTTCCATCACTTGCGACTACAATATTCCAAACCCCTTTATCGCTTCCATCATAAGTTCCTGACCAGGTTCCGATGTAATCATAGATCGTATCATCATCTGAGCTACATCCTATTAGTGCAAAAGTTGCTAATAAAAGAAAAAAAAGTTTCTTCATAGTTTTGATAGTTTTACAAGAGTGGAGAATATGGGAATCTTCATTTTCTCCTTTTTAGTTAAAATCGTTAGTAATCCTCGTTTCTGTTGAGCGCAAATATATAATTTTTTATTTAATTTGTGCACTTTTTGTGTTTTTTTTGTAAAACAAATAATTGAATATTTGTTTTGCAGGATCTAATAACCGAGATCAATAAAAAGATAAAAAATCTAAACTATCAATTGTAAATTGATGGCTTATCTCCTGATAAAACTTTATGCCCTAAATAAAAAAGCAGATGAATAGAATCCTTGGGAATACGAAGTTGTAGGTTATATGAATTAATCATTTCAAATTTCCATTGATGTTCAACACAATAAAGCATCATTTCTTGTAAATCTTTATCCAAAAGAGCAAGTATTACAGTCACTTCATCATTGCTTAATGTTTCTTGATTTAAACTAGGTTCCATTGCTATTTTCAAATATGTTTATCCATTATCAAGCAATGTGCCACAGTAAAGAGAAAATGAGGAATGTGGTATGTATTTTTTTACTTTTTATCAGGAGAATTTCTTCTTGTTGATAATCGGATGGTAACTGCTATTCGTAATGCCTTATTTTTAAAGAATATAAACTATCCGGAATGCCTTCAGTTGTACTTTTTGATACCACATTTCACTAATTATTGATAATATACCTATAATTTTGAATGACCAAACATTAAGAAATGATAATATGCGAAAATCTGTTACTTCAAAATGGGGGAGAAGTAATAGAATATCGGGCTAATGAATGTATAGTAGAAGAGGCTACTTGCGCAAAATATTATTTACAGATTATAAAAGGTACAGCAAAGATGAATTCAGTTCATTTTGACGGTAAAGAATATTTTTATGGCCTGCCTTTCAATGGGCATTGCATTGCAGAATCTTATTTATTTACTGATAAAAAATATCCTTTTAGTGCAATAGCAATTTCAGATTGTAAGATCATTCGCGTAGAAAAGAATCAGTTTATACAACTTATAGAAAATATTCCTTCTCTTTTAGTCAATTTATATGCCTATACAGCAGAAAGGATCCACTATAAAAATCTTATGCTCTCAACACTGGGATGTGTCACTTCTCAGGAGCGATTAACTATTTTATTAGATTATATTAAACAGTTTTATACATTAAATGATACCCGCCCCTTTATTATACCTTATACCAGACAGCAATTGGCATCGTTGACGGGGTTAACTATTGAATCGGTCATAAGGACAGTTAAAAGGATGGAGAGCCGTAATCTGCTTTCAATCGTAAATGGGAAGATTTTCTATTAAATCTTTTTCAAGCCATAAAAAAAGAGTCTTTCTTTTTTGAAAGACTCCACAGATTATTTTTTCCTATCATTAGGTATTTTACCCGTTAATAATGGATTTTTCCTCTTTCTATTTTCAGGATATTTTCCGTTTCCATTTTTTTTATGGTTCTTATCACCGTTTCTACCGTCAGGCCGGTAAGGTTTGCAATCTGTTGACGGGTAAACGGAACCTGGACAGTATCAGATACCTCTCTTAAATTATAATCTTTAATATAATCCAGAACTGTTTTAATCTTTGTAGCAGGCTCAATGCCTGATAAATTAAAAAGCATTAAATATTTGTAATACAACCTTTCAGACAAACATTGTAATAAATTCTGCATTATGTTAGCATCCTGGCTTACAAGATTATTAAAATCATTTTTGCCAAGACATAACAGGATGCAATTTGTCTTTGTAATTGCGTTCATTGGATAAGGTCTGTCTGTAAATAAAAGGGATTCACCAATACTTTGTCCGTCATTTAAAATGTTCTGAATAAATTCTTTTCCGTTTGAGTGGTAATTAAATAACTCCACTGTACCAGTACATATCTGATAATAATATTTAGGTTGACTGCCTTCTTCAAATATTATTTCATCTGGTTGAAATTCCTTGTAAACCGCACCATGTGCCAGCAATAAATCTTCACGTATTATCATAATTGTAAGCTTTTAGGTTATAAGAATAATTTTTATAAAGATTGATGAAAAATTCTCAGCAAATTCCAAACCAGTTTTTACCTCCGTGTGGTATGTAGACGTCATTTTCTATATTTTTTTTCAATAAAAAAAGCTTCCCATATCGGGAAGCTCAACGACTGTAAAAACGATGAAAAATTATAAGTATAAATTTAAGTGTACTCTTATAATACATTTATGATTGCAGTCATAAAGACTGCAAATGATAGAAAAAAGTTAAAAATAGACCTTGGAAAAAATGAATTGTAATCCTGGTACAGATATTTATTCCTGATCTTACTAAATTTTGTATTTATTATTCAGTTCATTACAGAAGTTTATAAATAAAATTTTAGAAAATATTTGTATATGCGCTATAAATACTTACTTTTGTACCGCTTCAGAAAATGAAGTCCACAAAAATGGGGAATTAGCTCATCTGGCTAGAGCGTTAGACTGGCAGTCTAAAGGTGACGGGTTCGATCCCCGTATTCTCCACAAACAATGAGCAATCCCTTTATATAAAGGGATTTTTTATTTCAATAATAAGCCTGATACACAAAAGCACAATTATTTTTTATAAACTCATAAATAGCTCATTGCTTAAGTTTTTTACGTATACCTTGGTATGTTTTCCATTAAAGTATTTTACCGTTTTAGCAAATAGATTATTTATTGTAACTGATAACAAAGTCATCATAAAGAAATTGTTAAAAGCACTTATAAAGTTTTACAATTGTTATTTCATATTTAAAATTAGCTTTATTTTATTTATTCGCATTGTATATTTCTTTATTTTTATTATATTCACAATTCATAAAATAAAACTACTATGAAAAATCTAAAAAAAGTTTCAAGAGCGAAACTAAAGCAAGTTAACGGAGGGGGCCCTGATAAACCAGATACCGGAATCGGAACAGATCCAACAGGTCCAGCATGCGGAGGATCACATTGTCCAACTGCAGAATATCAATGTTGTTATCACCCAACTGGTAATTATTGTGTTACTACCCACTGTGACGATTAAGAAATACTTCCCTCAAATGAGGGATTTTTTGTTTCCTTTTTTACTGTTGCTGAATATATTTCAATAGCTTTTTAGGTTGCTGCTTTTGTCACATCCTGACGTGATGTATACTTAATATATAAATAAACCCCTTTACGTAAAGGGGAGCTAGAAAAAATAAATAAAGGAATGGTTTACATTACACAAACCCCATATTTAAAATCTCACCTTTTCTTTTCAAAACCATAAAATAGAGGAGAAGATCATCGTCAGAAAAATGCTTTTCAAACCTGATCATTTCCATGTCAGGTTTCAAAGCCTCGGTTTGTTCAAACTTTTCAATCGAATACGAGTCAGTATCTACCTTTAAAGTAACAATGGTAACTTCATCAGCTTCACTTTTTTTATGAATGTGAAGATTGTTCTCCCAAAGGTCAAATGAGACAGAAATATGGTCTGAAATAACCGGGATCTGTCCAAACTGAAACTCCTTGAGCAGTTTTTTTCCCTCTTCCAAAGGCAATCCATGTTTCACATTACGGTTTCCTCTTACTGAAATCTGATCAAGATCCTTAATTCTCGTCATTGTTTTCGCGAAACTTTGATAGAGTAGCGGGTCTCCAGCAGCTTTAACGTAATGGTCCAGGGCCTGGCGTATTATTTTCCCCACTTTTGAGCAATGTCCGAATTCGGAACTGTTTTGTCTTACTTTTTCGTAGGAAGCGCTTTTTTTGAAAGCATTTTTATTAAACCCACTTTTCTTCCGGACGACATTTTTTCCGTTCAAAGTGTAAAAAACAAGGTCACCAACTGATCCTGTTATTTTAATTATGCTTTCATATGTGGCCATTTTCTCAAAATTAAAACCAAATATAGTGATAATTAAATAAATATAAAATTTTAACATATATTTATAATATAGTTGTAGTATAGATTTTATATAATTAAAATATAAAATGTATATTTGTAAATAATTACGTACCTCGGTAAAAATCAAGCAGATATGACAACAGGATTATTTATTGGAAAAATGAGAATAAAGCAGATTGCTGCTTTGCTGATTGTAACCTCTACTGTGATTTCATGCGGAAGCAGTAAAAGTGTTTCTTCAAAAAAGAGTAACACAAAAACAGTGGCAAGATCTGAAAACCTCAGACGTCTGGATTCAAATTTCAATGGGAAAGTGTCTGGCTCAATCAATAGTATTCTGAAAGATGCTGAAAAGTACATTGGAACTCCGTATAAATTTGGAGGCAGTACTTCTTCAGGATTCGATTGTTCCGGTTTTACGGTAAAAGTATTTGAAGAAAACGACCAGAAATTACCTCGAAGATCTTCTGATCAGGCAGATACGGGAAAGAAAATTGACATCAGTGAAGTGAAACCCGGGGATTTGCTGTTTTTTGCAACTGCAGGTGGAAGCAGAGTATCGCATGTTGGCATTGTTCATGATATCGGAAACGATGGCGAAATCAGATTTATCCATGCTTCAACCTCAAAAGGGGTGATGATTTCTTCTTTAAATGAAAAGTATTGGAATAAAGCGTATCTGCATGCCCGAAGGGTTTTGTAATGAGTAAATATTCTGTATTATCTTTCTGTTATCATTTCAGTTTTTATACGACGGCAGATTGATTTAAATCATTTTGCATTCACTAAGTTTCAAAAGGTTTTGCTGAACTTTTTTGTATCTTTGGCCGGTATAATTATTCAAATTAATTTAAATTATAAACATGTCGTTACAACAAACTATTGAGAACATCTGGGATAATAGGGACTTATTACAAAATGAAGATAGCCAGAAGGCGATAAGAGAAGTTATTTCTTTATTGGATTCCGGGGAACTTCGTGTTGCTGAACCTACGGAAAACGGGTGGCAGGTAAATGAATGGGTGAAGAAAGCTGTAGTAATGTATTTCCCGATTCAGAAAATGGAGACCATTGAAGTGGGACCATTTGAATTCCATGACAAAATTCCTTTGAAGAGAAATTATGCTGAAAAAGGAGTACGTGTTGTACCTCATGCTATTGCAAGAGAAGGAGCTTTTGTTGCTTCAGGAGTAATTATGATGCCTTCTTATGTAAATATCGGGGCTTATGTAGATTCAGGAACGATGGTAGATACCTGGGCAACCGTTGGAAGCTGTGCACAGATCGGTAAAAATGTTCACCTTAGCGGTGGTGTTGGCATCGGTGGTGTTTTAGAACCATTACAGGCTGCACCGGTAATTATTGAAGACGATTGTTTCATTGGTTCAAGATGTATCGTGGTAGAAGGAGTACATGTGGAAAAAGAAGCGGTATTGGGAGCTAATGTAGTATTAACTGCTTCAACAAAGATCATTGACGTTACAGGAGATCAACCGATTGAGATCAAAGGTAGAGTACCTGCCCGTTCAGTGGTAATTCCTGGAAGCTACACCAAACAATATCCGGCAGGGGAATATCAGGTTCCTTGTGCTTTGATTATTGGTACAAGGAAAGAATCTACAGACAAGAAGACTTCTCTTAATGATGCATTAAGGGAAAATAATGTAGCTATATAAGCACTTATCCATCTAATACTGCACAATTTTGAAAGATAAAGTTTTAAAATTTATACTAAACCCTAAATATATATTTGGGGTTTATCTTATTATATCGGTAGTTACTGCAATTTCCAAATATCTGAGAGGAGATTATGCCATCAACAACTATCTGATTTTTAAAAATGTATTTTTTAATACCATTCATCAGAAAAATTTATTTATCCATTATCCTGACCTCTATTTTGATTTGAATCATTATGGAGTTTTTTTTAGCTTATTGATTGCTCCGTTTGCCGTTATGCCGGACTGGCTGGGAATTTCACTCTGGAATCTGATTAATACTTTTGTATTTGTATTTGCCATTTATAAGCTTCCGTTTTCGGATTCCAAAAAGGCGATATTCGGATTGCTGTGCCTCCAGGAGTATATTACCGCTGCATTAAGCCTGCAGTTTAATGTAGCTCTTACAGGGCTTTTGATATTATCTGCAGTATACATCTATGAAAGAAAAGAAGTACGTTCGGCTACAGCGATTCTCATTGGTGTTTTTGTGAAAATATATGGTATTGTAGGATTGAGCCAGTTTTTCTTCATCAAAAATAAGATGAAGTTTATTATTTCGGGGATTGTAATTGCCGCATTGTTTTTTGTCATTCCTATGATCTATTCCACTCCTCAGTTTGTCATACAGAGCTATGCAGATTGGTTTCATTCTATTGTAGAGAAGAATAATGAAAACCAGGTATTGGGAAATATGCAGGATATTTCATTAATGGGTTTTGTAAGAAGAGTTCTTGGGGATGCCTCCATTTCCAATCTTATATTTTTAGCTTTTGGCTTGCCATTATTTGCTTTGCCATATGTGCGAATAAAACAATATAAAAATTATGCTTTTCAGCTAATGATTCTGGCTTCTACATTATTGTTTTTGGTGCTATTCAGCTCAAGTTCAGAATCACCTACGTATATCATTGCTGTTGTAGGAGTGATGATCTGGTTTTTTCTTCAGAAAGAAAGAACACCATTTATCATTGGATTGTTGATTTTTGTGATCATTTTTACTTGTTTTTCAACTTCAGATCTTTTTCCTAAATCAGTCAAAAATGATTATATCATCAAATATTCATTAAAAGCGGTACCTTGCATTATTGTTTGGCTAAGAGTTGTATATGAACTTTTAACCAAAGATTTTGAAAAAAATTATAGCCTGAACTGATCCGATGAAAAAAATTTCTATTGTAATACCAGCCTATAACGAAGAAGGAAACGTAGCTATGATCCATCAGAAGATCAAAGAGGTTTTTTCCGGGTTAAAGGCTTATGATTTCGAAATTATATTTGTAAATGACGGAAGCAGGGATAATACACAGCAAAAACTTGAGGAACTGTCCGAGCTGTATGATGAAGTGAAATTTATTGAATTCTCAAGGAATTTCGGGCATCAGCCGGCAGTAAAAGCAGGGATGGATCAGGCTTACGGAAATGCTGTGATTTCTATGGACGGAGATCTTCAACACCCTCCGGAGCTGATTCCTGATATGATCAGAAAATGGGAAGAAGGCTATGATGTTGTATTAACGGTAAGGACCTATCCGAAAGAAATTTCTTTCTTTAAAAGGAAAACCTCCGATTTTTTCTATAAGCTGTTATCTAATCTTTCTGATGTAAACCTTACTAAAGGGGGAGGATCTGATTTCAGACTTTTGGATGCCAGTGCTATGGAAGTAATGAGGCAATTCAATGAAGATGATTTATTTTTAAGAGGACTGACAAGCTGGATGGGCTTTAAACAAACAGCCCTTAATTTCACGGCTAATGAGAGGTTGGCTGGTAAAAGTAGTTATAATCTCAAGAAGATGATAACTTTTGCTTTCACGGGAATAACGGCTTTCAGCGTAAAACCTCTTTATATTGCGGCTTATTTGGGATTCCTGTTTTCTGCAATATCAGTGATCGGCTATGGAATCTATGTGATTCATTCTTTTGTGTCTCATACAGAAATTTCAGGTTGGGCATCTTTGATTATGACGATCGTATTTTTTGGTGGCTTACAGCTTATCATCCTTGGAATTATCGGGATGTATCTGGGCAAAATTTTTAAACAGGTTAAAGAAAGGCCTAATTACATTATTAAAAATAAAAAATTATAAATGGTTTTATTAAGTTTTGACATCGAGGAATTTGATATGCCATTAGAGTATAAAGGAGAAATTCCTTTTGATAGGCAGATCTCTATTTCTCAGAAAGGATTGGAAAGAATACTTGACCTTTTGAAAAAACATCAGGTAAAAGCGACTTTTTTTTCAACTGTTGTCTTTGCAGAAAACAGTAAACATTTAATCGAAAGATTGTTAAGCGAAGGACATGAACTGGCTTCCCACACATGGTTTCATTCTGAATTTGAGGAAAAGCATTTAAAAGAATCCCGGGAGAAACTTGAAGAGTTATTTTCAGCAAAAGTTACCGGCCTTCGGATGCCAAGGATGATGCCTGTTAATGAAATGGCAGTGGAAAAAGCGGGTTATTCTTATAATTCTTCGATTAATCCAACCTTTTTACCGGGAAGATATAATAACCTGAAAGTATCCAGGACTTACTTCAAAGAGGGAAATGTTACCCAGATTCCGGCTTCTGTTTCTCCAAATTTCAGGATTCCTTTATTCTGGCTGAGTTTCCATAATTTTCCCCTTTCCATCTATAAAAAAATAGCTTCAGATAGCCTGAAGAAAGATAAGTACCTTAATATATACTTTCACCCATGGGAGTTTGCTGAAATTAAGGATGAAGCCTTTAAACTTCCTGGCTTTACGGTGAAAAATTCCGGAGTTGATATGGTAGAAAGGTTTGATGAATTCATAGGATGGCTGAAAAATAAGAAGTATAGCTTTGGAACATTTCAGGAATTTCAAAAAAAGATAGAATCATGAAGATTGCTTTTGACGCTAAACGTTTTTTCCATAATACTTCCGGGCTGGGTAATTATTCCAGGGATCTTGTAAGAATTCTTTCAGAATATTTTCCCAATAATCAGTACCTGTTACTCAATAAAAATAAATCAGACAGGGGGGCAGATATACTTCAAAACCCTAATGTTCAGTTTGTTGAAACCTCCAAAGGAAGTATGTCCCGTCAGTTCAAAATGGGAAAGGATGCCCAGAAAAGCGGAGCCGATATTTTTCATGGTCTATCCGGGGAATTGCCTTTAAAATGGGACAAAAAACCAATAAAGAAGGTTGTAACGATTCATGATCTTATTTTCGTAAGATATCCTCAGTATTACTCATTTTTTGACCGCAAGATTCATTTATGGAAATTTAAAAAGGCGGCGCAAAGTGCAGACAAAATTATTGCTATTTCAGAACAGACCAAAAACGATATTATCCAATATCTGAAGGTACCTGAAAATAAAATTAAAGTTATTTATCAGGGTTGTCACAAGGCTTTTAAAGAACAGCAGCCCGAAGATTTGATTAAAGCTACAAAAGAAAAATTTAAACTTCCGGAAAGATTTATTTTAAATGTAGGGACTATTGAGGAGCGTAAAAATCTTTTAAATGTTTTAAAGGCTATCAATGGAACCGGAATTCCTTTGGTTGTTATAGGGCGGAAAACCGGATATTATAAGAAACTGGAAACCTTCATCAGGAAGAATAAATTAGAAAATCAGGTTCACTTTTTAGAAGGAGTTTCTATGGATGAACTGGCCGTTATCTATAAGTTTGCTGATATTTTTATTTATCCCAGTTTATTTGAGGGATTTGGAATCCCTGTTATTGAAGCGCTTTTTTCAAAAACCGTTGCCATAACGAGTAATATAAGCAGTCTGCCGGAAGCGGGAGGAAAGAACTCCGTTTATATTAATCCGGAAAATTATTTGGATATTCAATCCAAAATACAATTTTTATGGGATAATCAGGCGGAAAGAAAACGTCGTGCTGATCTGGGTTTTGAGTTCGTTCAGAAGTTTAATGACGAACCTATTGCACAGGAACTGATGAATTTGTATCATGAAATTTTGTAAAAAAAATTTTGTTATTTAAAAATAAGTCCTACATTTGTACCACAATTTTCAAACATGAAACCGAATTTTTTAACACTACATCATTATCATCATCATCTCTGCTAAGACGGAATTGATTGATAGTAGCCTGTGTTAAAATCAAAAAATAATTAAAAACCGTCTGAGTAACAGACGGTTTTTTGTTTCAAATTCTTCCCGGAAACTTTTCAAAAATACTTTTCATTTACTCAGACCCAATATGTGCAACAATGAGTAAATTAAAAATTGCCATCCAGAAGAGCGGCAGACTTTATGAAGATTCTTTACAGCTTTTAAAAGATTGTGGAATTTTCGTTAACAACGGAAAAGACCAGCTAAAGGTTTCTGTAGACAATTTTCCATTTGAAATCATGTATCTCAGAAACTCTGATATCCCTCAATACCTTGAAGATGGTGTGGTGGATATCGCCATTGTAGGTGAAAACCTGCTGGTAGAAAAAGAAAAGCAAATTGAAATTGTTCAGAAGCTCGGATTTTCAAAATGCAGGGTTTCTCTAGCAGTTCCCAAAGATGTAGAAACCGATGAACTGAATTATTTTCAGGGAAAGAAAATTGCTACATCATATCCCAATACCCTTAAAAAATTCCTGGCAGAAAATGCTGTATCAGCAGATATTCACGTTATTTCAGGCTCTGTTGAAATTGCTCCCAATATAGGATTGGCAGATGGGATCTGTGATATTGTAAGTTCGGGAAGCACTTTATTTAAAAACGGATTAAGGGAGACTATCACCTTATTGAAATCTGAAGCAGTACTTGCTAAAAACCTTCAGTTGAATGAGGAAAAAGAAAACATTCTGAATCGGTTTTTATTCAGGGTCAAGGCTGTGCTCAAAGCAAAAAATTCCAAATATATTCTTATGAATGTACCTGATGATAAGATCAAAGATATTTCCAGAGTACTTCCGGTTCTTAAAAGTCCTACCGTACTTCCCCTGGCTGAAAAAGGGTGGAGCAGTATTCACTCCGTTATTGACGAAGAAAGGTTCTGGGACGTTATTGATGAACTCAAGGACAACGGAGCACAAGATATTCTTATAATTCCAATCGATAAAATGGTGATTTAATTATGTTTATACACAGATATCCTAAAAAAGAAACATGGAAGGAGCTGGTTAAGCGTCCTGCCCGGAAAAAAGAAGAAATCTCAGAAATTATTTCAGAAGTATTCAGGAAGATAGAAGAGGAAGGTGATAAAGCATTGCTTGAATTTACGAAGAAATATGATTCTGCTGATATTGAAGAAATAGAAGTTTCCCAAGTCGAGATTGAACAGGCGAAATCTTTGGTCAGCCCAGCGTTAAAAAAGGCAATTCAGGAGGCGAGCGAAAACATTACAAAATTTCATGCTCTGCAACAACCGGAAACGAAAAAAATAGAGACTACAAAAGGAGTGATTTGCTGGCGGGAAAATCGTGCGGTTGATAAAGTAGGGATCTATATTCCCGGAGGAACTGCGCCTTTATTTTCAACGGTTCTGATGTTGGCTATTCCTGCCCGTTTAGCCGGATGTAAAGAAATTATTCTGTGCACTCCTCCGAATAAAAATGGAAATATTAATCCTGCCATTCTTTATAGCGCAATGATTTGTGGGGTGACCAGAATATTTAAAGCAGGAGGAGCACAGGCTATTGCAGCAATGGCTATCGGAACGGAAAGTATACCAAACGTATATAAAATATTCGGGCCCGGAAATCAGTTTGTGGTTGCAGCAAAAGAATATGCACAAAACTATGGGGTAGCCATTGATATGCCTGCAGGGCCAAGTGAAGTTCTGGTTATTGCAGATCAGCAGGCAGTGCCTGCTTTCTGTGCGGCTGATCTTCTTTCCCAGGCAGAACACGGAAGTGACAGTCAGGTTGTTTTTATTTCTACAGATTTTGGAATATTTACTGAAACGATCAAAGAAATAGATAATCAGATCAAAAAACTTCCCAGGAATCAATTTGCGGAAGAGTCTTTAAACAACAGTTATTTTATTTTACTTAATACGGTAGAAGAAGCAATAGAATTCAGCAATTTATATGGTCCGGAACACCTTATTCTGGCAATAGAAAATTTTGAGGGATCTATTTCTTCAATTCAAAATGCTGGGTCCGTGTTTTTAGGAAACTATTCCTGTGAAAGCGCCGGAGATTATGCCAGTGGAACCAATCACACACTTCCTACCAACGGATTTGCACGCAATTACAGCGGTGTTTCATTGGACAGTTTTGTAAAGAAAATCACTTTTCAGGAGCTTTCAGCAAAAGGCTTGCAGAATTTGGGAAAAACAATAGAAATAATGGCAGAGGCAGAAGGATTATTTGCCCACAAGAATGCCGTTTCAATACGATTAAAAAATAAAAAATAGATGAAACAATTAACGATCAGTCAATTTGTACGGAAGAATATTTTAGAGCTACAACCTTATATCAGTTTCAGGGATCATAATGAATTTGAATCACCGGTTCTAATGGATGCCAATGAAAGTCCTTTTGGAGAGTTTAACCGGTATCCGGATTCTACCCAGAAGAAGCTTAAAAATAAAATTGCAGATCTCAAGGAACTATCTCCAGAGCAGATCGCAATCGGAAACGGAAGTGATGAGCTTATAGACCTGATCATAAGGATTTTCTGTGAGCCCAAAAAAGACGCTATCATGATGATGAATCCATCTTTTGCGATGTATGCATTTTATGCTACGATCAACGAAAACAAGGTGATCAAAATGGATCTTGACGAAAACTTTGAGATTATCAAGGAAAACTTTCTCAAGATATCCATGGAAAACCGGCCTAAGATATTTTTCCTTTGTTCGCCTAATAATCCTACGGGGAACAGTGTCGATGATATTGAATTCTACTTACAGAATTTTGATGGAATTGTAGTAGTCGATGAAGCCTATATTGAATTTTCAGATAAAAAATCCAGCCTGGAATTGCTGATGAAATATCCAAACCTTATCGTTCTTCAAACTTTTTCAAAGGCCTGGGGAAAAGCGGGAGCAAGAGTTGGGATCGCCTATGCTTCTAAAGAAATCATTAATCTCATCAACACTGTGAAGGCTCCTTATAACGTTAATTCTTTAAGCCAGGATTTGATTTTAAAAAGCATCGATCAGATAGATTTGTTTCAGCAGAATGTTGAAAATATATTAATTGAAAGAGCCTGGTTAAACAATGAGCTCAAAAAGCTTCAATGCGTGACTAAAATTTTCCCTACCGATGCCAATTTTTTCCTGGTTGAATTTACCAATGCAGACCAGGTTCATCAAAAGTTACTGGCCAATGAGGTACTTACCAATAAAAGGGCTCCGGCTATTCCTGATTGCATACGCATCAATATCGGAACAAGAGAAGAAAATATGAAATTAATTGCTGTTTTAAATAGAGTGTAATTATGAAAAAAGTACTGTTTATAGACCGTGACGGGACACTCATTATTGAGCCACCTACAGATTTTCAGGTTGATTCTTTGGAGAAACTGGAGTTTTATCCGGGTGTTTTTCAAAACCTTTCCAAAATAGCCAGGGAACTGGATTATGAATTGGTAATAGTAACCAATCAGGATGGATTGGGAACTGAAAGCTTCCCTTACGAAGACTTTATTAAGCCTCAGGAAAAAATGTTGAATGCTTTTAAAAATGAAGGAATAATTTTCAATGATATATTAATTGATAAAAGTTTTGAACGTGAAAATCTTCCTACCCGAAAGCCAGGAATAGGGATGCTTGGTCAATACATCTATGGAAATTATGATCTTGAAAACTCATACGTTATCGGAGATCGATTGACAGATATTCAGTTGGCCAAAAATTTAGGATCAAAAGCAATTTTTATCAGTGAAATGGCTGATGATAATGCTGCTTTGACAACCAAAGAATGGTCGGAAATTTATCAGTTTTTAAAAGATATGCCAAGAAAAGCAAAAGTTGCAAGGAAGACTAATGAAACAGAAATAGAAATTGAAGTTAACCTCGATGGGAAAGGCAACTCCAGTATTTCAACAGGGCTGCACTTTTTTGATCATATGCTTGAGCAAATTTCAAAGCATGGAAATTTAGATCTAAGTATTCAGGTGAAGGGAGATCTGCAGGTAGATGAACACCATACGATAGAAGATACGGCCATCGTTCTGGGGCAGGCTGTTCTTAAAGCATTAGGAAATAAGAAAGGGATTGAAAGATATGGCTTTCTACTTCCGATGGACGACTGTCTGGCCCAGGTGGCTCTGGATTTTGGAGGGAGACCATGGCTGGTTTGGGATGCTGATTTTAGAAGAGAAAAAATAG
This sequence comes from Chryseobacterium subflavum, assembly GCF_055762745.1. NCBI lineage: Bacteria > Pseudomonadati > Bacteroidota > Flavobacteriia > Flavobacteriales > Weeksellaceae > Chryseobacterium > Chryseobacterium subflavum. The sequence goes on from NZ_JBVTMR010000001.1 coordinate 1,287,210, forward strand.
GAGATGTTCCTACTGAATTGTTTTTCCACTTTTTTAAATCATTTTCCGATGCATCTCAATCCAACCTGAATATTAAAGCGGAAGGAAGCAATGAGCATCACAAGATCGAGTCTGTTTTTAAGGCTTTTGCCAAAGCTTTAAAGATGGCTGTAAATCAGACCGATCAGAATTTTAATTTACCTTCAACTAAAGGAAGCTTATAAGATGATTGCAATTATTAAATATAATGGCGGAAATGTACAATCCGTTCAGAATGCCTTGGGTAGGTTAAACGTGGAATCAGTGGTCAGTGATGATTTTACTATTATTCAACAGGCTGATAAAGTGATTTTCCCTGGCGTAGGAGAAGCATCTTCAACAATGGAACTTTTAAAGGAAAAAGGACTTGATACGTTCATCCCCGGGTTAAAACAGCCGGTATTGGGAATATGTTTGGGAATGCAGCTGATGTGTAAAGATAATGAAGAAGGAAATACTACAGGAATGGGAATTTTTGATATCAATGTCAAAAAATTTCCGGCGAATGATATAGTTCCTCATATGGGATGGAATACAGTAAACGATTTGAAGAGTCCTGTTTTTTCAGGTATTGAAAAAACAAATGACCTGTATTTCGTGCACAGCTACTATTGTGAGCTTTCTGAGTATACGACTTCTGTTTGTGATTATATACTTCCATTCAGTGCGTCACTACAAAAAGACAATTTCTTTGCTACCCAGTTTCACCCTGAAAAGTCCGGGAAAGTGGGGGCAAGATTACTTCAAAACTTTTTAAATCTGTAATTATGAAGATCATTCCTGCTATTGATATTATTGACGGAAAATGTGTACGTCTTTCTAAAGGAGATTACAACACAAAGAAAATATATAACGAAAGCCCCCTTGAGGTGGCAAAAGAGTTTGAAGATTCCGGTATTCAGTATCTCCACCTGGTAGATCTGGACGGAGCTAAATCCAGGCATATTGTAAATCAGAAAATATTGGAATCAATTGCTCGCGAGACTTCCTTGCAAATTGATTTTGGAGGAGGATTAAAAACACCGGAAGATATTGAGACGGCTCTTAATGCTGGTGCAAGTCAGGTGACTATCGGGAGCATTGCAGTTCAGGATCCGGAACTCTGTTACGCTTTGGTCAGCAAATACGGTCCTGAAAAAATTATTCTCGGAGCTGATTGTGAAAACAGAAAAATAAAAACTTCCGGATGGCTTGAAGAAAGTCAAATTGATGTAATCTCTTTTATCCTTCAATATAAAGAAAAAGGAATTAGGCAGGTAATCTGCACGGATATTTCTAAAGACGGAATGCTGGAGGGACCGTCAATCGATCTGTATCAGGATATTTTAGGGAATGTTCCTGTTAATCTGATTGCCAGTGGAGGAATTTCAGGTATCGGGGATGTATATAGGATGAAAGAAATAGGCTGTTCCGGAACGATCATCGGAAAAGCTATTTACGAGGGGAAAATTGAATTAAAAGAACTTCAGAACTTTATTGAAAATGCTTAAAAAAAGAATTATTCCATGTCTTGATATTAAAGATGGGACAACCGTGAAAGGAATTAATTTTGAAGGACTCCGAAATGCAGGAGATCCGATCAGCCTGGCTAAAAAATATGAAATTGACGGTGCGGACGAACTGGTCTTTCTCGATATCACAGCTACTATTGAAGAAAGAAAAACCTTTGTAGAACTTGTCCGGGATATCGCAAAAGAATTAAGCATTCCTTTTACAGTTGGCGGAGGAATCAATTCTATTGAAGATGTAAGAAAACTTCTTGAAGCGGGAGCAGATAAGATCAGTATCAATTCTTCTGCTGTCAAGAAACCACAGCTTATTACAGATCTGGCCAATGAATTCGGAAGTCAGTGTATTGTGGTTGCCATTGACACAAAATTCGTGTATAATGAAGATTGGGTCCACATTAAAGGCGGAAGAGAAGCAACAGAGCTGAAAACTTTGGATTGGGCTAAAAAAGCTGAAGTTTTAGGTGCCGGTGAAATTCTTCTGACATCAATGGATGGTGACGGAACCAAAAAGGGATTTGATATCAGGATAACCAAAGCGGTGTCTGAAATTGTCAATATCCCCGTAATTGCTTCAGGAGGGGCAGGAACAATAGGAGATTTTACAGAAGTATTTCAGGAAACAAAAGCTACCGGTGGTTTGGCTGCGAGTATTTTCCATTTTGGAGAAATTCATATTCAGGATGTAAAAAAAGAATTATTATATAAAAAAATACAGGTAAGAAATGATCAATTTTAATAAAACAAACGGGCTGGTTCCGGTTATTATACAAGATGCACGGACTTTACAGGTTTTAATGCTCGGCTATATGAATGAAGAAGCATGGAACAAAACCAGGGCGGAAGGAATTGTTACCTTTTTCAGCCGGTCAAAAAACAGATTATGGACAAAAGGAGAAGAGTCAGGGAATTTTTTAATGGTAAAAAGTATCGATATTGATTGCGATAAGGATACTATTTTGATAAAAGCTACTCCTAAAAATGTGGTTTGTCATACCGGAAGCTTTAGCTGTTTTGGTGAAAAAGATTCCAAGGGATTTTTATATGAGCTGGAGGAAAAAATAGGACAAAGAATTGATGATAAAACAGAGGGATCTTATACCTACTCACTATATCAGAGAGGTATCAACAAGGTTGCCCAGAAAGTAGGTGAGGAGGCCATAGAGCTGGTAATCGAAGCAAAGGACGATAATGAAAAATTGTTTAAGGATGAAGCTGCGGACCTGATGTATCACTTTTTAATTCTGTTGAAAGCCAAAAACTTTTCCCTGAAAGACATTGAACGCATTTTGCTGGAGAGGAATGGAAGATAAAAATATTTGGCACATTATATTAGATGTGGGTTAGCTAGTAAACATGACATTTATCTTTTAATGTGTAAAAAATAAAATTACTTAATTGAATTTTTGGATTTTTTACATTAAAATAAGTTTTTATAATTCAATCGTTTTTCATTTTATCTGATTGGGTTGAATCTGTCTTATTTAGTAAAATATTAAAAGCATTACTTTTGCCTTTTAATTATTCTAAATAAGAACACGTAGATGAAAAAAAATATTTTTTGTTTGGGAAGCTTGATCGCAGCTTCCTTAATACATGCACAAAAAAAAGATTCACTTGATCAAAGGAGACTTGAAGAAGTTATTATCACAGCATCAAGGTCTCCCGAAATTGTAAAAAAGACGGCTTCTACAGTACATATTATCCATAAAAAAGAAATTGAAGAGCAGTCTCTGATATCTCCTGATCTCAGTAATATATTAGCTTATAAAGTTCCGGGACTTACTTTTGGTAATAATCTCGTAGGAAATAGAGGCCAAACCCTGAGGGGTAGAAATGTACTGATCATGATCGATGGTATTCCTCAATCAAGTCCGTTACGAAATAATGACAGAGAGATCAGAAGTATTGATCCGTCAGTACTTGAACGTATTGAAGTTGTTAAAGGAGCAACATCCATTTATGGAAATGGTGCAGAGGGCGGTATTATCAATTATATCACTCAGAAAAATACTAAGAGCAAACCATTTTCAGGAAAAACAGTTTTGGGCTTTACCAGTCATGATTTATTCAACAGTAATATGTTCAAATCGGACGGTGGCGCTGGCTACAGGGTTTCCCAGAGTTTTTTTGGAAACTTAGGAAAGTGGGATTACCTAATTAACGGTACAATTACTCAGAATGGAGTGAAAATAGACGGTGATGATTTGGTTCAAAATCCAAGATATGGATTAGGAGAAACCAGTGTAGGAAACGTATTCGGAAAAATAGGATATAATATAGATGATGATAATAGAGTGGAGTTAATGTATAATTATTATTCCAGTTTACAGGATTCTAAATATATTCTTGATATCGGAAAGTATGGAGAAAGACCTTCTACAGGAAAATTAGGAAACAGAGAAGGGGTGAAAGAGGGAACAAGATATAATCATAACGGATATTTAAAATATATCAATAAAAATATTTTCCATCAGACTTCCCTCAATACAACGCTTTATTTTCAGGACTTTTATACAATCTATGATTATCGTAACCCACCAAGATGGAAAACAGGGGGACAATCGGCTATTTTGGAAAAGAAATATGGTTTCAGGGCAGATTTTAATACTGAATTTAAAAAAGGAAATGAGCTGATAGGTTCTTTAACCTATGGTCTTGATTTACTCAATGAGAAAACAAGCCAGCCTTTGGTAGACGGAAGAATATGGGTTCCTGAAATGAGTATGCTGGCGGCTGCTCCTTTTGTACAAGGTAAATTGTTTATCACCAAAGATTTAACTGTTAAAGCAGGATTACGATGGGATAAGATGTCTGTAAAAGTTCCGGATTATACTACATTGCCTTCTGGAAATGCCTCTGAATTTAATGTGCAGGGAGGCCAGTTAAATTATTCCAATATATCATATAATGTAGGAGTAAGTTATGTTGCAATTGACTTTTTCCAGCCTTTTACCTCTTACTCAAGAGGATTTAATATTTATGATTTAGGACGAGTGCTGAGAGATGCTAAAACTAATGTTTTAAATGAAATCAATACGGATCCTGTTGTTATTGATAATTACGAGATTGGATTTAACAGTAAAATTGGCCGGGCTGTTGATTTCTCAGCGAGTTATTTTTATAATTATTCAAAATTGGGGGCAGACCTGGTCTCTGTAAACGGATTTTGGACGCCTTTGAGAGCGCCACAGTACATTAGTGGAGTAGAGCTGGCAATGAACGTATATCCGACCAGAGGATTAATTATAGGAGCTAATTATACTTACCAGGAAGGAAAAGTAGACGTGAAAAATGATAATAGCTATGATAAATATTTGAGCGGATTGAGGATCGCTCCAGCCAGACTTAATTCTTATATCAAATGGAATAATAAATCCCAGAAGCTTCAATTAGGAGTTTATCATATGTACTCCTTTAAAAGAGAACAATTTGAACCGGTATCCGGAAAATATCAGGAAGGAGAAGGTCCTGTAAAGGAATTTAACCTTTTTAATTTTCAAGGGAGTTACCAATTTAATAATGTAATTACGGTAGGATTAGGAATAGAAAATGTCTTGAATAAAACCTATTATACTCCAACTTCAATGTACACTGCACGAGATGCAGAGTATGTAAGAGGAAACGGAAGGTATTATACCTTGTCTCTGAATTTTAATTACTAGACTAATTTTAGCTATATGAATAATGAAATCCTATCTGCTTTTAGATAGGGTTTTGTGTTTTAAAGAATATAATCCTCTTTGTCCTATGTAATATACATTATTTCTTCAATCTGGTTCTGAACGAAATGCCCAGAGCAATAAAGAATGCTGAGGATTCTCTTGATATTTCAGCTCCCGAAGAGAAATCAATTATAGAGTTAGGATTTATGAGATAGGTAATTCCTCCATTAATAGGAGAATCAGTTTTTGCATTCTGAGCGCCATAGCAGTATTAGGCATAAAAAACTTATAAAGCAGATGATATTTTCAAAACATTTTTCATAATTTACATTTTATTTTCAAAACAACCTTAAAGAATATGCCATAAACAGAATTTGTACAAATACCCAGTAATATTTATGAAAAAAAATGATTTTATTATTTTCATCTTATTCTGTCTGATACTTTTGCCTACAGGGGTTTCAGCTCAAAAACAATTAATACTCACTTCTCCTGATAATAAACTGAAAACCTTCATCAACGTAGGTAAAACAGTAGAGTATTCCGTGCTACACAATGGAGATGTAATGCTCGACAAATCTGCTATCTCCATGACACTTGATGATGGATCTTTCTATGGGAAAAATGGAAAACTTTTAAGATCGTCAGAAAAAAAAGTTAACCAGACTTTCAATGTGCGGATATATAAACGCCAGCAAATTAAAGACTATTATAATGAACTGATATTAGAGTTTAAAGATTATCATATTATTTTTAGAGCTTATGATGAAGGGATTGCTTACAGATTTGTGTCTTTAGCTAAAAAGCCATTTAAAATAATGGCTGAACAAGCTGAATTTAATTTCCCTGCAGATCAAAAAGCTTTTATCAACTATACCAATAAACCGGAAACAGCTCCTTTGGAAAAACAATTTTTCAACTCGTTTGAACAACCTTATTTTCATTATCCTTTATCCGAATGGAATAAGAAAAGACTAGCTATCAATCCTTTACTTGTAGAAGGGGTAAAGGGTAAAAAGCTTTGTATTGCCGAATCTGACCTGATCAATTACCCGGGAATGTTCTTATATCCGGGAGATAAATCCAATAGTTTAAAAGGCGTATTTGCACCTTACCCGAAAGAAGTTCAGCAAGGGGGACATAATAATTTGCAGATGCTCATAAAATCTCGTGAAAACTTTGTTGCCCAATTCGATAAAGGGACAGACTTTCCTTGGCGAATCATTATTATTTCCGAGAAAGACTCAGATTTGACAGATAGTGATATCGTCTATAAATTGGCAACTCCTTCTCAGGGAGATTATTCATGGGTGAAACCAGGAAAAGTAGCCTGGGATTGGTGGAATGATTGGAATTTGTACAATGTAAATTTTAAGACCGGGGTTAATAATGAAACCTACCGATATTATATCGATTTTGCTGCTCAATATGGAATAGAATATGTGATTCTTGATGAAGGCTGGGCAGTGAATAAGAAAGCAGACCTCTTTCAGGTAGTCCCTGAAATCAATCTGCCGGAATTGATTGCTTACGCAAATTCCAAAAAAGTAGGGCTTATTCTTTGGGCAGGGTATTATGCTTTTGATCGTGATATGGAAGCTGTTTGCAGACATTATAGTGAAATGGGAATCAAAGGTTTTAAAGTAGACTTTATGGATCGGGATGACCAGATCATTGTTGACTTTCACCGGAGAGGGGCAGCAATGGCTGCAAAATATAAGTTGTTGATAGATTATCATGGGACATATAAACCTACAGGGCTACAACGAACCTATCCTAATGTTATTAATTTTGAAGGGGTAAACGGATTGGAGCAAATGAAATGGGCAGATCATCTTGACCAGGTGACCTATGATGTAACCATTCCATTTATCCGACAGATAGCAGGTCCAATGGATTATACTCAGGGAGCAATGCGTAATGCAACCAAAGATAATTTCAAAAGTGTTGATAGTGAAGCTATGAGCCAGGGAACACGATGCCGTCAGCTGGCAGAATATATAGTCTTTGAGTCTCCGTTAAATATGCTTTGTGATAGCCCGTCAAATTATATGGCAGAAACGGAATGTACAGAATTTATTGCTAAGGTTCCTACCATTTGGGATCAAACCATAGCTTTAGATGGTGAGGTCGCAAAATATGTAGCAATAGCCCGTAAAAAAGGAGATGATTGGTATATGGGTGCTTTAACCAACTGGAATGCACGTACTGTAGAATTAGATTTATCATTCCTAGGAAAAGGCAATTTCAAAGGTGAAGTATTTAAAGATGGAATCAACGCGAATCGTGTTGCTAAAGATTACAAAAAGGAAGTCATTGACATTCCAGCCAATAGAAAATTAACCGTATCAATGGCGTCAGGAGGAGGTTACGTAATAAAGATCACAAAAAAATAAAGAATTATAAAAACCAAAAGCTTTCTAAAAATAGAAAGCTTTTGTATTAAGATATATAGTATAAGTGATTATTCAATCATAATTTTTCTAACTACTGTATGCTCATCGGCTTTAAGATTTCCTAAATAAACCCCTTTTGGCAAATTAGAAACATTAATTCTTGTCTGGTTTTCTTGCTTAAGTAAAGACCTACCTAACAGATCGGTGATTTCAAAACTGAAGTTGCTAACGGAAGATGGTAATTCCAGACTCAGAATATCTTTTGCCGGATTGGGATAAATTTTAATGGATTCAAGCTTATCTGCGGCGGTTTCTTTGGTATTCAAAACTAAAGATGCCGTAGTGGATGCTACTGCAAAATGCTGAAGTGCCCCCACCGTTGCTTTTCCTACATTGAAAATATATACAGGGTCTGTATTCGCAAAGGTATCATTCACAGTATGCGGATAACTGCTTCTTTTATACTCAAAGTATCCTGTAATTACTTCTCCTTTCTGTTCAAAAGGGATATAGTCCGTATCTTCTGCCGGATCAATCCCTGTAAGTAGTGAAGAATATAGAGTAGTACAGGTTACCAGCTGTTGTGTAACCGCACTTGATGCCACATTATTGCTGCTTACTCCTCCCTGATCCTCATCACAGTATATTCTGTTATTTACATTCCCCATTTTTCCACCTACCTGGTCAAGATTGAATACCAGTTTTATATCCAGCTTTCGAACACCGTTTTGATAAGCTACATTGTTTACATAATGAGAACTTCCTCTTAATCCCTGTTCTTCCCCGGAAAAATGAATAAACTTGATAGAATATTCTGTCGGAACATTTCTAAGGATCCTGGCAGCTTCCAGTATAATTGAAGTACCACTACCGTTATCATTGGTTCCCGGACCTACGATGCTATCAAAGTGCCCACAAATAATAACATATTTATTAGGATATACTGTTCCTGTTTTGGTGATGATCAGGTTTTTAGAACTTGTGCTTCCAAAGGTAAATGGATCCTCAACAATCTGGCTTGCTGTGTAGCCGTAAGATAAATATTTGTTTTTGATCCACGTAAGCGCATTGGCATTATTGGTAGAACCTGTTGTTTTTACACCAAGATTTTGGAACTGCTGCAGATTGGTTGTAATATTGGTTTGTGTAACCTGGTTAGCCCTGTCCTGATAAACTTGAATGAAGGTTTGAGATTGTAATTGCTGGCCTAATAAAGCGCAAAAAAGAAGAGTAATTATATTTTTCATTGTTAGGTGATTTTTGTAAAAGTAATCATAAAATCACAATGAAAGAATAAAAATATTATGTAATAAATAAAAAATGCTCTTATTGTTGATAATAAAAGCATTTTTGTAATTGGGAGATATTTGATGATTTATTTTTCTATAACAATTTTTCTTGTTGTAGTCTGACCTTTGGCTTTTATAATGACTAGATAAGCTCCTTCCTGCAAACCGGAAACATCGATTTTTCCTTGATTTTCTTTTTTGATCAGAATATGTCCTAAAAGATCTGTCAGCTCAAAGTTGAATTCTTTAATGGTATCAGGTAAATCAATAGTTATAATATCTTTTGCCGGGTTAGGATATATCTTTACTGATTCTATTGATGCCTGAGCTTTTGTTTCTTCTGTGTTTAGAACCATTGCTGCGGTTGTAGATGCAACGGCAAAATGTTGGAGCGCACCAACAGCAGCTTTACCTACATTGAATACATATACAGGATCTATATTGGCAAAGGTATCATTTACCGTATGCTCATTATTGCTCCTGATATTCTCATAAAAACCTGTGATAATATCTCCGTTTTCTTCAAAAGGAATATAGTCTGAAGCATATGCGGTAGCCATTACTGTCTGAAGAGGAGAGTACAGACTTGTACAGGTAGCCAGCTGTTGGGTAAAGGAGCTCGATGTTGCATTATTGGCAGAACTTCCGTTAACTCCCTTTTCACATTTTATCTTATTGTTGTTATTTCCTAATTTACCTCCCACCTGATCAATATTGAAGACCAGTCTTATATTAAGTTTGCGAACTCCGTTTTGAAAAACTACATTGTCCGCATAGTGGTAGCTCCCGTAAAGTCCCTGTTCCTCTCCTGAAAAATGAATGAATTTTATTGAATACTGGGTAGGGACATCTTTTAAAATTCTTGCGGCCTCTAATAAAATTGAAGTTCCGCTTCCGTTATCACTTACGCCGGATCCTGTTACCGTATCATAATGGGCGCAAATAATTACATACGTATTGGGATATGTTGTCCCTGTTTTCGTAATGATCAGATTCTTTGAACTCGTACTTCCAAATGTAAAAGGATCTTCAACGATTTGACTGGCTGTATAGCCATAAGAGAGGTACTTATTTTTTATCCACGTGAGAGTATTCGCATTGTTCGTGGAACCTGTAGTTTTGACACCAAGGTTTTCAAATTGCTGTAAATTCGTTGTAATATTGGTTTGAGTAACCTGATTGGCCCTGTTCTGATAGGCCTGAATAAATGTTTGAGATGATAGTTGCTGACTTAGCAGGCAAAAAATTAGAAAAGTAATTACATTTTTCATTAGTTGGTGATTTTTGCAAAAGTAATAATAAAATCACAATGAAAGAATATTAATTTTGTAGTATAAATAAAAAATGCTTTTATAACGTGTAATAAAAGCATTTTTAAATTATTTTTTTAGCGGTGAGTTATTTGCTGATTATTACTTTCCGTACAGCGGTATGATCAGCAGTTTTTATTATAGCTAAATAGGCACCGTTTGTCAGAGAAGAAACCTGGATCGCTTTCTTATTATTCTGTTTAATTAAAGTGTGACCTAGCAGATCTGTTAATTCAAAATTAAAATCATTAATCGTATTTGGCAGGTCAATTGTCAATACGTCTTTTGCCGGGTTAGGGTAGATCTTTACAGATTCTAATGATTTCTGTCCTTCTGTTTCGCTTGTTCCCAAATTCAGAGTTGTTGCTACAGCAAAATGTTGAAGAGCACCAACCGCTGCCATACCTACGTTGTAGACATACACAGGATCTATATTGGCAAAGGTATCATTTACCGTATGTTCATTATTACTTTTGATATTCTCATAAAAACCTGTAATGATATCTCCGTTTTGTTCAAAAGGAATATAATCTGAGGAATATGCATTAGTAATTACAGTCTGAAGAGGGGAGTAAAGACTTGTACAAGTGGCCAGCTGTTGGGTAAACGCACTTGAAGTTGCATTATTGGCAGAGCTTCCGTTAACGCCTTTCTCACACTTTATCGTATTATTGTTATTGCCAAGTTTTCCACCTACCTGATCTATATTAAATACCAGTCTTATATTCATCTGACGGATATTATTCTGAAAAACCACATTGTCTGCATAATGATAGCTTCCTTCCAGTCCCTGTTCTTCTCCTGAAAAATGAATGAATTTAATAGAATATTCTGTTGGAATATCTTTTAAGATTCTTGCAGCTTCCAATATAATAGACGTTCCGCTTCCATTGTCGCTAACTCCGGAACCGGTTATGGTATCATAATGTCCGCAGATAATTACATAGGTATCAGGATAAACAGTTCCTGTTTTGGTAATAATTAAATTCTTAGAACTGGTACTTCCAAAGGTAAAAGGATCCTCAACCATCTGACTTGCACTATATCCGTAAGACGTATATTTATTTTTGATCCAGTTTAAAGTATTGGTATTATTTACAGAACCTGTTGTTTTTACACCCAGGTTTTCAAACTCGTGTAAATTAGCTGTAATATTGGTTTGTGAAACCTGAGTTGCTCTGCTTTGGTAAGCCTGAATAAAGCTTTGTGCCTTTGCGCTATAAATAGCAATGGAAAAAAGAAGTAGAGTAGTTATTTTTTTCACTTGATAAAAGAATTACAGAATTATTATATTTTTAATGAAACAAATGTATATAATAAAAAAATCCTGAGCAAAAAACTCAGGATTTAATATTGATAACAAAAAATTTTACATTATTTTACTTGATCTACAACTGCTTTGAAAGCTTCAGGGTGATTCATTGCTAAATCTGCTAAAACTTTTCTGTTAAGCTCAATGTTGTTCTTTTTAAGAGCTCCCATAAATTGAGAGTAAGACATTCCGTGCTCTCTTGTTCCAGCGTTGATACGCGTGATCCAAAGTGATCTGAAATTTCTCTTTTTCTCTTTTCTTCCACGGTAAGCATATTGCATTGCTTTTTCTACCGCGTTTTTAGCTACAGTCCAAACGTTCTTTCTTCTACCGAAAAAACCTTTAGCTTGTTTCATGATTTTTTTTCTGCGAGCTCTTGAAGCTACTGCATTTACTGATCTTGGCATAATTTAAATTGTTTTTTTGAAAAGGGCGGTAAACTTTTTCATTACACTTATCTGCTCCGTTTCAGGGTTAAAAATTCTGAATTGTTTTAATTCCTATAAACCGAATATAGATTTATAAAAACTACTTAATTGCTAATTGACGTTGAACGCTTTTCTCATCCACTTTAGCTACGTAAGAAGTAGTAGTAAGATTTCTCTTCTGCTTAGTTTCTTTTTTAGTTAAGATGTGGCTTTTGTAAGCATTTTTTCTTTTGATCTTACCAGTTCCGGTAAGAGCAAAACGTTTCTTAGCACCTGATTTCGTTTTTAATTTTGGCATTGTCTTGCTTTTTTATTATTTTGTTATCAATATCTGATTTACTTTCTTCCCAAAGACACTTAGGAATAATAGTGTGCAAAGATACAAAAAATATCAATTCGAATTTTCAAAATTGTGATTTTATAGTATTTTCAAAAAACCACTTCTATAAAAAGTGGTTACAAATCATTAAATTACTCACTAGATATCCTTATGAGTTATTTCTCTTCTTTCCTGATTATTTCCACCCAGAATAACTTTAACTCTAAAACCACTACCGATTAAATATCCGGTTCTTGAATAAAGCTGAAGCTTAATATGTGGGTTGGAAACGTTCCCTGCAACTGCGCTGTCTGAATTCCAAAGAGGAGTATCGTTATTGTAAATAACAAGATTCCCATCATTTTGTGCAATAAGTTTTGGGGTACCTCCGCTTCTTACCGTATTAGATGCCCATAGTACTCTGTAGCTGCTAGGTGTTTCAGCATATAGGACAAGATTACTATCTCCTTGCATTACCAGACGGTAAGTAACACCCTGATTTTCTAAACTAATTGATTCGCCGGCATTTAACACCTGAGGATGATTGGTTGTTTCCGAAATAAATGTTAATGTGGTAAGACCACCACCAGGAATAGATTTATTTGCATTCGCAGTTGTTTGTACCTTTCCATTTTCTACAATTACATTGTCAAGAGTATCGTCCTGACCACAAGATGCTAAAAGCATTGAAAGACTTACAAAAGTCAATAATTTTATCTTCATATATTATTTTTTTGAGCCGCAAAAATAATAAAAAATCAAATTAACTCACAATCATAAGACTTAATATATTTTAATTTTCTCTTTATTAATCGCATTTTCAGGAAGATAAATTTATAACAAAAAAAAGACCGATTGGTGAATCAGTCCTTTTAGTTTTTATTTCAATTAAGGTTTTATGATTGGAAAAAAGCAAGAAGATCTCTGTTAATAGTTTCAGCTTCAGTCGTTGGCATACCGTGAGGGAATCCCGGATAAGTGATCAACTTTCCATTTTTAACTAATTTTGCGGCTACCACACCTGTAGTTTCATAAGGTACAATCTGATCATCTTCCCCATGAAGCACCAATACCGGAACATCTGTACTTTTAAGATCTTCTGTAAAATCAGTTTCCGAAAAAGCTTTGATACAGTCATAATGTGCTTTAATTGATCCCATCATTCCCTGTCTCCACCAGTTTCTCTGGATACCTTCGGAAATGTTAGCTCCTTCTCTGTTATAGCCATAAAAAGGGAAGGTAATATCGATATAGAATTGCTGCCTGTGGTGTGCCGTATTGTTACGGATATCATCAAAAACAGAAATCGGGACACCGTTCGGGTTATTTTGATTTTGAACCATAATCGGGGTAACAGCGCTTATTAAAACAGCTTTGGCAACTCTTCCTTTTCCATGCTGTGCTACATATCTGATCACTTCACCGCCTCCTGTGGAATGTCCTACGTGGATCACATCTTTCAGGTCTAGTGCCGTTACAATCTCATCAACATCTGATGCATACGTGTCCATATCATGTCCCTCCGCAGTCTGGGTGGATCTTCCATGCCCCCTTCTGTCGTGAGCAATGACTCTGTATCCTTTTTCCAAAAAGAAAAGCATTTGAGCATCCCAGTCGTCACTTGATAATGGCCATCCGTGATGAAAAAATACAGGTTGTCCTTTTCCCCAGTCTTTGTAATAAATTTCAGTTCCGTCTTTTAGTTGAATTGTACTCATTGTTTTTAATTTTATGATTAGTAATTTAATTTTTTAATATCTATGATATTTTAATCTTATTTCTAATTCAAAATTAAATTTATTAATAAACACAACTCTTAACATAGGATATTTTATTCGGAATTGAATAAAAAAAAACCTCAAATTTCTTTGAGGTTTATATTGGAAATTAAATTCTGAATTTAATTTGATTATTTAGCTGCTTTTTTAGGACTCATCATCATAATCATCCTTTTACCTTCCAATTTAGGAAGCTGGTCTACTTTACCTACATGCTCAAGTTCCTGTGCAAGTTTTAAAAGTAAAATTTCTCCCTGATCTTTAAAGATAATTGAACGTCCTTTGAAAAATACATAGGTTTTAAGTTTCGAACCTTCTTCCAGGAATTTCTCAGCGTGCTTTTTCTTGAATTCATAATCATGGTCATCTGTCTGAGGCCCGAAACGGATCTCTTTTACAACCACTTTTATTTGTTTTGCCTTAAGTTCCTTTTGTTTTTTCTTTTGCTCGTATAAAAACTTCTTATAGTCTAATACTCTTGCAATAAAAGGTTCTGCTTTGTCTGAAATCACAACCAGGTCTAATTCCTGATCCTTGGCTATCTGCAAAGCCTTATCTAATGGGTAAACTCCAGGTTCCACATTGTCACCTACCAAACGAACTTCTCTGGCTCTGATTTTACCATTAATTTGATGCAAATCCTCCTGTACCGGACGACGCATTGGGCCTCTGTTGTTAAATCTTTGTGCTATTGTCTTAAATTTTATTGGTTAACTTTCTATTGACAGCTTTCTTATATAGCTGCTTCTTTTTTAAAATAATTGACGAAATCTTCCATCTTCATTACGCCAAGATCTCCTTCTCCACGTCTTCTTACTGAAACGGTTCCGTCTTTTTCTTCATTTTCACCGATCACAATCATGAAAGGGATTTTCTTTAATTCTGCATCACGGATTTTCTTTCCGGTCTTCTCATTTCTGTCATCAATCAGACCGCTAATATCGTGATTTTCCAAAAATTGTGAAACTTTTTTTGCATAATCTACATATTTTTCACTAATCGGTAGAATTATATACTGATCAGGGCTCAACCATAAAGGAAAATCTCCTGCTGTATTTTCTAATAAAATAGCGATAAATCTTTCCATAGAACCAAACGGCGCTCTATGAATCATTACCGGTCTGTGCTTTTCGTTATCATTTCCGATGTAGTGAAGATCAAACCTTTCCGGCAGGTTATAGTCCACCTGGATGGTTCCTAACTGCCATTTTCTTCCTAACGCATCCTTAACCATGAAGTCCAGTTTAGGGCCATAGAAGGCAGCTTCACCATATTCGATAACGGTTTTCAATCCTTTTTTCTCTGCTGCATTGATGATGGCATTTTCAGCTTTCTCCCAATTCTCATCAGAACCGATATATTTTTCCTTGTTTTCAGGATCTCTTAAAGAAACCTGTGTAACAAAATCCTCAAATCCTAAAGATTTAAAAACATAAAGTGTTAAATCTATTACTTTCTCAAATTCTTCCGACAGCTGATCCGGAGTACAGAATAAGTGGGCATCATCCTGAGTAAATCCACGTACTCTTGTCAAGCCGTGAAGCTCTCCACTTTGCTCATATCTGTAAACAGTACCGAACTCTGCATATCTTTTTGGAAGATCCCTGTAGCTCCATTGTGAAGTTTTGTAGATTTCACAGTGGTGAGGACAGTTCATAGGCTTCAGCAAAAATTCTTCACCTTCATTCGGTGTTTTAATAGGCTGGAAACTGTCTGCCCCATATTTATCCCAGTGTCCTGAAGTCACATACAGCTCTTTTGAACCAATATGCGGGGACATCACGAATTCATAGCCTCCTTTTTTCTGAGCCTCACTAAGGAAGTTTTCTAATTTTCTTCTTAATGCAGTACCTTTTGGAAGCCATAGCGGAAGTCCGGCACCCACTTTTTCAGAGAATGCGAAAATCCCTAATTCTTTTCCAAGTTTTCTGTGATCCCTTCTTTTTGCTTCTTCCAATCTTTCCAGATATTCTGTAAGCTCTTTCTGTTTTGGGAAAGAAATACCGTAAACCCTTGTCAATTGGGGGTTCTTTTCATCACCTCTCCAGTATGCTCCTGCTGCATTTAATATTTTTACGGCCTTTACAATTCCTGTATTGGGAATATGACCTCCACGGCATAAATCCGTGAAATTATCATGAGTTACAAAAGTAATTTCTCCGTCATTAAGATTGGAGATCAGTTCTACTTTATAAGGATTATCTGCATAAGTTTTTAATGCCTCTTCTTTGGAAACAGGATAGAGGGAGAATGTAGAACCTTTCTTAGCATTCTCTAAAACTTTCTTTTCAATCTTTTCAAAATCCTTTTCAGATAAACTTTCGTCTCCAAAATCTACGTCATAATAAAATCCATTTTCTATGGCTGGGCCGATAGTAAGCTTAGCATCAGGATAAAATTCAAGGATGGCCTGCGCCAGAAGGTGGGCAGAAGAATGCCAGAAAGCTTTCTTTCCAAGATCATCATTCCATGTCAATAGCTGTACCGTAGAATCCGTCGTTATAGGTGTGGTAATCTCTACTTGTTTGCCGTTTACGACTGCGGAAATGGTATTTCTAGCCAATCCTTCGCTTATAGATTTTGCCACATCTAAAGGAGTTACTTCTCCCTCGAATTCTTTGACACTATTGTCTGGAAGTGTAATTTTTATCATTGTTTACTATGAAATTTTAAGATGCAAAAATACGCATTTTTTATTTAAAATGGTATATTAACGTATATTTGAATAAATAAATAATTCAAAATAATGAAAAACCTATTAACGGTATTTACTGTTTTATTTTTCACATTCTCTTTTTCACAAAAAAAAGCCCCAAAATTTCAGGTTTCTTACAGCAAAAATATAGATACTTATTTTTTAGCTGAGATCCTTTCAGCTGAGCATAGGAAGATCAATAAAGATTTTGAATTATTCAAGATTAAAGAGTGCTCAACCTACCAGCCTATTGTAAAAAGAGCATTGGAAAAATATGGGCATCTGAAAAATTCTAAAATCGCTCATCTTACTGCAAAGATTAATGATACGCTACTCAGTAAATATGGCATTGGAAATGACGCAATCATGAAACCGCTTTTATCACATAAAGAATTTCCATTAAAAGGCTGGAATGATGACTATTTATTTGAAAAAAATACGCTGACCAAAGTACAAAATGATGAAATAACATTCCTTATTAAAAACTACATCTCAGAATTGCAGCAATTTTATATACAGGAAAAAATTGGGGATTTCTTTTCAGAGAATAAAACATTCTATGAAGGTGGAATTAAAGAATATTACCAACAGATTCCCGCGAATTTTGTTTCAGCAATGGAACATTACTATGGAGAAAGATTTGGCAGCTATACTGTTTTCATTTCACCAATGATGATGTGGCCAATAGAAGATAATGAAGGTCGTGGCATTGGTACTGATATACAACATTCGGGAGGAAAGAAAAGTATTTATGAAGTTGCAAGCCCTTTTATGAGAGTGGCAAAAGAAGGGGAATGTGGATATAACAACCAGTTTCAGGCGAGGTTTTTAACTATTCATGAGTTTGGTCATGCATTTATAAATAAGGAAGTCTATCAGAATAAGGATAAGCTCAATATGTTTAAGGATTTGTTTGAAAAATCAAACTTAAAAGAAATCATGACAAAAACAGGTGGCGTTGCCGATTATCAGACTTGCGTGGTAGAACATCTGGTAAGGTTGGGGGAAATTGAAACAGCCATTATACAGAATGATCTTGAACGTGCTAAAAAACTAGAGGCCTATCATCTGAAAAATCATTTTATTTTTCTCCCTCAGTTAGAAAGAAAGATAAAGGAATACAATGCTAACAGAAAAAAATATAAGAAATTCGGAGATTTTGTTCCGGAACTCTTAAAAGTATTTGAAAATAGTGATATTAAGTGGATTAATAAAGAACTCGACATAAATAAAGATAAAATATAATGAATGAAATGAATTTTGATTTACACTGTGATTTATTGTATTATCTGCTAAGAAAAAATTCAAAACCAGATGACAGGGAGTTGGGGTGTTCATTGCCCTATTTAAGAGAAGGAAATGTAAAATTACAGGTAATGGCCATTTACACGGCTACAGCTATGAACAGTACGGCCGAAGGAATCAGGCAAAGTGAGGTATTCGCTGATTTATTGAATACTGATGATTTCTTCCTGTTTGATCCTTCAAATTATGAAGCACACGAAAATAAGGATCGGGCAGGAGTACTTGCTTCCATAGAAAATGCATCCTCATTTTGTGAAGAGGATTCTGACCTCGAAACAGGTTTTAAAAACCTGGAAGCTATTATCAATAACACGCAGAAAGTCCTTTATATAGGACTTACGCATCATACAGAAAACCGATTTGGGGGCGGAAATAATTCAGGGACAGGATTAAAAGAAGACGGAAAAGTAGTTCTGGATTATATTTCGGACCGAAAAATTGCCATTGATCTTTCCCATACAAGCGATCAGCTGGCCTATGATATTCTTAATTATATCGATCAGAGAAACTATCATATTCCTATCCTGGCAAGCCATTCCAATTACCGCACTATCTATGATAAAAAGAGGAATCTTCCTGATGAACTGGCAAAAGAAGTGATTAGGAGAAAAGGTCTTATCGGACTTAACTTTATCAGGAATTGTGTTGATGAAACTGATCCTTACAAGCTATATGAACATCTTCAATATGGGCTTGATCTTGGTGGAGAAAATTCAATTGCTTTTGGTGCAGATTTTTACTACTGCAAAAACTATCCGGATCCGTCAAAGCTTCCCATATTCTTTCAGGAGTTCGAGAATGCTACCGCCTATGAAGCAATCAATAAAAAGATTTCCGAAAATTATTCCGTTGAGCTAATGGAAAAAATAAGCCATAAAAATGCTCTGGATTTTATAAAAAAGCTTTAAAATAAACACCAGATGGTGGCTTTAAAAGTCGGTTACCATCTGGTGTTATTTATTATTTCAGTCTTTTATACTTCACTTTTTTCTTTATAATTTCAATTACATCCACATGCTGAACTTTTGACTGTATCCAGCCATGGATATCTATATAAAAGAGTGAACGTCTGTAATATTCATTGTTTTCATATTGATCCAGTTTCCGGTCAAATGCTTCAAATGCTTTTTGTCTTTCATCCAAAACAAGGTTATTGAGATTTTTAAAAAAATCGATGCTTTCAAAATGAAATTCTTCCGGCTTTTTCATCTTTAAAGCGAACTTTAAAGTAGCTTTAATAAACTCATCGTAATCTTCGTCATTTCCGGATTCATGCTTGGACATAAGGATCAGAATCCTCGTATGAAATAAAAGATCTTCCTGTACGTTGCCTTTTGACTCGATGATCTTCATAGAGTAGCGCATCGATTCATTATACTTCTTGCTTCCAAAAAACATAGCTGCCATCTTAAGATACAGAATCATAAAATGGTGCTCATCAATTTTATCCCGGAGCTTTTCCATCTTCATTTCTATTTCTGGAATAAGCTTCGTTCCACTGAAAAACTCTCCTTTTACGAAATGGATATTCATTAAAGTATTGGAGTAGGTAAGGAATGTAAGAGCCTGTAAATTCTCATTTTGGGCAAATCCAGGTGAAGAAACCGTTTTAGTGAAATTTTCAAATTGTTTTTCTAAAATATCGATATTACCATAAAGGAAAAGGATCTTCAGTAAATAAGTATTGCCTTTGATATACCACACCGGATGACTAAAAATCATTTCGGGTTTCTGATGAAACAGCTCTACCCACTGATAAGCATATTTCAGCGTGTATTTGTAATCCTGCAATAGCTGATTTTTCCAGACATGCGCTTTATAATACCAAAGTTTTTCAGTAAAATTTAAACTGGAAGGTTTTATATTTTTAATCTGAGAGTTGAAGATTTCCAGTACCTCTTGCCTGTCCGCATCGTTTTTCACATACCCATGGGTGAGCATTTCACTGTATAACTTCAATGAAAGATTGGAAAGTTCAGTTGTGTATTGGTTTTGTTTGCTTATTTCTTTAGACTCTCTTATTAGTTCTTCGGCCCTTCCGTCTATACTTCGTGTAATAAATTGGGACTCAATTACCTTCTCAAGGTCAATAATCTCTGAAGCGATGCTTTTTTCATCTAGTTCCAGGGCAGATTGCTTCGTTTTATCCAATATTTTTAAAGCCTGCTTGTATAGTCCTTTCTGATACAGGATATTGGCAAAATCAAGTTGCTCGCGAAGCTGAATCCTGTAATTTTGATGGCTCGGGTTCATACGAAGGCTTACTAAGATTTGCTTATAGAGATGCGCTTTCAGGTTAGAAAGCTGCTGCTTGGTAGAAATTTTCTTCTCTATGATGACAGACTCGTTATACTCAGTCATTTTGTCAAGCTCAGAGAAAAGTAGTAGAAATTTAGCATCTACATTAATTCCTAAACGATTAACATAAAGCTTAAATTGCCGTTTCTCAGAAGTGGTTAATGATTTAATGAGTACAAATAAGAAGTCTTTCTGCAATTCTGCCATTGTAAAATTTAATAATTTAAATTATTGATTTTATTATACTTACGTTTAGTTTTTCATTATTTGAATATTGTAATTTTCATTAAAATTGAAAATGTAAAAAATATGCAAGCCTTAGTTTTGGATCAAAATTAAGTAAAAACTTCATTATGAATTCCGAAAAAATTGAAATTTTTGATACCACTTTGCGTGATGGGGAACAGGTTCCGGGATGTAAGTTAAACACAGAACAAAAATTAATTATCGCCGAAAGGCTTGATAAGCTAGGGATTGACGTAATAGAAGCCGGTTTTCCGGTATCAAGTCCGGGAGATTTTCATTCCGTTTCTGAAATTTCCAAGTTGGTACGAAATGCAAAAGTTTGCGGACTGACCAGGGCCAATAAAAAAGATATCGAAGTGGCTGCCGAGGCATTGCAATATGCAAAACGCCCCAGAATCCATACAGGAATAGGAACTTCAGACTCACATATTAAATATAAATTCAACTCTACCAGAGAAGACATTATTGAACGGGCAGTGGATGCTGTAAAATATGCTAAAAGCTTTGTGGAAGATGTTGAATTTTATGCAGAGGATGCAGGAAGAACCGATAATGAATACCTTGCCAGGGTTTGTGAAGCTGTAATAAAAGCCGGGGCAACCGTTTTAAACATTCCTGACACCACAGGATATTGCCTGCCGGAGGAATACGGACAGAAAATTAAATACCTAAAAGAAAATGTAAAAGGCATTGATAAAGCAATCCTTTCATGCCATTGCCATAATGATTTGGGATTGGCAACTGCTAATTCCATTGCAGGAGTAATGAACGGGGCAAGACAAATTGAATGTACGATCAACGGATTGGGAGAGAGAGCAGGAAATACGGCTTTGGAAGAAGTCGTCATGATTCTGAAGCAACATAAAGACCTTAGACTTCATACAGATGTTAATTCCAGAATGTTGAATACAATGAGTTCTTTGGTATCAGACCTTATGGGAATGCCTGTTCAGCCTAATAAAGCAATCATAGGAGCCAATGCGTTTGCCCACAGTTCGGGCATCCACCAGGATGGTGTGATCAAGAACAGGGAAACTTATGAGATCATGAATCCTGAAGATGTGGGAGTAACCGAATCTTCGATTATTCTTACAGCAAGAAGCGGACGTTCTGCTCTTGCATACCGTTTTAAGCATATCGGCTTTGATGTTACCAAAAATGAGCTGGACTTTTTGTATGGGGAGTTTTTAAAAATTGCAGATGCTAAAAAAGAAGTGGATAATGATGATCTTAGCCTGATGATGAATGCATTAACGAGAAAAATCAGTTAGGCATTTCACATCATTTCTCAATAAAATCAAACAAAAAAATGAACAATAATAAGAAAACACTTTTTGATAAGGTCTGGGATGCTCATGTGGTGGAAACAATTCCTGACGGACCGCAAATTATTTATATCGATAAACATCTTATTCATGAAGTAACAAGTCCTCAGGCTTTCGCTGAACTGGAATCAAGAAATCTTGAAATATTCAGGCCTGATCAGATTGTAGCTACAGCAGATCACAATGTACCGACTTTAAATCAGGAGCAGCCTATCCGCGATGAGTCTTCAAGAAACCAGGTACAACAACTTACTGAAAACTGTACCAAAAATAATATCGAACTGTATGGTCTTGGGCATCCCTATCAGGGAATTGTCCACATTATTGCACCGGAACTGGGGATCACGCAGCCGGGAATGAGCATTGTATGCGGAGATAGTCATACTTCTACACACGGAGCTTTCGGAACAATAGCTTTTGGTATCGGAACCAGCCAGGTAGCACAGGTTTTTGCGAGCCAGTGTTTATTGCTCAATAAACCGAAATCAATGAGGATTACGGTTAATGGAAAGCTTAAAAAAGATGTTCAGCCCAAGGATGTTATCCTGTACATTATTTCTAAAGTAGGAACTAATGGAGGAACCGGGTATTTCTGTGAATATGCGGGGTCTGTTTTTGAGGAAATGTCGATGGAAGGAAGAATGACGGTGTGCAATATGAGTATTGAAATGGGAGCCAGAGGAGGAATGATTGCTCCTGATGAAACGACTTTTGCCTATGTAAAAGGAAAACCTTTTGCACCAAAAGGAGAGGAGTGGGAAGAAAAGCTTGCCTATTGGAAGAGTCTGAAAACGGACGAAGATGCCACATTTGACGCTGAATTTAGTTTCGATGCATCAGAAATAAAACCTATGATTACCTATGGAACAAACCCGGGAATGGGTATCTCTTTGGATGAGATTATTCCTGTTCCACAAAATGAATCCGAGGAAAAGGCGTTGCAATACATGGGATTAAAAGCCGGTCAGTCTCCTTCTGATATTAAGGTAAATTATGTATTTATTGGAAGCTGTACGAATGCAAGGATTGAAGATTTTCGCTCTGCAGCGCAATATATTAAGGGAAAGAATAAATCTCAAAATGTTAAAGCGCTTATTGTTCCCGGATCCCAGCTTGTCGTAAAGCAGATCTATGAAGAAGGCCTTGATAAAATATTCAATGATGCCGGTTTTCAGATCAGGCAGCCCGGATGTTCAGCCTGTCTGGCCATGAATGATGATAAGATTCCTGAAGGTGAATATTGCGTTTCGACCTCCAACAGAAATTTTGAAGGCAGACAGGGACAGGGAGCCAGAACTATTCTGGCAAGTCCGTTGACTGCTGCTAAAGTCGCCATAGAAGGCAGAATAAGCGTTTTTGAAAATTTAAATTAATAATAAGACATACAAATAGAGGATGTTAAAAATAGCTGCTTTTGTTTGAACTGATTTCTCATACATTTTAAATAAAGCAGCTTTTAACCAAAACATATTGTAATCTAGTAAACTAAAGCAATGCAAAAGCTAACTATAATAAAATCAAGTGCAATTCCTTTGCCTATAGAGAATATAGATACTGATCAGATCATTCCGGCAAGGTTTCTGAAGAGTATAGACAAAAAAGGGTTTGGAGATAATCTGTTCAGAGATTGGAGATATGATGTTCATACCAATGAGCCAAATGCTGATTTCATTTTAAATAAACCCCAGTACCGCGGTGAGATTTTAGTAGCCGGTAATAACTTTGGTTGTGGGAGTAGCCGTGAACATGCTGCCTGGTCTTTAACCGATTATGGGTTTAAAGTGATTGTATCCAGTTATTTTGCGGATATTTTCAAAGGAAATGCCTTGAATAACGGTTTGTTGCCTGTAAAGGTTTCTGATGTATTCTTACAGGAAATCTTAACGGACATTACAGAAAATCCTGAAAAGGAAATTACCATAGACGTTGAACAGCAAACTATAAGTTTTAATGGTAAAACAGAATATTTTGAATTGGATTCTTATAAGAAAATCTGTTTGCTTAACGGATATGACGACATTGATTTTCTGATCAGTAAAAAAGAAGCCATAAAAGAGTTTGAATTAAAAACACAAAAAGTATATGAACAATAATTATTTCAAAATAGCTGTACTTCCCGGAGACGGAATTGGTCCTGAGGTGGTCAGTGAGAGTGTAAAAATCCTTAAAGTGATTGGTGAAGTGTTCCAGTACAATTTCCAGTTTACCTATGGATTGATGGGAGCAGAAGCAATTTTTCAGACAGGAGATCCGTTGCCTGAACAAACACTGGCCATTTGTAAAGAATCAGATGCCGTGCTTTTTGGAGCGATAGGCGACCCTGCTTTTGATAATAATCCCGACGCAAAAGTAAGACCTGAACAGGGATTGCTGAAGCTTCGTAAGGAATTAGGGCTTTTTGCCAATATCAGGCCGTTAAAAACCTATTCTTCATTGATTGAGAAAAGTCCTTTGAAAAGAGAAATCATTGAAGGAGCGGATATTCAGATTTTCAGGGAATTGGTGAGTGGGATCTATTTTGGTGAAAAATTTACCGATGAAGAAGGAGCTTATGCCTATGATGTTTGTAAATACAGCAGGGAAGATATTATACCTATTGTCCATATGGCATTTCAGGAAGCCCAAAAACGTAAAAAGAAATTAACGCTTATTGATAAAGCTAATGTTCTGGACACTTCAAGATTGTGGAGAAAGATCTGTAAGGAAATCGCCCAGGAATATCCTGAAGTTCAGTTGGATTTTATGTTTGTAGATAATGCTGCGATGCAGCTGATCCTTAATCCTAAACAATTTGATGTTATCGTAACGGAGAATATGTTTGGAGACATCATTTCTGATGAAGCGAGTGTAATCGGCGGTTCCATAGGACTTCTGCCTTCCGCATCTATAGGAAATGAAAATGCACTATTTGAGCCTATTCACGGGTCTTATCCGCAGGCAAAAGGCAAAGGTATTGCTAATCCTGTAGCCTCAATATTGAGTACGGCAATGATGTTGGATCACCTGAAATTGAATCAGGCAGCAGATAAATTGAGAGAATCGGTAGAACATGCCATTGAAAACAAATATGTAACCGTAGATCTTAATGCGAAGCAATCTTATTCTACAAGCGAAGTAGGGGACTTCATTGCAGATTATATCAGGTTTTCCGAAAAATCATATTACAATTTTGAGAATATCAAGATCGGAAAATCCACTATTGTATAGTGATAACTAAGAGTTTGATTTTATTTTTTTTATATTGAAAAGGTCTGCTTCTTCTGAAGCAGACCTTTCATTATTTTACCGACGGGTATTATCTGTTTTTCCGGACTTATTCTTCGAAGATTTTTCAATATCCTCTTTATCGATATCCGGTGGATTGGTTTTCTTAGATGATGCAGGAATATCCGGGAAATCCTGGTTTTGTTTTTTCGATTCTGCAGCATTGGCAGATTCCTTTTTTTTAGCATTATCTTTTGAATTCATAGCTTAGATTTTAAAGTTCTAAAATACCGAGTTGACCTGTTTTGTCTTCAATGGTATAATTCAAAGCCTTTGCCAAAACAAAAATATTATTAAGATTTTCCATCAATTGCTTACGTCCTTCATTTCGTAGCTTATTTTCATCAATAGCTTTAATAGCTGTTTCTTTTGCTTTGTTGGTTACATTTTTAATGTCTTTTTCAGAAATCCTGTTAAAGAAAGAATCGTCAAGCGACTGTATTTCCACACTTGGAGTAATTCGGATATCGGCATTAGGCAGCTGAGTAATAACCAGTTTTTTATTGATCGAATCCACCTCTATCTTCATTTTATTAAGATCGTAGGAAACCTGGGCATTGGTCTTGGTATAGGTGATTATACTGTTACTGGATACTTCGTTTCCGAATACTTCATAACCCATTTTGGTTTTCTGCATGCTGGAAATATTCTGTTCCAAAACCACCATTTTATTCATTTTGGAAATCTGGTTCGTCAGAATATAATAATCCGATTTTTCCGTTTTGCCTCCAAAATTAAAACAGGACTTAAGACCGAAAAACAGGAAAAGCATCACAAGAATTCCTGCTACAAAAGATAGTATAAGCTTATTATTTTTCAATATTTACTTTTTAAATATTTCTTTAAGTACCGATTTGTCATCTTTTTTCAGAATTTCTACCAGATCCCTTTCTACATAACCGGTTTTGGGCATTTCAATAATTCTTCCGATTTCTTTTTCATATTTTTCAACAATAATAGTCGGAACTTTCTGGATATTATAAATACCTTCTTCTCCTGATGGAGATTCCTTTTTGCGATTGACTGCAATAATGGTCAGCCTGTTATCCGGAAAATTTACTTCTTCCAGAATTCTCATCAGTCTCGGAAAGTCCCGGTGACTATCCTCACACCAGGTTCCCATGAAAACGATAATGTGATAAGAACTTATTTTAGCTTTTTTCAAGTCTGCAATGGCCTTCTGATCTAAAGCATATTCATCATGCTCTTTCACATACCAATCTGCATAAGGTGCCTTTAAAAATTGTTCTTTTAACTGGTTCCCCAAAAGCATTTTGCCATCATTCTGGGTTTCTACCTCACGGTTTACAACCACTTTCTGAGCACTGAGCTGCTGGGTAGCCAGGAACAATCCTGAAATAGCAACAGTATTTGTAATAAATTTTTTCATATTTTATTTCTCGATGATCGTTTTCAAATCAGCAGGAGAATAGTATTTGTTTTTCAGAACTTTGTGATCGGTTTTTCTGTAAACGTTGAATTTTTCTCCTGATTTTTCATAAAAAGATTCTACTTCTTTTTCTTTATAGAATTCAACAGTTTCATTTGCCTGCTCCTCATTGTCACATGCTTTTGACATATTGGAACGCTGAACTTCGTTGAAAAGCTCTACAAATTTGTTGCCAAGACCAAATTCTAAAACAGCACCACTCAAAACGTATTGTAAATCACATAAAGCATCTGCAATTTCAACGATGTCATTATCTGCGATTGCTTGTTTTAATTCGTTTAATTCTTCCTGTAACAGTTCAACTCTAAGATTACATCTTTCAGAAGAAGGAATTTGTGGTGTTTCTAAAATAGGGGCTTTAAAAGTAGTATGGAATTCTGCTACTTGGTTCAGACTATCAATTTTATCCATGAATTTTTTTATTTAAAGCAAAGATAGAAAACGATTTGCTAATGGTAAAATGTACAACGCAAAATGTACCTAAAAACGGTAGAATATAGCCTACTTCTCTGTAATCTACTTCATGATCCTCTGGCGGATTTTGCAGATAATCATGTTCATTAGTAACCATGCGAAATTATCAAAATGATGATTAAAAACAGATTACTCCATTTTTTCAAATTTCCAGACCCCGGAAATATGTAAGACCGTTGCTCCCGGTTGTTTTTCACCATAACTGAAAACACAGATATAAGAGGAGTGGCAGGATGGACAGTCCGTACCAAAGTATAAGGTAGGTAAATTAGAAACCGTTAATTCTCCAAAATGCAACATGCTAGGGAGGGTGGGAGCAACAATACCATTATCTGTTAATTCATTTTTCGAAAGGACTTTGTCACTCTGATAAATCTGAAGGATCGGGAACCCTGATTGATAAGGGATAATTTCGAGTTTATTTTCATAACCGCAGTCACAACAGGCAAATGTTGTGACTGCAGATGGGATAATTTCACCATTGGTAAAAACTGTTTTTGCTACGAGAACTTTTCTGCCAATTCTTATTTTTTTTGATATTGAATACATCAGGATCTGTCTTTTATTGAATCACTGTACCTACTAAATTGTTGTAATGACCGCTTGGACTTTTTTTTATGGTTATTTTCACATATCCTTCCTCCGCCAGCTTATTCCAGGTTTTCTGATAGCCGGTTGCCGGATCTATAGGGATTTTCCACATCGTTTGTTTTCCGCCACCTACCTGATTAAACCAGGGAATTACATCAGCTGTTTGAGAAGTGAAAGGTAATGAATTATTCAGAACATCGATCTCATAATAAAAATCATAGGTGTTTTCAGGTTGATTTAATGCTCTTTGAGAGAAAGTATACACATACCCGTTTATAATAGGACTTGTAAAACTGCCTCCTAACGTAGGAATTCCGCTTCCATTATAATTAATCGCTCCGCTGTACCGGTCAAACTTTTGCCCGGCCTGAAAGGGAACATTATCAACTATATTATATCCTCCATTGGCAGGGGGCCAGCCTCCATTTAGATTATTGGCTTTAAAAAGAGCTTCCAGTTCACTCCATTTTCCCTGTTTGTATAATTCGAAAGCCTGATTCCGGATATCCTGGTTAACCAGTCCCGCGGTATCATAAGTTAATGCAAATTCATCAGCGGTCTTATAAAATACGTGGGTAACTCCGTTTGTGTTATCAATTTCATCATCCCTGTCCGAACTACAAGCAGTCGAGAAAAAAATAACGGATAAAAAAAGTAAATACTTCAGTAAATGTTTCATAATAATTAGTTTTTTATTTATAATTAAGTTAGTGTCAGGAGGCATATCTTTTTCATTAATATTCATCTAGTGAATATTGGCGGTCATCTTCGGAATAAATTTATTGGTTCACTTTGGATGTAAAATAAGGCGCTTATTAAGACTTTATCCAAAGTAATGGAATGCAAAGTGATATGAATCAGGCAATGCTTACTAATAGCATCTTCGACCCGAATACCCGATGGCAGGCGGTACAATGATTCGATAAATTTAAATTAAAAAACTATAAAAAAAGAATAAATTACTTTAAAAATTAATAATTAATGAATTATTTACTTTTTTAGTTTTTAATTTTAGAATTTATTACTTTTCTATAAGATGAATTGAATAAAAAAAGGCCGCTCTAAAAAGAGCAGCCTTAAGATCATTGTTATCAAGATAATTATTCTTTAATAAACCTTTTTGTTGTTTCTCCAGTCTGAAGTAAATAAACTCCCTTAATAAGGCCACTTACATTAATGGCTCCTCTTTCAAGTTTTCCTGAATTAATTAGTTTCCCGCCCATATCAAAAATTTTATATTCTTCTGAAGTAGCGTTTGAAACATTTAAGATATTTTTTACCGGGTTAGGGAAGAGCTTCACCTCGGTGATCAGGTCTTTAGTGATGTCTTTTTGTTTGGCTGAAGATGCAGTTACCTTTATATTGGCATTGTTCACATCAAAGAAAATGTGATTGCTTCCTTTTACCATAATTCTTCCTGTTGTTGTTGCAACATTAGGAATTGTTACTGCCTGGGTGCCGTCATTTGGAGTTCCCGCCAGCAAAGTGGTCCAGGTAGTTCCACTATTGGTTGACCATAATATATCCACATTAGCCGCATTTACATTATTTCCTGTAGTTCCTGCAACGTCCCATGTTATGGTTTGAGAGCTTCCCCCGGCATAAGTTACGGCAGAATTTTGGGAACTCACCTTAAATGGACCAGCTGTAGAGTTTACTGTAATTATAGCATCATCGGAATTATTTCCTGATCCACCGGCTCTGTTATCACGAACTGTAAATCTGAAATTCAGTTTTCTTGCCACATTAGATAATGCTTCTACTGTGATTTCCGATCCTGAGGTAGTTGTAGCACCTGCAAGGATAGAAGCCATTCTTGGGAAATACCTGGTAGGAGAGGCAGTTGGTGTCCATGATCTGAATGTAGGACCAACGGTTTTTGTAGCACTGGCTGCAGAACTGGATCCTGTTTGTGAAGAAGTTCCCTTATCCATTTGCTCCCAGATATAAGTTAATGTATCTCCGTCAGCATCCGTACCGGTTCCTGTCAACATAAAAGGCGTGCCTTTAGGAATAGTGTAATCAAGGCCTGCATTAGCTGTTGGGATGGAATTTCCTGTAGCAGTATTTACAGAGCAGGTTGCCGCTTTAATATTGTCCGTAATCTGCTGAATGCTTAATGCATGGAATAAAGCGTCCGAGTGAGCTTGCACATCATAACTTGTAATCCCTGCATAGCCCATTATGGTAGATCCGGATCCCGGTTCTACAGGTTGCAATCCGTTTTGGGTTTGATAAGACCATGTATGATTACCTCCAAACTGATGTCCCATCTCATGAGCTACATAATCTATATCAAAACTATCTCCTGAAGGAACACCGTCTGCCGGTGAGGTGTATCCGCTTCCTTTATAGTTTTCAGGATATGTAACTCCTCCATCTACATAAGTTGTATCGTCATTGCTGCAAATACAGCCTATACAACCTGCATTACCACCACCACCATCTTTTCCGAATAAATGTCCTATATCAAAATTGGCATCACCAATTGTTGAATGTAAGGTTTGCATAAGTTCATAATTCCAATTATCAAGCTGTGATGAAGGGGAATAAGGATCGGTGGATGAATTGGTGTAAATGACATCATCATTATTTGAGATAAGGACCATTCTGGCAGCAAAATCTTTTTCAAACACTCCGTTTACACGGGTCATTGTGTTATTCATAGCAGCCAGGGCATTTGCTTTAGTTCCTCCAAAATAAGACGTATACTCACCGGTGCAGGAGAGGGCTAATCTAAAGGTTCTTAACTTTGAATCATCAGCATTCGGTCTTGCAACAACGGTTGTTTTATCAATCCCTTTCTGTGCAACATCAATCACTTTACATTCAAATTTATTAAGGGCATCCTTTTTATCAGACTTCCTATAAATTACATACGTAGAAAGATCCTTCGTGTAAGGCTCAATAAAAACAGCAGAGCGGTCGCCGTAAATTTCCATAGAAGAAAGCCCCAAAGGAGAAATACTGAAATACACAGTCGAACTTTTATCTTCTGCTCCCTGTCCAACATACGATTTAATATCCGGATATTTCGCAGCTAAAAGAGGATCAAAGTTTGAGTTTTCCCTTACTTTAAAATTTTCCATTTTTCCTTCTGAATTAGGAAAAGAAATAATAATTTCTGATGGTTCTCCCGCAGACAATCTTTTTGGAGCTTTTGAAAGGACGCTTTTGAGTGCATCAAGATTTAGTGAGTACACTTTTGGATCAGTAATGCCGGTTTTGTTCTCAAAAACCTGCGATGCTGTCTTTGGTGAAGTTTGAGACCAGAGACGATCGGTCTGCGCGAAAGAGATGCCCGAAATTAAAAGCACCCCAATCATGGATAACTGTTTTTTCATATAAAATATTGTTTAATTGTGGAATACCAAAGCTAACGAAAATAATATTACGAAAAACGTACTTAATTCATATTTTTACTAGGTATTAATTATTATTTTCATTTACGAATTGAATAATAGTTAATTTTTTAATAAAAAATGAATAAAATAAATTAAAACAAAATAAATGATTAATTTTTTTCTAAATCAGCAAATAAAAAAACTACCTCTGGCGAGGTAGCTTTTTCATTTAATTCTGATTTAATATTATTAATCTTTAATGAATCTCCTTGAAATTTCACCAATTTGTATCATATAAGCTCCTTTTACGAGATTATTTACATTAACAGATCCTCTTTCGAGTTTTCCTGAATTGATTAATTTTCCTGTCATATCGAAGATTTTATATTCTTCAGATGTTGTATTGGAAACATTAAGGATATTTTTTACCGGATTAGGATAAAGTTTGATATCTGTAAGCATATTATTACCACCTAATATGTCTCCTTTAGATGTTGATCCGATATTTACTGTGTAATCCTCAACTTGTCCATACGTATAAGTTCCGCAAGATGATGATGGGATAGAGCTGTACTGCATCATTACTCTCATTCTTGTAGAGCCAAGTGCAGCAGAAGCCGGAATCGTTATACTTCCCGTTACCGGTGTTGTAGTAGATCCTGATTTGGTCCATACCAATTCGCCGCTATCTGTAAAGACTCCGTTTTGATTGTAGTCAATATATACTGCGTACGCTTCACTGTATACGGTTGAAGTCCATACCGGAGTAATAGAAATTGTATAGGCAGTTCCTCTTGTAACATTAGTGGAAACAGATGTGAAATTTTCGTATCCTGCAGTTCCCGTAGAAGTGTTGTTGATTGTTCCAAACTTCACGTTTCCTATTCTTTCGTCAGCAGTATTGTTTGCACTTGCTGAACAATAAGTTACCGTGCTTCCTGCAAGAGTTGTTACACTTACGGAATTACTGGCTGCTGAAGTGTTTCCTGCGGCGTCTTTTGCTTTAACGGTAAAGCTGTAAGTGGTAGATGGACTTAAGCTTGTTACTGTATAAGAAGTAGAAGCAGTAGATCCTATTAATGAAGCACCCTGGTACACATCATATCCGGTAACCCCTACATTATCCGTAGCTCCGCTCCATGATAAATTGGTTGTGGTTGCAGTAGTACCGGAAGCAGCAAGAGTAGGTGCTGTAGGCGCTACAGTATCAGTTCCTCCTGAACCTGCATTTACCGTGATGTTAGCATTATTTACATCAAAGAATACATGATTGGAACCTTTTACCATAATTCTCCCTGTTGTCGTAGAGGCATTAGGTATGGTAACAG
The DNA here is from genome assembly GCF_055762745.1 of Chryseobacterium subflavum. Taxonomy (NCBI): domain Bacteria; kingdom Pseudomonadati; phylum Bacteroidota; class Flavobacteriia; order Flavobacteriales; family Weeksellaceae; genus Chryseobacterium; species Chryseobacterium subflavum. The sequence goes on from NZ_JBVTMR010000001.1 coordinate 1,319,553, forward strand.
CCTGGCTTCCATCATTAGGTGTTCCGGCCAATAATGTAGTCCAGGTATTTCCACTGTCAGTTGACCAAAGAATATCTACATTAGCAGCATTTACATTATTTCCTGTAGTTCCTGCTACATCCCATGTTACAGTTTGGGAAGTTCCTCCTGTATATGTCGTTGCTGAATTTTGGGACGAAACCACAAATGGTCCTGCTGTAGAATTTACCGTAATCACTGCATCATCAGAATTGTTTCCTGAACCTCCGGCTCTGTTATCACGAACTGTAAATCTGAAGTTCAGTGTTCTTGCTACATTAGATAAAGCTTCTACAGTAATTTCTGAACCTGCGGTTGTGGTAGCACCGGCAAGGATAGAAGCCATCCTTGGAAAATATCTGGTTGGAGAAGTTGTTGGAGTCCATGATCTGAAAGTAGGTCCGGATGCTTTTGTTGCGCTGGCTGCAGAGCTTGCTCCTGTCTGTGACGAAGAAGCATTGTCCATTTGTTCCCATATATAGGTTAAGGAATCTCCGTTTGAATCCGTACCGGTTCCTGTTAACATAAATGGTGTGCCTTTAGGAATAGTGTAATCAGATCCTGCATTAGCGGTTGGAATTGCATTTCCTGTTGCTGTACTTACAGGACATGTTTTAGCTTTAATATTATTAGTGATCTGCTGGATACTTATTGCATGGAAAAATGCATCAGAATGGGGTTGTACATCCTGAGAGGTAATTCCTGCATATCCCATGATGGTAGATCCTGAACCAGGTTCCATATTAGCTCCGGTTCCTTCATTGCTCATAGAGAATGTATGGTTTCCTCCGAACTGATGCCCCATCTCATGCGCTACATAATCAATATCAAAATTATCTCCTGAAGGAATTGCATCCGCAGGGGAGGTGTAGCCGCTTCCTTTCGAGCCGTTTGTACAAACACATCCGATACATCCGGCATTTCCACCACCTCCGGTAGCCCCGAAAAGGTGTCCGATGTCGTAATTAGCCTCGCCAATCACAGAAGTTAGGGTATTTTGAAGTTGCGAATTCCAATTATTCATACTGCTTGAAGGAGAGTAAGGATCCGTAGAAGCATTAGTGTAAATTACAGCATCATTGTTAGAAATTAAAACCATTCTTGCTGCGAAATCTTTTTCAAAAACACCGTTTACACGGGTCATTGTATTGTTCATTGCAGCTAAAGCGTTGGCTTTTGTTCCCCCAAAATAAGTAGTGTATTCTCCCGTGCAGGAAAGTGCTAATCTGAAAGTTCTCAGCTTGGCATCATCAGCGTTAGGTCTTGCAGCGAGACTGGTATTATCAATCCCTTTTTGGGCAACATCAATAACAGTACATTCAAATTTGTTAAGATTGTCTTTTTTGTCTGATTTTTTATAAACCACATACGTTGAAAGATCTTTGGTGTAAGGCTCGATGAACACAGCCGATTTATCACCATAGATTTCCATCGAGGATAATCCTAAGGGTGAAATACTGAAATAAACTGTGGAATTAGAATCTCCAAGACCCTCACCAACGTAAGATTTGATGTCCGGATACCGGGCTGCCAGTTGTGGATCAAAATTTGAATTTTCCTTTACTTTAAAGTTTTCCATTTTCCCGTCGGAATTAGGAAAAGAAATAATGACTTGTGATTTTTCGCCGGCAGCCAGTCTTTTGGGAGCTCTTGAAAGCGCGTTTTTCAAACCGTCTATGTCCAGTGTATAGACTTTTGGATTATTGATGTTCGTTTTATTCTCGAAAACATTTGCAGATGTTTTCTGTGAACTTTGAGACCAGAGACGATCGGTCTGAGCGAAAGAAATGCCCGTCATAAAAAGCACTCCAATCAGAGTTAATTGTTTTTTCATAAAATATTTGTTTGATTGTGGAATGTCAAAGCTAATAAAAAATTTACAACAGAAAACAAAATTTTTTAAGAAAATTTTTGATTATATTTTAAATATATTAAGCATTATGTTAAGAATAATAAAATTCATATTGTATCAAAAAAAGAAAATAGCATACGTAAAATACGCATGCTATTCATTTATTGATAAGTTAACTCTACATTACAATCTATCATCAGCCGTAGGGCCATACAATCCAGGAACTTTATTTCCCGTTGATCTCAGATAAACAACCAGTTCTCCTCTGTGATGATATAAATGATTAAATAAAAAGCCTCTGATTACCTGAACTCTTGGAGTAGGAGCGAAAAGAATTTTTCCATTCATTTCCATTTTCCACTCATTAAAATATGTACTTTCATCAGAGTCCTCTATTACTTGTTGGGCTCTACTGACATTATTTTCAAACTTTGCTACAATATTTTGAATTGTGGAAATATCCCCTTTATCATATTGGTAGATTCCCATATCGAAAGTATCCTGATTGAAAGTATATTCATACCAGTTGTAAATCTCTGCAATATGTGAAGCCAGTTGGCCCGTGGTCCAGCTTTTATCGGAAGGTTTCCAGTCCAGAACACTGTCGGGAATTGCATTTAAAATTTTCCGGGTATTCTCTGCTTCATAGAGAAACTCACCTAAAAGAGCCTGTTTAATCATGATAGTAGAAAATAAATTATTGTGTAATATCTCTTCCGATTACCAATCTCTGGATTTCTGAAGTTCCTTCACCAATGGTACAAAGTTTAGAATCTCTGTAATATTTTTCTGCAGGAAAATCTTTAGTATATCCATAACCTCCAAAGATCTGAACTGCATTATTTGCAATTCTCACACAAGCTTCAGAAGCAAATAACTTCGCCATTGCTCCTTCTTTGGTCATTTTTTGTTTTGCATTCTTTAATGTACAAGCCCTGTGAATAAGAAGTTCAGCAGCGTCAATTTCAGTTGCCATATCAGCAAGCATGAAATTAATAGCCTGAAAGCTTGCGATAGATTTTCCGAACTGATGTCTTTCCTTAGCATACTTTAATGCTGCTTTATATGCACCTCTTGCTGTCCCAAGACTTAATGCTGCAATAGATATTCTTCCCCCATCCAGGATTTTCATAGCTTGCTTGAAGCCTTCTCCAACTTCTCCTAAACGATTAGAATCTGGTACACGTACATTATCAAAAATTAATTCAGCCGTTTCAGAAGCACGCATTCCCAGTTTGTTCTCTTTCTTTCCTGAAGTGAAACCCGGCATTCCCTTTTCCAAAACAAAAGCAGTTGAATTATTCTTTGCTCCTTTTTCTCCCGTTCTTGTCATTACGACTGCAATATCTCCGGAAATAGCATGAGTAATGAAGTTTTTAGCTCCATTGATTACCCATTCATCACCATCCTTCACAGCTGTTGTAGACATTCCTCCTGAATCAGAACCCGTATTGTGTTCTGTTAATCCCCATGCTCCAAGTACTTTTCCTGTTGCAAGCTGAGGCAGCCATCTATGTCTTTGCTCTTCATTTCCAAATTCGTAAATATGGTTCGTACACAATGAGTTGTGTGCGGCTAAAGAAAGTCCGATAGAAGGGTCTACCTGAGAAATTTCGTCAAGAATGGTAACATATTCGTGATAGCCTAACCCGGAACCTCCATATTGCTCAGGAACAACAATTCCCATAAAACCCATTTCTCCTAATTGATGAAATAGATCTTTTGGAAAAGTCTGGCTCTCGTCCCATTCCATAATATGGGGTCTGATGTTTTTTTCAGCAAATTCTTTTGCTGTTTCTGCTATCATTTTGATGTTGTCAACAATCTCGGTATTCATTATATAAGTAAATAGTTAGTTCTCAAAGATACTTAAATTGTAGAAATACGAAAATAAATTATCCAATGCGTAATATTATGTCTACAATAAATTAACTATCAGTTTTTTACATAATATAATTTAATAATTTTTTAATAAAAATCGTGTAAAGAGATATTGATTATTTATCTACTTTACAATACCAAATTTTAGAATATGAAAAAACTTTTACGATCTATTATCTTATTTTCCTCTTTTGTTTCAGCACAAGCTCCGGCCGGATATTATGACGGAACAACGGGACTTACCGGATTTGCATTGAAGTCCAGATTGCATGACATTATTTCGACCAAGAACATAAGCTGGCATTATGGTGATCTCACCAATTATTATAATCAGACGGATCTCGATATTTATTATGATCATGATGCAAGCAACACGACCATACTATTGGATATGTACTCTGAAATTCCGACAGGACCGGATGCTTACGAATATACGACCGCTAATCTTATAGGAAGTTCGTCGGCAGAAGGACTCGGATGGAACAGAGAGCATATGATGCCTCAAAGTACATTTTACAGTAACTATCCCATGTATTCGGATTTGTTTTATGTAGTACCAACAGATGCAAGGATCAATCAGTTGAGAAGTAATTATCCTTATGGAATTTCTACTACAACACCTTCTAATGTATTTTACACCTTTACCAATTCTTCCAAAATCGGAAGAAGTGCCATTCCCAATTATGCTTATACAGGACGTGTTTATGAACCGATAGATGAGTTTAAAGGAGATATTGCCAGGAGCTTATTGTATTTTGCGGTGAGGTATGAAGGAAAATTAGGAACTTTTAAATTCAACAATAATGCAAATCCGGCCTCGGATACCAATCCTCTGGACGGTACGGAAGAAAAAGCATTTGATGATGCGTATATAGCTATGCTTCTCCAGTGGCATGCCCAGGATCCTGTTTCCCAAAGAGAAATTGACAGAAATAATTCTGTTTACATGATACAAAAGAACAGAAATCCATTTATTGATCATCCGCAATGGGTAAATGATATCTGGGGACAGGTTCCGGACACGGTTTCTCCTCAATCACCAACGAATCTAACTGTGAGTCAGACAAGCACCTACTTTACAACATTGAGCTGGACGCCAAGTACAAGTTCCGATGTTATTGGATATAAGATTTATCAGAATGGGTCGCTGGTGGCATCAACAAGAAATACCTCGATAAGCATCGATCATCTTTCTCCTTCTACCAACTACAATTATACGGTTAAAGCCTATGATAACGGATATCTTTTTTCACCAGACAGTAATATTGTTTCAGTAACCACTCTTGCTTCCGATGTATATTCCAAAGACCTTTTTGTTTCTAAATATTTAGAAGGAACATCCAATAATAAAGCTATTGAGATTACCAACAGAACGGGGCATGCGGTGAATTTAAGCAATTACAGGCTTGCTATTCAGTTTCCTAGTGGTACCAATTATTATTTTCCCGCTCCATATGAGCTGGAGGGGACCGTACAGAATAATGAAACTTTTATGATTTTAAATCCTAACGCCAGTTTTTCATGCTTTGGCAATGAAAGCGCTAAGTTTGTTACTGCAGCCCCGCAAATGACATTTTCAGGAAGCCAGTATATTGAGCTGAGCTATAAATCGGCAACTGTTGATGCTATTGGTATCAAGTCCCAATCCAATTCATCTCAATTGACTGACGTTTCTCTTTACAGAAAAGCTAATGTTACTCAGCCCACAACTTCTTTTAATATAAATGAATGGGATGCACATCCTGCTGATCATTGTGAAGATACGGGAACTTTATTTTTACAGGATATTCAGTATTCCGGACAGGAAGAGCTTAAAATATATCCTAATCCTGTCAGTGAAAATATATTTGTAACCGGAAAAACAGAAGGCATAGAAACGGCACAGATCATCGACTGGTCCGGAAGGGTATTGATTACTGAAAAAACACCTTTCCTAAATAAAAATAATATTTCCGTGCAGAATTTACAATCCGGTCATTATCTTTTAAAACTGGATAACAAAGTATTTAAATTTATCAAGAAATAACTTTATAAAATTCAGAAAATAGATTTTTTCACTTTAAAAAGTAATGAAATTATAGTTCTGGAAATTAATTTTCAAAGAGCTCATATCCCGTTGAATCTACTGTTTTACAGGATATTGATATAAGCAGATTCACTAATAATTAATATCTATAAGTGTTTCTGCTTATATCTTTTATTTATAAGTAATTATGCTTATATTTGCAAAATGATAGCGGTCATCACCGGTGATATTATAAATTCGCAACATGCAGACACAGAAGTTTGGATTACCAAACTAAAGAATCTCCTGGAGAATTGGGGGAGCTCACCCCTCACATGGGAAATTTACAGAGGAGATGAATTTCAGTTTAAGTGTACTATCGATGAAGTTTTCTGGCGTTTTCTAGCCATAAAATCTATTATAAAAAGTCAGGAAAATTTAGATGTAAGGATAGCCATCGGTATTGGTGAGGAAAACTTTTCATCCGAAAAGATTACCGAATCCAATGGAACGGCCTACGTTAATTCCGGAAGATTACTGAATGGATTAAAGAGTGATGGTGATACTGTTGCTATTAAAACATCGAACGAAACGGTAGACAGGGACCTCAATATTCTTTTAAAGTGGGCTTCAAAAGATTTTGATAACTGGACAATGGCTACCGCAGAAATTATTCATGAAATGATTATGAATAAAGATATCACCCAGGAAGATCTAGCCAGGAAGTTTGCCATATCGCAATCTTCGGTAAGCCAGAGGCTAAAACGGGCGAACTATGACCTTATCGTAGAGACAAATCAATATTTTAGAAAGAAAATTTCAGAACTGTAACATGATTTTCACTAAACTCATATTGGCACATTTACTCGGAGATTTTATTCTTCAGCCAAATTCATGGGTTGCTGATAAAGAAAATCGTAAACTTAAAAGTAAGTTTCTGTACCTGCATGTTCTCATACATACCGCTTTAACTTTTATTTTCCTCTGGAACCTTCAACTTTGGTGGGTGGCAGCGTTGGTAGGTATTTCTCATTTTATCATTGATGCCGCTAAGCTTATCTTTCAAAACATTAAAACAAAGAAAAGATGGTTTTTTATTGATCAGGTTCTTCATATTCTGGTCATTCTAGGTGTTTCATTTTATTTTAAAGAATTTGATGTAACGATATTTGAAAATCAGGAATTTCTGAAAATAGTAATGGCTGTTTTATTTTTAACGACGCCTTCATCTATTATCATTAAAATATTACTGTCTTCATGGACTCCGGTTGCTGAAGCTCAGAATAATATACAAACCGAATCTTTAACGAGTGCAGGTAAATATATAGGAATCCTGGAACGTTTGCTGGTATTTATTTTTATTCTGGTAAACCACTGGGAAGGGGTAGGTTTCATGGTTGCTGCCAAATCTGTATTCAGATTCAGTGACCTTGCACAGGCAAAACAACGAAAGTTGACTGAATATGTATTGGTAGGAACGCTTTTAAGTTTTGGAATGGCTGTTTTAACGGGAATTTTAATAAAATAATTATAAATCTAACTATAAAGACAATTTAGAAAATGGAAAAGAAAGAAATGTTGTACGAAGGTAAGGCTAAACAAGTGTTTGCTACCGATAATCCTGATCAAGTAGTAGTGCGTTTCAAAGATGATGCTACGGCTTTCAATGCTCAGAAAAGAGGACAGGTTGATCTTAAGGGCGAAATGAACAACGCGATCACCACTTTAATTTTCGAGTATTTAAATGAAAAAGGGATTAAAACTCATTTCATTAAACAATTGAACGAAAGAGAACAATTGGTAAAAAAAGTATCCATTATTCCTTTGGAAATGGTTGTAAGAAACTATTCTGCCGGAAGTATGGCTCAGAGATTAGGAGTAGAGGAAGGTATAAAATCTCCGGTAACTATTTTTGATATCTGCTATAAAAAAGACGAATTGGGAGATCCTTTGATCAATGATCACCACGCTGTTTTCTTAGGTGCAGCTACGTATGAAGAGCTTGACGAAATGTACGAGCTGACTTCTGATATCAACGAAATCCTTATCGATCTGTTTGATAAGATGAATATCATCCTGGTTGACTTCAAGATCGAATTAGGGAAAACATCAGATGGTGAAATTATCCTGGCAGATGAAATCTCTCCTGATACATGCAGATTATGGGATAAAGACACCATGAAAAAATTAGATAAAGACAGATTCAGAAGAGACTTAGGTGAAGTAACTGAAGCGTATGTCGAAATCTATAACAGACTGAAAGCTTTACTTAATAAATAAGTAATACGGAAGATTTATAATCAGACTTGAGATTGTATTTAACATAATATTGAATTTCACATCTAATTGTAGAATCTATCAAAATAAAATCTAGATTAGAAAAAATAGAAATGAAAAGTTTAGACATTCATAAAAGTGAATATTTAAAACAGTTTAAAAACCAGACTTACGGTAGAAACCTTTTCAGAACAAGGGAAGAGGAAAGACTTGATGCTCCGAATGAGGAGTGCGGTATTTTCGGATTGTATTCTGACAATGATCTGGATACGTTTTCCCTTTCTCAGTTCGGACTTTTTGCTTTACAGCACAGAGGACAAGAGGCTTGTGGTATTTCCGTTCTTAAAAACGGGAAGATCAATAACCTGAAAGACGAGGGGTTGGTTTTAGACGTTTATAAAGATATTCAGGATCCTGAAGCTTTTATGGGGAATTCTGCAATAGGGCATACACGTTATACTACAGCAGGAGACAAAAAGAAGTACAATTTCCAGCCATTTTTTGCGAAAAATGAATATGACCAGATTATACTTTCGATTGCACATAACGGTAATTTAACGAACGCAAAAGAACTGAAAGCCGAACTGGAGGCAGAAGGTGTTGTTTTCAGAGCAACTTCAGATTCTGAGGTTATCTTAAGATTAATCCAGAAAAACCTTGATCTGGGATTAAGAGGAGCGATCAAAGCAACAATGGAAAAGATCGAAGGAGCTTATTCCGTAGTAGGAATGACGAGAAATAAGTTTTTTGCATTCAGGGATTTCAACGGGATCAGACCGTTGGTTTTAGGAGCTATTGATGAAAAATCATATGTGGTAGCTTCTGAATCTGTAGCATTGGATGCAGTGGGAGCACAGTATGTTCGTGATATTTTACCTGGAGAGATCATCTACACCAACGAAAATGAGACCGGATTACAGTCTTATATGGTGAATGAAAAAGGAAAACAAAGAATCTGTTCTTTCGAATATATTTACTTTGCAAGACCTGACTCTACATTAGAAAACATTAATGTGTATGAGATCAGAGAAAAGTCGGGTGAAAAAATCTGGGAACAAGCTCCTGTGGATGCAGATATCGTTATCGGAGTTCCGGATTCAGGAGTGCCTGCAGCGATTGGCTTTTCAAAAGCATCAGGGATCCCTTTCCGCCCGGTTTTAATTAAAAACCGATATATCGGAAGAAGTTTTATTGTTCCGACTCAGGAAATGAGAGAAAGGATCGTTAACCTGAAGCTGAATCCTATTATATCTGAAATTAAAGGCAAAAGAGTAGTTATTATTGATGACTCTATTGTAAGGGGAACTACTTCTAAAAGACTGGTTAAGATTTTAAAGGATGCCGGAGTAAAGGAAATCCATTTCAGAAGTGTTTCTCCTCCGATCATTGCACCTTGTTATCTTGGGATTGATACTCCATCAAAAGATGATTTGATTTCAGCCAATATGACGACTGAAGAGCTAAGAAACTACCTTGGAGTAGATTCTTTAGAGTTCCTCAGTACAGAAAACCTTAAAGAAATCTTAGGATCTTCCAATCACTGCTTTGGATGTTTTACAGAACAATATCCTGTAGCAAAAGGGGAGGAAGTAGAGCTATTTAATTAATTGTCTCAACAATCAATACATAAAAAGACCTGATAGCATAATATCAGGTCTTTTTTCGTTTTTATTGTCGAAAAAAATAATTGATATAAATGTAGCAAAAGCTTAATATTACTGTCGTACAGGATATGCCGGTATCCTTTAATTTTGCGTAATTAAGATCAGGATTATGAAAAGTACATTTATCACAGGTATTTTATTTCTGTTTATTCAGCTATATTCAGCTCAGTCTTTTGATACCCAGGCGCATAGGGGTGGAAAATCCTTATATCCGGAAAACACCATCCCTGCAATGAAAAATGCTTTAAAAATGGGTGTTACGACACTTGAAATGGATCTTGCCATCACAAAAGACAAGCAGGTGATTCTTTCTCACGATGCATTTCTTTCACCTGAACTGGTAACAAAGCCTGACGGAACATTTATTCCCCGGGATTCCGGATTTTATTACAAAATTTATGAAATGCCTTATGCAAAGATCAAAACTTTTGATGTAGGGATGAAAACACTAGCCAATTATCCTGACCAAAAGAAAATGAGGGTACAAAAACCGCTCTTTTCAGATGTTATAGATGCCTGTGAGAATTATGCCCGGGAACTTAAAAGGCCTTTGCCGTTTTATAATATAGAGACTAAAACGCGACCTTTTTCGGACGATATTTTCCATCCTGAACCTAAGGAATTTGTCGATCTGATGATGAAGATCATTGTAGGAAAAAATATCCAGGACCGGGTTATTATTCAATCCTTCGATCCAAGAACCTTAGAGCTTATCCATGCACAATATCCTAAAATAATGACTGCCTTACTGGTAGAGAAGGTGGATGATAAAAAGCTTGCCCAGCAGCGGAATTATTTTAAAAATATCCCTGTCGAAAAATTCAGAATGTATCCCGATCATCTTAATGGAGTATCGGGTGATATGAAATTCTTAAGTTTTACTCCTACAATTTACAGTCCGGATCAATCTCTTGTCACACCCGGATTGGTGCAGGAATGTCACAAACTCGGAATGAAAGTCATACCATGGACAGTAAACTCGAAAGAAAGACTGCAGGAATTAAAAGAAATGGGAATAGATGGGGTGATCAGCGATGACCCTCGAATTTTCGAATAGATTTGCCTTACCCATACAATAGAAATGGCTGGAAGTTATTCTTCCAGCCATTTTATAATGCAGAAAACTACATTCTATGGTTAAAAAATTGGTTGTTGTTATTAAAACTTATAATTCAAACCTAGTTGGAATACTCTGTTGTTGTTTTCAGCAGCAGGTCTGCTTTTATCAATCTTAGTCAAGCTATTTACATATCTTGCGTTGATTCCCAGATTACGTGTGAAGTAGTATCCTAAACCTAGACCTAGACCAAAGTTGAATTTGTTGATGTCATCTTTGTTGATCGTTTCAGAAACTGAATTTTTCTGAGTGGTAGCGATACCGTTTGTAGTGCTTGTAACAGTATTTTCACCTTTGTTTTTTCCATCGATGAAATAACTGAATTCAGGACCTGCTTCTACATAAAAGTTATCCGCTGGCTTAAACTGAACCATTACCGGTACTGAAACATAATTCAATGTTGTTTTGTAATCACGTTGAGTTTTTACAGTAGTAGCTCCCGTTGTAACTTCAGTAGAAGAAAGAACACTTCTTGCTCCTAATTGGTTATACAATGCTTCAGGCTGTATGCTGAATTGCTTGGAAAGAGGAATATTTACAAAAACACCGGCATTAAATCCTATTTTCTGATTGTTTGCACTTAATTGTTGCTGACTGAATTGAGCGGAGTTAGCTCCACCTTTAATACCAAATCTGATTGGTTCTTTTTCTTTGTTAACAGTAGTAATAGTAGCTGTTGTTTGTGTTTCCTGAGCAAATACTAATGAACCAGCAACTATTGCTAGTCCTAGAAATAACTTATTCATAATTTTATTTTTTAAATTGTACTATTTCTTGTTATCCGAATTATTCATTCAGATGGGGTGTATTTTGCAAAAGGCTTGCCATAATTATAATTTTATGATTTGCAGAAAGATAAGCTGTGAGCCACTTCTTTAAAAGAATAAGTGATAATCCACATACGTGGGATTTTTTTAGTTAAAACAATCTAATTTGTTTAATTTTTAAGTTAAAATTGCTTGAAAAAAAATGCAAACTTTTTTCATTTTTTTTATTCAACACCCTTTATTCATCGTTAATTATGACCATTTTCACCCAACTTTCCAGATGAATTGAAGCTTACAAAAATGGCAGGTGACCATTTTGATCAGACTTTTATACTTTTTTATGATCATAATTTGTTGATCAATGGATGCATTGCAATGATTATTCAATGTGAAAACAGAACATTACAGGAGATCCGGATATAAAAAAACGGTTAAATTTATTAAATCTAACCGCTTATCTTGTTATTAAGTATATTATTACTTATTAAATTTATAAGTAAGACCGATCTGGAATACGTTATTTTTCCCATCTGCCTGTACGTTATTAACTTCTTTAGCAATATCTATAACACCCGCAACATATCTTGCATTCACACCGATATTCTTCGTAAAGAAATATCCTGCACCAAGACCTACACCAAAATCAAAACCTTTCACAAAATCCTTTCCATCTCTAGAATAGGAATTGTATTTAAATTTTGAATTGATCAGGAAACTAAACTGAGGTCCTGCTTCAAGATAAAACTGCGGAGTTGCATTATACTGGAACATCACAGGAACAGAGATATAATCTAAATTTACTTTAACATCATTATTTCCATCAGCTTTTGCGCCTAATCCATTGTATAAGATTTCGGGTTGTACACTAAAGCTAGGAGCTACAGGGACATTCATTAAAACCCCACCATAGAATCCTGCTTTTGATTTTGAATCACCACCTGAAATTGTAGAAATATTAAGACCTGCTTTTACTCCAAATGTTTGAGCAAACGTTAATGAACCAGCAACGATTGCCAAACCTAATAATAATTTTCTCATGATTATATTTAATTTTAATTTGTACTGTTTTGCTGCAAAATTCTTGCCAAATTATGTTAAAATAACAAAAATGGTTAAATTTAACCATTAAATCTAACCATTTTATTGAAATCAAAATTTGTTATCTGAATGTGTTTTATGCTTATTTAAATTTGTAAGCTAAACCAACCTGGAATACGTTGTTTCTCATCGCATCACCATTGTTGTTTTTGTAGATATCTGTTAATCCGGCAGTATATCTAGCTGTAATTCCTAGGTTTGGTGTGAAATAATATCCTGCACCAATACCGATTCCAAAGTTGAATGTGTTGAAAGCATCTTTGTCAAGACTTCTCGTTCTTGTGCTTGTATTATCATTCGTAGAACTTTTGAATTTATCTTTAGCACTTACTAAAAATCCGAATTCAGGACCTGCTTCCAAGAAGAATTCAGGAGTTGCATTATACTGGAACATTACCGGTACAGCTATGTATCCTAAATTTCTTGAAGATTCATCCTTAAAGTTATTACCTAATACTGTATATTCTCTGGTTACTTTTGAACCCAAGTCATTATACAATACCTCCGGTTGAATGCTGAATGAGCTCGCTACCGGGATGTTTGCAAAAACCCCTGCATTGAATCCGATTTTAGATTTTGAATCACTAAGGTCAGCTCCTTTTGAAAGAGATGAAACGTTCATACCACCTTTAACACCAAATGTAACCGGGTTAGAAGATGAAGTAGAAGTTGTCTGAGCGAATGCTAATGAACTTGCAGTTACTGCTAATCCTAAAATTAACTTTTTCATAACTTAATTTTTTTAATATTTTACTATTCTTAATTTTAAATTTTACTACTTGTCAACTTTCGTTTGACGCAGAGTATCTTTCAAATTAGATGCCAAAACATAAAACATGACAAAAGTCAGGTATATAAACACTGCTAAAAACTACTATAAAATACTAGAAATCAGACCAATAAAATAAATAAACAAACATTTGTTTAACATATCTTAAAAACAGCTTAAATTCTAAATTAGGCTTATTTCGAGTAAAATAATACTCAAATGACTTGAACGTAATTGATATATATTACTCCTTTTTTGAAATTAGTGGAATTTATTTTAAAATCAAGGCCGGATGAAAATTCCTTTATGAAAAACCATAAGGCCTGTAATGAATAGTAATTTAAATCATTCTTTTAATATATTTTTAATCGTCTGTAATACAATACAGTATATAAGTTGTAATTTTGATAATAAAACTTAAGGATCAGGGTTTATATTGAACCTTAAATGAAAAATAAACTAATCTGGGAATGAAACAAAACAAGCAGTTGAAATTTATACTTCCTATTCTGGGATTGGTTATTCTGCTGCTGTTGACTATGGTGGCTGGTAAAACTTTTTATCCATTAAAAGTATGGGTAATGATCTGCCTGGGTATTTTAATCATTGCATTAAGTTTAAAATTAATCTATAATCTATTTCTATCCAAAGCAGCTCAATCTTTATCATCCAGGCAATACGTCGATGAACCTGGACAAAAGATCTTCTATATTTCAACTTTCCGGACAAGTTTGCTAAGTATGTCAATGATATTTTTGTCCGCAATTTTCATTTATCTTTTCACTCAGCTATTCCCTGAAATTATTGAAGAAATTTATATGGACCTTCGGTAATAGTAATTGTTCTGATGCTCTTATATGTTATTTTATTTATAGGATCTATTTATTGTTTTTTGACAGGAATTAAGCTTTTTATCAGACGAAGGAAAATCGTACAGCTAATTATCAATGATGACAGCATCGAATTTCTCCCTGTTTACGACTTTGGAACGGCAGCCCGAAACATAAGTGCGCTATCTTTATTTTTTAAGAAAAAAATGCGTAAAGCTTATTTTACAGATCAGATTTCTGTTGAAAAGGTTAATAACACCTGGAACGGAGACAAAATAAAAATTTATATTGAAGGGATCGGTTTTTACCTACCCTTTCTATATGATGATGTGGAGGACCTGGAAAAGGTATTTCAAATGATTAGACATCGGCTGATAAAGCATATTCAATTCACTACTCATGATACACTGTAGAGGTGATCTGATCATTAAAAAATCCTGATCAAACAATCAGGATTCTTAATTTTATCTAAAAAGTAAACAGGCATGTTAAGCATCATTCAGTTTTCTGTAAAAATGCAGTGATTTTTCAATATTTTCCTGGCTGCATTCATGGTCAAAAACACACGATCCTACTCCGGAAAGCAAAGAAAAATTAATCTTCTTTTCCGTATTCTTTTTGTCGTTTAATAATAGAGACATCAGATTTTCATTGCTAAAATCACTGATATCCAGGTATGGATAATACCTTTTGATATGGTCAATGATCATTTCCGAATCTTCTTTTGAAATTAACTTTTCAAGGTGAGAAAGATGTGCTTCACAGATCATTCCGGCAGCTACTGCTTCTCCATGTAAAACCGGATTTCCCTGTTCAAGACAAGAACTTTCGATAGCATGACCGATTGTATGTCCGAAATTTAAAGTTTTTCTGACATTTTTTTCATGAAAATCCTGATCTACAACATCCTGTTTGATCGCCATCGAGGTCTGAATGTGTGGTAGTACTGATTCTACATCCAGCTTTTGTATTTTGATCAGATTCTCCCAATGTAAACGGTCTGCAATTAACCCGTGCTTCAGCATTTCAGCAAAACCACTTCGTAATTCTTTGAAGGGAAGTGTTTCTAAGAACTTAGGATATACAAAAATCTGTTCAGGAAAGGTAAAGGTACCTACCATATTTTTGTAGTGCATCAGGTCAATACCTGTTTTTCCTCCAATAGAGGCATCACACATCGATAATAGAGTAGTAGGAACATTAATGAACTGGATCCCTCTTTTATAGGCTGAGGCAACAAATCCGCCCATATCGGTAATAACACCACCACCGAGGTTTATAACCAGAGCTTTTCTATCTGCCTGCATTTCCGTTAAAATCTCCCAAAGCTGATTGGCAGTCTGAATATTCTTCATTTCTTCACCCGCTTCTATCTCCAGGATTTCAAAAGCAAGATCCGTTTCCATATTGCCTAAAAGTACCGGAAGGCAATATTCATGTGTATTTTCATCAACCAATATGAAAATTTTGCTGAAAGATTTTCCATGCAAAAAATCATTAAGCTGGGAAAACTGATCGTTTAATAGTGTTATCATTTCTGGAATAATATATATTTAATTGTAGAACAATATTGCAAAGTTATGATTCTTAATTTTTAACTCGTAACTAAATTACTATCTTTGCAAAAATATTTAGAATGAGCAGAGATAATAATAAATCAGGGAAACCACAAAGACCAAGAATTTCAACCAGAAAAAATTCTGATGATTCTCGTGCTTCTAAATCTGGAAATTCTTCAAGATCAGGTTCTTTCAAGAAATCTTTTCCTAAAGCAGGAGAGAGAAATTTTGATCACAAAAGCAGCAGTTCGAAGTTTAAGAGGAGTGAGGAAAGTTTTGAAGGACGTGCTGAAGAAGGTAAATCAAAACCTGAGAGAACACCTTATATTACCAATCAAAGTGAAGGACGAGAAAAAAAGACCTATGGAAAACCAGGTCCTAAAAGAGGAGGGAAAAGTTTTGATGCAAGAGACAAATATGAGAGAGGTAGCTTAAAATATGGTAGAAGACCTTCATCGGGCAATGACAGAGATGAAGATAAAGCAAGATCTTTTGTACAGAAAAGAAGATTGAGCAAGATCGAAAAAGATGTCCATAAAGATACGATCCGTCTTAACAAGTATATAGCCAATTCAGGAATATGCAGCAGAAGGGAAGCAGATGAACTGATCACACAGGGTCTTGTAGAAGTAAACGGAAAAGTGGTTACTGAAATGGGCTATCAGGTTCAGAAAAGTGATAAAGTAGTTTTTGACGGACAAAATATTACTCCTGAAAAACCTGTTTATGTCCTTCTGAATAAACCGAAAGGATATATTTCCACTACAAAAGATGATAAAGCTAGAAAAACGGTAATGGATCTTGTTGCAAATGCGTCTCCTTATCGTGTATTCCCGGTTGGAAGATTGGACCGTTCCACAACAGGTGTTATTCTTTTAACAAATGACGGACATATGACCAAAAAACTGACACACCCGTCTTTTGATGCTAAAAAGATCTATCATGTAACACTGGACAAAAAACTGACACATGAAGATATGAAACTGATTGCTGAAGGTATCCGTCTGGATGAAGGAGTTGCTACGGTGGATCAGATTTCGTTTATTGAAGGAAAGCCTAAAAATGAGGTAGGAATTGAGATCCATATCGGATGGAACCGTGTCATAAGAAGGATATTCCAGAGATTAGGGTATGAAGTGGAAGCTTTAGACAGGGTGATGTTTGCCGGTTTAACAAAGAAAAACATCAAAAGAGGTCACTGGAGAATTCTTACGGAATTAGAAGTTAACAATTTAAAAATGCTTTAGAGATTAATTTTTAATTGATCAAAAAGGTTTTTAAACTGAAAAATATAGGCGTGGTAAAAGAATAACCACGCTTTTTTATTTAATACCATTCAGTAAAAACTATTTGTGTCATTTATACTGATTTCATTCCGGTGTAATCGATACACAAAAAGCACAGTAATTAACTGTGCTCTTTATTTTTATGATAATAAAAGACTATCCTAAAACAGTAACTCCCTTCTGGATCATTTCGTAAATGGCGTCTCTACCGTTATCCGGTTTTACATTAACCGCGCGTGTTCCGTTAAAATGAAGGCAGGTAACATATCCGTTTGCTACAGCATCTGTACAGGTGAACTTTACACAATAATCCATTGCCAGACCGACGATTTCCAATAACTGAATGTCATGGTATTTTAAGAAATCATCCAATCCGGTCTTCATAAAGTGATTATTGTCCTGAAAACCGCTATAAGCATCAATTTCGGTATTCTTTCCTTTTTGAATAATGTGGGTTACTTTATCCCTGTTAAGATCTTTATGAAAATCTGCCCCGAAAGATCCCTGGATGCAATGATCCGGCCACATAAATTGCGGAACACCACCTAAAATAATACTTTCTCCTACTTTTTTTCCATTGTTGCTGGCAAAACTTTTATGGTCTGCGGGATGCCAATCCTGGGTTAAAACAATCTGGTCATATTCGTTTTCCTCCATTAAAAGATTGATATAAGGAATAATTTCATTAGCTCCCGGAACCGCTAAAGCTCCACCTTCACAAAAATCATTCTGAACATCTACTATTATTAGTGCTTTTTTCATATTTAAATCTCGAATTTTTGATAAATTTACAAAAACTAATACTCAAAAAATTATCCAAACACGAATTATCGGACAAAACGACACTTTATGAAAGAATTCACCATTGTCAATGGATGAGTTCATCCCAGAAAATGGTCCTTGATTATAGATTAAATTTTTAAATAATTAATTTCTATCCCAACAGACTCATTCACCTGTAAAATTAATAATCCGGTTCGGGTGTAAACCAAATATCAATAGTTTATCTTTGCAGCAAATATGTATTTATGTCATTTGAGTCTTTGGGATTATCACACAATATTATTCAATCTGTCAAAAAGCTAGGCTATTTAAAGCCATTTCCAATTCAGGAGCAAGCTATTCCTGTTATTTTACAGGGAAAGGATTTGATGGGAATTGCACAAGCCGGTTCGGGAAAGACGGCTTGTTTTGTGATGCCTATTTTAGAAAAATTACAGAATGCAGAAGTTAAGAAAGACCGTAATATTCAGGTTTTGATATTGGTTCCTACGCGTGAGCTGGCAATCCAGATTGATGAAGTTTTCAGAGCCTTTACCGGAAACCTGAAACGTGATATCCGTACGATGGCAGTATATGGTGGAGTTTCTATCAACCCTCAGATGAAAGGAATGTTCGGAGTAGAAGTCCTTATTGCGACCCCAGGACGTTTATTGGACCTGATAGAACATAAAGCTTTGAGCATTTCAGAAATAAAGCACCTGGTGATTGATGAGGCAGATAAAATGTTCCAGCTTGGATTTGGTGACGAAATGAATAAGCTTTTTGCTTTAATGCCGGCGATGAAACAAACGACTATGTTTTCAGCAACTGTAGATGATAAAGTTTCTGAAATAAAAGAACGTTTATCCCATAATCCCGTTATTATTGAAATAAAAAAGGAAGCAGTTGAAATTGATAATATTGAGCAACTGGCTTATCATGTTTCTCCTGAACATAAAGGGCCTTTCCTGCGTTATTTAATCAAAGAGAAAAAGGTTGAAAAAGCTTTGGTATTTGTATCTTCAACAAAGTCAGCAGATAATCTGGTTGAAAAGCTTAAAAAGAATAAAATTAAAGCAGTAGCCATTCACAGTCAGAAGTCACAGGGTGCCCGACGAAATAATCTGGAAGAGTTCAAGGTAAACGGTGCTCAGATTTTGGTTGCTACGGACTTACTGGGACGAGGCATTCATATTGAGTCTTTGCCTTGTGTGATCAATTATGAGCTACCACGTTCACCTTTGGATTATATTCACCGTATCGGAAGGACAGGACGAGCCAATGAAAAAGGTACCGCCATTTCAATCCTCACGGATGATGAGTTGCAACATTTCAGGGTTATTCAAAAGAAAATGGGTAAAAAAGTGACATTGCAAAGAACGGAAGGAATCGATCTTCACGGTTATTAGAAACAATAAAAACGCTTCAATTTTTTTTAAGAATTGAGGCGTTTTATTTTATCCCGTTAATCCCTATTTTTTTGTTGGCTGATAGCTTTTCTTGTAGTAATTTTAGAAAAAATTCCGGAAGGGCAAAAACCTTTCTGTTATTTATTGAAAGGATGAAGAACATATTAACCACGATAATTAAAAATGAGCAATTTAGAATTAAAAAAATATCCGATCGGACCATTTGAAAAGCCGGAAAGCATCGATGACATCCAATTGGATGAATATATAAAAGTGATCAAACACTTTCCTGCCAAACTGAAAAATCTGATTGAAAACTTTTCGGATGATCAATTGGATACCCCATATCGGGAAGGTGGATGGACGGTAAGACAGCTTGTCAATCATATTGCAGACAGCCATATTAATAGTTTTATTCGTTTTAAATTGGCTTTAACGGAAAATAATCCAACCATAAAACCTTATGAAGAGGCAAAATGGGCTGAACTCCAGGACAGCAGAAGTTCTCCTGTGAAACCGGCAATGAGAATGATCAAAGGAACTCACGAAAGATGGTATATCCTCCTTAAAACACTCACGAATAAGCAATTCGAAAGAACATTTCATCATCCTGAAAACCATCAGGATTATGACCTTAGAAGCTATCTGGCATTTTATAGCTGGCATTGCAATCATCATTTTACTCATATTGAAAATCTGAAGAAGGAGAGAGGTTGGTAAAAAAGAGTCTGCATAACCGAATCTATTTTGATGAGATCCTCAACAGGGTTTCTATGCTTACTGAAAATTCTCCAGGAAAATGGGGTAAGATGAATGTTGCTCAAATGTTAAAACATTGTGACCTTATTCTTGGCATTGCATTGGGAAAAACCTGGCTTTCCACTATCAATCCCCTTTTTGAGACAATAGGAGTGCTCACTAAAATAGAAATGCAGGTCTTTAATAACGGAATTCCCCGAAATATGCCTACTTTTCGAAAACTTATCGTTAATTTTGACTGTGATTTTACTGAGGCCAGAAAAGGACTCTTAGAAACAATGAATGAATACTGGGAATGTTATACCCAAGATAACCTGCCTGAAAAGCATGTTCTATTTGGAAAAATGAAAGAGAAAGACTGGGGTTTTCTGGAGTATAAACATCTCGATCATCACCTAAAACAATTTAATGTATGAGTTTTTTTGATAAAATATTTGGCGGAAAAGAAGAGAAACCGGAACAGAAATCTTTCTGGAAAAAAATAGAATCCGAGGAAGATCTCGCAGAAGCTATAGAAAGATCATACCATAACAAGGTTGCCATATTCAAACATTCTACCAGTTGTTTTATCAGTAAGACGGTGCTCAGGAATTTTGAATCGGAAATTAAGGATGCCGGTACCAATGCAGATTTATATTTTCTTGATTTGCTGGCATACAGACCTATTTCCAATAAGATAGCAGAAGATCTTGATGTAACCCATCAAAGTCCTCAACTGATTGTAGTAGAAAACGGAAAAGCCGTAAATAATGCTTCGCATCAGAATATATCAATAACCCAAATCGCACAATGAAGAATATTAATAACTACCTAGCTCAGGTTTTAAATGTTCCCACAGAACAGGTTAATGGCTGTAGCTTGCACTATGAAGTAAAGAAAGTTCAAAAGAACCAGTTCCTTCTGCAATACGGCGAAATTTGCCGCTATGTGTTTTTTGTAGAAAAAGGGCTTTTAAAGATGTATTCGATCGATAAGAACGGAAAAGAACACATCATACAATTTGCCCCTGAAAGCTGGCTGATTTCTGACCGCACCAGTATTTACTTTAACGAACAATCGGTGTATTATATAGAGGCTGTGGAGGATTCCGAAGTTTTATTTCTTCATCCGGACTTTTTTAACAAACTGGTCTCCCAGTTTCCGGACAGTGCAGAAAGACGGGATATTCTTTTACAAAAGCACGTCAGAAGTCTTCAGGACAGGATCAGCTCATTATTAGGCGAGACTGCGGAAGAAAGATACCTTAAATTCATTAAAATGTACCCGGATTTATTATTACGGGTACCACAATGGATGATCGCATCTTATCTAGGAATTACCCCAGAAAGCCTTAGCCGTGTAAGAAAGGAATTAGCAAGGAAAAACTTTGTTGTTGATTAAGATTCCCTCTCAATCATTTTAGCCATTTTTCCTACCTCTATTAGCTTTTGTTGGGTTTCTTCTGACCAGGGAAGCCCGATACACATTCTCATACAATTTTCAAACTGATCCTGGAGACTGAACATTCTTCCCGGTGCAATGCTTATACTTTGCTTAATGGCAAGGTCGTATAATTTCCGGGTCTGTATTTTTTTATCGAATTCCACCCAGAGGGAAAGCCCTCCTTGTGGCCTGCTTGTTTTGGTTCCTTCCGGAAAATGCTGCGCAATGGTCTGGACATAATTCTGATAATTAGCCTGCAGGGTTTTCCGTAGTTCCTGAAGGTGTTTTTCGTATTTCCCGGTTTTTAAGAAATTAGCAACGGCTTCATTTACAATAGAAATAGAAGAGGTGGAATGAAGAAGTTTGAGTTTGAGGATTTTGTCTTTGTACTTTCCGGGAGCAATCCATCCTACACGATAACCCGGGGCAAGCGTTTTTGAGATAGAGCTGCAATATAAAACATTTCCTTCTGTATCAAAGGATTTACAGCATTTCGGACGGTGTGTTCCGAAATAAATATCCCCGTACACATCATCTTCAATAAGCGGAATATTATTTTCGGCAAGAAGTTTTACAACTTCTTTTTTATTTTCATCAGAAATGCAGCTTCCTAAAGGAGTATTGAAATTAGGGATCAATAAGCAGATGTCAATTTTAGGAATAGCTTTTTTCAGGGATTCGATTTCAATTCCATGGGCAGGATGGGTAGGCAATTCCAGTACTTTAAGTCCAAAGCCGGTAGCCAGTTGTAAGATGCCCGGATAACATGGGCTTTCTATAGCTATTGTATCTCCCGGTTTTCCTAAAGCCATCAGACAAAATGACAAAGCATTCATTCCACCGTTGGTCGTCACAAGGTCATTTTCGCTAAAGTTTCCGCCCCAGGATAAAGATCTTTGGGCGATCATTCTTCTTAATTTTAAATTCCCTTGGAGTTCCTCATACTCTGCGCCTCCATATTCAAGCTCCCGTGTGGCATGGATGATTTCCTTTTTAAGTTTTGCATGCGGTAATAATTCTCCGGATGGAATTGCTATGGAAAAAAGGGTAAGATTTTTCTTTCCCATATTTTCATACACTTTACTGATGAGTTCATCGGGTTCGTTATTATTGGCAATCAGTGATGGCCTGCTGACTTCAGGAAGCGGAAGCTTTACCGAAAGTAACTGACTTACAAAATATCCGGACTGTGGTTTGGGTTCAATGAGTGACATGGATTCCAGTTCCAGGAAAACACGCTTTGCCGTGTTCATGCTAATCTGATGCTCAAGGCATAATTTTCTTACCGACGGAAGCTTATCACCAGGCTTCAAAACTCCGCTTGTAATCTGTGAAATAAAACCATTGGTGATCTCTGTGTACAAAAAATTTTTACTCATATCTTAAACTGTGCTCATACAAATATACAAAACTGAGACTGTGTTTATTTATTTTTCCTCTCTAATTTTGATTTATAATAAAATATAAAATGATAACGAATAAAATTTCAAAAGATCAGGCTCTTAGCGGATGGATCAACGGATTTATCGGAGTATTGCTATTCAGCGGTTCGCTGCCGGCCACAAAATTAGCCGTAATGGATATGAACCCAATTTTCGTAACGATCGCCCGGGCAACCATTGCCGGTGTATTGGCTTTATCTGTCATTCTGATATATAAAGAAAAACGCCCGGTAAAGGAACAGATATTCCCATTAGCTCTGGTCTCATTGGGATGTGTTATTGGTTTCCCTTTGTTGTCTTCTCTGGCCCTTCAATATATTACATCTGCACATTCTATCGTGTTTTTAGGAATGCTTCCTCTTGCAACAGCTATATTCGGGGTACTGAGAGGTGGTGAGCGACCGCATCCTGTATTTTGGTTTTTTTCTATTGCCGGCAGCCTTTTGGTTATAGGATATGCTGTTTCGCAAGGGATATCGGCTTCTCCTGTTGGCGATATTCTGATGCTTGCCGCTGTTGTTTTATGTGGGCTTGGTTATGCGGAAGGTGCTAAGTTGTCAAAAACACTGGGAGGGTGGCAGGTGATATCCTGGGCGCTGATACTGGCCTTACCCCTTATGATCCCTTTGTTTTTCATCTATTTTCCCAACCATATTGAAACCGTGAGCGGACAGGGATGGTTTGGCCTAGCTTATATTTCATTATTCAGTATGTTTATCGGGTTTATTTTTTGGTATAAAGGGCTTGCACAGGGAGGAATTTCGAGTGTAGGGCAATTACAGCTTTTACAACCGTTTTTTGGACTTGCATTGGCCGCTTATCTGCTTCATGAACCTGTAAGTATAGGAATGCTGGGAGTGACAATTGGTGTGATTTTATGTGTTGCCGGGACCAAAAAATTTGCAAAATAAAAGGTTTAAAAATATTATAACAAGAAAAGATTGCTGTAAAGCAGTCTTTTTTGTTGTATATAAATCACTCTGGTAAGGCTTTATGGTATTATAAATTAAACTTTCACAAAAAAAACCTTATGATTGAAGTCATAAATTTATGAATATTTTATCTGTAGATTTGAAATATAATTATTAAATAATCGTTCATATATAAATATGATTGATTTTTATTTAAAATTATATTATATACACCACACACCACAAAATAAAAATATTATGAAATTGATCTTATCATTAAGCATCATGGGTTTACTTATCCTGAGTTGCAAAAAAGAAAAGGAAAATCAGATGAATAACGGCGTTGACACGGTAACTACAGTTCCGGGGGATACGATGGGAGCTGTTCCTCCAGCCTCTGACACGATGACTACATCATTGCCTTCCAGAGACAGTACTGCCCAATCCGGCACAACCACTATGCCTGCACAGGATTCTACCACAAATAAAAAGAGATAATTCTTCAAATTAACGTAAAAATTCTTTCAAGTAAATGGGTATTCGTGATATCTCACGAATGCCTTTTGTTGATAGACTTACGTAAAATATTTTCATATAATAATTTGTATTTCAATTAGTTAATTAAATCATAATTAACATAAAAAATAATCAATAGGTGCAATTATTGCACTTATAAAAGCATTGGTCCATTAAAATATTTTACTAGGGTGTTTTTGTGAACTTTGTTTATGTAATAATACCAAAAACTAAATATTATGGTAATCAACGAAAACGTCTTATATTCTATGGGAGCTGAGACAAAACAATATAGTCCTTCGGATTTTATTTTTAGTGAAGGAGATTTTGCACACTATTATTATCAGATTGTAGAGGGTGAAGTAAAATTGAATAATTATAATGAAGATGGTAAGGAATTTATCCAGAACATCTTATCAGAAGGACAATGCTGTGGCGAGTCTATTCTCTTCATAGATAAACCTTATCCTATGAATGCCGAGGCATTGACGGAATGTAATATCCTGAGACTTTCTAAAAATCTTTTTTTCAATTGCTGGAGGAATCTCCTGAGCTCTATCTTGAAATCAGCAACTTTTTATCCCAAAGGCTTTATTATAAATATGTAATGATGCAGAATATATCTTCCCTTAATCCTATAACACGCCTAAAAGGTTTGATGGATTACCTGAAGAGCTTTCATAATGACAAGAGCCCTTATTCATTTTCTATTCCTTTAACCCGACAGCAGATGGCTAATCTTACAGGCTTGTGTGTAGAAACAGTCATACGATCTTTTAAAAAAATGGAAAAAGAATGCACCGTGCAGATTGAAAACAGAAAAATTTTGTATTAAGGTTTAGTTTTAGTATTTTTCTGGGTACAAATGGAAACAGAATGAAAACAATAAGCTGCATGAATATTGACCAAAAACTTTTATATTCTTTTGGTGCAGAAGATAAAACATATAAAAGAGGAGAATTGATTTTCAGAGAAGGTGACCATGCGCTTTATTATTTTCAGATTGTTGATGGAAAAGTAAAGCTTAATAATTATAACGAAGAAGGAAAAGAATTTATCCAGAATATATTAGGTAAAAACCAGAGTTTTGGAGATCCTCTACTTTTTCTGGATAAATTATATCCAACAAATGCAACGGCGTTAACATCTACACAAATTATAAGGATATCAAAAGAAAGCTTCCTGAAGTTACTGGAAAAAAATCCAGATCTTTCTTTAATGATGAACGCCTGCCTTTCTCAGAGGCTGTACTATAAAATACTGATGACCCAGTATATGGCATATCAGAATCCTGTATTTAGATTGAAAGGGCTCATGGAGTACCTGAAGAGCTATTCGGAGAATGACTGCCAGTTTGAATTTCCCATAGAGCTGACGAGACAGCAGATTGCCAACCTTACCGGGTTGCGTGTAGAGACTGTTATCAGAACGTTAAAGAAAATGGAAAAAGAAAATTCTATTAAAATCGAAAATAGACGAATTTTATATTAGTAACATGATTCAAGTCATAAGAATAGGTATTTTAATCTCCTATCTTTGATATACTAATTTACAACTAAGGAATGTAATTCCTTTTCCAGAGTAAAATAATTACTCCTTTTTTGCTGTACAATTTATTTAAAACATCAAATCATTAATTGTTGTTCAATACTAGTCACGTCCAATAATTAATAACATCACGCAATATTAATTACAAAAATTTAAAGTTATGAACACCAGAAATTCAAACAATCGAAGTTCAAGAGGTAATTCATCCAATGAGTCAAGATCAACACTTGAAGAAGTGTATCAATTAGGTTATGACCATGGTTATAACGACGCATCCGAAGAAGAGGATTATGATGATGATTTCTCAGATTATGAGGATTATTATGATAATGAATATGATGACGACGATGAGGAGTATGATGATGAAGATTACGACGATGAAGATGAAGATTATGAAGATGACGATTATGAGGATTATGATGATGAAGATGACGACGACGATGACAATGGCAGTGGCAACAGAGGTCGTGGTAGGTCAGGAAATGGAAATCAGCAAAGAGACAGTCAGGGCCGATTTACATCAGGAAGAGGAAGAGGAGGTAGCTCTGGGTCCCGTAGCAACTCTAATTCCGGATCACGTTCCGGAGGAAGAGGGAGTTCATCAGGAAATGGAACTTCAAGAAGAGGTTTTGCATCTATGAGTAAAGCTGAGCGTACAAGAATTGCCCGTATGGGTGGTGAAGCTTCGCATGGAGGTGGAAGGTCTTCTTCGGGTTCCAGATCTGGAAATTCCGGTTCCAATAGCAGATCATCAAGCAATAGTAGTTCCAGAGGTTCAGGTTCTAGATCAAATAGTGGTAATTCCTCTGGCCGTGGGACAAATTCCGGAAACGGAAGTTCAAGAAGAGGTTTTGCTGCCATGAGCAAAGCTGAACGTACAAGAATCGCCCGTATGGGCGGTCAGGCATCTCATGGAGGTGGAAGATCATCGGGTTCGGGATCAGGTTCCGGAAGATCAGGATTCGGAGGCAGACGTAATTCATAATTTATATTATTAATCAGATTGTCCCTTCCCTGATAGAAGGGGCAATCTTTACTATTAAACACCACACATTATGGCAACGAAAACATCAGAAACCAATACAGCTACAACAACTCCTGAAAAGAAAATAACAGTAGGAAACGCTTCTGTTAATGAAAAGGAGATGAAAGATTCTTCCCTCCATCAATTTTTTGTAAGTGCATTAAAAGATATTTATTTTGCTGAAAATGCAATTATTGATGCTCTCGAAAAAATGCAGGAAGCCGCTACGACAGAGGAACTGAAAGATGCTTTTGAAGATCATCAGTTACAGACTAAAAAACATGTAAGCCGCCTTGAAAAGGTTTTTAAATTAATCGATGAGAAGCCTGAAAAGAAAGAATGCGAAGCTATAAAAGGGATCATTAAAGAAGGAGAAGAGATTATAAAATCCACCAAAGACGGATCGATGACCCGGGATGCCGCTTTAATTATTGCAGCGCAGAAAGTAGAACATTATGAAATAGCAACCTATGGTGGCCTTGCTCAGCTCGCTATAACAATGGGACATGATAAGGCAGCGGATCTTCTGGAAAAGACCCTCGAAGAAGAAGAGGATACAGATTATACCTTAACTGAGATCGCTGAGACCTACATCAATTTTGATGCTGAGCAGGAAGATTAAACATTTACCTATATAAGCCAGATGGATGCTTCTATTGATCTGGCTTATTTAATACCTTATAGCAAAATGAATTACCAGGCGATAATCAAATCAATACAATGTGATCAGTTTAAAGAGGTTACCAATAAAGGGAAATGGCTGGAAGACAGCGCTAATGTATATGCCAAAGAAATCGGACAGAATCTTTTCCTTGTTTTTATTACGGTAAAGGATATTGATACCGAAAGCATCAGAGCCATGATTGGCCATTTTGAAGACTTTAACAGCATCGGATTAAAGGAGCCGAAACAGATCATGTTCTATCTTTCCATAAAGAACAAAGAAGATCTGCATTATTTTGACAAGTATCTGAAAGTCCCACAAATTTAAACATCCACGGTTATGATATTTGAAAATGAAACATTAAAACATTCGGGCCTCTATGATAAAAATAATATCCTTGAGAATGAATCTTTATTTCCCGGTATCATTAATACCTATGGAGTAAGTGCATTTGTTATGAAATCTTTGGAAAAAATAAAACATAATGCCTGCTGCGGACAATTGAAAACAACACTGGATAATTATACATCAGAATGTATTACTTCCATCACCCGATACCAAAATGAAAGTTCAATAACCCATCCCAATATTCATGAAACAACAGGGAATATGAATTTTACATTATATGCTAAAACAGCTTATTATAAGGTCTTAAAAGAAGAAGAATATCTTCAGAAACTTATCAATAGTCTGGACAGAGAAATAAATCACATAGAATAACAGCTCTTCGGAGTAACACCAATCAACAATTACACTATTATGAAAAAAGATGCACAAAATAATCAAAAGATTGAACAACTGGAATCATTAAGTACCTCTAACGACAACGAAATGTTAACGACGAACCAGGGGCTTAAAATTAATGATAACCAGAATTCGCTAAAGGCAGGAGAAAGGGGACCCACTTTACTGGAAGATTTTATTCTCAGGGAGAAGATCACCCATTTCGATCATGAGCGTATACCCGAAAGAATAGTTCATGCGAGAGGTTCAGGAGCTCATGGCGTTTTTAAATTAACAAAAAGTCTTTCCCAATACACGAAAGCTAGATTCCTCAGTGAGATAGGTAAAGAAACTCCAGTTTTTGTCAGGTTTTCAACGGTTGCAGGTAGCCGGGGAAGCACAGACCTGGCAAGGGATGTAAGAGGATTTGCTGTAAAATTCTATACAGATGAAGGAAATTATGATCTGGTGGGGAATAATATGCCTGTATTTTTTATTCAGGATGCTATAAAGTTTCCTGATCTTATCCATGCGGTAAAACCGGAACCCGACAACGAAATTCCGCAAGCTGCTTCAGCACACGATACTTTCTGGGATTTTATTTCTTTAATGCCGGAAAGCATGCATATGATCATGTGGCTGATGAGCGACAGAGCCATCCCAAGAAGTTTCAGAATGATGGAGGGATTCGGTGTCCATTCTTTTAAACTGATTAATGAGGAAGGGAAATCCCATTTCGTGAAATTTCACTTTAAGCCAAGGCTGGGAGTGCATTCTGTTGCATGGGATGAAGCCTTGAAAATTTCAGGTGCAGATCCGGATTTTCACAGGAGAGATCTTTGGGAGGCCATTGAATCGGGAAGTTTTCCTGAATGGGATCTGGGGGTACAGTTAGTGCCTGAAGAAGATGAGCATCGTTTTGATTTTGATCTTTTAGATCCTTCCAAAATTATTCCTGAGGAAATTGTTCCCGTAGAGATCGTAGGAACTTTAACTTTAAACAGAAATCCTGATAATTTTTTCGCTGAAACAGAACAGGTCGCTTTCCATCCCGGACATCTTGTTCCCGGAATAGACTTCAGTAATGATCCACTGCTTCAGGGTAGGTTGTTTTCATATACAGATACCCAGTTATCCAGGTTAGGTTCACCCAATTTCCATGAAATTCCCATCAACAGATCTGTAAATACCGTACACAATAACCAGCGTGACGGCCATATGAGACAACAGATCGTTAAAGGAAAAGTAAGTTACGAACCCAATTCTATAGGAGGTGGATGTCCTTTCCAGGCTATGATGAAGGAAGGAGGATTTGTTTCTCATCAGGAGCCTGTCTCAGGAGCTAAAATAAGATCAAGAAGTAAGAGTTTCGTTGATCATTATTCCCAGGCAAAGCTGTTCTATAACAGTCAATCTGATCCGGAACAGCTCCATTTGCAAAATGCTCTTATTTTTGAACTTTCTAAAGTAACCGTTCCTGCAATCAGGGAAAGGTTAGTGGGTCAACTAGCATTCATAGATGAAAAGCTGGCATCCATTGTAGCAAATAAATTAGGGGTAAAAGTTAAAAAACCTGAGCAACCCAATCAAAGTATACCGGCAGATGCGGATCCGAAAGAATTGCAAAGCGAGGAAAGGGAACCTGAAATTTCGAAATCAGAGGCCTTAAGCATGGAAAATACGGTTAAAGATACTATTAAAAGCAGGATCATTGGATTTATAATGGGGAACGGAACAGATGCTAAATCAACAACCCGGCTGAAAAACCTTCTTGAAAAGAATGGTGCCCAGGTACAGATCATAGGTCCGAGCGTAGCACCCGTGACAGCTGATGATGGTACTTCTTTTATTCCCAAGCATTCTCTCACCAGTACAAAGAGTGTATGTTTTGATGCGTTATTGCTTTGTCCGGGAGAACTGTCTGAAAAAGAGCTTTTGAGCCCTGAAAACAAACATGCAGTCCTCAACTTTATAAACGAAGCATATCAACACTGTAAAGCTCTTTATTTTGGAGCTGGAACGGATAACCTTTATGCTAATTCTAATGTAGCTCATAAAAAGCACGAAGACCCTGCGATTATAAAAGCATCGGATCAGAATTCAGAAGACCGGTTTATCGACGCTATTGCCCGTCATAGGGTGTGGCATCTGGAAACGGAAAGGAATTCTTAGAAATTCATACTACACACCAACAACACCATCACACCAAAATATTACATTATGAAAGCTGCAGTTTTTCACGCACCAGGTAAAATTACCTGCGACACAGTAGACGATCCCGTTATTCAGGATTCAAATGATATCATTTTAAAAGTAACCTCTACAGCCATTTGCGGAAGTGATCTTCATATGTATTCAGGGGGATTACCACAAGTTCGTCCTATGGTCATGGGACATGAATTTATGGGAATTGTAGAGGAACTGGGTAAAGGCATCACCCATCTGAACATTGGAGACCGGGTGGTTGTTCCATTCCCCGTTGCCTGTGGAGGCTGCTTTTTTTGTCAGCACGATCTGCCGGGTGCTTGTGAAAACAGTAATCCGGAACATTATGGACCAGAAGGCGGAATCCTTACCGAAAAAGGAGGCGGCTTATTCGGGTATACGGATCTTTATGGCGGTTATGATGGTGGGCAGGCACAATATGTAAGGGTTCCCTATGCTCATTTCGGACCCAGAAAAGTAGCCGATAACCTTACCGATGAACAGGTTTTATTTCTTACCGATATTTTCCCGACAGGCTATACCGGCGTTATGTGGGGCGAATTAAAAGATGGAGAAACAGTAGCGGTCTTTGGGGCCGGACCCGTTGGTTCCATGTCGGTAAAAAGCGCCATTCTTCATAATGCCAAAAAGGTCATTGTAATTGATACTTTACAGTACAGGCTGGATCAGATCAAAAGGCTGACGGGCTGTGAAACCATTTTATGGGAAGATGCCAAAAATACCATTGAACAGATCAGGGACATGACGGACGGGCGCGGAGCCGATCTTTGCATTGATGCTGTTGGTTTCGAACCTGAAAGAGATTTGCTGGACAGGGCAAAAGCCGTCCTGAATTTTGAAAAGGGATCAATCAAGGTATTGGAGGCCTGCATGAGTGCGGTAAGACGTGGAGGAACCGTCTCTATTCTGGGGGTCTATCCTGTGAATTACGATAATTTTAAACTCGGACAGATCTTTGATAAAGGAATCACTTTAAAAGCAGGACAGGCTCCTGTACATCCCATTATAGACAGACTGATGAAACATGTAGAACATGGGGAAGTAAAACTCGATGATATTATCACCCATCGTCTCGGGCTGGATGAAGTAGCCAAAGGCTATGAAATCTTCGACAAAAAGGAAGATGGCTGTGTGAAAGTCGTCCTGGACCCATGGAAAGTATGAAACACGACATGGTACACCAATTAATCACTTAAAAATTTACGATTATGAAATTTCAAGAAAATTTGCTTCAATATATAAGCCAGTCCTTACTTAAAACAGGAGAAACAATTGCTGTAGCAGAAAGTGTAACATCAGGCTTATTACAGCTTGCATTTTCACAAATGCCAAACGCTTCTCTATTCTATAATGGTGGTATCACCGCCTACACTTTACCACAGAAAGTTATATTTCTGGATGTGGATCAGAAAGAAGCTGAAGAATGTGATTGCGTATCTGAGAATATTGCCAAAACCATGGCCCTGAGTGTCGCAAGATTATTTGATACAGACTGGTCCATTGCAACTACAGGTTATTGTACACCGGTGAGAAGTTCATCCTATAAAATATTTTCATATTTCGCATTTTCATACAAAGGAGAAATTGTTCTGAGTAAAAAGCTTGAACTTCATCCTAAAACTCAGGCATTGGATGCACAGTTATATTATACCGAATTTATTCTAGGATGCTTTAAAAGTGAGCTTAACCAGGTTTTAATATTAAAATAAACTTATGGAACGTAAAAATCAATATGCACTCATTACAGGGGCTACAAGTGGAATAGGCTATGAGCTTGCCAAAATTTTTGCCAAAAACGGATATGACCTGGTTATTGTTTCCAGAAATCATGATCAGCTCAAAATTAAAGCAGAAGAATTTAAAAGCTACGGAGTGAATGTGATCCCTATCTCCAAAAATCTTTTCCTGCAGGATGAAGCTTATTCTTTGTACTCTGAACTCAAAGCCAACGCCATTAGTCCGGAAATTTTGGTTAATGATGCAGGCCAGGGAGTTTATGGTAAATTTCAGGATACTGATATACACAGGGAAATAGATATCATCAACCTCAATATCACATCGGTGGTGATCCTGACTAAACTATTTTTAAAGGATCGCATATCCAAAGGAAGTGGAAAAATACTTAACCTGGCGTCCATTGCAAGCAAATCTCCCGGGCCCTGGCATTCCGTTTACCACGGTACTAAGGCATTTATATTATCATGGTCTGAAGCTATCCGTGAAGAACTGAAGGATACCGGAATTACTGTAACAGCCCTTTTACCGGGACCGACAGATACGGATTTCTTTAACAAAGCAGATATGACCAGGAGCAAGATCATGGAAGATAAAGAAAATTTTTCCTCTCCGGCAGATGTTGCCATGGATGGATTCAATGCTCTGATGAAAGGAGATGATAAGATCATTTCAGGGACAAGAAATAAGTTAAATGTTGCGATGCTTAATGTATCGACGGACAGCATGGCTGCTCAGAGAATGGGTGCCATGCAGGAGCCGGTTTCAGAAAAACACTAAAGATCATGGGAGAATTAAGATTAAACAACAAGTCGGTTCTTATCACAGGAGCTGACAGTGGCATTGGAAAAGCGGTTGCCTTGTTGTTTGCAAGGCAGGGAGCTAATATTGCCATCATTTACCATGCTGATGATGAGGATGCAGAAAAAACACAGAATGACATTATGATGATAGGCAGAAAATCAATCCTTTTTAGGGGAGATATCAATGACTATGAATTTTGTGAAAAGACGGCAGCGAAGGTGGCTGAAGAATTCGGAGGCATAGACATCCTAGTGAATAACGCAGGAGTTCAGTTTCCTGCAGAGGATATCGAACAATTGGAGGAAGAAAATATCAGAAAAACATTTGATTCCAACATCATCGGAATGATCCTGCTTACAAAAGTAGTTTTCCCTTATCTGAAAGAAGGGGGAAGTGTTATTAATACAACCTCTGCGGTGGCTTATCAGGGACATGAAGAACTGGTAGACTATTCTGCTACAAAAGGGGCAATTGTATCTTTTACCCGTTCCCTGGCATTACAGTCGAAATCCAAAGGAATCAGGATCAATGCTGTTGCACCGGGACCTGTAGCAACACCTCTTACCAAGGAAACTTTTGGTGAAGAAGAGGAGGATCCCAGCAAACCTCCGTTTGAGAGAAATGCAACTCCCGAAGAGGTTGCCTACAGTTTTTTATTCCTTGCCAGTACAGAATCTGCGCAGATTACGGGGCAGGTTTTACATCCTAACGGAGGACTTATTGTGAATGGATAAATGATATGAATGGAGTTATTATGCAATTTTTCCATTGGTATTATGAAGGAAACCTCTGGAAAGAGTTTTTAGAAAAAGCAGATGATCTAAAAGAACTTGGGATAACTGCCGTATGGTTTCCTCCTGCTACAAAAGGCGGGCTGGGTAAAGAGGGAAGAGGCTACGATGTATATGATTTATATGATTTAGGGGAATTTGATCAGAAGGGGACAGTAGCCACACGATATGGAACAAAAGAAGAATACCTTACCGCAATTCAAAAAGCGCATGATATTGGAATGTCGGTGTATGCGGATATCGTTCTTAACCACAGGATAGGAGGGGATGAAAAAGAAGATATTATCGTACATGAAGTAAACGGAGAAAACAGAAATGAAATGGTAGGAAATTCTTTTTCAGCATCGGCTTTCACGAAATTTACTTTTCCCGGGAGAAATGGAAAATACTCGGATTTCATATGGGATTTTCACTGTTTTAGTGGTATAGATACTATTGTTAAGGACAACAATGAAAAGCAGGGAGTTTTTAAAATCCACAATACGTCGGGGCAAGAATGGAATGACTCTGTCAGTCATCAGTTTGGAAATTACGATTATCTGATGGGAGCAGATGTGGAATACCGGAATCCGGAGGTTGTTAGAGAAATGAAAAGATGGATTAAATGGTATGTGGATACGACTAAAGTAGACGGACTTCGTCTTGATGCGTTAAAACATATTTCCTATGATTTTTTAAAAGAATGGATTACCTACATAAAAACGGAGCTTAAGCCTGATATTTTTATTATGGGGGAATTGTGGAAAGATGAGGTAGTAAAAATCAACGACTTTTCTGAATTCATGGAAGACCTTTTATGTTATTTTGATGTTCCGTTGCATTACCATTTTTATAATGCCTCCAATGAAGAGGAGAAATATGATCTGAGAAATATTCTGGATGGCACTCTTTTAAGTCAGAACCCCAGATGCTCAGTTTCATTTGTAGAAAATCATGACCCAAAGACTTCAGGCGTTGGAATCTGTCGTTAAAGATTGGTTTAAACCGATTGCCTACACATTGATCCTTATGAACGAAAATGCTTATCCATGTATTTTCTATCCGGATCTATACGGCGCTGAATATACTGACTTGTCAGGGGGTAAAGAAATTAAAGTTTCTATGCCTAAAGTTCAGCTTTTGCCACTGCTTTTAAAAGCCCGGCAGGAATTTGCCCATGGTGAGCAGATCAACTATTTTGATGATCCGAACTGCATTGCATGGATGAGAAAAGGTGATGAAAAACACAGAGGATGTATCATCATCATTTCTAACAACGGTGAGGGGGCCAAAGAAATTGATCTGGGGAAAGCAAATGCTAATTCCGAATATTCCGATTTTCTTCAACAGAGAAAAGATAAAATAAAATCAGATGAGAACGGAAGGGCCGTTTTTAAAGTAAATGCCCGCTCTGTAAGCATCTGGATTCAAAAATAATATAAACCATCAAAATACTTGTATTATGAAAACAACAGCAACGATCCTTTTAGGTATTTTTTGTCTCTTTTCTACGGTTTCATGCAGATGCAATCTCGAAGAAGATGAGCCAAAGGCAAAATATAAAAGTCCGGATGTCGAAAACGACACCATCACTCTTAAAAAGTAGGGTGCATTAATAAGTAATGGAAACAAATCTGATATTTTGGAATAACAACTTAAAACATCTATTATGTTTAGAGACGGCGTACGAAAAAGTATATGGCAGGAAGAAATCAGGAAATTCCCATCTAAAATCCATACAGACCCATTGTATGATGTAGCCATAGTAGGTGGCGGTATTACTGGTATTTCAACAGCAATGCGCCTGCAAAAGGCCGGCAAAAAGTGCATTATCCTGGAAGCCTCCAATATTGGCTTTGGAACAACAGGAGGCACCACTGCTCACCTGAACAATTTCTTTGATACCACCTATGCTGAAGCTATTAAAGATTTTGGATTAGATAATGCCATACTCTTAAAAAATGTAGGAATAGAAGCACTTCATATTATTAAAAACAATATCCATGAGTTTGATATTGATTGCGATTTCGAGATGAAAACCGGCTATCTTTTTGCTCTGGATGAAAAGCAGGAAAAGAAACTCGCTGATATTATAGAAGGCTCTTCAAAAGTAGGACATCGTATTGATTCTATTAACGATATTCCATTTCCCATCCCGTTTAAAGCAGCGGCAATTATTCCTGATCAGGCGCAATTTCATCCGGTTAAATATATAAAAAAACTTACCGAAGCTTTTATCGCCGCCGGTGGTGCGTTTATCGAAAAGTGCCTTTGTGAAAGCCATGAGGAGTTTGACGATATGGTGAGATTGCATACATCGAAAGGCATAATCAATGCCACACATGTAATTTATGCCACTCACATTCCTCCAGGGATTAACCAGCTTCATTTTATGAATGCACCTTATAGAAGTTATGCCATTGCATTTACCTTAAAAGGTGATTCATACCCGAAAGATCTTGGTTATGATCTGGTAGATCCGTATCATTATTACAGGATTCAGGAAATCGATGGGAAAAACCTTCTAATTGCAGGTGGGGAAGACCATAAAACAGGACATTCTGATGATACAGGAGTATGTTTTTCGAGGCTTGAAAATTATGTGCGTCAGTATTTTGACGTGGGGACAGCTCAATACAGTTGGTCCAGTCAGTATTACGAGCCGGTAGATGGCTTACCCTATATCGGAGTATTGCCGGGAAGTAAAGGTCGTATTTATACAGCAACGGGGTTTCGGGGAAATGGGATGATCTTCGGAACGATTACCTCACAGATCTTAAGTGATTTAATTGTAAAAGGATCTAATAAATATGAGCAGCTTTTTTCTCCCGGAAGGATCAAACCTATCGCTGGATTTTCAACTTTTGTACAGGAGCAGGCAACTGTAATGTTTGATTTTATTAAAGACAAATTACTCACTGAAAAAATAACTTCACTTTCAGAGATTAAAGACGGTGAAGCCAAGGTGATCCGATACGAAGGAGAATCTTATGCGCTGTACAAAGAGAAAGGAGGGAGTTTACATATGGTAAAGAGTACCTGTCCACATGCAAAATGTGAAGTAAGATGGAATAGTGCAGAGATCACTTGGGACTGCCCGTGTCACGGATCCCGTTTTAATGTTAATGGTAAACTTCTTACGGGTCCTGCCGTAAAGGATTTGCAAAGAATAGAATCTTAATTTTAAAACTTACGGTCATGTCAAAAAATAATTTCTTTTACCGGAATAGTCTGAGTATTGTTTTAATTTCTTTAATGCTCATTTGTCTTTTGGGGCAGTTTTTAACTGGCTGGAATACTCAGAATAAAGAATTACTGGAGGAAGGAAATGCTACTCTCAGCCTGAGCGAATATGTATACAGCGGTCATTTCATTCAGGCGACTTTTGAAAACTGGGAAAGTGAATTCCTCCAGATGATGATCTATGTTTTACTGACGATTTCCCTTAGACAAAAGGGCTCCAGCGAATCCAAATCCCTAGAAGAAAAAGAAGATGTAGACAAAGAACCTGTCCCACATCCAAAAGCACCCTGGCCTGTGAAGAAAGGAGGCATTTGGTTAACGATATATAAGCATTCTCTATCCATTGCCTTTGCCATTTTATTTCTTTTAAGCTTTGCACTGCATTTTTACGGTAGTCTCAAAGAGTACAATACGGAGCAGATTTCCAAGGAAAAACCTGTTATTACAGCATTTGATTATATAACGGAATCCCGTTTCTGGTTTGAATCATTTCAGAATTGGCAAAGCGAATTTCTAGCTGTTTTTTCTCTTGTTATTCTATCCATCTGGCTTAGGGAGAAAGGGTCACCAGAATCTAAACCCGTTGACATGGCTCATGACGAAAATCCCTGATTAATGTTAATGCAGCAAGGAAAGTAGAAATGTTTCATCCTTTGAACATCATTCCTTCCAACGGAAATGGGCTCAAATTTTAGAAGAACTAAAGTAAGTTGAATGAAAAGTTTTTAAGTAGGCATTTTAACAATCAATAATCATCAAGCTTTCCTAAACGGGAGAGCTTTGTTGATGTTGACCAGACAATATTTCCCCGATAACCTTGATACTTTGCTCTAGCTGTTCCTCTGAAAGAGAACCGTAACTGAGTCTGAATCCATTAATATGTTGATCAAAGCCATAATGCTTGGGATGAATTATTTTAATTTTATGATCTAATAACAAACGAGTTACTATATCCCAGTTCAATTCTGCTTTAAGTGTAATCCAGAAAGCAAGTCCTCCATCTGGTAAATTAAAATCCGCACAACCCGCCATATGTTGTTTTAAAAGCCGGTATACAAAATCTCTCTTATTCCTGTAATGAATAGTAGCTCTTTTAATATGCTTTCGTACCGCTCCTTCCTTGATCAGCTCCAAAACAGCCTGTTCCATAATCACATCACCTTGTACATCAATGATCTTCCTCAATTCTCCGATCTTTTCAAGCAATAAAGTGTCCTTGGTTGCTAAATAGCCAATTCTTAAAGCCGGAGCAACAACTTTACTCATAGTCCCGATATATATATAATTGTCTAGCTCCGCAAAACTTGAAAGGGGAAGGATGGGCCGGTAACCAAAATGAAATTCATTATCGTAATCATCTTCAATTATCGTAATGCCATATTCATTGGAAAGCTCTACTAATTTTAGCCTTCTAGCGAGACTTAAAGTAACGGTTGTAGGATACTGTCTGTGAGGCGTCAAATATATTGCTTTTATCTTTTTGTTCTTTTTCAGAATTTGAATAAGATCTTCCACGATTATACCTTCTTGATCTACAGATACGGGCAAAAGTTGGGCTCCTGTATGCTCAATTGCTTTCCAGGCAGGTTTATATCCTGGATTTTCGACCACTACATAATCTCCGGGATTTAGAAGGCTTTTTGCAGTAAGAAACATGGCCATCTGGCTTCCCCGGGTTATGGAAATCTCATGTTCAGTGGTATCCATTCCTCTTTGGTGATTAAGCATCCGGGAAATTGCTCTCCGGAATTCAATGTCACCGTGAACATCTGTATATCCCATCATCTGCCATCTGGCTTTCCTGTCGAATATCTGACGGTAAGCTCTGGCCAATTCAGTAATAGGAGCTATTTTACTGTCTGGATGCCCGTCATCAAAATCAATGATAAAAGGATCTGCATAAGGGATATGATCATTTATACGGGCTTTGATATCAACGGGATAAAGTTCCAATGAAGAAGGTAATCTGTCAGAAACAAAAATACCTTTACGCTCTCTAGAGATTGCCCAATCCTCATTAATCAAAACCTGGTAAGCCTCAACGACTGTATTTCTGTTCACTTCAAGCATTGAGGCCAGAATACGACTGCCCGGAAGTACATCTCCGGCTTTTAATCTTCCGGAACGGATATCTGCTATGATGGTATCTGCAATCTGAAGATATACTGCTTTTGAGCTTTTTTTATCGATTTTAAATTCTAATTTCCAAGGACGCAACATCTGGACTACCTGTTTTTATAAAAACTGAATCAGTTAACTGGTCCAAATATAAAATAATTTTGTCATGCAATAATGCAAAAAACATTAAATATTTTACATCATGGACAATGAAAAATTCAGTTCAAAAGATTTTCATAAAACTTTTGCAAGACCAGAATTCCAAAAACCCAGTCATCTCATTCATAAAAATGTAGAAAGAGCTGGTGAGCATAATCAGTTTTCAACAGAAAGAAAACATCCTGTTTTCTTTGTGGATCTGCCCAGTAAAAATGTAAGCATGACCATTGGAGGATTATTACCCGGGCAGCAAACCAACAGGCACCGTCATACTTATGAAACGGTTCTGTATGTTATAGAAGGAAAAGGGTGGACGGAAATAGAAGGCGAAAAAGTGGAATGGCAGGCCGGAGATGCTGTATATATTCCATCGTGGGGATGGCACAAGCATCAAAACCTCAGTGATACCGAACCTGCAAAATACATTGCCTGTGAAAATGCTCCGCAATTACAAAACCTGGGCGTAGCATTGAGAGAGGAAGAAGGAAGAGATTTGTAAAATCAAATTACCATTTAAAAGAAGAAATACATGAAAAACGTTCCATTTAAAGGGATCATTGCCTATCCTATAACCCCATTTGATACAAATGAAAAAGTAGATCTTCCTCTTTTCAAAAAGTTAGTCGAAAGACTTGTTGTTTCCGGAAGTAACGGTATTGCACCTTTGGGAAGTACCGGTGTATTGCCGTATTTATCAGATGAAGAAAAAGAGGCTGTAACGGAAGCAACACTAAAGCAGGTAAAGGGAAGGATCCCGACACTGGTAGGTGTTTCTAATTTAACCACTGAAAAAACAACGTATCATGCACAATTTGCTGAAAAGGCGGGAGCTGATGCTGTAATGATCATTCCAATGAGTTACTGGAAATTAACAGATGACGAAATCGTTGCTCATTATGATAAAGTAGCCGGTAAAATATCAATACCCATTATGGCGTATAATAATCCGGCAACCGGTGGAGTAGATATGTCACCGGCCTTACTGAAAAGGTTGTTGGAAATTCCCAATGTTACTATGATTAAAGAAAGCACAGGTGATATCCAAAGAATGCATTACCTGCGAAAAGAGCTTGGAGAGGATGTCGCTTTTTATAACGGATCAAACCCGTTGGCGCTTGCTGCATTTGCGGCTGGTGCAAGAGGATGGTGTACTGCAGCTCCTAATTTAATTCCTGAACTGAATATAGATTTGTACAAAGCCATTGAAAATAACGAATTACAGGAGGCTCAGGATATTTTTTATAAACAGGTGGAATTACTCAGGTTTATTGTTTCCAAAGGACTTCCGAGAGCGATTAAAGCTGGTTTAAATATCCTGGGTGAAGATGGAGGCTGCTTAAGAAGTCCTCTAAAACCCTTGCAGGAAAATGAAATAAAAGAGTTAAAAAATATTATTAATAATCTTAAAAATTAATCAAATGAAAAAATCCGTTTTTTATCATGCGGGATGTCCTGTATGTGTCAGTGCAGAGCATGATATCATTAACCTGATCGGTCAAGACCATATAGAAGTTGTACACCTTGGAGAGGAAAGGGACAGAATTGATGCTGCAGAAAAAGCTGGTGTAAAGTCTGTACCTGCTTTAATTACTCCTAACGGGAATGTACTTCATATTAATTTCGGAGCATCGCTGGAAGATGTGAAAAAATAAAATGAAAACAGGTCAAAACCTGTATTAATAGAGAAGGAAAATACTAAAAAAGCAGACCGAGAAATCGGTCTGCTTTTTTATGATCAAATGCTGGCGTTGCCTTCCACACCATCAGCATTATTGGTCTTGATTCCTGTAACGGCAGAAGCAACAAAGCTTAACAAGCTTACCAGTTTTCCAGCCTTAGTGTCCCAATAATAGGTTTCTTTCGGTTCTACCCGGATAATGGTCACATTAGGATCATCTTTACCATCGAACCAGGCCTTTGCCATTGCAGACCATTTTTCCTCAATTGTAGCTTTATCCTTGTATACAGATGCTTCACCGTATACAGAAAGATACTGGGAATCATCATTATTCATAAAGAATAGTTGAACTCTTCGATCTTCTTTGATCTCAAAATTCTTATTGCTGGTTTCACTACTTATAAACCATAAATTCCCGCTGTCATCCGTTTCCTGTAAAGTCATAGGACGGGAATTAACAGGAACAGTTTTCAGTTCTGTACAAAACATACAAATTCTTGCTTTCGTCGAAAGTTCCTGAATCTTTTTGATTGCCTCCAAATGGACAAGATCTTTTGTTGACATAATATTATATTTTAAGTGATTGGTTAAGAAAATTGAATAAAATGATAATTCATTTCATGTATTACACTTCAAAAATCTAACCATAAATGCCAATACAAAATATTTAGTCTATTAAAAACTTGTATTTGTGGTATATTTTTTCACCTTCTTCTAAAATAAATTTTCCTCTGGTCTTGAATAATACAAAGAAAATGAAATGACTTTTGATAAGCAGAAATAATATTTTGTTACTTTTATACACTCAACAACAGTTAAAACGATACATTTTCTGAAATACAACAAACCTGATGGAGAACTATGCAGTCATTTTAGTAATTATGGCCCTGATGATCGGGGTGTCCGGTTTAGCGGGTAAATTTAAGGTTCCCGTCCCCATGCTGCTTTTAATTGCCGGGGTGATGATCGGGTTTGTTCCCGCTATGCCAGAGGTTGAAATCAATCCGGAGATCATTATGTTGCTTTTCTTACCTCCTTTATTGTATGATGCAGCATTTAATATCTCATTTCAGCAGTTTAAAACCAATCTCAATACAATAGGTACCTTGGCTATAGGACTTGTTTTTATGACTACTGCAGGTATTGCTGTGCTGGCTTATTACCTAATTCCCGGAATGACGTGGCCATTGGCTTTTGTCTTAGGCGCTATTCTATCTGCAACCGATGCTGTGGCAGCTTTAGGCGTAACAAAAGGATTGGGTCTCTCCCATAAAACAATGACTATACTTGAAGGAGAAAGTTTGATCAATGATGCCTCTGCGTTGGTAGCATATCGTTTTGCCGTAGCTGCCGTAACAGGAGTAGCTTTTGTAACCTGGAAAGCATCCATTGAATTTTTATGTGTACTGGGAGGAGGATTTCTTATTGGCTGGATTATTTTTATAGCATTAAGATTCGCTATTGCCTTCTTCCGTAAAGATGCCATGGTTGTAAACAGCCTGATCCTTTTGATGCCGTTTGTAACTTATCTTATTGCTGAACATTTCAAAGTTTCCGGGGTAATTGCTGTTGTTATGTTAGGTTTGGGAATGTCTAAACTGAGCAGGATTAAATTTCCTGATCATGTAAAGGAACAATCCCGTAATTTCTGGGATATCATTATTTTTCTACTCAATGGATTGATCTTTTTATTGATTGGACTGGAATTCCCTGTTATTTTGAAGAAAATGCCTCAAATCCAGGTATGGACCTATGCGGGTTATGCTGCTATTATTGTGATTGTAACCTTACTGATCAGAATGGCCAGGGTATATCTGCAGCAATTTAACCTTCAAAAGGCATTTCAGGGTAAAAGAAAAATCAGCGAAGAAGCTTTGTTCGACTCCAAAACGAGCTTTATTCTTAGCTGGTCAGGAATGCGCGGAATCGTTTCTTTAGCCATTGCATTAGGTCTTCCAACAACGATTAATGGAGGAGAACAGTTTCCGATGCGTAATGAAATTATCTTTTTATCTGTCGTTGTGGTTTTGATCTCCTTATTAGGACAAGGTTTAACGTTACCATGGATCGTTAAAAAGTTTAAATTATAAATGGTATAAGCATATTCAAATAAAGGCTTTAATTGCTTGTTTTCATCATTCAAACTCTTGCAGCAGAATATGTAAATTGGATACACCGTTTCCGGGATGGCATATTTTATTAGTTATTTTTACCTAATTTTGGATCATGCAGGTTTCTCCTTCCAGTCAATTATCCGGTTTTATCAAACATTACATCTTTTTAAAAAACACTGAAAAAGATCATAAAGACTTGCGTTTATTTGCTGACGGGAATACAGGGCTTATCCTATCACCCGATATGAATATGTCCGATGGTTCAATGCAAAGCCTGCCCTTATCTTTTTTTTATGGTCAGCCAACCGTCTACAAAGATCTTTATACAAAAGGGGAGTTTTCTTTATTGGCAGTCGTTTTTCAGCCCTATTTTTTCAATCTTCTTTTTGGTGTGCCTGCTAAA
Organism: Chryseobacterium subflavum; assembly: GCF_055762745.1. Lineage (NCBI taxonomy): Bacteria > Pseudomonadati > Bacteroidota > Flavobacteriia > Flavobacteriales > Weeksellaceae > Chryseobacterium > Chryseobacterium subflavum. The sequence continues at coordinate 1,363,105 of NZ_JBVTMR010000001.1, forward strand.
GAAACTAAAAATGAAATCATTTCTGCAACTGATATTTTAAAAAATCAGCTCCTACCATTCCAGGAAAGTCTTTATAAAAAAGATGATCCGCAATTGATAATCAATGCTTTGAATCTCTTCTTCTTAAAACTGATTTCCCAAAAAAATATGTCTGAGCTTTGGCTGATAAAAGCCCAGCAATATCTTTTACAAAATAAAGGAACGGTATCTTTAAAAAAGCTCGAACGCTTTACAGGATATTCCGAAAGGCATATCGAAAGGACATTTGAAAACCATATTGGGATATCTCCTAAGAGGTACAATACCATCATACGGCTTCATCACTTTTTGAGTCTTATGAAGAATACCACTGAAAACACCACCATGACAAGTCTTTCTTATGAAGCAGGGTATACTGATCAGTCACATCTGATCAAAGATTTTAAAAACATCATTGGCCTGACTCCCGGACAATATCTTACAACGAAGAATAAATTAGCTGTTAATTTTATAGAGCTTCATTGAACCCAATTTAAAGCACAATAAATAAAAAACGGTAACAATTCATTTTCTATTCGCTGGATATAATGAACGTGTTTTTTTTAACTATTAATTTTTATTTTAAGATAAAAACGCCACAGAGAAAATGGCGGATTTTTACAATTCCGGAATACTCCAAGCTTATAGCTTTGCTGAAAAAAATATGACCAATCTAAAAATTTCAAGCGCGCAATTCGAAAACAAAAGTGGAGATAAAGAATACAATCTTTCAGTCATAGAAAAGCTAAGCGAGGAAGCTGCCCATAAAGGTTCACACGTTATTGCCTTTCACGAATGTTCAATCACAGGATATACATTTGCCCGAAAACTAAACAGGGAACAAATGCTCGATATTGCCGAATTCATTCCGAAAGGCAAAAGTATACAGAAACTAAAGGAAATCGCAGGGAAATTTAACATTACCATATTAGCCGGTCTTTTTGAAAAAGATGAGCATAATAACCTGTTCAAGGCCTACGTTTGTGTCGATAAGAACGGATTGGTAGCGAAATACAGGAAACTGCATCCTTTCATCAATCCCCATCTTAGTCCGGGACAGGAATACTGTATTTTTAATATTCATGGATGGAAATGCGGAATTTTGATCTGCTATGATAATAATATTATTGAAAACGTCCGGGCTACCAGACTTTTAGGAGCAGATATTATTTTTATGCCTCATGTTACCATGTGTACACCCTCCTCAAGACCGGGAGCCGGTTTTGTAGATGCTCAACTTTGGAAAAACCGGGAAGCCGATCCCACTTCATTACGCCTTGAGTTTGATGGAATGAAAGGACGCGACTGGCTTATGAAATGGCTGCCCGCACGAGCTTATGACAATGGTATCTACGTTATTTTCTCCAATCCCATAGGAATGGATGATGACCAGCTGAAAAATGGCTGCTCCATGATCATTGATCCTTTTGGAGATGTTCTCGCAGAATGTCGCTCATTTGAAGATAGCTTTACAACCGCTTTGATTACTTCTGAAAAACTCTTCCAGTAAGGAGGACACCGGTATATTAAAGCGAGACGGCCAGATCTGTACCGGGATATCATTGGACGCGAGCATCAGCCTGAACAGAAAGTAATCTGGTTACATCCTGAAAATGACTAAAATCTACGGATTTGCACAGTTGTATTATTGCCGGAATGCACGGGACTCACTGAATAAGAATTATGATTTCCTTAAATATTGCTGATCAATGGATAAAATTAGCAAAGGAATAGTAAATTTGTCATACGAATCCATTTTATGAAAGAAAATCCCGGACAAGATTCAGTAGAGCCATTAATTGATTATTTTAACCAACGCATTCCTTTAAATGCTGAGGAACGCCTACTTGTAACTGAACTTTTCAAGCCCAGATTATACAGGAAAAAGCAATATGTTCTTCAGGCAGGAGATCATTGTACTCACTTTAATTTTGTGGTCCGGGGATGCCTCAGGATGTATAAGGTAGACGAAAAAGGCCATACTCATATTATCCAATTTGCTGCAGAAAACTGGTGGATCAATGATATTGGAAGTTTTCATAAGAAACAGCCTTCAGAACTTAATATTGATGCCTTGGAGGATACCATGCTTTTGCAGATCACCCGGGAGGATTTAGTTACTTTGTATACAAATGCTCCTAAATTTGACAGAATCTTCAGGGTTTTGCTGGAAAACAGTTTTATCACATTACAAAACAGATTGTTGCAAAGCATAAGTTCTACGGCAGAAGAACGATATCTTTTCTTTATGCACACGTATTCCCATTTATCTAATCGTCTGTCACAAACACAGATTGCATCTTTTTTAGGGATTACACCTGAATTTCTCAGCAGACTTAGAAACAGACTGGTAAAATCAAAATCTTAAACCAGATCAATCGTATTTCTTGATGCAGTTCATTGGAAACAGAGCATTTTTCGGTGGATATTTGTCTTATCAATTTAAAAGAAATCATCATGACAACATCATCAAAAGTAGCCGTAATCGGCTTGGGAAATATCGGTCAGGCAGTAGCAGGAAATCTTTCAAAGTCCAATACCTCATTTATTGCTGCAGATCGTAATTTAGAAAAAGCAAAGGAACTTTCTGAAAAATGGAATGCTGAACCAAGTGATATTCGAAATGCTGTAAAAAATGCAGATATTCTAGTCCTTGCTATTCCTTTTGGGACCATCAGTGGATTTATGAAAGACTATTCAGCAGATCTGGAGGGTAAAATCATCGTTGATCCGTCCAATCCGATTGCTCCCGCAGAAAGTGGAGGATTCAAGAAAGTTATCGGAGAAAATGAATCAGCAGGAGAAATCAATGCATCTTATCTTCCTCATGGTGCAAAATTAGTTAAAGCACTGGGAACCTTAGGTGCCGAAACGTTGTCCAACGCAGCATATCAATCTCCTGAAAAAGCAGTCTTATTCTATGCTACAGATGATACCAGTATCGATCCTCAGGTAGAAAAGCTAATTCATAATACCGGCTATGATGCATTAAGAGTAGGAGGGATCGATCAATCGATCAGGATAGAAGTATTTGGCGACCTTCATGAATTCGGTGCTTTGGGAAAACTGGTTACCTTATCTGAGGCAAAGCAGAAAGTATAAAGATTTTAAAATATTAAATCGAAAAGATCTTTTTAGACCTTTTCGATTTTTTTTAATCCGGTTTCAAGGTCTTCTCCAAGTCACTCCACGCTCCACCATTATAAACTTTTAGAAATCCCCTTTCTTTTAAAATATTTTCAGCTTTTACACTTCTGAGCCCATGCGAGCATACGGTGATATACGTTTTATTGGGATCTAATTCGATATACCTTTCCCTTATTGTTCCTAAAGAAATATTGACGGAACCATTAATATGGCCGGTTTCATATTCTTTCTCCGTCCGTACATCCAGGATAACGGCTCCGTTTTTAATAAGTTGGGCCAAACCATTGTCCAGAGTCTGGTATCTGTAGACCCGGTAGATGACATAAATCCCAAGCAAAATTCCCCAGAAAATAAGAAGGTTCTTCATAGCTTGCTTAGTATTTTTTTATCAATATAAAAGGTTCCGAAAGGAATAAAGCAAGCTATTAAGACTTTCCATGTTGTCTCTTTAAATTTCCAGTGTTGCTCAACTCCCACACTCAGGGTATTAAAAAGGAAAAGCAGAAACAGAGAACCGTGAACCGGTCCCATGATTTTTACTATAGAAGGATTTTCCATTCCATACTTCATAGGAACAGCAATGCACACGAGGGTTAATAACGAGATCCCTTCAAGAATAGCAAGGATCCGCAGGCGTCCGATTTTGGTTTTAAGTAAATCTGTCATAATTATCTGAAATAAGGTCTGTTTGCAAGAGGGGAGAAAGGCCATGGGATCGCGATAAGAATGATAAGCAATCCGACGCCAAACCATAAGAGTATAGTCCTAAACTTATCCTTGTCGGTTTCTTTACGTTTTGCCAGGGCAGAGCCAATCGTAATCATAACAATAGAAATCAGCATTAGGGAAATGTGGATCAGTCCAAAAAATAACAGGTCACCGGTATCTTTAGCTACCTTGAAATTTTTCCAGAAGTAGGAGACAATAGGACTTTTGGAGTATAGTATAATTCCCAGAACAAGCTGGATATGGGCAATCGTTGCTGTCCAATGTCTCACGGAATCATCAGTTTTAGAGAATTTGCTGTTTGAACGGTATCCTTTATAAGCGCTGAATATTGCATATATAAGGCTTATTAAAACCAACCACCGGAAGATGGAATGCAGAAAAGTAAGCGTCTGGTACATATGTAGTTTTTAATACGCAGACAAAGATATAATAAAAACATACTAATTAGTATGTTTTTAAGTAAAAAAATTATTGAAAGCCTTGTAAATAACCCTTAAGTTGCTTTAAATAAACAAGATAAACTGACTTATTGTTTTCTAATTTTCCTAAATTACGGATTCCCCAATAGCCCGACATTACAAAGACTGCAATTCCTTTAGCATCTGCTTTTTCACTAACCGTTCCATTTTCTTTGCCTTTATCAATTGCCTGGATCATTGCCTCCTCCCACTGGCCCGACAAACTGTTCAGTGCTTTTGTGAATTCTATATTCCATGGAGCCATTTCTTGTGTGAAATTGGAAGCAGGGCAACCGTATTCTACTTTTAAAAATTCATTATCCATCAGAAGGGAATGCATCAATTGATATACAGCATCCAATGGATCATCTGTATTTTTAAAGGGAGCAATAAAAGTATCCTGAAAGGTAGTTTTCATCAATTCATTGATGATGGCCAGCCCCATTTCATCTTTTGTTTTGAAATGATAATAGAAAGCTCCCTTTGTAACCTGGGTGGTTGCTATGATCTCGTCTACGCTTGTTGTCTGATATCCATTGGAATAAATCAGTTCAAATGCTTTCTGGAGAATGTTTAGTCGGGTGGATTCAGATTTTTTCATTAGATACTAACCGGTATTTTTCTACAAATAAACAATATTTTTTCATCATTACAAATTCGGATCCGGTTAAATTCAATCTCTAAACTATTATAATTATAATAAATAACTACTATTTAACTAATTTTAATAATACAAAATTTCATCGGAATTTTGTCCTTTTAAAAGAACAACCAAAAACATAATACAATGAATCATCAGAATGAAATAGCTGTTTCCGACAAAACAGTCACCCAAAAGATAAAAAAAGGCCTTCCTGCTGCGCTATGGGCATTAACGATCAGTGCATTTGGAATCGGAACTACAGAATTCGTTATCGTAGGTCTTTTACCAACAGTAGCAGGAGATTTAGGTATTTCCATTCCTTCAGCAGGCTTATTGGTAAGCTTGTATGCTATAGGAGTAGCCATAGGAGCTCCCGTTTTGACAGCTTTAACAGGTAAGGTACCCCGCAAAACGCTTTTGATCTCCATTATGATCCTATTCGTTATCGGAAATGGACTAGCTTCAATAGCCCCTGGATTTATTACATTAATTTTAGCCAGAATTTTAACAGGATTTGCTCACGGAGTCTACTTTTCTATCGGATCTACGATCGCAGCATCTTTAGTTCCTGAGGAAAAAAGAGCTACGGCAATATCGATTATGTTTGCAGGCCTCACTTTAGCCATTGTTACCGGTGTTCCACTTGGAACGTTTATCGGACAGCATTTTGGCTGGCGGGCAACTTTTATCGGAGTCGCTATTTTAGGAATTATCGGGTTATTGGCCAGTATGATTCTTGTGCCTGCCCATTTACAAAATGGAAAAACAGCTTCTTTACAACAACAGTTAAAAGTACTTACCAATAAACGTTTAATTTTTGCCTTTTTAATGACAGCTATGGGATATGGCGGAACCTTTGTCGTTTTCACTTATCTATCACCAATTCTGCAGGAAATTACAGGGCTGAAAGAATCTGTTGTAACGTTGATCTTACTGATTTATGGAATTGCTATTGCTCTGGGAAACCTTATCGGAGGAAGGTTAGCTAACAAAAATCCCCTGAAAGCATTATTATGGATGTTTATAGCACAAGGTCTGGTTTTATTTCTTTTTTACTTTACGGTTCACAGTCCGGTTTTAAGTATTATAACCTTATTCTTCCTCGGAGCATTATCTTTTGCCAGTGTTCCCGGATTACAGCTTTTAGTGGTTCAGATTGCAGAAAAGGAACTTCCGGGAACACAGGATGTGGCGTCAGGCATTAATATTGCCGCCTTTAATATCGGAATTGCGATAGGATCCTATTCAGGTGGGCTTATTGTAACATCATCTTTAGGAATTGGAAGTACACCATGGATCGGAGCTTTATTCCTTGTGATTACAGTAATGATTACATTATACAGCATTCGCCTTGGAAAAAAACTGCTGAAATAATTGGTGGAAAAACGATTAACTGTTTATCCGTATAAAAAGACTCAACCCTTTTGGGATGAGTCTTTACACGCAACACCAAATCTAACTATGTTTTGAACAGTGTGAGAAAAAACCATCTGCACAGATTTTTTATATGCTTTTTAATAAATACATTTGCATCCGTTATTTCTAAAAATTATTACTCATGATAGCAATTAATTCTGAGCATACATATCCGTTAGAAGGCACCCTCTTTGTTTTCGCACTGGAATCTGAAGCCGCAGATCTTTTTAATGATACCCATAAACTGATCACCGGAATAGGAAAGGTGAATGCTGCCTCAGCACTCACCAGGGAAATCCATTCCAGAAAACCGAAGCTAATTGTTAATCTGGGTTCCGCAGGGAGCAAAACATTCGGTAAAGGAGAAATTGTTTGTTGCACAAAATTTATCCAGCGCGATATGGACGTAAGAGGTCTTGGGTTTAAAAAATATGAGACTCCGTTATCGGGAATTCCACCTGTCCTCGAATACGGATTGAAAATGGATGGAGTACAACAGGGGATATGCGGAAGTGGTGACAGCTTTGAAATGGATCATATAGAAACAGATTATAATGTAGTGGATATGGAAGCTTATCCTCTGGCATTGATTGCGATGAATGAGGAAATTCCTTTTCTAAGTTTGAAATATATTTCGGATGATGCTGGCAGTGATGCTGCTGACGACTGGTCGGTACAGGTACATCTTGCTGCCGAGGCATTCAGGAAGTTGTTGTTTTAAATAACAGAAATTGCCTGTCAGAAAGGATTAATTTTAATTTAAAGTATTTTTTTTATTTATAAAATTATTTAATTTTGCAATACAGTAAATCAATTTACCACCAGTTCTTATGATCTGGTGTTTCTTATTTAAAACAGTTTTTGAAAACTGATATAGGAATATATTAATTCAGAAAGCGAATGAAATCAAAAAATAGCGCATCGATCCATATTCCAATGGGGGAAATGGATGTTTATATTGTATCGGACGGATATTTTGGAATAGGTAATCCACAACCTATTTTAGCTCCTGAAATTGAAGAAGAGAATGTACAGGATGCTTTAAAATCTTTACACTTACCCGGATCTGAATACGAGATGCCTATTACCACCCTTTTTATCAAGAGTGGAGACCGTCATATCCTTGTGGATACCGGCGAAGGGTATCATGATCCCGTAAACGCTGGCTGGCTTCAAAATAGCTTATCGGAAGCAGGGTTCTCACCGGAAGACGTTACGGACATCCTGATCACGCACGCACACAGGGACCATATCGGAGGAATCCTTTTTGAAGATGGCGGAAGAAGATATCCTAATGCAAAATATCACATACCGGCTCCGGAATATAACTTCTGGAACAGCGAAGCAAAAGATTTCTCCAAAAGCAAAATGACTGTTTATCCAACAGGAAAAATACAGACCGATATCCTTGGAGCGATTAAAAATGAGCTTACTATTTTTGAGCCCGGCGATGTATTATTCTCATGCATCAAAACAGAACTGGCACCCGGCCATACACCTGGGCATATTATATTGCATATATTTTCCGGTGACCAATCTATCACACACCTCGTAGATGTGGTTCATTCTTCTTTGCTCATTGCTCATCCGGATTGGGGCACCCAATGGGATGTTAATTTTGAAGAAGGAGTTGCTACCAGAAAGCGGATTTTAGAAAGTTGTTCTGTCAACAATACTTTAGTGACCACCTGCCATCTTCCGTGGCCGGGGATAGGATATATTGGGAAAACCGAAAAAGGCTGGCAATGGATTCCGAAAGCACAATCAGATCCCTATTCAATAAGGATCTGAAGTATTTTTGGATAATACAATTAATTAAAACTCCAGAAGCTGGTATGGCAGAGGTCCAGAAACTCATCGGTGATTATCCGGTCATCTGCAGAATAAAACAGGAATTCCGTACAACCGTGTACTTTAGCATCAATCAGCTGACCCGACAATGTGGTTTCATTTCTCCATTCGAGGGTAGCATTCAAGGAAACGGATATTTTTCCTTCGTGATCTGAAACAGCTCCTGAAATATTCTGAATTTCTATGGGATTATTTAAATGGGTATATAAATACTTCTTTACAATAGGCTCTAAAAAGCGAAGGGTCATCTCTTTGACGATTCCTACACCCGAAAAATTTCCTGATTTGATCCTTTCATACGAGACAAAATCATTTAAAGCATCCAGAACATCTGCTTTGTCCTGAAGCTTTACAATGTAGTAATCTTCAATTCTGTGAGCGGTCCATAGATTGCCGGTAACAATTTGTGAATTCATGATAGTTAGTTTTGCTTAAAATTAATAGAAAATTTTTCGGTTCACAATTTTTAATTCATTTTCTTTTTCCATATTTTTTATAACACGAATTACAGTTTCTACACGAAGCCCTGTTAAAGAAGCCAATTGTTGCCTGGTTAAAGGGATTTGAAAAGAATACGGTGTCTTATTTTCGTCATAGCTTTTAAGATAATCCATTAAGAGTTTTAATTTGGAAGCGGGATTTTGAACGGAAAGATTATACAACATAACATATTTGTAATACATCCGTTCTGCCATACACTGGTAAATATTGTTGGAAACTTCAGGATTTTCTTTCATTAAAATTAAAAAATCCGATTTAGAGAGTTTGAGGACTGTGGAGGGGGTGAGGGATTCCGCGTTCATGGGATAGGGTTTATCGACAAACAAAATGGATTCTCCAAAGCTATTCCCATCCGAAAAAATATTCTGAATGAATTCTTTTCCGTCTTCCGTATAATTATTGAGTTTTATTTTTCCTTTAATAATTTGGTAGTAATGTAGTGCAAGTTCTCCTTCCCGGAATATCGTGTCGCCTGATTTATAATTTTTAACTTCTGCTCCATAGGAAAGCAATAGATCTTCATTTATCATGGTAATATCAGCTTATAAGGTTAAAAATTAAATATGCTGGTAAGGTAGCCGCTACCTTTGTTTAGTAAAGAGAGACTAATTTTCGGTAATTTCCTAAAAATCACGTACCACATCAGTACCACGTATTTTATTTGTCGGTATGTGGAAACATGCTGCTATAACAAAATAGAAAAACATTGATCATGATCATAAAAAGTAATGAGTGAAGCGGTGTACATTTGAATTCTCACTTAAAAAATGCGGAATCTGGAAAAAACACTAAAAATAAATCTGACTGGCACTATGGAGAGACTCGCGTGGTATCTATGTGGTATTTTAATTTAACAAAAATTTAATCATTTTTTCTTTCTTTGTCTTTGTTAAAGCAAACTTTATTTTTAAAGGTATGAAGGAATTGTAAAAAATAGTTCAGTCTAAAAAATTAATGGTGTTCCTATTGTTTTCAATAACAATCAGAAGATTCTAAATGTATTAAAAATAATAGTGAGAAAGCGTATTAAACTCTGTAGCAGTGTAATAAAATGATAACGTTGCAGAAACTAGTAGAGATGAGAAAAATATTATGAAAAACGAAAAACCTGGATTTAATTTAGAAGATTTAAACGAAAAATTTTTTGCTCAAGACGAAATTATAGCATTAGCCAAAGAAAATTCTCCACGTCTATTGAATAAATTCAGATTAGTTTATCCCAATTTCTTTGAAAAAATATCCCTTATACAACCCGATTTAAAAAATTCGGAATTGATTTTTTGTGTTTATCTAAAACTGAATTTATCAACAAAAGAGATTGCAACCTATACTTTTGTAACGCCAAAAGCCATCCAGAACAGAAAAAACAGAATCAGAAAAAAGCTGTTCATTCCCTCTGAAACAGACATTTACAAGTGGTTTAATGATTTATAGGAGGATTTAGAACTGTATAGCCGTTTTATCAAGATCGTGATACAGTAATATATTCCAATGTTTTTCTTCGGCTTGCTTTTGCCAGTCTTGTCGTAATTCCATAGCTTTTCTGCCATCAAAATCGCTTTTATAAGCGAGATGATAGTGCAGATAGGCTTCCTGTGGCAAATCGTCAGCACCATAAAAGGCAGTTTGCCCGTCCTCAGTGATCCAGAAAACCTGCATAAAAGGAGTATGCCCTCCAACCACTTCGTAAGAAATTTCATTGGTAATGCTGCCTTTATCATCATTCATCCAGACGATGTTTGGTAATTGAACAAGCTTATCCAGGGTATCGAAATCAAACGATGGATTTCCTGTATTTTCACGTGCATATTCCAATTCACGCTTCTGAATATATAGGTCAGCATTGGGGAAAGTAGCCTCAAAGCCGGTTTCAAGGTGCAGGATCGCTCCTTCGATATGATCTTTATGTAAATGGGAGAGCAGGACTTTGGTAATCTGATGACGGCTGATATTTTCTTTCTCCAGAATGTCTAAAATAACCATTTTTCCTGTTTGATTTTTCCAGCCCAATCCGGTATCAAGCAGAATATAATCGTTTTTAGTAATGATCAGAAAAGGTTGTACAGCCATTTTTATTCCTTGGGCAAGATCAATTTTCCCCGTGGTTAAAAGACTGAAGTCTTTGGTTGGGCTGGCTACAAAATTACCTTCTTTTAGTGGAATGATTTTCATGTTGCAAATTTCCTGAATATTTGTAAATATTGAAAACTTTATTTTCAATACAAACTATCGGTAAAACCAATGTTATTATCAAAAATGTCAATTTTTATCAACTCTGTATCCATCCCTTTTTATAATCTATTTGTAATTTTACAATTAGTAATAAGCAACAGTAAATATGAGCTCGATAATACTCAATAAAGCATTTCCGGAAGACCTGGATGTCCTTCAGATCCTTGGAAAAGAAACTTTTTCGGAAACCTTTGCAGCAAGCAATTCCAAAGAAGAGATGGATCTTTATCTTGAAAAAAGTTTTAATAAAGAAAAACTGACTGATGAATTGAATAATCCCGAATCTTATTTTTTTATTGCCTGGGAAGAAGATAACCCGATCGGATATCTGAAACTGAATTCTGGAACTGCACAGACTGAGTTACAGGACCATTCGTCACTTGAAATTGAAAGAATCTACGTAAAGAGCAGCCATCACGGTAAAAAAGTGGGTCAGCTTCTTTATGAAAAAGCATTAAACACTGCCCAAGAGCTAAATAAGGCTTATATCTGGCTTGGCGTATGGGAAGAAAACCATAGGGCTGTTAGTTTTTATAAAAAAAACGGTTTTGAGGAATTTGACAAACATATTTTCCGTTTAGGCAATGAAGAACAGACAGATCTTATGATGAAGAAAACATTGAATAAACAATTTTAAATTTCATAGATCTCGGCATCGGTAAAAACAAAGAATTTTCCTCCTTTAGGAAGATTCTTTGTGTCTAAACCGGTAAATTCACTGTAAGCCGGAAGAAGCAACTGTCCGGACGTTTTTACAAAGCATGGAAGACGGATATTTTTAACCGGAGAGCTGATGACAAATCCCGGATGGATATGCCCTGTAATCTGGAACTTCGGATTCGAATTGTCGAAATCATGAATAAACAGGATATCTCCTAATTCAAGCACATCGGCTTTAAAATCAAGACATAATTTTTCATCCAGCACTTTGGAAATCCGGTCATGATTTCCTTCCACAAGATAGAATTTCAGATCCGGGTATTGATTTTTCCATGCACAGAATTCATCCACATCAGAATTATTTCCGGCATGAAGCAGATCGCCTACCATAATAAATTTTTCAGGCTGAAAATAAGCAATCAGCACAGAAAGACGCTCCAGATCACTTTTCATTACATGGTTCGCCAAAGCAATTCCATTTTTTCTGAAATGGGCTGTTTTCCCGATGTGAAGATCGGATAAAATCAGTGCTTTCTCTTTTTTCCAAAATACAGCGCGCTGATTGGTTAAGGTGAAGATTTCAGATTGAATGGTTACGTTTTTTGTGGCGATGTTCATTTATTTGTTAGAGGTTAGAGGTTAGAGGTTAGAGGTTAGAGGTTAGAGGTTAGAGGCAAAGTTAAAGATTATTGAGTATTCCGGTCTTTTCTCTTTTCTCTTTTTTCTTTGCTCTATTTACTCTCTTTTTCTATTTTCTTCCCTTAGTCGCCTGTTGTATCAGCTTTTGTATCCTCGTATCTAACCCTTCACTTGAAAGCGTCTGACGAAGACTGTCAACTTTAATAGGAAAGCTTAAAGGGGTAAAAGTATTGGAATATTTTAAAACAATCTTTGATTTTTCTATTCTCTTAAAAGCTTCCACGAGCCTTTGCTCCTGAAGCTGCATGTTGAAGACTTCCGTATAGGCCTGACGAACAAGGAAGTGATTGGGATCATAGTCTTCCAATACTTTAAAAATAAGGCCTGCTGAGCTTTGCAAAGCTTTGTTCGATCTTTGTTGTCCGGGAAAATTCTGAATCACCATTCCGGAGATCACAGCAATATCCCTGAATTTTCGCCGGGCCATTTCAGCCGAATTAATACTCGATATTACATCAACCATAAGATTATCCCGGGTCAGGATCTTTTGCAGATTATCTTCATGTATCGGAATCTCCTTATCACTGAACAATTCAAATCCGTAATCGTTCATGGCCATTGAAAATGAAATGGGAGCCAGTTTTGAAATCCTGAAAGCGATCAGGGCTGCCATTACTTCGTGCACTAAACGTCCCTCGAAAGGGTACATAAACAAATGGTAACCTTCTCTGTTTTTAATAAGTTCTACCAGAAACTCATCTTCTCTCGGTATATGGGACCTTTTTTCCTGATTAACCAATAATGGATGTAAAAATTTCAGCTCTTTTTCCGAAGATGAAGGATTCAATGCACCGGAAAGTTTTTCCCTTAAGAAATGCCCTAGATTTGAACTTAAAGGTAACCTTCCTCCAAGATAGCTCGGAGCCAGAGCTTTTCCCTTTGCCAACCGTACATAAACGGTCATATCCTTCACCATTACTACCTCAAGAACTCTTCCAGCCAAAATGAACTTCTCTTCTTTTTTAAGCTTTGAAATAAAATATTCCTCAACCATTCCGATATAGCCTCCGGAAATAAATTTCACTTTCAGCATGGCATCACTTACAATCGCTCCCATGTTCATTCTGTGCAGCATAGCTATTTTGCGGGAAGTAACTTTAAACAAACCATCTTCCATAATAACTACCTTATGAAACTCCTCATAACTTTTCAGAGCACTGCCGCCAATGGTAAGAAAATCTATTATAGCCTGCCATTCTTCATCCCTTATTTCCTGGAAAGTATAAATGTTTTTAATTCCCTGATAGGTTTCGTCAGGGTAGAAACCATCACCTATAGCTAAAGTCATCAGGAACTGAACCAATACGTCAAAACACAAAACCTGAGGTTCCCTGGGCTCTATAACTTTCTGTTTGACGGCTTCCTTCAATGCTGCCACCTCGATCAGCTCCAGGGAATGGGTAGGAACACAATATATTTTTGAAGTTTCAAAAGGGGAGTGTCCGCTTCTTCCTGCCCGTTGCAGAAATCTTGCGACTCCTTTTGCTGATCCTATCTGGATCACTGTATCAACAGGTTTAAAGTCGATACCTAAATCTAAAGATGAAGTAGAAACAACAGCCTTTAATTTGCCGTTACTTAAGTTTTCTTCAATCCAGATCCTTAAATGAGCATCTATGGAACTATGGTGAATGGCAATTTGCCCGGCAAAATCAGGATATGCATTTAAAAGCAGCTGATACCACATTTCACTCTGGCTTCGGGTATTCGTAAAAACAATGGTAGATTTGGATTCCAGAATGATGGGAACAATTTTATCTGCCAGTTTAGCCCCGAGATGTCCAGCCCACGGTAAAATTTCAACTTCATCCGGAAACACAGGAATGATATCGATCTTTTTATGTTGTTTAGCCGTGATCTTCACTTTTTTTACATCATACGGTATCAGAACATCCATTGCTTCTTCAAGATTACCTATTGTTGCGGTAATTCCCCAGATCTTTAGTGTTGGAGCATATTTTCTGACCTGCGAAATTCCCAGTTCCACCATCACACCTCTTTTGGATCCCAGCAGCTCATGCCATTCATCTACAGCAATACAGTGAAGATTCTGGAAGAATCTAACATGATTTTTCTGTCCCAGAAGCAGATGTAAACTTTCCGGTGTTACGACAAGGATTTCAGGCATATTTTTTACCTGCTGCTGTCTGGTTTTAGGATCAGTGTCACCATTTCTGACACCTACTGTCCAATCCAACCCGATTTCATTGATAGCTTCTTCCATGGCTTTAGCAATATCTTTGGAAAGGGATCGGAGAGGAGTGATCCAGATCATTTTAAGTCCTTTTTTAAATTTCTCAGGATGATTAAGAAAATCTGTAATTAACGCCAAAAACACGGAATAGGTCTTACCAAATCCCGTAGGCGCAATAACCATTCCGCTGTATCCGTTTCCAAATTTCCACCAGGTATCCGTTTGGAATTTAAATGGGGTATTACCTTTTTCAGCCATCCATTGCTGGATAACCTTAAATCCGTTGGTATGTTCAAAAGCACTCAAACTATTGTATCAGTTTTTTTATTTCTTCAAGATCATCAATTTCATCGACTGTTTTGTCTTTCCGCCATCTTACGATTCTCGGAAAACGTAGAGCCACCCCGCTTTTATGCCTGCTGCTGAAACCTATTCCTTCAAAAGCAATTTCAAAAACAAGTTCCGCCTTTACAGTCCGGACAGGACCGAATTTTTCAATCGCATTCTTATTAACAAACCTGCTTACTTCCATGATCTCCTTATCCGTCAATCCTGAATAAGCCTTAGCAATTGTTACCAGTGAATCTCCATTTTTAACTGCAAAACTGTAGTCGGTATAGTAAGCACTTCGTCGGCCACTTCCTTTTTGAGCATAGATCAGCACTGCGTCAATGGTCATGGGATTGATCTTCCATTTCCACCAATCTCCTTTTTTCCGTCCTGAATGATACGGAGAGTTCTTTTGTTTAAGCATTAAACCCTCACTATTAATATCCCTGGAGCTTTCCCTGATCTGATCCAGTTCCTCCCATTTTTCAAAATCAACGATTGCTGACAGCTTTAATTTTTCGGGATTTTCATTCAGGAATAATTCTTCGAGCATTGCTCTTCTGGCTGATATAGGTTTTTCGCGCAGATCATTTCCTTCAAGCTCAATAAGATCATAGGCAAATACTTCGATAGGAACATCAGTAAGCATTTTTTTGGTGACATTTTTACGGTTTAACCTTTTCTGTAATTCATTAAAGTTTAAAACTTTATCATCCCTTACCGCAAGTATTTCTCCATCTATGACAAAATTCCCCTGCATGGCCTTTACAGACTCTGCAATTTCAGGAAACTGTTCTGTTACCAACTCTTCACCCCGGGACCAGATGAATACTTCATCATTTCTCCTGATGATCTGCCCGCGGATTCCATCCCACTTGTATTCGACGAGCCATTCATCCGGATCTCCCAATTCCGAAAGCTCTTTCTCCAAAGGATAGGCAAGACAAAATGGATAAGGACGTGAATTATCTGTATTTACTTTTTCGGCGGAGATCAGTTCCTGAAAAGAAACTTCACCGGGATTCCATTTCCCCATCATACTGTGCATTAGTGCACTGGCTTCCTGTCCGGAATACTTTGTAAGCGCATTAATCAGTGTTTTATCCGATACGCCGATCCTGAAGCTTCCGCCCAGTAATTTATTGAATATTAATCGTTCTGTATAATCCAGCCCATTCCACGATTCTAAGACAAACTCTTTTTTCTCAGCCTCTGTCTTTTCTTTTAAGTTCACAATATCATTCATCCACTGTGAAAGACTTCGTTCTATTTTTTCGGTAGGTTGCGGAAGAATCAGAGAAAGTGTTTCTCCAAGATCTCCGACAGAAGAGTAGCTTTCCTGAAAAAGCCAGAAAGGCAGCTTTGTAATCTCCAAAGCCCATTCTTTCATATAATTTGTATTGACATTCCTTTTGGGTCTTTTGCCTGTAAATAAGGCAATAAACCAAACTTTATCTTCATCAGGAGCACGCTCAAGATAATCAATGATCGCATCAATTTTGGCATTGGTTTTATTGGTGCTTTCCAAAGCGTTGATCAGTTCTGCAAAATGTCTCATGATTCGGGGTTTTCAATGATTTCTTTTTCAGCCTCTTCTTCATCGTCGCCAAATTGGGTGGCAACCACATCCGCCTTAATTCCTATTTCATTTAAGTATTTTGAAAAAACTTCAGTCTGGCCATGGGTTACATGTACTATTTCAGCTTCGGTAGCTTTTACAGCTTGTAACAATCCACCCCAATCCGCATGGTCACTCATTGCAAACCCTGCATCAGCACTCCGCCATCTTCTGGCCCCCCGAACCTGCATCCAGCCGGAGCAAATTGCCGTAGCGGCATCCGGTATTTTGCGGATAATATTGGTATCCAGTAAAGCAGGCGGAACAATGACAATTTCACCCTGCAGGTGTTTTATGCTTTCTCTGAAATCCGGGATTTCATACTCAGGCAGGACGATTCCGGCACTTTCAAATGCTTCGTTAAGCTTTCCGATAGAGTAGTGGACATGTATTTTCCCCAGACCTTCTACAGCTTTCATGATACGCTGAGCTTTTCCAAGAGAATATCCTACAAAAACTGAAGTCTTGGAATTTTCCTTATTTCTCAACACCCAGTTCTGAAGCTTTTTATTAAGATCTTCAATATCCAGCCAATTATAGATGGGAAGTCCGAAGGTACTCTCAGTAACAAATTCATTACACTTTACCAATTCAAAGGGTGTACTTAATCCATCATCCTGAACCTTATAATCTCCGGAAATCACACTTACATATCCTTTATATTCTAACCGGACCTGGGCAGAGCCTATAATATGTCCGGCAGGATGAAGGGAAACTTTTACTCCATTGATCGTGGTAACTTCTCCATATCCTACACTCTGACATTCGATATCGGGACCAATTCTCTGGTATAAAATAGGTTTTGTAAAATCATGGCAAAAATACTTCTTCATTCCCCAACGGGCATGATCAGCATGGCCATGCGTTATAACCGCAAGATCTACAGGACGCCACGGATCTATGTAAAACTGACCCTGAGGGCAGTATATTCCTTTTTTTGTGAATGTAATTAGTTTCAAATGAGGTATATTTTGTTATCGATAAAAGATATAATGCTTTTATAGCGATTTGGTTTAATTTATCATTCAAAAAGCTGACCAATTATCATTAAATCATGAAAAATAATCATTTTTCAGTGTGAACTTCCCAGCAATAAAACATTGGACTTTTCACCAATAAACAAAGACTGTATAAATCTGAAATTTGCCTTATGACTAACCCATAAAAAGTACAAAATGAGTAAGACGATTTTAATTACAGGAGCAGCAAGCGGATTTGGAAAAATAGCAGCTTTCGATTTAGCAAGAAAAGGACACCATGTAATTGCTACAACACAGGTATACCCCCAGATGAGCGACATGATCCGTGAAGCCAAAGAGCAAGGGGTAGAAATGACTGTTGATAAACTGGATGTTACCAATTCAAGAGATATCGCTTATATCTTAAAAAAATATGATATTGATATTTTAATAAGCAACGCCGGTATTATGGAAGGCGGACCTATTGCTGAACAGCCTTTGGATCTTATCCGTTCAATGTTTGAGGTGAATGTATTCGGGGCTTTGGAACTCGCTCAGGGATTCATTAAAAAATTCGTTCAAAAGAAAAGCGGAAAAATAGTATTTACCTCTTCTATGGGAGGTTTGTGGACGGTTCCGTACGTGGCAGCATACTGCGCATCAAAACATGCTCTGGAAGCTATAGCTGAGGGCTTAAAGACAGAACTGGCTCCTTTTAACATCAAAATTGCGACATGCAATCCGGGAGTATTCGGAACCGGTTTTAATGACAGGGGAGTGGATTCCATAAGACATTGGTATGATCCTAAAGAAAACTTCACTCCGGAATCTGCTTTTGCAGGAGCTGAAGAATCATTAGCCCATCAACTGGATCCTCAATCCATGGCAGATGTTATTGTAAATGTTACGTTGGATGACCATAGCAACTTCAGAAATTTGCATCCAAAGGAAACCGAGGATTTTGTAAAACAATTACAAACTGAAGCCTGGAGCGCAAAGAGCTAAAAACACAGTTACTTATAGAATGCATGAATATTATTGTTCATGCATTCATTCTCCCATTTAAATTTAAACGACATGAATATTACTTATCACGAAGCAACAAAAGCATTAAACGAATCAATTAAAAAAGCAGAAACACTTGGTATTCCCGTAAGCATTGCCGTTGTAGATACCGGAGGACATCTGGTTTCTTTTGCCCGCTTAGACAGTGTATACGGAGTAATAGATTTCGCCATAAAAAAAGCAAGAACGGCCGTTATGTTCGGAGTAGACACGGAGGTAATGGGAACCATCATTGCTGGCGCAGACATTCACGGATATGGCATGCTGAATTCAAACGGCGGTCTCCTTACGATTGCCGGCGGCGTAATCATCAGGAATGAAAAAGGGGATATAATAGGTGCTATCGCGTCTTCAGGAGGTACTGTGGAGCAGGATAGAGAAATAGCACTTGAAGGAGCCTCTTCTATTTTTTAAATTTTGCATATTTGTATAATGGCTCCACAATCTGAAATATTATTTAATCAACTGGTGTATTCCTGTGCATTTGAAAAACACAGGGGACATGAGGAATTTATTCCTGATCATTTCCTTGGTTTTCAGCTGTCTGGTGAAACCCATGCTTTCCATGATCAGGGGAAAACCGTTATAAAGGAAAATACAGTGGTTCTGGTGAGAAAAAACCAGCTGATCAGGACCATAAAGTATCCTGCCAAAAGTGCAAAATACCAATTTATTTCTATAACACTGGATAAAGAAACTTTACGGCAATATGCCGCTGAAAATAAAGTAGTAACCGACGATGTATTTCATAATAACAAGAAAATATTCTTTGAATCGGATGCATTCTTTTCGAATTATTTTATTTCGCTTACTCCTTACATTGATAAAACAAAAACAATTAGCTCCAATCTTGCTTCCTTAAAAGTGAAAGAAGCTATTGAGCTTATTTTACAGAGCAATCCTGATTTTAAAAATCTGCTTTTTGATTTTTCCGATCCCCATAAAACGGACCTGAAGGAATTTATGAATAAGAATTTTATCTTTAATCTTTCTATAGATGCCTTTGCAAAGCTGACAGGACGCAGCCTTTCAGGCTTCAAGCGTGATTTTCAGAAGACATTCAATATGCCTCCTAAAAAATGGATTAAGGAAAAAAGGTTACAGGAAGCGTATTATCTTATCAAACATAAAAATAAAAAACCGGCTGACATCTATCTGGATCTTGGATTTGAAAACCTGTCCCATTTCTATTATTCATTTAAAGAAAAATATGGTCTTACTACTTCTGAAATTTCACCACAGTCAGTATCCTGATGTATTATGATGAATTATATTCAGCAACTTCATCATTGGGCAAAAGGGGATCTGCTTCAGGCTAAAATCATGTTGGCCTGGGCCTTTATTTTTTGTATACCGCTCATCTGCTATTGTTTTAAAATCAATAAAATCTTTTATAAGGGTCTCATTATTCCATTAATTTTACTGGCCATCATGCTTTTAGGGTATGGCAGCTATTTATTGATCACAAAAGACAAAGAGGTTCGCAAAATAGAACAGCAATATTTAGAAAATCAAAAGAGAATTATTAGTAAAGAGCATTCCAAAGGAAAAGCCAACAGTAAAAGTTATGTCGTTTTTAAAACAATCTGGGGTTCATTGCTGCTGGTTTCCATTATAATCTACCTTTTGGCAAGCAGTATGTATATAAAAGGTTTTTCAGCAGGGTGTATTATTCTGTTTTTAACTTTATTGATTACAGATAACTTATTTCATGCCAGGATGAATGTTTATCTTTCTTTTTTACAAGAACTTAACAAGTAAAAGGTAAACATAGAAACAATCTTTTATGAAAAAAACTTTCTGAATTCCAATGGGGATTGGGCCGTCTTCTGTTTAAAAAGTTTACTGAAAGATTGCGGATGCTCAAAACCCAATTCATAGGCAATTTCGCTAACGGACAGACTGGTTGTGCTTAGCCGTTCCTTTGCATAGTCGATGAGCCTGTTCTGAATATGGTTCTGCGTGCTTTGCTGAGTGTGAATACGCAACAGACTTCCCAGATAATTAGGAGAAATATTCATTTCTTCAGCAATAGCTTTCACTGTGGGTAAACCATTACTAATGATCCTTTCATGATCAAAGAATTTAGAAATTGTTTGTTCAAAACGTTCTATGACTTCATGATTGGATTTTTTCCTGGTCAGGAACTGTCTTTCATAAAAACGTTCGGAATATATGAGAAGCAGTTCTATCTGTGCGATGATCAGGTCCTGGGTAAATTTATCGATATTAGACCGGTATTCTTTTTCTATATTCAGCAGAATTTCTACAATAGCTTTTTCCTCTTTGTCTGAAAGAAATAAAGCTTCATTCACTGCATATTGGAAAAAATCATAAGATTTGATCTTTTTGGCAAGTGACGTATTCCACAGAAAATCGGGATGGATCAGAAGTATCCAGCCTGTAGGTTCCACTTTAGCATTCTGATTGATCTCCACCTTTAAAAACTGTAAAGGAGAAACAAATGATAAAACCCCGGAATCAAAATCATACTCCTGCTGTCCGTAGTTAAATTTAGCATTAACATTCCGCTTTAAACCAATAGAATAAAAATTCTGAATCCATTTCATTTCATCATCCTTCACAGGGTAAGAAACCCTGCTATAATCAATCAGACTGATCAGCGGATGTTCAGGTCCTTCAAGATTACAAAAATGATGAAACTCGGAAATCGAATTAAAGCGAAATGTCTTTTCCATATCTTATACTATGATGCTAAATTAGTGAATCAATTTTCTTTGTACAAAATCATACCTCCATGATATAATATCCCTTCTTTAAACTCTCCGTCAGCTGTAAATCCGGTGTCATCTTTATAATCAATATGATTACCTGAAACGATATAACTTCCCTGATAAGCACTTTCTCTTGAGCCACGTGCTTCGTAATACCGGTTGTCCGGCAGCAATTCATGACGGACGTACCCATCCTCTGTTACCCACATTCCGATGTATTCTTTTGTTTTTTCGATGGTCTTATTCATTTTTATTATGAAAGTTCTGTGTATGCGGTAGACAATGTGTAATTTTTCCACTGTTCCGCATCTTGGTTAATCATATTTATTTTATTTTTAAGTATATCATAAGCATCATTTCCCAGCAATAAATGCACTGGTGGCTGAGCCTCCTTACTTATGGCAATAAGCACTTCAGCAGCCTTCTCCGGATCGTTGGCCTGGTTTCCATTAATTGTATCAAGGTGTAATTGCTCAGATTCACGGGCTGCTTCGTATGCTTTAATGGTATTTTTAGGTGTCCTTACAGAACCTTTAGCAAGAAAATCTGTGCGGAAATAGCCCGGATAAACCACTGTAGCTTTTACGCCGAAAGCTTTAGCTTCTTCAGCAAGGGCTTCAGTGAATCCTGCAACAGCAAATTTAGTAGAACAATAAATTCCCCAACCCGGAAAACTTCCAAATAAACCTCCTACAGAAGCAATGTTAAATATATTTCCGGAACCCTGATTCCGTAAATAAGGCATAACATTTCTGATCACATTTAAGGAGCCAAATACGTTCACATCAAAATTTTCTCTGGCTTCTTCGTCCGATAATTCTTCCAGAGTACCTATCTGGCCATATCCTGCATTATTGACAATAACATCCAATTGTCCGAAATGTGCAATGCTTTTTTCCACAGCCTCTTTTACGCTGGAATCATCTTGTAAATTAACTTCCAATGGTAAAAATGCATCAGAGGCATCACCTATTTCTTTAACCAAAGATTCGGCATTCCGGCTTGTCGCTACAACGCGGTATCCTTCACTTAATAATTTTCTTACAAGACTAAGCCCCAAACCTTTTGAAGCGCCTGTAACAAACCATACTTTTTTTGTTTCCATTTTTTTATTTTTTTGATCTTAATTGATGATACAAAGATCATAAGGAAATCAAAATTTAAGATAACCCGATCAACTAAAAATGTAATCAAATCGTGGAAGAACTTTTTATTCTAATTAAAAGATTGCCTGAATGCCAACGGAGACATATCCGTTTTATTTTTAAACAGCTTGCTGAATGATTGCGGATGCTCGAATCCCAATTCATAGGCAATTTCGCTCACCGATAAATCAGTTGTTGAGAGCTTTTCTTTAGCTTTTTCAATTAATTTCTCATGAATATGCTGCTGGGTAGTTTGTCCGGTAAGTGTTTTTAATAGTGCGCTTAAATAATTATAGGAGAGGTTAAGCTCGCCGGAAATAAACTGCACCGTGGGCAATCCTTTTGATGCGAGATCATGATCATTAAAATAGGCTTCCAGTAATTCTTCAAGTCGGGCCAGGATCTTATGATTGACCGCCTTTCGTGTCATAAACTGCCGTTCATAGAATCTTTCGGAGTAGTTCATCAATGTTTCAAGATGCGAAACAATGATGTTCTGGCTGAATTTATCAAGATTCAAATGGCTCTCCTGTCTGATATTCCCAATGATCTGGTCAAGTATGATTTCTTCCTTATTTGAAAGGAACAGGGATTCAGTTAAGGAATAATCAAAAAATCCATATTGCCTGATCTTTTTTGCCAGTGATGTATTCCACAAAAAATCAGGATGGATAAGCAACATCCATCCCGACTGTTTATTTTCTGAGGTAGTTTCTGCTGCTATCCTGAACACCTGGTTGGAAGAAATGAAAAACATAATACCTTCATCAAAATCACATTCCTGTTGTCCGTACTTTAGCTTGCCGTTCATTCCCCGTTTAACTGAAATATGGTAAAAATCAAGGATCCAGTTGACTTCACCGATATCAGAAGGACGTTTCATTGTACTGTAATCGATCACGCTGATTAAGGGATGCTCTGGTGGTGGCAGCCCTCTTAGCTTATGGTACTCCGTGATCGTTTTTATCCTTATGGTCTTTCTTTGTTCCATATTTAAAAATGTGAATTATAATACCACGAATACAAAATTTCACATTCGTGGTTTATTCTTTACCATGCAACCTTACCATCTTTTCTGAAGAAACTTCCTGTAGGTCCTTCTTTGTCCAAAGTAGCATATTTTACGATAATTTCTGCAGCCTGCTTTGGGCTTTGCGTCCCCATAAAATTATTCAGGTCGGTTGCTGTATAACCCGGCTCAACACTGTTTATTTTAAAATTTGTACCATCGAATTCCCTTGCCAGTAATACTGTAAAAGCATTTAATGCAGTTTTAGAAGCGCTGTAAGCATCATATATCCTATGATTAGGATTCTGTGAACTGTTCTGGATTTCCAGGGAAGCCAGCTGACTGGAAACATTCACAATTCTGGGCTCGTCTGATTTTTTCAGCAGGTTCACCAATTCCTGTGTAGTCTGTACAGCTCCAAAGAAATTGGTTTCAAATATTCCTCTCAGGTTTTCCATTTCACAGGAAGAAATATTTTGTGGCTGCTTACCTGCAATACCTGCATTATTAATTAAGACATCGAGATGGTCTATGCTACTCTCCAGTTCTTTTCTTGCGGATTGTATCGACCTCAAATCCGTTACATCAATTTCCAGCAGATCCACATTATTAAATCCCTCAGCATTTAATTTTTCTACAGCCTCAGTTCCATGAGACCGACTGCGACATCCAAGGTAAACATGATATCCAAGTTTTGCTAATTGCCGGGTAGTTTCAAAACCTATTCCTTTGTTTGCTCCTGTAATCAATACTGTTTTCATATGTTTTATTTATACATACAAAGTTGCGAATGTATCTATCAATTAAAGTAGCCGGATATATGATTGTTGTAGCTGAATATAATATACAAACAAAAATTAAGGTATTTCCTTAGTTTTCAATGTCATAAAAGTTAATTCCCACTTCCTCATCTTTGACCTTTACTATTCTGGTATCCAGCGGATAAAAAATAAATTCTCCGGCACCGCAAATTTTTGCATCCAAAAGATGTCCTGCCAGAGCTGTATAATCCTGTCTGCCTAACGTGATATGCAAATGGAGTAGTGGCTGGCCGTTGAGCTCAGAAACATTCCCGGAAATATTAGAGACTTCCATTTGTTCATTGAACGTTTTATCCACATATTTCTTTGTTGAGGGTACAAAATAACGAAGCGTCGCTTCACTTACAGCACCAATTCCTGTTATTTCTCCCGATTTGATGTCTTGATTTATTACAAAATCGGTCAACGCTTCCACAATACCTGAATGGTTTTTCACACTCACAATATAAGTGGAATTTACTTTTTTAGCAGTCCAGTTATTTCCTTTTAAAATAGCAGTACTCGTACTCATCATATTTCAATTTACACTTATTATTTCTTAAGATAATTGATGATCCCGATAACATCATCTTTTCCAAATCCTTCATCATGGGCAGATTGATAGGTTTCAATAAGCGTTTTTGATAAAGGATAATCAGCTCCTGCATTATGGGCTAAAAGGATATCTTTTAACATCAGATCCAGGGCAAATGCCGGTGCATAATCATCATTGATCAGTAGTGGTGTTTTTACTTTTGTGGCACCACTTCCACTTGCACTTTCATTAATTATATCAAGCATGTCCTTCCTGTCGATTCCCAATTTATCTGAAAATAAGACCGTTTCCGCAAGGCCCTGATAGAGCGTAGACAGAAAATAATTCACCGAAAGCTTAGCAGCGATTCCTTTTCCGTTCTCTCCTAAATGTCTGATCTTTCCCAGCTTTTGTAAATAAGGTTCAGCACGATCAAGATCCTTTTCATCACCTCCTGCCATGATGATCAATGTTCCATCAGCTGCAGGTTTGGTACTTCCTGCTACAGGTGCATCGATAAAACCGGCTTCCTTTATCTTAACTGCAGAGGAAATATCATTGGTCGCTTGTGGAGAAATGGTACTCATATCTACGAAAAGTTTTCCATGAATATCCTCTGAAAGAATTTCTTCATATACCTGGCGCACTGCTGTATCATTGGTCAGCATTGTAAAAATAACATCATTGTTTTTTACCAGCTCAGTAACTTTGGTATATACGGTTGACTTCTCCTTAAAATCATTTGCTTTTTCGGTGGTTCTGTTATAGACAGACAAAGGAAATCCTGCTTTTTCTAAATTTTTAGCCATGGGATGCCCCATATTTCCTAATCCGATGAATCCAATTTTTGCGTCTTCCATATTTTTATTTTTTGTAAAATGTAAAAAGTATTAATAATGAATTGAAAGTTGGGAAATACAGCTTAGAGATTAGATGAGCAATGATAATTATGGATGGTTATTCATAACTGCCTCAGATTTCATATCCTGTAACCATTGATTTAAAATCCGGGATTCATAATTTACTTCTTATTTCTTAAGCCTTACAATGTGTTTTTCTATCCAAACAACAATCAACGTATCAAAATTACGCATTCCAAAATCAATTTTATTACCCTTACATTTTTTATAATGAGAAAACTTACAGAAATTTGCAGAAAAAATAAGCAGTATAAAAATGAAGATCATTGATGTTGAAAAGTGGAACAGAAAAGAACATTTTAATTTTTTTTCAAAAATGGCAAGTCCTTATTTTGGTTTTACAGCAGAAGTGGATTGTACAAAAGCTTATGATACTGTAAAAACTAACGGTCATTCTTTTTTTGCCTATTACCTTCATAAATCGATGGTTGCCGTGAATTCTGTTGAAGAACTGAAAATGAGAATTGTTGATGACCAGGTGGTCATTTTCGATGTCATCGATGCGGGAAGTACAATCGCCAGGGCAGACGGAACTTTTGGTTTTTCTTACATTCCTTTTTCAGAAAGCTTTGAAGTTTTCAATAAAGAATTACAAAAAGAAATTCAGGCTGTACAAAGCTCCACAGGATTAAGATTAAGTACTGATAGCGTCACCAAAGCTTTAATAAGACATTCTACTATTCCCTGGAATTCTTTCAGTGCACTGCTGCATCCTACGAATTTTGATAAGACGGAATCTATTCCGAAAATTACATTTGGAAAATACAGCATCCGTAACGGAAGGAAATATTTACCGGTTTCCATAGAAGCTCATCATGGTCTGGCAGACGGTCTTCATCTGGCAAAATACTTCGAAGAATTTCAAAAACAATTGGATTTATAACGAATAATTTTAATGTAATTAAATTATCTTTGCAGGTAATTAAAAGGTTTCTTTTTCTTTCTGACCGGAATTTAAATCCTCGATTTGATTCCGGAAATCAGGAAAGATACTTATCTCATTATTCTATAATTAATTTTGAATTTAAAACGTTAGTATGCAGGCGAGTTCTTCTCAGGGCATTTCCAGAACTGTGATATGGCTGATGGCTATTATTTCAGGGTTGGTAGTTGCCAACAACTATTATAATCAGCCACTATTGGCACTCATTTCAAATGATGTACATATTTCAGAAAGTGCTGCCAGCAAAATATCCGTACTGACCCAGATAGGATATGCACTGGGATTGCTTCTTATTGTTCCGTTGGGTGATAAATTTTTCCGTAAAAAACTGATTTTGATTGATCTTCTTTTGGTTTTCGGATCACTTTTATGGATGACCTTTGCTACTCAACTATGGATGCTGTATGCGGCGAGCTTACTGATCGGAATGACCTCTGTTATTCCGCAGCTTTTTGTTCCTATCGCAGCAGAACTTTCATCTGATGAAAAGAAGTCTTCCAATATAGGATTGGTAATGTCCGGATTACTTTTGGGTATTCTCTTATCCAGGTTTGTAGGGGGAATCCTGGGAGAAATTCTGGGTTGGAGGGCCGTTTTCGGTATTGCGGCAGGCTTGATGATACTCGTTTGGTTTGCAGTGTATAAAATGCTTCCTGAGCTCTCACCAAATTTTAAGGGGACATACAAAGATCTGATGCGTTCTGTATTTCATCTCGCAAGAACACAGCCTGTTTTACAACTGGCCTCTTTCCGGGGCGCAATGGCTTTTGGCTCTATGTGTGCTTTATTCACCACTTTGGTTTTTCATATGGAGAAACCTCCATTTAATGCCGGTTCATCTGTGGTAGGGAGTTTTGGCCTGGCAGGGGCAGTAGGTGCTTTAGCCGCAGCCAAAGTCGGGGCATTCCAAAAGTTCATGAATATCAACAGGATCATATTCTACTCACTACTAATCGTTTTAGGCAGCTGGGCTTTTACCTATTTTGCAGGATACACGTATTGGGGTTTGATTGTAGGAGTCATCCTGGTTGATCTCGGAGTACAATCCAGTCATATTATGAATCAAACCAGTTATTTTCTGATCAGAACCAATGCGGTCAACCGCCTGAATACGGTTTATATGGTCTGCTACTTTATCGGTGGATCATTAGGAACATGGCTGGCATCGGTTGCATGGCATTACGCACAGTGGGAAGGGGTGTGCTTCGTTGGAGCAAGCTTTGGTCTCTTAGCTTTAATCGCTCATTTGATCTTTAGCAGGAAAGTAAGTAAAACATTGTAATCCGCGTTTCTATTCGTAAAACGAAGTAGATCCAAGTTAAATGTAATAAATTTTGTTACATTAAAATTAAATGGTAACTTTGCAGAACATTACAACAAGAATTACAATGAAAATAGAAATATGGTCGGACGTTATGTGTCCGTTTTGTTATATAGGAAAAAATAATTTTGAACAGGCTCTTCAAAAATTGCCATTCAAAGATCAGGTAGAAGTAGAGTGGAAGAGCTTCCAGCTGGATCCTACCTTAAATACAGGTGAAACAAAGAATACACTTACCTACTTCAGAGAGAAAAAAGGCTTTCCTGAGACCCAGGCTACGCAAATGATCAGCCAGGTTACTCAAATGGGAAAAGGGGCTGGTATTGATTTCAATTTTGAAACTGCGCTTATAACCAATACGTTTCCTGCACATAAATTGTTGCAGTTATCTAAAAAATACAACAAGTCCAATGAAATGGAGGAAGCTCTGTTCATCGCCCATTTTATTGATGGCAAAGACGTGGGGGATGTTGATACATTGGCAGAAATTGCAGAATCACTGGGTATTGATAAAGAGGAGGCAAAGCATGCAGTAACTTCAGAGGAATTGACATCAGAAGTCAATGAAGACATCCAACAAGCCAGAAATAATGGAATTACCGGCGTTCCATTTTTTGTTTTAAATGGAAAGTATGCTGTTTCGGGCGCTCAACCTGTTGAAGTTTTTGAAAATGCACTCCAGCAAACGTATAAAGAAACGGTTTCTCCATTCACAGATCTTTCTAATGGAGAAAATGCCTGTGACCCCGATGGATGCAGCATTTAACTGATATAATATTCAGAAGACAATTAAATTACGTTATATAGAAAAACCTGAAGAGATTTTCTTCAGGTTTTTCTTTTGTATTTGTAATTTTATACCCTTATTTATTGTCAGATTATGGATATCCATTTTTACCAACCAAGAAATCCTGTTCTTAAAAAATATATCCAGGGATATTATTTTATGGATAAAGATGAATCTGCTTCGTCTATCAGATATCTGACATTTCCAAACAATTTTTTCATTGTTTCAGCCTGTCAGGATGCCGAGATCAGATCGGATGAAGGCAGTATGGAAATTTATCATTCTCCCATAAAAAATATAGTGATTGATTTGGTCTCCCGATGCACAGGATCTACGGAAATCTTTTATGAGAAACCCATTAATGAAATTACCATCTACTTTAAACCTTTGGGGATCTATCATTTTTTTAATGCTGACAACTGCTTAATTCTAAAAGATAAAATTTTATCTTCGGACTTTCGTGAGGCTATGGATAAGATACTGAATGAACACGGGAAGGAAATACAAATAAAAGCCCTGGAAGATTACCTGCTCTCTAAATTCATTGATAAGCATCTGACTGGAGCCGAAAATATCATCAAAGACCTTGAGAATGATATCAGTATCCTGGACATTGCGGAAAAGAATGGCATTACAAGACAATACGTTAATAAAATTACCAAACGGTTTGTAGCAAAACCAGCCTCCGAATATCGTAAAATAAACCGGTTTCGAAATTCCCTGCTGCGAAACAAACAGGTGAAAAATCTTACGGAATTATCCTATGAAAATCTTTTTTACGACCAGTCTCATTTTATCAAAGATTTTAAGGAACTTACTCAAATAACTCCAAAAACATTCTTCAAAAAAGTTAATACAGAACAAAATAATATCTGATTATTTATTTAATCTGTTTCCTTTTTTACAATTCTCAATTTTTCCTGCCCCGTACTTTTGTCATGAACTTAAATTATATCTCATGAAGAAAACACTTGTCCTCATATCATTATTATATTCTTTATCATTTGGCTGCCAGAAAACAAACAACCCTGTTGTGAAAGATATTCTGGAAAAGGTCAAAGAGCACTATACAGATAAAGATCTTTATAAAAAGCTTGAAACGGAATTTCAACCGGAAGACTGGGATACACTGACCGGAAAAGAACTGGCTCAGAAGCTTACTGAAAAATTGAGGACTGTGTCCGGTGATCAGCATTTTTTTATTAAATACAAGGACGGTCTAACATCTGAAAACAAGAAAAATGCAAAGGAAACCGCCGCTGAAAATAATTTCCTTAATAGCCTTGAAAATTTCGGATTCGAAAATGTAAAAAGATTGGAAGGGAACATTGGTTATATTAATTTCAAAGGGTTTGCAGAATCCCGTTCAAGTGCAAAAACACTTGCATCAGTAATGGATTTTGTTGCGAATACCAACTCTTTGATTATTGATCTTCGTGAAAACAGAGGAGGTGATAACGGAATGCTTATCTTATTTTGCAGTTATTTTTTCAAAGAAAAAACCAATCTGTATTCTACCTATTTCAGAGACAAAGAAAAAACGGTTCAAAATACTACCCGAACAAAAGTTTTAGGAAAAAAATACCTTGATAAAAATGTCTATATCCTTACGAGCAGGTCTTCTTTTTCTGCTGCGGAAGGATTAGCCTACTTTCTTAAAAACTATAAACTCGCCAAAATCATTGGAGAAAATACCGGAGGGGCGGCAAATCCTGTAGACGAATTTATTATTGCAGATCAATACCTCACCGTTATTCCAGTCGGAAAAATTACAGCCACAATAACCCATGGAAACTGGGAACACACAGGTGTTTCCCCGGATATAAAAACCACAGCGGAAAATGCTTTAAAAACAGCATATATTCTGGCTTTAAAAGAGATCATGAACAGTAAAATACAAACAGAATTAAATAGGGATGAACTGGAAAGTCTTATTGAGAAATTAGAAAATGAGAAAAGCAAGATGGCAATTTAAGCTTATATTTTCCAAATTGTAATACATCATAAAAATCCTTTCTGCACAAATGCTCAGAAAGGATTTTATAGTAAAATTTAAATCTTTAAATGATTAGAAGTCTTTGAAGTTTTTACCCAAATGTTCTTCTATTACAAAGAATGGATCTTCTTTGAGGGTATGTCCTCTCATATCTATAAGACTTACTTTACTCATCATACGAAGCATGATCCTTCTTTCACAGGTATGTTCAACACCATTAATATTTTTTATTCCCGCGCGGAAAGCGGATCTTCCGTGGGCACATAAATGATTATTAACGACGATAACGTCTCCTGCCTGAGGAGTAAAATCTGAATAAATCAGATGTTTTGCTTCCTGCCAGAATTTGCTGAGCGCATGATGGGCAATATCTGTTTGCTTAATATCCGGATTAAACAATTGCTCTGCGGCATCAAATCTCATAAACGGCAGTTCCTTATTTCCGTATAAAATAGCATCTAAAGTATCGATTTCCTCTGCCTCGGTTTTTAGATTCGCATCCTTAGGAATTTTAAAGATCGGATCAAATAAAGGTTTGTAATCTTCATGAATAGATTCATGGGAACGGATAGAGTAAAGGGTAGAAGGTACCTGTTCTTCATTACGGATATACATAAAGCTTAAAAAGTCTGCCTGATGTTTAAGAAAAGCATCTTCCGTATGGACATACAGATCTGTAGCTGATCCTGATCCCGTCTGAGTATCCCGCATTTTTTCATCCGGAATGATCGCATGGATCAGCCCGCCTCCCTTACGCTGTGAATAATACTGTACCGGTTTCGATGGAAGAGCACCATGCAACAAAGCACAGGCAAATCCGTATTGATTGAATTTTGAGTAATCCGCCGATTGCCAGTTGGGTGGAGTCGTTCCTATTTTTTCCTGGTCAATGTCAAAAAGGCCCTGGAAAATCAATGCACCATACTGCTCTCTGGAAAAATCGCTGGCAAATGACGCCAGAACCTTTAATAATCTTTCCGGTAAAAAATAAGAGGCCAGTTGATGAACCTGCATGACAAACTCTCTGTTTTCAAAAGTTCCATATTTTCTTTCGAGATGATCTACCGCGTCTTTGATCATCCTGCGCTCGCTATCTGTAATCTGAATGGCTACAGGAAGTACTCTTTCCATAGTCAAACTGCTTTCTTCAAGAATTTTTAGAGAATTCATTAAAAAAAATTTTGTGTTAGGATTAAATTATTATATTTGTTTTTAATTATTCTAAATAACAATTGCGTTGTCAAATTTATAAATTTTTAATTAAGTACCAAATAAAAAATGCAAAAAAATAAAACTTAACGTATTGATTACGAGATATATAACCTATGTCCAAATAAAAATAAGTCAACACCATTTTTTTTAATCAACGTTATAAATAAATATATGAACAACGAAATTTTGCCTCACGAAGGAGTGATAAACGACACTTTGAATCACTTTTCGGGGAAATTTGAAAACATTTTTCATCAGGATAATTATGATCACTATCGTTCCGCTATCAATGACACTTTAGACCTGGTCGGAACATTTCTTCATAGAAACGACAAACCATTTAGCGGAATAGAAGCTAAAACAATGAAACAAAAGGTTCAGCACATTGACCTGAACCAAAAACTCTCTTCTTATGAAGAGCTCCTGAATGAGGTGGATGACATCTACGTAAAGCATGCCACAGCCTTTCACCTTCCTCAATATGTAGCCCATCTCAATTGCCCTATTGTAATTCCAGCATTAGCCGGAGAAATTCTTGTGAGCGCTATCAACTCTTCACAGGATACTTATGATCAGAGTGCCGGCGGCACTTTTATGGAAAGAAAACTGATTGACTGGACAGCAGAAAGATTAGGGTATTCTTCTGAAAGTGATGGTGTATTCACCGCAGGAGGTTCACAAAGTAATCTGATGGGATTGGTGATGATGCGGGATGTCTTCTCTCAAAAAAACTTACATCACAACATCAAACAAGACGGCTTACCGCCTGAAGCCGGCCGTTTTAGAATTTTCATTTCCGATAAAGCGCATTTCAGCAATTCAAAGAATGCATCTATTATGGGGTTAGGGGAAAAATCCATAATAAAAGTTCCCACTGACCATGAATTCCGGATGGATATTACATTGCTTCAGAAATATATGAAGCGTGAGATCGAATTAGGAAATATTCCTATCGGGATCATAGCAACCGCCGGAACAACAGATTTTGGCAATGTAGACCCATTGGAGGATATTGCGAATATCGCGGCTCAACATAATATCTGGATGCACGTAGATGCAGCATATGGTTGTGCCTTACTTTTAAGCGCGAAATACCGTCATCTTTTAAACGGCATTGAAAAAGCAGATTCTGTAACAATAGATTATCATAAATCATTCTTCCAGCCGATCAGCAGTAGTGCTTTCATTGTTAAAAACAAGAGAGAACTTCGAATCCTTAAACATCATGCCGATTATCTGAATCCTGCAGAAATGGATGAGGAAGAGATTCCTGCACAGATCAATAAGTCTATTATACAAAGTACCCGTCGATTTGACGCCTTAAAACTTTGGTTTACCTTAAGAATAATGGGGCAGGAACAATTGGCTGAATATACCGACAGGGTGATTGATCTTACTAAAGATGCAGCAGCAATGATCACTGAAGACCAGGAATTTGAATTGCTATCGCATACTGACCTTAGTGTATTGGTATTCCGTTATCTGAGAGACGATATTGAAGATCTGAATGCACTGAACTTACATATAAAAATGAAATTGTTCTACAGTGGAGAGATCCTGGTAGCAAGTACCAAGGTTGATGGTAATTTCTATCTGAAATTTACTTTCCTGAATCCTATTACTACTACTGAAGATATTCATCAAATATTAAACACAATAAAAAAGCATGGAGAAAATTTTGGAACAACAAACTAATGTTGCAGAAAAAGCGCTTACCATTACAAGCAGAATCTTATTGAATGGTATGTTGCGGGAACTGGGGAACGGAAGATTTTATGAAGGAGTTCCAAAATATGATACCCTTACAGCCCGGGCACTTCAAAACAGCAATTACCCGCTATACATAAGATTTGAATTAAAAAAGAGCAATCTGTTTTTATTCGCCCCTGTTGCTTATCGTTCCGAAAGTTCATTTCACGATTATGCAATGCCTTTATGGGCCGTTGATCATAAAAATGAAAGCATTTTTGAGGTGGATATCGACCAGCTGACAGCTTTGGTTTATAAAGAGCTTTCTGAGCAATTCAGTGAACAAGGGTTGGAATTATTTACTAAAAGAATCCAAAGCAGCTTCAGAAACCTGGAACTGATCATGAATGCTGGTGCTCAGGAGAATGATCCTGTGTCTTACTCCTTTCTGGAATCTGAGCAGAGGCTTCCGGCAGGGCATAATCTTCATCCTTTTACCAAAGCAAGGATGGGATTTTCAAAAGAAGAACAGCTTTTGTATGGTCCTGAATTCAATAAAGAGATACAGCTTGAGTATTTTTTAGTGCATAAAAACAATGTTGTAGAAAACTCTGTTTTAGAGATCTCCTACAATGAATTTCTGAAAAGCATCGTTTCTCTGCCTTCGGACTTTGGAAAAAATTATCTTAAAGAAGGGGAAAGCCTGTCCGACTTCTATATCGTTCCATGTCATCCCTGGGAAGCCAGTTATCTTTTATCGATAAAAGAAGGCTCGGAAATGATAGAAAACAGGACATTAATTCACATCGGAGCCCTGGGAGAAGGATTTTATTCAACATCTTCTATAAGAAGCATGTACAACCCTCATATTCCATGGATGCCAAAGTTTTCCCTGAATGTTCTTTTAACCGGTTCGATCAGGATCAACACTGAAAAAGATTTAAAAAGAGGCTATGCTTCAGCATTATGGCGTAAGCACGCAGCTTCAGCATTTGAAAAGGATTTTAATCAGTTCAAACTTCTTTTAGAACCTGTAACATTGGCAGTCTACCACAATGATAAAAACATTGATAGTCTTAATTTATTAGTTCGCGAGAATCCGTTTTTACCTGAAGATAAAATACTTTTACTCGCCAGGTTATGCCAGGATGAGCCTGCTGACGGAAAGACTTTTATACAGAAATTTTTCTCGGATGTTTCAGATGTCCTGGGAATGGGTCTTGAAGAATCCATAACCACATGGTTCGAAAAGTATATTAAACTATTAATCGCTCCATTAAACCACTTATACAGCCATTATGGAATGGCTCCTGAGGCTCATCAGCAGAACCTGTTGATTCAGCTGGATGATCAATTGCTTCCTCAAACACTTTTTGTAAGAGATGCACAGGGTTATCTCCTCAGAGAAAGTTCGAGAGACCAGTATACCGGGCTGGCTAAAGAATATCCGGAGATTGAGGATCTCTTTATCAAAGATGAGCGTCTTTTAGATATCATTTCTTATCATGTACTGGTGAGCAATTTTTCAGCACTTATCGCCTCATTAGGAAAAACAGGGTGGATAAGTGAACGAATGCTGATTGATATATTATACCGGGAGTTTGATGCCGTTCACCATGAGATGCCTTCAGCGTTTACCAACTATGCCCTTCAAAACAGGTATTGGGGAACCAAAACAAACTTTAAGGCAGTAGCCAATGAGATTGATGGAATTACCAGTGCCGGGGCTATTTCTTATGCCAGGATTCCCAATCTTCTTTACAAATATTTCTTCTCGGATCAGCTGATCAATCCAAAAGGAAACGATGTGTTCTTCAGGCGTTATTTTCAGAAAGAAGATGTTACAATCAGTATGCGTCCTATTAACCTTGATGAAGATCTTGAAATGCTTCATGAATGGTTCAATCGTGAGCATGCTGTAAAAATATGGCAGATGAACTGGCCGATTGACGAGCTGGAAACCTATTACCGACTGATGTTACCGGGTGACGAAGCCCACAGCTATATTATTTCGAGTAATGATGAACCTTCCTGCAATATTGAAGTTTACTGGCCATGCCGGGATATTGTGGGAGATTATTATGATGTAATGCCTACAGACTATGGGACGCATCAGTTTATAGCTCCGACAGATCCTAAAAAGAAATATGTTTCTCCTTCCACACAATCTATGGTAGATTACGTATTTGCCCAACCGGAAGTTGGAAAAATGGTAGGAGAAGGCTCTGTAGATTCTTTTGCATCCATGATGAATAAGGCACATGTAGGCTTCAAAATAGAAAAAATCATTGAAATGCCACACAAAAAAGCCAATCTGAACTTCTGCTACAGAGAATGGTATTGGGAAAAATTCCCACAAAACAAAGATGTACAAATCACCGCAAAAATCGCTGAACATGACTAATGAAACCATATATAATGTAATAGGAATAGGTATCGGGCCTTTTAATTTAGGGCTAGCTGCTTTATCCAATCCTATATCTGAATTAAAAACACTTTTTCTTGATCAAAGGGATGGCTTCGACTGGCATCCGGGATTAATGATAGACCACGTAACCCTTCAGACACCGTTTTTGTGTGACTGTGTTTCGATGGCAGATCCTACCAATCCCTTAAGCCTTCTTAATTATCTTAAAGAAACCAACAGGTTATATAAATTCTTTATCAGGGAAGATTTCTTCATTCCCCGAAAAGAATACAACCGCTATTGTCAATGGGTAGTCAGCCAATTGCCACAATGCCGTTTTTCCACACAGGTTGTCGATATTATTTATGAAGACGGACTTTATCTGATTACCACGCTTCACACCAAAACCAAGGAGGCGGTAGTTTTTAAAGCGGAAAGACTCATCCTTGGTACCGGGACACAGCCCCATATTCCTTCATTTATTCCCAAAGAAGATTCCAGGATCCTTCATACAAGTTCTTATTTGTACAGAAAAGAGGAGCTTTTAGCTAAAGGCCGTAAAATAGCCGTAATTGGTTCAGGGCAAAGTGCTGCGGAAGTCTTTTACGATCTTCTTCAAAGCCGCAATGAAAATACGGAATTAGGATGGTATTCCCGACCTGACCGGTTTTTCCCGATGGAATATTCAAAGCTTACCTTAGAGCTTACTTCCCCTGATTACGTAGATTATTTTTACAGCAGAAACGAAGCTGCCCGCAAAGCTATCTTAAGCAAGCAACAGGCACAGTTTAAAGGGATCAATTATGACCTGATCAACCAGATCTACGATTTTATCTATGATCTGAATATTGATAATGCCGATCCAAAGCTTACGATCATTCCCAACAGCCAGCTGGATCGGGTAGATAACAGCAATACAGAACGTCTTACCCTTGAATTTACACAATTGGAACAGGATATCCCTTATGAACAGGAAGCTGATTATCTCGTAATTGGAACAGGATACCGTTATCATGAACCTTCATTCTTAAAAAATATTGAATCAAGAATTAAAAGGGATTCCAACGGGTTATTTGCCGTGAACAGAAATTACTCAATAGATCATAACGGAGGTGAAATTTATGTGCTTCATGCAGAAGTCCATACCCATAGCTATATTTCTACCGACCTTGGAATGGCGGCTTACCGTAATTCTTATATCATCAATGATATTCTGGGAAGGGAGCATTATAAAATAGAAAAGAAAATAGCCTTCCAGGATTTTGACGTTGAAAAACACGCAATGCCAACCGCCAAAATATAATGAATAATGAGTAACGATAATACGATAATTAACCAGAAACACTGGCTACAGGCTAACAGGGACCTTATGGCCAAAACAATCGCCGAATTAATGCATGAGGAGCGATTAAAGCCTGTCGCTGTATCTCAAGATGAAGAAGGATATACCACCTTCAGCCTTGAGACAGGATTTGAAAACATAGAATATAGCTTCAGGGGACAGGAAAGAATGATGGATTTCTGGCATATTGATAAAGCCAGTATTACAAAAACAGAGAATGGCGAAAAAACCGACATCCTTAATATTCCTCAATTTTTCCTTGAAATGCAGGCGGTTTTTGATCTTGATTCCAATACATTAGCAAAATACACAGAAGAATTACTGCATACTTTATATTGTGATTCCCTGATCTTGTCCAGAGGGATTATGACTTCAAAGGATCTGGCATCCAGTAATTACCAGACAGTAGAGCACCAAATGACAGGTCACCCATGGGTTATT
Source organism: Chryseobacterium subflavum (assembly GCF_055762745.1). Taxonomy (NCBI): domain Bacteria; kingdom Pseudomonadati; phylum Bacteroidota; class Flavobacteriia; order Flavobacteriales; family Weeksellaceae; genus Chryseobacterium; species Chryseobacterium subflavum. The sequence goes on from NZ_JBVTMR010000001.1 coordinate 1,400,907, forward strand.
GTCAATAAAAGCAGATTAGGCTTTTCACCTACTGACCTTGAAACCTTTGCCCCGGAAGCGGATAAGAGCTTAAAAGTCCTTTGGTTTGCCGCTCATAAGAGCAGATCATCTTTTCATTCTTTAGGGCATATCGATCAGGAAGAATTTTACCGCTCTGAAATCGGGGATGAATTATATCAGAATTTTCAACAAAAACTGATCAACAAAGGAAAATCAGTTGAGGATTATCATTTCATCCCGGTGCATCCCTGGCAATGGGAACATAAGTTAAAGATCCATTTTGCCGGAGACCTTGTCTCCGGAATATTAATTCCGATGGGAGAGGGTAATGACGTTTACAGCCCGCAACAGAGCATCCGTACTTTATTCAATGCAGATCATCCTGAGAAGAGATACTTAAAAACGGCTGTCTCTATTCTGAGTACCGGAAACATCAGAGGACTTTCCCCTAAACAGATGAAAATAGCACCCTCCATTACAGATTGGGTAAAAGGACTGATCAAAGGGGATGCTTATCTGGAAAATAAAGGAACCATATTTCTCGGTGAAGAAGCTTCAATCGCTTATCACCATCCGCAATACGGTGCTATTACAGGCGTCCCATATCAATATAATGAGTTCCTGGGAGCATTATGGCGTGAAAGTGCCGGATCTTATTTAAAGGAAGACGAAGAAATGTTTACCATGGCTTCATTGCTCTATGTGGATCAAAACGGAGTTCCCCTGGTACAAGCTTTTGCTGAAAAAGCAGGAATCAGTGTAAGACAATGGATCACAGAATATCTCGACGCTTATCTTACTCCTCTTCTTCATATCTATTACACCCATTCTCTTTGCGTAACACCTCACGGAGAAAACATTATGGTGGTATTGAGAAACGGGCTTCCACAAAGAATTGTTATTAAAGATTTTGTAGATGACATTGTTTTAACGACAGAAGCCAGAGAAAAATTACCGGATCATCTGGCAGACGGCTTGATTCAGTCCTCAAACAAAGAAAATGTTCCATTGTCCATTCTTCTTGGGGTTTTTGATGCCTTTTTCAGATATTTATCAAACGTTCTTCATACCTATTCGGATCTTAAAGAAGAAGAGTTCTGGACACTTGTTCATGAATGTATAGAGCATTACAAAAATCAAAACCCTGATTTAAAAGACCGCTATGCAAAATATGATCTGTATGTTCCGTCATTCAAAAGATTCTATATCAACAGTGTACGCTTGAAAAATAACGGTTACAGTGAAAACAAAGCATTTGCTATTCCAAAGAAAGATGGTGCTTTACCCAACCCATTGTACCAGATAGCCAATAAAAATTCTGTTGTGGCACTATGAAAAAGTTCCTGCATCTTGTAAAAGACGGTTCTGTATTTGCGTACGGAGCATTAGCCGGGAGAAAAACCGAGCTTACCAGCGGAAGCATCAACCGTTCAATCTTCAGTTTAGCCATTCCTATGGTGATGGAGCTTGTTATGGAATCTGTTTTCGTGAGTATCAATCTTTTAATTATTGCGAAGCTTGGAGATAAGGTCCTCGGACTTGTTGGTATTACAGATAACTACATCAATTTTGCCAACGCGATTGCCATCGGTCTTGGGATAGCGGCTGCTACATTAACGGCAAGGAGAGCAGGTGAAAAAGACAAGGAAGGAATGGGACAAACGGCACAGTATATCATACTGCTTGCGTTTGGATTTGCCCTCTTGGTTGGGGGACTGTCATTTATTTTCGCATCCGATATCATCGGCTTTCTCGGGATTAAACCCGATAGTATTGATCATGGAGTCCTTTTTTCCCAACTGGTATTTTTAAGTATCGGATTGGTTATTCTGAGGCTTTCCATTAACGGGCTTTTCAGAGGGGCCGGGGATGCTTCCCTTGCTATGAAATCCCTTTGGCTTTGCCATATATCGAGTATGGTATTCGCGGTCATCTTTGTTTTCGGACTTGGTTTTATTCCTGCTTACGGATTAATGGGATTAGCTTATGCTACTGTTTTATCCCGTCTGCTCGCGGTAATATACCAGTTTTTTATCCTCCTTACAGGAAAAACTAGCATCAAGATCGGTACGAAGTTTCACTTCGACCTTTCCTTAACAAAGAAAATCCTCAAAATTACCTTTGGCGGACTGGTTCAGTATATTATTCCTGCCTCCAGCTGGCTGATTATGGTGAAGATTATTGCAACCTTTGGAACCACCGCACTTGCAGGTTACATTATTGCCCAAAGGATAGCTTCTGTGGCAACCATGCCTGCCTGGGGAATAGGAAATGCTGCGGGAGTTCTTACGGGCCAGAATCTGGGAGCAGGAAATCCGGATCGTGCGGAAAAAACCGTATGGAGGGCAGGAGGAATCAACATGACATATCTCGTGGCTGTTGCTTTATTCTGGCAACTGGCAGCGGAATATGTTGTTACCTTTTTTACTTCGGAAGCCCAGGTCGCTCAGTATGCAGTCCAGTATATCCACGTGGTTTCAATGGCTTATTTGTTATTAGGCTTTACAATGGTGATCAGCCGCGCACTTAATGCTGCCGGAAATATCATGCAGGTAACCCTGCTGTATATGATCATGTTTTATGTTATTCAGCTTCCTTTGGCTTATCTCCTTGGAGTAAGGCTTCAATGGGAACTGAAAGGAATATTTACAGCTATCGTTTCTTCGGAAATTGTACTGGCTGTGCTTTTCCTTATGATCTTCAGAAATGGTAAATGGAAAACTATAAAAATTTAAAATGCACACAACAGACGAATTTTATGAAATTATTGCATCAGCAATTGCAGTAAAAAAAGAAATGATTGATGAAAACCTTACCTACCAGGAAATCCCGGAATGGGATTCTATGTCCCATCTTCTTATAGTAGAAGCATTGGAACAGTTCTACCAAATAAAGTTTGATTTTAATGATATTCTTGAAATGGGAACTGTAGGAAAGATCCGCGACAAAATGAAAAAATACGATGTACTCGTAGAAAACTAAGTATATGAAAATTTTAGAAAATGTAATTGCCAACAGAAGCCTCTCTTTTATAGAGGCTTCCAGTGGCAAAAGTGTTCCGGTAGGAACATTGTACCGGTCATTAGGCCTGAATCCTGTAGAAAAAGGATTGATTTTTTTATACAATGACAATCAGCTGTCCAGTATTGAAGTTTTACTGAACTTCTATGGTACGGCTCATGCCATTGCAATTCTGGGACAAAAGCTTCACCCGGACTTCAAAGAACGCCTGGAAGCAGAATACCGTCCGAAATACATCTTTGATCCGTCACGGGAAGAGCTTCAGGGATATTCATCCAGAGAATTCTCAGAAACAATTAAAATCTTTGTTAAAGAAGATTATAAACCGGAAGTTTCCATTCATCCGGATATTAAGATTCTTTTAAGCACCTCGGGAACAACAGGAGTTCCTAAGCTGGTTAAGCTTTCGGATGAGAGTCTTTATAAAAATGCGGTGAGTATTCTGCAATATATGCCTATCCTGGAATCGGATGTAGTTCCGTTAAATGTCCCGATTAATTTCGTGTATGGTTTTTCGATTTTCACTACCAACTGTATGCGGGCAGGGAAAATAGTATGCACGGATAAAGATATTATGCAAAAGGCATTCTGGGATGAAATGGAAGAGTACGGATACAGTACACTGGGTGGCGTTCCATACCTTTATGAAAATCTGAACCGAATAGGCTTCTTCAGAAAAGACAGTAAAAGCCTACGATACATGACCCATACAGGAGGGGTGATCAACGGAGAACTTCGAAAAACGATCTTCAATTACTGTCATGAATTTGAAAAACAATTCTTTGCCCAATATGGACAGACAGAAGCCGGAGGAAGAATGGCTTACCTCAGTACCGATGGACTTCTTGAAGAAGAAACGTCTATTGGTAGCCCGGTACACGGCGCAAGCTTTGAGATCGATCCGGAAACAGATGAACTTCTTTTCTTCCATGAAAGTATATGTGGAGGATATGCCAATACACTCCATGATCTTGCAACTTATGAGCAACCCAAAGTGCTTCGTACAGGAGACACCGCCAGGAGAGGACAAAATGGACTGTATTATATTACAGGAAGAATAAAACGCATCATGAAGCTATTCGGAATTCGTCTCAACCTGGATGAGGTTGAATTTATTCTTAAAAATGAACTGGAGGGAAGCACATTTGTATGCCTGAATTCCAATGACAAAAAGATCATTGTATTATATGACAACAATGAAATTGATCCTCAGATTATCACTGAAACCATAAAGAATAAATTACGCATCAATCCTCAATATGTACGCACGGAACATATAGAGACATTTCCATTATCACAAAACGGCAAAATAAATTATCCCCTGTTACAAAACCTTCAGCATGAAAACATTTAGAACCCTTATATTACTTTTACTTCTTGTCAGCTTTCCCGTAATTGTCTCTGCACAACAGAGCGAACGTGTCAACGGCAAGATCATGCTGTCTGATAAAGCACCGGTAAAAAACGCGCTTTTAAGACTAGTAAATACGCCTTATCAGGCAAAAACCAATAATTCAGGAGAATATTATTTTGACAACGTGCCGCCTGGGGAGTATACTCTTCAGGTGGTTTTAAATGATATCGAACTCACACGTGAAACCATTCGTATTGAGAAAGATGTCTATGAAATCCCGGTTATTTATACCGCGGTGGAGAACAATGTTATTGAAGGAATTACCGTATATGCTGTAAGCAGAAATAAATTTCTCGATAAGGACAGTACTTCAATTGCTAAAATGCCGTTGAAAAACCTGGAAAATCCACAGATGTACACCAGCATCAATCAGCAGATCCTTAAAGAACAGCTTGTTTATGATGTTTCAGATGCTTTGAAAAATGTTCCTGGTGTTGTAAAAATGCAGGGAAGCGCCGGAAGAGCAGGAGACGGAAGTTTCTACTATAACTTAAGAGGTTTTCCAACAAGAGTTTCTATGGTAGACGGTGTCCCGGCAACCACCAACTCTGAAATTGATCCTTCAGATATTGAACGTATTGATGTAATCAAAGGACCTTCCGGAACATTATACGGTGGAGCGGTAACATCATTTGGCGGACTGATCAATGTTGTAACCAAAAAACCAAAAGATTATTTCGGGGGAGAAGTTTCCTATTTATTGGGAAGTTATAACCTGAATCGTGTTACAGCTGATGTTTATGGTCCAATCACCGATTCCAGAAAAACTTTATTCCGATTAAATGCAGCATATCAGTATCAGAACGGATTCAGGGATTCTGAGTTCAGAAAGTCTATGTTTGTTGCTCCTACACTGAGTTATCAGGTTAATGACAGATTAAAGTTCAATCTTGGAGCGCAGATTTATACCTACGAAGGAACGAATACGCCGATTATTTTCCTTGCCAGAACACGCCCGTTTGAAGCACATACTCCACAGGAGCTTGGATTTGACTGGAAAAGATCATATTCCAACAATGATATGAGTTTAAAAGCTCCGTCTATCAATGTAAAAGCTGAGGTTAATTATAAAATTTCCGACAACTGGAGTTCGCAGACTTTGATTTCGAGAAACTACAGAAAAACAGAGGGATTATACCAGTATCAATTTATCCGATCACCTAAAAGAGACGATATGCTGGAACGTAACGTACAATGGCAGAATTCCGAAGGAGCTTCCACAAGTATCCAGCAGAATTTTAACGGACAATTTAAAATTGGGAAAATTAAAAATAAACTCCTGATCGGATTGGATTATTTAAATCAGTCACTGAACAATAATAATTCTCCAATCGTTAAGTATGATACGATCAACGGAAGGGATCTTACGGGTAAATACGGTGCAATATCAAAAGATCTGGCTCTTCAGAAAATACAGATTTTCACACAAAATGCTATTACTAAAACAGGAAAATCGCCATTGGAAAGAAATACAATTTCAAGCAATATGTATGGGGCTTATATTTCTGATGCCGTTTATATTACCGACCGTTTAATTACATTGCTTAGTTTACGTTTTGATCATTATGAAAGTAAAGGTCAACTTGACCTCAATACCAATACGAATACAGGTGCATTCAATCAGAATGCCTGGTCACCGAAACTGGGTATTGTTTACCAGGTATTTAAAGATCGCCTGTCTGCATACGCCAACTATATGAATGGTTTTAGCTATGTAGCTCCGAGCTCTCAGCCGCTTCCAGATTATAGCGGAGATTTTAAACCTCAAAGATCTAATCAATGGGAAGCTGGAATTAAAGGAAATTTGTGGAGAAACAAGGTGAATTTTACGATCGGATATTACAATATCCTTGTCGACAATATGCTAAGGGCAGACGTTGTGATTCGAGATGGAAAAGGGTATAATGTAACCATTCAGGATGGAGAACAAAGAAGTAAAGGAATTGAAATTGAAACCATTTTAAACCCTATCCATGGTTTAAATATTATGGCAGGATATTCATACAATGACAGTAAATTTGTAAGATCCGCGGCCAATGTGGAAGGCCGCCGTCCTTCATCTTCCGGTCCTGCAAATGTATTCAATTCATGGATCAGTTACATACTCCCAATCAACGGACTACAGGGATTAGGTATAGGTTTCGGACTTAATCGTGTAGGTAAACAAATAACAGTGGATAATGCAACTACAGGACAATTTATATTTCCTGCCTATACATTGATCAATGCTTCTGTCTCTCTTGAAAAAGAAAGATACAGACTAGGATTTAAAATGAATAATTTAGGGAATGCCCAATATTTTGCAGGGCAAGGTGTTGTAGTAGCCCAAATGCCTCGTAATTTTGTAGCTGAGGTTAGCCTTAAGTTTTAATAATGAATTCTAAATTGAGAAAAATCACATATCAATTACATCTATGGCTCGGACTAATGTCCGGGCTTATAGTTGTAATAATGGCAGTTACCGGTTGCATCCTGGCATTTGAAAAAGAATTAAAACATACGTTCTATCCTGAAAAATATTTTGTCAGATCAGTTAAAAATGAAAAGCTCCCATTTTCGGAACTAAAATTGAAAGCTAAACAGGCATTACCTGACAGCTTAAAACTTAGCAGGGTAGAAATATCTTCCGATCCTTACCGCAGTTATGCATTCCGTTCCCTGAAAATGAATGACGAAGCATAGACATATTGGGGAACTTATATTTATTATTACAGGGTTTATATAGATCCTTATACCGGAAAAGTTCTTGCAGTTGAGAACGCCAAAACCGACTTTTTTGAAATTGTGATGGATCTCCACAGAAGATTATTGCTTGGAGAAAAAATAGGAAAGACCATTACGGGATATTCCACACTGATTTTAGCGATCATGCTTTTTTCCGGCTTAGTGATCTGGTATCCCCGTAAAATGAATAAAAATGCATTGAAAGGCATGTTTTTTATTAAAACATCAGCTAACTGGAAAAGAATTAATTATGACAGTCACAATGTTCTGGGTTTTTATGCTGTGATCCCTCTGCTTCTGATCTGCTATTCCGCAGTGATATGGAATTTTGAAAATATTGATCAATGGGTAAAGAAAACTTTAAACGGAAAGGCCCACACTGAACAAAAAGCTAAGAGTACAGTACCCGCCACCGGGTTCTCCAATCAAAAAATGATCCTGGATATCGTAGGGAATAAAGTGGAAAAAAGTCTGGCAGGTAAAAAATCCGCATTGATCAGTTTTCCCAAAAAAGAAGAGGGAACGTACTATGCAGAGATAACATATGGTGATAAACAATACCAGAATGAGCAATTCAATTTTGATCAATATACCGGGGAAACTTTAAAACATCAATTGTATAATGACAAAAATATCGGGAACGGAACCGCTCTAAGAGGAAGAAATTACGATCTGCATACAGGAAGTATTCTGGGTACGGCAGGCAGAATTTTATATCTCATTGCTGGTTTAATTGCGGCATCACTTCCCATTACAGGATTTATGATTTATCTAAACAGGAAAAAAAAGAAACCAACAAAAAGGAGTCATGCAAAAATTCATAAGCGAAGACATTCCTTTTTTCAAAATAGCCACTAAAAAGAGTAATAAAAATAGTACTCATTTTTATGGGCTTAAAAAATTATGAAATCAGTCTCTTTACATTTTCAGATAAAATTCTGATACTTTGTTCCATTTCTTCGAAAGTTAAGTTTCCAAATCCCAGCCTCATTGCCGTAAGATTTTTGTTTTGATACAATAATGTTTTAGGAATGAATAGGTTATTTTGAGCGCAATTCCTGCTGAGCTGCATAAGGTTCAGGGGAACATTCCACTCAATCCAGATCGCTAAGCCACCTGATGGTTTTTGGAACCGTATATATTCCCCAAGATATTCTTCCAGTAAAAGAGCGAACTGGTCCCTTCTTTCCTGATAAATCTTGACCGATTTCTTAAGATAACGATGAATTTCTCCTTCAGCAATCATTTCACCCAATACCTGCTCCATAAGAATATCACCCTGACGGTCTATAATTCCCAAATATTTACGCAATTCAGTCATCAGGTTTTCCGGAGCCACAATAAATCCTGTCCGGAATCCCGGGGCAAGTGATTTTCCGAAAGAACCGGTGTAAACAACCATTCCGTTTGTATCTGCACTTGCTAAAGGAAGGATAGGACTCTTATCATAATGGAAGTCATAATCGTAATCATCCTCCAGGATCACAAATCCAAATTCGTTCGCCAGATTCAACAGCTCTAGTCTTCTTTGAGCACTTAACGTTACCGTGGTAGGATAGTGGTGGTGAGGAGTGAGATATAACATCCGTATCTTTTGCTTTTTACAGGCCTCCCTTACATATTCCACCATAATTCCTTCTTCATCGATAGGAACAGGAACAATATGAACCCTGGCTTTCTCCAGTATCATATTAACCGAAAAATAGCTCAGTGCGCCTACCAATACAGTGTCGCCTTCTGATAAAAGTACTTCCGAGACAATATAGATGCTCATTTCCGTACTTCTTGTAATAAGCAGATTTTTTTTGGAAATAGGAAGCCCTCTTGATAGATTCAGGTAATGAGAAAGGTTCTTTTTAAAGAATTCACTTCCGTCATGATTATAATGGCCAAGCATTTTATGATGTGCTTTACGCTTGAGAATAGCACTGTAAATCTTGGAATGCTGGTCAATCTGTGTTAACCTGATATCCGGTACCCCATCATTCAACAGATATTCACATGCAGAATGCTCAAATGGGTTATCGAGGATATTGGACGTTTTAAAAGAAAAGCCTGTTGTTTTCGGATAATGTTCAAGGTCATTGGTTTCAAAATTTTTAACCTTTGTAGGCTCATCCTTATTTTTCCCGATAACAAATGTCCCCTTATTCGGGATGCTGTCTACCCAGCCCTGAGCAAACAGCTCATCATATACGGCAACAATTGTATTACGATGTACTTCAAGGGTTTGACTTAAAGCCCTGGTTCCCGGAAGTTTGGTCCCAAAAGGAAGGTAACCACGCTGAATCGCATTGATCAGCTGATTGGCAATCTGCATATATATTGAAGCGTCTGAACTTCTGTTAATTTTGACAAAACTCTGATAAGGAATTTCAACCGGACTATCCATAATATTAAAACTGGCACCATTCAACCATCCGGCAATATACTACATTTGAATCAAAATAAAAATACATGGAATTTTACAATCTATTAGAACGTATTGTAAAAAATAATGAGGTTCATGCCAAATGGCTGAATACATTATCTTTTATGGAGAATGCAGGAGCCAGAAAAATTTCCAGCTGTGAGCATCCTACCCAGGTGAGCCAGATCCAGCTAAAACATGCAGCAGAAGAACACCGCCATGCCTACTATCTGAAAAAGCAGATCGGAAAGCTTAATCCCGACTTTTGTAAAACCTATGAAAAAGAAGAGCTTCTGGCTTCATTGGCAACCCGTCAATATCTGCACTCTTTGGATATTAAAGCGTGTAAATATTTACAAAAGGCATTTTCCTTAACCAAAGAAGAGCTAAAATATGCTGCTTACCTTTTTGTAACCTATGCCATTGAAGTACGTGCCGATGAGCTATATCCCATATATCAGGATATCCTGACTAAAGAATCTTCTAAAATTATGGTAAAGTCAATCATTCTTGAAGAAGAAGGACACTTAGAGGAAATGATCAATCAACTGAATGAGTTTTCACCAGACTGGCAGCTTCATGCAGAAGAGATTCTTAAAATTGAACATCAGTTACATGAACAATGGATCAGCTCCATTACAAAAGAAGTAATACAGCTGAATTAAAAATGGGAGGGGGTCAATTAGCTCATTTCCAGCAGGCATTGGATAAAAGAAGAGAGCAGGGAATCTTCAGATCTCTCCGGCCTAAGCTTGAAGGAACAGATTTTTATTCTAATGATTATCTGGGTCTGGCACAAAATAAAGCATTTCAGCATTATTTGCTCGGGCAGGTTCAGAATAATCCTGCATTATTAGCAGGCAGCACAGGATCAAGACTAATCAGTGGTAATAGTGCAGTAGCCGTTCACACGGAGGAATTTATTGCCCACCAACATCAATACGATTCAGCATTGCTTTTTTCTTCCGGATACAATGCCAATCTGGCTTTGTTCTCAGCCCTGCCAGGAAGACAGGATACTATTATTGTAGACGAACACATCCACAGATCGGTACACGATGCCTGCTGCATCACCCATGCAAAAAAGATCAAGTTTAAACATAATGACCTTATCAGCTTAGAAGAAAAATTAAGCAAAATTCAGGGAAACTGTTATATTGGCATTGAAAGCCTGTATTCGATGGAAGGTGATTTTGCTCCGATCCAAAAAATTGTTGAGCTGGCAGAACAATACAATGCCCATCTCATCGTGGATGAAGCTCATTGTTTTGGTGTTTTAGGATATGGATTAGTTAATGAAAATCAATTACAGGACAGGGTTTTGGCTACTGTGATAACTTATGGTAAAGCTTTAGGGGCACATGGAGCAGCTATTTTAAGCAGTCGGCTGATCAAAGACTATCTCATTAATTTTGCGTCTCCTTTTATTTATACCACATCAGCACAGGATGTTCAATGGAATTCTGTAAAAGCCGGTTATGATTTCCTGAAAATCCATCCTGAATTAGCATTAGAACTACAGCACAATATCACCCTTTTTAGAAAACAAGGACTTCAAAGCCCTTCAGCAGAAAGCAGCCCGGTACAGGCTATTGTTATTCCTGATAACCAACAATTACAATTGCTGCAAAAAACATTATCGGAAAAGGGAATGCTCACCTATGCAATCTACAGTCCAACCGTGAAAGAAGGAACAGAAAGATTGAGGGTATGTCTGCACAATTTTAATACCGAAGAAGAGATTATTGAGCTTGCCACAACAATCAGAGAAATTATGTGAATGTAAAATAACGAAATCACAGAATTGAGGATTTGTAGTTGATTATCAAGAGGTAAAAGCCTTCTACTTTTTAACAACATTATAAATCCACAATTTTAAGATTCAGCAAGTAAGCTGTTCAGCGATTTCGCCTTTAAACAATATTAAACCTATGAAATTATTTGTCACCGGAATAGGAACCGAAATAGGAAAAACAGTTTGTTCAGCAATTTTAACCAACCATTTTAAAGCAGATTACTGGAAACCCGTTCAATCCGGAGATCTGCATTATACGGACAGTATGAAAATTAATAATTGGGTGGGACATGAGGTCTGTTGTTATACCGAAACCTACCGTTTACAATTGGCAGCTTCTCCTCATCAATCTGCAGCAGCAGAAGGAAAACAAATCAGTGTTGACGATTTTCAGTTACCGGATACATCAAATACCCTGGTCGTAGAGGGAGCCGGAGGATTAATGGTACCACTTTCGGATCATGAATTTATGATTGACCTGATAGAAAAACTGCAATTACCTGTTGCCCTGGTAGTCAGAAATTATTTAGGATGTATCAATCACACTTTGTTATCCATAATGGCTTTAAGAGAAAGAGGGCTTTCATTAAAATACCTGATCCTTAACGGATCTTTTCCAACCGATACAGAACGGGTGATCATCAACTATATAGAAAAAGAAACCCATATCATCAGAATACCTGAGATAGATTCAATTACAAAAGAAAACATAGAAACAATATCAAACAATTTAAAACACGTATACAATGGATAAAACAACAAAACTTAGAAATGACTGGACGAAAGAGCAAATAGAGGAAATATTTAACCTGCCTCTATTAGAACTTGTATACAAAGCTGCGACCGTTCACCGGGAATGGCATAACCCTGAAGAAGTACAGATTTCAACGTTATTATCAATAAAAACAGGAGGTTGCGTGGAAGACTGTTCCTATTGCGGACAAGCTGCACGCTATCATACGAATATCAAAGTACAGGCCTTACTTCCTACAGAAAAAGTAATTGAACATGCTCAAAAAGCCAAAGATTCTGGATCTTCAAGGTTCTGTATGGCTGCTGCGTGGCGTGAAGTACGAAACAACAAGGATTTTGATCGCGTAATCGATATGGTGAAAGGAGTAAACGAGCTCGGATTAGAAGTATGCTGTACATTGGGAATGCTCACAGAAGAGCAGGCAATACGTTTACAGGAAGCAGGGTTATATGCTTATAACCACAATCTGGATACCTCTGAACAGTATTATGAAGAAATTATTTCAACGCGTACATTCGATAACAGGATCAATACCATTAATAACGTTAGAAAAGCAGGAATTACTGTATGCTCCGGAGGGATTATCGGTCTTGGGGAAACCAATGGGGATCGTATTTCCATGCTGCTGACATTAGCTACAATGCCTAAACACCCGGAATCTGTTCCGATCAATGCCTTAGCCAGAGTAGCCGGAACCCCTCTTGAAAACAATCCCAAAGTAGATACCTGGGAAATGGTGAGAATGATCGCTACCGCAAGAATTGTAATGCCATCATCAATGGTTCGTTTGAGCGCGGGACGCATCGAGATGACCGAAACCGAACAGGCATGGTGCTTTATGGCAGGAGCTAATTCCATTTTTACCGGAGAAAGGGAAACTCTTTTAGTAACCCCAAACCCTGGAGTTTCAGAAGATATGCAAATGCTCAATACCCTCGGATTGAAACCGATGAAAAAAAGAGAAGAAGCCTTTGTGAATAGTGAAAGTTAGAAGTTAGAGGTTAGAGGTTAGAGGTTAGAGGTTAGAGGTTAGAGGTTAGAGGTTAGAGGCAAAATTACAGATAAGTCCAGGTCTTTATTCTTTATTCTTTTCTCTTTTCTCCTCTTTTTCTCCCCTTCATCATACACACTAAAACAACACACAATATAAATCAATCTATGCCGAACGAATTACAAAAAAGAGACCGGGCCGTGAACTGGCATCCGTATACTCAGATGAAAACAGCTGACGATGCAATTCCTATCGTCAAAGGAAAAGGAGTATATCTCTATGACAATGAAGGTAAAAAATATATCGATGCTGTTTCATCATGGTGGGTTACTTTGCACGGACATGCTAATGAGCATATTGCCGAACGTGTTTACAGTCAGCTGAATACATTAGAGCAAGTTATTTTTGCCGGATTTACCCACGAACCAGCGATACAGCTTTCTGAAAACCTCCTGAAGCTATTACCGGATAATCAGGAGAAGGTTTTTTATTCAGATAACGGATCTACTGCGGTAGAAGTTGCTTTAAAAATGAGCATCCAGCATGCTTACAATCAGGGAAAATCAAAAACAAAGATACTTGCTTTCAAAGATGCTTATCATGGAGATACCTTTGGAGCAATGTCAGTGAGCGGAAGAAGCATCTGGACCCAGCCTTTTGGCGAAATGCTGTTTGAAGTAATCTTCATAGATACTCCGAATTCTGAAAATCTGGAAGAATTAAAAATCCGGATTGAAGGTTTTGCCGATGATGTGGCCTGTTTTATTTACGAACCATTGATACAGGGAGCTGCCGGAATGCTGGTACACCATGCTGAAGATCTTAGTAAGCTTATGAAGTTCTGCAGGGAAAAAGAAATCATCCTGGTTCAGGATGAAGTTTTTACAGGATTCGGAAGAACGGGAAAACTTTTTGCAGCGAATCACCTGTCCGAACAACCTGATATCATGTGTTTTTCAAAAGGATTAACAGGCGGAACAATGCCAATGGGTATTACAACCTGCTCAGAAGTGATTTTCAATGCTTTCTTATCCGATGATAAGTATAAAACTTTATTCCATGGGCATTCCTTTACAGCAAATCCTTTAGCCTGTGCTGCGGCACTTGCCAGTATGGAGCTTTTATTACAGCAAGATACACAACTTGCCATTGAAAGAATCTCCCAACAACATGCTGATTTTACAAAAATCCTTCAGCAGCATGAGAAAGTGGAAAATGTCCGCCAAATGGGAACCATTCTGGCCTGGGAGCTCAAAACGGATCAGGGAACTTCGTATTTTAATGAGACCGGAAAAAAGATCTACAATGAATTTCTGTCCAGAGGAATTATCATGCGCCCGCTGGGAAATGTGATGTATCTGGTTCCTCCTTATTGCATTACCCCAGAAGAGCTTGACTTCATTTATGAAAATATCATAGACGTTCTTAACCTATTTCTGAAAATGAAATAGCCCATACTCTCGCTGCCGGCAACGATACACAGATTTAAAAAAACACAAAATTATGATCTGTTACATTAAGCATGGTATGCGAGAGTATATTTTTGCATCTTTTTTCGCTGATTGGGGGAGATACTGAAGAAAAGTAAATCTTTAATTCCACGCTGTCTAAATTTAAAGTTTAATGATCAATTTTTCCCATGAATATTGATTCTTACCCCTTAAACTCTTAAATTAGCTCCTCATAATAACTATTACAATGATTCTTGAAACAGAGAGATTAGTCCTCAGAGACCTCCATGTAAGTGATAAAGAAGCTCTTTTCGAATACCGGTCAGATGCTGAAACCAATGAATTCCAAAGCTGGATCCCCAAAACAATAGATGAAGTGGAAACTTTTATTCTTAGAAATCCTAAAGAATTCAATCAGCCGGAAACCTGGTATCAGCTTTTGATTACGGACAGGAAGACAAATGACGTGATCGGGGATGTTGGCATCCATTTTATAGACAGTGACAACAAGCAGGTCGAATTTGGAATTACCCTGAACAAAAAACACCACCATAAAGGGTATGCTTCAGAAACATTGAAAAGCCTCATTGATTTGATGTTCAAAGACCTTAACAAGCATAGAATTACAACCTCTGTTGACCCCGCAAACAAAAGTTCAATTGATCTCATGAATCGTATAGGTTTCAGAAAAGAAGCTCATTTTGTTGAAAGCTTATATATAAATGGTGTTTGGGTTGATGATCTCGTTTTTGCTTTACTGCAAAAAGAATGGCTTAATAAATAGCTTTTTGAATATATCTGGCACAATTTTGCCATGCTATTTCAAAATATCACTACGTATTTAATTAAATATTTTTAGCGCATGAAAAATTTGGTAAACCTGCTTCTGATACTGATCACTTTCGGGCTTACACCCGCACAAAAACTCATCCACAAAGAAATTTTCAGCCCACGGATGAACAAAAATATTAAAACCATTATCATTACACCCAATATTAAGCCTAAAGAAACGTATAAAACAGTTTATATTCTTCACGGGTTCAGTGGGAATCCGGACAGGCTTGTAAAGGAAGACCTGCCTAATCTGCTTGACAAAGCCAAAACCTACAACACGATTTATATCCTACCTGATGGCAATTACAGCAGTTGGTATGTAGACAGCCCTTTGAAAAAAGACTCACAATATCAGACTTTTATCGGAAAAGAGCTGGTAGACTATATCGATAAGAATTATCCTGTAAAAAAAGAGAAAAAGTACCGTGGTATCTTAGGATGGAGTATGGGTGGCTATGGTGCGTTAAACATCGGCGTAACTTATCAGGACACTTTTGGGATTGTGGGAAGTTCATGTGGAGCTTTAGACCTAAAATCTATTGGAAAAGGTTACGAACAATACAAAGTTAATGAGGTTTTAGGCCCTTTGGAAAAGCTTGATCCAAAGTTTCTTACGGACAGTAAAATAGAGAAAATGATCAGCGCTAATCAAACCTATATTTTCGATTGTGGTACTGAAGATCAGCAAATGATCATGATGAACAGGAAATTTCATGAAAAACTCGTAGCCAATAAAATCCAGCATCTATACACAGAATCACTGGGCGGCCACACTACGGAATACTGGAGCAGATCATTATCAGATCAACTGGCTTTATTCAATAAATATTTTGATAACAAATAATCAAAAATAATTTGAGATAGTGACTTCAAAAATCTAAGAAATCATACTAACTATAAAGTATCGAATAAGCCTCACATAAAGCAAACTAATCTTTTACAGCCATTTCATTTCCTATTGAAATGGCTTATTTTTTGGATGTTCATTCTAAATTAATTTCTATGATATCCATACTGCTCTTAGAACTCAACTGGAAAGAATTACTGATGGGACATGAGGAATGGTCATTTATTCTTGAAATCATTCTTCGTACGGCTATTATGTTTCTGACGATCATTATTGGCCTCCGGGTTCTAGGCAAAAGGGGTGTAAAACAACTCTCGATTTTTGAACTTGTTGTGATTATCGGTTTAGGTTCTGCCGCCGGAGACCCCATGTTCAATAAAGACGTCGGAATTATTTCTTCCATCATTGTTTTCCTCGTGATCATCATTATGTACAGCATCATTACCTATCTGATCGGAAAATACAAAAACGTTGAAAAAGTCATTGAAGGAACTTCTATCTGCCTTATTAAAAATGGGAAGTTTGCTATCGAGAACTTCAAAAAAGAAAATCTGGGAAGCGATGAATTTTTTGCAGAGTTAAGATTAAAAGGCATATCACAGCTGGGACAGATCGAAACAGCTATTGAAGAAATTTCAGGAGAAATCAGCGTATTTTATTTTGAAGATGCCCAGGTAAAATATGGTCTCCCTATTATGCCGGACTCTTTAAAAAAAACCGTAAAGTACATCGATGAAGAAGGATATTATTCATGTACTTTCTGTGGACAAACGGAAATAAAAAATCAGGGAAATGCAGGAGATTGTCCTGTTTGTAAAAAAGATGAATGGGTATTGGCAAGCGATAGGAAAAGAGTGACATAAACATCAATTAAAGTTTAAAAAAATTCCTAAACTGTAAAAATTGAGTTCTAGTAAAAACTTTTTTTCATTTAGCAATCTTTATAAATCGCGGTACTCCTGGCAAACTTAAAAAAACAATCCTGATCATCTCATGATAATTAAAGTTTCCTAAAATCTAAGTGTTCTTTTTTCCTTATATTTGTTATCCCAAGTATCAGTTTTAAATAAAAACTGTGAAAAGTCTCATTAATCATTAACCCTTTTTATAACATTAATTTCCTCTTTACATGGTAATATCTGTGTAAAGCAATGGAAGAATACTTGTAAAAAACACTCAAATACCCGATAATTACACGTGAAGATTCACAATAAAAGAAAATACCTCAGTTTTCTTAAGTTTAAAAGAGATTTTCAGAAATATGGTCTCGAGAAAGTACGCAGCTATGAACTTGTACTTCATTGGCTAAGCAACAGACTCAGCCGCAGCCAGTTTCTTATTCTTTCGGGTATCCTGGTTGGATGCACTGCCGGACTGGCAGGTGTGATCCTTAAAACATTGGTTCATACCATCCATTATTTCATTGTCAATAAAGTCCATTTTGAATATCAGATCCTTTTTTATATTGTTTTTCCTTTTTTAGGAATTGTACTGACCACCAGTATTGTTCTTACTTTATTTAAAGGGCAGGACAGGAAAGGAATCGGCGCCATTCTTTATGAGATAGCTCAAAACTCCAGTATCGTTTCTTCAGTAAAAATGTACTCGCAGATTGTGCAGAGTGCCATTACCGTAGGATTGGGAGGATCTGCAGGGCTGGAAAGCCCTATCGCCGTTACCGGTGCTGCCATAGGATCAAATTATGCGCAGACTTATCGTTTAGGATATAAAGAAAGAACTTTGCTTTTAGCTGCAGGAGCAACAGCAGGCATTGCGTCCGCATTCAATGCCCCGATAGCAGGAGTAATGTTCGCATTTGAGATCCTGTTGACGGGAGTTGTCTTTTCCGATTTTATTCCGCTTGTAGTTGCTGCGGTCTGCGGAAGTCTTTTATCCAGGATATTGCTTCAGGAGGATATCCTTTTCAGGTTTCACGCCAGAGAATCTTTTAATTACCACAATGTTCCGTATTATCTGATATTAGGTATTGTTACAGGTTTATATGCCAGATATTTTGTGATCATCTCCCAGAAAGTAGAACATTTTATTAAGGAGCTGAAAGTTTCCCGCATCCGTAAGGCAATGATCGGAGGAGCCGCGTTGTCTTTACTTTGCGTCCTGTTTCCTCCGTTATTTGGTGAAGGTTATGAAACAGTAAAGGATTTCACCAATGGAAATACCCATTTTATAATTGAAAACAGTCTTTTCAGATACTTTGAAATCGGAAACTGGACGGTCATTATTTTTCTGGTCCTGATATGCCTGTTAAAAGCTTTTGCGACTTCTATTACCATTTTCAGCGGAGGGAACGGAGGGAACTTTGCACCTTCACTTTTTGCGGGAGGTACGGTCGGTTTTCTTTTTGCCATGATCTGCCAGCAAATAGGGTTTGAGGATGTTCCTGTTACCAATCTGGTTCTTGTAGGAATGGCAGGCGCTATGAGTGGCGTACTATATGCACCTCTTACGGCTATATTTCTTATTGCCGAATCCAGTTTCGGGTATGATCTTTTCATCCCGTTAATGATTGTTTCTGTAATGTCCTATTTAATGGCAAAGTGGTTTTCCCCGATATCTCCGGAGCTAAAAAACATGGCTGATGAGGGCAAAATATTTACCCATGAGCATGATAAAAACCTGATGTCTTCACTTCGTACAAAAGAATTGATAGACCGGGACTCCCAGACTATCAGCCAGGATGCTCCCATTAATGATTTGTATGAACTGATCAAAAATGGAAAAAAGAACATATTTGCAATAACGGATGATGAAAAAATGCTGAAAGGAATTCTAACATTGGACGATATCCGGCCTTTGCTTTTTAACAGGGATAAAGATGCGTCATTCACCATCCAGCAGCTTATGAAAGCTCCGCCTGCAGTTATTCACCCCGAAGATGAGCCTTTGAAGATCATTCAGATTTTCGATGAAACAGGGGTTTGGAATTTACCTGTTGTGGATGCTCAAAACCGTTTTATCGGCTTCATTTCAAAATCTACCGTTTTAATGAGCTACAGGGAATTGCTGAAGGAATATTCCGATTAGAATCCTTTTATTTTAAGAAACAATATTTGATATCTTTGTATCCATGAATATCCTAATCATAGAAGACGATCAGAGAGTTGCCCAGCTTACCCAAAGAGGTCTGGAAGAACAGGGATTTACGGTAACTCTGGCTTATGACGGGTTGTCCGGAAAGAAATTAGCCTTACAGAATGATTACGATCTTGTGATAACGGATATCGTTCTTCCTAAAATGGATGGAATCGACCTTTGCCGGGAAGTACGCCTGATCAAGCCTGACCTTGCGATCATTATGCTTACCGCATTGGGAACAACAGACGATAAGGTAGAGGGTTTTGATGCCGGTGCAGACGACTATCTCGTAAAACCGTTTGAAATGAGGGAATTACTGGTAAGAATAAGAGCTTTACTGAAACGCAACAACAAAGCTGCTCAGAATTCGGGATTTATCCTGCGTTACGCTGACCTGGAAATGAACCTTCATACCAAGATCGTTAAAAGGAATACAAAAGATATCAACCTCACTCCGAAAGAATTCAAACTGCTCGAATACATGCTGCACAACCCGGAAAGAGTGCTGTCAAGAGTAGAAATTGCCGAAAAAGTATGGGATACCCATTTTGATACGGGAACTAATTTTATCGATGTATATATCAATTACCTTCGTAAGAAAATAGATAAAGATTTTGATCAGAAACTCATCCATACCAAATCCGGTATGGGATTTATTCTTAAATTGGAGTGATGCAAATCAAAACCAGGCTTACCATATTATTCACCATTATTACAGCAACTATTTTGCTGGTATTTGCTTTTGTAATCTATTTTTCCGCAAGCCAAAGCAGGGAAACCGAATTTTATGCGCTTTTAAAAAAAGAAGCTTACACCAAAGCCAATCTGTTCCTGAATGCTAAAGTAGACAAACATACCCTCCAGGAAATCTATCACAATAACCGTAAAACCCTGAATGAGGTTGAAGTAGCTATTTATAATACAGATCATCAGCTTTTATATCATGATGCAGTGGATATTGATTTCGTAAAGGAAACCTCAAAAATGCTTGATGATATCAATTCCAAAGGAAACATTCAGTTTTATCAGGATAACTGGCAGGTGATTGGGGTTACTTATGCGTACCAGGGACAAAAATATCTGGTTACGGCGGCAGCGTATGACCAATATGGATACAGCAAAGTCAGTAATTTATTGAAAACGATCGTCATTGTTTTTATATTTTCAATCATCATCATTTTTCTGGCAGGAAGAATCTTCTCAAGAAAAGCGTTTCAGCCAGTAAATGAAATGACGGAAAAAGCTCGGAATATTTCAGCAACAAATCTCGATCTTAGACTGGAAACTACAGGAAATAAGGATGAGTTATCGGAACTGGCCAATACATTCAATGACATGCTCAATCGTCTGGAAAGCTCTTTTGATGCCCAGAAAAATTTTGTTTCCAATATTTCCCATGAACTGAGAACCCCTCTGGCCGCAATCATTACCGAACTGGAACTTTCTATTAATAAGGAGAGGACCAATAACGAATATAAAACAGTGATCAACAATGTATTAGACGACTCCAAAAAGCTGGTCCGTTTATCAAACAGCCTTCTGGATTTTGCCAAAGCAAGTTATGATCCTACGGAAATTTCCTTTAAACCTGTAAGGATCGATGAGATATTGCTGGATGCCCGTCAGCAGGTTCAGAATTATAACTATGATTATAAGATTGACCTCAATTTCAAAGCTGATATTGATGATGAAAACCAGATTACGGTAAATGGAAATGAGTATCTTTTAAAAGTGGCATTTGTAAACCTTCTTGAAAACGGATGTAAATTCTCCGATGACCATAAAAGTACAGTCTCCATTATATTCAGTAATGAAAAAATTATCCTTACATTTTCAGACCTTGGAATTGGTATTTCAGAAACAGATATGAACTTTATTTTTGCTCCTTTCCATCGAGGTGAAAATAAAGAATTTGCGGATGGAAACGGAATAGGGCTTCCTCTTACCAAAAAAATAGTTGATCTGCATAAAGGCAGCATCACCGTATCTTCACAAAAAAACAAAGGGACAACCTTCACGGTAGAGCTCCCTCATTTATAAAATTTCTAATAAAATTCTAATTTTTTTCTAGTGGTTCTCTAACCGTGTTTGTGGCAGATTGTAAAGACCTTTGTGCCAGCAAAATAAAAGAAGAGGAATCATGGGATTATTGGAATTTACAATCAGACTTTTAAGCGGAATGTTATTAGGTTCCGCCATCGGTATCGAAAGACATTGGCGTCAGAAAAGTGCGGGTTTACGTACCAATGCTCTGGTTTCCCTGGGTGCTACGGCCTTCATTCTTCTTTCCATTAAAATCGGTGGCGATGCCACCGGAAGGATTGCTTCATATATTGTAAGCGGTATAGGCTTTCTCGGTGCCGGAGTTATCATGAAAGACGGACTCAATGTACAGGGATTGAATACCGCTGCAACCATATGGTGTTCTGCCGCTGTAGGTGCTCTTAGCGGAATGGGTCTTCAGATGGAAGCCGCGGTAGTTACTGTTACCGTTATGTTCACCCACATTATCCTTCGTCCTATAGGTATTCACCTAAACAGATTCACTTTCGTAAAATCCGGTAATGTACAGACAGACTATCTCTTTACAATAAAATGTACGGCCGAAGTGGAAAACCATATTCGTGTACTGCTCATGCAGATGCTGGGAAATGATGAAAAATTGTTACTGAAATCCCTGTCAAGCGATGATGTAGATGATAATGTTATCATCACCGCTGTAATCGTTACTGCAACGCCTCAGGACAGCCTTATTGAGCGGACAGCAAGCCGCCTTACCATAGAGGAAAAAGTACATAAGGTCAGTTGGGAGATTATAGGTACCCAGTCGGAATTATAATCTCTCTCTTTAACCAAAATTACCTTTTCGCGTAATGATCTACTAAACATGCATCAATCCTGTGATGCAGGATATTCTGTTCCTTTTTAACTCATTAATACCATGAGTCATGATAAAACTAAAAGAAAAAATTAAAAACCCATTTCATTCTGTAATCAATTCAGACGGAATGAATATCGGAACCATTACCAAGCTGCAAAATGCATCCAGCCAGGATGATAAATTTGTATATGCTATGCTGGAAACCAGTGAAGAAGGTATAACAAAGATAACGGCTGATGAACGTAAAGCCAGGTTCGGACACAATGAAATTCAACATCAGAAAGCTCCCAAATGGTACATCCAGCTGTTAAAAGCTTTTGCCAACCCTTTCATCTATATTCTGCTGGCTATTGCTGCAGTATCCTTTATCATTGATGTATGGCTCCCTCCCGCAGAAGAACGTGACTTTAAGACGGTAATCGTGGTTTCGGTTATGATCCTGGTCAGTACGCTCTTGCGTTTCGTGCAGGAATACAGGAGCAATGCTGCTGCTGAAAAGCTGAAAAGCATGGTAAAAACAACGGCTACTGTACTCAGGAAATTTCAATCTAAACAAGAAATACCCATCAGCGAGCTTGTTCCGGGCGATATTATTTATCTGTCTGCCGGAGATATGATTCCTGCGGATTGCAGGATTGTACAGAGTAAAGATTTGTTCGTCAGCGAAAGTATGCTTACAGGCGAAGCATTACCTGTGGAAAAGAACCATCTTCCGATCCGCGATGCAGAAACTAAACAGGTCATAGAACTTAATAACCTGTGCTTTATGGGAACTAATGTGGTAAGCGGCTCAGCGACAGCAGTTATTGTGGTGACCGGAGGCTATACCTATTTTGGAAGCATCAGTAAATCCATCACTGGAGAACGTCCTGAAACCAGTTTTGATAAAGGAATCAATAAAGTGAGCTTTCTATTGATCCGTTTTATGCTGGTTATGGTTCCCGTGATTTTTTTGGTCAACGGGCTTATAAAGGGAAACTGGCTGGAAGCGCTGTTGTTTGCTATTGCCGTTGCTGTAGGATTAACTCCGGAAATGCTTCCGATGATCGTTACAGCTAACCTGGCGAAAGGAGCTGTAAACATGAGCAAACGTAAGGTGATTGTAAAGCGCCTGAATTCCATCCAGAATATCGGTGCTATGGATATCCTGTGTACAGATAAAACCGGAACCCTTACTTTGGATAAAATTGTCCTTGAAAAACACCTTAATGTCCATGGAATAGAGGATGACGAAGTATTGAAATGGGCATATCTGAACAGCTATCACCAGACAGGACTAAAGAATCTTTTAGACAAAGCTGTTCTTGAGCATGTTGAGCTTCATGATTATTTAAAAGTGGAAGAACAATACCTGAAGGTAGATGAAATACCATTTGATTTTCAGCGTCGCAGAATGTCTGTTATCCTTAAAATGCACAACGGAAACCATCTCCTTATCTGCAAAGGAGCCGTAGAAGAAATGCTGGAACTATGCAGTAAAACTTTCGATCCGGGAGATAACAGGAATATTCATATTGAAAATGATAAAGCCGTTCCCATGGACGACGCCATGCGTAAGATCGTGCTGAAAACTTCAAAAAAAATGAATGAGGAAGGACTCCGGGTGATCCTTGTTGCCATCAGGGAATTTGATGCCTCTCATCCGCTTACTTATACATTGGAAAGTGAAAAAGACCTTACCCTTACCGGATTCATCGGTTTTCTTGATCCTGCCAAGCCATCAGCTCAGCCGGCGATAGAAGCCTTACATAAATTGGGTGTTGGGGTAAAAGTACTCACCGGTGATAATGAAATTGTAACCCGGAAAATTTGCAAAGATGTAGGAATTCCGGTTCACCATATTATCAACGGAAGGGATCTGGATGAAATATCAGACGAAGTTCTGGCAGAGCGAATGGATTCTGTTTCTGTATTTGCCAAACTAAATCCTTTACAAAAAGTAAGGGTTGTAAGAATTTTACGCGATCAGGGACATACGGTGGGCTTTATGGGAGATGGAATTAATGATGCAGCGGCCCTTAAAGAGTCGGATGTAGGGATCAGTGTAGATACAGCAGTGGATGTTGCAAAAGAAAGCGCAGATATTATCCTTCTTGAAAAAGACCTTATGGTTCTCAGAAAAGGGGTGATCTACGGGCGAAGAACCTTTGGGAGTATTATCAAATATATTAAAATGACTGCGAGCAGTAATTTTGGGAATATGTTCAGTATGCTGGGAGCGAGTGCATTTCTGCCTTTCCTTCCTATGCTGCCTGTTCATTTGCTGATCCAGAATTTATTGTACGATATCTCTCAGATTTCTATTCCCTGGGACAAAATGGATGAAGAATTCCTTGAAACACCAAAAAAATGGGATGCAGGCGGAGTGGCTAAATTTATGTTCTTTATAGGACCTATAAGCTCTATTTTCGATTTCGCCACATTTGCCGTGATGTATTTTGTGTTCAAAGCCAATACACCAGAACATCAGACCCTGTTTCAAAGCGGATGGTTCATTGAAGGTTTACTTTCGCAGACCCTTATCATTCATATGATCCGTACAAGGAAAATTCCTTTCATACAAAGCTGGGCCACCGCTCCGGTAGTTGCCTTAACAACTTTAATCATGATTATAGGGATTGCTATACCTTTCTCACCATTTGCAGCAGCTTTAAAGATGCAGCCTTTACCATTAAGCTATTTCCCATGGCTACTAGGTATACTCACTTGTTATTGCCTGCTCACTCAATGGGTGAAAAACTGGTTTATCAGAAAATTCAATACCTGGTTGTAAGAAAAAGAATTCCTTTTCAAGTATTTATCGATCCAATTTCAAAAAAACAATTAAAACTATAAACGTAATGACTATTAAATCAGCACGATTGAAAAGCAATATGTCCGCAATGATATGGCTGACAACTGCATCAATCTTTCTTTATTCCTGTAATAATAAGAAAGAACAGTCTGAAAACACAGCACCGTATATCACAAAAGGAGATACGATCATTTTGCAGAAAAATACTCCGATACTTTCCAAACTAGTTTTGCATAAAGTACAGGAAGAAGAATACAATCCCAATTTACTTACCGTAGGAACGGTTAAAGCGATTCCCAATACCTATGCAGAAGTTGCCTCACCATTTGCCGGAAGGATATTGAAATCATACGTTAAACTAGGGCAGAAGGTAAATTCCGGATCGCCTTTATTTTCAATAAGTTCCAGAGACTATCTCGCTGCACAAAAAGAATACCGTGACGCCCAGCAGGAATACCGTCAGGCCGAACTGAACCTTAAGCGTCAACAGGATTTATTACACCACGGCGTGGGTATCCGGCGTGAAACGGAAGAAGCTGCCACAGAATTCCAGATTAAGAAAACAGCACTCGACAACGCATCGGGAGCTTTGCAGATTTTTAAAAATGGTAAAAATATGTCTCCGAATACTCCTCTTGTCGTTGTATCTCCAATACAAGGAGAAGTGGTAACGAATAATATTGTTATGGGACAATACCTGAAAGAAGACGCTCCGCCTATTGCCGTAATTGCAGAGCTTTCCAAAGTATGGATAGCAGGACAGGTAAAAGAAAAGGACATTCGTTTTCTGCAAAATTTAACCTCGGTGGAAGTCAATATCAGCGCATTACCGGATAAAAAAATTATGGGAAAAATTTATCATATCAATGAAATTGTCAATGAGGAAACCCGAAGTGTGGAAGTCCTGGTGGAGTGTGAAAATGATGACCGGCTTTTAAAACCCGGGATGTTTGTGAATGTAAAGTTCATTAACACCGCGGAGAAAAAAATTTTTGTTCCTGCTAAGGCTGTCCTTCAGTTCAATGATAAAAATTATGTGCTGGTACAGACCTCTCGTAACCAATATGTAAAAAGGTATGTAGAAACAGGAATTACGGAAAATGATAAAATACAGGTCCTCAACGGGCTGAAACCTGGCGAAACGATCATCAGTGAAGGAGCTTTCTATCTTCTGGATGCTAAATAAGGAACCCAATGAAAAACATATTAAACAATATCATTGCTAAACGATGGCTGATACTGGCATTGTTTGCACTGCTTGCTCTTTTCGGATATTATTCATGGAAACAACTTTCTATAGAAGCTTATCCCGATATCGGAGATGTTACTTCCCAGGTTGTTACTCAGGTACCCGGTTTAGCTGCCGAGGAAATTGAACAGCAAATTACCATACCTATTGAACAGGCAATAAATGGACTCCCAGGAATGCATGTCATGCGAAGCAAAAGTACCTTCGGATTATCCATGGTAACCATCGTTTTCAATGACGGGGTCGATGATTACTGGGCAAGGACCAGAATTAAAGAAAGGCTGGGGGATCTCGAACTTCCGTATGGAGTAACTCCTGGGCTGGATCCGCTCACCTCTCCAACAGGAGAGATTTACCGCTATATCATTGAGAGTAAAACCCATGATCTACGTGAGCTTACTGATCTTCAGAATTTTGTAATCATCCCGAAAATAAAACAGGTTTCTGGAGTGGCAGACGTTACCAATTTTGGTGGGATTACCACCCAGTTTCAGGTAGAACTGGATCCGGTAAAGCTGGAACAATACAATATTAGCCTTAAAGAGGTGGCAGAAAAGCTTGAGGCCAACAATGCCAACTCAGGTGGAAGTGTTATGAACAGGGGAGACCAGTCTTACGTTATCCGTGGAATCGGCCTGGTTAAATCTCTCGAAGACATGGGTAGGGTTGTCGTAAAATCAGTTAATGGCTCTCCCATATACATGAATGACATTGGCAAAATAAAATATGGGAACCTTGAACGTAAAGGAGCGCTAGGCTACTCAGATCAGCGGGGTGTTAATTACTCGGACAACATAGAAGGTATTGTTCTGTTGCTCAAAGGAGAAAATCCATCTGTCGTATTAAAAGGAGTAAATGATGCTGTTGATGATCTTAATAAAAACATCCTTCCAAAAGGTGTTCAGATCCATGTTGTATTAGACAGAACCAACCTTGTTGATAATACATTACATACCGTATCTAAAACTTTACTTGAAGGAATGACCTTGGTTATCATCGTATTGATTGTATTCCTTGGAAGCTGGCGCGGCGCCCTGCTTGTGGCCATTACCATCCCCCTGTCTTTGCTTATTGCATTTATATTAATGCATTTCACTAATATTCCGGCTAACCTTTTATCCCTTGGGGCTATCGATTTCGGGATTATTGTAGATGGGGCTATTGTAATGCTTGAAACGATTTTAAAGAAACGGGAAGATCATCCTGAAGAGGAACTGGAAGAAAAAACCATTACTCAAAAAGTAAAAGAAGTAGCCAAACCCATATTCTTTGCCACCATCATTATCATCACCGCTTATTTGCCATTGTTTGCTTTTGAAAGAGTAGAAAAGAAATTATTTACGCCAATGGCATTTACAGTAGGTTACGCATTGCTGGGTGCCCTTGCTGTTGCATTATTCCTCATTCCGGGACTGGCTTTTGTCATCTACCGGAAACCACGGAAGATTTACCACAACCGCTGGCTTGAGAAAATAGGGACGGCATATCATAACAGAGTTCAAAAGATCATGAGCCGTCCTAAACGGATATTTATTCCATTGATTGCTATCCTGCTGACGACAGGCGTTTTAACAGCCCTGGTAGGAAAAGACTTTTTACCTCCGCTGGATGAAGGATCAATATGGCTTCAGGTTTCTTTACCACCAGGCATTACAGTAGAAAAATCAAGAGAAATGAGTGATACGCTCAGGGCGCATACTCTTAAGCACAAAGAAGTAACGTATGTAATGGTACAGGCTGGAAGAAATGACGACGGAACTGACGCCTGGACACCTTCCCATTTTGAGGTGAGTGTGGGACTAAAACCGTATAGCGAATGGAAATGGGGAAGAAGTAAAGCGGATCTTATCAAAGAACTTGAAGCAGAATACGCAACCATGCCGGGATACAATATTGCTTTCACCCAACCGATGATCGATGGCGTAATGGACAAAATTTCCGGGGCCCATAGTGAACTCGTTGTTAAGGTATATGGAAATGATTTTAAAGAAACAAGACGAATAGCAGAAGAAGTAATGGCTACTTTAAAAAAGGTAAAAGGAGCCGTGGACCTTGCTATAGATCAGGAGCCTCCATTGCCCCAGTTACAGATAAAGGTAGATCGCGAAAAAATCGCCCAATATGGACTCAATGTATCTGATGTTTCAGATCTTATAGAAGTAGCAATCGGGGGAAAAGCTGTTTCAAAAGTATATCAGGGAATCAAAGTATACGATATTATTACGAGGTATAACGAAACCAGCAGAAATACGCCGGAAAAAATAGGTAGCCTGATGCTTACCAATGAATCCGGGGCGAAAATCCCACTATCCCAGGTTGCGGATATACAGTTGAATACAGGGGAAAGTATGATCGCACGTGAAATGAACAAGCGTCATCTCACCGTACGCCTTAACCTTCGTGGTACCGATTTAACGTCATTTTTATCACAAGCAGAAAATGCCATCGAAAAAAATGTAAAATATGATCACGAAAAATACAGCATCAAATGGGGTGGTCAGTTTGAAAACCAGAACCGTGCCTACGGAAGGCTTTCTGTTATTGTTCCCCTGGCGCTTTCCATTATGTTTATTTTGTTGTATGGAGCTTTCCAGTCATTCCGTCAGGCCGGGCTTTTAATCAGTATAGTTCCGCTGGCTCTTTTCGGAGGAATGCTTGCTCTCAATCTTCGGGGCATGACCCTGAATATTTCATCAGCAGTAGGTTTTATTGCTTTATTTGGAGTCGCCATACAAAATGGGGTAATCATGATCTCCCACATCAATGACCTGCGAAAGAAAGGGTACGACCTGAAAAAAGCAGTAACAGAAGGAGCTTTCCATCGCTTCCGTCCGGTTCTGATGACCGCTACTGTCGCTATATTGGGGTTATTTCCTGCCTCATTGGCTACAGGTATTGGCTCTGATGTACAAAGACCTCTGGCCACTGTAATTGTGTATGGACTCCTGTTTTCTACCATCATTACCCTGTTTGCACTTCCTGCACTTTACTATCTGATAGAAAATAAATGGGGAAAGAATTTTAATGTACCAAAAGAAGATTAAAATGATCACAATAAAAAAATATACACAGCTTTTTATCATAATATTCCTCGTTTCAGCCTTCAATATAAAGGCCCAGAAGATTGATACTGCATTCGCTAAAAAACCAATTGATTATATGACCTATATCAATCTGGTCGGAAAAAACAATCTGGCATATTCTGCAGAAAAATTCAATATCAATATTGCCGATGCCGCGATACAAACCGCCCGGATTTTTCCGGATCCACAATTAGGCTTCGGATGGTTTGATAACGGACAAAGAAGAATGAAGATGGGCTATGGTTTTAACTCTGAAGTAAGCTGGACATTGGAAATGGGTGGCAAAAGAAAAGCCCGTATAGAAGTTGCTCGAAATCAGGCACAGCTTAGCCGTCTTCTTCTGGATGATTATTTCCGTAATCTCCGGGCAGATGCTACACTGGCGTATCTCTCTGCTATCCAGAATAGGATCGTGCTGGATGTAGAATCCAATTCTTATCTGCAGATGAAAAAACTGGCGGAATCCGACAGTATCCGCTTCAAATTAGGAGTGATCACCCAGGTAGATGCCAGGCAATCAAAGCTGGAAGCAGGTACTATGCTGAACGATGTATTTTCTGCAGAAGCAGAGTGGAAAGCTTCATTAGCTAACCTTTCACTTTTGTCGGGAAAAGCTAAAAGTGATTCTTTATGGTATCCTCAGGGCGATTTTTCAGGGTTTGAACGTCAATTTTCCTTATCGGATCTGGTTATTGAAGCTCAAAACAACAGGGCAGATTTAAAAGCAGCCCTGCAAAGCAAAACCGTTTCTCAAAGTCTGCTTAAGCAAGCTAAGGCTGACCGCGCGATTGACCTGGGACTGTCATTTGGTGTTAATAATGCTTCTTACGTGAGAAATACCATCGCTCCCACACCTGCAATGACTACTGTAAATGCAGGAATCAGTGTTCCCCTGAAATTTTCAAACAACAGATCGGGAGATCTGAAAGCAGCACAATACGGTACCTTACAGGCAGAAACAACCTACAAACAGACTGAGCTCCAGATTCAAACCGAAGTTACCCAGGCATATTACACCTATATCGCAGCTCAAAAGCAGGTGAATCAGTTTAAATCCGGTTTGCTTACAGAAGCTAAAGCTATCCTTGAGGGCAAAATATACAGCTATAAGAGAGGTCAGTCTTCCTTACTGGAAGTCCTGAATGCACAACGTACCTATAATGATGTACAGCACGATTATTACGGAACACTTTACAACTATGCCGTTGCATTGGTAGAGCTTGAAAGAGCTGCCGGAATATGGGATATTAATTTATAATTAACAACAATGAAAAAAATATTTTTTATACTGATCATATTATTTGAAGGGCATTTTATATATGCTCAACAGAATTCTGATACGTTAAAAACAGATTCCATAGAATCAAACACAAACAAAGTAAGCTGGGGTGTGAAAGCGGGTATTAATTCTTATAATTTTTACGGCAAAGAGAGGGATTTTATTTTTGCAAATCCAGACACAAAATTCAAACCGGGCTTCCATGCAGGCGTATTTGTTAACACCCGGATAAGCAAAAATATAGAACTGACCCATGAATTGATTTTCAGCCAAAGAAGGGTAGGTGTCTCCTATAAGGATAGTTCTGACAAAACTTATAACTCAGTGATCAACAGTTCTTATATTGATATTATTCCTGTGAACATGAATTACCGCCTATCCGGATTTAAATTCTATGCGGGGCCGTATGTAAGTGTTTTAGCAGCAGCCAATACAAAACGAAAAGATGAAAATGGTAACGTTTTCCGGGATAAAAGCATTTTCGGAGATGCGGCCAATGATGAAAGCAAAAGCTATTATCTTCAGAAATTTGATTTTGGAATGAATATCGGTCTGGACTACCAACTAAAAGACAGATGGTCGGTAGGGCTAAGATACACACATGGTTTTACAGATCTTTTTCAGAATGCCAACAGTTCAGCAAACGGCAATGCTAAAAAAGATAAAATTAAAATATACAATCGGGGACTTATGCTTTCTTTAGCATATGACCTGACATCATATCATTCTTATAAATAATGCAAAAAGGAATCAAAATCTCAAAGTTCTACAACAGAACAGTAAAAACACAAAGAAACTATATATATTTTTTGGTTCCTTTTAATCCAATACGATCATCTTATATCGTAGATTATTTATTTCTAAATTAGTGTTAAAGCCGGGTTTTAACCCGGCTTATTTTAGTTCCAAAATGTATTAACACGCTAAAACCTGCATAAAGAATTCTATAAAACTATAGCGTCTTTGTGCTCAAATTCTTAGATGTAAGTTGCCTAAGGAAACTATCATCCAGGAAGTATTTTTGAGGCTTCAGTAATTAAACTATCCATCAATACCGTTGCGCTTTTATGCTTAAGAACCGGTGCGATCTGCCCACCCCAGAAAAATACCATTTCATTTTTCCCTTGTTCCAGAGCGGCCTTACGCAAAGATGACATAAAAGTAGTTTGTAATGGAAAAGGTAAGTGAGGAATCTGTTTTTCTGAAAGATCCTTTAAAATTTCATTGGTTATTCCTCTGCCTAAACGTCCGGTATAAGCTCTTGACAGCCTCGTGTTTTTTGACGACTCTGAAAAAAGAGCCTCTCTATGAACAGGCAAAGCACCGGATTCCTCACAAGCCAGAAACGCAGTTCCGATTTGCACTCCTTCCGCTCCTAATGTAAGCGCAGCTGCAATTCCGGTCCCATTAGCAATTCCACCGGCAGCAATTACCGGTATTTTAATCCTATCTTTTATCAACTGTACAAGAACGAATGTGCCCGTAGTTGAATATTCAGCCTTATCCAAAAATGAAGGTCTGTGACCGCCGCTTTCAAACCCTGAAGCAACAATAATATCTACTCCAATATTCTCCAGAGCTATCGCTTCGTCCAATGTCGTTGCGTTTCCCGCCAAAAGAATTCCTCTTTTATGGCATTCCTCGACAACAGTTGGATCCAGCAACCCAAACATAAAGCTGAAAACCTTTGGTTTAATATCCAAAACCGTCTGCAGCTGATTCTGAAACCTGGATTCAAAAGAGGGTGGAAGAGCGGGAACATCTATTTGCAGTCGGTCAAAATAAGGTCTAAAAGCCTCCACAGTTTCTTTATAGCTTTTTTCATTGTCTTCCGCACTTACAAAATCTGTATCGGAAACCCAAAGATTAAGATTATAGGGCTGGGACGTTTGAGATCTTATTTTCTGATCGACCTCATAAATTTCCTGCGGACTAAGGGTATATGCTCCAAAACCACCTAATCCACCCTTATTGCTTACACGTGAAGTGAGTTCTACTGTAGATAAGCCTCCTCCGAAAGGTCCCTGCCAGATAGGGTATTCAATTCCAAGTAAATCTGTAATTCTGTTTTTATTCCACATAATAAGTGATTTGATTGGGTTACCAATTATTCAACATCCGTAAGGGTTTTGTTTACGATCAGCCATTTCCCGTTTATTTTATGGAAAGTAATAAAATTATAGTAATTATAATCGTACATCTTCACATTGAGCTTTACTGAAGCAATAGAATTGATCACGTCGATGGAAATAATCTCCGGATGAAACGGTGCTCCTACCTTTTCCGGGCTGACCCGATTGCCTACACCTTCGATGTATTGTTCCGCTGTTTTATAATACGCTACTCCTTTTATATCTCCGAATAGAAGGGCGTCTTTGAAGAAGACTTCCTTCAAAAGTGTTGTATTCCCTTCAAAAATGCCTTTGAAGTAATATTGCTCAAGTGCGGTTCTTATAGCGGTTTCTTCTGTACTATTTTTCATAGTGTTGATTTTTTGAGCATGGCTGCTTAGTGGAATACCCAGCAACCATGCTATTAATAATACAATTTTCATTATAGGTAATGTCCGGCTCCCATGCCGCCATCCACATTGATTATCGCTCCCGTGATCAGTTTGTTGCATGCAATGCTGTAAACCATTTGTGCAACTTCTTCAGGTTCACCGATACGGTTCAGTAAATGAATTCCTGCTGCCTGATCGATATTTTCATCGTGCATAGGGGTTCTGATCAGCCCGGCGGCAACGGTATTTACTCTGATATTATCTTTTCCAAACTCGGCGGCAAGCTGATGTGTTAAAGCATGGATCGCACCCTTACTCGATATCGGAGCCGTAGAAGGAGATCCTGCCATAGCGTGATATACCAATGGAGAACCTATATTAATAATAACTCCATTTCTCTGCTTCTGCATCTGAGGAATAACCGACTGTGTCGTAAAAAAGGTCCCTTTAAGGTTTGTTCTTAAAAACCTGTCCAGATGATCTTCTGTTACTTCAAGAAATGGTTTGTTTTCATAAATTCCTGCATTATTGACAAGAACATCTGCTGAACCAAATCGCTCAATCGCTGTTTTTACAAGTAATTCACCAATAGCTTTGTCGGCAACATCCCCTGCAATCATTGCCAAATGATCTCCACCTCCCAATTCATTAAAAACCTCCTGCAATTTAGATTCTGTTCTTGAATTAATAACTACATTACTTCCTTTTTCCAGAAAATACCTGGCGATCTCCAATCCGATTCCTGAGGATGCACCTGTTATGATGACCGTTTGTTTTTCCATTTTTCTATTTTTTATCGGTGGAAAATCCCTGTTCTTTCAACGCAGATACCTGCTCTCCGGCATATCCCCAGTTATCATCTTCTATTTCATCAATCACTACATGGGTAAGATGCGGATCTTTATTCAAAACTGAAGTTACCAGTTCTGTTACTCCTTTTATCAAAAGTTGTTTTTGTTCTCTTGTAACTCCGTCACGCAGAACTTCTATTTTTATATAAGGCATGATTGTAAATTTTTAAGGTTATTAATTATTTTCAACTGATTCAGCAACCAGATTAATGGTGAGGTCAAAATTGTTGTATATCAAGGTATCCCCTAAATCCGTAAAGAAATTACCTGATCTGAATTTCATATTATACTTAGTACGGTCAAGAACAATTTTACTTTGAATAGTTGCTGAGTTTGGAGTGTTCTCGATTTTTAATACAGTATCAATAGGATGGGTGATTCCCTTAATCGTAAGATCTCCGTTTACATAATACAGATGATCATCACCAGGCTCTATATGCCTGATTTCAAAGGTAGATTCCGGAAACTGATCCGAATTAAAGAAATCATCGGAAGCTAAATGACCCGCAAACTGAGCGTTGGTCTCAGCATCTTCGATATCAAGAATTTTTATAGAACGGGTATCTATAATAAATGTTCCTGAAGATAGTTGGTTGTCTTTAAAAGTAAATGACCCCTCTTTGATTCCGATGGTCCCATTATGAGCACCAGTTATTTTTCTTCCGGTCCATTCTATTGTACTTTTTTCATGGTCTACTTTAAAATTTTGTGTATTCATTTTTTCTATGTTTAAATGTTGACACAAAGTTCAGAAGGGGACGTTAAAAAGTTACGTGACCTGGGTCACAATTTAATTTTACTGAAAAGCAATGAGTAAATTAAGAGATCAGGATTGATACAAACGGCTTAAGGTTTCTCTGGAAACACCGAGATAAGCAGCTATAAGATGTTTAGGGACAAGATTATACAATTGAGGATACATTGATAAAAGTTCTTCGTATCTGAATTTAGCATCGTTATTCATTAGTGAAAGAAGGCGTTTCTGTACTGCAACATAGCCTTTATTGGTTCTCCACCTGAAAAAATGCTCCATTTCATGAATTTCGCTGCATATCTTTTCTCTGTTTTTATTGGATATGGCCAATACGGTTGCATGGGTAATGCAATCAATATTTATGGTTGCCTTCTGATGACTGTACAGTGCATTATAATCGGAAACCCACCAATTTGGCATTGCAAATTGTAAAATAAACATCTTCATGGCATCATTTAGATAAAACGCCTTAAGGCAACCCTCAAGGACAAAATATTCGTGATCTACATGATTTCCTTCCGACAAAAGCATCTGTCCTTTTTTCAGACTGATCAGGGTAAAATGCGAAAATACATAATCCAGTTGCTCTTCATTAAGAGAAACAAATTGTGACAGATGTTGCTGTAATATCTCTTTAGGATGGGTCATCAATTTTTTAATTGAATTACAAATATACAATGTAAAACATTTCCCCAAAACAGCCCTTAACTTTATCTTATCCATTAAGAAGAACTTCAGTCTAATTTTAGTAGGGTAAAGAAAACAATTGCAATAATACCTAAATACCAAAAACGGA
This sequence comes from Chryseobacterium subflavum, assembly GCF_055762745.1. Taxonomy (NCBI): domain Bacteria; kingdom Pseudomonadati; phylum Bacteroidota; class Flavobacteriia; order Flavobacteriales; family Weeksellaceae; genus Chryseobacterium; species Chryseobacterium subflavum. The sequence goes on from NZ_JBVTMR010000001.1 coordinate 1,436,434, forward strand.
TGATCCAGGTACAGCAGCAAAAAAATGTAAAATATTGAAAATCAAAAATTATCATCTCAAAAAACATGGGGTTATAAAACCCTAACTTTGATTGTTATCGTATTAATCAAACTTTAGTAAAAAGAGTAAAACATGCATGAATAAAGTATTTTTTAACAATTAATTCACGTAAAAAAGACCAAAAAACCTTATCTTTGTCACCTATGCTGAAGTGGATTTCTATATTTTGTTCTATGACTTACGTATTTGCGACAACAAATATGGCGGAAGTATTGAAGGCTCCGGTCTTTATAGAACATCTGATGGAATATGACGGCAATTGTGTAGAATTTCTGGTAGAACATTATGATAATCATAAAAAAGACCAGGATTGGGATACCGATCAGAAACTGCCCTTCATCAATCCTCCTGTTGTGCTTATGGTATATGCACAACTTCCGGAAACCCTATTTCATATTGAAAAAATAAAAGAATTTCCGGTTCAGCAAAAAAACACTTTTTATCAGGAAAAAGATTTTTCCGGACTCTATCTTTCCAGCATTTTCCAGCCTCCACGCCATTCTTAATTAATCTCTGCACAATAACTATGCTTTAAAATACTTTTTAGAGCAGCTTAATCTTGTTATCTATCAATTAATTAATTTTTTCATGTTAAATAAAATTATTGAGTTTTCTGTAAAGAATAAACTCATTATTGCCCTTTTTACAATGGGGCTGATTCTTCTTGGAATCTATGAAACAACAAAGCTTCCAATTGATGCCCAGCCTGATATTACCAATAATCAGGTACAGATTATCACTGTCGCACCCTCATATGGAGCAGCTGATATCGAACGTCTGGTGACCTTTCCCATTGAACAGGCTACCAGTAACATCAATGGCATAACAGAGCTCCGAAGTTTTTCACGGTTCGGCTTATCCCTTGTTACGGTGGTATTTAATGATAATACCGATGTATATTGGGCAAGACAACAGGTTCAGGAACGTCTGCAGATAGTCCAGGATAATATACCGGAAGGAATCGGAAAACCGGAATTGGGACCTATCTCCAGTGGATTAGGTGAAATATTCCAATATGTGGTGCGGGCAAAAAAAGGCTACGAGAACATCTACGATGAGACCGAACTGAGAACCATCCAGGACTGGATCATCCGCCGCCAGCTTCTGGGAACAAAAGGAGTTGCGGATGTCAGCAGCTTTGGAGGAAAACTGAAACAATATGAGATTGCTATCAATCCCAATAAATTACAAGCATTTGATATTACCATCAATGACGTTTTTGATGCCCTGGAGCGGAATAATCAAAATACCGGCGGGGCTTATATTGAAAAGAAGGAGACTGTATTATTCATTAGGACAGAGGGGCTTCTGGGAAGTACTGAAGATATAGGTAATATTGAAGTATCAGCAACAGGAGAGGGGATTCCTGTTCTTATCAGGGATGTGGCGGAAGTAAAAACAGGATATGCCACACGGTATGGAGCGATGACCTATAATGACACAGGAGAGGTCTCGGGAGCTATTGTACTAATGCTTAAAGGAGAAAATGCCAATGAAGTAATTGGTAATATTAAACAGCGTCTGGAAAAAATTCAGGAAACCTTACCGGAAGGTGTTGTTATTGAGCCTTTCCTGGATCGTGCGAAAATGGTTAACAATACTATCAGTACCGTAAAAACCAATCTGATGGAAGGAGCCCTGATTGTTGTTTTCATTCTTGTTCTCTTTTTAGGAAACTTCCGTGCCGGTCTGCTTGTCGCTTCTGTAATTCCACTGGCAATGCTTTTTGCCATAATCATGATGAACCTTTTTGGAGTCGGAGGAAACCTCATGAGCCTCGGTGCTCTTGATTTCGGACTTATCGTTGATGGGGCTGTTATTATCGTAGAAGCTGTGTTGCATCAGCTTGCCCATAAAAAACATTTCGGGAAAGATCATATCCTCAGCAAAAAAGAAATGGATACACAGGTTTCAGATTCCGCTACCAAGATGGTAAATAGTGCGGTTTTCGGGCAGATTATTATTCTGATCGTATACCTTCCTATTTTCACATTACAAGGGATTGAAGGTAAAATGTTCAAACCCATGGCTCAGACTGTCGCGTTTGCATTGATCGGGGCCTTCCTGCTTTCCCTTACTTATATTCCAATGATGAGTTCCCTGGTTCTTAGCAGAAAGAAAAAGACCAAAGACAATATTTCAGACAAGGTGATGACCAGGGTAGAAACCGGGCATCAAAAGCTTCTGATAAAAGCATTGAAGTACAGAAAAACCATTATTATCACAGTGCTTCTCCTTTTCGCAGGAGCTGTTTTCACCCTTTCCCGGATGGGAGGAGAGTTTATTCCATCATTGGAGGAAGGTGATTTTGCTGTAGAAATGCGTATCCTGCAGGGAAGTAATATTAATGAAACGAAAAAAGCAACCACCCAGGCGGCGCACATTCTTTTAAAACAGTTTCCAGAGGTGCAAAAGGTAGTCACTAAAATAGGAAGTGCCGAAATTCCCACAGAGCCGATGCCAATGGATGCGGGTGATATGATCATTGTTCTGAAGCCTAAAAAAGAATGGTCGTCTGCACGATCATTCCCGGAATTATCCGAAAAGATGAGCAAAGCATTGCAGGTTATTCCCGGGCTCAAAACAGGTTTTCAGTTCCCGGTACAAATGCGCTTTAATGAATTAATGACCGGAGCAAGACAGGATGTGGTGTGTAAAATTTATGGAGAAGATCTGGACAGCCTTGCTGTATATGCCAAAAAGCTGGGTGGGATTATCAATACAGTAAAAGGTGCACAGGATCTTTATCTGGAGCCTGTTGTCGGAGCGCCACAGGTAGTTATCGGTTATAACCGTGCCGAGCTCTCGCGTTACCATATTTCCGTAATGGAAATCAATAGGGTGATCAATATGGCTTTTGCCGGACAAACTGCTGGAGCCTTGTATGAAGGTGAAAGAAAATTTGATGTCGTGGTAAGAATGGACAGTGAACATAAAAAAGATATAACAAGTATTCAAAATCTTCTGGTTCCGACTGCTTCTGGTGAGCAGATTCCTTTACACCAGCTGGCCAGCATAGAATTGAAAAGCAGTCCCAACCAAATCCAGAGGGAAGATACCAAAAGAAGAATTGTTGTCGGATTTAATGTCCGTGGAAGAGATGTTCAAAGTATCGTGGAGGAACTTCAGCAAAAGACCGATAAAGAATTGAAACTCTCTTCAGGTTATACCATCTCTTATGGTGGAGCCTTTGAAAACTTAAATGAAGCTAAAGCAAGATTAGGTGTCGCTGTTCCTATTTCATTGGTAATGATCTTTTTGCTTCTTTTCTTCGCATTTGGTTCCGTAAAACACAGTTTGCTGATCTACACCGCAATTCCGCTATCAGCCATTGGTGGAGTTTATTTTCTGGCCCTCAGGGGAATGCCTTTCAGCATCAGTGCAGGAGTAGGATTTATTGCATTATTTGGTGTTGCGGTACTTAATGGAATTGTTTTGATATCAGAATTCAACCGATTAAAAAATAATGGAATAACCAATCTCAGCAGAATTGTTTTAATGGGCACAAGAATCCGGCTTCGTCCCGTACTGATGACTGCTTTTGTCGCTTCGCTGGGCTTTCTTCCTATGGCGTTAAGCAGTGGTGCAGGGGCAGAAGTACAGAGACCTCTGGCTACCGTGGTTATAGGAGGCTTAATGCTTGCTACGCTCTTAACCTTATTTGTCCTGCCTATTTTGTATGTCTTATTTGAACGAATCAATAAAAATAAAATGAAATTCTCAAAAAAAAGAAACTTTAAAAAACTAACCATACTCCTGTTATTCATTTCTTTCGGAAGTATTCAGGCACAGGAAAACATTACACTGGATCAGGCATTGGAAGCTGCCTTCCGGCAAAACGGAAACTATAAGAATTCCAGACTCATTTCAGCCTATCAGGAAAAACTGAAATCAAGCTATCTCGACATTCCTCAACTGGAAGTGACAGCAGGTATCGGCCAGATACAGGGAATCGAAACCGATAATTCGTTTTCCGTATCTCAACGCATTAGTTTTCCGACTGTTTATTCCAGAAGAAAACAATTGCTGGATGCGGAATGGGCTTCAGGTCTTATGAATCAGCAGCTCATCCAAGCCCAACTGACTAAAGAAGTTTCAGAAGTTTTTTACAGAATTATTATTCTAAAGGAAAAGAAAAAAGTGCTGGATTACATCAGTGAGCTGTACAATGGCTTTGCCGACAAAGCAAGTTTACGTTTGAAAAAAGGAGAAGCCAATATTCTCGAGGAGTCAACGGCCGAAATTCAAAGGGAACAGGCCGCAGTGCAGCTGAATATTCTTGAAAACGACCTCAATATTGCACAGCTCCAGCTTCAGGTATTGCTTCAGTCGGAAAAAAGATACCTGCCGCTTACTGATCAACCCGTCCTGAATGTTGACTTTCAAATTCCGGGGGATGTCTTAAGAAATCATCCGCAGCTCCAGTATCTGAATCAGCAAATCAAGGTGAATGAAGCAGAAGCCCGTTTAGAACAAAGCAAACTCCTTCCGGATCTTCTTGTAGGATACACTAATCAGAGCATGAAGAATATCAATAACAACCGTTTCAATTCCGTTCAGGTCGGTGTTGGGATCCCTCTATTTACAAAAGGACAGCGAGCACTGGCAAAAGCAACAAAAGCAAAAGTGGCCATTGCAGAAAATCAATACCAAAGAAAAGAAACCGAACTGAAAAACAGGTATGAACAGCTGGCCAATACCTATGCTAACCAGCTTGCGATCATACAAAATTACGAACAGAAGCAACTGCCCAAAGCTGAAACAATTCTTAAAGCAGCCCAAAAACAAATGGAAGCAGGAGAGATCGATTTCCTCAATTGGGTTATTTTAACCAATCAGGCTGTTAAAATAAAGGTTGATTATATCGAAAATTTAGATCGACTCAATCAAACGGGGGCCGAGCTTAATTTCTTAATTTCAAAATAATAATATCATGTATTTCAGAAAATCATCATTATACATCATTGTTGCGGCCTTATTTTTAACCTCATGTTCGGGAAAGAAAGAGGAAACCACAGTCTATGAAAATAAAAAACTGGCATCAAAAAACCAGAATATCGTTCAGTTAAGTGATCAGCAGATCAAAATTACAGGGCTTACCTTGACAGGTATTCAAAACAGGATCATGGAAAAAACGGTACGGCTGAACGGAAAAGCAGACATAGCTCCGTCTCATATCAGTTCTCTTTCCAGTATTATGGGAGGACATATAAAATCGATCAATGTTATTAACGGGAGTCATTTCAGAAAAGGACAGGTACTGGCTGTAGTAGAAGATCCTCAGTTCATACAGCTTCAGCAGGATTATCTCGTTACAAAGGCCCAGCTTGAATCAGCAAGATTGAACTTCAACAGGCAAAAAGACCTCAACACCAGCAAAGCCAGTAGTGACAAAACATTACAGACCGCCCAGGCGGATTATTCCACACTGAACGCTACATTGAAGGGACTGGAAGAAAAACTCAGGATCATAGGCATCAATGCGAAAGGACTAAATTCCGGAAATATTAAAAGCAGAATAAGCATTCATGCCCCTTTTAGCGGTTTTGTAAGTAAAATATGGGTTAATAATGGTCAGTATATCAATCCTTCCGATACCTTATTTGAACTGATTGACCCTGCTGGTCTGTTATTGGAATTAAAAGTATTTGAAAATGACGTAAATGATATAAAAACCGGGCAGGAGATCCTGGTGTATAATAATCAGAACCCGGACCAGAAATATCCTGCCAAAATTATAAGCCTTGTTCCCAATATCGAAAATGGAGGATCCTCGGTAGCTATAGCCAAATTGTCCGCATCCAGCACAGAGTTTGTGCTCGGAATGTACATCAATGCAGAAGTAAGCATTAGTGGTAGAAATACGACCGGCTTACCCGGCGAATCTATAGTATCATTTGAAAATAAGAACTATATCTTTGAAGACCTTGGAAATCACCGGTATAAAATGATCCCCGTAATCACAGGAATTTCAGATAATGGATTTACGGAAATTCTCAAATCTGAATCGTTAAAAAATAAAAGACTGGTACAAAAAGGAACTTACAATCTCCTGATGATCCTTAAAAATAAAGCAGAATAATCATTTTAGCACAAAGCCGTTCAACCGTTTGAACGGCTTTTTATGATTCCGAAAATAAATATACCGATTGGTATATTTATTTTATATCTTTGCCATTTAAAAATGGAACTACTGAATTAAAGACGGTTTATTCCTTTTGTTTGAATCATAAAATTTTTTAATTCAAAATATACCGATCGGTATATTAAATAGTAAAATGCTATGAAAAGAATCATTCTTATTATCACGGTAATCTCCGCAGCCATTATGGAGCTTATAGACACTTCCATAGTAAATGTTGCCCTCAATTATATGAGCGGAAACCTGGGGGCAACATTAGAAGACATTTCCTGGGTGGTTACAGCTTATGGAATTGCCAACGTTATTATTATTCCGATGACCAGCTTTCTGGTCAATAACCTTGGCCGGCGGAATTATTACATCGGCTCTATTATCCTGTTTACCTTTTGTTCTTTTATGTGCGGCAACTCCACAAACCTCTGGGAACTCGTCATGTTCCGGTTTCTGCAGGGAATTGGAGGTGGAGCATTATTATCTGTATCTGCCATGGTTGTATACGAGTGTTTTCCAAAAGAAAAACAGAATATTGCCAGCGCTTTATTTGGGATCGGGGTTTTTATAGGACCCACGATCGGGCCTACACTCGGTGGATTTATTACGGATAACTTTTCATGGCGATGGATCTTTTACATCAACATTCCTTTAGGAATACTGGCCGCTATTCTATGTTTAAAATTATTACCCGAATCTCCGACCCGGCAAAAGGTTAAAAAGATCGACTGGCCAGGAATTATTCTCTTAATTATTGGTATCGGCTCTTTACAAACGGTTTTGGAGCGTGGGGAAACGGAAGACTGGTTTGCTGCCCGTTATATTATTTTCCTCACTGTAGCAGCTGTCCTTTCACTCGTTCTTTTCGTTCACAGGGAGCTCACTATACCACATCCCGTGGTAAAGCTATCGGTTCTTAAGCACCCTTCACTCAGTATCTCTGCCATACTTACCTTTATAACCGGGATTGGCATGTTTACTTCCATTTACCTCACTCCTGTACTGGCACAACGCTTTTTAGGATTCAACCCGGCTCAGGCTGGTCTTTTACTGCTTCCGGGTTCCATTATTGCCGTATTTGCGCTGATCATTACCGGGAAAGTTTTGCAAAAAGGAGTTCCTCCTGCATTGGTAGTATTTCTTGGTTTTTGTTGTTTTATTTATTTTAACTGGTCTATGGCACAGGTAAACCTGGATGTTTCTTTTGCTACAATTTCCATTAATCTTATATTCAGAGCACTGGGAATGGCTTTACTTACCGTTCCGCTTGCATCACTTGCCGTTTCTTCTTTAAAAGCTGAAGATATGCCCCAGGGAACCGCTATTAACAACATGATGCGCCAGTTGGGTGGTTCATTTGGAATATCCATTATCAATACATATATCGCAAGAAGGGTTGCCCTTCACCGTACCGACCTTATCTCCAACCTTACTCCGGATAACCGTTCGGTAATGGATCGTCTTCAAACCTATACTTCACTTTTTCAGAGCAAGGGATTCGGTCTTCCTGAAGCACAGCAAAAAGCAATAGGTCTGGTGGAAAAAATTGTGGTGAAACAATCATTTTTTTTAAGCTATATCGATGCCTATATGGTTATTGGTCTGGCATTTATATTTGTCTTACCTTTATTATTATTTTTCCTGAAGAGGAATAAAAATAAAAAAATAGTAATCGTATCAGCAGACCATTAAAACAGAATCATATAAAATATAATAAAATCAATATCATGAAAGAAGTATTCATTGTATCAGCAAAACGTACTCCCGTCGGAGGATTACTTGGGAATCTGTCCACTTTTACAGCCACACAGCTGGGCGCTCTGGCCATTCGGGAAGCTTATAAAAACATTTCTCTGGAACCGGAATTACTGGACAGTGTTTATATGGGAAATGTACTGAGTGCAGGAGTAGGACAGGCTCCGGCAAGACAAGCTGCTATTTTTGCTGATATCCCGTATGATAAAGATGCCACGACCATCAATAAGGTATGTGCTTCAGGAATGAAGGCAACTTCATTGGGAGCACAGCAAATCCAGACAGGCCTTGAACATCTCATCGTAACAGGCGGAATGGAAAGTATGAGCAATACACCACATTATGCCTTCATAAGAAACGGAAAAAAATTAGGAGACCTTACCCTTACTGATGGGATGACTAAAGACGGTTTATGGGACGTTTATCATAATTTCCATATGGGAAGTGCGGCAGAGCTGGGAATTAAAAAATATGGACATACCCGGCAGGAACTGGATGATTATGCATTGTCTTCTTATCAGAAATCACAAAACGCAACTGCACAGGGGAAATTTAAAAATGAAATTGTTCCTGTAGAATTCACCAAAGGAAAAGAAACCATTACCATCGATAAAGATGAAGATATTTTTAAGCTTATTCCTGAAAAAATGGCTCAGCTGAAGCCTGTTTTTGAACGGGACGGATTGCTTACCGCGGCCAACTCCAGTAATCTGAATGACGGTGCCGCAGCTTTGATTCTCGCTTCGGCAGAAGCTGTAGAAAAATATCAGCTGAAACCGCTTGCCAAAATTATCGGTTACGCAGATGCCGCCCAGGCACCGGAATGGTTCACAACATCTCCGGCTCTTGCTATTCCAAAAGCTCTTTTAAGTGCCAACCTTGACCTTTCAGCAGTAGATTATTTTGAGATCAATGAAGCTTATGCCTCAGTTGTACTTTCCAATCAGAAGATCTTAGGTTTTGATCCTGAAAAAGTGAATGTATATGGCGGCGCAGTAGCCATCGGACATCCTATAGGAGCTTCCGGGGCCAGAATTCTTGTGACGCTTGTCAATGTCCTTCAACAGGAAAAGGGAAAATATGGTGTAGCTGCCATTTGTAATGGCGGCGGCGGAGCTTCCGCTATGGTTATCGAAAATATGAATATATAACTAAAGTATTTTTAATTTCCATTAAAAAATGTCTGGCCAGATGAATGACCGGACATTTTTTTATGAATACAATATTCCAGGCTTACGAAGGCAGGCCTTTTAAAAACTCCCTGATGTCATTACTTATTTCTTCTGTATGGGTTTCCAGTGCGAAATGTCCGGTTTCATAAAATTTTACAATAGCATCAGGAATATCTTTTTTGTAAGCTTCCGCTCCCGGAGGCAAAAAGAAAGGATCATATTTTCCCCATGCAGCCAGGAACCGGGGCTGGTATTTTCTGAAATATGCCTGAAATTCAGGATATAGTGCCACATTAGTCCGGTAATCCAGCATCAGGTCAATCTGAATATCATTCATTCCCGGGCGGTCCAGAAAATGCTGATCCAGAGCATAAGATTCAGGGGCGATAAGCGAAAGATCCTTAACACCTTCCTGGTACTGGAATTTGGTCATCTTTTCAGAAGTAAAATCACTTAAGAGCTTACGGTTTTCCGGAGTAGGATCTTCCCAGTATTTTCTTATCGAACTCCAGCTGTCACTAAGACCTTCTTCATATGCATTCCCATTCTGAGAAATAATTCCCGTTATTTTTTCGGGATTGGCTAAAGCTAACCTAAGACCGGTAGGAGCACCATAATCAAAAATATAAAGGGCAAATCTTTTTAATTCCAATCTATCAATAAATCCCTGCATTATCCTGGCAAGATTATCAAACGTATAGCTGAAGTGGTCAGAATCCGGAGCATCACTAAACCCGAAACCCGGTAGATCCGGTGCAATGATATGATATTGATCATTCAGCTTAGGAATCAGGTTGCGGAACATGTGTGAAGACGTAGGAAATCCATGAAGAAGCAAAAGAACAGGAGCATCTTCAGGCCCGGATTCACGGTAAAAAATATTCAGACCATCAACGTCTGTATTGTTGTAATAAATGGTTGGGTTCATAATTGTTTTTATTTTTTTGTTATTTCAAAATTACGCCATACATTTGATTACATAAAACGATTAATTATGATATGAATAATCATAAAAAATGATACATGAATTTAAATGATTTAAAAATATTTGAAGCAGTAGCTGCTTCCGGCAGTTTTACAAAAGCTGCGGAAGTTATGTGTACCGTACAATCCAATGTTACCGCAAGGATAAAAACGCTCGAAGAAGAACTGGAAGCTCAGCTTTTTACGCGTACTTCCAGAAAAGTTTCTTTAACCACGGCCGGACATGCATTTATTCAATATGCCCGTAAGATTTCACACACAATAGAAGAAGCCAAAAAGGAAATTAAAAATTCTGATCAGATAGGAGGGAACCTGTGCATAGGATGTATAGAGACAACACTGGTATTTAAAGCCCCCGAAATCCTTTCGGGTTTTATGAATGCTTATCCTCATGTCCAGCTGGAATTTAAATCGGACACCCGCTCAAAGCTTATTGATGATGTTCTGAATTATAAGCTGGATGCGGCGTTTGTTTCTGCACCTATTCATTCCGCACAACTCGAGCAGATCCACATCAAGCAGGATGAGCTGGTTATTGTGACTTCTCTGGATGAAAGATCAGTCAATCAAATTCTCAAAAAGGACAATCTGAATATTGTTGTTTTTGACCAGGGTTGCGTTTACAGGGCAAGGCTTGAAACTTTGCTCAATGCAAGGGGAGTGATACAATACAAGAGCATGGTCATGAATTCTATTGAAGGGATCATTAATTTCGTTGAAGCAGGCCTGGGAATTACCTTGCTTCCGCTTGAGCTGATTGAAAAGTATTACGGTGGCAGGAAATTGAAAACCTTTAAGCTCAGTAAGGAGATCAATACCATATCCACTTCTCTCATCTACCTGAAAAGCATTCCCAAATCCCAAGCTTTGGAATCTTTTATCGGGATGTATGCAACAGGTAATAAAAAAGCAATCTCTTTTTGAGATTGCCTTTTGTAATTATTTACAGTTCCGGAGCTAATGGCCAGTCTACGGGAATTTTTGTAGCTGCAAACAAGTAATTGGTTATTGTTTTATCACCGATCGCAATAATCACATCTACCAAATGGCCTTCGGTATATCCTTCATTGAAAAACTGATTTTTTGTCTCCTCAGAAATCTCACCCTTATTGCTTACTGCCTCATAAACCAGTTGCCCTAAGGAATTGAGTTTTGAATCAAAAGATATTTTTGCTTTTCTGATTTCAAGGATCTGATCATCATCAAATCCGTTCAGCTTTGCAATAGCAGTGTGAGCACTTAAACAATACAGGCAATTGTTATACTGGCTGACAATAAGGTTCACTACTTCTTTTTCTTTTGCTTTTAAGGATGACTTGGCATTTTGCAAGGCAAGATAAGTGGCAAGCCCATTTTCCGAATGTGCAAAAGTTGCATACAGATTAGGAACAAAGCCAACCCCTTTTTCTAATTGGTTAAAAATATTTTGATTTGCTTCTGAAAGCTGCTCTTTTTGAGGAATCTGAAAATTTTTCATTTGTAATTGTTGTTTAAAATTAATACGACAAAGTTCAGTGATCCCTGACCTCAAAAAAATAGAACAATTTCCCGAAGATGTATGCTTTTTTCCCTTTCCAAATGATACATTTGTTCAAATAAGACTTTTATTAAAAATTAGTGAGATAAAAGATGATCTATAATTTCTATAATAAACAGACGGAAGCAGCTTGCCGGCTTCTTGTCCATGAAGAAAAATTTGACAGGGTTTTCTACGGAAAAGACCGTAAAGACAAATTTCTGACATTGGCATGGAACCAGGGTCCGGACATTTTTATTACAATAGATAAAATATCCTATCTATTCAAATCAGGCAGCATACTTTGCTTAATGGTCAATCAGTCATTTGATTTTCCCGACAATTCACAAATCATCGTATGGCAGTTTAATAAAGATTTCTACTGCATTGAAAGTCATGATTCCGAAGTAGGGTGTGTAGGATTTCTTTTTTATGGTTTGTCTCAAAGTATGTTTGTTTCCGTGGAGGATCAGGTCCGTGATAAACTCACATTGCTACTGCGTATTTTTATTGAAGAATTCCAGGATGTAGATGATATCCAGGAGGACATGCTCCGGATGCTGTTGAAGCGCCTGATCATCCTGATTACACGGTCGGCAAAAAAACAATTTGTTGCAGATCAATTTCCTGAACAAAAACTGGATATTATCCGGCAATTCAGTTTACTGGTTGAAAAGAATTATAAGTCGGAACATTCCGTAAAGTTTTATGCAGATCAGCTTCATAAGTCTCCCAAAACCCTGTCCAATCTTTTTAATCTCTATAATAACGGAACTCCCTCTGAAATCATTCAGCAAAGGATTATACTGGAAGCTAAAAGATTACTGCTTTTTACCAACAGCTCAGCCAAAGAAATTGCTTATGAATTAGGATATGAAGATGTTGCTTATTTCAGTAGCTTTTTCAAAAGGGTAACGGGACTTTCACCTCTGGCGTTCAAAAAGCAATCAGCAGGAATTTCCACTCCATAAAAAAGCCTCCCGAGGGAGGCCTTAAAAAACACAAATGATGAAAAAAAATTATTTCGAAGTGCAAATATAATAAAATATATTATGTAATACATTATAATTTTATTAATATTTTAATTCAATTTTAAATAACATATTAATATTATGCATACATACTATTAATATATTTTCAAATATAGGTATAATTCTTTCAGAGGAGTTTTTTCTATTTAAACATACAGCAAGTATTTCAGATCCATAAAAAAACCTCCGGGAAAAATCCCGGAGGTTTGAAACTTTTTATTGACTAAAATTTGAATACACAGCCGCAAACGCTCATTTTACCTTCAACGACTGTTGTCCATTGTCCGTTCCAGGTACCACCGTAAGAGGCACAAATGGAAGGGCATATTTCTTTTGCATCTTCATTGCTCCAGATAGGACCTGCCAGAACATCCAATGTATATTCTGTGCTTCCTGTAGGAACCGTATCGTACTCAACTTCAATTACACTCATTTCCCCCTCAACAATGGTAGACCATTGTCCGGTAAATTTTCCTAAATGTGCCGCAGCAATACGACCTCCTAATTTCTGAGCCTGATCGTTGCTCCAAAGCGGACCTGCAACGATGTTGATTTTGAATTTTGACATGGTGTTTGTTTTTTATGTTTTAACATACCAAAGGTGCAACTATAATAAAACAAACACTAGAGTAGAAAACACCATTTTTTTTGGTCAGTATTTATACCTACTGCTTTAAAAAAAAATGAGTTAACCCCCATCAATAAAGGGCTAATAGGTTTAAATTATTTCTCCGAAATTAGATATATCAGATTGATCAATGGAAAATAACAGAAAAAACAAAAGAAGTTAATTTTTTTAAGAGAAAAGGACATAAAAAAAGACGAAGCTATAATTATTACTTATAGCCTCATCAATTTTTTCAATCATTTGGTTTTGTTGGTACAAATTTAGAGCAATTCGTACGACAGGTACAGATACAGTTGCTGTTTTTTATTAGGGCACAGATTACCAATTACTGGCAATTTCCCCAAGCGTCTTAAGATCGGAGTTAACTTTATCTGTCCATTCCATCGCAAAATTAAGCCTCATACAGTTGTTATACTGATTGTATTGGGTAAACATTCTTCCCGGAGCAAAAGTAATATTCCGCCTGATGGCCATATCAAACAGTTTGACAGTATCAATTTTTTTATCAAGTTCCAGCCATACCATAAATCCACCTTCCGGCTGGGAAACTTTAGTATTATCAGGAAAATAATCCTCAATGCCCTGCTGAAGCTTCAGACAATTATTTTGTACTATTTTCCGGAATGTACGAAGATGATGATCATACCTTCCGTTTTCTAAAAAATGGGATATGGCTTCCTGATACAAAGCAGGGGTAGAAAGCGTTTGTATCAGCTTCTGCTGGATAATTTTATCCTTATACTTGCCCGGGATAATCCATCCGAGCCTGTAACCCGGTGCCAGTGTTTTGGATATGGAATTCACCAACATCACAATACCGGCTTCATCAAATGCTTTACAGGGTTTCGGCCTCTCGGCTCCATAATACACATTCCTGAAAATATCATTTTCAACTAATGGAATATCCCATTCCGTAAGCATTTTTACAAGCTCCTTTTTATGATCGTCAGGCATGAGTGTACCTAAAGGATTATTGAAGTTAACCACAAAACAGCATGCACTTATGACAGGCAAAACCTTTTTCAATGCTTCGAGATCTAAACCTGTAGAAGGGTCTGAAGGGATTTCTACAGCTTCAAGTCCCATGGCATTTATCATTTTAAGAATACCAAAGTAAGCGGGACTTTCTACAGCAACCTTATCTCCGGGTTTGGTAACCGCCATCAGGCAGGTAAACATTCCGTTCATCGCTCCGGACGTTGCTATCACATCATCTTCTGTAACTTTACCCTCCAGCATAAATGCCCATCTGGCAACCGTTCTTCTAAAATTGAGATTTCCCTGAACAGATTCGTACGTTGCCCCGCCATTTGCCAGGCTTCGCATAACTGTAGTCACGCTCTTATTAAGCTGGGCGATGGGCAGCAGGCTTTTTTCCGGCAGCCCGAGGGAAAAATGGGTAATGTCCGTATTTTCCGAAGAAGCAAATGTCTTAAGGAAAAGATGTTCCGGGTACTGCTCTTTTTGCAGGGATTCCAGGATAATAACAGAAGGAAGAGAAAATTTCCTTTGTGAAGCTTTACTTACATAGTAGCCGGATTTAGGTCGTGGTTCTATCAACGATTTACTTTCTAACTCCAGAAATGCCTGCCGAACGGTATTGATGCTTACATTATATACTTTCTGTAAGGTCCGTATAGAAGGCAATTTATCACCAAGCCTTAACGTTCCACTGAGAATCTGCTGCTCAATGATCCCGGCAATTTTCAGATAAAGGATTTCTTTTTTCATTCAATCGGTATTATTTCTGTGTAGTTCAAAATTAAGAAATTAAATCCCCGTTTAATAATTTATCATGCAGATAAAGAGTCACAAGCACTGCGTTAATTCATAAAAAATGATTTCTATCAGAAATACCGCTTAATACGATATATTTCATACAAAAGTGAATGATCTGTAAAATATTGTTCTATAACTTTTTAAAATTGTATTATAAAAAATCTTAATTTTAAGTGATTTTAGATTTTTTTAATATTTTTTAACAAAATTTATATTTCTATTTTTGCAACAAAATCTTATAAATTATGAAAAAAATTTTATTAACCCTTTCTCTTTCTTTGGGAATTTTTGCTGCAGCACAAGAAGCAAAAACAGAGGCTCCGGCTGTTGATACGACAAAAGCATGGAGCATTCAAGGTCAAAACACATTAATGCTGAACCAGGCGGCATTCTCGAACTGGGTAGGTGGTGGAGCAAACAACGTGGGTTGGCTTGCCGGTGTGAATTATAACCTTACTTATGAAAAAGGGAAGGACCTTTGGGAAAATATTATTATCCTTGGATACGGACAAAACAATACCCAGGGCGTAGGAACAAGAAAGACCCAGGATGTAATTAATCTTTCAAGTAACTATGGGAGGGAGATCGCTAAAAATTGGTACGCATCCGGTGGTGTAAGTTTACAAACTCAATTTGCTCCGGGCTATGAGGACGGAAATAATCCTGATGCGAAAAAGATATCCAACTTTATGGCTCCGGGATACCTTAATGTAGGTGCTGGTTTTACATACAGACCTAATGATAATTTCACCATGACATTACGTCCGGCAAATGCAAGGGTAACTTTTGTACTGGATAAAGACCTTCAGTATGCAGGAACTTACGGCTTAAAGAATGATGGAGATTCTTCACTATTTCAGTTCGGTTTCCTGGGAACAGCCATTTATAAAATAAAGATCATGGAAAACATCAACCTTACAAATACAGGGTCTGTCTTTTCCAATTATTTAGATCATCCTGAAAGACTGGTCCTGTCTTACAGCGGAATTTTAAATATGAAGATCAACAAATTTATTTCAACCAACATAACGCTGGATCTTTTATATGATCACAACCAGATCAGAAGAACACAGCTGAAACAGACTTTGGGAGTTGGTTTTGCCTATAATATTGATAACGGGAAAAAACGTTCTGATAAAAAAGACAATCAATCCTGGATGAAGAAGTAGCACTATTCATCGAAAAAATAAAAAAGACTAACCGAAGAATGGTTAGTCTTTTTTATTTAGTATGGAGAAAAATGAAAATTATTGATGTCCGCTTTTTCTGCCCATTAAAGTCAGCATAGCCAGAAGCCCACTGATCGCGCCAAAAAAATAAATAGACTGATATCCCAGCCAGCCTGCAATAATCCCCGCTATCGGACCAGCCAGGCCTAGTGAAAGATCGAAAAAAGCGGAATAAGCTCCCAGTGCTGTTCCTCTCATTTGCGGAGTTACCTTTTTAATGGCGAGTACTCCCAAAGATGGAAATACCAGGGAAAAACCAATTCCCGTAAGTGCACAGCCTACGATTGCCATCCATCCCGAATGAGAAAAACCTATCAATAGCTGTCCTATGATCTCAATAGCAAAAGACCCTAAGGCTACTTTATAACCACCGTACTTGTCGGGAAGGGAGGCAAATAATATTCTGGTAAGAATGTAAAATCCACCAAAACAAACAAAAGCAAGAGAAGCATGCTCCCAGTTTTTCTCAGCGAAAAGCAAAGCGATAAAGGAAGCTATGCATGCAAATCCTATGGAAGAGAAAGCCAGTGCCAATCCCTGATCGGAGACTTTTGCAATCACTTTATAAAAAGGAGTTCTTATATGAGTAGGATCCGCTTCAAGGGTTGGCAGCCGGGCTGTTGATAACCAGCTCACTACAGAAAGGACCAGAATTAATGTAAAAGGAACAACACTACCGAATTGGCTTCCCATCCATATACTTAACGGGGCTCCTAAAGCGATTCCTCCATACATTGAAATTCCGTTCCAGGTCATTACTTTGCCGGAATTGTGTGCTCCCACAAGTCCAATTCCCCAGGTTAGCGCTCCCGTTACCATCATACTTTCAGAAATACCATGAATAATTCTTGACAGAATCAGCAATCCTAATGCTAAAATTGGGAAATGTACAGAGGAACTTCCTGCAATATAAAGGATCCCGGCTACAAAAACCATAAATATCCCTCTGTGATTACTGATTTTAGCCCCAAGTGTATCGGTTATTTTACCGGCATAAGCCCTTGTTAATAAAGTAGCTAAAAACTGAAGCCCCATCACACCCCCCACGATAAAGGAGTCGAATTTCAGTTCATTTTTAATCAGAGCCGGTAAGGCACCCAGTGTAATTCCAATTGTAAGGTATACCGCAAATACGGAAATTACAATCGGAGCGAGAACTTTTTTTAAAGGTATGTTGTTGTGATAATGAGTATCTCCAATCTTAGGAGTTACCATAGTTGTACTTTTGATTGCCATATTGCATCGTTTTTTTAGTTATTTTTCGAGTACAAAAGTAGATCGGCAACATACAATTAGCGATAGCTATTCAATGGCTATAATTGGACAAATAATGGTTTTCTTTTCCGGAATTCAGATGCTGTATAACCGGTATTCTTTTTAAAAAAGCGCGAAAAATAAGTATAATCATCATATCCAAGGTCAAAAGCAATTTCCTTAATATCCATGTCAGTATAGTACAAAAGACGCTGAGACTCCAGGATAATTTCCTGCTGTATCCAATGACTGGCTGCAAAACCTGTGATTTCTTTTACCACCTCATTCAGATACAGAGGGGTGATATGAAGTTTCACTGCGTATTCCTTTACCTGTTTCAATTCCCTGTAATGCGATTGAATCATTTGTTTAAAAAGCAATACTGTCTTATATTTCTGTCCGCCAATGACTTTTTCAGAATGCTTGTTTCTGACCAACGCTCTTACCATAAGACCTGCCAGGCTATCCGTAAATGAATTGATAAGATTATTTTGAAAAGAAACTTCATTATGAGCCAATACAGCATCAAAAACCGGAATAAACGAAAACAGACTGTCATTCTTTTCAACTTCTGCAGCCTGGTTAGAATTGAGGTAAGTAGTGAAAATCTCAAGATAAGTTTTAGGAATCAGTGCCGTTTCTATAAACACCAACCAGCCTTTAGAATGCTCATTTTTTATATACCGGTGAACCTGTCCGGGTGCAACATATAACACTGCAGCTCCATGAAGTTCAACCTTACGGAAATCCAGTTCTAATGAAGAATATCCTTCCTGCTGAATAACAAACATAAAATGTTCATCGCGGTGAGCTGCCTGTACAGATTCTTCAAGTTCACCCATAGGACAAATTTCTATACCGGTGCTGTTGAGTTCGTTTGTATGGAGTAAAATGTTCGATTTTGCCATCACTGAAACATTGGGCTGTTAGAGCGTGTAAATGTAATCATATTGCCTGATATTTTAATAAAAGCAACACTTTCTTTCATATGATATATATGGTAATATGAGGCATTCGTTTTAAACCATTTATTTTACATTTCATCTTAAATTTTTCCTGCTTGACTCAAAAAACAGATGCGCATTTAGAAAATCAATATTTATATTTACAGAATTAATGGTTCCAAAACCTACTTGCTCTATGATGAGAAAAACCCAAATAAGGAAAAAAAAATTATTATCTGCCACCAAAAAACGCCTGGTCATATGGGCTGTGGCAATCATTTCATTTTATTTATTTTCCTATCTCATGGATCCTTTTGATCCGGTATGGGAAGACTATGTTAAAGATCCGTTGGATTTTCTGATCAGTGATTTTCTGTGGGTGCTTCTTTTTTCAGTTATTATTTCGGAGGTAAGCATATTGATCGACAGCCAGCTTAATAAGTTGCTTCCATGGAGTAACCGGGGAATAAAACGCTTATGCATACAAGGCATTCTGCAAATTGCCGTAAGCATTCTTTTTGTGGCCATTATCATTAATATTTTTTCCAATACTCCCGACATAGCCAAAATGGATTATCGTAAAGAAATGACCTTGTTGGGACAATGGGTAGCTACCAATATCATTATTTCCCTGCTCATCAGTGCCGTAAATACAGGAGATTATTTACTGGAAAATTGGAAAAAATCTGCCATAGAAGTAACCCAGCACAAGCTAAGGGCTTCTAAACACAAACAGGCTGCAATGGCTGCAGAGCTACAGGCTCTGAAACTACAGATAGACCCTCATTTTATTTTTAATAACCTAAGCGTTTTATCGGAACTTATTCTGGAAAACCAGCAATTAGGTTATGAGTACGCTGAAAATTTCTCTAAAGTTTACCGCTATCTTGTTATTAATTCAAAAAAAGATGTGATCTCTTTAGACGAAGAATTGAAATTTTTAGACTCTTACATTTTCCTGATAAAAAAAAGAATCGGTGACGGAGTCAATTTCGAGATCTCTATTAATCCGGAATTAAGGAATATGATGATCCCTCCTTTAACTCTGCAGTTTTTGGTAGAAAATGCCATCAAACACAATCAAACACTCAGATCCAATCCTCTACAAATAAAAATTTATACATTAACCAGCAAAAATCTTGTTGTCTGCAACACTTTGATCCCTCTCATCAATAAAGCCGAATCTTCCAAAGTGGGTATTAAAAACATCATGAACCGGTTTGAATTGCTTGGAGATAAAAAGCCGTTGATCCTTCAAACAGAAAAAGATTTCCTTGCCAAAATACCATTATTATGAAGCTCAATAAGATCTTAATCGTAGAAGATGAAAAGCCTAATGCGGACCGCCTAAAAAGGTTATTGCTGAAATTGCGGCCCCACGCTGAAATTGTATCTGTTGAAGATTCCGTAGCATCAGCAGTACAATGGTTGGAAGAAAATCCGGCTCCTGATATCATTATGATGGATATCCAGCTGGCAGACGGCTTAAGTTTTGAAATTTTCAATCAGACAGAAATTAAATGTCCTGTGATCTTCACCACCGCTTATGATGAATATGCAGTAAAAGCATTTAAATACAACAGCATCGATTATCTTTTAAAACCTGTTGAGGAAGAGGAGCTCGAAACCGCATTAAAGAATTATGAAACCTTTATGGAAACCATTCCATATGTAGGAACTGCTATAGAGGGACTGCTGAACTACATCCAGCCCAAAGATTACAGGAAGCGTTTCCTTTTAGCCCACAGAGACGGTTATAAAACCCTGCTCTCGGAGGATATCCTCTATTTTTTTACTGAACTGGGCATCAGCAGGGCTGTTGTAAAAAACGGAAACACAGAAATTGTTCCCCAGACCTTAGAGGAACTGGAAAAACAGCTGGATCCTAAAATGTTTTTCAGAGCCAACAGGCAGTTTATCATCAACATAGATTCCGTACAGCATATTTCCAATTACTTCAACGGAAAGCTAAAACTCGACCTGGTCAGGCATCCGGATATTGAAGTCATTGTAAGCAGGGAAAAAGCTTCGGCACTGAAGTCCTGGATGGATTATTAGATCACCTATATGATTTCTACGATAGTGGAAATCTTTTTTTTATCATACAATTTAAAATTCTTCATCCCAAACATTTGTTCGGGGTAATACTCTTTATCATTTCAGTAATAGGAAAAATCTCGTTTTATACCCTTTTCTTTTCATTTCAGCTATTAAACGCTTCATCCCCGAATAATTACGTTTCACTGAAATTCTCCCTATCAATGCCCTTTTTTTGCGATTATTTTGTAGTCAACAAATAGTAAATCGTATATTATGAATTGTAAAAAAGGTTATTTCGTACTGCTATTGACAGCAGCTGTTTTTCTCCAGTCCTGCAACTCCGGAAAAAGCCAGGAAACAGGTGAGCAAATGTCTGCACTTCCTACCGATTTTATACAGCTGAAATCAGGAAATGCTGATATTTCTTCCGGATATCCGGGAAGTATCGAAGGACAGGATAATGTGGATATCAAAGCCCAGGTCACAGGCTATCTGGAAACGGTATACGTAAAAGAAGGGCAATATGTACAAAAAGGGCAGACGCTTTTCAGGATCAATCCTTCAGTCTATAATGAACAGGTAAATAATAGTGATGCTGCATTAAAAATAGCATTGGCCAACCAGGCGAGTGCCAGACTTGAAGTAGAAAAACTAAAACCATTGGTGGAAGGAAATGTGGTTTCCGATATGCAGCTGAAAACAGCTCAGGCAAGCTATGCAGCAGCAACAGCTCAGGTCGCACAGGCTAAATCTGCATTAGGCTCTTCAAAGATCAATGCCGGATTTGCGTATATAAAAGCTCCTGTATCGGGATATATTGGCAGGATCGTCAACAGAACCGGAAATCTGATTACCCCTTCTGATGCCACTCCGCTTACCACACTTTCCGATATCCATACAGTGAATGTTTATTTTGCAATGAACGAAGCCGATTTCCTTCGCTATACCAAAGCCAGAATGGCCTCCGAAGATCAAACCGGAAACGTTGAACTGATCCTTCCGGATGGTTCTACCTATCCATATAAAGGAAAGTTGGAAAATGCCAGTGGAAATTTTGACCGGATGACAGGAAGTATGCAGCTGAAAGCAATATTTCAAAATCCTGATCAACTTCTTCGTGCAGGAGGTACAGCGCGGGTAAAGATTCATCAGTATGTGGATGATGTCATTAAATTACCTAAAACAGCTGTAAAGGATATTCAGGACAGATTTTTTGTTTACAAACTGAATGCTCAGAACAAAGTTGTTATGACTCCAATTGAAATCTCAGGAGGAACCATCTCTGATTATTTCGTTTCATCAGGAGTGCAGCCGGGAGATAAAATAGCCATCAACAGGATTGATGTCCTTAACGAAGGAGCATCAGTACTCCCTAAAATCATCCCTTCAAAATAGATTCTAAAAACACAATGTACTCATCCAAAGAAATTAAGACATGCTAAAAAAGATCATAGACCGACCGGTATTGGCCACTGTAATTTCCCTTATTATTGTCATATTGGGAATCATAGGCCTCAGCAAACTTGCGGTAACCCGGTTTCCGGATATTTCGCCGCCTACCATTATGGTTTCCGGATCTTATCCGGGAGGAAATAGTGAAACCGTTATCCGCTCCGTAGTAACGCCTTTAGAAGAGCAGATCAATGGAGTGGAAGATATGCAATATATTAAGTCGAATGCCAGTAATGACGGAACTTTTTCCATTTCAATTATATTCAAACAAGGAGTTAATCCCGATCAGGCTGCCGTAAATGTACAGAACAGAGTGCAGCAGGCAACCCCTATTTTACCTCAGGAAGTTGTGAGAATGGGATTAACCACCTCCAAGCAGCAAAACAGTATGATCATGCTGTTTAACATTTATACTGACGATAATAAAAAGTATGATGAAACCTTTTTACAGAATTATGCCAACATCAATCTTATTCCACAGGTAAAAAGGGTAAAGGGTGTAGGGCAGGCTCAGGTTTTCGGAGCTAAAGATTATTCAATGAGAATCTGGCTGAATCCGCAGAAAATGTCATCTTACGGACTGGAACCTGCTGATATTTCCAATGCTGTAGCTGATCACAGTCTGGAATCTGCTCCCGGTAAACTGGGTGAGGAATCCAATGCTTCCCTTGAATATGTTATCCGGTACAAAGGAAAGAAAAACAAACCTGAACAATTTGAAAACATCGTTGTTAAAAATGACGGAACCAAACTGATCCGCCTTAAAGACGTAGCAAGAGTAGAATTCGGATCAATTTCTTACAGCGGGGATAATCTTTCAAATGGTAAAAATGCCGTGACTGTTGCTATCATGCAGACTACGGGATCTAATGCCAATGAAATTGAAATTGGAATCAACAAATCCATTGAACAGCTCTCCAAATCTTTTCCTCCCGGAATTAAATACTCTAAAGTGATCAGTACCAAAGAAAGATTGGACGAAGCAACCGGACAGGTAAAATCTACGTTGATAGAAGCATTTATTCTAGTGTTTATTGTTGTGTTTATTTTCTTACAGGACTTCAGGTCTACCATTATTCCTGCTATTGCGGTTCCCGTAGCGATTGTCGGAACTTTCTTTTTCCTTCTTGTACTAGGGTTCACGATTAATGTACTGACACTTTTTGCATTGGTTCTGGCCATCGGTATTGTCGTTGATGATGCAATCGTTGTCGTAGAAGCGGTACACAGTAATATGGAAGGAACCAGCCTTACCGGTAAGGAAGCAACACACAAAGCCATGAATG
Organism: Chryseobacterium subflavum; assembly: GCF_055762745.1. NCBI lineage: Bacteria > Pseudomonadati > Bacteroidota > Flavobacteriia > Flavobacteriales > Weeksellaceae > Chryseobacterium > Chryseobacterium subflavum. The sequence goes on from NZ_JBVTMR010000001.1 coordinate 1,459,697, forward strand.
AAATTACCGGAGCTGTTATTTCAATTACCCTGGTTATGTCTGCCGTATTTATTCCGATCGGATTCATGTCGGGTTCAGCAGGATTATTTTATAAACAGTTTGCCTATACGCTGGCTATTGCAATTATTATTTCGGCAGTGAATGCATTAACATTAACACCTGCATTATGTGCCGTTTTTCTTAAAAATAACCATTCCCATGAGGAAAATGGTAAGAAGAAAGGATTTGGAAAAAGATTCGCTACCGCTTTCAATGCCAGCTTTAATAATTTAACGGGCAGATATGTAAAAGGCGTACGCTTTCTGATCAACAGAAAATGGATTGCCGGAGGTCTGATCATAGGGATTATCGGGGGAGCCGCATGGCTGATGACTTCTACGTCCAAAAGTTTTGTGCCTATGGAAGACGACGGACTGTTTATGTATACCTTAAGCATGCCACCAGGAACAGGATTAACGAAAACAACAGAAGTATCTGATAAAATGAATGCCATGCTTAAAAAACTGGATGCTATTCAGGAAAATACATCTATCACAGGTTACAATTTATTGAGTAACAGTTCAGGGCCGGCCTATGCTATGGGATTTGTAAAATTGAAGCCTAAAAAAGAAAGAGGAAAAACCCAGGATATTGATGAAATCATGGCCATTGTTAACGAGAAGTTTTCAGGCATCAAAGAGGGAAGTGTCATGACATTCAGAATGCCTCCGGTGGAAGGATATGGTATGACCAACGATGCAGAAATTGTACTTCAGGACCGCATGGGACGTGACCCACAGATTTTAAAGGCTAAAGCTGATGAGCTGATCGGACAGCTGATGCAAAATCCAAACGTAGCTTTTGCCTACACCATGTTCCGGGCAGATTATCCGCAAATGGAGCTGGAAGTGGATGAAGACAAAGCCAAACAGCTAGGTGTAAGCATTTCCAATCTTTTAGGAAGTATACAGACTTATTTTTCAGGAGACCAGTCTCAAAACTTTTCAAGATTCGGGAAATTCTACCGGGTAAATATTAAAGCGGATGGAGTTTTCAGGATGGATGCTGAAGCCTTTAATGATATCTTCGTGAAAAACAACAAAGGTGAAATGGTTCCGGCTAACACCTTGATCACTTTAAAGAAAGTGTATGGCCCTGAATCTGTTGGACGATATAACCTATACAATTCATTGAACATCAACGTGACCCCAAAACCGGGAGTAAGTAACGGGGCATTAATGACATCCCTGGAAAAAACACTGGATAAACTTCCATCTGATTATAGTTACGAATGGACCGGATTGAGCTTAGAGGAAAAGTCATCAGGAAATCAGACTATTGCAATCTTCGGTCTCTGTCTATTGTTTGTTTATCTCCTCCTTGCTGCCCAATACGAAAGTTATATACTTCCATTAGCTGTAATGCTTTCCATTCCTACAGGAATTGTTGGAGCGTTCCTTGGAATAAAAGCAATAGGATTCGACAACAATATTTATGTACAGGTTGGCTTGATCATGCTGATAGGACTTTTAGCCAAAAATGCCATTCTGATCGTTGAATTCGCTGTCCAGCGGAGAAAATCAGGAATGTCTCTTCTCGAGTCGGCTCTTGAAGGGGCGAAGTCCAGATTACGCCCTATTATTATGACTTCACTGGCATTTATTGTGGGAATGATTCCTTTGATGTTATCCTCCGGAGGAATGGCTTCAGGAAATAAATCCATCAGCGTGAGTGCGGCAATGGGAATGCTGAGCGGGGTTGTTCTGGGAGTATTTGTGATTCCAGTATTATATATGTTCTTTCAATATATCGATGAAAAGATTTCGGCAAAGAATCCTAATGTTTCTAATGTTTCATCACTAAATCAATAAAAATGAACACATTTCATATAAAAAATTTCCTTTTATCGGGATTGGCAGCAATACTCCTGTTGTCCTGCGCCGTAGGAAAAGAATATAAGAGACCGGACCTTAATGTCCCTCAAACATATAAAGAGTCCACGAAAGTAACCGGAGATACGGTTATAGTTCCCTGGAAAACATTTTTTAAGGATCCTCAGCTGATTAATCTTATCGATAAGGCTCTCCTGAAAAATAATGAGATCCATACCGCGCTTAAAAATATGGAGCAGCTTGATCTCGCCTACAAGCAGGCCAAAAACAACCTTATACCAACTGTAGATTTCAGTGCAGGGGCCAATAGGGCGTGGGCTTCAAAAAACAGCCTGAATGGTTCCCTTAATGAACAGTTTACCGGAACCAAGTATATTGATGATTTCAGCGCAACGTTAAGGTTGTCGTGGGAAGTGGATATATGGGGAAAGACCAAAATGCAGAAAGAATCCGCTGCAGCTGATTATTTTGCTCAAAAAGAAAATATGAATGCCCTTAAAACACGCATCATCGTACAGGTAGCTCAGGCCTACTACAATTTGATCAGCCTTGATGAACAGCTGAAAATAGCAGAAAAAAATATTGAGCTAAGTGATAATACCCTAAAAATGATGAAGCTGCAATATACGGCAGGACAGATCAATTCATTGGCAATTCAGCAATCTGAAGCCCAAAAGAAAACAGCTGAACTTCTGATCCCTTTGGCCAGGCAGAATATTTCAATACAGGAAAATGCTTTAAGTATTTTGTGTGGCGAATATCCTGGAAAAATCGACAGGGGAAACTCCATGAAAAATATGATCCCCGAAAATACATTGTCAGAAGGAGTTCCCGCCCAGCTTTTAAGCAGACGTCCAGACCTGAAAGCAGCAGAGCTGGCTGTCATCAGCCTGAATGTTAAAACAGGTCTTTCCAAAGCCGCCATGTATCCGAGCATAAGCCTTACTCCACAAATTGGAATCAACTCGAATAAGTTTAATACATGGTTTGACCTCCCGGGATCCATCACCAAGACCCTGGCTGCTAACTTAGCCATGCCTTTATTACAGAAAAGGCAGCTGAAAACAGCTTATGAAACAGCTGTTATTGAACAGGAAAAAGCGGTGATAGCATTCCGGCAATCCATGATGACAGCAGTAAGTGAGGTTTCCGATGCAATGGCCAAATCTAAAGGAACATCAGAAAGGCTCACATTACTGGAACAGAGAACTGCTATTCTGGACAAAGGAATCAATGATGCGCTTAAATTATATAAAAGTGGTATGGCAACTTATCTGGAGGTAATCACTGCACAGAATAACAAGCTCCAGAATGATCTTGAGTATGTAAACATTACCCTGGAAAAGCTAAATGCAGAAGTAGACCTTTACCGGTCTTTAGGAGGAGGGGTTAATTGATACTCAAAATACGATTACTTTTGTGAAACTGCCTTGTAAAATGAGGCAGTTTTTATTTTTTCAATTGATATCTTTTACAAGCTACAAACAAAATAATCTACCGGTCAGAATCAATCATCTTTATATACTCTTCAATAGTTCCTAAATTCATGAATTTTCTCCTCGCGTTTACGTGGCTTGAATCTGCAATATCTTTAAAAAAAACCTTGCCCTTGTCATCTATAGAATATTGGGTCCCATATATCTGTTTTCTGTTATTTAAAATCTCAACCCTGTCGATAAGGTAAGCCAGCTGAGACCTTTCAGCATTTCCTCTTTTAACAGCTTTCTTCATTATGGGAAGATATTTTTCCATTACAGATAATTTCCCCGCGTGTTGTATCGTAACGAACAAAGCAAGATTAGCATCATTTCCGATCTTATCCTTTCCCAACCAACCCAGACTATCAATAATTTTTGTAACGATCATCAAATTATTTCGATCTATCGGATTTTGCTTTTGTGGATTGTATACGGGCGCCCTGTACTTTTGATCATCAACCAATACTTTTTCCAGCTGATATTTTATAATACGGTATTCATCATCCTTCTTTTTACAGGAAGAAATAAGCAATACATTTAATAACAGGATAAAACAACTATGTTTCATGGTATTGATGACAAATTCATGAACTAAAAGTCAGATTACTTTTTCTCATTAAACATTTTCTCCAGAATCTGATAACGATAATTAAAAATATGTTCAATTTTATTTTTCACAAAAAGCCCATGGGCTACTTCTCCTAAAACACCCATTGGCAGCTCATAATTAATCGTGTCCCTCATTAAAACACCTTTTTCGTTGGGAATGAATTCGTGAAAGTGATTCCAAAGTTTATAAGGTCCTTTTTTCTGAAAATCAGTAAAGCTTTTTTGAAAAGAAACCTGAATGATCTCAGTTTGCCAGCTCATCTTAATCCCCAGCAATGGAGAAACATAATAATCAATTATCATCCCTTCATAAATTTCATCATTCTCCAGCTTGGTCAGGACAATAAAGTTCATGTCTTTTGGAGTAATTTTAGAAAGATTATTGGCTGAGGAAAAAAATCTCCATGCTGTTTCCAGATCACAATAAAGCTGCTGTTCACGTTGAAGTTGATGTACCATTTTGTATCGTCAATTTTAAAAGTTTGGGTCCTTAGGGAAAAGTTAAGTCATTAGTTTTTAAAAACAAGTGTTCTTTTTATTTTTTTTTCATAAATATAAGATCGACATGAATAAATTCTCTGCTTACTCTTTTAATAAAGGAAAATGTAATATACCATATCCGTATACTTTAGTAGAAAAGGGTATAAAATAACCCACTATTTCAGGCTATCTTTCCATCCTATTTTTATCAAAACAAAATGACAAATAAACCCTTACACAGTTTCCATATTCCGGTGATGGGACTAGCCTATACTATTGACAGTCCGATACGGGTTGCACAATATGGAATTTCCTCCGTTATTTCGATCATAGATGACGAGATTATAGAAAAAATGAAGAATTTTTACGCTGGAAAATTCAATCTCAATTATCCATTCATCTCTACAAAAACTGAAGATTACAGAGCTAAAAGAATAACGGACTACCTTAATATGGTAGATGACATCGTTAATAAAAAGTTCGAATCCTTTAACCAGGAGATTATCAAGAATGCAGAAACACTCAGAGAATTTATAGGCATGCTACCGAATACTTCTTCTATTAAAAGCAGATTGCAGGATTTTGCAGATCAAAAAGACTATGTAGGTTCTGGTATCAGAAAATTTATTGACGCTCATCTCAGTCCCGGGAATATAGATGTGAATATTATGACAAAAGTAGATAAGGATAATTTCGCGAAAAATGAACAGCTTCCTGTAATGCATAATGACGCCCACGCGTCGTTACGGGGCTTTGCTCATAGCAGACTCTCTTCATCTGTAGTACTTTCTGCAGGAATGAATCCACGTTTATACAGCTACCTCGAAGAATTTGATGATTTTTTTCCGGACAAAAATGGAAATCTGAAAAAAAAGATCATCCTCAAGGTAAGTGATTTCCGTTCCGCCATGATCCAGGGAAATTTTTTAGCAAAAAAGGGATTATGGGTCTCAGAATACAGAGTTGAATCCGGGCTCAACTGTGGTGGTCACGCTTTTGCAACGGAGGGCTTATTATTAGGTCCCATTTTGGAAGAATTCAAACAGAAAAAGAATGAACTCATAAATTCTGCTTATACTCTTATGATTGCAGCTTTAGAACAAAAAGACAGATATACGGCTACTCAACCGCCGGAAGTAAAAATTACCGTTCAGGGAGGAGTAGGAACTTCCGAAGAACATGCTTTTTTACTTGAATATTATCATGCAGACAGTGTAGGATGGGGCTCTCCATTTTTACTGGTTCCTGAAGCGACATCTGTAGATAAAGTAACCCGTGATCTCCTGGTCCGATCTAAAGAAAATGATTTTTATCTCAGTACCATTTCACCATTAGGAGTCCCTTTTAACACTGTCCGGGGAACCTCCAATGAACTTCTTAAACATCAAAAAGAGGCTCACGGAAAGTACGGTAGTTCCTGTCCCAAAAAACTGCTTGCACTAAACAAAGAATATTCCTCCAAAGGAAACTGCACGGCATCACGGAAATACCAAGCTATCAAATTAAAAGAGCTTGAGAAAGAAAAAGAAACCCTCAGTGAAGAAGAGTTTAACAACAGGAAAAAAGAAATAACTAATAAGGCCTGCTTATGTGTGGGGCTTGTGAATGCAGCCTATATGGAACAGGAGATTCAAATAAAAGGAGAGGATCAAGGTGTAGTTATTTGTCCGGGACCTAATCTGGCTTATTTTGATAAAGAGGTTTCTCTCACTGAAATGGTTCAACACATCTATGGCAACGGCAATATCCTTCCGGACAATAAACGCCCGAATATGTTCATTAATGAGCTGAAAATGTATGTGGACCACCTGAAAAAGGAAATCAAAGCGGTAACTGACACGGTTACTCTTTCCCAAACAAAGAAATGGAATATCTTCAGAAAAAATCTACTGGAAGGCATTGCTTACTACGAAAACCTGTTCTGTACCACAGGATTTTTTAATAAAGAAAAAGAAAATATGAAACATCAACTTGAAGAGTGTAAAGTAATGATCTCACAAATTATAATTCCACAGATAAAAAAATAAAAACTAACATACCTGTAATTCTATAATAAGGATAAATTCAAATCCAAATACTAGAAAATATTCAGGATGGCTTTTAACAAAAGACACCATAATGGGTGTCTTTTTAATTTTTTTCTATAGGATTTATTTTTATATTTCCTTTTGTAAACTTCTTGATTACATTCATTCTAGCCTCAATCATTTTCTTACGGTCAATAAAATTGATATTCTCATCGTACAGAATATTTTGGGACTTTTTTGTAATAGCTAAAAGTTTATAATGAAAGTTTTCCTGGTCATCATATACTTCAAGAATAAGCCCCGGTAAACCAGCAAATTTATATGGGCCATCAGCTATTGGGATATCTTTTGTGTACCATGCAATAAATTTTCTACCTCTAAATGTAGCTTCTGCCTTATAACATTCGTATGTTAAAACATTTTTTTTCTCATCAATAAGTTTCCACTGCATCGCAGGACTTTTTTCCTTATACCCAAAGTTTATATTTTCAATTTTATCACTATATATCAAATCAGGTTGTTGATAATCTTTTTTTATTACATGAGACACCTTGAACATTGGTCTTGATGACATTTGAAAAAACGGCTGACTATCTATTATTGAATCAATTTTATATTTTTTATCATTTTGAAAAATGGATTCATTATCACCAATATATAAAGTAAGCATATCATCACTTTTAGTACTTAGTGTTGAATCTGCTTTAAAATCAACATTGTAAATTATTTGAGTATGAGACTTAAACACTTTAAATTTCTTATTCTGTGAAAGCACAATCCCAAATAAAAATATAGAAACAATGGAGAGTATTTTTTTCATATTTTATTATATAAAAGGTGGCTGATATAACAGCCACCTGGATAGTTTATTTTTTGGTTACAATAATAATTTTTTTGACATCATTATACGGGTAATTTAATTTACTTATTTCTATACTGTCTTCAATTACTTTTATTGTACGCACCTTCTCTGTATCCATTAATTTATGAAAGGTTTCAAAATCTATAACCTTATCATTAGCAATTATTACCGTTTGCTTTTTTTGTTTGTCAAAGTAACCCTTAACTTTACCGGAATTCTTAAAAAATTCATCAGAATTATTATAATCAACAATTGGTAATTTTTGAAATTCTAATGCTTGAGCATTTTTTCTGCTGCAAGAAAAAAGTAAAAAGAAAGTAGATAAAATAAGTAAGTTTTTCATATTAATTTCAATATTAACCCATGTATGATCCCGCTCCAGTACAAGGAGGTGTGATAACAGTCGATGATGTAGCTTGACTAGCTGACTCAAATTCTCAATATGTAATACCTCCCACAGTTTGCTCTGTATAAGTTCCGTATTGATAGCATGTGCCACAACAGGTAGTATCATAAGCTATAAACCCATTAAAGCTAATTTTTTTAATACTATTTTGCGCTGCATTAATAGTTTCAGCAGATTTTACATCACTTTTTGTTGGGGAAGCGGCACACAATATACCTGATGTAGCAATACCTAAAATAAGAATTAATTTTTTCATTTTGATCGTTTTTAATTTTAATATTTTTTTGTGATTGCAATCATTACAATAGTACAAAATTATTTTTATTCACCATTACGGGAAGCCCTATTTACTAAAACTTTCTGCTTGTATAGAATGCGAAAAAGGTAAACATTATTTATGCTTCATAATTTTCTATGATTTATTTCAATTGCTTTTCATTAAGCTCAAACTTTTTAGCCAAATTTCAAGTTTTTGCAGCCTTTCAATGATCTCATACTGAGTTAAATCTTGAAGGACAATTAAATATACAGTGTTGAAAGAATCTAAAATTTTATTACACCATACCTTCCAAAAATCTTTGCCCCTTAAAAAGTATCATCATTAAATTCCTTTGCGTCTTTGTATTTAAAATCATAATCTTAATTGACAGAATAAACCCTTATAATCAACCGTATTGTATTAATATTATCTTAAATAATCTTCTGTCCGCTATTCTTAAGAAAATTTTTCTTTAAATTTATAGTACTGAAGATGATTCTCCGTCTTCAAACAAATTCAAAAAACAAGGAGATCAACTATCTTAACAGTTTTCAATTGTGGGTTCATAGAGCACCACATCAATGATTATGACTAAAAAATTAATTTTTAATGTATGGAAAAGAGAATGATAAAAAATACGGATTTATCGGTCGCACCGATTAATTTCGGAGGAAACGTTTTCGGATGGACATTGGATGAGCAACAATCTTTTGACATCCTGGATCAGTTTACAGAAGCCGGATTCAATTTTATAGATACTGCTGATACCTATTCTTGGTGGGTAAATGGAAGAGGGGGACAGTCTGAAGAAATTATCGGAAAATGGTTGAAGAGCCGGGGCAACAGAAACGATCTTGTTATTGCGACTAAAGTAGGATCAGAGACCAAAGAACATGGTTTTGATATCAGTAAAAAGCATATCCTGAAATCTGTTGACGAATCTCTGAAAAGATTACAGATCGATCATATAGATCTTTATTATACCCACTTTGATGATCATAAAACCCCTGTTGAGGAAACTCTTGCGGCGTATGACGAAATTATAAAAGCCGGAAAGGTGCGTTATATTGCAGCTTCCAATCTTACTCCGGAACGGCTTACCGCTTCTTTTGAAGCTTCAGAAAAGAATAATTTACCTAGGTATGTCGCTTTACAACCTCATTATAATTTATTAGAGCGTGAAAACTTTGAAAAAAATTACGCTCCTTTGGTGGAAAAATATGATTTGAGCGTATTCCCATACTGGTCTTTAGCGGCAGGTTTTCTAACCGGAAAATACCGCAGTGAAGCAGATCTTTCTAAAAGTGCCAGGGGAGAAGGTGTCCGCAAATATCTGAATGAAAAAGGGGAGCGAGTATTAAAAGCTTTGGATCAGGTAAGTGAAAAACATCAGGCCAACCAGGCTTCTGTGGCATTAGCATGGCTATTAGCCAATCCACTTATTACCGCACCTATCGTAAGCGCAACCAGCCAGTCTCAATTACAAACCTTGTTTAAAGCGACTGAACTTCATCTGAGTAATGAAGATGTACAGCTTCTGAATGAAGCAAGCAAATAAAAACAAAGCCTCATACGAGGCTTTTGTTTTTATGATCTATATACCCTTGATTTACATACGTTGTTCAGTGTTTTGCATACATGCTGTTTTTTATTTCTTACGAATTTTGAATCATTAAATAAACAGTATGAAAATGAATACAATACAATTAGGAAATCAGGGATTGAAAGTTCCTGTTATAGGTTTAGGATGTATGGGCATGACAGGTTTTGAAGATGGAAATATGTATGGTGAAGCAGATGAGAAGGAAGCTATTGCAACCATTCACAGATCATTGGAGCTAGGAGGTAATTTTCTTGATACAGCAGATCTTTACGGTCCGTTTAAAAATGAGCAGCTTATTGCCAAAGCTACGGAAAACAATCGGGACCAATATATTATCGCTACCAAATTTGGCTGGGAAATCAATGACCAGGATAAGGTTACCTGGGCCATCAACGGAAAGAAGGATTATGTAAAGAAATCAGTAGAACGTTCATTAAAAAACTTAAAGACCGATTATATTGATCTTTATTATATGCATCGGCTGGATAAAAACACACCTATAGAGGAAACTGTAGGAGCAATGAGCGACCTGGTAAAAGAAGGAAAAGTGAAATACATCGGCTTATCGGAAGTATCTTCAGAAACCATCAAAAGAGCCCATATTGTTCATCCCATTACAGCTGTACAAAGTGAATATTCATTGTTTGAGCGTACAGTAGAAGAAAGAGGAGTGATTACAACATTACAAGAGCTGAAAATAGGGTTTGTGCCTTATTCTCCGCTGGGACGCGGTTTTTTATCCGGACAAATCCGTTCCATTGATGACTTGCCTGAAAATGACTTCCGACGCGCAATCCCTCGTTTTCAGGAACAACATTTTTATAAAAATATTAAACTGGTAGAAGCCATCGAGTCTATGGCAAAAGAGAAGAACATTACATCTTCCCAACTGGCATTAGCATGGATTATCAGTAAAGGCTTTGTCCCGATTCCAGGAACAAAACGCAGAAAATATCTGGAACAGAATATTGATGCTGTTCATATTCAGCTTACAGAAGAGGAAATTTTAAAACTGGAAAGCATTATTCCTTTAGGCACTGATACGGGAGCTCAATATGATGAATTCAGTATGGGACTGTTAGATTAATTGTTACATTTGTTTTATGAATGCTATTCAGTCGGTTTCAGCTTTTCATCGCTTATTATCCTTACCGGAACCTAAACATCCGCTGGTAAGTGTTATTAATCTGTCCCATTCTATATTTCTGGAAGATGAAATATGGAAAGGTTTTGTGAACAGATTCTACTGTGTTGCATTGAAAAGAGAAGCAAAGGGCAAGATCAAATATGGTCAGCAGCATTATGACTATGATAAAGGAGTATTAAGCTTTACTGCACCTAACCAGGTACAGTATTTAGACTTGCAAAATATGGAATGCGGATCAGGTTACTTATTGATCTTTCATCCTGATTTTTTATTGAAACATCCTCTGGCATCTTCGATTACGGGTTATGGTTTTTTCTCCTATGCGGTAAATGAAGCTTTACATTTATCGGAAGATGAGGAAGATGATCTGATTGCAATACTCAAAAAAATAGATAAAGAATGTCAGCATATCGATCGTCATACCCAGGAGATTATTTTATCTCAGATTGATCTTTTACTTAATTATTCCAATCGTTTTTATGAACGGCAGTTTATTACCCGCAAAAACAGCAATCATCAGCTCCTAACAAAATTCGAGCGTTTTCTGAATGATTATTTTGATCATGAACAATCTGCAGATAAGGGTTTGTTAACCGTTCAGCTTATTGCTGAAGCAATGAACCTATCTCCTAATTATCTCAGTGATCTGTTAAGAATTCATACAGGGCAGAATACCCAACAACATATTCATGAAAAATTAATAGCAAAGGCCAAAGAAAAACTGTCGACCACTAATTTATCTGTGAGTGAAATCGCCTATGCATTAGGCTTTGAACATCCTCAGTCTTTCAGCACTCTATTTAAAAAGAAAACAAAAATGGCTCCGATGGAGTTCAGAACTTCCTTCGGAATAAAATAATACCTAAATTTTTATAAAAAAAAATCCTCAATTAAAATTGAGGATTCTTTGTTGTATTAATCATATTATTTCATTGCTTTCTTATTCAGAGCAGTGTCTGCGATACTGGTAAGGAGTTCATCGCATTTTTTCTCTTCTTCCAATGTCTTCAATAAAATTTTCAGACATTTGGTTTGCTTCAGAACCTTAGCATAAGCTGCTAACGTACCATAGGTAGCAATTTCATAATGTTCTACTTTCTGGGATGCTGCAATAATTCCGGCATCCCGTACAGAACCTGGTTGTGTTTCTTCCATAATACTTTTCCCTTCATCCAGCAATCCCTGCATGGCATCACATTTTTTTGCCTGAGCTTTCTTGCCCAAAGCAGCAAAACATTCTTCCAATCTTTTTACATGGTTTTCGGTTTCAGCCAGGTGACTTGATATCGCTTTCTTCAGGCCTTTATCTTCAGCATTTTTTTCCATTTTCGGAAGAGCTTTCGTTAATGCTTTTTCAGCCCAGTAAATATCCTTAAGCCCATCTTCAAACAGATCCTTGAGTTCCTTTGCCGCATCCTTTTTAGCGGGAACCTTTCTTGCCGGAGTTTTTACCGCAGCTGTTTTTTTAGCCGGGGTTGATGCCGATCTGGCTCTTGAAGACGTTGACGTTTTTTTTCCTGGTGTTTTTGTACTCGTTGCCATATTAATATTTTTTGTGGTTTATGCATTAACTGGTTACAATAATAAAGCCAAACGCAACAACGAAACCTCAAATTATTTAAATACTTAACATTACTTTAACTTAAAAATGAAATATTGAATAAAAATAAATAGAATTAAATACGCAATTACTAATTCTAATTATGACTATGATCATAAAAATAACAGTTGCTGAATCTTTATATTCGAAATAAATGAAAAGACATTAAGCATCACTAAAATGTATGTCTTCCAATCCACTATTATTATGAAAAAGAATCTTTTTGACAAATTCGCAGATAAAGCTGTTTATTTTACTGGTAGTGCCGCTGCATTTATCACAGCAACAATCCTCGTTATTGCCTGGGCTTCCGTAGGACCTATATTTAATTTTTCGGAAGTCTGGCAGATGGTTATCAATACCGGAACCACAATAATTACTTTTCTCATGGTTTTCCTTATCCAAAAAGCACAAAATAAGGACTCAAAAGCCATACAGATTAAACTTAACGAGCTAATTGCTGCTCATGAACACGCCAGTAACCGGATCGTAGATATTGAAGATCTTACAGAAGATGAACTGGACCAGCTTCATAAATTCTATGAAAAGCTGGGAAAACTACCTAAAAAAGAAGCTTCTTCCACCCATTCAATATCAATAGATGAGCAATCAAAATCTGCCTGTAATCAGCGGTATAAATAAAACTGTTATTTATCTGTATTCCTCTTTGGATAGAGTATTAAACGGATAGAAGGGTTATTGGTAATAAACAACCGAAGCCAATCAAAAGCAAGACGGACCTTACTTCCAAATCCTACCAAAGGAATGATATGAATAAATAACCACGTAAGCCATGCTATAAAACCTTTAAAAGAAAATTTTGGGAGGTCTACTACCGCATTGTATTTAGAAATAATTGCCATGCTTCCTTTGTCATTGTACTCGAAAGGTTTCAAAGGTTTACCTTGTGCAATATATTTAAAGTTATCAGCTAAGTTATGCGCTTGCTGTATGGCTACCTGCGCCAGTTGAGGATGCCCGTTTGGATATTTTTTTTCCGTGAGCTGAAGACAAATGTCACCTACAGCGTAAATATTTCTCATTCCTTCCACTTCATTATATCCGTCTACCAGTATTCTTCTTCCACGACCGATAGCTTCTTTGGGAATACCGGGAACTTCCCGGCCTATGACACCGGATGTCCAGATCAGGGTCTCGGTTTCAATGGATCTTCCATCAGAAAGGATTACTTTATTGTCAATATAATCTTTCACAGAGACGTTCAGAATAATTTTTACCCCTAATTTTTTCAGTGTCTCATAAGAAGTTTTCTGGGCCATTTCGCTCATCGGGGAAAGAAGGGTAGGAAGGGCATCAATAAGATACAGGTTGGAAAGACCCAGTTTAATTTCAGGATATTCTTTTTCAGCAATATATTTTCCCATTTCTGCCAGCATCCCAGCAAGTTCCACTCCTGTGGGTCCACCTCCGGCAATAACAATATTCTGAAGACGACCTGCTGCTTTCATATCCTTATTTCTTGCCGCTTCTTCCAGGGTCAGAAGCATATGATTTCGAAGATAAAGAGCTTCAGTAATACTTTTCATAGGAAGTGCACACCTCTGAACATTTTCCATTCCGAAAAAATTAGATTCGGTTCCTAAAGCAAGAACGAGATAATCATAGCTTAAATTTCCGGTATCAGTTTCTACGGTTTTGGTTTCTGAAACCACTTTAATTAGATTTCCCATGTGAAACCGTACATTTCGGAACTTTGAAATCATTCTCCTGAAAGGATAACTGATATTTGAAGCCTGAATAAAAGAAGTGGCTACCTGGTAGATGAGAGGAGGAAAGAAATGGTAATTATTTTTATCAATCAATGTGATCTCAAACCGTTCGTCATTTTTAAGTGATTTGATGAGATTAATCCCAGCAAATCCTCCGCCTACAATGATGATGTGCTTTTTCATACTTACTATTTTGAGTGGTTACAGTAAGAGTCCAATAATAAGACCAAAAAAAATTAAAGTTCATAAATGCACAATGTTTGCTTGCTTTACTATAACCCAACATAAAAAGTACAATATGAAAACAGACATTCTAACAGAAAAGCACAAATTAGGATTAGGAGGAGTAGCTATAGGAACTGCTTTTGCTGACATTACGGATGAAGAAGCACACCAAGTCCTGCAAAAGGCCTGGGACCTGGGCATACGGTATTATGATACCTCACCCTGGTACGGATTGACAAAAAGCGAAAGAAGATTTGGACAGTTTTTACAGGGTAAGGATAGAGATGACTTTGTTTTCTCTACAAAAGTAGGCAGATTATTTAAGGAAGTCCCTAAATCTGAGGTCCCACCCACCATGTGGAAGAATCCATTAAATTATGACTTCCGGCATGATTATACAGCAGATGCTATAAAAAGGTCAATCGATGAAAGCCTTGAAAGATCAGGGCTCGACCATATTGATATTGTATACATCCATGACCTTTCTGAAGATCAGGTCGGTGACCGGTATCCTTACTTTCTGAAACAGGCAAAGGAAGGAGCTTTTAAAGTACTTTCAGAGTTAAGGGAACAAGGAATTATAAAAGCCTGGGGAATGGGTGTTAATAAGATAGAGCCTATTTTGGACTGCATTGAAGCTGCTGACCCAGACATCTGCCTTTCTGCTACCCAATATTCTATTTTAGAACATGAAGATGCCGTAGACAGATTACTTCCGGCCGTAAAAAAAGCTGGGGTAAAACTGGTTTCCGGAGCCGGTTATAATTCAGGATTTATTGCGGGGAGAAACCGCTATAATTATAAAGATGTCATTCCCAAAGGGATGACAGAAAAAAGAGACCGGATTGCAGAAATAGCAAAAAAATACAACACAGACATTGTACATGCAGCCCTGCAATTTGTTTTGGCGGCTGATGAATTTGCGGCCATTATTCCCGGAGCCAGTCAGCCGGATCAGGTGCATGACAATGTAGAAGGACTGAATGCTGTAATTCCTCCTGATTTCTGGAATGAGATAAAATCTGAGGGATTGATTTATGAAAAAGCTCAGATCCCAGATTACAGGTAGAATTTTAATATTATTAAACAGAAGCCTCTCATTGTGAGAGGCTTTTATTTGATTGCTTATACTCCGGCTGCTTTTTTCAACAATTCAACCGCTTCTGTAAGTTGATTCTCATTCAAAGAAGCAAACCCAAACCGGCAGGCATTCAACTGGGCGTTTTTTCCGGTACAATAAACAGTCCCGGAAACAACCAAACCATCTTTATGTGCTTTCTTCAAAATATCCGACAATTTAAATTCAGAATTAAATCTAAGCCATAATGCCATTCCTCCCGTTGGTTTTGTAAAAGTAACAACATCAGTCAATTCTTTACTGATCAATTCTGAAACCAGATCACATCGTTGGGCATACAAACGGTTGGATCTCTGAATATGACGGGCTAGATCACCATTGTTAATGAGTCCGGCTGCTGCCTCTTCAATAATAGCATCACCCCTGATATCAATAAGTTTTCTAAGCTTACGGGCAGCTTCTAAAAAATCGGCTGTAGCCACCATATATCCAAGGCGGAAAGGAGTCCCAAGAACTTTTGTAAGAGAACCTATATAAATAACTCTTCCATTATGATCCCCACTAGCCAGAGGAAGATAAGGGTCATATTTAAACTGAAAATCATAATCGTAATCGTCTTCAATAACTGCAATATCATATGATTTAATCAATTTCAGCATATGTTGTCTTCTTTCTACACTCATCGTCACTGTAGTAGGATGATGATGATGAGGGATAATGTAGATCATTTTAATATCATTTTTCTGCAGAACCTCCTCAACCGATCGTGTGCACATTCCTTCATTATCTACGGGTACGCGGATAAGCTCGGCCCCTAATTTTTCAAAAACAAGATTTGCGATAAAGTAGCTAGGGTCGCTTACAATTACTTTATCACCTGGCTTTATAATAAGCGAAGCAGCAATATAAATTGCCATTTGCGCACCACGTGTGGTAAAAATATTTTCTATCTCCATATCCAATCCTCGGGTATGCTTCAGGAAAGTAGATAATGCAATAGAAAGATTGGAGTTTTCTGATATCCTATGCCTCAAAACAGCTTTATATGTAATTTCATCCAATGCCTTTTTAAACTGTTTGGTTATGGTTGTAACCGGTAAAAGTGAAATATCCGGTAAACCATCATCGATAATTATCCTGCTGTTTTCAACAGAGAGAACAGGATTTAAGATCATTTCGAAACGTTCAAAGTTGATTGCTCCTTTATGCGCAAAGACACTTATTTTATTTTTTTTATAAGATCTGGGTTTAATCCGGGGCAAATCATAAGATATCCTATATCCTTTCCTCGGCAGATTATCCACCCAATCTTCTGATACCAGAACATCATAAGCTGCAGTAATTGTCTTTCGATGAAGCTGAAGATCAAATGCAAGACCTCTGGTACTTGGCAACAGGGTTCCGGGAAGGAGCTTTCCTTCCTGAATTAATGAAATAAGCTGGGCTGCAATCTGTCGATACAGAGGTTCAGTTGTATCCGCATTAATGAGAATCAGATTCTTATAAGGAAGCATAATCTGGAATTTACTAATACAAATATAAATAATCTGGACTACCAAATTAAATAAATCTGGCTCCGATTACCACCTTTCCTGCGGTCTAATTTTGTATCATTAAAACAAATAAAACAATTGAAGTTAAACTACTTGCATTAATTAAAATTTAGTTATGAAAAAGAGACTCGCATTACAGAAATACCTGCCACAGGCTTATCAATTGATGAAAGAAATGGACGACCTTATTAAAAAAGGCATAGACCCTCTTCATTTTGAATTAATCAAGATCCGCGGTTCACAATTAAACGGTTGTGCATATTGCCTTAATAAACATATTACTGATGCTGTTCAATATGGAGAAAATCCACAGCGGATTTACGTATTGAGTGCCTGGCATGAGGCTAAAAACTGGTTTACTACTGAAGAACAGATTATTTTACAGCTTACTGAAGAGATTACATTAATAGGCTCTCATGGAATAAGCGATAGAGTATATGACAAAGCTGTAGAAACTTTCGGAGAAGAAAAAACAGCTCATTTGATATTAGCCGCTATCAGCATCAATAGCTGGAACCGTATTGGTGTTGGTCTTCAGATGCACCCCGTACAATACAAAAATCAATAAATAATGGAAGTAAAAGAAGCAAAAACAAGAGCAGACATAGAATTTTGCAAAGAAGTAATTCTTCAGTTCCGTACGAATCTGAAGGAAGATAATTATGTTGATCAGATTATAGAAATGATGAATGAGGAAGGTTTTAAACTACATTATATCCCCAACGATACCAATACAAAAGCTGTAGCATTTATTGGCTACCGCCCGCTACAAATGCTGAGGACCGGTAAGATTATTTATATAGATGATCTGTTCACTTCTTCTGAATGTCGTAGTAAAGGATTTGCAGGTTTGTTATTGGATCGCGTAACCAAAGAAGCGGAAACAACAGGAATACAGTCTGTTCATCTGGATAGTGGTTATATGCTCCATGACGCACACCGTTTATATCTTAATAAAGGCTATGTCCTTGCCTGTAATCATTTTGCAAAAAAGATTTCTTAACTGATGTAAAAAAATCAATCTGACAAACGGAAATCCATCACTCAATATAACTATCTAAAAATCAATAAAATAAAAATGATCAGTTATCAAATAGAAGAAAAAATAAGCACTGAAGAGTTTACCGATATTCTCCTCACTTCAACCCTTGGCGAAAGAAGACCTGTAAATAACTCCAGAAGAATCAATGGAATGCTGGAACATGCAAACCTCATTGTAACAGCGCGTGATCAGGGAAAGCTGGTAGGAATTGCCAGATCGTTAACAGATTTCGTTTACTGCACTTATCTATCAGATCTTGCCGTGGATAAAGCATACCAGAAAACAGGCATCGGAAAAGAACTTATCCGTTTAACTAAAAAAGAAACTCCCGAAGCAAAACTTATCTTGCTGGCAGCTCCAAAAGCGATACATTATTATCCTAAGATTGGAATGGTACAGTGGGAACAATGCTACATTCTGGATGATATTGATGCTCTTAAATAATAAGTTGAATTCATCACCTCTTTTGTGATTAACTAAATAAACAAACATATTATTTTATCATTATAGATAAGGCAATATTTTCGTTTTAACAATTCCCCATCTATCTTTTGGGTTAAGTAGAAGTAGACTAAAGAAAAAAAAAGGTTCTTTAATGTTAATATATCCTAATGTTCTTTTCATATTTCTTTTTTTGAGGTAACTTAGTATATATAATAAAAAACACCTGAAATGAACACCCCAAACGCAAAATCTGTACAACAAATCACTATTGATGGAAAATCTTATACTTATAGCTCTTTAAGAAACCTGCCGGGAGGTGTGGATCATCTTCCGTTCAGTATCCGTATTCTTCTAGAAAATGTTTTAAGGAATTATGACGGCTTTGGTATTACAGACGAACATATCAATACCTTACTGCAATGGACACCTGCTCCTAATGATAAGGATATCCCTTTTAAACCCGCCAGGATCCTGATGCAGGATTTCACGGGAGTACCTGCAGTAGTAGATATGGCTTCTTTAAGGGCAGAATTTGTGAGGCAGGGAAAAAACGGACAAAAGATCAACCCAGCTATTCCGGTAGATCTGGTTATCGACCATTCCGTTCAGGTAGACTATTTCGGAACCGATTATTCTTATGACCGGAATGTAGAACTGGAGTTTGAAAGGAATAAGGAACGGTATGAAGTCCTGAAATGGGCACAACATGGGTTGAATAATTTTACCGTAGTTCCTCCCGGAATGGGAATATGCCATCAGGTTAACCTGGAATATTTAGCAAAAGGAGTGATCAGCAGAGACGGATGGCTCTTTCCTGATACATTGGTAGGAACAGACTCACATACGCCAATGGTAAACGGAATCGGGGTTATCGCCTGGGGTGTTGGTGGGATAGAAGCGGAAGCAGCTATGCTGGGACAGCCTATTTTCTTTACCTGTCCTGAGGTAGTAGGTTTAAAACTGACAGGAAAAATTCCTGATCATTGTACTGCTACCGATATGGTTCTTTCAATCACAAAGATCCTCAGAAACCAGGGAGTAGTTGGGAAATTTGTGGAAGTCTTTGGTGAAGGGCTTGATCATTTAACGGTTACCGACCGTGCCACCATTTCCAATATGTCTCCGGAATTCGGATGTACGGTTACTTATTTCCCTATCGACTCACGTACTTTGGAATACATGCATGCTACCAACCGGTCTCCGGAACAGATCAAAATTGTTGAGGAATACTGCAAAGAAAATCTTTTATGGAGAACCGGAACGGAAGAAATTAAATATTCATCCGTCGCAGAACTTGATCTGTCGACCCTTGAACCAACGGTATCCGGGCCTAAACGTCCTCAGGATAAAATTTTAGTTAAAGATCTTAGCCAGAGATTTTCTGAAGTTTTAAAAGACGAGCATCATCGTAATTACGAACCTATTTCCAAAAGAACAGAATATGCCTGGTTAGCGGACGGAGGTTCTGGAACGGAATTTACGTTTGGAAAAGTTCCTATTGAAGGAGAACTTCATTCGGAAGTTATTCAGGACTCTTTACGAACTGTAAGAATCAAACAAAATAATTCTGAATTTGTCTTAAGTGACGGAAGCATTGTTATTGCAGCGATTACCAGTTGCACCAACACATCAAACCCTGCTGTTATGGTAGGAGCAGGACTTTTAGCCCGAAATGCTATAGAAAAAGGACTTCGAACAAAATCATGGGTTAAGACATCTCTGGCACCAGGTTCCAAAGTCGTTACAAAATACCTTGAAAGATCCGGACTTAATACAGATCTGGAGGCACTTCGCTTTCATACAGTCGGCTATGGCTGTACCTCATGTATCGGAAATTCAGGACCACTTCCACCTGCTATTGCAACAGCAGTTGATAATGGCGAGCTGGTAGTAGCTTCGGTACTTTCCGGAAACAGGAATTTTGAGGCAAGAGTGCATCCGCAGGTTAAGATGAATTTCCTCATGTCACCAATGTTGGTTGTTGCCTATGCTTTGGTTGGACATGTTGATATCAATTTAATTACAGACCCTCTGGATTATGATCCGAATGGGCAGCCTGTCTATTTAAAAGACATCTGGCCTTCACGCGAAGAGATCCAAAGAACGATCAATGAGTGTATGAAACAGGAAGATTTTGAAGACGTTTATAATGTAATCTTTGATGGTTCAGAAGACTGGCAGGATCTTGAAGTTAACCTGGATCAGAATTTCGAATGGAACAAAAGCTCAACCTATATCAAAGAAGCTCCTTTTTTTGAAAATATCAAGGCTCAGCCGGATCCTGTAACCGATATAAAAAATGCAAAAGTGCTGCTGTATCTCGGAGACTCTGTAACCACCGATCACATTTCACCGGCCGGATCTTTTAAAGAAGACTCTGCGGCAGGAAGTTATCTGAAAGCCAATAATGTAAACAAAGAAGATTTTAATTCTTATGGTTCCAGAAGAGGAAATCATGAAGTGATGATGCGCGGAACTTTTGCCAACGTAAGGATAAAAAATAAAATAGCTGACAGAGAGGGTGGATACAGTCGTTATTTACCTACAGGAGAAGTTAAAACGGTTTTTGATACCGCCATGCAATACCAAAAAGACCATACACCGCTGATTATTTTAGCGGGTAAAGAATATGGATCAGGATCCTCCCGTGACTGGGCTGCAAAAGGAACTTTCCTGTTAGGTGTAAAAGCGGTGATCGCTGAAAGCTTTGAACGTATCCATAGAAGCAATCTGGTTGGAATGGGTGTGGCACCATTGGTTTTCAATGATGGAGAAAATGCAGCCTCTTTAGGATTGGACGGAACGGAAACGTATACCATCACCGGTTTAGAGGAAAACCTGGTTCCGCATAAAATGCTTAATGTAAAAGCTGTACACCCTTCAGGAAAAGAAACAGTATTTACCGTTAAGGCAAGATTAGATTCGGCAATAGAAATTGAATATTATAAAAACCAGGGAATATTACAGTACGTTTTACGGGATTATTTAAAAAATAATTAATCTCCGGAATCCGGACTATACGATGGAATGAAAACAAGTGCAGGCATCTTATTATTTAAAAAAGAAAATAACCATCTGTTTTATTTTCTGGTTCATCCGGGAGGCCCCTTCTGGAAGAATAAAGATAAAGGTGCCTGGTCCATTCCCAAAGGAGAAATAGAACAGGGGGAAGATCCTCTGGAACGGGCCCGCATAGAATTTAAAGAGGAAACCGGACAATCTATAGAAGGAGAATTCATAGAACTGACTCCCATCCGGCAGAAAGGAGGTAAAACAGTGCATGCCTGGGCAATAGAAACAGATATTGAAACGACACAGCTTTTCAGCAATTTTTTACAAATAGAATGGCCGCCAAGATCAGGAAAACGTATGGAAATACCGGAGGTAGACCAATGGGAATGGTTCGATTCAGAAGAAGCAAAAATACGTATTAATCCAGCGCAGGTGTTGTTCCTTTCAGAACTGGAGGAACTGTTGCAAAAGTAAGATTACAATTCTTTAATCAATCGAAAAGTAAGGTTGATCCGGGGTTGCATAGGCTTGGTTGATTTCGCAATTCTATGTTCCCAGTTAACCTGCAAATTACCTTTCATGATCAACAGCGATCCATGCGAAAGAGGGAGGCTGTATTTTAAATGATGATCATCCACTTTACGGAAATCAAAATTTCTGACCTGTCCAAGACTCAGAGAAGCGATTACAGGCCGGTTCCCCAACTCACTGTCTCTGTCCCTGTGCCACGCAACGGAATCATTGCCATTTCTGTATAGGTTCAGTAATACCGAATTGAATGTATATCCGGTTGTCTGTTCCAAACGCTGTTTCAATGCCAGTAATTCAGGGGACCATGGATTAACCACAACACGGGTACCACTTAACTGATAAGATTTGCCTTCGTCTCCATACCAAGCGGTCAGGCGTGGCGTCAAAACTTCTTTGTCATACATTTTCTGAGTCGTCTGGATCCATGGGGCAGTTTCCATTAAAAACTCCTGAAGCTCTTTTGCTTCCTGTTGTGATAGGAAATGATCTGTATATTCCAATAACTCTTTAGGAAACTGGTAATATTCTTCTGCATCAAATAAGCTAAGCTGGTCCATTGTAAGAAATTAAAAAAATATCCTTCACCGGTAAATAATCTGGTAAAGGATATTTTAATATTTTAAATTTTAATCAAGAGGCTTTCTGCCTGAAATAATATTATAAAGAACGACAATAATGGCAATAACCAATAAAACATGAACTAAATATCCGGTACTTATTCCGGGTATAACGTTTAGCATTCCTAAAAGCCAAACAACAATACAAATAACTGCGACTAACCATAATAAACTTCTCATAACTGTATATTTTAAGTGATTTATTTTATTAAAGCATACCTTATGCCTTTTGTTATTCAATTTTTATCCTGAATTCAGAACCTCAATACGTTTCTTTCGTTGGTTACTCCTCTTTTCTAAAACTTACAACCTGATATTCACCATCCGAACAAAACTTTTTACAACTTTCATCATCAAATTTATCAGGAGCTTTCAGAAAAGCCTCAATGTGTTTTTGACTTTCTTCCGTATTAGCTGGGGTAATAATGATATGATAATCCTTCAATACCGTTTCATCAGCTTTTTTTAAAGATTCTTTTTTATGCTGAACTGCTTCGTTGTACTCCATATTGCTTTTTTATTACTTTTCAAAGATAAGTCTGCCCTCAAACGGCTCACTCCAACTGATAAAAATACGGTCATTCAGTCTTCTTATCATAGCCTGTATAACCTCGTAACTTCCATCTTCATTTCTTTTCTCTACAGTAAGATTCGAGCCTTCCCCGATTTCTGTTTTTTTGTATTCAACCTGATATCGTCCGTCATCAGTTGGTACAAAATCTTCTTTATGTAAATTTCGATGTGCCATGATATAAAGTATAAGAATTCGGTTTATATAAAGAATAAATTATGCCATTTTTTACAAATATGTTATTTTTTTTTCACTTTTAACATACAACACAGCAATCAATCCCATTATCAATAGCATATCTGCAGGATTTCATATATTTTGATAATCAATCATTTATAAGGTAATTCAACTTAAAACGGATTTCTTTTATCATCACTACAATCCTGATACCTTTTGATTAAGATTTTTGATATCTTTCCGCAATTCCAGAAACATATCTTTTATACTTTGGGTGTGGTCTTCATTTTCAAATTCCCGGATCGAAATTCCACAGGCATATTCCCAAACTTCCAGTAAATCACTCAAAATAATATCATAAGGCTCATAAAATGGATTGTCAGCCGCTATATGAAGTGCATTTTCTTTTCTGGATTTAAATCTTTTATAAGTAATTCCATCATTTAACGTTACGAAAATGTATGTTTTATCAGGCTTCAGGTCTTCTGTTTTTTCAATGTATTTTCCGACAATATAAGAACCATCTTTAAAAGGCGGCATCGAATCTCCTTCTACAGGAAAAGCCCTGTATTTTCCATTTGTAAGAAAGGGTAGGGAGATATTCTGGAGGCTTTCAATGTACCCTGGATCGGTATATCCGGACAGGTATCCCATCGATGCTTTCTGAGGAATAATTTCAATGCTGTTATTTCCTGATTGATCAACTACGACAGGAAGCACAATTCTGTTATCGGGAAGATTAATAATATCATTTAATGGATATTTCTTAAGGTCTATCGTTACCATCAGATCGATACTTACCCTGTAATACCTGGACATCTTAATCAATAGCTCTATCGGAGGTTGCGAAGCGCCATCTTCATACTTCGCATACCGTCCGCGCGTGATTGATAAGTTATCTGCTACGGATTGTTGAGATAATTTCAATTGATCTCTCAAATACCTTATGTTTTCTGCTAAAATTGACATTGCTATAAATTATATCAACAAATATAATAATTTTGATACAAATTGTAACTAATTTTGTTTCGTGGAACGATCGATTGTACATATGGACCTGGATACATTTTTTGTATCCTGTGAGCGTCTTAATAACTCAGAACTTAACGGAATCCCTCTGATCATAGGAGGTGGGGACCGTGGGGTAGTAGCCTCGTGTTCCTATGAAGCAAGAAAGTTTGGAGTACGCTCTGCCATGCCGATAAGAATGGCACTTAAGCTCTGCCCTGATGCTAAAGTGATCCGTGGAGATCATGAAATGTATTCCAACTTGTCCCATCTGGTAACAGAGGTCATTCAAAGTAAGGTTCCGGTAATGGAAAAGGCGAGTATTGATGAATTTTATCTCGACCTGTCCGGAATGGATCAGTTTTTCGGATGCTATCAGTGGACTACAGAAATTGCTGCTGCCGTCACAAAAGAAACGGGGCTTCCCATCAGCTTTGCATTATCCAACAACAAAACCGTCTCAAAAATCGGAAGTGGGGAATCTAAACCCCATGGAAAGCTCGAAATAAAGCCGCAGAATATGCAGGGATTTCTTAACCCTTTATCAATAAGGAAGATTCCGATGGTAGGAAATGCTACTTTTCAGCTCCTTTCAAGAATAGGAATCCGCACCATTCATACATTATCTGAAATGCCTGTTCTGGTATTACAACAGATGATCGGAAAAAACGGGATTGAACTCTGGAAAAAAGCCAATGGAATTGATGAGAATCCGGTCATTCCTTATTCGGAAAGGAAATCAATCTCAACGGAAAGAACTTTTTCGAATGATACCATGGATATGGTTTCTTTAAAAGGGCTGATATCGGGAATGGCTGAGCAGCTGGCCTATCAGCTCCGGAAAGAAAGATGGTTGACTTCAACGGTAACGATTAAGATCCGGTATTCCAATTTTGATACGGAGACCAAACAATGTAAAGTATCTTATACTTCTGCAGATCACACCCTTTCACGGGTTGCCCTGGAATTATTCCAAAAAGCCTACACCAGAAGAATGCGCCTTCGTCTGGTAGGATTACGCTTCACAGGACTGGTTCATGGAAACCATCAGATGGATCTTTTCGAAGATACCGAAAAGCTGATGAATCTTTATCAGTCGATGGATTATATCAAAAATCGTTTTGGAGCCCAGGCTGTCGGCAGAGCTTCCGGATTTGATTTAGAAAATAAAAACAGATTATTCTAACGCTATGTTTCTCAATTGTCATTCTTTCCACAGCCTTCGTTATGGCACACTATCCATCAAAGAGCTGGTAAAACAAGCTCAGGAATCAGGAGTCCGGGAATTGGTTTTAACGGATATCAATACCATTACCGGAATCTACGAATTTAAAACGTTATGTGACCAATGTGGTATAAAACCCATCGCCGGAGTTGAAATAAGGAAAGAGGGTAGGCTTCTTTATATCGCTATTGCAAAGGAATTCAGCGGGATTGGAGAGATCAACCAAATGATTACGGATTATAACTGCAATGGAAAAGACCTCACGGAAGCCGCTCCGCAATTTGCCAATGTATTTGTGATCTATCCTAAAGAAAATATTCCTGAAACACTTAGAGAAAATGAGTTTATAGGGATCCGGGAGGAAGAATTGACACTTCTTATCCGTACTGAATATCAGAACCTCATCCATAAAATGGTGGTACTGCATCCGATAACATTCGCCACCAGAAAGGATTATAACCTGCACTGTATTCTTCGGGCCATAGATAACAATACACTCCTCAGTAAACTGACTGAAGATGGCACCTGCCATAAAACGGAATATTTCAAACGGGAACAAAGTATCCGTGATGCTTTTTATCAGTATCCAGAAATTATTAAAAATACACAGCATATTCTCAATTCCTGTCATTTTGAGTTTGACTATAAGAGAGTTAAAAATAAATTACATTACACCCGGTCCAAAGAAGGAGACCTTAAAATGCTGACCAGACTGGCCTATTTAGGATTAAAAAAACGCTATGGCTTAGATCATGAAATTGCCAGAGCAAGGGTTGAAATGGAGCTTAAAGTAATTGATGAACTCAATTTCAGCTCCTACTTCCTGATCGTCTGGGATATTATAAGATACAGCAACAGAATGGGATTTATGCATGTAGGACGGGGAAGTGGAGCCAACAGTATCGTAAGTTTCTGCCTGGAAATTACGGATATTTGTCCGCTGGAACTGGATCTGTATTTTGAACGCTTCCTCAATCTGAATAGGAAGACCCCTCCAGACTTTGATATTGACTGGAGCTGGCAGGAAAGGGATGCTATTCTGCAATATATTTTTGATCGCTATGGAAAAGAACATGTCGCATTTTGCGGAACTAATGTTGAATTTAAGTACAAATCGATATTGCGTGAAGTAGGAAAGGTTTTTGGTCTGCCAAAAGAAGAACTGGACGAGCTGACCAGCCAACGGATGGAACTGCATGATAAAAACCTGGTTATAGAGCATGTTCATAAATATGGTAAATTATTAGAAAAATTTCCTAATCAAAGGAGTATGCATGCTTGCGGAATTCTGATTTCGGAAGAGCCTATTACCCATTTTACAGCCCTTGAAATGCCTCCTAAAGGATTTCCCATTGTCCAGTTCGATATGAATGTTGCTGAAGATATCGGTTTTGAAAAATTTGATATCCTTTCCCAAAGAGGTTTAGGAACCATTAACGATACCGTTAAGTTGATCAAAAAAACAAGGAATATTGATATAGATATTCGGGATACCTCAATTTCCAAAGATGAAGAAGTGTGTAATGAATATCTGGCACAAGGCAGAACAATAGGTTGTTTTTATATTGAAAGTCCTGCCATGCGGGGGCTCTTGCGAAGGTTGAAATGCGATAACTATAAAATTTTAGTGGCGGCTTCTTCCATTATCAGACCCGGTGTTGCCCAAAGCGGAATGATGCGCGAATACATCTTCCGGCATAACCATCCCGACCAGTTTGAATATTTTCATTCCGTATTTGAAGAACATCTGAAAGAAACTTATGGAATCATGGTGTATCAGGAAGATGTGATCAAAATTTCCCAGTATTTTGGAGGATTAACATTAGCAGATGGAGATATTCTCCGGAGAGCGATGAGCGGGAAAGGCCGCTCCATTGAAAAGCTTCGGGAAGTAAAAGCAAATTTCTTTAAATCCTGTGAAGATAAAGGACATTCGTTGGAACTGACTGCTGAAGCATACCGCCAGATAGAATCGTTTGCTGGTTATTCTTTCTGTAAAGCCCATTCGGCTTCCTATGCTGTAGAAAGTTATCAGAGTTTATATCTGAAAGTATATTACCCTCTAGAGTTTATGGTTTCCGTGATCAATAACATGGGTGGATTTTACCGCACCGAGGTGTACATTCATGAAACCAAAATGTCGGGTGGAATTGTCTGCAACCCTTGCGTGAACACCAGTGATTTTCAAACCACCCTGCACGGAAAAGAAATTTATCTCGGGTTAATGCATTTACAGGGGCTTGAAACCAGGATTGCCCATTTTATCGTTGAGGAAAGAGCCAGAAACGGGAATTATAAATCCCTGGAGGATTTTATCCGAAGAGTCCCTGTCGGACTTGAAACCGCACAAATACTTATTTTCATCGGAGCTTTCCGGTTTACCGGAAAACAGAAAAACGAACTACTGGTGGAAGTAAGGATGCTCCTGGTTAATTTCAAACCGGAAAACAGAGGATTGATGCTGATCGAAGAACCTGTTAAGGAATACAAGCTTCCCCGGCTGAAAAGGGAGACTTTTGAAGATGCTTTTGATGAAATTGAAATTCTGGGGTTTACCGTATCATGCAGTCCTTTTGACTTGCTGAAAACCGGTTACAGAGGTTCCGTTTTTGTGAAAGACCTGCTACAGTACCATAAAAAACAGGTGAAAATGCTGGCCTACCTCATCTCCAGAAAACATGTCCCTACCAAAAAAGGAACGATGTATTTCGGAACCTGGATCGATGTGAACGGCGATTACTTTGATACTGCCCATTTTCCGGACAGTCTTGAAAAATATGCATTTCAGGGTGGGGGATGCTATCTTCTTTTAGGAACTGTGGAAGTTGATTTTCATTTTCCGACCATTACGGTTACCAAAATGGCCAAAATGCCATTCATTCCTGATCCAAGATATGCATATGACAAAGAAATGCAATACGATATTCATAAACAGATCAGAGAGGACGTCAGTATGACAAACAGGCTTCCTTATCCCCAAGCCCACGAAATCGGGCTCCCCAGAAACAAGCTTAAATAAATATTTATTTCTTTTTATAAGGCAGATTCCAGATCAGGTCAGCGGCAAGATAATGGACACCACCTTTATGTATGCTGTGGCCGTCTCTGATCAGGTCATCCATATAACCGATATCTACCGTAAAAGGAGAATTGGGAATATCAAACATATAATAAGCAGCAATACGCATTTCCCGGTATCCAAAAGGAGTCCATTCCTTATCCGGCTCATTAAGATGGCTCACAGAAAATAATCCTTCTACGCTAAGCATCAATTTCTGGCTATTCTCTGATGGCAGGCTATAGGTGATCTGGCTTTTAAGACGGGTCCTCAACTGAAAATCTTCTTCCACATTATGGAAGTCAGGATCAAAAAACTTTCTGAATTCCTGTCGCACGGTATTTTTAAGCTTCCATCTTTCTCCGAGATTAAAAGTATATGCATACCTCCCATAGATCCTGAATTCCTGCTCTATACCTTCTTTTTCATAAGGGGAGACCTCATCATATTGAGGCTGACGACGATAACTGAATGCATAACTGTACTGCTGGTGCGGGGCAAACGAATGATACACCTCATGATTCAATACCAGGATCGCCTGCCTGGAAAACAAATTATTCCGGTCCGGTTCACTTTTACGGCCTACCGCAACATAACTTAAAGTTTGCTTTTTCCCCAATGAATCCAGTCTGCGGCGAACACCAAATGCACCCCAGAATGCTGTATTGGCTTCCCCTAAACCCGGCGGGCTGATCTGGGCTTGTAAAAAGAGACTTCCGAACAGCAATAAGGCTCCGGCAATTTTTTTTAATCTCAACGGTCGTTCCCATAAAACATTCTTCATTATCACAAATTTAAAGGCTTTTTAACTCCACGTATTATTTAAATGACTTTTAAAGTGTCGAAAATCGGGACAAAATCTGGAAAAATTCTGGAATCCATGTTATAATTTTAATTAGTCCACCAGATTAATAGACTAATATGATTTATCTCATATCCCTCCTTGGTTAAGATTTGTGAAGAATTAAATACTTTTGACACAGTAAAAAAAATAAACTTTATTCTCATGAATAAAACTTCATCTCATCCTTATTTATGCACGATGACAGCAACGGTATCCATTCAAGACGAATGGAGTACAGGCAACTGTCTTTCACAACACGATCTTATGTTACAATACATGTGTTTTGATTTTATGATGTGCTACATGATGATGAAGTCATAAGCCACCTTTACTGTAGAAATTAAAACCCAATAATTACAGGTTTTTAAACAGAAGTAATTCCCGTACAATTTAACGACTCTATTATAGCCGTCCCGGAAAAGGAGGGAGGAGGATTATTATTTCTTACCGGAAAAAAACAGTAAGCATCCATCTCATTTTTTAACCTACTTAAATTAATATATAATGAAGAAAAACCAATGTAAAATTGGTGCACTGGCCATGATCTTAATTGCAGAATTTGGCTTTGCACAAAACAGGGACAGCCTTTCCACCAAAGAGCAGTCTATAAAAGAAGTCGTGGTGGTAGCCTTTGGAAAACAGAAAAAAGAAGAAATAACAGGATCCGTACAGTCTTTAAAGACAAAAGATATTGCTAATCTCCAAAACGGAAATGTTTTACAGGGAATCGGGGGTAAAGTAGCAGGGGTACAGGTAGTATCCTCAGGTCAGCCAGGTTCACAGCCTGTCATCAGAATGAGAGGAATAGGTTCGATCAATGCTTCAAGTGATCCATTAATCGTATTGGACGGCATTCCTTATAACGGAAACCTTAACAGCATTCCGGGATCTGACATTGAAAGCATCTCCTTTCTTGAAGATGCTTCTTCCAACGCATTATATGGTTCCAGGGGAGCCAATGGTGTGATCATTGTAAACACCAAAAGGGGTAAATCCAAAGGCCTTCATATAGAAGCAGATATCAGAACAGGGGTTAATTTCAGATCTGTTGAAGATTATTCAGTGTATACTTCACCACAGGATTACTACACCGCTTATTATAACCGGGCAAGGATCGGTGAAATTGCCAGATTAACACAACCCGGAGCGGTTCCTTCCGGTACTAACCCTCATGAAGTTGGAATAACTGCTCTGACCAGCTTGAGATACAATGCCTACAATGTCCCTTTCAGTCAAATGATAGGGCAGGATGGTACCTTTAACAAAAGTGCCCAACTTATCTATCAGGACAACTGGAAAAAACTTCTTTTTAAACCCGGATTAAGAAGAGAAGCCAATGTAGGGATCAGCGCCAATAATGACCAGATAAAATCCTATACCTCCCTGAACTATTTAGATGACAAGGGATATCTTATTTCTTCCGGTTTTGAAAGATTCGGAATACGATCCAATCTGGATTATACTATCACCTCAAAGTTAAAACTGATCAGTAGCCTGTCCTATACTTACAGTCAGCAGAATTTTGGTGAATCGGGAGGATTTTCCAATCCGTTCCAGTTTGCAAGAAATATTGCTCCTTTCTATCCTGTTTTCCTTAGGAATGATAATTACCAGATCATTTATGACAATAATGGAAATCCACTCTATGATTACGGGGATTCCAGTGGTCCAAACGGAGCAGAAAGGTCTTATGCTGTCTATGAAAACCCGGTAGCCAATCTTCAGCAGGATAAATTCCGGACAACAAGCAATCTCACCAACATCAATCTGGGCCTCAATTACGAAATTGTCAAAGGATTGGATTTCACCTATAACTTTGGAGCATATCTGGAAAATCTTAAAGACCTCAGATATGGCAATACCGTCGGAGGAACTTCATCATCTGTCGGGGGAACCATCAATATGGGCTCCACATTCAAGCATACATTAAACCATCAGCAGCTCCTTACTTATCAGAAAAAACTAGACAAACATAGTTTCAATATCCTTATTGGGCATGAACTCAATAAAATAAAAAATGAAGGGTTTTCCGGATCAAAACAACAACTGTTATTACCCAACTCGTTATCTTTTGACAATGCTGTAAAAATAACAGATTTATCGGGGAATGGCTATGAATATGCTGTAGAAGGCTACTTTTCCAGATTACTTTATAACTATGATAATAAGTATTTTTTCAATGCCAATATCCGAAGAGACGGATCGTCTGTATTTTCGCCGGATAGCAGATGGGGTACCTTTTATGGTCTGGGAGCTGCATGGAATGTAGCCAAAGAAGATTTCCTTAAAGATAATAAAGTAATCAGCTCCTTAAGGTTAAAAGCTTCATACGGTCAGCAGGGTAATGATAACATATTACTTAATGACGGAACAAGGGATTATTATGCATACCAGGACATCTATGGCATCAATAACTTTGGAAATGACAAGCCCGTTCTTTCCCTTAAAAAACAGGGAAATAAGGACTTAAAATGGGAAACTTCCAAAAACCTGAATGCAGGTTTTGAAATATCCCTGCTACAAAACAGGATCAGCCTGAATGCAGATTATTTCGAAAGAAAAGTATCCGATATGATCTATACGCTTCCATTACCGCCGTCCAATGCCGGATCCTACATAAAGTACGGTAATATCGGCGATATGATCAACAGGGGAGTCCAGGCCAATCTAAGCGCTGAAATCCTGCACTCCGATCAATTCCAATGGAATGTATATGCGAATGCCACCCATTACAAAAATAAAATCACCAGATTACCGGCCGAACAAAGGAATACAGGCCTTGTTTCCGGACTTTTTATCCTTACGGAAGGAGGCGACAGGTATACTTACTATCTTAAAAAATTTGCAGGTGTAGACCCTTCTAACGGAGATGCTTTATGGTACCGTACAGCATTAAACCCTAATACCCAGAAAGAGGAAACAACTGTTACCCGGAATTATAAGGATGCAACAGATTACAATACGGGTAAATCCGCCATTCCAAAAGTATACGGTGGTTTCGGAACTGATTTTACTTATAAAGGTTTTAACCTGGCTGTCAATTTCTCTTATCAGTTCGGTGGATACGGCTATGATGATATTTACAGGTCTTTATTCCATTCTGATAGCTATGCTTCTAATTATTCTACAGATTTAAGCAAAACATGGACACCGGAAAATCCGGGTGCAGAGCTTCCAAGGGTAGATCTTACCTCTACGAATCAGAATGGAAACTCCACGCTTTATCTTATAAAATCGGATTATATCAGTCTTCAGGATGTTACATTATCCTATCAGCTTCCGGACGGATTTCCGCAGCAGGCAGGTTTATCGGGGCTGAAAATTTACGTTACAGGAAACAACCTTTATCTATGGTCTAAAAGAAAAGGTTATGATCCGAGAGCTTCATTAACCGGCGTATCCGATCCATACCGGTACTCTTTAATATCCAGTGTTTCCCTAGGTTTTAAATTAACATTTTAAGAAAATATGAAAACAATACAATACTTTATAGCAGCCCTGTCAATAAGCGTTATGATGACAAGCTGTACCAATGATCTGAATACAGATCCGGATGGAGATATCTCCGGTGAACAGTTGAATAATGATCAGTCAGCACCTGAAAAAATACTGGGTGGAATGTACCTTGATCTCCGCAGTAACGGAGCCGGAGGAACAACTTTACATTCGGATTTTGGAATTATGGCGATAAAAGCAGGATCAGATCTGATGTCTAATGACGTTATCCAGGCTAAAAATCAGCATTTGGGAATGTTTTACAATTATGATGCAACGAATGCCAATAATTCTGCATCCGAATTTGTATGGACTACATTTTATGCGAGAATCTTTATCATCAATAAACTTCTGGATGGTCTGCAGAAAAATGGTAACAATAATAATAAAGCCATTAAAGGACAACTTCTCGCCCTCAGAGCTTACTCCTATTTTTATCTGGTGCGGTTTTACGCCAACGATTACAAAGGACATCAATCGGAGCCGGGAGTTCCTTTGGTCTTAACAAGCAGCAATCCAAACCAGGGACTTCCCAGAGCAATTATATCAGATGTATATAAACAGATTGCCAGTGATATTGAAGAATCTATTATACTTCTGGATAGCTATGCCCGCCCATCCAGAGCCCAGATAGACCAAAGAACGGCAAAAGCTATAGCGTCAGAAGTTTATTTACAGACAGGAGATTACATAAAAGCAGCAAAATATGCTGAAGAAAACAAGCAGGGAATAGCACTGATGACCGAAAATGAGTATACGACAACCGGGTTTTCCAATATCAATAATCCGGAAGTATTGTGGGGTTTCCACAATACGACCTCCACAATGAGTATTGGAAATTATTATGCTTCTTTCTTCTCTATGTTTGATAATACCAATAAAGGATATGCCGGTGCTGCCGGTATCTATAAGCTTATCGACAAAAGGTTGTATGAAGCTATTCCAGAAACGGATTATCGCAAAAAAGTATTCAACGGAGCACAAAGCACTGCCTATACTTTTAATGGAGAAACAAGAAACTATCCTGCATATGTGAGCTGGAAATTTAAAGACCCTACTTTTTTTGAAGGTGATTATATCTATATCAGGGCTTCATCATTATATTACATACAGGCTGAAGCACTGGCCAGACAGGGAAGGGAAGCAGAAGCCAGACAGGTATTGTATGAAATCACTTCGAAAAGAAATAGTGCCTACACGTTATCTACCAAAACCGGAAATGAGCTGATCAATGAAATTATCCTGCAAAAAAGGATAGAATTATGGGGTGAAGGTTATGACTGGTTTGACATGAAAAGACTGAATGTTCCTCTGGAAAGAATATATCCGGGAACCAACCATACGTTTGGCAGATTCAATCTTTCACCCGATAAATTCAGATTCCAGATTCCTAATAAAGAGATCAATAACAATCCACAGATCAAACAAAACGATTAGCAACACACATTCATTCGTATCAACAAATTATTAGCAATTTGTAGCCGGAGTATTTTCACTCCGGCTTTTTTGTATATTACGTCTATGGCAATTCAACTTATAGCCTCGCATTAGCACACATTTTGTTATGATAGATGCTCAGTATTACCATAATGAAATTAATTGATCTCTGGTCAATTCAAAATTAATTTGAAATTGGTGTACTTATTTTATCCTGATTAATTTTTAAAATATGAAATTCCTAACTTATCTGGAGGCCAATAAAAAACTTCTATTTAAAGCAATACTTATGAGTTTAGTGGTGCTGTTTATTCTGTTGAGCCTTTTTGTTACTTTTATTTCTCCCGAATATCTGGACCTCCATATTTCCAGAGAAATACAGGAGAATCAAACCAGGAATCTTGACGCATTAATGATAGGTATCAGCTGGTTGGGAAGAACCCCGGTATCAGTGGTTATGGTTTTCCTTACTGCCCTTGTACTGGTTTTATTACGGTATAGAAAAGAAGCCGTATTTATTGTATCCACATTGTTATCAGGACTTGTAGGCTTAATCCTTAAAATCATCATCAACAGACCGCGTCCTTCCCAGGATCTGGTCGTTCTTTTAGAAAAAACCCAATACCAGAGTTTTCCAAGCGGACACGTTTTATTTTATACCACTTTTTTCGGAGCGCTGATTCTAATTTTCCTTCATATGAAGACCATAAAATATACCGTGCGTATATTCCTTGTTGCCACATGTCTGCTGATGATATTTGCAGGAGCTTTTTCCCGTATTTATCTGGGAGCACATTGGTTTACAGATGTTTTAGGCGGATTTATTGTAGGGATTCTCTGTCTCTTTGCTTTGGGATCCGTCTATGTGAAAAATATAAGAACTGCACCATAAAGTTGCTGAATAGTAAAGTGATATAATGGCGAAAAGGCAAAATTGCATAAAACCGGCTTCTCAAAAAACAAAATTTACAATTCAATAAATCTGCAATTTTACCTTCCAGCTTTATTCGATTCCGGCTTTTCGCTTTTTCGCGATGTAACAATACTTCAAAATGGTATCTTTTTTGCGACCATATCCGTATGAGTTGTTTTATTTCTGCTTATTGAAACTCAGTCCAATAGCAAAACACTCTGAATATTCGTTACACTTTAATTCTTAACATTATGCTTAATTATAACTTAGCTAATCAGGAAATAGCCATCCGCCTGCTTGTTGCTGCTGTATTCGGTGGTCTTGTCGGTTGGGACAGACAAAGGAAAGAAGGGGTGGCAGGTTTAAGAACCCATATGTTGGTTTGTGTAGGTTCTTCTTTAATTATGATTGTTTCTGCCTTTGGCTTTAATGATATTATGGGAAAACCTTCTATTGTGCTCGACCCTTCAAGGATTGCTGCTCAGGTCATCAGTGGAATAGGCTTTTTGGGAGCCGGTACCATTCTTTTTCTCAGACCACAAATTATAATCGGACTTACTACAGCGGCTGGATTGTGGGCTGTTGCAGGTATCGGATTAGCCGTTGGGGGTGGCTTGTATTTTCCAGCCTTCATTGCCACGGTGATCATCCTTGTTATTCTGGCTCTTTTAAAACCATTTGAAAGAAAGCTTTTTAAAAGTACAAAAGGTAAAACCATGACCTTGTTCTATAATTCCGGACTGATCAGCCTTGCTCAGATTGAAAGTATATTCACTAAATATGAGTTGGTTACAAGTGAAATATTCATACACAGCAGTAA
Source organism: Chryseobacterium subflavum (assembly GCF_055762745.1). Taxonomy (NCBI): domain Bacteria; kingdom Pseudomonadati; phylum Bacteroidota; class Flavobacteriia; order Flavobacteriales; family Weeksellaceae; genus Chryseobacterium; species Chryseobacterium subflavum. Next base: position 1,495,819 of record NZ_JBVTMR010000001.1, read on the forward strand.
GGACAGCTCATCCGATGAACTAAAGGTTACCTTTGATTACAATTCCCCTCCATCTCAAATACTTTCAGCATTAGATGAGTTTAAAACGATTGAAGGGATAACTGAGATTAATTCTCATATCTAATAAATCTTTCTTTAAATTCTTTTTCAACTTTAAGAATTATACAGCAAAATGATCCGCTTCATTTATGCAGATTTATGCATTAAGCAAGATTAATATTGCGATATAATGCAAATTTGCATATTTTCGCAAAACAAATAATTACATTAATGGTCTCTGAAACGGTAAAGAAAGCAAAAATAGCTACCCAGCTTATATTTTTAGTTTGTGGATTGGGAATTGCGAGTTGAGCACCTATGGTTCCCTTTGCTAAAGACAGGCTTAGATTAGATGAAGCCGATTTAGGCTTACTGTTGCTTTTGCTGGGAGGAGGAGCCTTGTTGATGATGCCGTTATCAGGACTCCTGATCAATAAAATAGGGAGCCGGAAAATTATAGCTGTAAGCGTTTTGTTGAGTGCATTACTTCTTCCTTTTCTATTGATTGTATCGGATGTTTATATTATGGGAGCCGTTCTTTTCGCATTCGGGTGCAGCATAGGAACGATTGATGTAGCTATGAATGCTCATGGAGTACAGGTGCAGAATCAATATGGAAAACCTATTATGTCATCCCTACACGGACTCTTTAGTGTTGGCGGGCTTTTCGGTTCTTTAGGACTGGGTTTTCTTATGAAGCTGGGATTAAATCCGATTTATGCGGCAGTAAGTATATCCGTTTTGCTTATTTTCCTTTTGATCATTCAATTCAGATATTTATTTGATCGTGAAACGGAAAGAAAAAGCATTATCCAGTTTTCCCATGTGGATCCTGAAAGTAAAACGACTTCCCGTTTTCAATGGATGGATTCGAGAGTTTTAATTCTGGGGATCATGTGCTTTATGGTTTTTCTCTCCGAAGGAGCTATGTTGGATTGGAGTGCCGTATTTCTAAGAGATGATAAAGGCGTAGAGTCTGAATTTTCAGGGATAGGATATGCTGCTTTTTCTGTAGCCATGGCTGTTATGAGATTATCGGGGGACTCCCTTATCAGCAAATTAAACAGCAGGATAGTGGTCATAGGCGGAAGTATTATTGCTGCAGCGGGAGTAATTATTTTAACGTTTAGTCCATGGGTACCGCTATCTCTTTTTGGCTTTATATTACTCGGATTGGGAGCTGCCAATATCGTTCCTGTATTTTTCAGTGAAGGCGGGAGGATTTCAGGAATTTCTTCCACGGTTGCCATTCCTGCAATTACGACAATAGGTTATGCCGGATCACTGGCAGGTCCTGCTTTACTAGGCTTTATTGCGCATCATTTTTCTTTGACTGCTGCATTTGAAATTATAGCTTTGCTATTTGTTGTGGTCGCCATCATATATAAATTCAGAAATACTTCGTCATCATGTTAAAAGAAGAACGTTTTGAGGTCATCCTGACCCAGCTAAAGAAAAAAAAGAAAGTTATGTTTGAGAGCCTTGCCTCAGATCTTAATGTTTCTGAAGACACGGTACGAAGAGATATAGAGCAGCTTCACCGCAATGGTCTTTTATCCAAGGTTCGTGGAGGTGCTATTTTAAGAGAGAAAGATCCGCTATCTTTTCATGACAGGCAGTCTTTTTTGGCCGAGGAGAAAAATGTAATTGCTTTAAAAGCTCAGCAATTCATTAAGGATGGGATGACCCTCTTTTTAGATGGGGGAACAACCCTCTGTGCAGTTGCGAATTATATGCCGGCAACTATCAATATCCGGGTTATAACGAACAACACCTCGCTTATTCCTATACTTAGTAAATTCAAAAGGGTAGAACTGATTCTGTTGGGAGGAATTTATGATAATGATTTAGCCGTTACTACAGGAAATGCAACCTGTCATGAAGCGTCCCGGTTTATTGCAGATCTTTTCATCATGGGAACCTGTGCAATAGATGCAGATTTTGGTGCATCAGCAACTTCTATGACTGATGCGGAAACCAAAAGAACCATGATCAGATCATCAAAAAAAACAATTGCACTCGCCAATCAAAATAAACTCCGACGGACAGAACCCCTTAAAATCTGTGATATTTCAGATCTTGATGTATTAATTACAGATCTATCTGCCGATCATGATGAACTGGAATCTTTCCGGAGGTTAAATGTTCAGATTGTGTAGAGAACAGTATTATAAACTGTACGATTGAATGTTAAAAATCAATCTAAAAGCTTATGTTACCGTCATTCTTTTTCTAGGACAAACGGCTTTTTCTTTTCAGCCGATTCTCTATAATTAAAAAATACATAATATTATAAGTAAGATAAGTCATATTTATCATGATAACAAAATCAACCTGCTATTGAGCAGGTTGATTTTGTTATCAATATTCCGGAGCACACTTCTCTCTATTTTATCCATCCAAAATAAATCGAAATGGGCATCATCGCCAATGTAAATGGTATTATAACGGCAAAAGCATAACCCAAATTGAGAATCAGGCAATTGAATTTATTGGGGTTACCACCAAGAGAACGGAATGCACTTTGGAAGCCATGGGCCAAATGCCAGGCAAGGGATGAACATCCAATTAGGTATATAACCACTTCAACAGGATTCGTGAATTTATCAATCATCATTTGGTACAAGGGAAGTTCTTCGCCCGACTGAAACTGATGAATTCGATTAGGAATCCAAAAATTTCGGGTGTGAATAACCAGGAATAACAAAAGCAATGTCCCTAATAAAGTCATGCTTTTACTATACCATGTAACTCCTGACAGCCTTTTTTCTATTGCATAACCAACCGGCCTGGCTTTTTTATTCTTATACCACAGCATATATCCCTGGGCAATATGAATAATAAATCCAATAACCAGAAATACCTCAATCGTCCTGATTATAGGATTGGTAGCCATAAAATGGGCTCCGATTCCAAATGTTTCCCCATGATCATTATAAAAAATAAGCGCATTAACCGAAGCATGTACAATAAGAAAGCTGATTAGAAATAAACCGCTTAATGCCATTACAACTTTTCTTCCTATGGAAGTTGTGATCAGGGTATTTTTCTGATAGTTCATAGCTGCTTTTCTGAGATAATGTAAGATCTTCCGGATAATCAACGCCTGTTTTCGGGCTTTGCAATCCATTCAGAATATTTGATCACTCCTACATAAGCAGGATGTTCCGGAACCAGTGTCTTTTCTTCCAGTATAGCTCCTGAATAAGGTGCAGCCGTATCTGTTTCAACCTGAATATCTTTTCCGGTTGATACAATATATTGCTTTATCCAGTCATCCAGTCTTATTTGATCCGGACCTCCTATTTCAATCATTTCATTGACGGGTTTTTCAACTGCGATTTTACTCATAAATGCAGCGACTTCAGCACTTGCCATAGGCTGAACAAATGCATCTGAAAGCCATACTTTTCCGTCTGATGTTCCTATCGTTGCAATCCCTCCCGCAAATTCAAAAAATTGTGTGGCATGAACAATGGTAAATGGTATTCCAGACTCTCTGATCATATCTTCCTGAGTTTGCTTAGCCCTAAAATATCCACTCTCTTGCAATTTATCTGTTCCTACTACTGATAGCGCAACATAATGCTGCAGTCCGGCTTTCTTTGTCGCGGACAACAAATTATGGGTGGAAGTTTTGAAAAAGGTCATCACATCATCATCTGCGAATGATGGTGAATTCGATACATCAATCACTACATGAGCTTCTTTAAGGGCCTCATCAAGACCTTCTCCGGTAATTGTATTAACGCCGGAACTTGGTGAAGCAGAGATAACTTCATGTTCATTTTTAAGAATATTTGTTAGCTGACTTCCTATAAGTCCGCTACCTCCGATGATTACAATTTTCATTTTTTTTGTTTTGATTATTAATACAACAAAACTGGAAATAAAAAAGCTATATCTGCTTAAACTGGTTTAAGAAAATGCTAACCATTCAGATTTCTACAAAATGGGATTCATAATCTCAGCAGAATAAAATAATAAAAAACCTCATTTTAAAAATTAAAAATGAGGCTTATCAAATTTGTAAAATGTCCTTCTCCAGAAGTGAAATGCAGATTGAGAAACTTTATTTTTTTTCCGGAACTAAAAATGGTTTCCCTTTATCTCCGACAAAAAAGGCAAGAAGCCTGGCTGGCTTATCTTTACTCATATTTCTCGTTCCTGAATGTAGTCCGTCTGGTTTTTCATAAAAGGCATCGCCGGCTTTATAATGATATACTTTACCATCAAAGGTAGATTCCAGTTCACCCTCTAAAACGTAACCAAAAGTAGGAATAGGATGCCGGTGTGGCGCAGAGACTTCACCCGGAGAAAAATTAACGATAACCATTTTTACTTCCTGCTCTTTAAGCCCGGAAGTTTCTATGAATTGTTTGAAGATAACACGTGGTGGGATTTCAGATGCTGAATCCCCGGAATGTTGTGCTTTTGCATTCATCACAAAAGCAAAACAAAAGGCAATAGGAATGATTGCTGATTTTTTCATTGTATCCAGTTTTTTCTTTGATTATTACTAAAGCAAAACTGAAAATAAAAAAGCCATATAAGCTTAAACTGGTTTAAGAAATATTACTTTAAAATTCATTCTGTTCCCAACAAAAAACCACTGCAATACAGTGGTTTTCTATTATAAAAAATATAATTTCTATGATTCAGTAAATGGATCAGCTTTTAAGCTTACCTTTCAACGGGTGCTCGCCCTGCCATCCGGCACTGGCATCATTACCCACATAATGAATTGATAAATCTGCAGCGGCTTTGGAATTGGAAAAACAAATCGAACGATCCGAGCTGTTCTCCAGTTTCTCAATATACCAGAACGCTTCATTTTCCAGAGCTTTCAGTTTAGAGTTTGTTTTATAGACCAGTAGATCAGCTGAGCTTTCAACATCAGTTTCATAAACTACAAGATCATTTTTAGATTGAAAATTTTTAATACTAATACTTGGCATGTGTTCGGTGTTTTGGAGTTATTATATTTCGGTATTGAATCAATTCCGTAGGCCTAAAGGTAGTAAATTATAATTTAATGGATCACAATGCTTTATATCTCCTTCCATTAAACCATTTCTTTAACCTTCTGTTTAGATTTTCTGAATTCGGTTAAACTGATCTTGTGGCGCTTTTTGAAAAACTTATTGAGGTGGCTTTCATCCGCAAAACCAAACTCGCTTACGATTTCATTGATCCGCATATCACTGAACATCAGTCTGTGCTCAATCAATCGCATTTTGTAGTTATAGATATAGTTCTGAATAGTTTCTCCACATTGATTCTTAAAATAGCTTCCCAAATAAGTTTCAGATAATCCAAATTTCTGACTGATCACAGAAGCCTTCAGCTGTTGTGGGTCATAGATATGGGTCTGAATGTGACCGATGATCGATAACATTCTTTTGTCTGCATTCACCGTTGCATTGACGGGCCTCATCTTAGAAATATTTCTTGCTGCAATCACAATTAATGCGTTTACATAATGAAGTGTGAGATCCTCCTGATAAAGATCACTATGCTTCATATTGTGCAGAAGTGAATCTACGATTGATTTTACCAGGAATTCATCCGGCTTGTTTTTCAAAACACAGCCTGACAGATGTGAAGCATGATACAATAAGCATTCAATACAGTTTATGCTTTTCCAATTGTATTCTCTTACATAATTCTCACTGAATTTAACAAATAAAAATTCTGAGATCTCAGAAATCTCAAAATAATGCTGGTCATTAGGAGTGAGCATGATCAGGCTACCTTTGTTGTAGGTAACTTTATTATCATTGATTTCTAAAAATCCTGATCCGGAGATAACATAGACCATCTGAAAAAAAGAAAACTGCAGATTCCTTACGGGGCACTTTTCTGTTTTACAGTACTCTACATCTACCAATCGGTCTATATTTTCTTTATTCATCCTGCAAAATTACTCAATTATCATTAAAATATACTGATTTATTAAAAAAAATCTGTCCAATTTTGTGGAATAATTTTAAGACTCATCATGAAACGATCGATTTATATTTTGGCTCTGGGAGCTTTTGGAATCATTACTACAGAATTTGGGGTAATTGGAATTCTACCCAACATCAGCAGGGAATTTAATGTATCTATAGATACAGCCGGTTGGCTGTTAAGTGCTTTTGCACTTACTGTGGCTGTTTCATCTCCTTTTATCACTGCATTTACCACTAAGATCAACCGTAAGCTTTTATTATGTATGGTGCTTGGTGTATTTGTATTATCAAATCTTCTTTCTTCTATTTCAACCAGTTTTACCATGTTGATGGTAGCACGGGTTCTACCTGCGTTTTTGCATCCGCTGTTCTGGAATATTTCAATGGCAATTGCATTTAAACAGGGTGGTGCTAAAGCCGTTTCTGTGGTAATGGCAGGACTTAGTTTGGCTACCGTTTTAGGAGTTCCGCTTACCACCTATGCAGCGGATTTCTTTAATAACTGGCAAGCCTCTTTTTATATGGGAAGTTTTGTGAGCCTGATTGCGTTTTTAGGATTATTATTCTTTGTTCCGTCCATGCCCGCAAGTAAAGATAAAACATCACAAAATCAATTATACGTATTAAAAAGTCCACAACTTTGGGTCAATCTGATCTCGACTATTCTTACATTGGCAGCTATGTTTTCAAGCTATACCTATCTGGCGGCTTATCTGGAAAAAATTACGCGGATGAATGGAGCAGAAATAAGTGTAATGCTTCTTTTATTCGGAAGTATGGGAATTCTGGGGAACTGGCTTATGGGGATTGCACTAAACAGAAATTTACTTGTTACCGTACGATTGTTTTTTGTGTCTCTGATTGCCGTTCAGATATTAGCCTATTACTTCGGGGGAATTTTTGTGGCGATGGTTCTGATTCTTTCCCTTTGGGGAATGATACACACCGGAGGCTTCCTGGTTCCTAATATCCGTACCACCCAGGCAGTCCCTCACAGCGCCCTTGAATTTGTCAACAGCCTGCTGACTTCCTGCTACAATATCGGGATATCATTAGGAGCTCTTGTGGGTGGTTTAATTATTGCAAAATATGGAATTCATCAAATTGTCTGGATCAGCATTGCATTATTGGGAGTTACACTCGCCATCAGCTTTATTACTTTTCCGAAAAAAATAGAAATAGAATCAGAAGCTGAGGAAAAAGAAGAAATAACAATTTCTCCTGCAGTTTGCGAATAAATCATATTTGACTAAATAATAAATTTTTTCTCCTCATCTCAATACAGTTTTTATTCTGAATATTCTGCAGAAAAAGATTGTATTGAGATTATTTCTTCTTGGGTTATGATCAATCGTGACCATTTTATTTTTAATTTAGTATTACTTTTTAAATATAGCTTTAATACCAACATCCATTTATTATGCCTCCCGAAATGTATCATCAGGAATTTGATGTCCCGGAACAATTACAGGATACTATAAAATGTTTCTGGTACAACAGGAGGGATTCAACAGAAGCTCAATCCGTCTTTGAAGTAACTCCTGATGGCTATGCTGAAATTATTTTTTATTTCAGTGGCGAATGCAGCGTTGCTCAAAACGGAATTCTTCATCCGTTACCTTCGCCATTTATGATGGGGCTGCTCAATCAGCCTGTTCATTTCCATATGGCCAACCGGCTGGAGATTATCGCGGTAAGATGTTTCCCATGGACGGTTTTCGATTTGCTGGAACTTCCTTCCGGTAAAGTAGGGGTACATACTTTTGAACACCCAATAGCACAGCTTCATTCCACATTGGATGCATTGATTCAGCAAGGTAGAAAAGAAGAAGCTATAGATCAGCTAAAACAATATTTCCTTAAACTGCGTTCACATGTTTCTACCGACAGCATGTTATTCAAAGCAGGAGTTGCCATGACAAAGGCCAAAGGTACTTTACCCGTCAGCCAGGTCGCTGAAGCGGCTCATGCAACAGTAAGAACTTTAGAAAGAAAATTTAAAGAATCATCCGGTCACACCGTTAAGGATGTATCGGGTCTGATGCGTTTTGAGCAGGCCAGAAATCATTTATGGCTGCATCCTGATGTTAATCTAGCCGGGTTGGCTGTTGATTTTGGATATACGGACCAATCCCATTTAAGCAGAGAGTTTAAACGGTATACCGGTATTACTCCTGCTGCGTTCGCTAAAAAAGCTAAAAAAGGACAACGATTGGTAAGCAATGATTTTGTCGCATTTGTACAATCCTAAGCTTACTGCATTTCTGACATTTGTATGGAAATTAACATACAAATTAAAAGACATGCAATATTTATTAAAAGACAAAAAAGTAGCGATCATCGGTGGCGGACCTGTAGGTTTAACTATGGCCAGACTACTTCAGCAAAAAGAAGTCAATGTAGCCGTTTATGAAAGAGACTTTGACGCCCAAACCAGAATATGGGGTGGGACGCTCGATCTTCATAAAGGTTCAGGACAGGAGGCCATTAAAAAGGCCGGACTGCTTGAAAACTACTATACAACCGCAATTCCCATGGGAATTATATTTGCCGATCAACAAGGCAATACTTTACATACCAGAAAGCCAACTCCGGAAAACCGGTATGATAATCCTGAAATCAACAGAAATCAGCTAAGAAATATCCTGCTGGAAAGCTTAGCTCCAGATACCGTTATCTGGAACAGAAAGCTGACCAATCTCACAGAACATAATGGCAAATGGTTGCTACAATTCGAAAACCAGCCCGATGCAACAGCTGATCTAGTGATTGTTGCCAACGGAGGAATGTCAAAAGTCAGAAACTATGTCACCGATGCCGAAATCGAAGAAACCGGTAGCTTTATTATCCAGGGTGATGTTCCGCAGCCTGAGATCAATTCTCCTCAAATGTACGGGCTGTGTGATGGAAGCAGGCTCATGACTTCAAACCAAGGAAGCTTATTCGTTGCCAATCCTTATAACAATGGTTCGCTGACTTATGGTTTAATTATACAAAAACCTCAAGAATGGGATCAGGGCCATGCTTTGGACTTTCAGGATAAAGAAAGTGTAATTCAGTTTCTTTCCGAAAGATTACCGGATTGGGGCAAACCTTATCAGGAAGTATTTCAGGCAACTTCCTTCTTCGTTGGATTACCAACCCGAAAATTACCATTAAAACAGTGGAAAGATAGCAGACCGCTTCCCATAACTTTGATCGGTGATGCAGCCCATCTGATGCCTCCTTTTGCCGGACAGGGTGTAAACATTGGCCTGGTAGATGCCCTTACCTTATCTGAAAATCTTACTGAAGGTAGTTTTGAAACTGTAGAAGCAGCTATAAAAGATTATGAACAGAAAATGATAAAGTATGCAGCTGAAGCCCAACAGGAATCCGCCGTTAACGAGGCAGAAATGCGCGATCCCGATTTTTCTTTCCTACAGCTTTTTGAATAACAATAACCTACTGCATAAAGAGATATAGCCTGGGTTGACGCAACTCAGGTTATATCTTTATAAAAATAAATTTAATCATTTGATTAAATTACTTGTTTAACCTAAAAAAAATTTTCTACCTTTGCAACAGAAGAACGATTGTAATATGAAAGAAGAATCAAAAAAAATAGATACCTCAACGGAAGAAAAAATAAAGGAAGCCGCACGAATCGTATTTTACAGAAAGGGATTCGCTGCAACCAGAACCAGGGATATTGCTGAAGAAGCAGATATCAACCTGGCATTGCTCAATTATTATTTCAGAAGCAAGGCCAAATTATTTGAGATTATCATGCTCGAAACTATGGCTGGATTCTTTCAAAGCTTGTTAGTGGTGCTAAATACAGAGAAAACAACTCTCGAAAAGAAAGTAGAAGAGGTGGTAGGGAAGTATATCGACCTGATCATCAAAGAGCCGGAAATTCCGACATTCATCATCAGTGAGCTTCGTAACAATCCTAATCTTCTATTGCAAAAAATCCCTTTAAAAGAAGTGATTCAATCTTCTGTCTTTTTAAAGCAACATCAGGAAGCGGTGAAAAAGGGTAGTATTATCGAGCCTAATCCTTTACATTTTCTAATTAACCTGTTGGGGCTTACCGTATTTCCCTTCATAGCAAAACCAATGTTGATTGGAAGCAGTGAACTGAACGATAAAGAGTTCAATACCTTAATGATTCAACGTAAAAAGCTTATCCCGATCTGGGTAAAAGCCATGATGGCGGCAGGCTAATTTTTTTGACCCTAATTTAATCAAATGATTAAAACGAAATTTTAAACAAGAATTGGAAAAATAAAAAAATGATTTTTAACCTATAAACGATGAGTTATTATGTACAAAAATGCTCAAAAATACCTGCTGGTTTTCGTTCTGGGTTGTGTCTCTACAACTTCTTTTAAATCTCAGCTTCAAAGCCTTAGTCTTGAAGAATGTTATCAGCTGGCAAAAGACAATTACCCGCTGATCAGAAAAAAAGGGATGATTGCAAAAACAGCCGGTTACAATACTGAAAACGCCAATAAGAAATATCTTCCCCAGGTTTCTTTTTCCGGCCAGGCCACATACCAGTCTCAAACCATCAGTTTTTCGGATGCACTGGGAGCACTCCCGATCAATGCTGCACTTCCTTCACTCAGTAAAGACCAATACAAAATTCAGGGAGAGATAGACCAGGTATTGTACGATGGAGGAACCACTCACAACCAGAAGGAACTGATAAAAGCCAATACTGAACTACAGCAACAAAACATTGAAACAAGCCTTTATACATTAAAGCAAAGGGTCAATAATCTGTTTTTCTCCATCCTGCTTATGGATGCACAGCTAAAACAAAACGACCTCAACAAATCCAACCTTCATACCCAAATCCAGAAGACAGAAGCCGCATTAAAATATGGTGTTGCGTACAGAAGCAATCTGGATGAACTAAAAGCAGAGATCATCAATATCGATATGATGGCAACAGAGTATAAAGCTAACCGGGAAGCATATCTTAAGATGCTTTCCATTTTCATTGGGAAAGAACTTTCAGATTCTACGAAACTTGAAACTCCCGACAGTGATTATTTTCAAACAGAAATTAGAAGGCCTGAGCTCAAAGCTTTTGATCTCCAAAACTCCATTTATGACCTCCAGAAAAAACAGTTGAAATCCGATTTTCTCCCCAGGGTAAGTGCATTCTTCCAGGGAGCATATGGAAGGCCTACACTTAATATCATTGAGAATAAGTTCGGTCCGTGGTTTATTACAGGAGTAAGGTTTAGCTGGTCTCTTGATAGTTTGTATACCTCATCCAACAAAAAAGAAATACTGGAGTTAAACAAAAAAACTGCGGATGCAGACAGAGATACATTCCTTCTGAACACAAAACTGGATCTTACGCAGCAGGATGAACAGGTAAAAAAATACACCCAACTGATCACACAGGATGAAAACATCATTGCCCTGCGGCAATCTGTAAAACAATCTGCAGAAGCACAGCTTGATAATGGAGTAATCACCATCCACGAATACATTCAGAAACTCAATGCTGAACATCTTGCAAGACAAACCCTGGTTCTCCATCAGATTCAATTATTACAGGCCAGATACAATCAGAAATTCATAACCGGAAATTAATAATCCATTGTTACAATGAAAAAAATAATCATCCCCTTAGCCTATACTTTACTCTTGACGGCATGTCAACAAAAAGATAATTTTGACGCTTCAGGAAACTTTGAAGCCGATGAGGTTATTGTATCCGCACAGCAAAACGGTGAGCTGATTTCTTATTCCGTTCAGGAAGGATCGCAACTTCATGCAGGAAGTAAAGTAGGACAAATAGATGTAAAAGTAGCCACTCTTCAGAAAGAGCAGGCCGAAGCAAGCATTGGAGCCCTAAACCAAAAAACCAATAATGCAGATGAGCAGAATCTGCTGATCAAAAAGCAGCTTGCTGTACAGGAAGCTCAACTGGCACAACAGCTCCGTGAACGAATACGTACAGCTAACTTATTGAAAGCAGATGCTGCTACAAGGAAACAGCTCGACGATATCGATGCCGCCATTGATCAACTAAGAAAACAGATTGAAGCCACCCGTCAGCAACGATCAGTCAATAACTCCAATGTCAATACCCAAAACAGAAGTATTCTCAGTGAAAAAGCTCCTTTGGAGAAAACAGCGGCCCAGTTTCAGGAACAGATTAACAAAGGACAGATCATTAACCCTGTTAATGGAGTAGTGCTTGTTAATTATGCCCTCAAAGGAGAAATGCAGCTGATCGGTAAGCCCTTGTATAAAATAGCAGATATCAGTACCCTTGATTTACGGGCTTATATAACGGGAGTCCAGCTTCCTCAGGTTAAAATAGGGCAGCAGGTAAAAGTAAGAATCGATCAGGGTAAGAATGGATTCAGGGAATACAAAGGAACCATACAATGGATCTCATCTCAATCCGAATTCTCTCCAAAAAATATTCAGACTAAGGACGAAAGAGCCAATCTCGTTTACGCTATAAAGGTACGTGTAAAGAATGATGGTTATTTGAAAATTGGAATGTATGGTGAGGTAGTTTTTTAATTAAAAAGTACAATCTCTTTCCTCTTTCAACTCTCAACCCTCAATTCATAATTCATAATTCATAATTCATAATTCATAATTCATAATTCAAAATAAAAATGAATTCAGTAATAGTAAAAAACCTGACCAAGTCCTACGACGATATAAAAGCCATTGATGAGGTTTCATTTGAAGTAAAAAAGGGGGAACTCTTTGGGTTAATCGGTCCTGATGGTGCAGGTAAAACCTCTATTTTCAGGATTCTTACCACACTTTTACTTCCTGATAGTGGAACAGCCACTGTGGAAGGACATGATGTGGTAAATGATTACCAGATTATCCGAAATAAAGTAGGCTACATGCCAGGAAAATTCTCACTATATCAGGATCTCACCGTGGCAGAAAACCTGGACTTCTTCGCTACCTTATTTGGAACAACCATAGAGGAAAATTACAGTCTCATTAAAGATATTTATGAGCAGATTAAACCATTCAACAACAGAAGGTCAGGTAAGCTTTCAGGGGGAATGAAGCAAAAACTGGCTTTGTGCTGCGCATTGATCCATAAACCGGAAGTGCTGTTTCTGGATGAGCCAACCACCGGTGTGGATGTGGTTTCAAGAAAAGAGTTCTGGGAAATGCTAGGAAGATTAAAGAAGCAGAATATAAGCATCGTTGTTTCTACACCTTATATGGATGAAGCCAGACTTTGTGACCGGATCGCCTTGATACAGGGAGGAAAGATCATGTCTGTAGATCAACCCCAAACAATCGTCTCCAATTTTCCCAAATCCCTTTTTGCAGCCAAAGGTGCAAATATGTATCAATTGTTGGAAAACCTGAGATCTGACCAAGCTGTTGAAAGTTGCTATGCATTCGGAGAATATCTTCATCTTACTATGGTTTCTGATACGGCAACTGAAAAGGAGGTGACAGAACTAGCCCAATCGTATCATCCTGATGAACTTGAGATCAAAAAAATTACCCCCACTATTGAGGATAGTTTTATTCGTCTGATGCGTGAACAAAAAGAAATAAGAGAAGCGAACCATGGGAAATAAAGCAATTATCTGTAAAGATCTGACCAAGCAGTTTGGAGATTTTAAGGCCGTAGACTGTATTTCCTTCGATGTAGATCAGGGCGAAATATTCGGTTTCCTGGGAGCCAACGGGGCAGGAAAGACCACTGCCATGCGTATCCTTTGTGGCCTTTCTTTTCCAACCTCAGGAAAAGCAATAGTAGCCGGTTATAATGTATACAAACAACAGGAAGAGATCAAGAAAAATATAGGCTATATGAGTCAGAAGTTCTCTTTATATGATAATCTTACTGTATTGGAGAATATTGAGTTTTATGGAGGAGTATATGGCGTATCGCGTTCAGATATAAAAACACGAAGCAATGAACTCATTTCCAGATTAGGACTGGAAAACGAGGCTAAAAAACTGGTGGGTTCCTTACCGCTGGGCTGGAAACAAAAGCTGGCCTTTTCAGTAGCTGTTTTTCACAGGCCTAAAATCGTATTCCTGGATGAACCCACAGGTGGAGTAGATCCCATTACAAGAAGGCAGTTCTGGGATATGATCTATCAGGCGGCAGCGGATGGGATCACGGTGTTCGTGACCACGCATTATATGGATGAAGCAGAATATTGTAACCGGATTACTGTAATGGTGGACGGAAGAGTAGAAGCCATGGATACCCCCGCCAACCTGAAGAACCAGTTTGGAACCCACTCGATGGACGAAGTTTTTTACCAGTTGGCAAGAAGTGCCAAAAGATCAGGAGATTAGTTATGAAACAGTTACTCGTATTTATCAGGAAAGAATTTTACCATGTTTTCAGAGATCGGAGAACCTTACTTATCCTTTTTGGTTTGCCTGTCGTTCAAATCATCTTATTTGGATATGCATTAAGCAGTGAGGTAAAAAATATAGGCATTGCCATACAGGATAATGCCCATGACATCCATTCTGTCCAGATCATTTCCAAAATACAGGCAAGCCCCTATTTTACAATGCATGGACCCATCCTGAATTATCCGGATGTGGAAAGAAGGTTTAAAGAAGGAAGCATCAAATGTGCAGTTATATTTCCGGTCAATTTCGGAAAAGATCTCTATCGTACAGGCGGAGCGCAAATTCAGATTATAGCGGATGCATCAGATCCCAATACCGCAACGATATTAACCAATTATCTCAACAATATCATTAATGATTATCAGCAACAACTTAATCCCCATATCAAAATCACATATAAAATAATTCCCGAAATAAGGCTGTTATACAATGAAGAACAAAACGGATCACTGAATTTTATTCCGGGAGTGATTGCTTTAATTTTTATGATTGTGAGTACGGCTTTAACCTCTGTGTCTGTCGTTCGTGAAAAAGAAATGGGAACCATGGAAATCTTATTGGTTTCTCCTTTTAAGCCCGTTATGGTCCTGATGGCCAAAGCCATTCCTTATCTTGTATTGTCTTTAGTCAATTTTGTGATCATCCTGCTGCTATCTGTGTATCTGCTGGATGTAGAAATCCGGGGTAGCCTGCTTTTATTATTTGTAGAAAGCATCTTATTCATTATCACATGTCTTTCCCTGGGCTTGCTGATCTCGAATGTAACCAACTCTCAAGAGACAGCCATGCTGATTTCTATGATGGGAATGATGTTACCTACATTATTGCTTACAGGATTTATGTTCCCTATAGAAAATATGCCCTGGATATTCCGTGTCGTATCACACATCCTTCCCTCAAGATATTACTATGATATCGTAAAAGCAGTTATGCTGAAAGGACTGGGCTTTAGTTATGTATGGAAAGAAACTCTTGTCTTACTCATTATGGCAGGTGGACTCTTAACGCTTGCCTTAAAGAAATTTAAAATCCGCTTGTCATGAAAGTATTAAGCTTTATTTTAAGAAAAGAATTCCGTCAGATCTTCAGGGATAAGATTATCCTGGCAATGATGTTCATGATGCCGACAATACAGCTCATCATCATGCCATGGGCGGCTAACTTTGAGGTAAAAAATATTAATATTGCATATGATGATCATGATCAAAGTAGCTACTCCCACAGACTGATCAACAAAATTGCTTCATCCGGATATTTTAAAATTGCAGGAAACCCGGATTCCTACCAAAAAGGATTGAAAATGATTGAACAAGGTGATGCCGATCTTGTTCTGGAGATCCCTGCTCACTTTGAACGCAATTTGGTCCGCGAGGAAAGCCAGAAAATAAATATATCGGTAGATGCGATCAACGGGACAAAGTCTTCTCTGGGAGGTAGCTATCTGGTATCGGTTATCGGAGATTTTAACAAAAATCTGGATATTAATATTAAATCACCGGTTAAAACCACCACTGTATCTCCGGCAACCATTAAAGTGGCAAGTACCAACTGGTATAATCCAAGGGCAGAATACAAATACTATATGGTTCCTGGAATACTGGTCCTGCTTCTGACACTGATCGGAGGATTCATTACGGCTCTTAATATTGTCAAGGAAAAAGAAATCGGAACCATTGAGCAAATTAATGTTACCCCTATAAAAAAATGGCAATTTATCCTGGGGAAACTGATTCCTTTCTGGATTGTAGGAATGACTGTTTTTACCATCGGATTGATTGTAATGTACATTATTTACGGCATATTTCCTGAAGGAAGCCTTTTGACTCTTTATGTTTTCGCAGCAGTTTACCTTATTGCATTATTAGGTTTGGGCCTCCTGATCTCTACTTTTGCCGATACACAGCTTCAGGCGATGTTCATTGCATTTTTCTTCATGATGATCTTTATGCTGATGAGCGGATTTTTCACCAACACCGAAAGCATGCCCGACTGGGCGGGACAGATATCCAATTTCACTCCTGTTACCCATTTCATTAAAGTCGTAAGGCTTATTGTACTGAAGGGAAGTGGATTCTCTGAGATCAAAACCGAGTTTTTCTACCTGCTGGGATTCGCATTGCTCCTGAATTCACTGGCAATTTACAACTACAGGAAAACGAGTTGAAAGCACTGAAAATCAACGACAATTGTAAAATTATTTTGTTCGTATTTCTAATAATTAATTGTTAAAATGGAAAAAATATTTTTAGTGTAACATATTTATCGTAATATTGCAATATAAAGTTATCATTATGGGAGCAACCAAGACAGACCATTTTACGGATAAACAGAATAAAATAGCCACTATTGCCAAAGCATTGGGACATCCTGCACGGATTGCTATTATAGAATACCTGCTAAAAGTAAACGCATGTATATGCGGGGATATCGTAAATGAACTTCCGCTGGCACAGGCTACGGTTTCCCAGCATTTAAAAGAATTAAAAAATGCAGGGCTCATCAAAGGAAATATCGAAGGAACTGCAATTTGCTACTGCATTGATGAAAAAACTTTTGAAGTTTTGAACGAATATTTCTCGGGGATTATTTCCACTGTTACTACACAAAAATGCTGCTAATGCATTTTTTTGACCTTATAAATCGTAATATTGCAATAAACAAATAAAATAAAAACAATGAAATTATCTGAAATCAAAAACATCTTACCAACATTACATAATGTTGAATTTCAATTGGAAGACGGAACATTTGTACCTGAGCATTTTCATGTTACAGAAGTAGGAACGATAACAAAATCCTTTATTGATTGCGGAGGAACCATAAAAAATGAAAAAGTAGTCAATTTCCAGCTTTGGAATGCCAATGACTATGAACATCGTTTAAAACCCGGAAAGCTTCTCAATATCATCGCACTATCCGAGGAAAAATTAGGAATTGAAGACCATGAAATAGAAGTGGAATATCAGAACATTACCATCGGAAAGTATGATCTGGATTTCAATGGAAAAACCTTTGTCCTTAAAAATAAAACCACAGCCTGCCTGGCTCAGGAAGCTTGTGGGGTTCCACCTGAAAAGAAAAAACTCAAATTATCAGACCTTTCTTCCCAATCAGGTGCTTGCTGTACACCAGAATCAGGATGCTGCTAATCAACCTGTCCCATCTTAAAAATAAACAAAAATTATGTATCCATCCGTTTTAGAAACTATAGAAAAATTAAAGGCCTTTGAAATTACCCAGGAAAGAAAAGTCCTGCTACAAACTCTTACAGAATTCATCCAGGCAAAATTCAATGCCGGAAATCCAATAAATCTAAACTTTATTTGTACACACAATTCCAGAAGGAGTCATTTGTCACAGGTCTGGGCACAAGCAGCAGCCGATTTTTTTGCCATTCCAAAAGTAACTTGCTATTCGGGAGGAACGGAAGAAACAGCTGTATTTCCTACGGTTATAGAAACTCTGAAACAACAGGGATTCCAGATCTTGAAAATAGCTGAGAACGGAAATCCTGTTTATTCAATCAGGTATAATGAAGAGTCCCAACCCATTATTGCTTTTTCTAAAAGATATGACAGTGCGTTTAATCCGGCCAACAGTTTTGCAGCAATCATGACTTGTTCTCAGGCAGATGGAGGCTGCCCTTTTATTCCAGGTGCAGAAAAACGTATCCCCATCACTTTTGAAGATCCTAAAATTTCAGACAATACTCCTGAACAGTCCAAAGTTTATGATGAAAGAAGTCTAGAGATAGGGGCAGAAATGTGGCATGTTTTTTCCCAGGTAAAACAACTCCATTAAGATCAATACTATGCTGCCAAAATTAAAATTCCTGGATAGGTTTCTCACTTTATGGATATTCATTGCCATGATCTCAGGAATTATCCTGGGCAATGTATTTCCCGGAATCCCGGATATGATCACCTCATTATCAGTGGGAACAACCAATATTCCTTTAGCCGTCGGTCTAATCGTAATGATGTATCCGCCATTGGCAAAAGTGGATTATTCCCTTCTTCCTGTAGCATTCAAAGATAAGAAGGTTATCGGTGTTTCACTATTGCTGAACTGGCTGATTGGCCCTGTTTTAATGTTCATATTAGCTGTTTTATTTTTAAGGAATGAACCGGATTATATGGTCGGCCTGATTCTCATAGGACTGGCAAGATGTATTGCAATGGTCCTTGTCTGGAATGACCTTGCAAAAGGCAACCGTGAGTATGCAGCCTTGCTGGTAGCTCTTAACAGCATATTCCAGGTATTCAGCTACAGTTTTATGATTTGGTTATTCATCAATGTCTTACCCGGAAAACTCGGCCTTGCTAATTTTAATATCAGCGTATCCATATCAGAAGTAACAGAAAGTGTTTTGATATATTTGGGCATCCCTTTTTTTGCCGGTTTTCTGAGCCGTTATTTATTTACAAAATTGAAGGGAAAGGAATGGTACCAGAGAAAGTTTATTCCTAAAATATCACCATTAACGCTATATGCCTTATTGTTTACCATCATTCTTATGTTCAGCCTTAAGGGGGACAAAATTTTGGAACTCCCTTTAGATACACTAAAAGTAGCCATTCCGCTTATCGCCTATTTTATAGTGATGTTTATGATGAGTTTCTTTATCAATAAGCTGTTGAATATTCCTTACGATAAAAATGCAGCCATCGCATTTACTGCAACAGGAAACAATTTTGAACTTGCCATCGCCGTATCTATCGCGGTGTTCGGAATCCATTCTCCACAGGCATTTGTTGGTGTGATCGGACCTTTGGTTGAAGTTCCGGTTCTGATACTATTGGTTAAGGTCAGCTTATGGTTAAAAAACTATAGTAACAAGCCATAACCATTTTTGTATGCACTTCAGGGTTGTTGATACCTGAAATAAAACCAGACTTTTTCCTATGACCTATTTTTGGTTATATGAAAAAGTCTTTTTTCCTTAGGTTTGCGTTATCCGTGATTTTATTGATGCACAGTGTTGACTCCATTGTAAGCGGGGATGTTAATAAATTTGGCATCCATTTTTTGAATACCATTGGTTTCAGTCCCTGGGGCTTGTATATCGCGTGGATGGTTAAATTAACCCATCTTTTATCCGTCCCATTTCTGGTGCTGAACAAATATATAAAAGCGGTCGCGATATGCAACATACTGATCTTTATATCAGGGATCTATTATGTCCATGCACAAAACGGCTGGTTTGTGGTAGGAGGGGGTACCAACGGAATTGAATTTAATTTCCTTTTGATCTTTTGTTTTCTGAATCTTATGTTTCCGGAAATTTCCTTTAGAAAGAAAGAAGCAGGTCGTTCATAGACAAAAAGTTTCGCTTCATAGCTTTTCTGCTTTTTTATTGGTTTGAAAAATAGTATTTTGTAGTTTTAAATCGACAGCTTGAAAACCAATATCAAATCGAAATTATATACCCATCTGGTTTTTTGGATATTGTATTATATCCTTGAGGCTTATCTTGATTTCTATTGGTCGCGGTATCAGTTTCCGGATTTCAAATGGCAGATCAGGCTTCAGAACACCCTGACTCTTGAGTTGGGATATTTTTTAGTTAAAGTCCCTCTTGCCTACGCGTTACTCTATGTTTACGAAAAAACAGGCATCAGTAAGATTCTCAAGTATCTTTTTTCTATTCTCATTGTGATCTTTGCCGTGTTGGGACATCGGTTTTTCACGCATTATATCATTTATCCTTACATATACGGGGTTACGGAAACCCTTGACGGGAAACAACCTTCGGGGTTTATCAACGGACTTGTTGCTTTCAATTCATTCATGGACCTTATTTTTATGGTCGGATTGGTATTCGGAGTTGAAATTACCCGGCAGAAGAACCTTCTCAAGAACCAAATATCCATGCTGAAATCGGAAAAACTGGATCAGGAACTCACCATGCTGAAAGCCCAGATCAATCCGCATTTTCTGTTCAATACGCTTAATAACATCTACGGAATGGCCCTGAAAAAGGCCGATGAGACCCCAGACGTCATTCTCCAGCTTTCCAAAATCATGCGTTATAATATCTATGAAGCAGCTGAACGACACATTTCCATTGCAAAAGATATTGAGAACATTAAAGATTTTATTGAAATTCAGAAAATCCGTCACCGGCGGCTTTTTGTTAATTTTAAAGAAGACATCGATAATCCCTCGCAGGAAATTTCACCGTTGATACTGATTCAGTTTATTGAAAATGCATTTAAACATGGCGTATCCGAAAGTCTGGGCAACTCATTTATACATATAGATATTCGCCTGAAAAACGGCATCCTCCATTATTCTGTAGAAAACTCCAAAGAACAGATAGCCGGTGATTCTACTAAAATAGGATTAAAAAATATCCGCAGACAACTGGAATTATTGTATCCGGAACATATCCTTTCTGTGGAAGATAAAAATGATCGGTATAACGTTAAACTAACCATTGACCTCAATGATACATTCAGCATCTAAAAAATACAACTGCATTATCGTGGAAGATGAGCCCATTGCAGCTGAAATTCTGGAAAATTTTGTAATCCGGAACGAAGAACTCAACCTTGTTGGAAAATGTACCGATGCTGTACACGCAAGCAGCCTTTTAAACATTCATGATGTAGATCTTATGTTTCTGGATCTCAACCTTCCCGTTATAAAAGGATTTGATTTTCTGAAAAAATTAAAAAAACCTCCCTTTGTCATTGTAACCACAGCTTATCATCAATATGCAGTAGAAGGGTATGAACTCGATATTGTGGATTACCTGATGAAACCCATTCCTTACGATAGGTTTGTTACTGCCATCAGTAAATTCAGACACATTATGGAATCCGAAGAAGCTTTACTGGAAATTGCCGACCGTGATTACATTTTCATTAACAGCGGAAAAAAACAGGTTAAGATCACACTTCAGGACATTTTTTATATTGAAAGTCTGCGCGAATATATCAATATTCATACAAAAGCAGAAACGCTCACCTTTAAAATGCCCATCAGTAAAATTGAAAAAAGCCTACCTTCAAAAATATTCTTCCGTATTCATAAATCCTATATTGTTTCTAAATTAAAAATAGAAGTTAAATCAGCCAATATGATTCAGATAAACGGTAAAAAGCTTCCCATAGGCAGAACGTATAAACCATTTGTTGAATTGTAGCATTCTTTAAGCCTTTATTCTGTAATGGTATTATTTTTCCGGCCTCCAGTTTTAGTAGACGTTATCCAGCTGTTGATATATACATTTCATTAAAATATTCACCAATTATTGAATTTTGACTCATAACAGTTAAAAAAATCAATAATTATGAATTACCGGATAAAGCTTCTCAGCGCAGGTGTCGTCTTTTTTATAGGACACGGGCTTGTTTTTGCACAGGGAAAGCAAGATACCATTAAAACCCAGGATATAGAAGGTGTGGTGGTAACTGCTTTAGGAATAAAGAGAGAAAAAAGATCTTTAGGATATTCTACCCAGGAAGTAAAAGGCGAAGAAATCAATAAAAATCCTACTACCAATTTCATTAATAATCTATCCGGTAAAGTGGCTGGTCTTGAGATCAAGCAGTCTACCAACTTCGGAGGATCAGTCAATGCTGTTTCCAGGGGATATAAATCTATCCTTGGAGATAACCAGGCTTTGTTTGTGGTAGATGGAGTTCCCATCATCAACAGGAATATCAATTCCCCGCTTCAGGTAAATGGCTTTGGAGGCTATGATTACGGCAGCCCGGTTTCCGATATCAATCCCAATGATATTGAAACACTCAATGTATTAAAAGGAGCTGCAGCCACCGCATTGTACGGATCCAGGGCACAGAATGGAGCCATAATCATCACAACGAAAAAAGGCAGGAAAAATACCCGGGGGATCGGTCTGGAATACAGTGGAAGCATTTCCGTTTCTACTGTGGATAAGTCAACCTTTCCAAAATATCAGACAGAATACGGGCAGGGATACGATGGAAACTTTTTCAATTCTTACCAGGGGCATCCGATTTCCTCTTTTTCAGATTCTTCCTATGGAGCGCCATTTGATCCTAACCTTCTGGTGTGGCAATATGATGCATTTATTCCCGGTTCACGTAACTTTGGAAAGAGAACACCATGGGTAATGGCCAAAAACGGACCGGTAACTTTTTTTGAGAAAGCAATTAATCAAACCAATAATATCGCACTAAGCGGGGGAAATGACCGTGCTACATTCAGATTAAGCTATTCCAATATCAATGCAACAGATATTCTTCCCAACTCTTCCCTGATCAAAAATAATTTCGGAGGCAGTGCGTCGTATAAAATAACGGATAATCTTACCGCTACAATCTTTGCCAATTATGTAACTCAAAATACCAAAGGCCGGAATTCTACGGGTTACGGGGATAATATTATGGGTAATTTCAGGCAGTGGTGGCCTACCAATGTCGATATTCAATACCAAAAATATCTTTATGAAACATTTAATAAAAACTATACCTGGAACATCCTTTCTCCTGATGATTTACGTCCGGGTTATTGGGATAATCCTTATTTTACACGCTATAAGAATTATCAAAACGATAAAAGGGATCGTTTTGCAGGAAACTTCAGCCTGAGCTATGATCTTTCCAAAAGCATCAATATCCTGGGAAGGGTGGGTATCGACGGATATACGATGATTACAGAAGAACGGAGAGCCAAAGGTTCAATACCTGCATTCTTTAGTTTTAATCCTATTGAACAGCCTTCCGGATACGCTATTACCGATTTCCGCTTTACAGAAACCAATTACGACCTTATCGCAACCTACAAAAAGAATATTGGAGAAAATTTTAATATCCAGGCACTGATCGGGGGAAATATCAATGTCCAGTCCAGCTATTCCAATGCCCAGACCACATCCGGAGGATTGTACATCGATGACCTGTATACCATTTCCAATTCTGCAGCAACACCTGCAAAACCTCTTATATCGGATACATCAAAATATGTTTACGGAGCGTTCGTCCAGGCTTCCTTAGGATATAAAAACACGTATTACATTGAAGGGACTTTCAGAAGAGACCAATCCAGTTCATTGCCTAAAGGAAAAGAAGCTTACTACTATCCATCCGTTTCAGCCAGCATGGTATTTTCCAATCTGCTGCAACAAAAATGGCTGAGTTTTGGAAAGGTAAGGGCTGCCTACGCAGAAGTAGGTTCTGACACCAATGCAGATCAGTTGAGAAACAGGTTCATTGTTCAGTCATCCTTTGCAAACAATCCTGTATATTCTTACAATACGGTCTTGCGGAATGCCGACCTGCTTCCGCAAAAGCTTAAAAACCTTGAATTGGGTACCAATATGCAGTTCTTTAAAAACAGAATAGGTTTTGACGTTGCCTGGTTCAAAAATATTGCCTTTGATCAGATTTTACCACTTCCTATTTCTCTTGCCAACGGCTCCGGAAGCAAAATTCAGAATACAGGGGAGCTTACCACCAAAGGATTTGAAGTCTCATTCAATATAAGTCCTTTAAAATTGAATAACTTCAACTGGGATATGAGCATCAACTGGTCCAATCCTAAAACAAAAGTTACCGCCTTAAGAGAAGGGACAGAAAACATTTCAATAGGAACGCTTCCGGGAGGGATTTCTATCAACGCACCACTTAATGAGGAGTATGGAAGCATCTGGGGAGCAGATTTTGTGTATGATCCTAATGGAAATAAGATCATAGGAAAAAACGGGGCTTACCTTCACACGGATGATACCAATCACAACCTGGGAAGTTTCCAGGCTGACTTTATTGCCGGACTCAACAATTCTTTTACCTATAAAAATTTTAATGTAACCTTTCAGATCGATTGGAAAAAAGGAGGAAAGATCTTCTCGCTGGACCAATATTTCGGCTATGGAACAGGACTTTATCCCGACTCTGTGGGATTGAATGATTTAGGTAATCCTATAAGAAACACATTATCTAATGGAGGAGGAGTTATATTACCCGGAGTGATGGAGGATCCTAATAATCCGGGACATTATATTCCCAACACGATACGTCTGGATCGTTCCAGATCCAGCCAGATCATTGAAACCGACCCACCTTCTTCTGCCTTTGTTTATGATGCCAGCTTTATAAAGCTCCGCCAGGTATCCGTTTCTTATACTTTCGATAAGAAATCTCTGGGAAATATAGGTATTCAGAGTCTCACATTAGGTGTTGTGGGAAGTAACCTCTGGATCATCCATAAAAATCTTCCTTATTCAGATCCCGAAGCAGGTTTGTCATCGGGAAATATTCAGGGATATCAGTCCGGAGTGATGCCTGCAACCAGAAATTTTGCATTTAACCTGAAAGTTAATTTTTAAAAACTATGAAAATGAAAAATAAAATAATGATAAGCTCTATACTATTTTCGGTATTAATGGGCTGCACATCGGAGGATGTAAATAATGATCCCCATGTCACTTATAACACGATCCCGGAAACTCTTATTACTTATGCAGAAAAGGAACTGAGCGATTATATGAACACTCCCAGTGTGAACGAAAATAATTTTCGCCTTATTATGCAGTATTGGCAGGAAACCGTTTATGTGAATGAAAGCAACTATAATTTTACAGCAAGAAATGTTTCCAATAATGTATGGACGGATAATTATGTAAATGTGCTTAACAGCCTCAATAAAGCTAAGGAACTGATAGAGCAGTACCAGCCTTCCGCTTCCGAAGTGACCAGCTGGCAGGCTAAAAAGCAGAATCAGCTGGCCATTATTGATATTTTATCAGTTTATACATTTCAGACTTTGACAGACACTTATGGAGATATTCCGTACAGCCAGGCTCTCAACAATGAAAAATACCCGCTTCCGGTTTATGACGATGACCAAAAAATTTATGAAAGCATTATTAATCGCCTTATGGCGGACATTAACAGACTGAAGGAAGGAGAAGGGACTTTTGGCTCCGGAGACATTTTGTATGGTGGAGATATCGCAAAATGGAAAAAATTCGGGAACTCGTTACTTCTGAAACTGGGAATCGCTATTTCCGATATTGATGCAAACCTGGCCAGGACAGCAATCAATACAGCGATTTCCGGAGGAGTAATTACGGATCAGTCTCAGAACTGTATTTTCAGATACCTTGCGGAGACACCCAATTTCAGCCCTATATTCGAAAATCTGGCTAATAATGGAAGAAACGATTTTATTGGAGGAAAACCTTTTATAGATTATCTCAATGCTAATTCCGACCAAAGGGTAACCAAGTACTTCAGAGATGTAAACGGAGTTTATCTGGGACAGACCATTGGAGCTCCCGGAAACTTTTTCGCCTTTTCGTCTCCCGGAATCTTTGCTTATATTCCGGTGACTCCGGGAAACCTGATGACGCATACAGAAGTAACATTTTATCTTGCAGAAGCAGCTGCCCGGTTTGGAATCGGAGGAAATCCGGAGACGCTTTATAAAGATGCTGTCCGGGCCTCATTCCTGGAATGGGAACTTTCTGCCCAGGAGGCTGAAACTTACCTGACAGCCCACCCTTATAACCCCAGCAATTGGAAAAAATCAATCGGAGAACAGGCATGGATTGCTCTATATAATCATCCTGTAGTAGCATGGAATTTTTACCGCAGGCTGGATTATCCCGCTCTTCAGGCTCCTCCTACCGCCATTAACAATGCAGAAGGAAAAGTCCCTGTAAGACTGCAATATCCATCGCTTGAAGCAACTACGAACGGAACCAATTATTCCAAAGCCGCCACCGCTATCGGAGGAGATAAATTAACGACTAAAATCTTCTGGGATATCCATTAAACAGCATTTATAAATTCACACAATCAACTTCATATTAAATTTTTTCAGTTGTGATTTTAGCCTGCATGACTCATGCAGGTTTTTTATTAAAACTTTTATAGACCGGACTCTTGTATTCGTAGATCATTTTATTTTTTTACACACCAATTGATCATCTTTGAACTGTGAATCAGGGTTTGCAAAAACACTATCATACCTTATTTTTCCAAAGAACATAACAATATATAGGTTAGTATTCACGCTGTGAATCGTTAAGGCTTAATGAGTTTTCAGACTCTTAAGCCTTTTTTTTTGTCCTGTAATAATTCATGATCCGTAGAGTAAAAAAACAAACATGTGAGGCATAAATTGATGTTCGATTAAAAAAAACATTAATTTTGTATATTATTATGTTTCAACGTAAGTACATATTGATTTTTATTCTATTGGGATTTTTATTCATGCCCAAGCAAATCTATGCATGTGCTGTAAAAATTTCCTTACAAGAGAAATCGCATTGTGAACTCAATATTTCAAAATCTATTAAAAAAGATCAGTGTAATTCCTGTGGTTCTAAAAAATGTCCAGGAAAATGCAATAATCCTTTATGCAAATGCCCGGCATCCAATTTAAATCCAACTTTACCGGACAGACATGATTTTAGTTTTCTTACAGTAGAAGTCTTTTCTCCTGTTTCTTTTTTAACTTATGAAAGTGCTGTTTCTAAAGGCTTTCAATCCATTTGGTTAATCCCTAAAATAGGCTAGATCCTGTATTTTATAGCCTAAAGTGTGCCTTTTTGTAAGGATACACTTCAATTTTTTTCCATTCAATTTATTAACTGAAACAACAGGAATATTCCTTTTGTTCACAAAATACTCTATACAATGAAATCAATATCAAAAATATGGATAGCATTCAGCTTGCTGTTTTCATTAGCAATCTATGCCCAATCTCAAAATATAAAAACAGAAACCGTAAAGATCTATGGGAATTGTGACATCTGTAAAGCGAATATAGAAAAAGCGGGAAACCTAAGAAAAATAGCCACAGTAAGCTGGAACAAAGATACCAAAATGGCTACTTTAACCTACGATCCTCAGAAGACCAGTCAGGACGAAATATTAAAAAGAATAGCTCTGGCAGGGTATGACAGCGAAAAATTTTTAGCTCCTGACAATGCTTATGCAGCATTACCGGAATGTTGTCATTACAAAAGGGATTTAAAACCCGCTTCTCAAAATAAGGCTATGGACATGAATATGAAGACTGACCATATGAACCATGACCAGAAAAAAACGGAAGAAAACGACATGATAGCTACCCAGAATACATCTCAGCTAAAAGCTGTTTTCGACAACTACTTCTCTTTAAAAAATGCACTGGTTAAAACAGATGCCGATAATGCATCAACTAAAGCTTCTGAACTGTCAAAAGCAATTAAAGCAGTGGATATGAACCAACTTTCAAATGAAGAACATATGGTCTGGATGAAAGTAATGAAGGACCTGACCCTTAATGCAGAAAAGATTTCCTCTGCTAAAGATGTTGCCAAACAAAGAGAAATATTTGCTGTATTATCTAAAAGTATGTACGACCTCGCAAAGGTATCCAAACAGGGTAATCCTATATATTATCAGCATTGTCCTATGTACAATAATGGGAAAGGAGCTGATTGGCTGAGCCTGGAAAATGAGATCAAGAACCCTTATTTTGGTTCTCAGATGATAACTTGTGGCAGCACAGTAGAAACACTTGGTAACTAATAAACAATATCAGTTATGGATAATCAATCAGATCATCACGGAATGCAACATAAAAACCATACAGGAATGTATAAACGATTTATCATGATGGCTGTTGCTATGTTTGTTGCCATGTACTTCATGATGTATTCAATGATCGACGGAATACAAAATCTCATTCCCAATATCAATAACTTTTATATGACCTTGCTTATGGTATCCGTCATGTTAATTATTGAATTATTGATCATGAAGGATATGTATAAAAACAAGAAAATCAATGGGATCATCATTGTATTTTCTCTTGCTTTAGGCATTTTTTCCTGGTTCGGAATCAGAGAACAGATTATGGTGGATGATAAAGAATTTGTAAAGGGAATGATCCCTCATCATGCAGCCGCTATTCTTATGTCAGAAAAGACAAAACTTACTGACCCGGAATTGATACAACTCCAAAAAAACATATTGGAAACCCAGGCCAATGAAATCGAACTCATGAAGCGGAAGCTGGAAGAACTCAACAAAAAATAAGGTAAAACTCATATTATAACAATTATGAAATCAAAAAAATTTAATAGTACCTATACCATGAAAAATATATTCTTATCAATCAGTGTTGTCTCAATGATGGCAATTACTTTATTCTCCTGTACAAAATCACCGGATAAAAATGCGGAACAACATACTGACCGTGCTTCTTCTGCAACAGAAACACAATCAGCCGCCCAATTAGAAAATACCAATACAGCAGAACAAATCAACAATAAATCAAATGAAAAGACAGCTGTCAAAGACCCTGTTAACAATTTTTCTATAGATCCTTTAATCAAAGATTATTTAATTTTAAAAAATGCACTTGTTGCCGATAACGATCAAGCTGTTGCTACTGCCGGAAAACAGTTATTAGCTACCCTAGAGAAGGTAGATATGAAAACTATCCCTGCAGATAAGCATAAAGCATATATGGAAATTGCAGAAGACGCTAAAGAGAATGCGGAGCATATTGGAGATAATGCAGGAAAAATAGATCACCAAAGGGAACACATGATGTCATTAAGTAATGACATGGCTGATCTTATTGCAACATTTGGAACGACCCAAAAATTGTATCAGGATTACTGCCCGATGTTCAACGATGGAAAAGGTGCCATCTGGATCAGCGAAGCAAAAGAAATTAAAAACCCTTATTACGGTAATAAGATGCTCACTTGTGGTTCCGTAAAAAAGGAGTTTTAAAATGAAGAGAGTACTAAAGATTTTTGCAGCTATTATGCTGCTGGTTTTTATTGCTGTACAATTTTATCAGCCTGCCCGGAATGCAGATAAAGGGCAGGTTTACAAAACCGATTTTATAAAGACCCATAAGACAATGCCCGTTGAAGTAAAAACCCTATTACAGACCTCGTGTTATGATTGTCATAGTAACAATACCAATTATCAATGGTACGATTACATACAGCCTGCACGAAGTTTAGTAGACAAGCACATTAAAGATGCAAAAGAGGATTTGAATTTTAACGAATGGGCCACTTACTCGGGTCGAAAGCAGGAAAGATTAATAAACTCAATTAAAAAACAGATTGAAACTAAAAAAATGCCAATGTCATCCTACACGCTTATGCATAAAGATGCAAAACTGAATGACCGGCAGATAAAGCTGATAACAGATTGGCTGGAAAAGCAAGAATAAGTTTCATATAAAAGAAATATACAATGAATATATCCCAAAATATCTCGTTAAAGGTACTTCTGACAGTATTTATACTCCTGTGCTCGAAGACTATTTTCGCGCAAAAAGTCGTCCGTTACGAGCTATATGTAAAAGATACCATAGTTAATTACGCAGGTAAAGAAAAAAGAGCCATTGCAGTAAACGGGCAAATACCGATGCCTACATTGACCTTTACGGAAGGTGACATTGCTGAAATAGTGGTCCACAACCAGTTAAAAGAAAATACTTCGCTGCACTGGCACGGAGTCTTTTTACCCAATAAGGAAGATGGTGTGCCTTTTCTCACCCAAAATCCAATAAAACCAGGTGAAACCTACACTTATCGCTTTCCAGTGATTCAAAACGGTACTCATTGGTACCATTCCCATTCAGGAATGCAGGAGCAAATTGGTATGTATGGGAGCCTCATCCTGAAAAAGCGTGAAGAGGATAAAAGATTTAGAAAAGGAATCGACGATTTGCCAACCGTTCCTGTTATTTTAAGTGAATGGACAAACCTTAATCCGGACAATATTCACAGAATGCTTCATAACGCCAATGATTGGGCAGGAATAAAAAAGAATGCAACACAATCTTATGTCGAAGCTATCAAGGAAGGTTATTTTAAAACCAAAATCGCCAATGAATGGAAGCGTATGACAGCAATGGATGTAAGTGATGTGTATTACGATAAAATATTAATGAACGGGAATAACGCTACAGATTTAAAAACCGTTGATGGTAAAACATTAAAAGCCGGCGATAAAGTAAGGTTACGAATATCAAACGGTGGTGCATCATCTTACTTCTGGCTTCGCTATGCAGGAGGAAAAATAACGGTTGTCGCCAACGATGGAAATGACGTTGAACCGGTAGAAGTCGACCGTTTGATCATTGCCGTCTCCGAGACTTATGATGTAGTTGTAACAATTCCTGAAGATGGTGTTTCTTACGAGTTTTTAGCTACTACTGAAGACAGAACCCAGTCAGCCAGTTATTACATTGGAAATGGGATAAAACAGCTTATTTCACCACTTCCAAAATTAAAATATTTTGAAGGAATGAAAATGATGAACGGGATGATGAAAATGAACGGAGACCTGAATGATATGGGCATGAAAATGAGCTTAAACCAAATGGATATGAATGTCGTGATGTATCCCGAAATTACAGGAGAAGCTAAGAAAAAAGGCAAGCAAAAGGAAGAACCCAAAGAAGACCACAGCAAACATACCATGAATATGGATATGGATAATGATCCCAACCGGTATAATGCCAATGCTTTGGGTGACATTAAAACGCTAAACTATGCCATGCTACAATCTCCTTTCGATACCACGCTTCCGAAAGATGCCCCGGTAAAAGAACTCAGGTTTACGCTTACAGGAAATATGAATCGATACGTATGGAGCATGGACAATAAAGTTCTTTCCGAAACAGATAAAATTCCGGTTAAAAAAGGAGAGATCCTACGTATTACGATTTATAATAATTCCATGATGAGACACCCGATGCACCTGCATGGATTTGATTTCAGGGTGATCAATGGTAAGGGGGAAAAGTCTCCTCTGAAAAATGTTCTCGATATTATGCCGATGGAAACCGATACCATCGAATTCCTGGCCAATGAAGAAGGGGACTGGTTCTTCCATTGTCATATCCTTTACCATATGATGTCCGGAATGAACAGGGTATTTGCCGTTGGTGATTATAAGAATCCTTTACTCCCAGACAAGGAAAAAGCCTATATGGCTTTGCAGATGGAAAGCAATATGCCACACTTTATGGCGCAGAATGATTTTGCTACCAATGGTAATGACGGGCAGGCCATGCTGCAGAATGCAAGATGGTCTTTAGGAACGGAATGGCGTCTGGGATACAACAGCATGCACGGTTATGAGGTAGAAACCCATCTGGGCAGGTATATAGGTAAAATGCAGTGGTTTATGCCGTTTATTGGTTTTGACTACCGTTACCGGAAAATGGGAATCGACGAACACGAAACCAATATCTTCGGGCAAAAAAACGAAAAAGATAGCCGTAGGGCATTCAGTTTAGGTTTTATGTACACTTTACCGATGCTGGTTAATTTTCAGGCAGAAGTATATCATGATGGTATTGTGCGTCTGCAGCTCATGCGTGAAGACATTCCGATCTCCAGAAGATTGAGAGGAGACTTCATGATAAATACCGATAGGGAATATATGGCAGGGCTCAGCTATATCATCAACAAAAATATCAACATCCGAACCCATTATGATAGTGATATGGGCTTTGGAGCAGGTATTACCTTAAATTATTAAAGGTGGCACTTTAAAAACAAAACGGCTCGGGAGCTTTGCTCCCGAGCCATTTTTATTGAATGAATATATGCCTGAAATCCAGAATATTTTAACCCTTGGGGCATAATTCTTGTACGAATTGAATACACCACAAAAAAAAAGTAAATATGGAAAATCAAGAAACCGTAGCAGTCCTTAACGATCTGCTGCACATCAGCAACGACCGGATTGCCGGATTTGAAAAAGTAGAAGGAAAGGTATGGGAGTCTTATCCGGACATCAAAGATGATTACGATAAGATGATCACCCAATCAAAAATCATGAAAAATGAACTGATCAACCTGATTACCGAAAAAGGAGGAACTCCCGAAGATTCACCTTCTGTTGCAGGATCACTTCACAGAACATGGATTGACATTAAAAACTCTTTTCTCGTAGGGGATAAGGTAGAATCTACCCTGGAAAATGTTGCTTTTGGAGAAAAAGCGGCAATAGAGGCCTATCAACAAGCTATCGATAGCGGACACCTTTATGATAAGAGCCTGGAGACCGTAAAAGAACAACTGCACAACATAAAACAGTCCTACGCCCAGTTTAAAAAAATGGGGGATTATAAGAAAAAGGATTAACTAATATATACTATTCACGAACTGATAAGGACCATGAAAATAGCTACGTATAATGTAAACGGAGTAAATGGGCGGCTGCCTGTTCTGCTTCGCTGGTTACAAGAAGCACAACCGGACGTGGTATGCCTCCAGGAACTGAAGGCGCCACAGGAACGTTTTCCCCTGAAAGAAATAAATGATGCAGGATATAATGCCATCTGGCATGGCCAGAAAAGCTGGAATGGAGTAGCCATACTTTCAAAAGGATATGAAATCACAGAGGTTCAGAGGGCTTTGCCAGGGGATCCGGAAGATGTTCAAAGCCGCTATATCGAAGCAATCATTGATCAGATTGTTATTTGTTGTTTGTATCTCCCCAATGGCAATCCTTATCCGGGACCAAAATTCGAATATAAACTGGCATGGATCGATCGCTTGAAAAAAAGAACAGATGAGCTTATAAAAATGGACCTGCCCGCCATTGTTATTGGTGATTTTAATATTATTCCAACGCCATTTGATGTACATAAACCCGAACGATGGGAAAATGATGCATTATATCGGATCGAAGTAAGAAAAGCTTTTGAGAAAATGCTTAAAAAAGGTTGGCTTGATTCTATCAGAACCTTGTTTCCTGAAGAAAAGATCTATACGTTCTGGGATTACCTCTACAAAGCATATGACCGCGATGCCGGAATCAGGCTTGATCATGTTCTGTTGAGCCCTTATCTATCATCCAGGTTAAAATCGGGCGGTGTTGACCGGCATGTTCGTGGCTGGGAAAAGAGCAGTGATCATGCCCCGGTGTGGATAGAATTAGAAAAAGAAGGGAAACAATAACCCTATCTTTCCTGTTATCTTTTATTCCAGGCATATTAATAATAAATCTTTTAATTTTAGTTAAAAGATTTTTCGTAATATTATAGAACGTTTTATAAAATACAAACACATGAAAAATACAAAATTATTACTGGCAGTAATGATCACTGCGACGTTTACCACTACAGGATGGGCTCAGAAAACAACTCCAAAAGTAGCAGGTGGGGATAAAGACCAACACGGGTGCATCGGTTCAGCCGGTTATACCTATTCCGTTCTAAAAGATGATTGCGTAAAGCTTTTTGAAGAAAAGATACAGCTGAGAGAAGCTAATCCTCAGAAATCCTACGTTTCCAATGCTGTAGTTATCTTGAGTAAAGACAAGAAAAAGGCGGAATTGTTCCTTCCTGAATCCAAGGGAAGTATCATTCTCAACAGAACCCTTGAATACTTAAACACATCGGTGTATAAAAGTAAAAAAGGAACGTATAACCTGAATAAAGAAAAGGATAGTTATACACTCAGGAAAGGTAAGAAAATCATTTACAGTATTTAAAAAATAAAGCCTGCCGGTCAGGCTGTTGATGACCAGAGCCCGTTATTTGCTGATAACGGGCTCTGATTTTATTTATTTTTCTTTAAGATCTTTTTTAATCTGCTTCTCAGCATTTTCAGCTTTTTTTTCCTGTGCTTCCTTCTCTTTACGCTGCTGCACTCTGGATTTTTTTTCAGCACGCCTTTCCTGGCGTATTACTTTATTCGATTTCGTGTTATACAAAGCATCAACGATTCCTTGTCCGGTTTTACTGAAGATTTTTATTTTAGGTTTGTCATGGGTCCCCGTTACAACTACCGGAAAGCCGATCCATCCTCCCGGAGGAAGACCTATTCTTACCCGCAGATCCAGTAAACCGTTGAAACTTGTTGTTCCACTGATAGAAGGTCTTAGGACAGATACTTTAAAGGTGAATTTATCAACGTGGATCAGGTTATTTTTGATCACGGTTTCGATATTAACTCCTTTCATATCCGGATTATTAAAAGCGTTTGCACCAACATTATCACCAATTACCGAAAGCATCTTAAGATTTTTTACCTCTACATCCCGAAGGTTTACGATACCACCCCCTTCAAGGGACGGATAAATAGGCCTCATATTTTTATCAAAATCTCCTTTAAGTTTATAATCAAGAGACACAATCCCTTTTACATTCTTAGCAGCAGTAACCATTTCCCGGACCATATCAATTTCTTTATAAGCCCTTTGTACATCAAAATCCAGTACCTTAAGCACAATGTCATAATTAGCCGTTAATGGAGATTCGTCCTGATAACGTGCATCAATATTCATGCGGCTTCCAATGATATCAAAAGAAGTATTTTTAAGATACACCTGACCCGTATTTACAGAAGCCAGACCTTGAAGATGATTGAGATCAAGTCCCTTAAATTCGACTTTTTTAACATGAGCTTCCAAAGAGACATCAAGGTTTTTCGGAATAATTACCACACCGCTGCTTTTAGGATTTTCAACTTTTGCATATTCCACTTCAATCGATTTATCTGCATTATCTCCATCCTTAAGTGCCATGAACTCGTCAATAAGAATATAATTGGAGTTTAACCCAAACTTTCCGTGAAGGGTCCCCTTTCTTTCAATAAAATAGTTGATCGTATTGAGCAGATATCCGTTTAATGCAAAATCCGATTTTCCATAAGTGGCCAAAAACTTTCTGAACCACATTTTCTCATTTTCAAACTGAAAATTTCCTTCTTTGATATAAAATGATTTGGGAAGATACGATGTAGTAGCCTTTATATTTTTAAGAATCAAAGTTCCTTTATTATCCAGCTTACTGTATTGGCCGGTAGTTGCATAGCTCTGACGTCCGTTCAGGGAAAGATCCGCCATAATCAGTCCGCTTACATCAAATCCTTCTTTTGCAAAAACTTTATAGATTCTGCCCACATTCAAAACACCTTTTGCTTTAACTTTATAAAGCAGATCTTCAAAATCATGCAGATCAGCATTAACATAGACAGGATTCCCTTCAAAATCAAAACTAAAAGGATCCAATTTCACTCCAAGGCTTTTAAACGTTCCGTCTGTATTATTAATATTGGCGGTCAGGTTGATATTCTGAATAGGGTTGGGGTAATATTTCGTCTTCAGCCAACCCTCTTTTAAATGAAGATAACCCTCCGTCTTTGGGAATAATTTTTTATCCAGGCTGAAGATCCCGTTTGCCTTGATATTCGTATCCATAAGCCCACGAACATCAATATTCTTCAAACCTAATGCCTGATCAAGAGTCTGAAGATCAACAGCGCCTTTTACATCGGCATTCACCATCATTTCATTAAGTCCTTTCGTTCTTACCACCGCACGGAAATTATTATTTTTACCCAGATCAAAACTCAGATTCCTGAGATTCAGATTCATCTGTTCCGTATCTAATGAAGGAAGATCTACCATAAGATCCATATTCAGGTTATTCATAGGAACAGGAGCTTTTCCATTGGAGACAAATCCATCTTTTACCAGCAGTCTGGCATTTAACCTTGGTTTCAGCTTTTTAGGTTCACTGAATCTTCCTTTCAGGCTGAAAAACAGATCGCTGTTTCCTTCAATTTTAGTGTCTTTTGCCCAGTCCAGATATTGCGGCGGCAGTACCGAGATCATATCGCGAATCGTTGTCTTTTCAGATGCAGCATTGATGTCGAGATTATATCCGTCTTTCAAAATACTAAGAGAACCTGTAAATTTTAAGGGCAGATCATTGATCCTTAATTCGTTTTTCCTTAATACAAAAGTTAATGCATTCGTATTGATCCGCGTAATGAGATCTGCACGCAAACTTTTTTGTTTGGCGTAATAGATTCTATTGAGGGCAAAGTCTACTTTATTGATCTCCAGATCGGTTTGCAGATCAAAAATATCTTTGCTGAATCCACCTTTACCTGTGTAATTCAAGCCTTTGGCATCTACCAGCACTCTGGCAGAATGATCATTGTATTTGATATTCCAGTTTCTGAATTTGATAAGGTCCAGCTTTATAGATGCTCCTTCTTCTGTACTATCCTTAGGTGTTTGTGAGGACTTGGAAACATAAACATTATAGTTGGCTTCTCCTTTACTGTTGACGAAAACATTCGCGTTGGCATCCGTTACATATATTTCATCAATCTTCACCTCACGGTCAAAGATCAGGTTTTTAAGATTGATTCCCACGGCCACTTCTCTAGCGGCAAGTAGAGTATCTTCCTGAAATGGCTTTGAACCTTTCAGGATAAGCTGATCCACAGAAACCGTTAGCGATGGGAAATGCCTGAAAAAGGAGAGGTGGGTCTTTTTATAATCCAGTTTACCCGCAAGATGTTTATTGGCAAATATTTTTACCTGCTGGGAAATAGTTCCCGGAAACAATATAGGGATGATGAACATCAGAAAAAGAATGGATGCTATAGAAATTCCCAGCCATTTCAAAACTTTCAAAATTATTTTTATAAACTTTTCCATAAAATTGCTATTATAATTTTGATTTCGATATTATTTTCCTCTTATGAGTAAATAATAATTAACAACCATCTAAAATCAAGCCATTCATCACTAAAGCACTGTTTCAAACATGTAAACAAATACTTCACTATAAAAACAACAATACATTAATAAACAAATAATTACAACAATAGATTGCAATCAAATTATAGTTTATATGATCTATGAAAGTTTACAATAATTTTAACAAAAAAGTACCTCTAGGAGGTACTTTTAAATTCTATAAATTCGAAAGAGTTTTAACTCTAAAACAATTTAAGTCCTACAATTCCAACTACAATCAGCAATGCAGACAACAATCTGAAGATATTAGCCGAATCCTGAAAGAATATAATCCCTATCAATAAAGTGCCTACCGCACCAATTCCTGTCCATACCGCATAGGCTGTCCCAATAGGAATGGTTTTCTGTGCATACCACAGCATAGCACCGCTGATCGTCATACAAATGACAGATAGAAAGATCCATCCGAATTTATTGCTATCAGCCTGTTGCGACATTTTGATTCCCAAAGGCCATCCGATTTCAAAAATCCCTGCGATAATTAATGCAATCCAGTTCATAATTTATTATTTTTTCATCTGTTATACTGTTCTCAAAAAGTAGGATTGGAAATACACCAATCCTACCAAACATGATTAAATTAGAATGAACCTTTCCGGCATGAAAGGATAGAC
Source organism: Chryseobacterium subflavum (assembly GCF_055762745.1). Taxonomy (NCBI): domain Bacteria; kingdom Pseudomonadati; phylum Bacteroidota; class Flavobacteriia; order Flavobacteriales; family Weeksellaceae; genus Chryseobacterium; species Chryseobacterium subflavum. The sequence goes on from NZ_JBVTMR010000001.1 coordinate 1,533,340, forward strand.
TGTACAGATTTTTATTGATTCTTAACCATGTTTGCCAATCATAAAAACTGAAAACTTTGAGTAATGAAGTGTACAGCATTTTTACTTTGTAAAAGTAATAGTAAATACTAGTTTTCAACAGATTAAATAAAGTGATCTGACATAATCCGCAGGTGAAGTGTAGTTTTCAACGGATGAAACGTCACATATATATTTACTGTAGATCTTCCTTTTTTACACAATAGCAGATTTAGGGAGAATAGCTTATCTTTAGGTAAGTATTTTCATTTTTAGCATTACCATGGGAAAATCAACGGAATCACTTGAGGAATTTTACAAACATAAGCTTACGCATCTTTCCCAGAGTCCAGGAAAGGACAGTGGTCTATTCAATATTTTTAGTATTGAAGAAAATATGATTAACGGAACAAGTTCACCAAGCTATATCCGGAGAACCTTTTACAAGATCATGCTTTTTAAAGGGAATAATGTATTCCATTACAGTGACAAAAGCATACCAGTTGAAGGAGATACTTTATTATTCTTTGATCCTAAAATGCCTTATACTTACGATCTTTTGAAACCCGAAAGCAGCGGATGGTTTTGTGTCTTTAAAGAAGAGTTTTTTCAGGATACCCAGCGGATCAACCTCAGGGAACTGCCTTTATTTTCAGGGGCAGACCATCCGGTATTTAAACTCAATTCCGAAGAGTCTGAAGAAATACGTATGATCTTCGAAAAAATCTATAAAGCAAATAATACAGAATACATCTACAAACATGAACTGATCAAAAGCTATATCAGTGAAGTGATCTATCTTGCCATGCAATTCCGTCCCAGTGAAGATATTTCTTTACATTCCGATTCAAATTCGCGCATTACGGCTCTATTCCACGAACTGCTCGACAGAGAGTTCCCGATAGAATCCAAAACAGACCGGTTCGAGTTAAGATCTCCGCGTACAATTGCCGAAAGGCTTTCAATCCATGTCAACTCACTCAACAGAGCTATAAAAACTGTAACAGGCCTTACAACTACGGAACACATTTTTGCTAAGCTCACTGCAGAGGCTAAATCCCTGCTAAAACATACCCAATGGAATATCGCAGAAATAAGCTATGTTCTGGGGTTTGAAGACCAGGCTCACTTTAATAATTTTTTTAAAAAACAAACGGGTATGAATCCATCTGCCTTCAGACAGGTTTGAATCTGACAAAAAATGGTTTTAATATCACAAAGTAAGGCCGGGTAACGGGATCTACCTTTGTAAAAAAAAAGAAATCATGACAGGTACAAAAATCTGGTATATCACCGGAGCTTCAAAGGGGATGGGGTTTGCAGTAGCTCAACAATTATTAATTAAAGGCCATTGCGTTGCCGCTACATCCAGGTCTGTAAGCTCATTAGAACCACTTTTTCAGTATGGAGAAAAATTTCTTCCACTGGAAGTTGACCTTAAAAAAGAGAGTTCTATTGCTCAATCCCTTAAGACAACCTATGAAAAGTTTGGGAGACTGGATGTTGTGGTCAATAATGCCGGGTACGGACTTGGCGGTGCGTTGGAAGAACTTACGTCAGAGGAAATTAATGACAATTTTGAAGTCAACTTTTTTGCTGTCGTTAAAGTTCTTCAGCAGGCTTTACCGTATTTAAGAGATCAGAGATCAGGGCATATTATTAATATTTCATCTATAGCCGGCTTTGCTCCCGGAACAGGCTGGTCGATGTATAGTGCTACAAAATTTGCAGTTAGCGGACTTTCTGAAGCGCTTTCGAATGACCTTAAACCTTTTGGCATCCATGTAACGAATGTACTTCCCGGGTGGTTCCGGACAAATTTTGCCAATACAGATTCCATAGCTTATAATAAAAACAGCATAAAGGATTATGATTACATTCGGGAGGCTCATGAAAGAATGAATACTTTGAACGGAAACCAGCCGGGAGATCCGGATGAAATAGCAGATGTATTTTTAGAAGTAGTTAATAACCCTGCACCAGCTGTCAATTTATTTTTGGGCAGCGATTCTTTCAACAGAGCTCAAAGTAAAATAGAACAGCTTTCCCAGGAAATGAGCAGATGGAAAGATATTTCTTTTTCTACAGATTTTCCCGGATAAAAAACTAAGTTATCAAGACCCTCCATAAACCAGCAAGCTTTTTTATGGAGGTTGTTTTATATAAAACAGGAGCGGACCATTAAAAATTTCTAAATTGCGATCATCAAACAATAACATCCAGTTCTTACAATGCTGACCGATATTATAGCAAAGGATCTCAATATTATCTTCTGTGGAATCAATCCGGGCTTAAAATCTGCGGACGATGGCCACCATTTTTCAGGCAGAAGCAATCGTTTTTGGAAGGTTCTTCATCAATCCGGTTTTACTCCCTACCAGATTGAAGCAGTACATGATACCACGATTCTGGATTTTGGATATGGTCTTACTACGGCTGTAGCAAGACCCACATCGCGGGCAGATGAGCTTTCAAATGAGGAATTCGACCAGTCTCTTGAAATTTTTAAATCTAAAATCACAACTTTCCACCCCAAATATGTGGCTTTCCTGGGGAAGGCAGCCTATCAGGCCTTTTCTGGAAAAAAACAAATCTCATGGGGAAAACAATCCGAGGATTTCTGCGGAGCTAAAGTCTGGATATTACCAAATCCAAGTGGCCTGAACCGTAGCTTTACCTTTGAAGATCTTGTTCACTCTTATTCAGAATTGTATCACGAAATTCAAAAGTAAAAAGTACTTATATAAATTTTTATATTTTATTTGGCTTGCTTACATATTGATTGCCTTTCACAAAAAACCTCCAGGGCAGAAGGGCATCTTCCTGGGCATAAGCAACTCCTACACGTGGAGATGCCACGATATCATCAGGCGAATAACGAATACCATGATCTTCGATCCAGATTTCTTCCCCTGTCAAATCTTTTTTATTGAATGTGCGGTCAATTCCCAAAGCTTTGGCTGCTGAACCCGGTCCGGAAGAGATCGCTGCTTTTGTAAAAGGCATATTTCTTCTTTGTTCCATAATTTCTTTCCCTACCAATGGTTCGACTGCCCTTACTAATACCGCGTGCGGCTCATCACGTACCGAGCTTACAATATTGAAGAGATGGTGAATTCCATAGCACAGATATACATACGAAACACCTCCTTCATGATACAGTGTTTCTGTTCTGTCTGTACGCCGTCCTCCATAGGCATGGGAAGCCTTGTCAAGAGCACCGAAATAAGCTTCAGTTTCAACAATAATACCTGCCGTCACCTGATCACTGATCTGCGTGAAAAGCACTTTTCCCAAAAGGTTTTGAGCGAGAAATATAACGTCCTGGTTCTGATAATAGGAGAGTGGTAGTTTCAAAACAATGGTTTTAAAATTTAATACAACAAAATTAACGATATAAACAGCAATCTGCTAATCGTCTGTAGATTCTTATTAGATTTGAACTTTAAGATCCTACCTATTCACTAAAATAAAAGTAGTGCATAATAACAAGGTTAGCCATGGAATCTGCACACTGGTTTTTAAAAGAAAATAGCTCTTAGGTTACATCTGCTATAAAAAGAAATAAAAAATCCCACATTACTGTGGGATTCTTTTTATCTAGGTCCGGGAGGACAATGTTCTTTTAAATATTGGGTAAACAATGTAGCCAGGTGAAGCGAAGTTCCTTCTCCTTCACTGATTGAGTGTGTCCTGTTAGGGTAGGACATCAGCTGGAACTGCTTGTTGTACTTGATCAGCTCATTCACATAGACCTCTGTATTCTGATAATGCACATTATCATCTCCTGTTCCGTGAACCAGCAGAAGGTTCCCTTTCAGATTTTTAGCATAAGCAAGAGGAGATCCGTTTACAAAATCTTCTCTGTTTTCCTGTGGAAGTCCCATATATCTTTCCTGGTAGATATTATCATAGAACAATTGATTAGCCACCGGAGCAATCGCTATCCCTGTCTGATAAATGTCCGGATATTGTCCCAAAAGATTCAGTGTGGAAGAACCGCCACCGCTCCAGCCCCATACGGCAACTCTGGAAGTATCAATATAAGGCCATTTTGCAAATAAAGCTTTAGCTCCCATTGCCTGATCACGGATGTTCAGCTGTCCTATTTTACGGTAAACAGATTTTCTCCATTCACGACCTCTTGGAGCCGGAGTTCCACGATTTTCAAGTGAAACATATAAATAGCCATCCTTTGCCATATCTCCGATATATAAGCCGTTCCAGCCCGTATAAAAGCTATCGGTTACGGTTTGGGCTCCAGGTTCTCCATATACTGTAAAGACGATCGGATATTTTTTATTCGGATCAAAGTTTTTAGGTTTTACCACCCATCCGTCCAGGGTAATTCCATCCTGTGTTGTAATCTGGAAAAATTCGGCCTTAGATCTCGAAGGGTCTGCTTTGGTGGAATTTTTTGCAGCTACCAGTTCTTTATGATCAGGAAGCGATATAATGGAACCATTGGAACGGGCATTAACACTGCTGTTACTAAATATCGCCAGTTTTCCATTGGATGAAATGCTGTATTTGTTAGTTCCAGGATAAGACTCAGGAGTAACCCTTTCGGATTTCCCGCCGTTCATGCTCACTTTGTACAAATATTCCTGAGTGGCGTTCTTTGGTGAAGCTAAAAAGTAAATCAGTTTGTTAGGAACATCAAAAAATTCCGGTTTTATCACATCAAAATCATCTTTTGTAATCAGTGTTTCTTTTCCGTTCAGGTCTATTTTATAAATGTGTCTCCATCCGTCTTTCTCAGATAACCATAAAAATTCTTTACCATTGTTGATCCAGTCCCATCCGCTCGGATCATTGTCGTTCCAACGGGATTTGATATCGATCCACGCAGGATCCGTTTCGGTATAAATGGTTTTACTGTTTCCTGAATTGGCATCGGCCACAATTACCTTACTCTGGTTTTGTTTTCTGTTCAACTGCTGTAAAATAATAGATTTGGAATCCAACACCCATTCCATTCTCGGAATATAGTTCTGCATTTCATCCCCTGCAATATTTGCTTTTTTTGAGGACTTTGAAGCCAAATCATATAACCAGATGCTACAACCAGAAGGATTTTCTCCAACTTTAGGATATTCTACGGGAATCGTAAAAGAATATAGGCTATCAGTATTATTGATCATCAGGAAGTTCTTGGTTCCACGTGCATCCAGTTTCCAATAAGCAATTTTACTTCCATCCGGAGACCATCTGAATCCATCCTGAGTCCCGAATTCTTCTTCATAGGCCCAGTCAAAAGTTCCGTTGATGATCCTGTCTGTTCCGTCATTCGTAATTTTACTGTACTTGTTGTTGGAAAGATCTTCGATGTATATGTTATGCTTAGATACATAAGCTACCTTTTTCCCGTCCGGTGAGAATTTGGCAAACATCAGGGATTCACCGGGTAATCCTTTTCCAAGCTGTGTCAGCCTTTTACTGGCTTTATCAAAAATCCAGTAATCACCGCGGGTATTGTCCCGCCATACCTTCCGGGTATTGGCAAAAAGCAAAAGGCTTTTTTCATCCGGAGACACCTCGAAACTTTGTACATCCAGAGCTTCTGAACTTCCTGGTGGAATTAATTCGCTCGAACTTAAAAATGTCTGGTTCTTTCCGGGATTTAATAAATTTACGGTTTCAATTCCGTTTTTGGTAAATGAATAATAAGCATTGCCATCAGGCGTCCATTGTGTTTTTTGCGCCGCAAGAGGCGACAGGCACAGGAAACACAGTGCAATGTTAATCAGTTTTTTTATGCTTCTCATATAATAATTAATTAAGATATATGTTCTTTTCTGTAATTCTCAATTTCTTCCACAGTTTTAATCAATCCGTTCCCCAGAAGTTTGTATCCCTCATTCGTAATCACGAAATCATCTTCGATACGTACGCCTCCAAAATTCCGGTATTCATTAACTTTATCGTAATTAATAAATTCTGCATTTTTATTTTCAGCCTGCCATATATCGATCAATTCAGGAATTATATAAATACCCGGTTCAACCGTTACCACGAAACCGGTTTCTAAAGATTTACCTAAACGTAAAGATTTTAGCCCAAATGTTTTTGTATCCTTTGGTTCATCTTCAGTATATCCTACATATTGTTCCCCAAGGTCTTCCATATCATGAACATCAAGCCCCATCATATGTCCTAATCCACACTGAAAAAATAGGGTATGGGCATGATTTTTTACTGCTTCTTCCGGATTTCCCTTCATTAATCCTAAATCGACAAGTCCGTCTACCAGATGCCGGGACGCTTGTAAATGAATATCCCTGAATTTTACACCTGGTTTTAAAAGACGCTGGGCATTTTCAAAAGCATTTAGAACTACCTCATAGATTTCCTTTTGCTGGGTACTGAAAGTTGTACTCACAGGAAATGTTCTGGTGAGATCGCCGGCATATCCCATTGCTGTTTCAGCTCCTGAGTCATTCAGGAAAAGATCTCCGTCTTTCAAAGTATTAAGGCGGTAGTGATTGTGCAGGATGCCTCCGTTTATCGTTACGATTGGCGGATAGGACATCTGGCATTCTTTATCTCCTGCCAGGTGCTGAATTGCATTGGCAATTTCATATTCTTTAACTCCGGGTCTTGCCATGCGCATTGCCAGCAGATGCATATCATTGGATACATTTACAGCCTGTTCTATCTGAACGATCTCTTGAGGTTCCTTTACCGAACGTTGTTTTACAATCGCTTTGATCATCTCTACAGAGGGCTGTAATTCTGCTACTTTAATTCCCAAAAGATCACTTAGCAAAATTTTATTGAAAGATTGATATGGTGGAAGATAATGCACCTTCCGGTTAGCTGTTTTTGCCTTCAGAATGTATTGGGAAAGTTCCTTGTAGGGTAAAGTTTCTGATACTCCTGATTTCTGGCTTTTCTCTTTCAGTGTTTCCTGTCTTCCCATCCATACGATATCATCGATGCTCAGCTCGTCGCCGAAAATAATCGTTTTATTTTCATCGATGTCAATGATAGCGGCAATACGAGGTTCCTGAATTCCAAAATAATACAGAAAAGTACTATCCTGGCGGAAATAATAGGGATTATGTTCAAAATTAACAGGGTTCTCTATATTCCCTAAAAATAAAAGAATCCCGTTCTTTATACTGCCTTGTAATGCAGTTCGTCTATCCTGATAAGTCTGTGCTGAAAACATATAATGCATATAATTTTGATAAGGTTTAAAGTTACAATTTTGTTATATTTCTAAAGGATTTGTTCACGAAAAATAAATAGCAGGTAAAGTTTGGATTTTAAAATGATATACAGTGTTTATATTTTGCTTAAATTCGACCATATTTTAACACCATATTCTTTCATTACAAAATTCTGATCCTGTATGAAAAGTCTTCAGTTTTCAGTTCCTGCTGATACCAGCAAAAGCATCCGTATTCAAGAGGATATTATGCCTAACTTCTACCCCCATTTTCATCGGCATACCGAAGTCCAGATCATGTGGATCATTGAAGGACATGGAACATTAGCCATAGAACAAAACCTTTTCGCTTTTGAAGCCGGTGATATTTTCTATATCGGAGCCAATCAGTCACATGTTTTCAAAGGTGATTTTAATAAAGGAGAAAAACAAAAAGTTCATGCCGTATCCATCTTCTTTGATCCCCATAAAAAATTATCTCCCATCTTTAACCTACCCGAATTTGAAGAGTTGAAACATTTTATGGATCACTCTGAAGTGGGCTTCCAGATCGCTTCTGAGGTAAAAGCCGAGATAAGCGTCAGCATCAACGAATTGAAAAAATCGAAGGGTATAGATCAAATTCTAAGCTTTATAAAGATCCTCACTCATTTGATGCAAAACAGAAATCTACACATTCCATTATCAGCAGAAAAAAATATGCCTGTTGAGATTTCTAATTATGATCAACGCATCATAGATGCCCAAAACTATATCAGGAAAAATTTTGCCCAGAATAAGCTGACTCTTGATCGTATTGCGAAGGAAGCATGTATGACTCCACAGGCTTTTTGCCGCTCTTTTAAAAAGAGGACCGGAATTACTTATATTGAATTCCTTAATGAATTACGGGTACAACGCGCATGCAAACTGCTGATCTCTTCCACCATGTACAATATCTCGTCAGTAGCTTTTAACAGTGGTTTTACGAGCCTGACTAATTTTAACCGGGTTTTTAAATCAATTATGAAGCATTCTCCCAAAGAATATCTTAAGCGGTACAAATACACCATTTTGGATTAAAAAGACACCATGTTAAAATATGGTTACAATTCATTAAAATATTAACATTCGTCGATTTAAAATTCCGGTAGTTTTGGAGAAAAATATAATTTGATTATGAATACAAAACTTAACTGGGAAGGTATTTATCCGGCAGTGTTGACTCCATTCACAAAAGAGGGGAATATAGATTTTGAAATGTTTGCTAAAAATACAGAAGCTCAGATTGAAGCGGGTGTCCATGGAATCATATTGGCTGGAACATTAGGAGAGGCAAGCGCTTTGGAAACAGAGGAAAAATTTGAACTATTAAAATATGCAAAGAAGATTACAGCTGGAAGAATCCCTGTCATTTTGAATCTTTCTGAGAATACTACAAAAAATGCAATCAACTTTGCAAAGAAAGCTAAAGAACTAGATGCAGATGGATTGATGTTACTTCCTCCTATGAGATATAAAGCGGACAGCCGTGAAGTCGTAGAATATTTTAAAGCCGTAGCAACTGCGACTGATCTTCCTATTCTTATTTATAATAATCCTGTTGATTACGGAATTTATGTAACTCTTGATATGTTTGAAGAGCTTATTGCTTATCCTACAATCCAGGCCGTTAAAGAATCTACAAGAGATCTGGCCAATGTTACCAGAATGATCAACCGTTTTGGCAAAAGAATTAAAATTCTTGGTGGTGTAGATACCATTTGCCTTGAAACTCTGATACTGGGTGCTGATGGTCTTGTTGCCGGTTTGGTCGATGCATTCCCTAATGAAACAATGGCAATGTATAACCATGCTAAAGCTGGAAACTATGATAAAGCAGTTACGATCTACAGATGGTTCATGCCTTTACTGGAATTGGATATTCATCCTAAACTTATTCAATACATCAAACTTGCAGCAACCGCAGAAGGGATAAGCAATCCTTATGTAAGAGCTCCAAGATTAGAACTTCAAGGCGAAGAAGCTGAAAAAATCAATACAATTATTGCAGATGGAATAGCGAATCGTCCCTCATTAGATTAATGTCATAGATACAGTTATGATTGAAGAAACATCAAAAGAAACTATTGATCGAAAAATTCAGAAGGCAACTGAGGCTTATCAGTTCCTGAAGAATTCAACGATAATGGAACGTGCGGCGTTAATGAACGCTATAGCAGATAAAATTGAATCCCTGGGAGATGAACTTCTGGAGACAGCACATGCTGAGACTTCATTACCTATGACCAGACTTGCAGGTGAAAAAGCAAGAACAATAGGACAATGGAGAGGTTATGCTAAAGCAGTAGCAACAGGGATCTACACCGAACCAAGAATTGATCTTCCTCAACCGGATAAACAAAAAGGAGATCTGAGAAAATACAATATAGGATTGGGTCCTGTAGTGGTTTTTGGAGCCAGTAACTTTCCATTTGCATTTTCTACTGCGGGAGGAGATACTGCCAGTGCAATAGGTGCAGGAAATCCTGTTATTGTAAAAGTACATCCTGCACATCCCAAAACTTCGCAGATCATGGCAGAGGCTATAACAGAAGTGATAAAGGAACAAGAATGGCCTGAAGGTATATTCAGCGATATTACAGGAATATCAAATGATGTTGGAGCTTATTTAACTCAACATAAAGATATTAAGGCTGTTGCTTTTACCGGTTCATTTGCTGGTGGGAAAGCTTTATTTGACCTCGCCAATCAGCGCGAGGAACCTATTCCTGTATTTGCAGAAATGGGAAGCATCAATCCTGTATTTGCCTTTCAGAGTGTATTCCAAAACAGAGCAGAAGAATTGGCAAAGGAATATGCTGCTTCTTTAACATTGGGTGCAGGTCAATTCTGTACCAATCCTGGTGTATTTATAGCGTTGAAAGGAGAGGGACTGAATAGATTTGTCAATGCACTAAAAAAAGAAATTCAAGGGATTACTCCTGCCAACATGCTTCATAAAGGAATTTTTGAAAATTTTGAAAAACATAAAAGGACAGCTTCAACACAACCAGAGGTTCACCTTATTGCCGAATCTCATACGGAAGCCCAGGAATGGCAAGGACGTGCAAGTGTGATACAGACCAGCGGCAGAAACTTCATTAAAAATCATCTTTTAAGTGAAGAAGTTTTCGGGCCTTTTGGTATCGTTGTCGAATGTGAGAGTCATGAAGAAATTATTCAAATTGCTCAACAGTTAAAAGGACAGTTAACCATAACCGTAGCAGCTACAGTTGAAGATGCACGTGAAAATTCTGATGTGATTAATCTTTTAAAAGATAAATGCGGAAGATTATTATTCAACGGAATGCCAACAGGTGTTGAAGTTGTTTATGCCATGCAGCACGGAGGACCTTTTCCATCTACCACAGATACCCGTTTTACATCAGTAGGACCGGATGCCGTGAAACGATTTGTCCGTCCGATCTCTTTTCAGAACTGGCCGGATGAATTTCTGCCGGAAGAATTAAAGAATGAAAATTCACTACAAATTAACAGAATTGTTGATGGAAAAATTCAGTCAGAACCAATAAAATTATAACAGATGAACAGAACATTTTTTTGTATCGACTCCCATACTTGTGGATGCCCTGTACGCCTTGTGGCTGGTGGTGGACCCATGCTGGAAGGGAATTCGATGATGGAACGCCGGCTTCATTTTATGAAAGAATATGACTGGATCCGAAAAGGATTGATGTTTGAGCCAAGGGGGCACGATATGATGAGTGGCAGTATCCTTTATCCACCTATTGATGAAGCTAATGATGTCGGTGTTTTATATATTGAAACCAGTGGATGCCTTCCCATGTGTGGGCATGGAACCATCGGAACAGTCACCATCGCTATAGAAGAAGGCTTGGTTGTTCCAAAGGTTCCCGGGAAATTACGGCTGGAAACTCCCGCTGGCCTTATTCTTATTGATTATGTTGAGGAAGGAAAGAAAGTAAAATCTGTAAAACTAACGAATGTAAAATCTTTTCTGTACGCCGAAGATCTGGAAGTAGATTGTTCGGGTTTGGGGTCTATAAGAGTAGATGTAGCCTATGGTGGTAACTTTTATGGAATTATCGATCCTCAGGAAAATTTCAAAGATATCTCTGGTTTTACAGCCAGCCAGTTAATCCATTATGGAAAAATGATCAGAAAGCTTTTGAATGAAAAATATAGTTTCATTCATCCTGAAGATGAAAACATTACAGGATTAAGCCACATTCAGTGGACAGGTAAGCCTACAGATCCTAAAGCAAATGGACGTAACGCAGTTTTAGTAGGTGAAAATGCTCTGGATCGATCTCCTTGTGGTACGGGAACTTCTGCAAGAATGGCGCAATGGTATGCTAAAGGAAAACTAAAAGAAGGCGAGGAATTCATTCACGAAAGTTATATCGGATCCCAATTTATAGGCCGGATTGAAGGAACCGCAACCGTTGCCGGAAAACCAGCCATTATCCCTTCAGTTGAAGGCTGGGCGAGAATTACAGGGTATAATCATATTATTATTGACGACGAAGATCCATACTGGTTAGGATTTCAGGTTATGTAAACAGACAAATGACACAAAATAAAGGAAAAGCACTGGTTATTGGTGCAGGAATCGTAGGATTAAGCTCTGCATACTACCTCTTACAAAAAGGCTGGCAGGTAGAAATTCTGGAACAGAATGATCTGTCCAACAATTGCTCTTATGGCAATGCAGGAATGATTGTTCCGAGTCATTTTACACCTTTAGCTGCACCAGGAGTAGTGACACAAGGTATCCGATGGATGTTTGACAGTAAGAGTCCGTTTTATGTAAGACCTTCACTAAGCTCACAACTACTATCCTGGGGGTTGAAATTTTTAAAACATTCCAATCAGAAGCATGTAGATCGTTCTGCATCGGCTATCCGGGATCTTAATTTAGCAAGCAGCCAGCTTTATAATGAGCTCGCTAAAAAAGAAGAATTTAATTTTGAGCTTACTCAGAATGGAATCCTTATGCTTTATAAAACAGAAAAAGTCGCTGAAGAAGAAATTGAACTTGCTCATACTGCTATCAAATTAGAACTGCCTGTTGAGATTCTTGATCAGAAAGAAATTCAAAGCTTAGAGCCGCATGCTAAGCTGGATGTCATTGGTGGAATTAATTATAAATGTGATGGTCACATGAATCCTATAAAACTGATGAGTCAGATGATCTCATATCTTAAAAACAATGGGGTTGTTTTCTATACTCAACATGAGGTAACGGGATTTGAAATACAAGGAAGAACAATTAAAGGCATTATTGCAAATGGCAAAAAATTCACTGCAGATCATTATGTAATGACGGGAGGGTCTTTTCTTCCGGAACTGGCACAAAAAGCAGAAATTAAAATCCATTTAATGCCTGGTAAAGGATATTCATTCATGCATCAACCAGACAACCCATCCAACAAACTGGAACACGCTGCATTATTACTGGAAGCCAGAGTAGCAGTAACGCCAATGGGAGGACAAATACGCTTTGGGGGTACCATGGAGCTTGCACCTCATCGTGATAAAAAGAACATGAACAGAGTAGAAGGTATTGTACAATCAATCCCTAAGTATATGCCGGACTTTCAGGTACAAATACCAAAAGAATCTGATGTTTGGTTTGGATACAGACCCTGTGCTCCAGACGGACTTCCATATTTAGGACAATCTTCTAAACTTGACAATTTAATTATTGCAGGTGGCGGTGGAATGATGGGACTCAGTCTTGGACCCGTTTTTGGAAAAACAGTTTCCGAAATCGCCAATGGTCAAAAACCAACAGCCGATATCAGTAAATTCAATCCCGAAAGATTTAGCTAAAAATTACATTTTACATTCGACATTTTACAATTCAACACCAAAATCACACCATAATTAATAATGAAAACAACACCTATCACAATGATGCTATTATTACTCAATTTCCTGCTTTGCTATTCATGTGAAAGCAAAGAATTGGAGACCATAACAGACCAGCCAGAGGCAAAACCCACAACTATGGCTAAGAATGTTTCTTTAATCGGCGAACAGAGAGAATACACTTTTTCACCCGAAGCAGGTGGAGAGAGAAGTTACTACATTTCGATTCCTGAAAATTATGACGATACTAAAAAATACCGTTTGGTTTTTGTTTTTGCAGGAACAGATTCGACCGGAGAATTTATGCATGAATGGATGGGACAAGGTTGGAATTCCAACACTCCTGGACTGGAAAAATTAATGGACAATACAATTTTTGTTTATCCTGATCAGAAATACATATGGGGTACTGGAACAGGTTGGGCTCTTGGAAGCTATGCCGGACAATATGGAGGAATGCATGATATTCAATTCACAAAAGAACTTCTTGCATTGATCAAAAATGAATATACCATTGATAACAACCGTATTTTTGCTACCGGACATTCCTGGGGCGGTGATATGACCAATGTTACAGCTTATTTCTTAAATGGAGTATTCACAGCTATTGCTCCCATAGCATCCAATAGACCATTTTGGTTTGAAAATAGCAATGGTAATTATGTTGCTAATTCCAATTATCACGGAAACACGGCCGTGTGGGTGTTCTTTGGGCTTAATGATGATCATTTTGGTAACATCAGTCCTAATGGGCTCTTCGGAATACAGCAAGCTGATTTCTGGAGACTGAAAAACGGAACAAGCGGTACCCCCACATCTACACCAATTGGAAGCAGTACTGATGTTACAAAAACGTATGGTGGGGGCACAGCAGCCGTAAAGCTTAGCCTTTATAAAACCGGACAATACTCAGGCAGTGGCAGTCTTCCTGGTCACCAACCCCCAGATTATTACTTCAAAGCAGTAACAGATTGGTTCAAAACTTTTTAATTGACACATTTCTAAAACAAAACACCACCATTTAAAACAACTTAAAATTTTCCTCCTACTGAGGGTGGCAAATCAAAGATTTGACAGGTGGTCTATTAAAAATAATAAATATATAGTTGAATGTTGATAAGGCTTAATGACCAACAATGGCGTTAAGCCCTTTCTGATTAATATCATTACTCATTTTACAGTTATTTATGTAATTTTATAATCGTTAAAATATTCTTATGCATTATCAAGACGATACCATCATCATACGTGAGTTTACCCATCAGGAATTACCTCTTTTTCTTTCTCTTTTCGAAAATAAAAACGTTACCAGCTTTCTGCCCCATAAAACCCATCAGGAATATATAGAAATGTTCGAAAAAGCTTTATCAGATTATAAAGAAGGTTCACTCAGCAGATGGGGAATTTTTAATGCTGAAAATAATGACTTTATAGGAATGGGGGTTGCCAGAATCTTTGCAGATCATCCTGAACAAACCGAAATCGGATACGTACTCAGTGAAAATTATTGGGGAAAAGGGGTAGCAACTCTTGTATGCAAAGCCCTTGTCGGGTATTGTCTTTCACTAAGAGAAACAAAAGATATCGTTGCCGTAACTGATCTGGATAATATCGCATCACAAAAAGTTCTTGTTAAAAATGGCTTTAACAGGATGGAAAACCTGGCAAGGGAAAATGAGGAATTGGCCTATTTTATATTTCAGAAAAATTAAATAAGTATGTTTGTTTAATTCTGCCCGGTTTGCGGAAAAAACATCTCACTTCTCATTCCCACTCAGAGATTTCTTATTTGCATAGTAATTTCTAATCCCCGTTGAAATCTGCAAGGAATAATCGGTGGTTACATAATTTTCTCCTTTGTAGCTGATCTCATTTGCACCCGGCGCGATATCTTTAAAAAATTGTCTGAATGATTCCGGGGAATAATTCTGCCGTGTTGTAGAACTTTTAAAATCACCAAGAGGCAAAGTAACGCCTCTATCATTTACTGCTGCATTTCCGTGACAAGAGATACAGGATGAGACAGGATTATCAATCGGACCATTAAGCCTTCCACCCAATCCATGATATTTGAGAAAAGCAGCATAATAATTTTCTTTCGACCCGATCAATGCAGGATTAATAAATGATTCCGTTAATTCCCGGTTGATAAATGCACCATCCCGGTTAAGATCCTTCACCACACCCGAATCATTCCCCCAGCTTAATCCTACCGGAACCATTCTCTCCCAGACTGTTTTTCCTTTCTCTGATCCATCATACATAAACGTACCGTATACCCAACCCGTTTTTAATGCTCTATGATCTTTTACAGCAATATCGATCTGCAGTAACCGAACAGTACGATCAATCCTTTTTTTGTTGGCACACTCGGCATTGGGATTGCACAAATAGATATTTGCTTTCCATTCAAGCGTATTGTTCAGGAAGGGAAGCTTTTTGGTATCGGCATCTGTAAACAGCAGCTTAAAACTTACCGTTCCTTCGGGGAAATGGGATTTCCCGGGATCAGGACTTTGTTTTGCTCCCGGCCAGACTTGCCCTAACGTATATCCTCCCGGAGAATTATATATACCGACTGCCCAGTTTTCCAGCTCAACATCCTGAAGATCGTGCAGTTTGTATTTTGGGGTTGCAAATTCTCTTGTCAGGCCATGGATATACTCCCGACCATTTCCTATATAGTCAGTACCTGCATATTTTTCATCATCGTGAAGCCATGGAGCATGGTACCATTTTCTGATCCGGTTTTCCTGACCTCTGAAATTCACGTCTGTATTACCTTCCAGACAATAGTGTAAAACCGTATGCATGTAAAGCTGAGGATCTTTGGTGAAATCAATACTTTGCCAGGGATAATTTTCTAAAACCAATTCTTTAGGATAGTCCTGACTCAGCTCAAAAGGTTTCAATCCCACAGGAGGCACATAATTAGCATTATAGCTTGGATATAAAGATGCAGTATATATGATCTTTTTTGTTATCGTTACTTTCTTGAAAGACACTCTATTTTGAGGGGATTGCTGGCAGCCAACCAGAAAAATAAGTACCATTAAAATACTTAAGAACTCTAATCTTTGTCTCATATCAATAGTTTGATCATAAAGATAACAGGTTAATCTTAAAGCGAGTAGGGGTCTTTTAAAACTTAATATGTACTATTAAAAAAGTTCTCTATGCAGCTTTTCAAGATCTCTTCAGAATAAATAATTACTGTCCTGACGGGTGGCCAATCAACAATTTTACAAAATGGCTATATATTCCCACCTGAAAAACATTTCATTAATAAAAGAAAATGTTATAACTTGCAGTCATTATGATGTCCAAACGTTGCAAATATGCTTTAAAAGCAATGGTCAGGTTAGCAAGAAATTACAATCAGGGCTTTCTGCCTACGTCTGTTATAGCACAAGATGAGCATATTCCCAGAAAATTTTTAGAACAAATTCTTTTAGAGCTGAAGAGGGTAAAACTGGTGAACAGCAAACAGGGAAAAACAGGAGGATATTATTTACTGAAATCTCCTGACGAAGTTTCTCTCGCTGATATTTACAGGATTTTCGACGGTCCTATTGCATTGGCGCCATGTGTTTCCTTAAACTTTTATGAACCCTGTGATGATTGTGTGGATGAAGAAACCTGTTATCTGAGAAATGAATTTATTATCGTAAGGGAAAAAACAAGAAAAAGCATGATGGAGGCCACTCTGACTACGTTTATGAAAAAAAGTTAGTTTTTTTTAATTTTAAATACTACTAATTTGGTAGGATTAATAGGATTATATATATTTGCAGGAATAATTTCAATCTCAAATGGAAAATAATCTGAAAAAAGAATTCGAAAAACTGCTTGAAGAAGTCTCTGACCATGCTGTTAATACTGAGTTTCTACAATTACTTGCAGAAAGGTTTCCGGGTGAGGTTATTTTTTCAACAAGCTTCAGCTACGAAGATCAAATAATCACTCACCTGATAAAAAATCTTGATATTGATATTTTCACGTTGGATACCGGGAGGCTCTTTGAACAAACCTATGAAACATGGACAGCCAGCAGGGCTTTCTTTAAAAAGAACATCAAAGCCTATTATCCCGATACGGAAGAAATAAGAGAGTTTGTTTCACAAAACGGACCGGACTCATTTTATCAATCGGTGGAGCAGAGGAAGGCATGCTGTACAATCCGTAAAGTACACCCTTTGAAAAAGGCATTGCAGGGTTATAAAGTATGGATAACTGGATTGAGATCCGAACATTCTGCCAACAGACAAAATATGCCGCAATTGGAATGGGACGAAGATAACAGGATCATCAAATTCCATCCATTGCTTCACTGGACTTCAGACCAGGTCCTGGAGTATGTTCAGACTAACCACTTACCCTATAATCATCTGCATAAAAAAGGATTCGTCAGCATTGGCTGTGAGCCCTGTACAAGAGCTGTAAAAGAAGGTGAAGATTTCAGGGCAGGCCGCTGGTGGTGGGAAGATGCCAGTAAAAAAGAATGCGGTTTACATATCCATAAATAAAGAAAAAAATATGTCAAAATATCATTTAAATTATCTCGACCAGTTAGAATCTGAGTCTATTTATATCTTAAGGGAGGTCGCGGGACAGTTTGAGCGGCCCGCATTGCTGTTCAGTGGAGGAAAAGACAGTATTGTTCTGGCTCATCTTGCTTCAAAAGCATTCCGTCACGGGAAGATCCCTTTTACATTTGTTCATGTGGATACCGGACATAATTTTCCGGAGGTTCTTAATTTCAGGGATCAGCTGGTGAAAGAGCTGGAAGTGGACCTTGTTGTAAGAAAAGTAGAAGATACGATAAAAGCTAAAAGCCTTACAGAACCTAAAGGCAAATTTCCAAGCAGGAACTGGCTGCAAACCTATACTTTACTGGATACCATTGAAGAATTTGAATTTGATGCCTGTATAGGAGGTGCCCGCAGAGATGAAGAAAAAGCTAGGGCGAAGGAAAGAATTTTTTCTGTGCGTGATGAATTTGGACAATGGGATCCTAAACTCCAACGTCCCGAACTATGGAATATCTTCAATGGAAAAATTCATAAGGGAGAAAATGTAAGAATTTTTCCAATCAGCAACTGGACCGAACTTGATGTCTGGAATTATATCCGAAGAGAAAAAATTGAATTGCCATCAATTTACTTTTCGCATGACAGGGAGGTGGTAGATTTTAACGGACAATGGATTGCCAATTCAGAACATGCTTCCTTAGAAAGCCACGATTTTATTACTACAAAAAAAATACGGTATCGTACGGTAGGCGATATGACCTGTACCGCAGCGGTTGAATCTCATGCTGTAACCATAGATGCAGTAATCGAAGAAATTGTTGCAACCCGCATTTCCGAACGTGGAGAAACAAGGATCGACGACCGTGTAACAGAAGCCGCTATGGAAGATAGAAAAAAAAGAGGCTACTTTTAATCGTCTATCATCTATCATTTATAACTAATCATTTATAACTAACAGATATGGATATTTTAAGATTTATAACAGCAGGAAGTGTTGATGACGGTAAAAGTACCCTTATCGGAAGACTGTTGTACGATAGCAAAAGTATTTTACAGGATCAGTTGGAAGTCCTTGAAAAGCATTCTAAAAATAAAAATGAAGATGGAGTGGACCTGGCGCTTTTAACGGATGGTTTACGTTCTGAAAGAGAGCAGGGAATTACCATTGACGTCGCTTACAGGTACTTTTCAACAGCTAAAAGAAAATTTATTATAGCCGATGCTCCCGGCCATGTGCAATATACCAGAAATATGATCACCGGAGCTTCCAATTCGGATCTGATGGTCATCCTTATTGATGCACGTAAAGGAGTCATTGAACAAACAAGAAGACATTCTATCATCGCTTCATTACTCAAGCTGAAAAAAGTAGTTGTAGCCATTAATAAAATGGATATGGTCGATTATTCGGAAGAAGTTTTTGAAAGCATTAAATCCGATTATTCCAAGATTGCCGATAATCTGGACTTACATGACGTAAGCTATTTTCCCATTTCAGCGCTGAAAGGAGATAATATTGTAAGCTTATCTTCTAAAACAGAATGGTATAAGGGAAACGCTCTTCTGGAATACCTGGAACAGGTAACTCTTGATGAAGAATTGAATAGTGGAAGCCGTTTCCAGGTGCAGTATGTAATTCGTCCACAGACAGAGGAATTACATGATTACAGGGGATATGCCGGACAGATATTAAGTGGAAAATTTCAAAAAGGGGACAAAATCCAGATATTTCCGGCTGTTTCATCAAGTGAAATCACAGCAATTGAAATTAATGGAAAAGAAGTTGAAGAAGCCTTTGAAGGACAACCTGCCGTCATTCACATTGCTGATGATCTGGATATTGGGAGAGGTGATCTTTTTGCGACCGAAGAACAGCTTCCCATTATAGAAAAAGATCTGGAAGTACTCTTATGCTGGCTCGACCAGAAATCATTACAGCCCGGTAATAAATACCTGTTACAACAGAATAGCAGACTTGTAAAAACAATAGTAAAAGCAGTAGACTATAAGATCAATGTCAATACGCTGGTACAGGAACAGGCTGATGGGGAGATAAAGCTGAATGAGATCGTTAAGGTTACCCTGAGAACAGCACAACCTCTTGCTTACGATAGTTTTATTAATAACAAAAGAACCGGATCTGCAATTTTGGTGGATGAAACATCTAATTCTACGGTGGCAGCATGCATAATTCAATAAAAAATGACAGCATTTAGTAATTTAATCGATAGAATCCGGGACAATAAACAAAATAGCGGCTATGTTTTTTTTGATAAAGCAAAAGCCAAAAATTTTGTTACGACCCTGTACGAAGTTCTTTTTCTTCCTGAAAAAGAAGAGATAAAAGATCAGTTGGAAGAAAATTTTGCCAGATTATATGGCGAACTGTTTTGCCTGATCAACAGCATAACCGGTGATGAAGAAATTGCAGAAGTGCAGACGGATAGCTTTTTTGATGCACTCCCTGGAATTTATGATCACCTCATCAAGGATGCCCGTTCTATACTTGAGTTTGATCCCGCTGCGGATTCTCCTGAAGAAATACTTCTTGCTTATCCAGGATATTTTGCTACGTATGTCTACAGAATCTCTCATCAGTTATGGAAACAGGAAATAAGAATTTTACCGCGTTTCATTTCTGAATATGCCCACAGCAAAACAGGGATCGACATCCATCCTGGAGCGGTGATCGGGGAACATTTTTTTATTGATCACGGAACAGGAATCGTGATCGGGGAAACAGCCATCATTGGAAACCATGTCAAGATCTATCAGGGGGTAACCTTGGGAGCTTTGAATGTTTCGAAGGAAAAAGCCAACCAAAAAAGACATCCGAATATTGAAGACCATGTTATTATATATTCCGGAGCGACTATCCTCGGCGGAAATACAACAATAGGCAGGGAAAGCATTATCGGTGGAAACGTATGGATCACTCAAAGCGTTCCGTCTAATTCCCTGGTGTATAATAAAGGGGAAATAAGAATAAAAGATAACAACACATTACCGGAGTCGCTGAACTTCGTTATATAAAAAGAGAAAAATAAAAATTGTATTGGTATGAAATTTCAGAACGCATTAGAAACGATTGGAAATACGCCAGTCGTAAAGATTAATAAACTTTTTAATTCAGATCATGAAGTCTGGATCAAACTGGAAAAAAGCAATCCCGGTGGAAGTATCAAAGACAGAATTGCATTAGCAATGATCGAAGATGCAGAAGCAAAAGGATTATTAAATAAAGATACTACCATTATAGAGCCAACCAGTGGCAATACAGGAATAGGACTTGCGCTTGTTGCTGCAGTTAAAGGATATAAACTTATTCTCGTAATGCCCGAGAGCATGAGTATAGAACGCCGCAAGATTATGGAAACCTACGGTGCTGAGTTCGTGCTCACGCCAAGGGAAAAAGGAATGAAAGGTGCTATTGAAAAGGCTAACGAACTGGCAGAGGAAATCCAGAACTCATGGATTCCGAAACAATTCGATAACCCTGCCAACGTAAAAATACATACCGAAACTACGGCACAGGAAATTATAAAGGACTTTCCCGACGGACTGGATTATGTAATCACAGGAGTGGGCACCGGAGGACATATCACTGGAATTGCTAAAGTTTTAAAGGAAACCTTTCCCAATATCAGGGTAATTGCTGTAGAACCAGAGCTGTCTCCCGTATTAAGCGGCGGAAGTCCCGCGCCTCATCCTTTGCAGGGACTGGGAGCAGGATTTGTTCCTTCCATATTGGATATAACACTTCTAGATGGCGTCATTACTGTAGGTAAGGAAGAGGCATTTGAATATACACTGAAAGCAGCAAAACAGGAAGGACTTTTTGTAGGAATTTCAACAGGTGCTGCATTGGCAGCGATTGCAAAACATCTCCCTGAAATACAACCCGGAGCAAAAATTCTTACCGTAAATTATGATACCGGAGAAAGGTATCTTTCGATTGAAGGACTCTTCTAAATCCTTTAACTAAAAACCGATTTTAAATGAATACAAGTATCAAAGCACCCAAGGTATATCTTATCGGTGCAGGACCCGGCAACCCTGATCTGATCACTGTAAAAGCAGTAAAAATTATTGCTGAAGCAGATGTTATTCTGTGTGACCGACTTGTAAGTCCTGAAATTTTAGAGACTTATGTCAGCAAAAACGCAGAAATAATATATGTAGGTAAAGAATGCAGTAAAAATGCTTCTACCCCTCAATCGGTCATTAATTCTCTAATGGTAGATTATGCTCGCCAGAACAAAACCGTCGTACGGCTTAAAGGAGGAGATGTATCAGTATTTTCTAATATCCTGGATGAACTCCAGACTTTAAGAGAAAATCATATTCCATATGAAATTATCCCTGGTATTACTGCAGCTTTAGGAGCAGCAGCCTACGCAGGCATGCCTTTAACAGCCAGAGGATACGCCACATCAGTCCGTTTCTTAACCTATTATAAATCTGAAATTCTTACAGATGAATACTGGAAGGAACTGGCCGGGACCGACGACACTCTCGTCTTTTATATGTCCAAAGGTAATCTTGCCGGTCTGGTTAAGAAGTTCATCAGGCTGAACATTTCCGATGAGAAAAAAATAGCTGTCGTTGAGCAGGCCACAACACCTTATCAAAAGGTATATACTTCTTCTTTTGATGACTTTGAAAATAATTTTAAAGGTAAAACATTTGCCTCACCGTCACTGGTGATTATCGGCAAGATCGTGAATCTGCATGAAGAGTTTTCGTGGCTGGAAAATGCAGCAGAAGAAGGTCTTTATTTTAAATCGGTTGAAAATGGAAGCCTAATACAAAAAACTCAAAACTTTTTCGAATATGCTGTCTGAAACAAAATTAAATGTCCTTAAACAAATATCCGGGGAATTCTCCAGGGACGAAACCATCTGGGCAAGCGGATATTTAGCCGGTCTTGCAGGAACTCCTGCGACTGCCGTGCTACCACCTATCCATACAGACCAGCCAGACCCCATCACTACAAGGAAAATAACCCTGGCATACGGTACGGAAACGGGAAACAGTAAAAAGCTGGCAACAGGACTTGCAGGGATTATCAAGAAAAAGGGAATTCAGGTCAAATTAGCCGATCTCTCCCAATATAAGCCTAAAGACCTTGGTAAAGAAGACTATTTCTTTGTGATTATCAGTACGCAAGGAGAAGGAGATCCACCTGTTCTGGCAAAAAAATTCTATGATTATATCCATGAAAATGAAATCAATCTCAGCAATCTTAAGTTCGGGGTTCTGGCATTGGGAGACAGCAGTTATCCTTTATTCTGTAAAACAGGAGAAGACGTGGATTACCGTTTTGAGCTATTGGGAGCAAAACGTATTGTTCCTTTAAAAAAATGTGATATTGATTATGAAAGCGAAGCCGGAACCTGGATAGAACATGTTTTTGAAGCTGTACAAAAAGCATCAGAAGGAAATTTAAAAAATGCTTCAGCTCCAAAACAACCTTCCGGCCGAAGAAAATATAAGGGAAAAATATCTGCAATCATCAACCTCAACGACATCACTTCAGAAAAAGAAACCTATCATATTGAGATTGAAACCGAAGAAACCCTTAGTTATCAACCGGGTGCAGCTTTAGGGATTATGCCTTTTAATTCACAGGAAGCAGTGGACGAGATCATCCGGCTTACCGGAATCAATTCCCAAAAGCAGATACAAACTACAAAGCTTACCGCCAGCGTGCAGGAGCTTTTGCATAAACACCTTAATATAAGTTATTTATTAAAGTCTGTCGTTGCACAATATGCCAAGATCACAGGTCATTCAATTCCGGATGTCCGTTTAGGTCTTTTGGATCTTCTAAGGATCTATCCGGTAAAGGGACCTGATGAGTTTGAGCAGGTTATTAAAATACTGACAGGCCAATCCCCACGTCTGTATTCTGTTTCTTCTTCACTGGAAGCGCATGGTGATACTGAAATTCATATTACGGTAGCGAAATCAGAATTTTTCATTGATGACCAGAAGCAAAATGGTTTATGCAGTGGTTATTTAAGTCAATTTAAGGAAGGTGAAGAGCTTGAATTTTATATTCAGGACGCGGGACACTTCAAACTGCCTGAACCGGAAAAAGATATCATTATGATAGGGCCCGGCACCGGGATTGCACCTTTCAGATCGTTTCTTTGGGAACGGGATGCCACGGGAGCGGAAGGAAGAAACTGGTTATTTTTCGGGGATAGAAATTTCATTTCAGATTTCCTCTACCAATCGGAACTGATTGATTTCCTGAAAACAGGAACATTAACGCATCTGGATACCGCATTCTCAAGGGATACTGTTGAAAAAATTTATGTCCAGCATAAGCTGAAACAAAAAGCACAGGAGGTATTTTACTGGCTGGAAGGGGGAGCATCCGTCTACGTTTGCGGAACCAAAGACCCGATGAGCCGTGATGTAGAAGAAACTCTTCTGGATATCATACAGGATGAAGGACGACGTAGCAGAACCGAAGCAGTAAGCTATCTCGAGGAAATGGAACTTAGTGGCAGGTACGCGAAAGATGTTTATTAAAATCTGCCGGAAATAATCACCAATTAAAAGAAAATAATAATGAGCAATAAAGATAACCTTTCGCCGGTAGAAAGAATAAAAACCGGAAGCAACGGACTCAGAGGTACGTTAAAGGAAAGTCTTGCGGATGATTTCACAGGATCTATAAGAGAAGACGACCAGACCCTTATCAAATTCCATGGAATGTACCAGCAGGATGACAGGGACAGAAGGGAGGAGCGGGTAAGCAAGAAACTGGAGTGGTTGTATTCATATATGATCAGACTGAGACTACCCGGTGGATTTTTAACCCCGGAACAATGGATCGGATTGAATGGCATTGCCGAAGATCATTCTACAGGCACGATAAAAATTACAACAAGACAAACCATTCAGCTGCACGGCATTTTAAAATCACATTTAAAACCTACGATCCAGAATTTCAATATACAGCATCTCGATTCCATTGCAGCCTGCGGGGACGTGAACAGAAATGTAACCTGTACTGCGAATCCTTCGGAGTCCCCATTGCACAAGGAAGCTTATGAATTAGCCGGTAAAATCAGTGAAATGTGTCTTCCTAAAACCAAGTCCTATTATGATATCTGGATCGATGATGAATTAATAGTCGACAGGAAAGTTGAAGAAGATCCTCTGTACCAGGACAGATATCTTCCGAGAAAACTGAAAATTGGAATTGCTATTCCACCTAATAATGATGTAGATGTATTTATCAATGATATTGCACTCATCGCTATCATTGAAAACAATAAAATCGCCGGCTACAATATTGCAGCAGGAGGAGGCTTGGGTGCAACACATGGAAATGCGGCTACCTATGCACGTTTGGCTTCAGTATTAGGGTTTGTGGATACCGAAGAGAAAGTTTTAAAGGCGGTATATGAAATCATCACCGTACAGCGTGACTTCGGAAACAGAAGTGACAGAAAACTTTCCAGGCTAAAATATACAATCGATACAATGGGAATCGAAGGATACAGAGCGGAGGTTGAAAAAAGAACAGGCTTTGCCTTCGAACCCGCCAGGGAATTTAAGTTTGAACAAAGAAAAGACCGTTACGGCTGGACACAAAACCATGAAGGAAATTGGTTCTACACCGCATTTATTGAACATGGAAGAGTTCTCAACACGGATAATTACCCGTTAAAATCAGGTTTATTAAAAATTGCAGAAACCGGCAAGGTTAATTTCCGCTTTACTTGTAACCAAAACCTTATTCTTGCGGATATTAAAGAAGCTGATAAACCTGAAATTGAACGTCTCCTGAAAGAATATGGTATTTCTGGGTATACAACCGGAGCCAGCGCATTGCGCAAAAACTCCGTAGCATGTGCAGCCTTAAATACCTGTTCCCTGGCTTTAGCAGAAGCACAGCGTTATCTGCCTTCCCTGGTAACCAAAATAGAACCCGTACTCGAAAAATATGGCCTTTTGGAAGAAGATATCACGATCAGAATGACAGGTTGCCCGAATGGTTGCGGAAGATCACCTAATGCAGAGATCGGTTTTGTGGGTACTGCTTATGGTAAATACAACCTTCACATTGGGGGAGACCGCTTAGGAACCCGTCTTAACACGAAATTCAAAGAGAATATCGGCGAGGAAGAAATCATTGAAACGCTTGATGAGCTTTTTGGAATTTACATACAAGATAAACTAGAGGAAGAAACTTTCGGTGATTTCTCCTATCGTTATTTACAAAACTTAAATTGAAAATATGACACAACCATTTTATCGTCAGAAACAAACTAAAAAACAAAACCATTCTATTTTAGGTAAACGAATGTGTATGTGCTGTTGATTTTAAATCAATGATAGCATTAACTGTTTAAATTATTTAAATCACAAGCCACAAAGACTTTAATGTTGCTTGTTTTTAAAAACATATCTGAATCCTCCCTTATTAAAAGTTTAAACAGGCTCATTCACATAACCTAAAAAATGAAAAAATGAAAAACAATAAGCAGGGATATTTTCTGCAGAGATCAGCTGTATTTCTATTGATCTTCTTATTTTGTACTCTTGCAGAAGCGCAGCAGCAGCTCGTAGAGTTAAGCGGAACGATAAAAAATACCGATACCCGGAAAGGGATCAGTACCGTAAAGGTGCAGGTTGAACACACTGAGGATACTTCATTAACAGATCAACAGGGTAATTTTAAAATACGTACAAGGGTAAAAGTACCTTTCAGGCTGATCATCAGCAAAGAAGGTTTTCTCACCCAAACGGTGGAAATATTATCCCTATCCAATAAAATTGCGGTGGAACTTAATCCGCAGAATGCCATCATTGATGAAGTGGTCATCTCTGCATCAAGAGTTCCGGAAAAAGTTTTAAAATCACCAATAGCTATTGAAAAGATTGATATCCGGGCGATCAGGGAAAGCCCTGCTGCATCTTTTTATGAAACCCTTGAAAATGTAAAAGGGTTACAACTATTAACGTCCAGCCTTACTTTAAAAATTCCTAACTCAAGGGGATTTAATTCTCCCAATAATTTCCGGTTTATGCAGCTGGTAGATGGGGTAGATGTACAATCTGCCACATTGGGTGTTCCTTTAGGAAATGCAATCGGACCTACAGAGCTGGATATACAGTCTATGGAGGTTACACCTGGTGCAGCTTCTGCGCTCTACGGAATGAATGCCATCAACGGACTGGCAAGCCTTCAGACAAAAGATCCTTTTACCTCCGAAGGGCTCAGCGTTTATTTCCGGGGCGGCGTGAATCATGTAGACAACGTTAATCATAAAATAAGTTCTCTGGGGGAGAGTGCAATACGGTTTGCAAAAGTTTTAAATAAAAATCTGGCGGTAAAAGTTAATGCCTCTTATTTCAGCGGAGTCGATTGGATCTCGAATAATCAAACCGATCAGAACGCCAATCCATTGATTACGGCCAATCCCAATTTTTCATTAGCTAATAACCCTGCAGAGGATCTCTGGAACAAATACGGAGATGAAAGAAACAACCGGGTTGCCGTAAAAGTAGATTATAACGGCAAACCTACCACATTCAATGTATCGAGAACAGGGTATCTTGAAAAAGACCTTGTAAGTCCTGAAGTAAAGAACATTAAATTTGATGCGGGATTATATTACCGTTTTGGAGACCAGTGGAAGACTTCATATGTATACCGGTACGGATTGCTGGACGGAACCTTCCAGAGGGGAAATAAAATCCGCCTCCAAAATGCGACGGTGCAGAATCACAAAGTTGAACTGACTGGTAAAGAGCTTACATTCAGAGCGTATGTCTCTATAGAAAATACAGGAGATTCCTATAATCTGAAACCATTAGCGGATAATCTTGATCTTACGAATCTTTCTAACAGCAACTGGAGAAATGCATTTCAGACGGCTTTGCAGAACAGTATTAATGCCGGTGTAAGCCTTAATGAAGCTTTTATTCTTGCCAGAAGGGAAGCCGATAAAAACAGAGTAGTCCCGGGAACCCCGGCTTTTGAACAATTAAAAAATACAATTATTGGGATTAATAACTGGGATTCGGCCAATGGAGGAGTGGCAGGAGCACCTGCAACCGGAGGAGCAAAACTGGAGCAAAAATCGCGTTTTTATCAAGGGGAGCTAACCTATGATTTCAGCAGATTTGTAAAAATATTCAATCTCCTTGCGGGTATCGATTACCGTCTTTACAGCATTACTCCCGATGGAAACAATTTTGTAGATTTTAATAGGCCGGTTAAAGAAAGAAACATCCCTTTAACCGACGGAACATTTGGTAAGGATGTTATCTATCAGAAATATGGGATTTTCGCCCAGGTTACCAAGCTTTTCTTTGACGATAAATTAAAACTTAATGCCGCCTTAAGGGTGGACAGAAATCCTGAATTTGAAGCTAAAGTGAATCCGAGGATAAGTATTGTCTATTCTCCTGTAAACCAGCACAACTTCAGAGCATCATTTCAGAATGGATATCGTTTTCCTTCATTATTTGAAGCATTGTCTTTCGTCAACAACGGAAATGTAAGAAGGGTCGGAGGACTTTCAAAGGTCAACGAAGGATTAGGATATCTCGAAAATTCTTACACGCTAGCATCAATTGATCGATTCACTTCTGCTGTGAATGCAGATGTAGACGGAGGGAAAACCCTTAACCAGGCGGCCCTGGACAATAAGAATCTTTTAGCCGTTGCCAATCTTCAAAAGTTACAACCTGAAAAGATCAATTCATTTGAGGTAGGATACAAATCGGTTTTCTTTAATAGTAAACTGGTTCTGGACTGGGATTTTTATTATAATATCTACGAAGGTTTTCTGGGACAGGTAGAAGTGGCCGTACCTAAAAACGGTCAGGTGGGAAGCAATAATGCAGTGCTGGATATGACCGACCGAAGCAAGCAGGATCGTTATCGGGTATATACCAACAGCAACAGTACTTATAAAAGTTACGGGACCTCTCTGGGAATCAGATATAATATTATTAAAAACTACAATATCAATGCTAACGTTTCTTACAATGATCTGGCTTCGAACAATGCATCCGACCTGTTCATTACTTCATTCAACACCCCAAAATGGATGGTAAATGTAAGTATAGGAAACAGGGAGATCATTAAAAATATCGGATTTACAGTCGTAGCAAGATGGCAGAATCAGTTTTTATGGGAAAGTCCTTTGGCCTCGGGGAATATTCCGGCATATTACACCATAGATGCACAGGCAACATGGAAGCTTCCTGAGATCCATGCCAATGTAAAGGTTGGAGCTACCAACCTTTTTAACAGGCGTTATTTTCAATATGCAGCCGGGCCTGAAATAGGCGGATTGTATTATCTGGCTTTTACCTATGATTTAAAACTATAATTAAATGAGCAATTCCTTATATCCCATATTTTTAAAGCTGGAGCAGCTGTCACTCCTTATTATCGGTGGTGGCAGGGTTGCCCTTGAAAAGCTGGAATCGGTACTGGGTAATTCCCCTGAGACTTCAATTAAATTGGTAGCCAAGGAAATTATTCCGGAAGTAAAAGCTTTACAAGCCCGGTTCCCTAATATCCAGATACATGAAAGACCCTATAATGAGAATGATTTTAATAATGCAGATCTTGCGATTATTGCCGTAAATGACCTTGAGCTCGCAGGTCAGATCAGGGAAAAGGCACGGAATCATGATTTATTGGTGAATATTGCGGATAAACCGGATTTGTGCGATTTTTATCTAGGATCCATTGTCAGGAAAGGAAGTCTGAAAATTGCTATTTCAACCAACGGAAAATCGCCAACCATTGCCAAAAGATTAAGGGAAACATTTACCGAAATCATTCCTGATGAAATGGATATGGTACTGGACAATATGCAGGATATTCGTAACCAGCTAAAGGGAGATTTTAATTATAAAGTAAAAGAACTGAACCGGGTAACGACAGAATATCTTGCTGATGGAAAAAAAAGCTTTTCGAATTCAGATCTGGAAATCGAAAAGCTGATCCACATTACCAAAATAGCCCAGAGAAGAGCAAACATATATCTCGCTGTCATCGGAGTTTTACTTCTTTTAGGCGTATTAGGAATTATTATTTATCAGTTTAACCTTTCGGATGACATTCAGGTGTTCCTTAATAAGGACGGCCATATTTTTTACTGGATGCTTCTTACCGGTTTTCTGGCAGAAATTGTAGCAGGATCAATGGGTATGGGGTACGGAGTAATATGCACCACTATACTTTTGTTGCTCAATGTTCCGCCACCCGTAGTAAGCGCAAGCATTCATTCTGCAGAATCATTTACTACTGCAGCCGGAAGTTTCAGCCACTATAAACTGGGAAATGTCAATAAAAAACTGGTTTGGGTTCTGTTTCCGCTGGCCATTGCCGGCTCTGTGATCGGTGCATTAACCTTATCCCATTACGGCGAATATTATGCGCATATCGTAAAGCCTATTATCGCTTGTTATACTTTGTATTTGGGACTGAATATTCTTAAGAATGCTTTCAAGGAAAAAACAAAAGATCATATAAAAACAAAAAAAAGAACCAACCTTAGGCTTCTTGGATTGGTTGGGGGCTTTATAGATTCATTCGCCGGAGGCGGTTGGGGGCCGTTGGTTACAGGAACCCTGATCAAAGAAGGAAGAATTCCGCGTTATGTTGTAGGAAGCTCTACTGTTGCTAAGTTTCTTCTAACCCTTACCAGTGCTGTTACTTTTATTTTTACCATTGGTATCCATCATTGGAATATCGTGCTTGGACTTTTACTGGGTGGTGTTTTCACTGCTCCTTTTTCAGCAATGCTTACTTCCAGGCTTCCTACAAAGAAAATGTTTGTGGTTGTAGGAATAGTGGTTATTGCAATGAGCCTTACCACAATTATCAAATCGATAATCTAGCAACCAGGATTTTACCTATACAGAAAAAGCTCCCTCACGGGAGCTTTTTTGCTAACAATATAGATGTAATGATTACTTCCTATAAAAATCATTCCGTCCACAGATGTCCGGCAGCATACGTTTTTGCTTTTCCGGCAATGATCACCCGATCACCCTGATCCTCACAATATAACTTTCCTAATCTTTCGGAAAGCTGCATTGCAAAAAGATCTTTTTTCCCCAATCTGTCAGACCAAAAAGGAATTAATGAGCAATGAGCCGAGCCTGTTACCGGATCTTCAAGAATACTTGCCTGCGAAGTAAAATATCTTGAAACAAAATCGCTGTGGTCACCTTTTGCAGTTACAATCACGCCACCCGGGTCCAGATTGATCTTATCAAAGATTTGCCTGTCGATTTTGATGTTTCTGATATCATCTTCATTATCATATACCAGAACATAATCCCTGGATTTAAATACCTCTTTAGGCTGTATATTCAATGATTTTGAAATCAAATCCGGTAAAGAGGACGGGGAAGGCATTCTCGAAGGAAAATCAAGATAATATAGCCCATCCCTGTAGGTAACTTTTAAATTACCGCTTTTTGTTTCAAAGATAATTTCATTCCTGTTATAGTTTAAAACTGAAATCAGACAATGGGCCGTTGCCAGTGTTGCATGTCCGCATAAATCCATTTCAATTTCAGGGGTAAACCAGCGAAGATGTATTCTTGAACCGAGGTCTATAAAAAATGCTGTTTCGGCAACCGCGTTTTCCATAGCTATCTTAAGAAGAGTTTCATCCGGAAGCCATTCTTTTAATGGTACAACACATGCCGGATTACCTCTGAAAAGCTCATCTGTAAATGCATCTATCTGATATAATTCTAATTTCATAATTACGGATATAAACTTGTTTCCTGCAAAATTAAAAATTTCTTTTCATCTTGGTATTCCAACAGGGGCAATATCTTTCAGATGGACCTTTAGGTATATTTATGCATTTATTTTTTTCGAAGTATCAATCCCAAATCCCACACATCCCCGGAATAAGAACAGGGTAAGAAAAAGGAAATAAAGGGTTTGAGGCAGATAAAGAAAATAACTCAGCCAGGTAAACGCATCCATTTCATAAACTCCGGTTTCCGGCTTAATCGGAATAAGCTCTTTAGGAATTGAATTCAGATCATGTGTCAATAAGGCTACCAGAATTATGATCATCAGAACAACAGAACTTATTCTCGTCCAGAAACCCAACATTAAAAATAAGCCAAATACACACTCGCAAAAAGCTGTAAAATGAGCAGTGAACGCCGGAAAGGGAAAGCCTATACTGCTGATGGTATTGAACATATATCCCTGGAAAATAGGGTGGAATAATTTATTAAACCCTGCGATAAAAAAGAACAGCCCTATCAGGATTCTACAGATAATATAAATGGTATTGCTGTTTTTTTCAAAGTTTGATATGGTTGTTTTCATTATATTTTTTAATTCATTTTAATTAAACATTATTGAAGGCACAGAAATCCCGGCCTTGCATTTTATTGAAATCCAGATCACAGATTATGAAGGAATAAAGCAATGTGCATATATTCCGGCATATAGATCCTGGATAGTATTATTGTAAGCAATAATAAGGTTCTGTCATTGTTGGATAAGACCAAAGACAATCAGAAATTAAGCTGTTATTTTTGGGGGAATCCAAATCGAATAAAAAAAAGAAGAGTAGGATGGATCATCATATAAAAAGAACCGGTTTTTTACATCCTTTTCAAATCTACCGAATGTAAAAGATGAAAATGGTGCAGTAAACAATGATGAGAAACCTGAACAATAATTGCCATTACATTTAACAGGCGTTGTATTGTTTTCTTTGAGAATAACTTTATCACATTCTTTATGGGAAGTTTCCTTAATGTGAAAAAAGACAGTGGTCGGAGCTGTAAAAGAATTTGTACCAGACTGAATGATCAACAAATGGGTAAGCATCAAAAATATACTCAATACCTTTATATAATGCCATAAACCGATTTGTTTCACCATAAGCACTTCCTTACACCAGACAAAGGTAATAAAATATTTACGGGTGAAATTCCTTACATCCATTCACTACTGATGTGATATTTATCAATTATTATAACTGTTTTTTATTTAATAGTTTTGCACAAATAAAAATCACACCAAAAATATTAGGCACCATGAAAAGATGCATCCTGTCGATACTATGTTTTTTATCAAGCTATATTCTTTCGGCACAAAATGCCGACAATTCCCTTCAGGGATATTACAAAGCAAGCAGTGACGATACACTTTACAGCAGTTTTAACTTCGATGGAAACGGGAAAGTTGCGATAGGTGATATGGATTATGGAGATTATTTTACAAGAAATGACAGTTTAATTATTTATCCTGATAAAAGCATTTTCATCTTTAAAATTAAAAAAGGAAAACTGCTCGGGATTTCCAATTGGGTTGAAAAAGGCGTCTGGGTTCAGAAAAAAGACAGCTCCGAAGTCAATAACAGAAAGAGTCCTCTGGAGGCTCAAAACAAAGCCCGGCTTTTAGCAGAATACTATGATAAGACAAAAAGTCCTTCAGGTTCAGATCTGGATTTTGAAGCCCTGTTTTCAGGAAAAACCGATGAAGTGAATGAAGAACTTTGTAATAAAGGATTAGCAAAGGCCTGCATGAATCTTTTTGGGCTCAAAATGATGAAGTATACTCCCGGGCTTTTGACCAAACCGGAGAAAATCGCCTCAAAAAAAATACAACCTCATCCTGAATTAATTGCCCTGTCAAAGAAAATAATAAGCATGGGAGAGCCTGAAGGGTATACGGTTCTGGGAAGCTATTATTATACAT
The DNA here is from genome assembly GCF_055762745.1 of Chryseobacterium subflavum. Classification (NCBI taxonomy): domain Bacteria; kingdom Pseudomonadati; phylum Bacteroidota; class Flavobacteriia; order Flavobacteriales; family Weeksellaceae; genus Chryseobacterium; species Chryseobacterium subflavum. The sequence continues at coordinate 1,566,656 of NZ_JBVTMR010000001.1, forward strand.
TAGGATTAAAAGAAAAAGCTTTTAAAACCTGGGATGAAGGAGAAAAGAACGGAAGCTTAAAATCCGGAACCACCAAAGCCCTTATTGAATTTCAGGAAGAACTGGAAAAAGAGGCCGCAAAAGAATAATCAGTTAAAAGTCTGCCGGAATTCAAGTGGAGAAAGCGAAGTCCTGTTCTTAAACAAACGGTGAAAAGATTGCGAATGCTCAAAACCAAGATGATAGGCAATTTCCGAAACCGACATTGAAGTCGTAGACAGCAATTCTTTAGCTTTTGCAATCAGCCGGTTCTGGATATGCTGCTGTGTTGTTTGTCCCGTATGGACACGCAACATATCGCTGAGATAATTAGGACTGATGTGCAATTCGTTCGCTATAAATTGTACGGACGGAATTCCATTGATGATGAGGCTGTTATTTTTAAACTGCTCATCAAGCAGTGTTTCCAATTGCGTTAAGAGATCATTATTTACTTTCTTTCTGGTTAAAAACTGACGGTTATAAAAACGGTCACAGTATTTCAAAAGCAGGTCAATATTGGAGATCAGTAAATCCTGGGTAAAAACATCCATATTATTTTCCGTTTCCCGCCGTATATTGGCGATAATTTCCGTAACGGAATTTTCTTCTTTTTCGGAAAGGTGTAAAGCTTCATTGGCAGAATAGGAAAAATAACCGTAATCCTTTATGGAAGAAGCAATAGGATAGCCCTGCAAAAAATCCGGGTGAATCACCAATACACTTCCTTTAACGTCAGAAAGCAGAATATCTTCAAACTGCACCACCTGATGGGGAGCAATAAAGTACATGATTCCATCTTCAAAATCATAATATTGCTGACCGTATTTGAATCTTCCCGCACAATCACTTTTAATCGCAATAACGTAAAATTCCGTTGTAATAGCACTCAGAATGGTATCCGGAGACACAGACACTTCATTAAAATCAAAAACACTGATCAATGGATTCGTAGGTTTTTTAAGCTTCAGATAATGATGCATTGCTGTAATAGAAGATACTTTTTCAGGAGTTTTCATCGTTTGTTGTTTTATAAGTTACCGTGTATTTTACTGCTCTTTTTTTATCTGTTCTATGCCTTTTCGATATGGGGTTACCTCAAAATCCGGGAATCTGTTTCTGAATTTTGAATCATCAAAAAGGTTATCATATTCATATCTGGGAAGAAGTTCCTGCAGTTCTTTTGCTTTCTCATTAAACAGGGCCCCAATCCTGAAAGCAAATTTAGGAATTGTAAAATATCTGAATTCCTGTCCATAAATTTCCGAAGCCAAAGCAATGAATTCTTTATAAGTCAGCCGATGATCATCAACAGGTAAGTGCCAGGTTTGACCATAGGCATTGGGTGTATTACCAATCAAAGCGGTAGCTTTGCTCGCATCGGGTGTCCAGATTAAGCTTCTTAACTTATCATCTCTTAAAGGAACCTTTAGTTTTTTTCCCTCTTTAATAGCATCGAAAATAAAAGCGTTGGTAATGCTCTGTGTTTTTCCGGGGCCATAGAATTCCGGAGCTCTGCAGATGACAATATCCATAGTTCCTGCTGCCATTTCTTTTAAAAGCATTTCTGCCATTTTCTTCCTTACTCTTCCTTTTCTACCCACAGGAGCAAACGGTGTTTCTTCCGTAAGAACGTTACCATTTTGAGGATACATGTAGGTATTATCAAAAAATACCAGCCTGGTTCCGTTTACTTTACAAGCCTCAATTATATTTTTTGTAATAAGGAGAAACTGTTTTTCCCAAAGATCCGAGTCCATCGGAAGCCCTAGTGTGAAATAAGCAATTTCACTTCCTTTCACCGCCTCAACCGCATTTTCTTTAACAGAGAGGTCCGCTGAAAAGACGGTATCCGTGTCATTTACTTTTTTTGCATTTCTGCTTACAATTCTGATATCGGAAGTAAAATTCCGCTTTAGCTCCCTTGCCAGTTCTTCGCCAATCTGGCCATTAGCACCTAATATTGTTTGCATAATTATGAGTATTTATTTCTGACTTATATTCCTATGCAAAATTCGGGCATAATCTGAATGAAATTGTATCCCGATCACCTGAATTTGTAACATAATCTCTGTTCTTGCCCTACACATATTTCAATCACAGGTGTTGATCATTCTAACGTAATGACAAATCCCAATTCCATTCCTAACCTTATTTATTCTAAGAAAAAATACCGGAAATTCCTGTACTAATCCGCATTCTTGAACGTTGTGAAGGAGGTGTATTTATGCTAAACTTGTATATTTGCCCAACAATCAAATTCATTCGAGACAAAGAGAATATTAATGATGCCAAATGATGCTTCCCATAAGCTTATCCCAATGACCGATTTTGTCATTGAGTATTATTCAAACGAAGGATACGCCGATCTTCAGACATTAAATCTGATGAAAAATTATGCTAACTTTCTGAGGCATCCCTTAACGCTTGCCCTGTTTGTTCCTGTAGATCCAAATGGGAATGTCTTGAAGGAACCTAAAAACTATTCTTCCTGGAAATCGCTTAAGCACAATGAAGTTCTTTCCGATGATACTCCTGCTGTAAGCGGATTTGAAGAATACAATGTGTATAAGAAAGCCGAACAAAACTGCTTTTTTGAAGGCTTTAAAGTGGCCTACAATGGGTATTCGGTCGTACGCATTACAGCATCCTATGATGAATCGATAGAATTATCTTTCAATAAAAATGATTTAAAATTTCAAACATTTACGGATATTGAATCTCTTACCGTTTTTGATGAGATCTATCTGAGCCCTACGGCATTAAAAATGATTGGCATCAAAAGGAAATAATAGGGCAGAGGTCACTGTTGGCAAATATCAGGAAACGGTTACTCCAAAAAGATGTCCTATCAGTGCCGTAATCCCCATCGCAGCAGTTCCCCAGAAACAAATCCTTATCACAGCAATTCCGATTTTTGAGCCTCCTGTTTTTGCAGAAACAGCTCCCAAAGTCATCAGAAAAATAATGGAAAATCCATATTGAAAATAAACCATCTGATCAATAGGAGCTAAAAGAGATACAAGAAAGGGAAGCATGGCGCCCACAGCAAATGATGCCAACGAAGCAATGGCAGCCTGCAATGGCCTGGCCTGGCTGATCTCATTAATTCCTAATTCATCCCGGGCATGGGCTTCCAGGGCATTGTGCTCACTTAATTCAACGGCAACTTGCATTGCTGTTTCCTTACTCACACCTCTTTCTTCGTATATTTTGGCAAGTTCTTTAAGTTCCATTTCCGGCATTTCTTCCAACTCCCTTTTCTCACGCAGAAGATCAGCTTTCTCGGTATCCTCCTGTGAACTCACCGATACGTATTCACCTGCAGCCATGGACAAGGCACCGGCGATCATCCCGGCTAATGCAGCCAGAATGATCGTGTTACGCTGTGATTCTGCAGCGGCAACTCCTATAACAATGCTTGTTGTAGATAATAAACCGTCATTGGCTCCCAAAACGGCTGCCCGCAGCCAACCAACCCTGTTTACATAATGTTTTTCCTGTTGATGATGCATACACGAATGAATAAATAGTTATTCTCATCTTAAATATAAGGAAATAATACCGTATTCTACTTTTGTAAAAATAAAAAGACAATGCTAAACGCCATTTCAACAATTTCTCATTTCGAAAAAAATATTTATAATCTCTAATCAACAGTACATGCACCTCCTGGGGTCAAACATTTGTTTAGAAATTTGTTGTTTTACAGGAGCGAGCTGTAACAATAATACAACATTAAAATAACGCAACGCTACAACCAGGATCTATAAATAAATATTCATTCCGGAAAAAAAGCCCCCTAATATCCGTTAAAATGCATTCAGAAAGGGTGTTTTTACAAAAACGATATCCATACTAAACACCCGATATATTAATCGAATATTAAATTATAAGAATATTTAATTATTTTTTTCAAAAAAAATTTGTCATATTATAATTTTTCATATCTTAGTGATGTATTAATCATAAAAAATTATATCATGAAAAATTTAAAAAAATTAGACAGAGAGCAATTGAAAACTATTTCAGGAGATGGATTCCTTGATCCAATCTTAGGATTAGTAGGTGGTGTATTAGGAGGTGTTGGAACTATCGTTGGCGGTACTATCGGTGCTGTTGGTGGTGCAGTTGGAGGAACTGTTGTTCAAGTGATCAAAAATCTTGAAAACGGACTTTGCCAGGTGCAGTGCGGAATCAACAACGTAGTACACATTACTGTTGTTAGCTGTGGAGCAAACACTTGCAACTAATAAAAAATTAAAGACTAATAACCGCTCCGAAAAGGGCGGTTTTTTTATGCTCAGAAATAAGCAATACAAATCTTGGTCACATTAATCAGCGGGTATAGAACCGGAGATTTACGGACAAACTTTTATTTTAAAAATGGATAGGTAAAAAACAGAATATGAATGATATTCAATAAAAAATGACTCAATATATTCACCAGTATATTGTTTGATCTCTGGTAAATTAAACCATACATAATCCCGGCTATTGCAGCATACAGAACATACAATATTCCACCCGCCCAATGCAACGCTCCAAAGCTTAATCCGGCAATAACAACAGCAATTATCTGACTGTTTTTAATATTCAGCAAAGACAAATGCCTTTGAAAGAAACCTCTGAACAAAACCTCTTCGGCCATGACGACAAACAATACATTATTCAAAGCCCATACAAAGAAATACTGATGAAATTTAATATCAATTCTTACAAAACTAAATAATAGTGTGAGTCCCATCAGCAAAAGAATGGTCATCAAAATCAGAGACCAGCTTTTCTTCAAAGCGGACCTGAAACCAGCTCCAGGCGGTACTACAAATAACAACAGGGTAAGTCCTGCCAACGTTTTATCTATATTAAAGTACATTGTGAAAGGGACACCGTCTTTTGAAACCTGTATTTTGTCGAAAATGAGCACATTATTAAACCCCGGCAACAGATGCTGAAAAATAATAATCGAAACAGCCAGAATTACCAGTGCCAAAGTATGATATAAAAACCTGCTGTATTTCAGGTTCTTTTCCAGAACAGTATACAGATAGACCAAAGCTGCAAACAACGTTATAATTAAAAATCCTGTAACAGATATAAGCTGAGTGAAGATGCTCATCATCAAAACAGAAAATAATACTCCTGTTTTAATGAATTCTTTTCTTTCCATATGGTTGATGATACTTTAATTAAACTAATAACTGCTTGGTTTCTGAAAGTAAAAATAATAATAAAAAAGCCAATTAAGAATTTTCTGTTGGAACTGAATAAAAAAGCTCCTGCAAAATGCAGGAGCAATACCTATTGAGAGCAGTTTTTTTTGATTTATTTATTTTTTAACCAGTTTCAAACTTCCGGCTTTACCGGTACTGGATCTCCATTGAACAATATAAGTACCGCTCAAATGATTTTGAATATCAATAGGAAGCTTTTGTAAACCGGCTTCTAAATCCTTAGAATAAGCATTTATTGTTTTACCATTAATATCTGCTATGTTTATTGAAACTGTTTCCTTACCTGCAGCCGTATAATACAATTCGCTAAGTCCCATGCTTGGATTTGGAGCTATTAGTGGTGTATTTTGAGGGTTTGCTGTTTTTGAAACCGGTATACCACCTCCCGGAATGCATATATTACATTCAAAACGGGTAATTCTCATGAGATATTTATTGGTAGCAATACAGGTAATCGCAACACCGTATCCGAATTGACCGGTATAGTAGGTCACAGGAGGAATTATAGTCTCATCTCCAACATGGGTTCCAAGCTCATAATATCCGCTTTGTAAGGATGGAGTACTAAAAGTTACATTAACATAGGTGACAGGGGCCGGGCTCCCGGGAAGAAGATAGATCACAGGAAAATTATAATCCTTTGAGGAAACAACATCTGGAAGAAAAGTATTTGTTCTTATATTAGAGCCAATTTTTATATCCAGAGTAACATTTGTATGGGCGTGCCCTGGTACGGTTTCACCTATAAAATTGTCATCCCTGGTAAAAGTAATGTTATAGGTATCTCTTACAGGAGCAATTATCTGCGCAATTATCTGACTTTGAAAGAAAGACATAAAGGATAAAAATAGAATTAGTTTTTTCATGCAATTAAATTTAGGTTAGTAAAATATTTTTAATAAAATTGAGATTAAAATAGGGTACAGCCAACAAACAACTAGCAACTGAGCAAACTGGTCTAGTATCTGTCTTGTTTTCCCTAGTAATCGTCTATAACATACTATTAAAAGAAACTCCGATAATGCTCATATTAAAATGATACGACCCATCATCATATCATTCAGTCCGAGCTTTTCAACAAAGTATTTTGAGCTTTCCAGCAAAGTTAAACTCTGATTTCCCCCATAATTTTGTCCATGCAAATAATGATACAAGCATGGAAAAGAAAGAATCAACTGTTTTAGGACCAAGATTAATATTAAATGATTATAAGGGAGCTGATGTAGAAGGAGAGGCCTTTGTAACCGACCATATCTTCAGCTATATCCTGCAGGGAAAACATGAGGTATGGCTTGGCAACAAAAAATATTCGTTTCAACAGGGAGATTTCAGATTCTTCAGAAGGAATCAGCTGGCTAAATACGTTAAAAATACCGGTGCTGATGGCTTTAAATCAATTGCTATCCATATTGACCAAACCACTTTAAAGGAAATGAGTCATCAATATGGGTGGATAGCAGATGAAATGAATTTGTCCGGAGAAGTGCTTTTGATCAGTCCCGACAATCTTCTCAAAGGATTTACAGAATCTCTGATTCCCTATCTGCAGGAGCCTGAAATTGATCATCATATTCTAATGTTAAAAACCCGGGAGCTGATCATGTTACTGATCAAAAACAATCCACAGTTTAAGAATATCCTTTTTGATTTCAGAGAGCCGGGTAAAATTAATCTCGAGGCATTTATGAATAGCCATTACAGATATAATATCAGTATTGAACGTTTTGCCTTTCTTACAGGGAGAAGTCTGGCCGGATTCAAAAGAGATTTCGAGAAGCTTTTTCTGACGAGCCCCCGCAGGTGGCTCGTCAGAAAAAGACTGGAAGATGCTCAATATCAAATAGAGGAAAAAGGAAACAGGCCTTCTGATATATACCTGGATCTGGGATTCGAAGATCTTTCTCATTTTTCATATGCTTATAAAAAAGCGTTTGGCTACGCTCCCAATAAAAAATAATATCAATAAAAACCAATACAATAATAATGGATATACAATTAAAAGGAAAAAGAGCATTAATTACAGGTTCAAGCTCCGGCCTCGGCGAAGCTATTGCAAAAATGCTAGCAAATGAAGGTGCTATGGTAATTATCCATGGCCGTGATAAAAGCCGTGCCGAGAACGTTGCAAAAGCAATAATCGATAAAGGAGGGTCTGCAAAAATTGCTATAGGGGATCTTTCAACTGATGAAGGAGCAGATCAGGTAGCCGCCGAAGCACTCCAGTCTGGAAAGATAGATATCCTGATTAATAATGCAGGTGCAACTTCCCATAAGTCCTGGGGTGAAGCGACAGCCGATGACTGGCTGGATATTTACAATACAAATGTAGTTTCATATGTACGGATGATTCAACGTATTGTGCCACAGATGAAAAATCTGGGTTGGGGAAGGGTAGTCCATATCGGAGGAGGCCTTGGCATACAACCGATTAAAGAGCAGCCTCATTACAATGCAACCCTGGCCGCCCGTCATAATATGTCTGTTTCGCTTGCCAGAACACTAAAAGATACGGGCATCACATCAAATGTGGTGTCGCCGGGTGCCATTATCAATCCAATGGTGGAAGACTGGCTCAAAAATGCAGCCCCGAAATTTAATTGGGGAACAGATATGGAGGAGATCAAGTACAAAGCTGTCCAGGAACTTATTCCGAATGACACAGGAAGGTTTGGTGAACCCGAAGAGATTGCAGGAGCTGTAGTATACCTTTGCAGTCATTTTGCCGACTACATCAGTGGTTCTGTTCTTCGGGTAGACGGCGGTACAATACGTTGCCTGTAAATAATAAAATCCGGCAGACCCAAGTGATCTGCAGGATCAGTAGAATTCATTTGATGCATAATATATCAGTTCTTTTAGACATTTACAGAAAATTATTGAAATAAAAAGGAGATCCAGAGGTCTCCTTTTCTTTATATTTAAAAGCTAATTACCAGCTAGTTCCATTTAAAAAAAAGCCTAATAAACCCCGGATAGGCCTTAGATCAAAAAGGTTTTTTACTTAAAATATTTTTATAAGAGAAAATGAATATTTTTAAATAAATTAGAGCTTTCCACGATACAAGATTTAATCATTCAATCATGAGCCTGAATTTTAAAAACAATACGCTGAAAAAAATACTAATTCCGCTTTTAATAATAGCTTTTTTATTTTTAATTGGTGCCCTTTATCAAAAGAAGGTGCGGTATAATTTAGTCACCATTTCAGAAAACAAGGTGTACAATTCAGGAGTTATTCCTCCTGACAAATTACCGGAGGTATTAAAGAGTCACAATATAAAAACGGTTATTGACCTACGGGATGGCCTGCAGCAAACGGAACTCAACCCGGAAACAAAGAAACAGGTAAATGCGGAAGAAAATGCCGTAGATAAGCTTTCAGGTATTCATTATTTCAATTTGCCCACCGATCAGATTCCCCAGGACAGCACGGTAAAAAAGTTTTTATCTATTATGGATAACCCTAAAAATTATCCTGTTTTGATCCATTGTCATCATGGTGTTGGGCGTTCCCGTTTATTCAGCTCACTGTACAGAATTGAATATGAAAATTTCACTAACGAAGAGGCCAGAGCAAATGCCCGTTTCCTTTGGGAGTTCGGTAGTAATTTCTCTAAAAATTCGGACAAAGGAACTTATCTGTTGAATTACAAGAAAAGAACATCAGGCAAAAAACAGGATTCTTTATAAGAGATAAAATAATATATCCAACAAACTGAATAAAAATTAAATATAATGAAGTACTACCATGTAGATGTTTTCTCAAAAAAGAAATTTTCTGGAAACGGATTGACCATTTTTGAGATTAATGAGGAATTTGATAAAAAGAGCATGCATATTCTAACGCAGGAAATGAAGCAATTTGAAAGTATCTTTTATTATAAAATCAATCCGAACACTTTCAGAGCATACATATTTACAGTTGAAGAAGAGCTGGATTTTGCAGGACACCCCATAATCGGCTTGTCTGCAATGCTTCACGATCTTTATTCCCCGGAAAAGGAGAGAAACAGCTGGACTATTGAGCTTAATGAAAAGCCGGTTGTTGTGGAAACAACAAAAAAACCAAACTATTATTCAGCAAGAATGAATCAGGGAATTCCGGAATTTAAAACGGTATTAAGGAAAGAACAAGAAACTGAATTTTTAAGCTATTTAAATCTGAGCATGGAGGACAAATTCGAAGAATTTCCATTTCAGGTGGTTTCTACAGGTTTACCTTACTTAATAGTTCCTGTAAAAGCCAGTGCATTAGGCAAATCAAAAATTATAATTCCTGATTTAGAAGTTAAGCTTAATGAAATTGGTGCCAAATTCATATTTGTTCTGGATGTTGCCGGAAAGCAGGGGAGAACCTGGGATAATCAGGGTTGGGTAGAAGATGTTGCCACAGGAAGCTCAGCTGGTCCTGTAGGTGCCTACTTAGTTGAGAATAAAATTGCAGAAATAAATAACGAAATCATTATTGAGCAGGGGCATTTTTTGGGAAGACCAAGCCAGATTAAAGTTATGGTCACCGGTGAAAATGAACAAATGGATCATGTTTTTGTAGAAGGGGATGTTTGTAAAATCGCACAAGGAGAAGTATTCATCTAACTAAGAGCAAATGTGCTCCTGATATATATTTAAATACTATACAAAAACCAGGCTTACAATAAGCCTGGTTTTTGTATAGTATTTATAACTAACCGTTATGTGATCATTTACGGCATCCCGTAGGTTATGATAGATTAGATTGATTATCTTTGGTTAGTACATAAACAGAAAAGACTACTAAATATTTGAGATAGAACAAAGTAGGGATATTGATAAGTTTAGAATGGTAACATCAGATTTTTAGGATTTTTATTTGAAAAATGCACAATATTTCTGAAATTTAATATTTAAAATCTCAAAACGAATATTAAATAAAACAACTATAATAAATAACAATTATGAAAAAAACAATTACTTTTTTTACTATTATTTTCTCAATAGCTAATATTCAAGCTCAAGAAGATATTGATTTATTGACTTACGAAAACACTCAGGACATTAATTTTTTCAACACTATTAAAAATGGTGCTCAGGTTAAAGAATATATAACGACGAATAAAAATAGTGTGAAAGTTGGTGATACATTAATATTAGGATATCCTACATCTCAAGAACTGAATACAAGAACTTATTCAGGAAGTTATGGAGGTAGAGCAAGAGGAGGTATTTCACAATCAACAAGTACTTCAAAAAAAACTTATGAATTTATACAAATGGGCAGACCAGCTGGATTTGGAAGTATTATGTCTGCTATGGGTGGTGATGCACAGAATATGGCAGACAACAGTTTAAAGAACACTACAGTTATTGTCAGAGAGATAAAAGCATACCATAGAGGTAGTAAAAACAAGCCTTTGTATGTAGTTATGGTTTTGGGAGAAATAAATGGTCGAGCTTTCGGAATAAATAAATATTTAAGTGTAATGGATACAGAATTAGGAATTGAATCTGGTGAAATTCTTTTAAAAAACAGAAAGATGACTAGAGATGAAGCGATAGCAAAATTAAAGGAAGCAAAAGATCTAGTAGAAATTGATATGATGAGCAAAGAAGAGTTTGACAAATTAAAAACAGAACTCGCACCGATTATCAACAATAAATAAAATTAAACCATACACAACTTTGTATAGTTAAAACAATCAGTCTTTAGTAAGAATTAAAACAAATCGGCTCTGCCAACTTACAGATAAATTTGACAAGGCATTTGACAACACTTCGTTATAGGGAATTATATGAAAGACATAATATATAAATTAAACAAAGAAATAGAAATTGAAAAAATAATAGCCCTATTATTTGATTCTGATTATTTGCCAATTGAAGATATGAATGATAAAATCCGTTTACAAAAAATGTTCACTAATGCAAATCTGATAGTTTCTGCTTGGGATAATACAAAACTTGTTGGAATTGCTCGTTCTTTGTGCGACTTTAGTTATTGTTGCTATCTTTCAGATCTTTGCGTTGACTTACAATATCGAAATCTGAATATTGGAAAAAAATTAATTGAACTCACAAAAGAAAGTGCAGGCAATGAATGCAAACTAATTTTACATTCAAATGCAAATGCATTTAAATTTTATGAAAAAATTGGAATGAAAAATATTTCTGAAGCATTTATAATTCAAAGAAATTATTAAGTATGCTTATTATAAAAAGATACATAAATTTATACTAGCATATACAATTTAACATAATATAAATTATAGGACTTTTTAAATTCATTCCGAATAGGGGTAATTATCCTTCATACGCTGATCTTTCTGTCATCTTTTCAAATACCCGATTCTCAGCCATTACAAATCTTGTCATATGGCAATGCAGATTCTTTATAAACCGTATACCTTTATCCTAACCAAAAAATAAAATCATTATGAAACCTAAAATGATCTGGTCAAATCTGGCCGTAGCCAATCTTGAACGTACCCACAAATTTTATACAGACTTAGGATTTAAACCTAATGGTCCGCACACCTCTGATCAGCTGGTAAGCTTTTTCTTTGGTGACAATGATTTTGTGATCCATTTTTTCCTGAAAAATATCCTGGAGTCCAATCTTAAGCCGTTAGAATTCTGCGACACCCAGAAAGTCCATGAGATTGTTTTTACGCTATCTGCAGAAAGCAAAGATCAGGCAGATGCCTGGGCTAAAGAAGTTGAAAAAGCCGGTGGCACCATTGTTTCGGCGCCTCAAAGTTTCGGAGATCATTACTATGGATTTGTTTTTTCCGATCCTGACGGCCATACCTTTAATGTATTCCATATGTAGTATTCCTGGATTTAATTCTTATATTTGCTGCAATACAATCCAATATGAACCATTCAAGCTGTTTGCCTCCTCCAAGATTTTAATATTTCTAAAGTGTAACTGAAGTATTAACGCCGATAAAATTTTATTGGCTGTTTTCTAATGCTTCAGATTCAATTACTTATTAATTAAAATCTTTGTCTTTACAGAAAGGCAAATTGTCTAATGAAAAAATCATATGTATTATTACATCTGGCCGTTATACTGGCTGGATTTACAGGAATATTCGGAAAACTCATCTCGCTTAACGAAGGTCTTCTGGTCTGGTACCGGCTGTTATTCTCCACTCTCATTTTATTTGTGATTCTCAAATCGCTGAGAATCCCTTATATGATTTCAACCCGGGGAAAATTCCATATAGCCAAAGTTGGAATACTGATTACCTTGCATTGGTTATTTTTTTACGCAAGTATCAAATACGCTAATATCTCCATAGGTGTAGTGTGTTATTGTCTGACCAGTTTCTTTACAGCAATATTCAAACCTGTCATCGATAAAGAACCGTTTAAAATTTCTGAGCTGTTGCTGAGTTTATTAACGGTTTTTGGGATCAGTCTGATTTTTCATTTTGATACATCGTATCAATTAGGAATTGGTTTGGGTGTTATTTCATCCGCTATTGGCGCTTTGTATACCATTTTCAACAAGCGCCTGGTTCAACATTATGACACCAAAGTCATTAATTACTACCAGATGCTTAGTGGAACTGTTTGCCTGGGAGCTGTCCTACCGGTTTATCTTTATTTTTTCCCAGTAGAAAGTGTGATTCCCGGAATGAAAGATATCGGTAATCTGATGATCCTGGCTCTTTTTTGTACAGTGGGTCTCTATGTTATATTTGCAGAGGTTTTAAAAAAGATCCCTGCATTTACAGTGAACTTAACCTTCAATCTAGAGCCTGTTTATGCAATTATCATGGCCTTTTTATTCTTTAATGAAAGCAAACAGGTAAATCATTCATTCTATATTGGACTTTCTCTGATTATTACTTCTGTTGTATTACAGACCTTCATTTCGATCAGGAAAAAATAATATATACAAAACCCTCTTCCTTTATGGTAAGAGGGTTTTAAAATTAATTTAAATCACAAAATAGTGATAATTAATTATTATACATGCTTTTCAATCTTACTCTGTTTATCCGTACTATATCCTTATTCTTGATCTTATGCTTCTTTTGCAGTGGCCCTTGCAGGATATGTATTGCTTCTTCCTTGATCAATTGGTTCAGTTTATTTGTCGAAAGCTGTAAGCATTTTTTTATAACAGATGAAAATTTAAGATTAAAATCAAAAGGATATTTAATTTCAAAGGTTATGATATCATGGTCACCATTCAGAATATCTTCTGCTGAAACCTTTTCATACTCCAGCTCATACCGGACACTCTCAAAATCCAGTTCAACATTATTTTTCCGTGCTGTTTCCCTGGAAAACGCGTAATCCCAGGCTGTCTTTGTACAATTCTCCGAAAACTTATTAAAAAGATTTTTATCTATGTTTTCTGGTTTTATACGGGAAAAAATCGTCATATTATAAGAGCTCCCACATTTTAAACAGTTGTAAATTAACCATATATCAATATTCTTTTTTTGAGCGTTCATCCTGAACTTCTCACTGCAATAAAATCTATCGCTGCTGCAATGACTGCATTTTCTTTTTAAAAAGGGAGTATTCATTATTTTTACCTCCCAAATATATTGTATCATTTAAAGTATGCTTATTATTCTTCATTAATTTTGGGATATCATTTAATAATATTATAGTCTTGATCCATAAGATGATCAGGACACTGTAGAAATAATTCATGCAATTGCCTTTGTAAGCAACCCAATAAATAATATGATTAAATGAAAAACCTGTTCGGGTATAGAATTACCCAAATAAAGAAATAATCAGCCTGTGGTTTGTGAGGCCGATTTTAAGCTACTATAAGTTTAAGAATAGTTCTCAATGATCGTTGATTTGTGATATAAATATAATCAATCTCTTGTAAACAGCGATTATTTGATCGTTTTTTATTCGTTACAATTGCTTTTTGAGAATAATATGATTTTTCCTAACCTTTACAACTACCCTGTCTCCGGGCTCAAAGCCGCAATCCAATGCTTTACAAAAGATTTATATAAAACAATTTCAATTTTTTTTGTAAAATATTTGCGTAGCTAAATAACTTCATATATATTTGTAGTCAAATAACTACACGATGAATTTAAGAAGAGATGTATTCCAGGCAATAGCAGATCCTACCCGAAGATCTATTTTGATGTTGATGGCGGCCCAATCAATGACCGCAGGAGCCATTGCTTCTAATTTTGATACTGCCCGCCCTACTGTTTCGAAGCATTTACAGATCCTTACGGAATGTGAACTTTTAACCCAGGAACAAAACGGCCGCGAAATGATATACCACCTAAATCCCAATAAAATGAAAGAAATAGCCGATTTTATAGAACCCTTCCGCAAAATGTGGGATGAGAAATTCAATAAGCTGGAAAGCGTGATGAAAGCATATCAAAACATAAGTAGTAAGTAATGGGCAATGAATAATTACACCTAACAACTCTTACTCTCCCCCTCTCAAACACCAAAACCCTCAAACCAAAAACATGGAACTAAAAACAAAAATTCACGCCGAAGACGGCAAGCAGGAAATCTTCATCACCAGGGAATTTGATCTTCCTGTCCATCTTCTCTTTAAAGCTTACACAGAACCCGAATTGGTAGAACAATGGATGGGAACTAAAGTGGTAAAAATGGAAAATAAGCAACATGGCGGCTACCGTTTTGAAACCTCAAACCCGCAGGGCGACGTAGTCTTCAGTGCCAACGGAACGATCCATGAGATCATTCCCGATCAGAAAATAATCCGGACCTTTCAAATGGAAAATACACCCTTCCCCGCTCAGATCGAGTTTTTAGAGTTTGAAAAATTAACTGACACAACCAGCAAAATTACCATCCAAACCATCTATAAATCCGTAGACTTCAGGGACCAGCACCTGAAATTACCATTTGCCCAGGGAATCAATATGGCCCATAATCGACTTCAGGAAGTGGTTAAGGGAATTGAGAAATTAGAAATTAGAGATTAGAAGTTAGAGGAAAATAACCATTTCATTTTTTAACCCCGGAATTCGAATCCTGCAAACCTCACCCTCACACACTCAAACCCTCCCACTCTCAAACCCTAAAACTCTCCCACTCTAAACCCTATAACACAAAACACCATGAATCCAAAAACAGACTTTTTCTTTAACGAATCCGGCCAATGGCAAAAAGAATTTAAAAAATTAAGAATCATTGCTTTAAGTACCGAACTTGTAGAAGATTTAAAATGGGGATGTCCCTGTTATACCTATGAAGGGAAAAATATTTTTTTGATCCACGGGTTCAAAGACTATTGCGCCCTACTCTTTTTTAAAGGTGCTTTAATGAAGGATCCTGATAACATTCTGATCCAACAGACGGAAAATGTACAGGCCGCAAGACAAATCCGCTTTACAGATCTGGAACAGATTAATGACCTTGAAAAAATTCTTCGGGAATACATATTTGAGGCTGTTGAAATTGAAGAATCGGGAATTAAAGTTGAAATGAAAAAGACCAAAGAATTCGAAGTGGTGGAAGAATTTCAACAGAAGCTGGATAAAGATCCTGTTTTAAAACAAGCTTTTGAATCCTTAACACCGGGAAGACAAAGGGCTTACCTACTCCATTTTTCCTCTGCTAAACAAAGTAAAACCCGTGAATCAAGAATTGAAAAATGCATTCCTCAAATTCTTGACGGTAAAGGAATTAACGACTAATCACAAAAAAATTATACTATGGAAACACAATCAAACAAATCCGAAAAAAGAAACAAGATCATCTATTGGATATTTACCCTTTGGCTGGCATTGGGAATGGTATCAACTGCTGCGGTTCAGCTTTTAAAAAATAAAGATGAAGTGGAAAACTTTACCAGCCTTGGATATCCGGCTTACCTCATGACCATTATCGGAGTATGGAAAATCCTGGGTGTCATCGCCGTACTTATTCCTAAGTATCCTTTATTAAAAGAATGGGCTTATGCAGGATTTTTCTTCGTGATGTCAGGAGCTATTATTTCCCATCTTGCTTCAGATCACAATTCAAGTAAAATTTTTGCTTCACTATTGCTTTTGGTACTTACTCTGATTTCATATTACTTCAGACCTGCTGACCGAAAAGTTGGATTTGGTAATAATAATGTATTGTAAGTTTTTTAATCTGATTAAAAATATCTGCATGATCAGTTAGACAAAAATTTTAAAAAATATACCTAAAACGCATATAATCAGTAACTTCAGGAATACGTGTTATACGAAATCCCATCCCATTAAAGAATAACAAAAAAACATCAAATTAATATGAATAAGAAAAAATTAACTTCACAACAGAGTCAGGAGCTTTTAAAAATTCTGAAGACGCGTTTTGAAAAAAATACCGGCCGTCACAAAGGCCTTGACTGGAGTAAGATCCAGACCAGGCTTGAAGCACAACCTGAAAAATTATGGTCACTTTCTGAAATGGAAGATACTGAAGGAGAGCCCGATGTCATCGGTTACGATAAAAAATCCGATGAATACATTTTTGTCGACTGCTCTCCGGAAAGTCCAAAACGAAGAAGCTTATGTTACGACTACCAGGCCTGGGAATCCCGTAAAGCCAATAAGCCGGAAAGTAATGCCATCGACAAAGCGTCAGAAATGGGAATTGAATTACTAACTGAAGAACAATACCGCCAACTTCAGGAATTAGGAAAGTTTGATCTGAAAACATCCAGCTGGGTAAAGACACCACCTGAAATTCGTGAATTGGGAGGCGCCATCTTCTGCGACCGCCGGTACAATACGGTTTTCATGTATCACAACGGTGCAGATTCATACTACGCTGCAAGAGGATTTCGTGGAAGTTTGAGAGTTTGAGAGTACTTGTGTTTGAGAGTTTTGGGGTTGAGAGTTAGAGGGTCTGAGAGTTTGAGAGTATTAGGGTTGTAGAATACTGGGTTGGTATAAGGTTGTTTGATTTGGTAGGTGGTTCTAGATATCGTTAAGGTTGAGAGTATTTATATTGTAATAACTCTCAACTTTCAACTCTTAACTTAACTTTACATCTTGAACCTTATTGCAGCTCTCAAACCCTCAAACTCTCAAACTCTCAGACTCTCAAACACAAATACAACTCCCCCTTATTCTTCAACTTTCAATTCCCTTATCCACAGTGTTTCCACGCTCCAAAAGATAATATCCACACCCAGATAGTTCCCGGCATATTCTACAAACTCTTCTTTTGTGAAAGGTTTCTTTGTTTTTGGATTTTTATATGTGAGTGTTGGCTCCTGGACTGCCATTGCAACTAAAGAAAGTTGTCCTTTATACTGATTAAAGAAGGGATAGGAATTTTTCATCTGGGCTTTTTTGTTGGGAACAATATCAGGACCGCCTAAACCCACATTATTTTCTTTGGCAAATTTAAATAGCCTGGACATATATTGATGATCATTTTCCCATTCACAAGGAAAGAAATTTACATACTGCAAAACGTTGGACTTTTTGAATACCTCTTTTGCAAACTTTAGATTATCGATCTCTGCCTGAAAATAACGGTCACAGCTGAAACCGGTTTTATCTTTTTTCATCTCAATGTCTATAGATGTTTCCGGTAAATTAATACCTTGAATTCTTCCGTCAAATTTTTCAGCTAAAGCGCCAATGAGCTTTTGAAATCTTTTTTGAACTTCGGGATTCCATTGTTGGGTGACCCAACCATTCCCAACAGGCTTATTTTCACCAGGGTTATCATATTGCGGAACCAATCCTCCTTTATATTCCTTATCTTTTAATATATAATCCGGAACGTATCGGGCTTCGGGTTCAAAAAAGCGGTCCTGAAGCTGGATAAACAACTTTCTATCCAGTTGGCTTAGGAAATTGAGATCATTTTCAATCCGGGAAAAATCATAAACATCTTTTTCTTTTTCCAAAGATTTCCAATTATACACAATTTGAACTCCTCCGATCTCTTTGCTTCTTATCTTTTTTTCCAGATCATGAAGATCACCTGAAGAAGTATAAATATAATTTTGAGGTTTTTGAGATTTGAAAGAACTTGCTCCAAAGAAAATGAAAGCAAGACAAAATATTTTAAAACTTTTTATCATATCCGATTTTTATTATCCTTTATAAGCACTTTTTATGCCTAAATGAGTTTTTGATATACGGGAAAATATCAGGGAAAGTTTTTTTTAAGCGATTCTCGGCAATTAGGAAAAATTTGATATACACAAGTATTTCGGTTTTTTTTTTAAAATAAATTTTATTTCCATTAAATATATCTTTGATTTAAATAGTTTGGTTAATTTAGCAAAATCGAAATTTGATTTAATATAATTCTAAGGATATGAAAAAATTAATTATGTTGGGTTCATTATCATTCTTTTTAATGAATTGCAATAAAAAATCGGAACCTGTAACTCCAAAAGTGGAAACCGATTCTGTTGCAGTTGAAGAGCCAGTGGTTGATACATTAGGAACAAAGTCATTTTGCTATTTAGGAGTAATTGGTAAAGACAGTGTTTTTGCATCTATTGATGATAATCTGGGAACCATCTCAGGTAAATTAGCTTATAAAAACAGCGAAAAGGACAGTTCTAAAGGAGATATAACGGGCTTTAAATCAGGAGATACATTAAAACTCACTTATGAATTCCAATCAGAAGGTACTAAAAGTAAACGCGATATTTTCTTTATTCAGAAAGACAATACATTAATTGAAGGAATTGGAGACCATAAAGAAGAAGGCGGACAAAGTAAGTATGCCGACGAAAAGAAAGTTGCTTACAAAGATGGACCGAAAATGAATGTTGCTGATTGTGCGCTTGTATCCAAAGCATTAAAATAATACAGCTTCTTGCATCACATTAGCGACTTTCCACGAATACAAACCAAAATCATGTTCTATGCAGACACTTCAATTCAGGCCTTTTTCACAGTCCGAATTTATCGAAGATTTAAGGAGAATATTTCCTCAATATAAAATTCAGACAAGTTTTGGAACATTACAGGTTCGTACAAGTGGTTTTACTCTTACCGGAAATGTAAAAATAACGACCAATCCGGGAATAGGTACCGTTATTACACAAACCAACAGTGATATTCCTCTATTTTATTTTATCTTCTCTTTTCCGATCGCTATTTATATCAGAATGAAAAAAGATAAAATAAAACATCTTGAAGATGAAGTGGTTGCGGGTATAAAGCAAATACTTAGGCAAGATCCCCACGGTTAATCAGCAGTGATGCAAACTAAAAAAACAGCCATATGGCTGTTTTTTTAGTTATGACTCTCTGTTAATAATTTCAATAAAATCATTGATGCCTTCGTCAGGAGTATTCCAAGAAGTAATCAACCGGATTGCAGAATACTGGTCATCGATCTTTTTCCAGATGTAAAACTCAAATTTTTGGGATAAAATATCGATAAGCTCATTACTCAAAATGGGAAATATCTGATTGGTATAAGTCACGGATAAAAAGGCAGTTCCTTTTTCCTGTAGGGCATTTTTTATTTTCATCGCCTGCTGGTTCGCATGTCTGGCCAGATCAAAGTACAGATCATCTTTCATCAGTTCCAGAAATTGGATTCCAAGTAACCTTCCTTTTGCCAGCAAAGCCCCTTTCTGTTTGATATTGAACCCAAAATCTTCCTGAAGAACAGGATTATTGATCACAATTGCCTCCCCTATCAGAGCTCCGTTTTTAGTTCCTCCCAAATAAAAAACATCAGTAAGCCGGGCTACTTTTTCAAGACTCAGGTCACTTATTTCTGCCGTTAAACCATGTCCAAGCCTTGCTCCATCCATAAAAAGATACAAGCCTCTTTCTTTGCAAAATGCGGAAAGATCCTCCAGTTCTCGGGCGGTGTAAATGGTTCCTAATTCTGTTGAGTTGGAAATATAAACCAATTTTGGCATCACCTGATGCGGAACATTGGTATGGCTTTCCAAAACCGTTATGATATCTTCCGGCGTTAATTTCCCATCTGCTTTTTCAATGCCTAGAATCTTATGGCCTGTAGCTTCAATAGCTCCGGTCTCATTATTTAAAACATGACCTGTAGAAGCAGAAATTACAGCCTGATAGGGTTTTAAAATAGATGAAATAACGATCAGGTTAGCTTGTGTTCCGCCTGAAACGAAATAAATTTCTGAATCTTTTTTTCCTATTTTTTCTCTGATCAGTTGTTTAGCTTCTAAAGAAAAACGGTCTTCCCCGTAACCGGCTTCCTGCTCGAGATTAGATCGTAAAAGTGCTTGTAGAATATTGGGATGACATCCCTCTGAATAATCGTTTTTGAATGAAAATTTCATAGATCAAAATTAAAAAAATTGAAGACAACAAGCGCAACATTTCCACAATATTTTGTTAGATTTGTAGGTAAAATCGTCTAACATTTTGAAAACAACATTAACAGAAGAAAATTATCTGAAGGCTTTGTTTCATTTGGTTGATAATGAAGGGAAAGTAACGATTAACGAACTGAGTAAATTTTTAAATGTAAAAATGCCCAGCGTTAATAACATGATGAAAAAATTTGCAGAAAAAAGCTGGGTTGTTTATGAAACCTACAAACCTCTCCGAGTTACCGAAAAAGGAAGACGGGAAGCAGCTTTGGTAGTGCGTAAACATAGATTGACGGAGATGTTTCTGGTGAAAAAAATGAACTTTGGCTGGGAAAATGTGCATGAAATTGCAGAACAATTGGAACACGTACACTCCCAGATCTTTTTTGATAAAATGGATGAAATTCTGGATCATCCGAAATTCGATCCCCATGGAGAGCCTATTCCCGATAAAGATGGAAATATTATTGCTCAGGATCTGCAGAAGCTGAGCAATTGCGAAGTCGGTGAAACCGTAGTTTTTGCATCCGTTACACTCTCAGATGATGCTTTCTTAAGCTATCTCACGGAGAGAAAGTTATTACTGAATACAAAGATAAAGATCATTAAAATTGAGAGTTTCGATAAATCCGTAACAATTGAAATCGAAGGAAAAAAAGAAATTCTAAGTAAAAAAGCGACGGAGAAAATACTGGTAAAAAAGTAAATCCTAAGTATAACACAAATAAGGTGGCCTGGAAAAAATCCGGCCACTTTTTTTATATCCTTAAAAAGGAACAATAAGTTTTAAAGATACATTCCTTCCCATATTATAAATATTGCCTAAATACTTCAAACGGCTAAGATGCGACTGATAAGCACGGTCAAAAACATTATTCACCTGAAACTGGAGGACTGCGGAATGATTTTCCGAATAGTTGATAGCCATGGACGTTCCTATATTACATAAGGTATAGTCAGATGTTGCAGTTTCAGTACCATTGAGGTTAAGGTATCTGTTCTGCGCAGCTGAATATTCTATTTCTGCCATTGGAGTAATCGAAGAAATAATTGTGGAACCTGTAGCTATTTTCTGGGATATATTGCCTGATAATCTCAGCGGAGAGATCAATGGAAGATATTCGCCGTTGATTCCCTGGTTTTTAAACATCTTTTCCCGGTTGAATCCATAAATAACCGAAAAACTGGTTTCAAAATTAAATCCCTTCCACTTCTCAGGATGAAGAGAAAGCCATGCTTCCATACCATAAAGTTGGGCAGAAGCCTGCTGATATTGGTAGGTTTTGTTTCCCTGGGAATCGACGAGAGGATTTCCCTGACTGTCTATAAGCAATGAAAGATATATATAATTCTGAATATTATTGTTAAACAAACTCACGTCTGCAGAAAAATCTTTAAAGCGTGTACTGACTCCCAAGTCTTCCTGTAATGAAAACTCCGGATCAAAATTCCTGTTTCCTTTGTAAATAATATGAGCTCCCGGATCCAATCCATTGGAACCTATTTCTGTGATATTAGGAGCTCTGTAGCTTCTTCCGATATTTGCTTTAAGACTGATGTGCTTCGTTAACTGAAACGCTGATCCTATGCTGGCAGATAGTCCGCCGAATGTTTTATGATACAAGGGAAATCGAAGTTCGGCACTGGCAGATGATGATGGGACGTGTTCTTCAAATTGGGTGATAGGATTTGTTCCTATATAAAAGTCACTCCATCGAATATTCCGAAGATCATACCGCGCACCACCACTGATGTTGAGTCTTTTGTATTTCCATTTTACATAAGCATAAACTCCTTCCTCCTGCAGATCATAGTCCGGAATAGGAAAATCAGTTGCTGATTTATTTGTATTATTCTGCATCATACCATTCACTCCGGCAGAAATTTCAAAAGACGAAAATTTTGGAAAATTATAGCGTACCCCATAATTTAACGTGTTGAGTCGTACATACATCCCGGCCTGGGAGGGAAATGTAGGATGATTGTATTCACGGCGGATATTTTGTTGTAATGCCAGCTGGATATCCAGATCACCTTTTTTCAACTGTTCGGTATGTTGAGCATATAGCCTGTAATGCTGAATTCTCTGGTGCAATGGGGAAAGAGCATAAGAGTTAAGATCTTTTTCCGGCACAATAGGTCTTTTTTCCATATCATCATCATCTCCCTCTCCTACCTGATAAGTAAATTTTCCGGTTTTTGGATCTCGACTACCATCCGGTATTCCCTGGAGATTATCATATAATGTAAAATTGATCTTAGAAAAACGGGTGTCTGTTTTATATCCTAATAAAAAAGACAAGTTCTTTTCTTCAAAATTGGTATTGTAGACCCTTCCATCAATAGAATTTCTAAAGTTTTTAGCCATTCGGTAAGAGCCGGTTAAGGCTGCTATAAAAGAGTTCTTTTTGTATCCCACCTGCATTCCGTTCCCGATAAGATTATTATTTCCCTGGTATTCATTTGTTATTTTACCATGTACTACTCCATCATCCAGATTCGGAATATAGGGAAAAAGACTTACAACGCCGGCCAATGCATCAGAACCAAACATCAGGCTTGCAGGGCCTTTTATAACTTCAGCCCTTTCAATCATATAGGGACCGATCTCTATACCATGCTCATCTCCCCATTGCTGACCTTCCTGACGTACCCCGTCATACAAAGTCAAAACCCGGTTATAACCCAATCCCCTGATAAAAGGTTTGGAAACATTCGGTCCCGTTTCTACCACACTCATTCCCGGTGCAGATTTTACAAGGGCACTTATGATATTGGTAGCTACCGATTTTTCAATCTGTTTAGAAGAAATACTGATCACTGCAACAGGATTTTCCTTAATTAAAGTTTCTTTTGAAACCCCAGTAATAACCACTTCATCAATTGTATTGCTATTACGTAACAATAAAATATCCGGAATAGCCGTAGAAGCTTTCTCTACAAAAATGTCCTGCTGCACTTCCTCATACCCTTTCGCCTTGATAACAAGCTGATAACTACCCGGAACCAGATTTTCCATAATGTAGTTACCGGTTTTGTCGGCTACCGTCTTTTCTTTTGTTCCTTTGAGTATTACTTCGGTATTCGGAAAGTCTCCGTTTTCATAAAGTATCCTTCCTTTTAATTGTGCATTTTGGGCACCTACTATAGAAATAGTAAAAATACCGGATGCTGACAGCATAAATCTGAAATTCATATACATTGTATTAAACTATGATCATCAAAGGCTATGGCTAAACATTAAAAAGCCTATTCGTGAACAAAGGCAAAAGTATAAAAATTTTAATTAATGCAACAATGTTGCTTTAATTATTTATCATATTCTTCTCATTACTCTGGAATCCTACCTGAAAGTAACAAAGTTAATTTCACAGACGAAGTGAAAATGGTTGTTCAAAACCACTACGGAGATTTCACAACATTATCATGCAGATAAATTTGCGAGCAAGTATTTACCTCATACAGAATGATGGTGACTGATAATCGTTAAAAAAGGGTTAAACCTTCTTCAGCAAATGGTCAATATTTTTATTTTAATTAGGTTTGCAAATCTTTCTGCTTCAACTTTTATTCTTCTTAAAAGCAGTATCATTAAATTATTATTCTAAAAATTATGAAAAAAAGAAGTCAGTTTCTGATTATTTCCATTGTGTTTCTAAGCCAGTTCATCCATGCCCAGATAAGAGATTTTGTAATAGAACCACCTATTAAGCCCAATTTGTATATATACAAAACTTTTGGAGTATTTGGTGGTAAGGAATATTCTACCAACGCAGTATATCTTATTACTAAAAAAGGAGTCGTTTTATTTGATGTTCCATGGCAGAAAACACAGTATCAAAGCCTGATAGATACAATACAAAAGCGCCATAATCTTCCTGTTATTGCTGTATTTGCCACCCATTCCCATGAGGACAGAGCAGGAGATCTCAGTTTTTATAATAACAAGGGCATCAAGACCTATGCAACGGAAAAAACCAACGAAATCTTAAAGAAGAACGGAAAAGCAACCTCTACTGAAATTATAAAAACAGGAAAACCCTATCGCATTGGAGGAGAAGAGTTTATCGTTGATTTTCTTGGAGAGGGACACACTGCAGATAATGTAGTGGTATGGTTCCCAAAATACCATATATTAGATGGAGGATGTCTGGTAAAAAGCAGAATGGCGGCAGATTTAGGATATACCGGAGAAGCTAATGTAAAGGCGTGGCCTCAGACAATGGCAAAATTAAAATCCAGGTATGCCGGAGCAACGATGGTTATTCCGGGACATGATGAATGGAAAGGTGGAGGTCATGTAGAGCATACAATAGATCTCCTGAATAAAAAATAGCAAAAACCCAGGCAACTTGCCTGGGCTTTTTTTATTTAAACATACTTTCTGCTGTGTTAATCATGTTTACAAAGCTTGTTTCATCAAAAAAATCCCGTAACACGGGATTTTAATATTTTAATATGGATCAATTAATCCAATACGCTCCAACCTCTTTTCGGATTAGCGTTATTGGAAACTTCCTGTTCATTAACGATGATATTTTCTTTTCTCTGACCGATATAATCAAGTTCACTTAATTTGGAGAAAATAATTTCAAGACTTCTGAGCATCTGCTGGATATAAAGCAAAGGCTCACCACAATTGTGATGATCATAATTGGTTTCAGCAACAATAGAAAGCTGATTCAATAACGTATGAGGGGCAATTTCACTCCATTCCAAACTGTAATTCAGCATTTCTTCCAGCTCGGCAGGAACCAGAACCTGGGTAGAATTATAAAGACGAAGCGCCAGCTTTGCGAAAGAATCAATTAAAAATACCGGTGGTTGCCAGGGAATCACATTTCTGAACTGAAAATACATATCCCCGAACGTATTGATCATGGCATTACACAAAAACTTAACGTTTTGTGCCAGTGCCGTATTCTGATTTTTATGAGAAGCTTTCTGAATGATCTTGAACGCATACTGCTGTAGATTTCCAATAGATTTAGCAAAACTGCCATAGTAATCAATAAGAACAGGATGGCTCTGAATAGAAGTACATGGCGGAATAAAATTGGAATTAACCTGGGCAATATTACCTTTAAGATCAACCTTTCCCACGATCAGATAATTTCCTCCGGAATAGCTGCTGTTGAGCGACGTTACAGGAAGAAGTTCAATATGGTAATTCGGCTGGGCATTTGGGTGTCTTGGAGGGATCTCTTCAGGATCGATATCTCCAAAAGGTACTTTATCAAACGGATTTACTGAAATCAGAATGTAATATTCTCCATCAGCCTGTTCTTCATTCATGGACTTCGCCAATGATTTTACGCTTACCCTTCTGTCCGACAGCTCCATTCTGTATCCGGCCAGTGTTACAGCACTGCAACGTTTGATAACCAGCTGTACATCATTCGTCGCGGTATTGTGAACATCAAAAATGGTTTTATCTGTAAATTCATTTGAGATAGGAAGAAGCCCGTAATTATAAGGAGTGATTCCCAATGAATTGGAATCCCTGATGGTATCAATTAAAAAATTATCCTGATCATTCAGGTGTCTCTGGGAAACTTTCATCCCGTCAACCCAATTGATTGCAAAATGTTTAATAGGCTGTATCATATTAAATACTTTTAAATTTTGTGTGGTTATGATTTTCTTGTTATTCCTTCTTCTTCATGCTGAATAACCCTCTTACAAATTACGACTTCATTTTCAGAAATCCCGTTTGTATTAATATCCTGGTTAAAATCAATATATTTTCTAAAGCTGAAAAATGATTTTTTAGTATAAAAGATCCAGTAATAAGATTCTCTGTCTGCATCCGTAAGGTGAATGATCGATTTAGGATTTTTGTGATTGTAGTCATCCACTACCCTATAAAACCAGTCTCCAAATGTTACTCCGGTTGGCAAAGTCTTAGCCTTAATTCTGAACCTGTTGGAATCTTCTAAGTTTTTACTCAATTCCACATTCAATACCATAAGTCTATCAAAATCCGCGCCTTCAAAATCCGGAAGCCTCTGCTCTGGAGAATAACGCCATGTTTTATAAATATCCACCGGAATACTGATAAACTGAACATAGCAATAATGAAACACCATCGGAACAAGAAATATGATAACACTCGTTGCAGACATGACCGCATTACCGGTTCCCACACTCATCCATTTGAACAGCAATACAAAAAGATATCCTCCGAAAGCAATACACGTTAATGAAAGTATAGACTCAAATAAAATGCTCATCGGCAATGAGTCAATGTGTTTTTTGAAATATTTATCCAATAGGTTGACATGGATAATTCCAAAAATAAGGTAAATGATTTGTGCTATAAGATACCAATACGGGTTAAATAGATTTCCGGCAAACCCAAAAAATCCGGGCAAAGCCAAACATAAACTGCATAGCAGCACATAAATAATAATGACCTTAATTTTAATTGCAGGTTTATTTCTTCTGATTATACCGAGTATAACCATCATGATTACTGCTATTAAAGGCATTAAAATATATCTTAAAAAGATTCCCTTTACTGAAGAAATTTCCATTGGTTGTTTTTCAAATTTATAATGTATTGGTGCTTGTAAATATAGCTAAATTATTTTACAGAAATGTAGAGTATCCAAGGCGGTTTGCATTTCTTTCATCATCTTCCAGCTTAAATGAATATTCCTGTTTTTCGGTGATAAAATTTTCCACTACATCTACCGTTACAGGGAGAAAATAATCGTATAACGCCTGGAGAACTTTTCTGAATGGATTTCCGGGAATATACATTTTCATTTTTTCGTACGGAATGGGTCCTATATTCACAACCCAGTTACGCTGTCCGTCCATATGCCTGCCACTGGGAATATAAGTAACTCCCAATCGGGAATTTCCTAAAAGCATAGAGTCGTCATTTTCCTCTATATCCTCAATAACATTAGGAGTGAAGGTAACTTCTACCGGTACCTGAAGGAAGGCAGTCAGGCATCTTTCAAACCACCTTTTATCTCCACGGATGTTATGGAAAAAAGGTAAAATATGCATAAAAATATAGGCATTCTTTGTATCCAGATGTCTTACAATAGGCCACAGCTCACTGATCGTTTCAAGCAGTGTATCGGTATCGCTTGATACATCAAAGTCAAACTCCTTAGACAGAGCACTGATTTCGGTAAAAAAGATTTCTAATTCAAATGGACGAAAAAATTTGCGCGCGTCTTCCTCAATCCTTTTTTGTTTGCGGATCTCCTTAACAACACTTTCTACATTCTTTCTTGAGGTACTTAATGAAGGGGGATGAAACAAACCTTCCGGAAGATAGTCGTATATCCCTTCCCTGTAAGTTTCTATCGTAAATACTTCTTCATCAAATCCCAGATAATTACTTGAAATACTTTTGATATCTTTAAGATAAGCCCTGTCATTGATGCCTATACGATCAATGAAAATATTGCTTACACTCCTGTGATATTTCAAAAGATTAACGGCTACAGACTCTGCTTTAAAATCTGTCTGCAGCTTATTGTAATGCATATCTACAATATTATTCTCATACATAGTGTTTCCTGTGATTATGGCCTGTAAAGATAATATATCTCATCGCAATGAAAAAAAAAATATTATTCAATTTTTATATTTCTACGACAATACTATCGATAACAGCAGTAAAAATATAAAAATTTTGTATAATCAAAGCGGGTTCCGGATAAAAAATATAAAATAAAAGAATACGTAGCTACCTGTTAATTGGAACATGGTTTAATCCATGAATATGATTAAATTTTATTAACCTTATTATAATAATAAGAAATTCACTTTTTTACGCCTTATTACCAAAAGCTAAGTTATCTTTGCAGATTGAAAATGTTATTTACAATGAAAAGTATTTATTCTAAAATTTTAATTTTAGCATTCATTTCCTCTTCTCTTTATTCATTTGCGTGGGGATTAACGGGACACAGAATTATTGCAGAAATCGCAGAGAATCATCTTTCCGGAAAGGCAAGAAGAGAAATCAGAAAAATTATGGGCAAGGAACGCCTGGCCTATTGGGCTAACTGGCCGGACTTTATTAAATCGGATACAACAGGGGTATGGAAGCAGGCTTCAGCATGGCATTATGTAAATATTGATCCGCAGACTGATTTTAAAACCTTTGAGCAAAATTTAAAAGCACAGGCGGGACCAAGCCTTTATTCTCAGGTAAATACGTTATCTGCACAGGTAAAAGATGAAAAAACCCCTGAGAAAGATAGAAAAATTGCATTGATTTTCCTGATCCATATTATGGGAGATTTAGCACAGCCTTTACACGTAGGAAGAGCGGAAGATCTGGGAGGCAACAAGATTAATGTTACTTATTTCGGAGAAAAAACCAACCTGCACTCTGTCTGGGACGGAAAATTGGTTGATTCCCAAAAATACAGCTACACGGAATATTCAAGATTACTGGATATCAAATCAAAAGATGAAGTGAAGCAAATTCAGTACGGGACATTGGAAGACTGGTTGTACGATTCGCATAAAATTGCCAATAAAATATATGCGCAAACACCGGATGGATCCAAATTATCATTTGACTACCAGTATAAGTTTAACGATACTCTGGAAAGGCAACTTCTTTACGGAGGTTTAAGACTGGCCAAATTGTTGAACGACCTGTTTTAATAAGATTGATCGTGATAGAACTCAGGGTGGTATGTTGAGTTATATTTTTGTTCAACATCTAACCTCTAAAGTGTGATTCTAAAAATTTCAACGATTAAAAAGATAGGGCGAAACTTCGGTTTCGCCTTTTTGTTTGCGCAAAATTCAGTTTATGTTTAAAAAAAATTAAAACTGGTGTAACCTTTTGACCTCTTCAAGCGTATAATATATAGTAACTCTAGTTTGAGGATAAAATAAATGAGACAGTTAAAAATTACTAAGCAGGTAACCAACAGGGAAACTGCTTCATTAGACAAGTATTTGCAGGAAATTGGTAAGGTAGAATTGATTACTGCAGACGAAGAAGTAGATTTGGCACAAAAAATACGTGCAGGTGACAGAGCCGCACTGGAGAAATTAATCAAAGCCAACCTTCGTTTCGTAGTTTCTGTATCTAAACAATACCAAAACCAGGGACTTTCTTTACCCGATTTGATCAATGAAGGTAATTTAGGATTAATGAAAGCTGCAAAAAGATATGATGAGACCAGAGGTTTCAAATTTATCTCTTACGCAGTTTGGTGGATTCGTCAATCAATTTTACAGGCTTTGGCAGAACAGT
This sequence comes from Chryseobacterium subflavum, assembly GCF_055762745.1. Lineage (NCBI taxonomy): Bacteria > Pseudomonadati > Bacteroidota > Flavobacteriia > Flavobacteriales > Weeksellaceae > Chryseobacterium > Chryseobacterium subflavum. Next base: position 1,596,420 of record NZ_JBVTMR010000001.1, read on the forward strand.
CAAGGATTGTAAGATTGCCACTAAACAAGATTGGCTCAATTAACAAAATCAATAAAGCATACGCTCACCTTGAACAGGAAAATGAAAGACCACCTTCTCCGGAAGAATTGGCTGAAGTTCTTGATATGAGCGAAGAGGATATTAAAGAATCTATGAAAAACTCCGGTAGACACCTGTCTATGGATGCACCTTTAGTAGAAGGTGAAGATTCTAATCTTTACGATGTATTGCGTTCCGGAGAATCTCCAAGCCCGGATAAAGATTTAATGCTTGAATCTCTTCAAATTGAAATTGAAAGAGCATTGAACACTTTAACTCCAAGAGAAGCGGATCTTGTAAGATTATACTTCGGATTAAACGGAAAACATCCAATGACTTTAGAAGAAATTGGTGAGACTTTTGACCTGACGAGAGAAAGAGTTCGTCAGATCAAAGAAAAGGCGATCAAGAGACTAAAACATAATACAAGAAGTAAGATTTTAAAATCTTACCTGGGTAAATAATTTAGCCTAAACAATTAGCAGCGGAGTTTGATTTTCAGACTCCGCTTTTTTTATCTTTGTATTTATGATCGAGATTTTTTTTACTCTCAATCAAAAGCCGGCGAAAGCCTCAGGATAAAAGGCTACTTCAACTGCGGAATTTTAAATCCGGACTTTATAATTTTCATAAATTTTAAAAATAAAGGCTTTGATATCAATTCCATTTTATAAATTCAATGTTTGTAACAATACAAAAAATATATTCAACTAATCAAATTAAATAATCAGATCTTCGGAAAAATTCTGTAGTCAACAAATATCAACTGAAAAAAACAACACATGAAAAAAATACTTTACATCATATCCCTTGTTGCCTTACTAATCTCCTGCAAAGAAAATAATTCGGAGAATGCACCTATTGCAGATAATTTAGTGGATCATGCAGAATCTTCTGTTTCAGGATCTTTTAAAAGTGGTCGGGGTGGTGATATGATCGACCAGATTTACTCTGAATTGATTAAGAATGACAACAATCTGAAAGTACTGGATGATAAAATAAGCGATGCAAACAGGGAAGCCATTCAAGTTATTTTTAAGTATAAAGAAGTCCTTGACAAATCTGAATCATACTACCATGATGCTCAGTACCATACTGATGCAATAAGCGATTCCATTCTGAAAAATGAAATAACCAAATCTATCAAAGCAAGCTCTGATCAATATTCTTTAAAAGTCAAAAACATAAAGGATCTTATTAGTCAGATCGATGTCAATGAAAAGAAAATGAATGATCTTTACACCGCTTTTAAGATCAGAAAGACACTTCCTGAAATTGAAAAATACCAGCAGGCTCATCCTCTGAAAACAGACCAACTGAACATATTCATTAATAAGCAAAATACGCTATTAAAGGAGCTGAAAAACCTGAAATAATTCAGAATACAATAAAAATCCAAATGATGCAATATACCACTCAATGGCTTACTGATAAAAGCCGGATTAAAGAACTTGTTGACTTTTTTATTACCCATAAAACAAAGTCATACATTTCACATGGAGAAATAATTTCAGGAAGAGCAGAAAGTTCGGAAGAATGGAGTGCTGATCTTGAATCCATTCTGACAGAGCAGTTTAACAGTGATTTTAATGCTGGAAGTCCTTCTGCATCAACGGTCAGGATTTTAATTGCAGAAAACGCTGAAAAAGAAATCATTGGGATGCTGGTTTTTAATGTGATTTACAGTGGTTTTAAAAATTATGCAGTGCTAGAAGACATGCTCTTAGATCAGTCTTACCGCGGGCAATCTATCGGAAGTACCCTCCTGGAAAGTGCGATCGAAGAATCCGGTAAGTGGAATATCAGCTTTCTCCTTTTGGAAAGTGGTATTGATAATAAAGGAGCTCATCATTTTTTTGAAAAATATGGTTTTAGAAAAGTTTCCGAAAATTATATTTTAACCCTGTAAGCAGATAATCAAGCTGATATGAATTCAATTTCAATTATCGGAGCCGGAATCGGAGGTCTCACCCTTGGCAATATCCTTAAACAACATCAGCTGGATGTTACATTATATGAGTCAGCTCCTGAAATTAAGCCAGTGGGATCAGGAATTATGATGGCCATGAATGCGATGAAGGTATTTGAACAACTAAATCTAAAAGAAAAAGTTGAAAATGCAGGGAATAAAATTCATGGGATCTCTATTACTGACGGTTCATTTCGATCTATTTCAAGAACACATAGTTCAGATCTTGAAAGAAAGTTGAATGTCTCCAATGTAGCCATTCATAGGGCGGAGCTGCAAAAAATCCTTGCTGAAAACATAGGTTTCGAAAACATTCAGCTAAGTCATAATCTACAAAGTATAGAAAAAAATGATAACTATACGTTACACTTTGAAAACAGAACAGCCGTAGAAAGCATGGTTGTTTTTGGAGCGGATGGAATAAAATCCAAAGTTAGGAATCAGATCTTAAAAACAGGAACCATCAGAAATACAGGACAAAAGTGCTGGCGGGGCATCGTTAACTACGATCTCCCGGAAGAGTACCATCATGAAGCTCTGGAAATGTGGGGAAAAGGTAAACGTTTCGGTTTTGTAAAGATGTCAGCTACAAAAGTATATTGGTATGCCGTAATAAGTGATAAAAGCTTTAAACCAGATATTGATCTCTGTTCTGTTTTCAGTGATTTCAATCCATTGGTAACAAAAATCCTACAAGCAACTTCTCCCGGGGATATCATTTTAAATGATATTACAGACCTCTCTCCCATACCTGAATGGTATTCTGACAATTTATGCCTGATAGGTGATGCCGCGCACGCAACAACTCCTAATATGGGGCAGGGTGCATGCCAGGCCATAGAAGATGCTTATATCATCGGAAAATTGCTCGTAGAGAATAAAGATTTTAACCGGGTCTTCGAAAATTTTCAAAAAATAAGGAGAAAAAAAGTAGACTATGTTGTCAATACCAGCCGGATGATTGGAAAAATATCTCTGTGGAAATATGGCACAGGATTCAGGAACTTTTTAATGAGGCAAATCCCTGAAAGTACCAATAAAAAACTGATTGAAAAACTGGTATATCTGGAGCTATAACCATTATAGAGTCAACAATCTTCTTCCGCTAAGTCAGTAAACAGAATAAAAAAAATGTATAGCTTTAATTAAATTACACTTTAAATAAAACTATACAATCAATTATCTTAAAGACAGTTAAGGTCTTTATTTAATTTCCGACTTTACACTCCCACATGAAAGCATTTTACTTCCGTAGTAAGGATTTACAACCTGCTTTTCATTACTTAGCCAGCTTCCGTCAGCCATAGGACAATACATTACAAAAACAGGTTTTCCGGATAGTTTGAACTGCTTTGTCAGCGCGATCATATCTTTTGAAAGATTCAGAAAGGCCTCTCTTTGGGTATCTATACTTTTGGTTCCGGAAATAGTACCGGCATTCTTTTTCAGAGCAGACAAATGAGTCGATGAAATAACTTTAGGATCTATTGCAGCAGCTGTCTTAACGAATTCTGCAGCGGCTTTTGATGTTTTATCAGCATCGTCCGTTGTTAAAGCTGTTTTAATAAAAATATAATCCTGGTATAATTTTGAAACCTGAGGGTTGGATTGTGACTGTGCAGATAAAGACAGTACTGAGAATATAGAAAGTACTGCTGTAATGATATACTTTTTCATTGTTTTAAATTTAGAATTGAAAATTTTATTATTAATAAGGTCCTGGAATATCACAGATGGTGATAATCATCTTTGTTCATCCAATAAAAACCATTGGACGAAAGATTAAATTTTAAATTCTGAAATTACAATGTTCAATAAAAATAGGAACTGATCTCCTATCAGGTGGTGGATTGACAATGGTTTGAGAAAATTTTTCAGCTGAAAAAGATCGGTCTGCATAAAAAGTTTCGTCACTTTGAAGCCTTGGAATCGCTTTCAGTAATTTGATTTTCAGAAAATCTGACTTTTGTGACTCATCAACTTTTAAAACCTTAATTTCTGTCTTGCAGCAGTCCTTTTTGGACTTAACACCACATTTAGAGCATATGTCGTCGGTTTTCCGGCTTACAGAAACCAATTCTTCCATGCAATAATGCACCCTAAAAACAGCTCCGGAAGAAAATCCGAAGTAGAAAATAGAAAACACTATGGCCAGAATCTTTTTCATATGTTGAAGCAAAGGTAAAAATATCTTTGATTTTGTTGTTATAAAATTATGTAACGTTGTTATAAAATTCGGGAAATAAAAAGCTTCTGAAATCTTCAGAAGCTTTTTTATATGTTATCTATTTCAGATTAACCGTTTTTAATGATCAGACGGTCATCTCAGTGAAAATCTTATTTAAGCTTAAATTCAAGTTTTACATTGAAAAATCTTCCGGTCAGACGTACCGGTACCGGATACATCAGATTAGTATTCGCGTCGGTAATCCATTGATTGGCTACCGTATTCCGGATATTAAATGCATTGAATACCTGTACTCCTAAAGTAAGCTCCTCAAAATTGCCCCAGAAACCATATGTCTGTTTTTTATCTTTTGAATCAATGAATACTTTGGATAGTCCTATATCCACTCTTTTATAAGATGGTAAGGTACTCTGATATTTATACGGGGCATTCACGTCCGGTGCACCGTTCTGATCCAATATGATCGGCGATCCTGTCGGTAATCCCATTGCATAGGTTAGAGTAAGATTCACTCTCATTGAAGGAAATTGAGGCATATAATCCTGATAGAACATCGCAAATCTTAACCTCTGATCGGTAGGTCGGGGAATATTCCCTCTCCCATCGATATTTTCATACACCCTCGCATAACTTGCAGACAGCCATGAATCAATTCCGGGAACAAATTCTCCGAATAACCTGGCATCAAGTCCATAGGCATATCCGGAAGCATTATTTTTCCCTGAATAACGGATCCTTACATTATCCATGTAGTATGGAATAAGATCATCCATCTTTTTATAATAGGCTTCTGTAGTTAATTTAAACGGACGATCATACATCTGGAACTCATAATCATTTGCCAGAATCAGCTGTATGGAACGCTGGGATTTGATGGTGTTATTGAAATTCCCGTCCAGGTCCTTAATCTCTTTGTAAAAAGGTGCCTGATAGTATATCCCTCCCGAAAGCCTGAATAACATATCCGTATCCCAGTCAGGTTTTACAGCAAACTGAACGCGGGGCGAGAAAATGGTTTCATTATTAAAGCTCCAATGAGCAACCCTTGCTCCGGCGTTGATGAAAACCTTATTGGTTCCCCAATAAAATTTCTGGGAATACTGTGCATAGGCTGATAACCGTGTCGGCTCAATAGCGTTCTGCCCTGCTATCCTGTATAATAATTTAAGATCTCCCGGTGTTCCGAATCTTGGATCATCTATAGGTCTTGGGATACTGTAGCCGGCAGAGTCAATTAATTTCCATTCATTGGTAAGATCCTTGAGGTTTTCTTTTTCATATTTAAACCCTACTTCGATATCAGTATTCACATTCGGAGAAAAACGTCCTCTGAACTGGGCTCCGTAGGTTCTTACGAAAAGATCATTCCTTGCATGGTCTATCTGTCCTCCAGTATCATAGGTCGTTATAGGTGCTCCGGTGATCGGATCAAATGTTTGTAATATATATTGGGATTGAATAGAATAATATTCTCGCTCCCTGTTTTGATAGGCAAAAGCGTCTAATGTAAATCTCCACTTTTCCGATGGTTTGAAATTCATCGAAAGTGTTCCCATCATGTTTTTATACTGGTCATTTTCTTTTCCTGCATAAAAAACAGTAAGATTAAGAGGTCTCTGAAGCGTTCCGAAATCCACACTCCTTTCTTTAGGAATCATTTCATAATCATTCTTGGAATAATATCCTACAAATGAAAGACTAAGCTTAGGATTGAAATGATAATTGATATACGATTGAAAATCCCAATAGGTAGGATTAAAATTGGTATCTTCTTTCAAGGTATTCAGAACTAGATTGGTATTTCTGTACCGGCCGGAAAATAAAGCAGTCAGCTTTTTATTTTTTGAAGCCAAACCGGTCGTTAGTCTGCCTCCGATCAAACTTGCTTCCCCGGAAAGTTCAAATTTCTCAGGTTCCCGGTAATAAATATTCAGTGCAGAGGACATCTTATCTCCATATCGGGGTTCAAAACCTCCTGCAGAAAAATTAACTGTTGAAACCATATCGGGATTGATGATACTTAACCCTTCCTGTTGAGAGTTTCTGATCAAAAAGGGCCTGTAGATTTCAATATCATTAATATAGATAAGGTTTTCATCATAGTTTCCACCACGAACCATATATTGTGAAGAAAGCTCTGTATTGGAGTTTACGGAAGGTAAGGTTTTCAGAATTCCTTCTATTCCTCCCGAAATACTTGCAACATTCTTAGCATCTTTGGCTGAGATTTTTACAGTACTGAGATCACTGGTTTTACCAACGACTTTTTTCTGGAACACAACTTCCTCAATATCTCTGTATTTTGCAGTATCCTTCTTTTTTGTCTGAGAGAACACTAACATGGGAACCATAAGGCTCAGCGGTAAAACTAGTTTTTTCAAAAGAAATGTTTTAAGAATTTCTAAAATTAAGTATTTTTTAACAATTACAAAATCGATTCTTTAATTCTTGTTAATTTTTGTAACAAATCTTCTAATAAATCCAGCCTTAACATATTAGCTCCATCAGATAACGCCGTTTCCGGTGTAGGATGTGTTTCTATGAAAAGTCCATCCGCCCCTACTGCAATTCCAGCTTTTGCAATTGTTTCAATCAGGTCTGGTCTTCCTCCAGTAACTCCTGAATTCTGATTAGGCTGTTGTAAAGAATGGGTAACATCCAGAATAACAGGGGCATATTGCCTCATAGTAGGAATCCCTCTGTAGTCAACGATAAGGTCTGTATAGCCGAAAGAATTTCCTCTTTCAATAATTGCTACTTTCTGATTATCGGAATCTGTTATTTTCTGAACAGCGAATTTCATAGATTCCGGAGACAGGAACTGTCCTTTTTTCAGGGTCACACATTTTCCGGTTTTCGCTGCTGCCACCAAAAGATCCGTCTGACGGACTAAAAATGCGGGAATCTGTAAAACATCTACATACTGGGCAGCCAAAGCTGCATGCTCATTTTCATGAATATCTGTTGTTGTAGGAATATTAAAAGTTTCCCCAACTTTTTTTAGAATTTCAAGAGACTTTTCTTCCCCGATCGTAGTAAAGGAATCTACTCTACTTCTGTTGGCTTTCTTGAAGCTTCCTTTAAAAATATATGGTATATTATATTTGTTGGTAATTTCTATTACTTTTTCAGCAATCCTCAATGCCATGTCTTCGCCTTCGATGATACAAGGTCCTGCTGTAAGAAAAAAGTTTTTTGAATCTTTGTGATGGATATTATCTAAATACTGAATCATTTTATTATAATTAAAAAGTTCAGTAAAAATACTTATAATGTTTCAGAATCCGAAATTATTTAAAGCCTTAATATTACTGGAATTTCAAGGTCTTTTTCCAAAACATTAATAATATTAAGACTCCATCTTCTTAAGAATTTTCTCAAAAGTATTAATATTTCTACTGGTAAACTGGTCTTTCATACTTTTCTTTCCCAGAATTTTCCCGAAGCTGGAGTCTAATGTATTCCCCTTAGGAACCTGCCAGTAAAAAATATCATTGATAATCTCACCCTTCTCATTTTCAGCTTTGGAAGACAATTCAAATTCTTTCATTAAAATAGCTTCTACACCTTCATTTCCTATAAAAGTATAGCTATGAAAATCTTCGTTTTTTTCAAAGGGATTTCCGTTCCAGAAGTTTTCAATTTCAGCACCAGACCTGATAAAAAGAAAAGCATCATAAGAAAAATGTTCAGACATTGCTGCTTCCAGAATTTTTTTAAGATCTGCCACATTCTTATCGGAAGAAAAAACAATATTTCCGGAAGCCAGAATAGAGCTTACGTTTTTCATTCCGGCTTTTTCAAAGACTTTACAAACATCGGCCATTTTCATGTTCGTTCCTTTTACATTCACACCTCGAAGAAAAGCACAGTATTTCATAGTTTTAGTTTTTTAAGGTTTGATTATTACAGGTTTGTCAAAAGTTGAGAGCAACTACCTATCACTTTATCCTAACGTACAAATTATAATCCGTCCCGGAAGGTTTAAGACGATAAATCTTTTCCAGAATTGTATTCTCACTTTTTAGATGGTCTTTTATCCTGAATTCTTCCAATAATCTGTAGTGAGCTTTATAATATTCCGCATCTTTTCCTTTAAATAAGTCATTATAAGAAAGCAGATATTTGGGTTTTCTTTTTTTAACGGTGTTGATCCAGTAATTGGCTTTATCTTTCTTGATTTCGGTCTGAATCTGTTTATCCACCAAACCAACTTCATCAATTGTCTTCAACCCAGAAAAATAAGGTACATATCCTGCTGGTTCTAGTAAGATCCACTGATTTTTATCTTTTTCATAAAAGTTTAAGGAAGTTCCGATCGATCTTCTGTAATTCCATTCTCCGTTGCCTGTTGCAATGGAATGTATGGTCTGGAAAATCATCATAGGAACGATATAAATAATAACCAATAAAAACAGCCATAGATCTTTTTTGACCTTTTGCTCGAGCACAAAAATAAGGACCGGGACAAAAAGTAAAATCTGAGGAACCCAGTAATACCAGTCGAATAAACTTTTCTGAGAAAGAAAGACCAGTTGCTTCACCCATCCAAAAATGAAAATCATCCATAAGAAATAATTCCTCTTTTCTCTTTGGCGGACCAGAAAAACAAAACAGGCCAATTCAAAAAGCAGCACAACGATTGTAAACGGATTAAAATCGCCGGGTAATTTGAGCATTCCCCAGAAGTTTCCGTAGTTAGAAATAAAATATTCCACATCCTGCCCGAATGTAAAATTCTTATCATAAAGTAGTTTTTTAGCAACAATGGTATTGTTAACCCATTCTCCAAAATAAAACCAGTTGAACGCCAGGGCAAAGGAAATCCCCAGTATTCCACCAAAAATGTAGCTCCATCGTATTTTCTTATTCCAGAATATATCGACCAGGAATACATTACCTAAAAAAATAACAGTATCAATTCTTGTAAATAAAATAAGGATAGGAAGTACAATAAATGCCCATTTCTTTTCCTTTTTAAAACCATAATACAGCAAAGCCATTTCAAGGAAGAAGAGAAGCCCATATTCCATTCCCAGAATTGAAATTTTTATTGAAGGTGGTAAAATTCCAAACAGAAAAATAAAAATAGCTTTATGCCATGGATTTTTTAAAAGCAGATGAGATAAGAATAAACTTCCTATTGTAAATAATATGGAGTTGAAAATAAGAAGAGGTTCAATAAAGTATTCTTTACCGAAAATAAGGTTGAACAGGTAGGAGACAAAAACATACAGATGCGTTGTAGATGCCGATATTTTTGTATCTCCGTTAAACCCTATTACTCCATAATCCATTAAATTCTGTGCGACCCGCCAGGTGATGAATGCATCCTCCTGAATATGGTGCGTCAGTAAGAAAAGGAGCTTAAAAACCACTGTAAAAATTACAGCATAGATTGGAAGTTTAGTTGTTCTTTCAGACATTGTGCTTCTTTAATGCCACAAATATAACCTTAAAAATTTATGAATACAATAACAAAAAAACGGAACCGAAGTTCCGTTTTAAGTATGTTTTGAAAGCCTTTTATTGGGTAGCTTTCATGATTGCTGTTGTAATCTGCTGTTCTTTTTCCTTGGAATAAGTAGAATCAAAAGGTTTCATAATATCAAATAAGTACTGATAGAACGGAGTGATTCTCTGTACATTTTCAGATTCATTCATCGCTTTTTCCTTACCCATTTGCTGGAGGCCTTTAATGAACACATTGAACTTTTTATCTATAGGCTCTATCGACTTCACAAGATAATCATATGCTTTATCTTTCCGCCCAATAGCTTTGTATGCAGAAGTTACAGCAGAAACCACAAGAGAATATTCCATAGGTTTAGCTCCCATTTGTCTTCTCAGGTATCTCTGATCACCAGGGCTAAGGCTTAAATAGTAATCATACTCTTCAAATATTCCTTTCTTAAGAACTTCTGCCAATTTTAATCCCTTCTGTTCCTGTCCAGCTACAATATATCCGTACACAATTGAGCTTAAAGAGCGAGGATCATTGTATTTCTCCGTCGGGATCTCTTTTGCGGCAAGATCTAACAATTCAATTGCCTTATTTTTCTGTCCGGCGGATGATAAAGCTCCTACAGCTCTGCTGACTGTTGATCTGTAATATATAATATTGGATGTTGCAGTTTCATCATAATGATTGGTAAGATCTTTAAAATTACCCCATTTGAAGTTTTTAACCACATTGTATAGAGAGTTGGCGTCTACCCTTCCCATATCTCCATCGCTGCTAGGTGGTGTATGAATAGGAACCAATCGGTAACTGAAACCATCAAATTGTAAATAATCATCCAGATAGAAAATATTTTCACTGTCATAAATTCCACCTGAGGAGAAGTTAATCGGTCTTTTCCAATCAAAATTGGCAAAAATATCGAACATCATAAGGTTTCCCTTAAAAAGAGTATTCGCTTTATAATCGATCATAATCTGATTGACAGTATTTGGAAGATCACTTGGATTGATAATCCCTGCTTTTAAAGCATTTTCCTTGTTGACAGGTAAAATAAATTTACTCACCGGTAAGAAGTTGTATTTCTCGTAATGTGCCTCTCCGAAAATCATTTTAAGAATTTCATCCTTTTCAGGAGATTTCATTTTGATGAAACTGATTGCTTCTTTTAGAGTAATGGAATCCTGGGTAAGATATTTTCTAAAAGCCTGAAATTCCGTTTCAGGCGCTCCATGTTCTTTAAGATTTTCAAAAATATTCTGCCAGTCTTCTTTTTTCATAATGTAAACCTGATCGTTCACACCATCTTTATAATCCTCACGCGTAAGTTCCCCAGGGATTGGATTGGCGTTATAGGTTTTTCTCTTTACCTGATCACAGTACCAGGGAGTAGCAAGCAATGTAAAGTTGACTGTTTTTACATCATCACGGAAATTTTCGGTTTCCTGAATCGCCCAAACAGGAAAGGTATCATTATCTCCATAAAGAAATATAATATCCTCTTTGGGCAAAGACTTCAGAAATGAGTAGGCATAATCGTGTGCTGCTGATTTACGGCTACGGTCATGCGTATTATAGTTCTGGAATCCCATCATAAAAGGTATACCCAGTAAAATCACTCCCGCAACAATATTCGCTGCACCGGACTTTACTTTAGACTGTAAGAACCATAAAATAGCACCCGCTCCTAAACCTATCCATATAGCAAAAGCATAGAATGAGCCCACCATCGCATAATCTCTTTCTCTAACCTCAAAAGGTTTTACTCCCGTATAAAAAACAATTCCGGCACCTGTGAGAATAAACAATGACAGCAATGCGTAAAACCTCCCAAAATCCCTGTTAAGCTGGAAGAAGAATCCGATTAATCCTAAAATAAGGGGTAAGAAGAAAAAGGCAACCGTGCTTTCATTTTTAAATTTAGCAGGCATCTTATCCTGATTTCCCCACATGGCATTATCTATAAAAGAAAATCCGGAAATCCAATTTCCATTGGTACTTTCCATATGTCCTTCTCTGTCGTTTTGTCTTCCTACAAAATTCCACATCAGATATCTTACAAAGTAATATCCGTTCTGGAAAGTAATGAAGTAATCCATATTCTGAGCCAGAGAAGGCTTCTGAACATTAATAAGATCGTATGGCTTTACTTTCAGGTAATCTGCTGCCGTAATCGTTTTATCTTCGTATTTCTTTCTCAGTTCATTGAAGATCTCTTTTGCCTGAGGATTATCTGCCACATCTTCATTTCCATAATTGAAGGTGAAGTCAGGAGCCCCATACATTGAAATATAGTTCGCCATAACATCTTTATCTTCGTTAAACATTCTGGGCATTAAACTTACCTGGGACTTACTGAAAACATAGTTAAAACGCTCTCCTGTTTTTCTATAGGTTCCTGTTTTTTCATCCTTTTCATAAATGTCGCCGGTTTTCTTTGTTTTAAAACTTCCGTCTTCATTTTTCTCAATTCCGTTGGCATCAAGGAAAGCGGTATAGTTTTGCCCGTAAATTGTCGGCCAGTCTCCATATTGAGCTCTGTTATAATAATCTAGCATACCGATAGCCGTATCGGGATCATTCAGGTTCATTGGCGGGTTTGCGTTAGCTCTGATTGGAATGACCATCCAACATGAGAAGCCGATTACCATATAAACAATTGATAATGCTACGGTCTGATAAATACTTTTTTTACTTTTTCTCGCATATTTAATCATGAAATAGCATATTGCTACCATAAGAATAAAAGCCGCAATTGTTCCTGAATGGAAAGGAAGTCCCAAACCATTGACGAAGAATATCTCTAGTTTACCAAACATCGTCATGATGAGTGGGAAGATAATTTTAAATACAATAATCAGAATCCCCAACGTGATCAGATTTGCCCAGATGAAATTTTTCCACGTGAACTTATAGTTTCTGGCGTAGTATACCAGGCAGATTGCGGGGAGAGATAGCATACACATCATGTGTACACCTACTGAAAGTCCAACGATAAAGAAAATAAGAATGATCCATCTTTCATTGTCCGAAGTGTTATACTCATTTTCCCATTTGGTGATCAGCCATACCAAAAGCGCAATAAACATTGAAGCCATGGAATACACTTCCCCTTCAACCGCTGAAAACCAAAAAGTATCGGAAAATGTAAAACACAACGCGCCTATCACACCGGCAAAAAGAATCGAAATTTCCTGATGTTTGGTTACTTCTTCAAAATCTTTATTCAGTAATCGTCTTACAAAATGCGTAATGGTCCAGAATAAAAATAAGATTGTAAAAGCACTGAACGTAGCAGACATTGCATTGATTACGATAGAATAATTTTCGCCTTTTCCTAATGCAAAAATGGCCGCTACAGCGCCCACAATCTGGAATAAAGCAGCCCCGGGAGCGTGCGTTACTTCTAATTTTACTGCAGAAGATATGTACTCACCACAGTCCCAAAAACTCAAATAATGTTCTATCGTTGAAAAATAAGTAATAAATGCAATAACGAAAATCACCCATCCTAAAACGGTGTTCCATTGCCTGAAAGTCCAGTTTTTCATATAATATATCAGTTTATCTTTGCCTACAAATTATTAAGCGGTCAAGGATTATTTTCCAGTGATATCTTTAATAATATAGCTATTCTCTGTAAGACATTTAACCACTTAATTTTATTACATCCAAAGCAAAAAAAAACGGAACCGAAGTTCCGTTTTTAATTATGTTTTGAAAGTATTTTATTGGGTCGCTTTCATAATCGCTGTTGTAATCTGATGCTCTTTTTCTTTGGAATAAGTAGAATCAAAAGGTTCCATAATATCAAATAAGTACTGATAGAACGGAGTGATTCTTTGTACATTTTCAGATTCATTCATCGCTTTTTCTTTACCCATTTGCTGAAGATCTTTGATTAACACATTGAACTTTTTATCAATAGGCTCAATAGATTTCACAAGGTAGTCGTATGCTTTATCTTTCTGCCCAATAGCGTTGTAAGCTGTAGTTACAGCAGAAACCACAAGAGAATATTCCATAGGTTTAGCTCCCATTTGTCTTCTCAGGTATCTCTGATCACCAGGGCTAAGGCTTAAATAGTAATCATATTCTTCGAATATTCCTTTCTTAAGAACTTCTGCCAGTTTCAATCCTTTTTGTTCCTGTCCTGCTACAATATATCCGTACACAATTGAACTTAATGAGCGAGGATCATTGTATTTTTCTACCGGAATTTCCTTAGCAGCAAGGTCCAGTAACTCGATCGCTTTAGCTTTTTCACCTTTTAAAGAAAGGGCTGCCGCTGCTCTGCTCGCTGCACTTCTATAGCTGATGATATTGGAAGTTGCGGTTTCATCAAAATGAGCATTTAAGTCTTTAAAATTACCCCATTTGAAGTTTTTCACCACATTGTACAGAGAGTTGGCGTCTACCCTTCCCATATCTCCATCGCTGCTAGGTGGCGTATGAATAGGAATCAGTCGGTAGCTGAAACCATCCAATTGCAAATAATCATCCAGATAGAAAATATTTTCGCTGTCATATACTCCGCCTGAGGAGAAGTTAATCGGTCTTTTCCAATCAAAATTAGCCAGAATATCAAACATCATCAGGTTGTTCTTATAAAGAGTATTGGCTTTATAATCGATCATAATCTGATTAACAGTATTAGGAAGATCACTTGGATTGATAATCCCTGCTTTTAAAGCATTCTCCTTGTTGACAGGTAAAATAAATTTACTCACCGGTAAGAAGTTGTATTTTTCATAACGTGCCTCTCCAAAGATCATTTTAAGAATTTCATCCTTTTCAGGGGATTTCATTTTGATGAAATTGATTGCTTCTTTTAAAGTAATGGAATCCTGGGTAAGATACTTTCTAAAAGCCTGGAATTCCGTAGAAGAGGCTCCTTGTTCCTGAAGGTTATTGAAGATATTCTGCCAGTCTTCTTTTTTCATCAGGTAGATCTGATCATTCACACCATCCCTGTAGTCTTCGTGAGTTAACTGGCTTGGAATGGCATTGGCATTATAGGTTTTTCTTTTTACCTGGTCAATGTTCCATGGTGTTGATAGCAAAGTAAAGTTGACCACTTTTACATCATCACGGAAATTTTCGGTTTCCTGAATCGCCCAAACCGGATATGTATCATTATCACCGTATACAAATAAAATATCCTCTTTTGGCAATGATTTTAATACGGAATAAGAATAATCATATGCTGTATACCGGTTACTTCTGTCATGTACATTATAATTCTGGAATCCCATCATAAAAGGTATACCCAGTAAAATCACTCCCGCAACAATATTCGCTGCACCGGACTTTACTTTAGACTGTAAGAACCATAAAATAGCACCCGCTCCTAAACCTATCCATATAGCAAAAGCATAGAATGAGCCTACCATCGCATAATCCCTCTCCCTAGGTTCAAATGGTTTTACACCTGTATAGAAAATAATTCCAACGCTGGTAATAACGAATAATGATAATATAGCATAGAATCTTCCAAAATCCCTGTTAAGCTGGAAGAAGAATCCGATTAATCCTAAAATAAGGGGTAAGAAGAAAAAAGCAACCGTGCTTTCATTTTTAAATTTAGCAGGCATCTTATCCTGATTTCCCCACATGGCATTATCTATAAAAGAAAATCCGGAAATCCAGTTTCCTTTTGTATTTTCCATATTCCCCTCAAGGTCATTCTGTCTTCCTACAAAATTCCACATCAGGTATCTTACAAAGTAATATCCGTTCTGGAAAGTAATGAAGTAATCCATATTCTGAGCCAGAGAAGGCTTCTGAACATTAATAAGATCGTATGGCTTTACTTTCAGGTAATCTGCTGCCGTAATCGTTTTATCTTCGTATTTCTTTCTCAGTTCATTGAAGATCTCTTTTGCCTGAGGATTATCTGCTACATCTTCATTTCCATAATTAAAGGTGAAGTCAGGAGCTCCATACATTGAAATGTAGTTCGCCATCACCGATTTGTCTTCATTGAACATTCTGGGCATTAAACTTACCTGGGACTTGCTGAAAACATAGTTAAAACGTTCTCCTGTCTTTCTATAGGTTCCTGTTTTTTCATCCTTTTCATAAATGTCGCCGGTCTTCTTGGTTTTAAAGCTTCCGTCTTCATTTTTCTCAATTCCGTTGGCATCAAGGAAAGCGGTATAGTTTTGTCCGTAAATTGTCGGCCAGTCTCCATATTGTTCTCTGTTGTAATAATCAAGCATACCGATAGCCGTATCGGGATCATTCAGGTTCATTGGAGGGTTTGCGTTAGCTCTGATTGGAATGACCATCCAACATGAGAAGCCGATTACCATATAAACAATTGATAATGCTATGGTCTGATAAATGCTTTTTTTACTTTTTCTCGCATATTTAATCATGAAATAGCATATTGCTACCATAAGAATAAAAGCAGCAATTGTTCCTGAATGGAAAGGAAGTCCCAAACCATTGACGAAGAATATCTCGAGTTTACCAAACATCGTCATGATGAGTGGGAAAATAATTTTAAATACAATAATCAGAATCCCCAACGTGATCAGGTTTGCCCAGATGAAATTTTTCCACGTGAACTTATAGTTTCTGGCGTAGTATACCAGGCAGATTGCGGGAAGAGATAACATACACATCATGTGTACACCTACTGAAAGTCCAACGATAAAGAAAATAAGAATGATCCATCTTTCATTGTCCGAAGTGTTATACTCATTTTCCCATTTTGTGATCAGCCATACCAAAAGCGCAATAAACATCGAAGCCATGGAATACACTTCCCCTTCAACCGCCGAAAACCAAAAAGTATCGGAAAATGTAAAACACAACGCGCCTATGACACCGGCAAAAAGAATCGAAATTTCCTGATGTTTGGTTACTTCTTCAAAATCTTTATTCAGTAATCGTCTTACAAAATGCGTAATGGTCCAGAATAAAAATAAGATCGTAAAAGCACTGAACGTAGCAGACATTGCATTGATTACGATAGAATAATTTTCGCCTTTTCCTAATGCAAAAATGGCCGCTACAGCGCCCACAATCTGGAATAAAGCAGCCCCGGGAGCGTGCGTTACCTCTAATTTTACTGCAGAAGATATGTACTCACCACAGTCCCAAAAACTCAGCTTGGGTTCTATTGTTGATAAGTACGTGAAAAATGCAATGACGAAAATCACCCATCCTAAAACGGTGTTCCATTGCCTAAAAGTCCAGTTTTTCATAGTATAAAATCAATTACGCGAAAATAGGGCTTTTATATGATTTTATATCGATTTTAACAATTTTTTAAAATACTGGTGTGGTATTTGCGT
Source organism: Chryseobacterium subflavum (assembly GCF_055762745.1). Taxonomy (NCBI): domain Bacteria; kingdom Pseudomonadati; phylum Bacteroidota; class Flavobacteriia; order Flavobacteriales; family Weeksellaceae; genus Chryseobacterium; species Chryseobacterium subflavum. Next base: position 1,613,381 of record NZ_JBVTMR010000001.1, read on the forward strand.
TAATAAGTCTGTAACCATTGAGGAAGGAAAAATATCGATTTAAGTAATGACAGCTTAGAAATCAAACAAAAGTTTAGAAATTATTTATTTTTTTGTATTTTTGCCCTCAGATTTTTATTGAAAAATAGCAAATAATGAGTAATGTTTACGATAATATCCTTGGCCTAATAGGAAACACTCCTATGGTGAAGCTAAATACTGTAACGAAAGATATTCCTGCAACTGTTTATGCCAAGTTAGAATCATATAATCCTGGACATTCCACTAAAGATAGAATCGCACTTCACATTATAGAAAACGCTGAGAAAAAAGGTTTATTAAAAGAAGATTCTGTAATTGTAGAGACCACCTCAGGGAATACAGGATTCTCTCTTGCAATGGTTTGCATTATCAAAGGGTATAAATGCATTCTTGCTGTAAGTGACAAAACAAAACCTGAAAAGATTGCCTATCTTAAAGCTCTTGGAGCGGTAGTGTATGTTTGCCCTGCTAACGTACCTGCGAATGATCCCCGATCCTATTATGAGGTTGCCAAAAGAGTGGCTTCTGAAACACCTAATTCTGTTTATATCAACCAATACTTTAATGAGTTGAATATTGATGCCCATTACCAGACTACCGGACCGGAAATATGGGAGCAGACAGAAGGAAAAATCACACATCTTTTTGCATGTACAGGAACCGGGGGAACTTTATCCGGGTCAGCAAAATTTTTAAAGGAAAAGAATCCGAATATCAAAATAATAGGAGTAGATGCAGACGGATCTATTCTGAAAAGTTATCATGAAACCGGAGAAATCCATAAAGAAGATGTTCACCCCTATCAGATTGAAGGAATGGGAAAAAATCTTATTCCTGCCGCCTTACTTTTTGATAAAGTCGACCAGTTTGTAAGAGTGAATGATGAAATGTCTGCCTACAGAACCCGTGAAATAGCTCTGAAAGAGGCGATCATGGGAGGTTATACGACCGGAGCTGTTACCCAGGCGCTTATACAATATGCCCAATCTAACGAATTTTCAAAAGATGACCTGGTTGTATTAATTTATCCTGATCATGGATCAAGATACATTACCAAGGTATACAGCGACAAATGGATGGCGGAACAAGGTTTTGTAAACAATTGTGTTCACAACTACGATGAAGTTTTCAAGACAGAATTCATCAAATAGAAATAATTACCATACAAATCAAGCCTTTTTTGTAGATCACAAAAGGCTTTTTTTAATTAAATAAAATCACTTATAAAATGTTGGATATTTTTGAAAGAATAAAAGAAAATCCAGGACCTCTTGGACAATTTGCAGATTATGGAGAAGGCTATTTTATTTTCCCGAGACTTGAAGGGCCAATCGGACCTAGAATGCAGTTTCAGGGAAGAGAAGTCATTTTCTGGAGTGCTAACGATTATTTAGGATTATGTAATCATCCTGAAGTTTTGGAAGCCGATGCAAAAGCCGCTGCTGAATACGGGATGTTTTATCCAATGGGAGCAAGAGCAATGTCCGGGGAAACAGAACAGCATTTACAACTGGAAAGGGAGCTTGCTGATTTTGTTCAGAAAGAATCTGCTTATTTATTAAATTTCGGTTACCAGGGAATGGTTTCTACCATTGACGCTTTGGTTAGCAGAAATGATGTAATCGTATATGATGTAGATTCACATGCATGTATCGTAGATGGGGTAAGACTTCACTCCGGAAAAAGATTTACCTATAGACACAATGATATCGAAAGTCTTGAAAAAAACCTTCAGAGAGCAACAAAAGTAGCTGAAGAAACCGGTGGTGGTATTCTGGTAATTACAGAAGGGGTTTTCGGAATGAGAGGTCAGCAGGGGAAGCTTAAGGAAATCTGTGACCTGAAATCAAAATATAACTTCAGACTTCTTGTAGATGACGCTCATGGATTCGGAACTCTTGGAAAAACAGGAGCCGGAGCTGGTGAAGAACAAGGATGTCAGGATAAAATCGATGTATATTTCTCTACTTTCGCTAAGTCAATGGCCGGTTTCGGAGCTTTCATTGCCGGAGATAAAGAAATCATCCGATACTTAAAATTCAACTTAAGATCACAAATCTTTGCAAAATCCCTGACGATGCCAATGGTTATCGGAGGGCTTAAAAGATTAGAGCTTTTAAGAACAAGACCTGAAATTAAAGCTAAACTTTGGGAAAATACCTATAAACTGCAAAACGGTCTTAAAGAAAGAGGTTTCAACATTGGAGACAGTAATACTTGTGTAACGCCAGTAATGATGCAGGGAACACCGGTAGAAGCAACTCTTTTGGTTAAAGATTTAAGAGAAATTTACGGAATTTTCACATCTGTAGTTGTTTACCCGGTAATTCCTAAAGGAATGATATTACTAAGATTGATTCCAACGGCGTCTCATACAGATGCTGAGATCAATGAAACATTAGCTGCCTTTGAAGCTATTCACGATAAACTGGTGGGTGGTCATTATAAGGAGCAAGCTGATAATTATCTGAAGGAGAACAACGTTCAGTTTAAAGAAATTTAAAACAATACAAAAGGCCATTTGAAATACAATGGCCTTTTTATCTATAATCCACTTCTGAATGAGTGGTAAATATCTGTCTTTTAATTTTTTAAAAGTCATTATTTTATGTAATAGATTGATATCAAAATAGATGTATATTAGAAATTCCAGAAATATTAAAACAGCAATTATCGGCCTGTTTCTTACGCTTTTCTTTACAACAGCTAATGCCCAGCATTCTTATATAGATAACCATAAAGATATTGCAGCAGATCTCTCAAAACAATACGGGATTCCAAGCTCGATCATACTCGCGATAGCTATTGTGGAGTCTGGAGCCGGAACCAGCAAGGCTAGCAAAACCCTTAATAATCACTTTGGTATTTTGGGAAAGAACGATGTGAATAATTCTAAATTTAAAAGCTTTAGTACCGTTCGCGAAAGCTATGAAGCTTTTTGCCGTATGCTTTCCAAAAAGAAAATTTATACCCGGTTAAAAGATAATAACAACAGTAACGATTGGGTTAAAGCTATTGCTTCCACAGGTTATTCTACCAAACCTAATGAATGGATAAAGAAAATAAATTCTACCATTGCTAAATTCGGCTTACAAAAATAAGTTCAATTCATCTTTTACAGGCCATTAATTTTTTTGTATGATATAGATGTGATAATTTTGCAAAAAAATTCCTATTGAAAGATCTTCTTCTGATTACTCCGCCTTTTACCCAACTTAATACTCCTTATCCTGCCACGGCTTATATTAAAGGTTTTTTAAATACCAAAAATATTACCAGCTATCAGATCGATTTGGGGATTGAAGTTATTTTGGAACTTTTTTCAAAAGAGGGTCTTCAGAACATTTTTTCCAGGAAAATTGATCTTGAAAAGTTGTCAGAAAATACCCAAAGGATTTTCGCTCTAAGGGATGAATATATAAAAACCATTGATCAGGTCATTCATTTCCTGCAAGGTAAAAATGCCACTTTGGCCCGCCAGATCTGTAGCATGAATTTTTTACCGGAAGCTTCCCGGTTCAATCAGCTGGATGATATGGAATTTGCTTTCGGAAACATGGGGCTTCAGGATAAAGCAAAACACTTGGCCACATTGTATTTGGAGGATCTATCTGATTATATTGTTGAAAATATAGATTCCGATTTTGGTTTCAGCCGGTATGCAGAACGCCTGGGGAAAAGTGCCAATTCTTTTGACGAGCTATATTCCAAATTATCAGACCGGCAAACATTTATTGATGATATCACATTAGAAATTTTAGCGGAAAAGCTACAGACCGTACAACCCAAACTTGTCTGTTTCTCTATCCCCTTTCCGGGGAATTTGTACTCCGCTTTTCGATGTGCCCAATACATCAAGAAAAATTTCCCAAACATTAAAACAGCGATGGGTGGTGGCTTTCCAAACACGGAATTAAGAGAAATAAAAGATCCCAGGGTTTTCGAATTCTTCGATTTTATTACTTTAGATGATGGCGAACTCCCAATTGAGCTTCTTTATAACCATCTAAATAACCCAACTGAAGAAGCCGAATTTAAAAGAACTTTCCTCATTGAGAACCATACGGTAACTTATAAGAATAACTCTAAACGACACGACTATAAACAGGCACAGGTCGGAACACCGGAATATAAAGATCTTTTACTCGATCAATATATTTCAGTCATTGAAATTGCCAACCCAATGCACAGTCTGTGGAGCGACGGAAGATGGAACAAGCTTACAATGGCTCATGGATGCTATTGGGGAAAATGTACTTTTTGTGATATTTCGCTGGATTACATAAGAATCTACGAACCTGTTTCTGCAAAAATCCTGGTCGACAGGATGGAGGAGCTTATTAAAGAAACTGGAGAAACCGGTTTTCATTTTGTGGATGAAGCTGCCCCACCTGCTTTAATGAGAGAAGTTGCGCTGGAAATTTTGCGCAGGAATCTCGTGGTGACCTGGTGGACCAATATCCGTTTTGAAAAGAGTTTTACCCGAGATCTTTGTTTTTTACTGAAGCTTTCGGGTTGTGTTGCTGTTTCAGGAGGACTGGAAGTAGCCAGTGACCGTCTTTTAAAATTGATTGATAAAGGGATTTCCGTTGATCAGGTGGCTCAGGTTACAAGAAATTTCACTGAAGCCGGTATAATGATCCATGCCTACCTTATGTACGGCTACCCTACCCAAACTGTACAGGAAACAATTGATTCACTGGAAATGGTACGGCAGCTCTTTGAAATGGGAATTCTGCAAAGTGGATTCTGGCATCAGTTTGCCATGACGGCTCATTCTCCTGTGGGTTTACATCCTGAAGAATTTGGCGTTACTCCTATTAAACAGGAAATTTTATTTGCCAATAACGATATTGATTTTACAGATAAAACAGGAATTGACCATAGTAAATTCAGTTTCGGATTAAAAAAATCGCTTTTCAATTATATGCACGGAATCAATTTTGATATCCCATTACAGGATTGGTTTGATTTTAAAATTCCCAAAACAACCATTCACCCCGATTATATCCACGATTGCCTTTTAGAAGAAGATCATTTTGTTTTTAAAGGAAACTCAAAGGTTATTTTTATGGACAGAAATGTTGTTGCCGAGAATTACATAAAAACAAAGAAACAAAATTCGTGGGCATATACGCAACTGACATTCCATTTAAAAACAAATATCGTAAAAATAGATCTGGAGCAGCCAAAAGCAGAATGGCTCATGAAAGTGCTTGCGGAAAACGCCATTGAAAATGCAAAAAAGACAACCCTGCAACAGCTTAAAATTCAGTTTGAAGAGAACTTCGAGGATTTTGAACTGTTCTGGTTTTCAAAACCTATACAGCAACTTAAAGATAATGGTGTCATTTTAAGTTTGTAGTTTCTAATTGAGAAGTCTACCGGGATCTTTAGCTGATCCAAATTTTGATTGATTTTTATAAATGAATCAAACCCGGCATTCCATAGACAATTAAATTATTAAACACTAAACTTTTATTTCTCTACACGATCTTTTACGACCTGTCCTACAACAACCTTTTCCTGAATTTTAATAAAATTCGGATCTAAAATTGCCATCCGTTCTGCAATAGCTTTATAGGTCGGAAATTTTAAAATTGAAGCCCTTCCGGACATTTCCCTGTACAATGTAAAACTTTTTCCACCAGCTGTTTTGATCTGCTTGGTAGTGGTAATGTATTTGCCAATATATTTGCTCTTAGCATCATAGATTTCAATATCTACAAATGTTTTCTCGGCAATCTTATCATCAGATCCGAAGCTTACCGGCAAATTCGTAAAATATCCGACCGGGACACCATTGCTGAGAATTTCCCCTACATTGTTGACTTCAATTTTCATCTTGTCAATTTTACTCCGTATGGAATAAGCATCCTTGGTTTTAGTATCAAGCTTTCTTTTGGGTGTATTTTGAAAAAGCTCATCTAAATTCTTAACATTAATGCCTTTGTTATCAATGATCTTGAGGTCTTTTATACAAGTATATACTGCAGATCTTTCTTCACCGGAAAAGGCTGAAGGAGAGCTGTAATCCAACTCAATGGTCTTATCCCTGTTGTATACCCTGTTCAATTTTATGTAACTGTCTCTTACAGAATCCACGACGCTTTTATCAACAAATTCTATTGTATAAATAGGCGTCTCCTTCAGGTCCATAAAAGTGTACTCACTTGATTTATTTGAAATTTTAGCAACATGTACTCCATCAAGACTTATAATACCCCTTTTGGTTTTAAAATTCTGGGCGTTTAATACAATTCCCATCATCATAAACAACATGATCATACTCCTCATAAAATCAGATTTACATTACATAAAAAAAAGTGTAACCAAAGTTACACTTTCTTGAAAATATATTTAGCTTTTCATTTAATTACTCACAAAGGATAATTCCTTTATTATGATTAAATTCTACAACACCGCTTTTGATAGAATAAGAAAAAACAGAATCTTTTTCATTCTCTCTGGTAAGGTTCTTGGCATAAGCTTCATCGACAGAATTCACAAACAGCTTTACTTTACCATTAATTAATGAAGAAACGATTCCTGCGTGGTTTTTCATGATGTGAAATTCACCATTTTTTCCCGGAAGTAAAACAGAGTTTACCTCGCCTTCAAAAACTACGTATTCTGGTGTTAAAATTTTTATATTCATTTTAATTTAGATTAAAAGATTTCAGATCTCAGATTTCAGACAACCTTTAAAGTCTCATGTCTAGTATCTGATATCTCATGTCTAACTTATTAAGCGTTATCAGCTAACATTTTTTGTCCTGCTGCGATAGCTTCTTCAATAGTCCCCTTCAAGTTGAAAGCGGCTTCTGGTAAATGATCAAGTTCTCCATCCATAATCATGTTGAATCCTTTGATGGTGTCTTTAATATCTACCAATGAACCAGGGATACCTGTAAACTGTTCAGCAACGTGGAAAGGCTGAGACAAGAATCTCTGAACTTTTCTTGCACGGTAAACAACAGATTTATCTTCTTCAGAAAGTTCTTCCATACCAAGGATCGCAATGATATCCTGAAGAGCTTTGTATCTCTGAAGAATTTCTTTTACTCTCTGAGCACAGTTATAATGTTCTTCTCCGATAACTTCCGGTGCAAGGATTCTTGAAGTAGAAGCCAATGGATCTACCGCAGGATAGATACCTAAAGAAGCAATTTTTCTATCTAGTACTGTAGTTGCATCCAAGTGAGCAAATGTAGTTGCAGGAGCCGGGTCAGTTAAGTCATCCGCAGGTACATATACTGCCTGTACTGAAGTAATAGATCCGTTTTTAGTAGATGTAATTCTTTCCTGCATCGCTCCCATCTCAGAAGCAAGCGTTGGCTGGTAACCTACCGCAGATGGCATACGTCCAAGAAGTGCAGATACCTCTGAACCAGCTTGTGTAAAACGGAAGATATTATCTACGAAGAATAGAACGTCTCTACCTTGTCCGCTTTCTCCTCCATCTCTATAGTACTCAGCTAATGTAAGACCAGAAAGGGCTACTCTCGCTCTTGCACCTGGTGGCTCGTTCATCTGTCCGAAAACGAATGCAGCTTTTGAATCTTTCATCGCTTCTAAATCTACTTTAGAAAGATCCCAACCACCATTTTCCATAGAGTGCATGAAATCATCACCATATTTGATAATTCCTGATTCCAACATCTCTCTCAAAAGGTCATTTCCTTCTCTCGTTCTTTCACCTACTCCGGCAAAAACTGAAAGACCTCCGTGTCCTTTTGCAATATTATTAATCAACTCCTGGATCAATACTGTTTTACCAACACCGGCACCACCGAACAATCCAATTTTACCTCCTTTTGCATAAGGCTCAACTAAGTCGATTACTTTAATACCTGTAAATAAAACTTCTGCAGAAGTTGACAACTGATCAAATTTCGGAGCTTCTCTGTGGATAGGTAATCCATTTTCTTTAGAGATATTCTGAAGCCCGTCGATAGCATCACCAACAACGTTGAATAGTCTTCCGTTTACAGCCTCACCAATCGGCATTGTAATAGGATTTCCATATCCGATTACTTCCTGACCTCTTGTAAGACCATCTGTAGCATCCATTGCGATACATCTTACCGTATCTTCACCAATATGTTGTTCTACTTCTAAGACTACTTTTTCACCGTTTCCTTTAGTAATTTCTAACGCGTCATAAATACTTGGAACTGCTTCCACATTATTAAAAACTACGTCGATTACCGGACCAATAATTTGAGAAATTTTTCCTTTAATTTGGTTTGCCATTGCTAAATTTTTTCTTGGTGCAAATATAATGATTCTTCATAAACCCACAATTGGTAAAAAAAAGATTTTTATCATGCTTTTCTGATCAGATGAACAGAATCGGAAATCAAAATTCAGGTACAAAATTCACTGTTAAAAATCTCAAACAGACTGATTAAAATTTAATAATTGATAATTTATACTGTTATTCATTCACAAAAATTAAAATTGACAACAATTCTCAGACAGCAAATTATCGAAATTGTTCATTGAAAATAACTCTTACTATATAATAATAGATAATTTTAAAGGTTTTATATTTGCAGTCAAATTTTTTCCGTTTTGAAAGTTTTCAAGAATTTTAATGACTATTCCGCGCAAAAGCCTTTAGCACTGTCTTTAGGAATGTTCGACGGGGTACATTTGGGACATAAATGCATTATTGATGAACTAAAAAAAATAGGGGCAGAAAACCAGTTGGAAACTGCGATCCTTACTTTTTGGCCACATCCAAGATTTGTTTTTAATCCCAATGAAGATTTAAAACTTTTAAATACCCTGGAAGAAAAAAAATTGTTGGTTGATAAATATGGGATCAATAATTTGTTTTTAAAAGAATTTGATGAAGAATTCAGAAATCTTACAGGAGAAGATTTTGTTCGCCAGATCCTTATAGATAAATTGAATGTAAAATACCTTATTATAGGATACGACCACTCTTTTGGAAAAAATAAAAGCGGAAATTTTGAACTTCTCCAAAAACTGTCTAAAGAATTGGATTTTGAAGTGGAACAAATGGAAGCCATCAATATCCACGAAAATAATATCAGTTCTACCAAAATCAGAAATGCTCTCTTAGCGGGAAATATTGTAGAAGCTAATGAAATGCTTGGCTACTCCTACTCTGTTTCAGGAAAAGTAGTTCATGGTAAGAAAATAGGAAGAACTATTGGCTATCCTACCGCTAATATCAGTACCGAATCTATTAAGTTATTGCCTAAAAAAGGAGCATATATTGTTGAAGTTTATATTAAAGGACAGCCATATAAAGGAATGCTCAGTATAGGAACCAATCCTACTGTAAACGGCGACGCACTAACGGTTGAAGTGTATATCCTAAATTTCAACGAGGACATCTACGATCAGGAGATCACTGTAAAATTCAGGGATTTTCTTCATGATGAAATCAAATTCGAAGGTCTTGAAAAATTGATCGAAAGATTGGATGAAGATAAAAGACTTACTGAAGAATTTGATTTTAAAAAATAATAAAAGCTTACAAAATTTGTAAGCTTTCTTTTTGATTTATTTATATCCTAAAATTTGATTTTCCGTATTTACTGAATCTTCAACAAATTTTTTAAATTCCGGATACTGTTCTTTTTTAATATTATCCCAAGGTGTATTGGCTGTCCGGGTAATTTTCAATTTGTTATTTTTTTGTAATTCATAATTAATCGAATACTTAAAATTATTATAAGTCAGTGTTTTATTTTCCGGAATTTCAATGAACTTCATACTTTCCGGAATATTGAGATACACTTCTTCTACATATTCGTTATGTTTTTCATATTTGGTATATTGAATATCTGTATTTCTGTTTTCTGTTGCTACAACTTCCTTTGTAAATGGTTTTGTCACAAAAGGAATCTTCATAATCTTTAAACTTCCCACAGACTGAGGTTTATCATTAATACTAAATTGTACTTCAAAACTAAGAGGTTTTGATGTTAGGTCTTTTCCATCAATCAACTTCACAGTTGTTACATTAATGATCTTATCAAGCACAGAACCGTATTGTTCCTCCATACTTTTCTTCCTGTAATCATCTGTTTGATCATCTTGAAAAAATTCATTAAAATAACTTTTCGTTTCTCCCAATACATACTGTTTTGTAGAAAAGTTCTGATTGTCTCCATTAATGGTAACGTCACTAACTGTTCTAAAAACACTTTTAACATTATTATCGCTCGATAAACTGATCAGATCTGTGGATGTATTCGATTTATCAATAACAAGAGCTTTTGCATTATAATTAAGTTTAACTGCAGAGTTAAAAGGTAAATATTTTCCTGTCATTTCGAGAAAAGTTTCTTTTCCGTCAAGATTAACTTTTACTATACAGTGATTAAAACTAAGATTGGGCAATAAGAGACGCTGAGAGGAGTTGTCATTAGTTTGAACCAATACAAGGTTTGACTTCAATCCTGCCTGATTTCCTAAAATCAAAAACAAAGTAGAAAGATCTTTACAATCTCCTAATTTAGTAGAAAGTGTTTTAGATGGTTTTTGAGGGATATACCCACTTTGACGGAAGTCGACTGAACTATAACTTATGTTTTTTTCAATATAGTTATAGATTTTCTCAGCCTTTACCATATCATTCATTCCTGAAGTTCCTGCAGGAAAAATTTCTTTAAAAGATCTCTCAACAACTTTGTCTGAAACAACACTTTTTTGGATCAGATCAGCATACCATTTGGCTATTTCCTGCCATGTTTTAATTGAATTCACTGTTACCGAAATAGTCGAATCATAGAAACTTGGACCATAATACTCTTCCAGATCTACTTCGGGAAGATTATCTAATTTCCATGTCTGGAATAATTTATCCCCAATTTTCTTCTTCGTAGACGTTACTTCTTTATTATTGCTTTTTACCTGATAATTTAGACTTTCAGGAGTAATAACAGTAAAAATAGATTCTACCACAGGGTATTCAGAATCAAAATAAGAACTTAGGTTAAAATCTTTAGAGAATCGTCCTCCATTTCTTTCCAAGCTTTCTTTTTGAATAAGAATTACGTCTCCTACTGATAAATTTGTAAATACAATCTCATCTGCGGATTTTTCTCCCGGAATTATACTTCCATTTTGCTTAATAATTTCAGATTTTATTACATCATCATCATAATCAACATAATACTCTTTCAATTCTTCAATTCCCTTTTCTGAAGTAATTTCATAAACATATGTACTTCTTTTTTTGAGTCCCCCTTCTGCAAATACATTTACAATGTACTCATCCAAAAGTGTTGTAACTCCCTTTTTTCCTTTTATCCCCTTATTTCTGCGTTCACTGATAAGTTGGTACAATTCCTTTTTAGATACTTGTGTAATTTCATCCTGGGTTTTATCAAGATCCCTTAACAACTTATGCATTTGTTCATTTTGCGTATTATGAGAAAGGGAAAGTTTTGCAAATTTTATAGCGTCCTGTTTTTTATTTAATTTTGCCAAATAATCTGCTTTTGTAGCTAAGATTGAATAAGAATAAGGAAAGTTTTCTAAAGCATTTTCTAATTCAGTAGCATATTCAGGATTCTGGTAATCTCCGTCTAAAATGCCTAAATATTGTGATCTGAAAGAATTTACCGTAGGATACAGTTCAATATATTTCTTTAAAATTTTCTTCTGATCTTCTACCCTATTTGCTTTTTCATAGTAAGAATATAAAGTTGACATTACATCATTACTATTCTTCTTTTCATATACTTCTTCAAGTTTTTTAATGGTCGAGCTTTGATCCTTTTTATCAAAATCTTCTAATGTTGTAAAAACTGTAAAAAACTTCTCATTATTGGCAAAATATTTTTTAAGGTTTGCAATATGCATTTTTGCTTTAACAACATCACGATTTCTCATTGCAATTACAACATCAAAAAATTCGCCTAATGGTTTTGCTTTTGTTTTATATAAAATGTTCCTGTACTTTTCAAGTTCCTCGATAGACATACTCTCAAACTTTTCGCTTTCTACCATTTTGATCATCGGTACTATATAGTATTCAGGATCATTTAGCTCAATATTTTTAAAAACTTCATTGACTTTTTTATCATCTTCTACATTCGTATAATAGATTGTAAACAGAGATTGAATAAGAGAAGACTTAGGGTAAGATTTCAACAATTCATCAATCAACTCTTTCGCTTGTTCATTTTGAAAATTACTAAGATAGGCTGAGGCTAATAAATATTTATAAAAAAAACTATTTGGAGTTTGTCTAAGCTTTTCTTTTAAAGCTTTTTCAAATTTCAAAGGAACTTCTTTAGCTTGTAACTGATTAAGTGGGGTTTTCTGATAATCCTTAAAAGTATCAAAATATTTAAGGTCAGAAATTTTATTAAAATTCAGATCAAAAGGCACCACCATAAAGGCATTCTTAGAGTTCTTCATGTCAAATTTTAACATAATTCTATTCATTCCTTTAGGTAGATTTACTTCTACCAGATGTGCTCCTAGGTTTGTATATCCGTCATTTGTACTTGATAGTATTTCAGAATCATTTAAAAACAGTCTGAATTCAGTGTTTGTATCTACTTCAAGCAAAATTTTCCTTTCTGTAGGATTTTCTACAAAACTTTGGGCATACATAATTCCTCTTCCATACTCTATTTCGTTAATAAAAAACTCAAATCCATCATTTGATGGAAGTTTCTTATTATACCACCCTACATTTCCAAAGCTATTAGCATTGAAAAGTTTATCATTTTTCGCATAAGATTCCGGATCATATTCGTTGTACAAACCGCTTCCGTTAAGATTTTCAAAAACACCTGCATACTGCCATTTATCGATCCTGCCTATTCTTGCTAAAGCTTCATCGGCGGATTTGTAGTTATTTCTTATCCTGTCCAGGGTCGCTTTATATTCTAAAATAGTAACTGTATTTGCATAGGTTTCATTTTGAGCTAAAAAATCTATTTTCTTATAAGAATTATCGTCCAATCCTGATCTTTCATTATCTCCCAATACAAATCTTCTTTTGAAAATAGGATACAAATAGGCTTCATCCAGTTTGAAATTAACGAAATTTTTAATAAATGTTTCATCAAAAGACATTTCCCCCAATTCCTCATCTATTAAAGCATCTAAAAATAAAGATTCAAAACCATTTAGCTTTTTGTCTTTTAAATTTTTATCATAAAAATTTCTGGCCTCCTCTCTTTTATTATTCAATAAAAGATTCCATGTTTTAGTCTCTTCCTGAGTTTGTGCAAAGGCACTGACTGATAAAAAGTAGATAGCGGAAATTAGTACTTTCCTCATAGTTAGTTTATAAATTATTAATGGTATTTTGATATTTTTTCGTTAATGAAGAGAAAACAAGATCATAGGAGTGATCAATCATTTTAAAAATAAGATCTCTTTTTAAACCATCCAAAGAAACTGAATTCCAATGGGTCTTATTCATGTGATAAGCACCGGTGATCTGTGGATATTGCTCCCGAAGTTCGGCACTCCATTCAGGATCGGTCTTTACGTTGATTGCTAAAGGCTGTCTTTCCAGTCCCATTAATAAAAACATTTTCGTTCCTACTTTCATCACAAGCGTTTCATTGTCAAAAGGAAAAGTTTCGGTGACTCCTTTTTTTGCAAGACAGTAATCCAATATTTCGTTGGCATCCATTTTTAATAGCTGATTGTTTTAATGGGTTATTAGTTAAAAGATGAAAATGAGAGTTTAATAGTTGATAGTTGATAGTTGAAAGTGCAAAATTAGTGTTTATCAAGTTCTTTTAATCTTTTAATCTTTTAATCTTTTAATCTTTTAATCTTTTAATCTTTTAATCTTTTAATCTTTTAATCTTTTAATCTTTTAATCTTTTAATCTTTTAATCTTTTAATCTTTTAATCTTTATTATTAATTTCAAATTTAGTAAATTTAGGTAGGAAAGAAAAGTTCACAACATCATCACTAATCACATTTATTATGAAAGCTTTGGTAATTGGCGCTACAGGTGCTACCGGTAAAGATTTAGTCAATCAATTACTTAACGATAAGGAATTCGATGAAGTTGATGTATTTGTCAGAAAACCTCTTAATATCAGGAGTGATAAATTAAACGTTCACATCGTAAACTTTGATGCACCGGAAGAATGGAAAAAAGCAGTAAAAGGTGATGTTGCTTTTTCGTGCCTGGGAACCACTTTGAAAACAGCTGGAAGTAAAGAAGCCCAGAGAAAAGTAGATTTCGGCTATCAGTATGAATTTGCAAAAGCTGCGAAGGAAAACAATGTGGATGACTACATTCTTGTTTCTGCATACGGGGCAAATCCTAAATCCAAAATTTTCTACTCCAAAATGAAAGGCGAACTTGAAGAAGCTGTTAAGCAACTGCATTTTAATAAAATAACCATCTTTAAACCTGGCATGCTGGAAAGAAAGGATTCCGACAGAACGGGAGAAGTTCTCGGAAGCCGAATTATAAAATTTGCCAACAAAATCGGACTTTTGGAAAGCCAGAAGCCATTGCCAACTCATATTTTAGCCAAAGCCATGATCAATTCTTCTAAAATCAAAAGCTATGGGTATTCCAGTATAAAACTGGGAAATATATTTTGTTTTGCGGAGAAAACGAATGAATGAAAGGTTAGAAATTAGAGATTAGAAGTTAGAGGTTAGAGGTTAGAGGTTAGAGGTTAGAGGTTAGAGGAAGATAATAATTTGAGGTGATAAACTTATATTTTTTGGTCTGAGCCGAAGCTCAGACTTTTACTTCGTCGTTTTACTGTTCATACTTTTCCCTAATTTTTCATATTCAACATCATTAGGCTCCCAGAGTTCGATTTTGTTTCCTTCTATATCCATGATGTGTACAAACTTTCCATATTCATAACTTTCGATCTTATCCACGATGGTTACATTTTCTTTTTTTAACTCTTCAACCAGTTTATCAAGATGTTCTACCCTATAATTGATCATGAAGTCTTTTTCTGACGGTTGAAAATATTTTGTTTTTTCACTGAAAGGACTCCACTGGCTAAATCCTTTTTTAGAGTTATCAGTCCCCTGGTACCACTCAAATACCGCTCCATATTCATTGGTGTGAAGCCCCAGGTGATCGCTATACCATTCTCTCATTTTCTTAGGATCTTTACATTTAAAAAAAATTCCACCAATCCCTGTTACTCTTTTAAGACGGTCCTCACTGCCATCAGTAGCAGATTTAAAAGCAAATCCTAATATAAAAGAAATTAGAATGCAAAGCGCAAAAATGATCTTTTTCATGAGTTACGTTTTTATTTATTTAACCATATAAAAAAAGTGGGTGAAAACACCCACTTTGTAAAAATATACTTTTTTTTGTTTACTTAAAATATTTTGTAATCGCCTGATCAGTTGGCTTCGTAGTGCTTACAAAGCTATCTACTAATTTACCGTTTTCATCGATCAGGAATTTAGTGAAGTTCCAAAGGATCGTAGTATTCTTAACTCCGTTTAGTTCTTTTTCTGTCAGATATTTAAAAATAGGTGCTGTATCATCCCCTTTTACAGAAACTTTAGCAGCCAATGGAAAAGTTACCCCATAATTTTTCTGGCAAAACGCACCGATCTCGGTATTGGTTCCCGGTTCCTGACCTCCAAAGTTGTTGGCAGGAAAACCCACTACTACCAATTTATCTTTATATTCTTCATAAACTTTTTCCAGATCCGCATATTGTGGGGTAAATCCACATTCCGAAGCCGTATTTACAATCAGGATCTTTTTCCCTTTAAAGTCTGCAAAATTGATCTCTTTGCCATCAAGGCTTTCTACTTTGAAATCATATATTGTTTTTCCCATAAGTTCATTGGTTTTAGCTTTAGAAATTTCACTTTTTTGGTTGGTACAACTCTGTAAGAACGCTACAAAAGAAAGTAGCAATAAGAAGATCTTTTTCATGAGTAATATGATTAGTGGCAGTTTTCACTGCGTTATTTATATAGACTATTAAAATTTAAAGATATTGGCAGGAAAAACTTTGTTGATGTCTATTTTATTGATCTGCATTACAAAATCCCCATCTTTTTTAGGGCTTGAAGATTCAATTCTGAAAGGCATTAATAGATTTCCCACTTTTCTATACTCCGAATACGTTAATGTTTCATCTTTTTTTATTTCCTTAAGAAGCATATAGGTATTGGTATCAAAATAATAGAAATTTTTATTGACATTTTTTGTTAATTCTACTTTATGGCAATAAATATCTCCCACTTTCTCTTTTCCCAGATATTTAGCTTCAAAACCTTTATTCTCCCAGTCAATGAAATCATTATCAAAACTTTCGGGAATATAATTCGGATATTCCTGAACTTTATTTGTGGCATAGTTCATAGCATATCCTTTACTTCCGTCATAGCCTTCAATCGCAGTTTCTTTATTATTAATGGTAAGAACTGTTTTAGTGAGATTCGGGCGTTGCTGATAAATTTTTATCGGATATTCATCTTTGATCCCCAAAATTACTTTCCCTTGAAGTAATACTGAATTTAACAGCTTCCAATTTGTCAGTCCACCTGATAGTTCAATATTTTTATCGATAATTTCCTTAGCGGTCTGTGCAAAAGTAATTTGTGAATAAATCAGTACGAATACTAAAAGTAATTTCTTCATTAATTCAATTTATAATTCAAATATAAGGCGAATTTGTAAGAAAGCAAATTTGTGAAAATGTAAAATCGTGCTCATTTAACAATTTTACAAATTTGCTATTTAGTAATTCAGCCCTTCTTCCTTTTTGCCTGTTGGCAATTTAGTTGATCAATTTTCTTGCTTTTTCCAAATCCTCAGGTGTATCAATTCCAACTCCAATAAAGTTGGTCTCTATTAATTTAATTTTCATCCCATATTCCAGGTAACGGATACATTCTATTTTTTCCGAAATTTCTAAAGGTTTCATTTCCAGTTTAGAAAACTGCAGCAGTGCATGCTTCCTGAATGCATATACTCCAATGTGCTTGAAATAATCTACAGCATACGAGATCTCCCTGTGGTAAGGAATAACTGAGCGGCTAAAGTATAATGCAAAACCATTATTATCGGTAATAACTTTCACATTATTTGGGTTTTCAATTTCCTCCTTTTCAGTCAGCTTTATCTTCAGGGAAGCTAATGAAATTTCCTGATTCTGGTCTTCTTTAAAAACTTCAATCAGCTGTTTTAGAGGTTCTGTCTTTAAAAAAGGCTCATCACCCTGCACATTGATCACAATATCACAATCTATATGCTGAACTGCCTCCGCAATACGGTCACTTCCTGTTTCATGCTGCCCGGTCATTACGGCCTTTCCTCCATTATTAATAATCTCATTATAAATAATCTCAGAATCACACGCTACAAAAACTTCATCAAATAAACCCGTTTCCAGAACATTCTGATAGGTGGTCGTAATTACTGTTTTACCACCTAAAATCTGCATTAATTTTCCGGGAAACCGGCTTGCTTCGTAACGGGCGGGAATAACTGCTATGATCTTCATTGAACGATTCTTATTATTTAATTTTTTTTAAATATAAGCAAAATATGGACTTCTTCTTAAAAAGAAACGTTTACTCCCACCATATTATAGCCTAGATTCGTAGAAGCAATAAAATTCAATTTATATTTTACTTTTCCTGTACTTGCTCCTGAAACTGTATATCTGTTTTTCGAAATGGTTTTCCCTATAAAATATCCCATGAGCAAGGCTAAAGGATAATCCGATGCCCAGTGAACCTGGCTTTGCATCATCTGAAAAGCCATCGCTCCTGCCAATGTATATCCTACTGGTTTAATCCATACTGCGTCAGGATAATTATCTGCAATCACTGTAATAGCCGACATAAATGTTGTTAAATGTCCCGATGGCATCGCATCATAACTTGATGTGTTTTTAGCAAAAGCTGCAAAGCTTGGAAAAGGAGTCCAGTGTCCTCCGGAATTACCATTTTCTATTGCTATAAAAGGACTTTCCCTGCCTGTAATCCTTTTTATTGTTTGTGAAAAAACACCGGAAAGCAATAAACTTTCCATTAAACCACTGGCGGTTGCCTGAGCCCTGTAGTCATCTTTTATCCAACCATACGTCGCAAAACCTATCCCTAACAATACAACTGTAGAGCCATTACCGATGAGATATAAGCCTGAGCCGATATCTTTCGGTATTTTTATAACTCCTCCGATTTTACTGTAATTATTATCGGCACTCATCCCCCATTTTTCACCCAGCTCTCTTGAATTATCAATCAATTTCTGATCGAATGGAATAAGCACCAAAGTACTTGCTATTGCACCTCCTAAGTAATAAGCATGATCCTTTGCAACAAAGTCCTTATTAGTATCTATAAAATCTTTCGGAGCCCTGGTAATAAATTCGAAAAGCTTAGGCTTATGATAGGTTCGCACAGAACCGTCTTTGAGAATATAGCTCTGTGATTTTAACGATTTTTCGATGGTGCTGTCTTTTTTCTGCGACCATACCATTACTGATATGGGTAATAACAGCCATTTAATTTTTTTCACTTTGTGTTTTTTTGATACCCGCAATCAGCTAACCGGTTCATGAGACTTTCAACAGAAACAAAAGTTCATTACAACAACTGATTGCGGGTATTTATTTTATTTTAAATTGCTTAATGCCTGCTCTAATTTTGGCATCATTACTTCAATTTCGTTTACTGCTAATCCTCCTACAGAAGCACGGAACCAAGGTTCAGATTTTTCTTCTCCGAAGGCAGAGAAAGGAACTAAAGCTACACCCGCTTCATTGATTAGATAAAAAACAAGATCAGATGAATTTTCTATAGTGTTCCCATCCGGTTTCGTTTTTCCGATATAATCCAACTTGATCGTAAGGTAAAGGGCTCCCATAGGCTCAATGCTTTCTACCGCTAATCCTTTGCCTTTTAAATCCTGGATTCCTTTATGAAGAACTTTAAGGCTTTCTTCCAGTTTTCCTTTAAATTCATCAACAAAAGTATTTACATCTTCAGAGTTCTGGTAATATTTAGCTGTTGCCTCCTGCTCCGGCTTAGGTGCCCAAGCTCCTACGTGTGTAAGCAAAGCTTTCATTTTATCGATAATATGAGATGGCCCGAACCCCCATCCTACACGCACTCCTGTTGCAGCAAGACATTTTGAGATCCCATCAATATAAATCGTATAGTCTTTCATTTCAGGGAATAGAGAAACGGGATCATAATGTTTAGCATCAAAAGTAAGATTCGAGTAGATTTGGTCATACATCAGATATAAAGGCTTTTCATCAGCGCCTCTTTTTTTGTTTTCTTCGATGATGAGTTCGCAGATTTCAGAAAGCTGGTCTTTTGTAAACATCGTTCCTGTTGGGTTCAATGGCGAACAAAGCGCTAATAAAACAGCACCACTTAAGTGAGGTTTAAGATCAGCAGCAGTAGGTAAAAAGTTATTTTCAGGGGTTGTCTTCACCTCAATAGCATCTGCAGAAGTAAGATAAGCATAGTGATTATTATTCCAAGAAGGAATAGGATAAATAACTTTATCACCTTCATCCACAATTGTCTTATACACTGCATAAATCAAAGGTCTAGATCCTGCAGTAATTAAAATATCATTGGCTGAATACTCCAGATTCCATCTTGATTTAAGATCTTTTGAAACTTCATTTCTTAAAGATAAAAGTCCGTTTGCAGGCGGATAATTCGTCAGATTATTCTGATAAGCTTTCTGAATCTCCTCCTTTAACTTTGCAGGTATCGGATAGATATTAGAATTCAGGTCACCAATAGTAAGATTGGCTATCTCCGCTCCTTTTGCCTTTAAATCATTTACTTCATTACCAATTTTTACAATTTCAGAACCAATCAGGTTCGCCGCTAATTTTGAAACTTTCACTTTATTTAAATATTTATTGTTTTTGACTAATGTTATATGTTATTAAGTATAAGTTATAAATTTTGTTTTTAATTAGAGAGCTCTTTCCTAATACTCTCATTTATAAATGTATAAACCAAATTTATAACTTTCATTTTCAGTCTAGTTTAAGATCTGCTTTTACCTGATCAATTTTCTCATCCAAAGATTTTAATTTATCTCTGAAATCAGCTTCGGAAGTAATCATATCTTTTACCGAAATATAAAACTTGATCTTTGGTTCTGTTCCGGAAGGTCTTACACAAACTTTAGTTCCATCCTGAGTATAGTAAATCAATACATTGGATTTTGGAATCTCATTCATAACCTGTTTTTCATTTTTAGAAACAATAAAATGGGTTTGTTCCTTAAAATCTTTAATATCTTCAACCAAAGACCCCGCGATTTCTTTTGGAGGGTTTTCTCGGAAATTTTTCATCATGTTCTGAATTTCTTCAGCTCCGTCCTTACCTTTTCTGACAAGATTCACCAATCCCTCATAGTACATTCCTGTCTCCTGATATATCTCAATCATATATTGATACATCGTTCTGCCATTGGCTTTGCACCATGCTGCAATTTCGCACGCCAAAAGAATACTTCCACAAGAATCTTTATCACGAACAAAATCCCCGGTCATAAAACCAAAGCTTTCTTCTCCTCCGCAAACAAACTTTTCTTTTCCCTCAGCTTCACGGATCATTTTTCCGATCCATTTAAAACCGGTAAGACCTGCCTTACAGGCAACCCCAAATTTTTGGGCAATATCAAAGAAAATATCTGACGTAACAATCGTAGAACCAATAAACTCTTTTCCAGTGATCTTATCCAGTTTTCTCCATTCATTTAGAATATAATACGTAAGAATAGTATTGGTTTGATTACCATTCAGCAGTTGCATTTCTCCATCAAGGTTTCTCACTGCAATTCCCAATCTGTCACCATCCGGATCTGTTCCAATCACAATATCAGCATTGGTAATTTTTGCAAGATCCATTGCCATTTCCAATGCAGCAGGCTCTTCAGGGTTTGGGGAAGCTACAGTAGTAAAGTTTCCGCTAGGAATCATCTGTTCTTTTACAAGATCCACTTTTTTGAATCCTGCTTTTTCCAAAGCCTTCGGAACCGTTGTATAAGTTGTTCCGTGAATGGATGTAAAGACAATATTCAGGTTCTCTTTTCCAACATTCTGATACGTGGAATTCTCAATACAGGCATCAATATAAACATCATCCTGCTCTGCCCCGATCCATTCAATAAGATCATCGTTCCCGTCAAATTTAATTTCATCAAATTTCACAGAATACACCTCATTGATAATTGCTTCATCATGAGGCGGAACAATTTGAGCTCCATCATTCCAGTATACTTTGTATCCATTATATTCCGGTGGATTGTGAGAAGCCGTAAGTACAATACCCCCGTTACATTTTTTATCACGAACGGTAAAAGACAATTCCGGCGTAGGTCTGTGATCTTTAAAAAGCAATACCTTAATTCCATTAGCCGTTAAAACATCAGCTACCAGTTTTCCAAATTCTTTGGAATTATGACGAACGTCATAAGCGATAGCTACTTTAATTTCCTCATTGGGAAATTGCTTTAACATATAGTTCGCAAGTCCTTGTGTAGCTTGACCTAAAGTGTATTTATTTAAACGATTCGTTCCAACCCCCATAATTCCTCTCATACCTCCGGTTCCAAATTCCAGTTCCCTGTAAAAAGAATCTTCCAGATCAGGAGAATTACTATCAATTAATAATTTCACAGCATCTCTCGTTTCCTGATCAAACGTTTCACTTAACCAAAGTTTCGCTTTTTCTAATGTTGTCATATTTGTATCTTATTTAAGCTGGAAGTCTGATGTCGGAGGCCTTTCAGCTGTCTCCATATCAACTTTTGCAGCGTATATTTATTATTCTTTTATTGCATTTCTGTATACATTTCTTTACAACTTTATTCAGAAATATATTTTCTATTCTTTTTTATAAACAATTACATGCTCTCCTAACTTTCAGCTTCTATTATAGCGTCTTATTTTCAACCTTTGTTGTTTTATCAATTTTGAAAGCGCGGATAGGATCATTATAATATAAAAACTTTGCTGTATTCTGAATATGTCCTTTAAGAGAATCTTTTACATTAACTTCAGCATAATTCCCGTTTTTAGAATCAATATTCAGGTTGGTGATTTTCCAATACGGAGCAATCAGGCTAGCCGTATCAGAAATCTTTATTACTGCATTTTTAGTTTCTCCTAAAAAATTGGCTCTACTCCTGTTCACCATCTCTATTTCCGCTCTTCTTGTGTTCACTGAACCCATAAATGTAGCGTTATTCTTTAAATTAAGCTTAAAATTATCTGTTTTTATTTCACTCGAAATATTCATTTCTACAGAATCTGAAATGGAAACTTTTTCAAGATTATATTTTGAATAAATGGTCACATTATAAAAATCAACTCCCTTTGTTCCTCTTTTTTCTTTAATTGAAAGAGTTTTGTCTTTCACATCTACATCTAAGTTATTGGCAACATTTGGATAAGTCTCTATTTCAACAAAATTTTTAGGACCTCTCGCATAAAATACCCTAAACTTCCCGTTAAGGTCCAGGTTGACAAATTCCGAAACATCCACATCTTTTCTCTCAATATTTCCTTTGGGGGAAACTTTTCCACAAGAAATTACGGCTACAAGCACAAATATGTACAATATATTTTTCATACTTACTTAAAATATTTTATATAAAACAGCAATTATTGCAAGACTTTCTATTCCCATTACCACATAAAGAATTGATACTCTCACCATTAAACCTGGTTTTGAGTATGATTTTTTAAAAGCATTCCAATAAGTGATTGCAGGAAAGAGAATAAAAAGAACGAATAAAATTTTATCAGCAATATCAGTAATTTTTGATAAAGGCTTCCATAAACCCATAAAACTTACGATATCATCTAGCAAAAATATAACTAAAATTCCTAAAAGACTTACTGTTCCAAGGATAAAATGCTCCCCAAGATTCAATTTTACCTTTTTAAAAATAAAAAAAGAGTTAACTGCGAGCATTGGGATAATAACAAAGAGGATTGTTTTGGAGTATCTCGCAAAAAAAGTTCTTACTTCAGAAGATTCAGGAATTGCTTCTTTCGTTGCAAATTTTTCGTAAAAATGTAAGGTCAGGACATTAAAGCTAAAAAGAATCAGCAACAACGAAATAAAGTTGTAATATCTGATTCTTTTTCCTGCTATATAATCCATTGCTGTTTTTCCGGGCCGAAACAAAATACTCTTTATTGTTTTGAAAAAACGGGTTTCTACATGCCAGATGGATCCTAAGATGTCATTTTTAATAAGTGAGATATGAGTTATTCTTGTTGTGTCGGTCTTCTGTCCGCAATGAGCACAAAACTCACCGGAGATTGTATAACCGCAGTTCAAACAAGTCTTTTTAACCATATCCTATTAAATCACTTCATCAATATTATAATTTTTATGTTCTCTATTAGTCCTTATGATCATTTCTCCTAAGAAGCCGGCAATAAAAAGCAATGTTCCCATAATCATCATGGTTAAAGCAATAAAGAACCATGGATTATTGGTAATCAGGTGACCATAAATTCCTCTGGAAACATCAATTAATTTCGAAACACCCAGCCAAAATGCTGAAAGGAATCCAAAAATAAACATAGTGGTTCCCACCGCTCCAAAAAAATGCATAGGTCTTCCTCCGAAACGGCTTACAAACCAAAGTGTTACTAAATCCAGAAATCCCCGGATAAACCTTTCAGTACCAAATTTGGAAGTCCCGTAAGGCCGGGCCTGATGACGGACTTCTTTTTCCGTAATCCTTTTGAATCCTGCATTCGCAGCCAGAACTGGAATGTATCGATGCATATCTCCATATACATCAATAGATTTAACGACCTGTTTTTTATATGCCTTCAAACCACAATTGAAATCGTGCAGCTCCACTCCTGAAACTTTTCTAGCAGCAGCATTGAAAAGTTTAGACGGAACATTTTTGGTCATTACATTGTCAAACCGTTTCTTTTTCCACCCTGAAACAATGTCGTAATTATCTTCAACGACCATTTTATAAAGATCAGGAATCTCTTCAGGAAAATCCTGTAAATCAGCATCCATTGTAATGATCACATCTCCGTGTGCTCTTTCAAACGCTGCATGCAATGCCTGGGATTTCCCATAATTTCTGGAAAATTTAATTCCATGAATCTGTGGATGCTGTACCTTCAGATTTTCGATAATGCTCCAGGACAAATCCGTACTTCCATCATCTACAAACCAGATTTCATAGGATAAATTGTTCGTTGCACAAACCAGATCAATCCTTGAAAACAGCTCTTCAAGAGAGTCTTCTTCATTAAGTAGCGGAATAATTATAGATAAGTTCATTTAATTTTTATAAAGATTTATTGATGAATCGTTTTTGTTCTGAAAAACGCTCCGAAAAACAGGGACAAAACTACGTAAAATATAAGAATTGCTGCAAAATATCCTGAAAAATGACTTGCAGTAAGCATATCTTTTCCTTTTACAGCTTGTGGAGAAAAGCTTTGACTTCTCTCTTTGTATTTTTGATCTAATTCATTAATGTCTTTCTGATGTTTCAAAATCTTTCTTGCAGACTGATATTCAGAATCTAATTCAGATTTTTGTCTTTCAACATACTGGTAATTTAACAGTTTTTTAGCATCTGTATCAACAAAATTCAGGAACAGGTAAATGCTAAATATGGAAAGAATTCCACCAATAAACATGGGCACAAAAGATCTCTTGAAAGCTTCTCTGAAACCCATTTTATGGGTATTCCAACGTGATTTAACAGACCAGAATGCTCCTCCTGCATAAATAACAGGCAATACGAAAGCATTGATTTTGAGGGATGTATCAAAATAATGAATTCCTGAGAAGAAGTAGTATGCTACAAAAAAAACAATCATTGTAGCGATAAATAGTATAATTCCTATAGTGGATGGACTTTTCGTCATATTCTTATTTTTAGAAAAATTTTAGAAAAATTATTACCCTAAATTTCAGCAATTTAGCACCAGTAAAGCTTTTTTTCGTTCATTTTTCTGTAATATTATTTTCAAATTTATAATTAATTCCTATCTTTGCACCGGCAAGTCCTACACAACCAGCTCCTGAGAATCCTCCAGGGTGGGAACACAGCAAAGGTAATCGGTCGTAGCGGTGTGATGTAGGTAGCTTGCCATTTTTTATTTCCCTTAGTTTAAAATTCAAACTCCTCTCCCAATTTCGGTAAAACAAGCTCTACATTTTTATCATTAAAATGTTTTAAGGCACTTTCATGATTTATTTCAATAGCCGGGAAAGTATCAAAATGACATCCTATTACTTTTGGTGTTTTTAGCAATTCAGATGCTGCAAAGGCCGCTTTTCTCGGGCACATTGTATAATGGCTTCCAATTGGTAAAATGGACAAATCAATATTTCCGTAAAGCCTTGGAAATAATTCCATATCTGCCATTACTCCTGTATCCCCTGCCAGATAAATATTCTTACCTTCAGGTAATCTGAAAATATATCCCACGGGAACACCTCCATAGCTTCCATCAGGGAAAGAACTAGTATGGTGAGCCGGAACCATGGAAATTTTAAGATCGTCGATTTTTGCCGATCCTCCTAAGTTCACATCATCTTTGTTTTTTGCAGCCTTGAAGTATCCACACACTTCAGGCACCCCGATAACGGTAGCTTCTGGATGATATTCCAAAACTTCCGCCACATCTGCTATATGATCACCATGAGCGTGGGTCAGCAGGATATAATCGATTTTCTGGGCAGAAATATCAAATCCGGACTCTGCTTTTTTATAATTATAAAAAGGATCACTTAAAATAGTCCTATCCTTGTATGTGAACAAAAAACAATTTTGTCCTAAGAATTGTATTTTCATTTTGATTTTATTTTAATTATGTTAAATATAATTGTCAAGTATTTCTAAATAATGTTTCAAAGATTTGTTGATATTGAATAAACAAAGAATACATCATTTATTTTTGGGGAAATTTATCTTCAATCAGCCTGAGGTTAATGCCATGTTCCAGATATGCTTTACAACCGTCTAAAACTGTCGTAAAACCACCCGTATTATCATTAATTGTCTTTAAAAGATTTTCACCTGTCTGGGTAAATCCATAGCTTTTAATCACAACCAAAGTCCCTTTCTCCATTTCTTTGAATTCATAATCCACATTAGATGAGGGATCACCCCATTCTGTTTTGATAAGATGATTGGGAATGATTTTATGAACAGTGACATTATTTTTCACTCCATACATTTCCCATTCCCAGGTAATTGTTTTACCTTCTTCAAGTCTTCCGCTCGATTTCGTAAACCAAAATTGAGTGGTTAGTTCAGGATTGATAAATGCTTCAAACACCTCATGAACAGGTTTTCTGATAAGCATTTGAGCTTCAACGAATGCAGGAGAATTACTCATACTGATAATTTGTTTAGTTAAAAAAATTAAGTCCGATTGCTGTCAGTACAGCCATAGTAAACGTCAGGATACCCACTTGTTTCAAATACTGATCAAGTTCTTTAGGCTCCTTTACAGACATTATTTTCCTTCTCAGTTTAGCAAACGGGATTAACAGGATCATTACAATGAATACATAATAATTTTGCGACTGTATGAAACCGTTTATTCCTAAAAAGATAAGGATTAAAATCAGAGGAAGCTGCAAAAGGATCATCTCATAAATCATTGCATTCCTGAAACCTAATCTTAAGGCAAAGCTGTTCTTCCCAGATAATCGATCCGTTTCAATATCCCTCATATTATTAAGATTTAAAACAGCCATACTCATCATTCCAACTGCCGTTCCCGGCAATAAGATATCCCAGCTGAATGTTTTTGTGAACAGAAAATAACTTCCGCAAACAGAAACCAAACCAAAAAAGATAAATACAAAAACGTCTCCCAATCCCATATACCCGTAAGGTTTCTTACCTACAGTATAGCCGATTGCCGCTAAAATACTTGCAACTCCCAGACCTATAAAAATGTAAAACTCATTCATATAATCGGGAATGAATGCAACGTACAGTAAAACAACAGTTGCTATAAAGGACAAGGTTGAAAATAAGATCACTGCATTTTTCATTTGCTTTGCTGTAATCTTTCCTGAAGCTACTGCTCGACTTTCGGCCTCACTGATTCTTTTTGCATCTGTACCTTTTACGCCGTCACCATAATCATTGGCATAGTTTGATAAGATCTGATACAGAAGTGTTACCAGCAGGGCTAAAGCAAAAATCTTCCAATCCCAGGTCCCTCCTTCACCGTATAATTTCCATTTTGCAATGAAACTACCCATAATAATTCCGCTCAAAGAAAGCGGTAACGTTCTTAGCCTTGCGGCTTTTATCCAATCTTTCATAGTTATAATTGATAAGCGATAATTGATAAATGATACCGTGATCATTTATCAATTATCATTTATATTTTTATGATATCCATTGATTTTCCCCGAAGTCAGGTTTTCTTTTTTCCAGGAATGCATTTCTGCCTTCCTGAGCTTCTTCAGTCATATAAGCCAAACGGGTAGCTTCTCCTGCAAAAACCTGTTGTCCCACCATTCCATCGTCAGTTAAGTTCATTGCGAATTTCAGCATTCTGATGGAAGTCGGAGATTTGGCTAAAATTTCCTGTGCCCATTCATAAGCTGTATCTTCTAATTCTTCATGTGGAATAACGGCATTCACCATTCCCATCTCCAAAGCTTCCTGGGCAGAATAGTTTCTTCCTAAAAAGAAAATTTCACGGGCCTTTTTCTGGCCTACCATTTTTGCAAGATATGCAGAACCATAACCACCATCGAAGCTTGTAACGTCAGCATCCGTTTGTTTGAAAATAGCATGTTCCTTACTAGCTAGCGTGAGATCACAAACCACATGAAGCGAATGTCCTCCACCTACTGCCCAACCCGGAACAACGGCAATTACTACCTTAGGCATAAAACGGATTAAACGCTGAACTTCTAAGATATTCAGACGATGTCTTCCATCTTCACCTACATACCCTTGATGTCCTCTTGCTTTTTGGTCTCCTCCACTACAGAAAGCCCATCCTCCGTCTTTAGGACTTGGTCCTTCTCCTGAAAGCAAAACAACACCTATTGAAGAGTCTTCATAAGCGTCATAAAAAGCATCATATAATTCTGAAGTTGTCTTAGGTCTGAAAGCATTACGAACCTCCGGTCTGTTGAAAGCAATTCGA
Source organism: Chryseobacterium subflavum (assembly GCF_055762745.1). Lineage (NCBI taxonomy): Bacteria > Pseudomonadati > Bacteroidota > Flavobacteriia > Flavobacteriales > Weeksellaceae > Chryseobacterium > Chryseobacterium subflavum. The sequence continues at coordinate 1,641,542 of NZ_JBVTMR010000001.1, forward strand.
GCTACACCATTGCATTTTTTATAGGTAATATCTTCGTATTCTTTAGCGGTTTTCCACTCAATCATCTTGTAAAAATTTTTCTCAAAGATACGGAATTGCAGAGAATTTTAACGTTCCAAAAACAAGGATTATCATGTAAAAAAACATTGAAACTGAGGAAGCTCATTTTCGGATTAAAAAACAAAAACCGAAACAAAATTGTTTCGGTTTTCTATATCAATCCTTTTAAAGAATATTATTTAGCTTTTCCCTGAAGTTCAGCTTCTTTAGCTTTCATTTCAGCCATCTTAGCCTGATTCTTAGTAATGCTGTAAATCTCCTTCAGCATAGTAACCGCATTTACATCATTAGGAAGAGCCTTATACCAGCTTTCAGCATAAGGTAAAGCTTTGTTAAATCTTTCTTTTCTGGCTTCGATAAGCTTCGTTGCATCATCCGGCTTAGTTTTTCTAAGCGTGTTGATTTCATTTACTGCTTTATCATCTTCTCCGATTATTGTATACACTAAGTTTTGATAAGCATTGGCAAAATCAGGCTTCAACTCAATTGCTTTTTTAAAAGAAGCTTCAGCATCTGCACCGGTAGCAGGATTTTTAGATTGCATAACTCCTAAATTATACCAGTTGGTAGCATCATTAGGATTTTTCGCTAACTGCTCTTTTAAAGTAGCCACAAATTTATCTGTATTTCCTGACTGATAATAAGCTGTACTTTGGAAGTCTTTCAGCTTAGCATTATTAGGAAATTTAGCTAATCCTTTTTCAATGATAGCTACAGCCTCATCATTCTTCTTGGCATTTAAAAGCAATGTAGATAAAGTCTCATATAAATCAGGCTCTACACTTGGAGTTTGCTCTGTTTTGAAGTCTGAATAATCTGAAGATTTTTTCAGCATCTCCCAAGTTCCTTTATCATAAGTAGCAACCTGACCTGTTTTTTTATCTTTTGCCGTATAGTTGGTCTGAACTCCTGTATATCCTGAATTAATCAATTCAGTATAGATCTTAATGGCTTCATCAACGTTGTTAGCCAAAGCATAGTTAAGTCCTGCATAATACATATACACTTTATCATCTTGGCCATTCGTTTTTAACAGGTTATAAACCTCTAAAAACTTAGGAGCCGCAACAGCATAGTTTTTCGCATTATATGCATCCATAGCTGCTTTGTTAGCATCTTGTAGCTGAGCATTTACATCCTTCTTCTGTCCGAAAACAAAAGCTGAAGAAATAATCGCTATACTTAAAATTAGCTTTTTCATAATCAGAATTTATTTTATTTACATTTATTCTTCAGAATCTGAATCTCCGGTTTCATCGGCAGACTCTTCATTTTCCGAATTATTTTCTAATTGTGGTGTTACATTTGCATCTGCATCACTGCTTTGTGTAGATTCTGCTCCTTCTTCTCCTTCCTCTAACTCTTCTTCTACATCCTTATCCATCTCCACTTTTGCAATCGCCGCAATTTCATCATTTTTCTTAAGGTTGATCATTCGAACCCCTTGTGTATTTCTACCCATAACCCTCATTTCATCCATATTCATACGGATAGCAACACCGGATTTATTGATGATCATCAATCCATCTTCATCCGTTACATTCTGGATGGCAATAAGATTTCCTGTTTTTTCGGTAATGTTTAAGGTAATAACTCCTTTTCCTCCTCTGTTGGTAATTCTGTAATCTTCTACAGCAGTTCTTTTACCATAACCCTTTTCAGAAACCACTAAAACGGTTTCATTCTCTACATCGTTCACAACAATCATACCAATTACCTCGTCATTATCTTCCATGGTAATACCACGAACCCCGATAGATCCTCTACCTACCTCTCTTACTTTTTCTTCCGGGAAGCGAATACATTTACCATTTTTAGTAGCAATCATGATCTGAGAAGTTCCGTTCGTAAGCCATGCTCCTAACAATTGGTCATTGTCCCTGATTTCAATAGCATTAATACCATTAACTCTTGGCCTTGAATAAGCTTCAAGAGATGTCTTTTTGATCGTACCGTTCTTAGTGATCATAACCACACTCATCTGATTGATGTATTCAGCATCTTTCAGATCATTGGTTCTGATATATGCTTTGATCTTATCGTCCGGTTCGATATTGATAAGGTTTTGTACAGCTCTTCCTTTTGCCGTTTTAGAACCTTCAGGGATTTCAAATACCCTTAACCAATAACATCTTCCTTTTTCTGTAAAGAACAACATATACTGGTGATTGGTCGCAGAAACAATATATTCAAGGAAATCTTCATCTCTTGTTGTTGCCGCTCTGTTTCCTACACCACCCCTGCTCTGGATCTTATATTCTGACAGGGAAGTCCTCTTGATATATCCTGCGTGAGAAATAGTAAGAACTACCGCTTCATTAGGAATAATGTCTTCAATTGACATTTCACCTCCTGAATAATCGATTTCAGTTCTTCTTTCATCACCATATTTTTCTTTTACTTCAAGTAATTCCTCTTTAATGATTTCAAACCTTCTGCTTTCGTTAGCAAGGATATCTTCTAAATTCAGAATTTCTTTCATGATCGCGTCATACTCATCACGGATCTTATCCAGTTCCATTCCCGTTAAACGAGCCAAACGCAGATCAAGAATTGCCTGGGCCTGGATTTCAGAAAGATCAAACTCCTGAATCAATCCTTCCTTAGCAGCCTGTGGGTTTACACTGTGACGGATTATAGAAATTGCCTTATCCAGAGAGTCCTGCGTACCGATCACCTTCATGAATCCTTCAAGGATATGTGCTCTTTCTTTGGCTTTCTTAAGCTCAAACTGAGTTCTTCTTATAACAACATCATGTCTGTGCTCTACAAAGTGATGGATAATATCCTTTAAGTTTAATTGTTCCGGTCTTCCGTGTACCAAAGCAATATTGTTGACACTGAAAGATGTTTGAAGTGAAGTATATTTATATAATAAATTCAATACAACATTCGGAATCGCATCATTTTTCAGCTCATATACAATACGAAGTCCGTTTCTGTCGGACTCATCTCTTATCTCATAGATTCCTGGAATTTTCTCGTCTTTAACCAGCTCAGCTGTCCTGGCAATCATTTCAGCTTTGTTTACCTGATATGGAATTTCAGTTACGATAATAGCATTTCTGTTTCCTATCTCTTCGAAATTAACTTTTGCTCTAAGAACTACCCTTCCTCTTCCTGTATGGAATGCATCTCTTACTCCATCGTATCCATAAATAATTCCTCCTGTTGGAAAATCCGGAGCAACGATGTGCTGCATCAGCTCATCTATGGTAATCTCTTTATTATCGATGTAAGCAACAATAGCATTAACAGACTCAGACAGGTTATGCGGGGCCATGTTGGTTGCCATACCTACGGCAATACCGGAAGTTCCGTTAACTAAAAGATTAGGAATTTTAGTAGGCATTACAGTAGGTTCCTGTAAGCTGTCATCAAAGTTATTCTGAAAATCAACTGTTTCTTTGTCAAGATCAGCAAGAACGTCGTCAGAGATTTTTTTCAATCTTGCCTCAGTATAACGCATTGCTGCAGGTGGATCTCCATCCATTGAACCGAAGTTCCCCTGACCATCAACCTGTGGATAACGTAAACTCCAGGATTGCGCCATTCTTACCATTGCATCGTATACAGAAGAGTCTCCGTGAGGGTGATATTTACCTAAAACATCCCCAACAATTCTCGCAGATTTTAAGTATTTTCTATTAGAAAAAACCCCTAATCCATACATACCATAAAGCACTCTTCTATGAACGGGTTTTAAGCCATCTCTTACGTCAGGTAACGCCCTTGAAACGATAACCGACATCGAATAATCGATATAAGATGACTTCATTTCATCAACAATGTTGATAGGAATTAGTCTTTCTCCTTCTTTTTGCATAAACAAATTTTATTATAATGACAGTCAGACTTTTAGCTGTGAGTCTGAAAATTATTTATTTTGGTTTTTTAATAACGGGCTAATTTACGAAATTTTTACCGATTTTTGTGGTAGAATTTATCCACAAAATCTTAAAAATTCTTAAAATATGAGCCTATTAAGTATAACTTTCCATTGCACAAAAAATAATCTTGAAGAGTGGGAAAATTATATGGATGAGACATTGGTTTTAATGACTGAAAATCTTATGGATGTAAACAAATATATTCTTTCTGAGATCGAAAGTGATTATATCGACGAAGGGAAGAATTATAATCTCTTGCTGATCTTTGATAATGATGAGCTTCGGACAGATTTTATCGAGAGTGAGCTCTTAAACATTAGAGAAAGAGTTGAAAAACAGTTCGGGCAAGAGGTCATGATATTCAATACTTTCTTGAACCCCAAAAAAACAAGAATGTAATCATAAAAAAAGCTCTGAAATCTCAGAGCTTTTTTGTTGTATTAAAAATTAATTATAAATCGCTTTCATTACCTCGAATGATGCGGGGGTCCATGTGGTCTTGGCGGTGGAGGTGGATGATGCAGACAAGAAGTCAGCAGGAAAACCAACGCCAGTATGCCGATAGTTTTAGTCAGGGTTTTCATATTTTTTCTTTTTATGATTACCATAACAACAACAATCTGAATGCCAGATATTTATTTCATACATAATAAATTCTAAAACACCTTATAAAATTAAAAACCCTGCTTTTACAGGGTTTTAATTTTTCAAGAGATGTTAATCTCTGTGATGTTTTTTATGTTTCTTGTGTCCTCGTCCTCTATCATCATCATATTCGTAATAGTACACTCTTTTTTTAACCTGACCCGGTGCATAGTATCTTGCACTTCCGCCATACACTTTCTTAGCTTGGCCCGGAGGTAATCCTCTCCTTCCATGGTGGTATTCCTGCACTGTACAGCTACTTAGCATTAAAGTCAAAGAAACCACACCTAGCATTTTTATCAAACCGTTCATATTTTCATTGTTTCGAATTTCGAAATGTATATAAACAAGGTTGATGCCAAAAGCAAAAAGAAGTTAGAGGTTAGAGGTTAGAGGTTAGAGGTTAGAGGACAAAGTTAAAGTTTAGGAATGCGTTGCCGTTTTTTAAAGCGGACACTGCCTAATCAAACCCAACTGTCTCACTTCTTTTTTCAAGCATGACAAGATCTTTCCACTCTCCATTGAGCTTTCCCACTTTTTTACGAACTCCCACTGTTCTGAATCCATTCTTCTGATGAAATTTTATAGAAGCTTCATTTTCCGGAAATATATTAGACTGTAAAGTCCAGAATCCATGATATTCACTATCCAGAATCATCTTTTTAAGCAGCACAGATCCCAGCCCTTTTCCCTGGTACTGATTATCGAAATAAATACTCACCTCAGCAACACCTTTAAAACATTCTCTTTTACTCACAGGCTTCAAGGCCGCCCATCCTACTACTTCATTATTTTCATTCTCCAATATCCACCTGCAATCATTGAAAAATTCCGTATTCCAAACTTCTCTGTTAGGAGCCTCTGTCTCAAAAGTGGCAATCCCACCATCAATTCCCTGTTGAAATATTTCTAATACACGTACTTCGTCACTGGGAAGCATTTCTCTGATCTCGTAGTTCATTTTATTACTGATATTTTCTTTTATTTTTTCTTTTTATCCTCGAATAATGAGTCTGCTTTGTCTGGTTATCTTCCGAAACAACACTGATATTCCCATCCACTTCCAGAATCGATAACCTTACATCTTCTATTCTTTCTACTCCATGCTCCCTGATCGCTTCCTCCAGCTCATCTTTGGTAATTTTTACTGTATTTAAAGCTTTTTCATCGATCTTACCATCCTTTACCAGGATTACAGGATTTTCTTCCATAAACGTTTCAAAAGAACGGTTAGAAAACATTAATCTTTTTAGTATAAAATTGGCGGCAAAAAGGACAAGTGCAGCAATGAGACCACCCTGCAAGGAAGTATCCTGACCCACCATTGCATTTTGCACTGCATTGGAGATTAATAATAACAAGACTACATCTCCCGCGTTAAGCTGAGATAGCTGATTTTTGCCGAACAGACGGATCGCTACGACCATAAACAGGTATACGCAAAGCGAACGGACTACAACATCTAGGATAGGATTCACCAATTATATTTATATCTATCAAATGTATAAATTTTTATGATTCTGATGAGTATTTTTTAATAGAGTCCTATCGAATTCAATTATGAAAAATTATAAAAGATTGGCATAAAGTTTGAGCATCTGTTAGCATCAAACACAATATTATGAAACGACTGCTTTTTTTCCTCTCTCTACTGCTACTTTTTAACAGCTGTGTAACAAGCAAAAGCAGCAATGAAAAGGAAATAACAGCTAAAATAGACCAACTCTATAAATACACTTCACCGTCCAATTCTACTTCTTCAAAGGAACTTTTTTCTCCTGATCTAAAAAATATACTTGATCAAGCAAACAGGATAGCTGATGCGGATGCCCAAAGAATAAAAAACAGCAACTATCCCACTGATAAACCTGCAGCAGTAGAAAGCTTTATTTTCACAGGAGTACCTGATGCTACAAATCAAAAAATAAAAAGCATAAATGTAACCGGAAATACAGCAGAAGCCATCGTGGAAATGGAAATCAGTGAATATAAAGCAGACGATAAAATATATCCTACTCTGGTTTGGGAAAATACAATTCAACTGATCAATGATAAGGGCTGGAAAATTGACAATATCATTTTTACTCAAAGGTCTACCCTCAAAGAGCAACTCAAGGCTTTTATTATTGAAACAAAAAAGGCCCTGTGCTATAACAAATAAAAAAGCTGCTTCGTCAAGCAGCTTTTTTTTATTTTAAGGACACTGAGCGATTGGAACTTCGCTACATACTGTCTTATTCAATCTTTCACAGTATACGCAGTATTTTTTAGGTTCTCCACCATACACTGATTTTAATTCTTCCTTGTTAAGTTTCTTTAAATTTCTCATACTTTTTAATTTTAATGTTTGGTAAATTTAAAACGAAGAACAAATTAATTTATTACAGTTTTTTGCAGAAAATTTTCACTATTTACACTTAAAAACTATCAAAACTTCTTTTATGAAAAGATTTATTACCTGTTATCAATCTCAACTGTTACAGGCATTACATAGGTATAAGCAATAATGTTGTTATTAAAATCTTTACGATTTATTTTCAGATTCGTTAAAACATTTTCAATCTCTTTACTTACGTTCTTGCAATCACCTGTTGAGTGTACATTCACAATTTTTCCATTTTCTGTAATATCAAATTTCACTTCTGAATTCACAACACCTTGTTTATATTCATAATTAGTAAAGTCGAAATTATTGATAAGCTCTTTTCGTATTTTATTGAACGTATCATTTTTGCTCAGCTGAATTTCAGGAATGACATTACCACTTGTAGTCTGTGCTTTTAAAGTACTCAATGAAACAAATCCTATAATGCACAGGAATAGGGAACCTATTTGAATTTTATTTTTCATAACTATTTGATTTTAAATATTGTAATATTCCATTTATAATTGCTACTCTAAGTTATTAAAAATAATTCATATTTAGTTCATATTTAATTAACATTCAGTTAATATTAAAACATAAAACACTAAATAACAGACATTTAAATAGATTAACAATGTGAAAATTTAATATTGGAGTTGAGAAAACCACCTTTTTATACCCTATTTTATCGAAATCTTTCCTATCCAATTGGCTTTGATAATCAAGAATCTTTTAGATTTAGGAATAAAAAAGAGGATAGTACTCTATCCTCTCTTTATAAAATGAATTCTGTAAATAAAAATATCTATTCCAATGGAGTATAAATATTGGATATCTATAGTTCTTTTTTCAGAAATTTACCGGTCAAACTTTTCTTAGACTTCACGATTTCTTCCGGAGTTCCCTGGGCAACAATCTGTCCGCCGTGCTTTCCTCCTTCAGGTCCCACATCAATAATATGGTCGGCCAATTTGATTACATCCATATTGTGTTCAATAATAATGAATGAATTTCCGAGTTCTACCAATTGATTGATCGCATCCATCAAAATTTTAACATCTTCAAAGTGCAGACCCGTGGTAGGCTCATCAAGAATATAGAGTGTATTTCCGGTTTGCCTTTTGGCAAGCTCAGTAGCCAGTTTAATACGCTGGGCTTCTCCTCCTGATAGTGTAGTTGATTGCTGTCCCATTGTAATATACCCTAAACCTACATCCTGTAAAGTTTTAACTTTACTGTAGATCTTAGGAATAGGTTGGAAAAACTCTACTGCTTCATCAATTGTCATATCTAGTACATCAGAAATTGATTTACCTTTATAACGGACTTCAAGGGTTTCCCTGTTGAATCTTTTCCCATTACATGTTTCACAGTGTACATACACATCCGGAAGGAAGTTCATTTCAATTACTTTCAATCCACCTCCCTGACATGTTTCACATCTTCCACCTTTTACATTGAAAGAAAATCTTCCCGGCTTGTAACCGCGAATCTTACTTTCCGGCAGCTCTGCAAAAAGATTTCTGATATCAGTAAACATTCCTGTGTAGGTTGCTGGATTAGATCTAGGAGTCCTTCCAATCGGAGCTTGATCTACATCTACTATTTTATCAATATTCTCAAGCCCTTCTATTTTTTTGTATGGCAAAGGTTCCTGAACCGCTCTGTAAAAATGCTTGTTCAATATAGGATATAATGTTCCGTTAATCAGAGAAGACTTACCACTTCCCGAAATTCCTGTTACCACCACAAGCTTTCCTAAAGGAATATTGAGATTTACATTTTTAAGGTTGTTTCCTGTAGCTCCTTTTAAAACGATGCTCTTACCATTTCCAGATCTTCTTTCGGCTGGTATTTCGATTTTTCTTTTCCCATTAATGTAATCCGCTGTGATAGTGTCGGCTTTCAAAAGATCTTTAGGTTTTCCCTGCCATAGAATTTCACCTCCAAACTTCCCGGCCCTAGGACCAATATCCAGAACCTCATCCGCTTCAAGGATCATATCTTTATCGTGCTCTACCACTAAAACAGAGTTTCCGATATCTCTCAGGTTCTTCAATGAATTGATCAGCCTCTCATTATCCCTTTGGTGAAGTCCGATACTGGGTTCATCCAGGATATAAAGAACATTAACCAATTGAGAACCGATCTGTGTAGCCAGACGGATCCTTTGGGATTCTCCCCCTGAAAGCGTTTTTGAGCTTCTGCTTAAGCTTAAATAGTCTAATCCCACATCCAGCAAAAACTGAAGCCTGGTTTCGATTTCTTTTAAGATTTCGTAAGCAATAATTTTATTTTTTTCTGAGAATTTATCTTTAACATCATGGAGCCAATCTTTCAGATCAGCCAAACTCAATCCATTAACCTCAGCAATATTTTTACCATCAATTTTAAAGCTCAGACTTGATGGCTGCAGGCGGGTTCCGTTACATTCAGGACATGTTTCCTCAGTAGTAAAATGTCTTTCCAATAAAACCCCTTCATAAGATTCTTTTTCATCAATAATTTCTTCCATAAAAGGAATCAATCCATCAAAATTAATCTTTATCTTTTTAGTGATCCCTGCATATTTAAGGTCTTTGTTAAATTCTTTATGACATCCATAATATATATATTCCAAAGCTTCTTCAGGAATATCCTTCATGGGAGTTGTAAGACCTAAACCAAATATCTCCAGGATATTTTTAATCTGTGCTAAAATCCATTTATTCGATTTAATATCTTCTAAAGGCAACAGACCTCCCTGATTAATGGATAATTTAGGATTTTCCACAAAATAATCCGTATTAATCTTTTTAATAGTACCAAGACCTTTACAGTCCGGGCAGCTTCCTTTCGGTGAGTTGAAGGAGAATGTGTTGGGTTCCGGCAATGCTAATGAATGTCCTGTTTCTGCATCCATTAAGTTTTTTGAAAAGTACTCAATTTCCGTACTTCCTAATTTTTGAATTCCGATAATTCCCTCTCCCATCTCCATAGCAGTTCTGAGTGACTTCTCCATTCTGCTTTCAGATGCATTTTCTCCAATGATCCAACGGTCAATAACGATATCAATATCGTGTGTCTTATAACGATCAAGCTTTAGATCATATTCAATATCCTGTAGTTCACCATCAATTCTTGCCTGCCCATACCCTTTTTTCGCCATCTGTACGAAAAGCTCATGATAATGCCCTTTTCTTGAACGGACTACAGGGGCCATAAGCATGATCTTTTCCCCTTTATAGTTTTCTTTAATAGTTTCAAGAATCTGGTCTTCCGTATAGCTAACCAATTTTTTTCCCGTAGAAAGGGAATAGGCGTCAGAAACCCTTGCATATAACAGACGAAGGAAATCATACAATTCCGTAACCGTTCCTACCGTAGATCGTGGGTTTTTATTTGTTGTTTTCTGCTCGATAGCAATTACGGGAGATAATCCTTCTATCTTATCGACATCAGGACGTTCCAATCCTCCCAAAAATTGTCGTGCATAAGCAGAAAATGTTTCTATATAACGACGCTGGCCTTCTGCAAAAATGGTATCAAAAGCCAATGAAGATTTTCCACTACCGGAAAGCCCCGTAATAACCACTAATTCATTGCGTGGAATTTTGACATTGATATTTTTAAGGTTATGCTCGCGTGCGCCGTAAATTTCTATATATTCTGTTGATTTACTCATAATTTGGCGTGACTTTACCTGAAAATCACAATGTGCAAAATTACGGAATTTTATGGAATTTTTTATGTTAAAAAGTGTTAGATTAATTAACTCTAAAAGTCCTGTTTTTGTTTTTTAAAGTTTAAATTTACATTGCTTTAACCCTAACTAATCAATGCAAAGACTACGCGACCATATTGAAGAGATAACGTCCCTTACTGATGAAGAATTCGAATATATCAAAACATTTTTTACACTCAGGAAAGTCCGTAAGAATCAATTCCTGCTTCACGAAAGTGATGAAGTAAAATTTGAATTCCTGGCTTTAGATGGAATTTATAAAGTTTTTTACATCGATGAAAATGGAAAAGAACATATTGTACAGTTTGCCAAAAAGAACTGGTGGATGACCGATTACATCGGTTTTTTTAAACAAAACAATGCAACTATGTTTGTGGAATGCCTGAAAGAGGGTGAAGTGGTATGCCTGACCCTTGAAGGAAGAGAGAAACTGGCGGCTGAATTTCATAAAATGGAACATTTCTTCAGAGTAAAACTTACCAATGGATATATTGCTTTACAGCAAAGGATTACATTACTATTATCCAGTACACCTCAACAGCGATATGAAGAATTCTCAAGATTATACCCAGATCTTATCCTCCAGATCCCGAAAAAATATGTTGCGGAATATCTGGGCGTAAGCAGGGAGACTCTAAGCAGATTGTATACCAATGATAACAAGTACTGAGTGTGATCGAAATCACACTTTTTTTGTGACTCCGATCCTTCTTTTAGCATGTCTTATCACCATAAATTTGCTATATCAATCGGAAGAATTCCGACGAAGCAAAATAACAAATAATTCAAGTCATGAAACCAAAAGTATTAATCATTGTATCCAATGCCAGCTCAATCGGGCCGGAAAACAGAAGAACAGGAACTTTCCTTCCGGAAGTAGCACATCCGTATGCAGAATTTTTAAAAGCCGGTTATCAGATTGATTTTGCCAGTCTGACAGGAGAGACACCATTTTTAGATGCCTTAAATTTAGCTGATGATCCTGATAATTTAAAATTCCTTACAGGTACCGGATGGTCAGATATGCAAAAAGCAGCTTCGTTATCAGATTTTAATAGTAATGAATATGATGCTGTGTTCATACCCGGTGGTTTAGCACCAATGGTAGATATGCCGGAAGCACCTCTTCTCAAGAAATTTATAGCTGAGATATATGAAAAAAATGGTATTGTAGGAGCCGTATGTCATGGTCCTGTATCTCTTCTCAATGTACAATTAAGCGATGGAAGCTATTTGGTAGCCGGAAAAAATATTACATCCTTTACCACAAAAGAAGAAGACAACTATGCGAGAAAAGATGTTCCCTTTGACCTTCAATCTGCTTTAACGGAACAAGGCGCTATTTTCCACGCTGCACAACCATGGTCAGCCAACAGCATTGCTGATGGGAATCTGATTACAGGACAAAACCCCGCCTCCGCAAAAGGAGTGGGTGAAAAAATAGTTGCTGCTTTAGAAGCTAAATAATCTAATTAAATCTAAAAAAATGAGCCAGAAAGAAGTTTATGTATATGCGAGGTGGCAGGTAAAAGAGGGAGAATTACCTACCGTATTGAATATGATGAAAGAAGTTGCTGAACAAAGCTCCCGGGAAGATGGAAATTTATTTTATAAACTCCATCAGAGTCAATCGGATAAGAATACATTGATTTTATTTGAAGGATACAAAGATTCAGAGGCTGTAGAGATACATCGTAATTCTGAATATTTTAAGAAATTGGTGTTGGAACAAATTGTTCCTTTACTCGAAAGCAGAGAAGTGATCCTTATGGATAAAATTGTATGATGCCCTTATAAAATTAAAATTCCGGAAATTATGTTTTTCCGGAATTTTAATTTAGTTTTCAAAAAAGTCAACATCTTCGTTACTGATACTGACAATATATTCTATACCATCTATTGCTTTAGAAATGATCTGGTTCCGAAGCATGTTGGACATATTCTCCCAATACGCTCTTCCGTAAAAAGAATAATTCTGAGGGATAATTTCAATCTCAACTGTTCGTACAAAACCTTCCTTAGGCTTATTACTGATCATAGTTCCCCTTCTTACCCTTACCTCTTTCAGTTCATCTTTAAGAACCATTCTGCAATAATTTTTCACATCTTCCAATGAGATTATCTTATCACGGGTTGTAAGTGCATATTTATAGGCCTGAATGCTGTCTGTTCCTTTTTGTTCTTCAGCTCCTCCGATTGTTTCTGTAAGAAGCACTAAAGACTGCGATTTCAGCTGATTGGATAATTCGGTTCCCGGACGCATATGATTGGCCAGAGTACAATGAGTAATCCAAAAGGATGCATATGTATGATCAGTCTTTTCAACAGGTTCCATAATAACATAATTCAGTTCCTGCTTGATACTTCTTTTAGCATTATTAACCTTTTGTACCATTGATTTCATTTTATCAGACATCTCGCTCAACATCCCTTTTACATTGTCCCTGTTTAAAAGTGAAAATGCTGCAATCTCGTCTCTTGTGAGTTCCAGAACATTGGCAATCATATCGACTGCATTTCTGTTGGTAAAGCGTTCCATTCCTCCTTTTCTTACCGTATAAAGTCCTTTTTTAAGGTCGTCGGTCGGAGTAAAAGGAATTTCCGTATATCTCCTTCCCTCTCCATCCTGTACCTCATCAACATATAAGAAATGTTCTCCCTCATCTGTTACCAAAGGAATATTATTTCCCATGATATCAAGGCTGTATTCCGTTTTTTTCCATCCTCTGTTATAAATAGGAAAAGCATTGAAAACAAATGAGAAATTATCAAGAATTTCTGAAGAAAACTGTGGCGGAAATTCAAAAGTTAGCCATAGATATTGTTTTCCATCAATATATTTTTCTATCTCTTCTCTTCCTTCAAGAAAATTCAGATTCTGTGGGAGTTTACCGGCTTCCGAAAACAAGCTGTTTGATAATCCTGTTATTTCAATGAATTTGTGATGGTAGATGCTTTTAATATCTTCAATTGTTTTTGTCCTGATCGATTGTTCACGGAACATTTGTTCATATCCTTCTGCCTGAGCATTTTTAAGATATGATAAGCCTTCCCTCACAAATAATGGATTGCCATCGCTTGTAACCGTAAGATAAGGCAATAGCTTATAAACAAAATCCAGATGTTCAAAGGCAGGATTGGAGCAAAATATACTTAAATATTTAGGAAAATTCTCACTTACGTACTTAGAGACATCCACTCCAATGGTTACCTTACGGTAATCTTCCGGTTTTCCCTGAAATCTTGAAATAGGTATTTTATTCAGTCGGTCATCGATACTATAGCATGTATTCCCTACAAACATAATAGAAGTTTGAATTCTATTGATTCTTACATTACCGATTGGCGTAAAAGGAATGTTAACCTGTTTATCCGATTCTGATTTAACCGTAGAGGTCATCTGCTTTCTAAAGAAAAACTCCGTATGCTCAAGCAATACTTCTGAAGATTCTGAAGGTTGAGTAAAGGCAATAGCATGCGATGGAATTGGATGTGTATAAATAGAAGGAGTCAGTAATTTTGCCAGTTTCTCTAAAATACGGGCATTTACGGTCTGTATTTCATTATTTGCTTTAAAAATTTCAGTACTGAAGGCATCTATCAGTAATTTCACAAACGGGTCCAAAGATTGTGGACTTTTCAATCCCCATACTTTCGTTGCGTTTTGAAGCATTCTTGCCTTTACAGATTCTTTGGAATATATATTTTGATCTAGATTCATAAATTTCAATTACAATAAGCATTAATCAATAGACATAGGGCTCAGAAACAGTTCTGTAGAAAAGCTAAACCGCTCACCGGTTGCCTCCATTTTGGCATTAATGGCAATTCTTACTTTTTTCTTTATTTCCGTGTGCTCTTTGGTATCGTAGCTATGTTCTACAATTTGTATGTGGGCGTCAATCTGTGGCTGAACAATTCTTGGTTCATATTCCTGTATCTGTCTTTTTAGACTTTTAATGAATATATTCTCCCAAACAGCGCTTGTAACTCCATTATCGAATTCAAGGTTCCAAACATCATTTCCGTAATTTTCATCATATCTGTTTTCTCCTTTTTTAGTGGTTATCAGCAACATAATGTTATGGGCTATACTCTCTCCCATGTCGCAGGTATCAATACTTCCTCCTTCGGACATTAGTGTTGACGGAACAAAAGGCATTCTGTAATTTGGTGTGTCCATATATCAACTTTTTTGTTTTGACAGTATTATTTCATTCGCATAAAACAAAATACCAATTTAAACATTTTCAGGAAATAATAAGAAATAAAAATATCATTTAAAAATTACGGCTTTCAAAGTATCTTGAAAGCCGTAAACTATTTTTTACCTCCGTTGCCAGGATTTTTTTTATTTAGCAAATAGATCGTACTACTGATCTGTTTTTTTGTTCCTGTTGATAAAATAATAGACAGGAAGCCCTAATATCACCATTATAAACCCCGGCCAGGTATATTGTTGCTTATAGATCAATAGTAAAATACAAAATCCGGTTCCTATTAATAAATAAATAAGAGGAGTAACAGGATATAACCATGTCTTATAAGGTCTCTCAAGATTAGGCTGTTTAAATCTTAAATAGATTACACCAAAAACAGTAATCATATAGAATAAAACAATCACAAAAGAAATCATATCCAGTAAATTTCCATACTGCCCGCTCAGGCATAATAAAGAAGCCCAGATTCCCTGCATCCAAAGTGCATTTCCGGGAACTGCATTTTTATTGTTTTTTTCTGCCGACTGGAAAAACATACCATCTTTCGCCATTGTCTGGAAAACTCTGGCTCCTGCGAGGATCAGTCCGTTATTACACCCAAAAGTAGAAATCATAACCAGTAAAGCAATAATAATTGTTCCGGCACTTCCAAATATATGATGCGAAGCAGCTACCGCTACTCTGTCATTAGCCGCGAAAGCAATGGAATCCCGGTCCAAAGCATTCAGGTATACATAATTTACTGCTATATACAGAAGCATTACGGCAGAAGTACCATAGATCATTGCCTTAACCACATTTTTTTTAGGATTATCAATTTCGCCGGATACAAAAGTAACACTCTCCCAGGCTACAGAACTGAAAACGGAACCTACCATAGCTGCGGCAACACCTCCAAGTAAGGTCATTCCTCCAATAGGTTCCCATCCATGTTTGAGAAAATTTCCGCTAATATCTTTTTTCAGATTGTTAAATGAGTCATAACCAAATCCAAAATTTTCAGAAAGATGGGAAACATCAACTAAAATAAATCCGGCTGCAATAAGACCTATTAATGCTATAATTTTAGAGCCTGTAAAGATATTCTGTAAAATCTTCCCGCTTTCTACTCCTCTTGTGTTGATGTATGTAAGAAGAAGAATAACGGCAATTGCTAATATCTGGATCCACGTTATCTTAAACTCACCACTCTGAAAAATTGCTTCAGCATCATTAAGTGCTGGAATCAGGTAAGCAGTAAATTTACCGAAAGCCATTGCAACGGCAGCAATAGTACCCGTCTGAATAACCGTAAAAAGCCCCCAGCCATATAGAAACCCCATCCTTTTACCGAAAATCTCCTTAAGGTAAGTATATTGTCCTCCTGCTTTAGGAAACAATGCAGACAGTTCCCCATAGCTTATCGCTGCTGCCACTGTCATTATTCCTGTAATAACCCATACTACGATCAACCAGTATCCGGATCCCAGATTCCTCATCATATCGGCACTTACAATAAAGATTCCACTCCCAATCATAGAACCCATTACCAACATAATGGCATCCCAAAGTTTTAATTTTTTCTGCATAGATTATTTAGAATTTCCAAATATAAACAAATAAGTTTCTGATTTTGAATTTTATGCAAAAATTACAAATACACCTATTTTTTATCAAGTATATCTAACTTATTAATTCAATTTTTATTGTTATTTTTGAAAAAAATATTAAAAATGAAATTCAAATCCATATTACTTGCGGTTGCAATCAGTACTTCTGCTGTAGCATTCGCTCAGGAGACATCACAGAAAAAGTTCGCTCCGCCGGCAGGAAATGCTATCGTGGGAGATACTTATGGTGCTGGTGTTGACTCATCTGTAGAATCTAAGGCGATTACGGTTGAAAAACTTGGTAAAAAACTGAAAAAAGAAAATAAAAAACTTGAGAATGTAGCCATCAAAGGAAAAGTAACCGATGTATGTGAGAAAAAAGGATGCTGGCTAACTATTCAGACTGAAGATAATTCTCAGTTCTTTGTAAAAATGAAAGATTATGCATTCTTCGTTCCTACTGCTCTGAAAGGGAAAAACGTTGTTTTGGAAGGAAATGCCGAAAGAAAAGTAATCTCTGTAGATGAACAAAAGCATTATGCTGAAGATGCTAAAAAACCACAATCAGAGATCGACGCTATCACAAAACCAAAAGAGGAAGTGAGATTTGTAGCTAATGGAATCAAAGTTATTAATTAATCCTGCAAACCTCATCTAATAAAACAAAAGCGGAACAAATGTTCCGCTTTTTATTTTTCATTTTTTAATCTTCAATACTAAAATCTACTTTTTCATCCAGCTTAGGGTATTTGGTAGCACACAAAAATTTCTTTCCCGTACAATCTATTTCAAGCCATCCTTTTCTTTTCTTTACATCTCCCACCTCCATAACAAATGGAATAAAAGACAAATCATCTTTTCCTTCTTCTTTAATTTCTCTGTACTGAACTGCGATATCTAAAATACAATGATGATCTGTATTCAGTTTTACATTTCTGTAGATAATATCGTAGTGGCTTTCTTTATTCTCCGGAATATCGAGGTAAGATTCCCAGCCTGTAATATCAGAATTAAGTTCACTGATGGCTTTTAAAGCATAGAATAATGCTATAGTATAATATTTTCTTGTTCCTGTCCTTGTATAATCATCTACAAAGTGTCCTCCCTCAAATAGAATCGTAGGCATTCCTGCTTTAATAAAATTATCACCAGTTGATGTTGGATAAAACTCATCAGAATATCTTCCAATCTGATTAGGAATTAAATCTTTTAAATGATTGTATATCCTTCCAATCACTGCCATACATTTTTTTCTGTTGTCCGTAACGGTGCGCTCTTCATTTTCAGAGGGAGCCAAAAACGAAAGTGTGGCTGGATGGATTCCATCTGTTGTAAAAATAGTCCTTTGCTCATGTAAATTCAGAGCATAATCATATTGGTTTGCAGATACTATATTCTTAAGGAACTTAATCTCTTTACTGGCCTCATTATGAAAATCCCTGTTAAGGTCTATATCCTTTGCATTTAGCCTTGTCCATCTTTCAGAGCCATCAGGATTTAGCATAAAGATAAAGTCAAGTTTGATCTTGCTGAATAAATCTTCCTTCATTTCAGGATATTTATCAAGACTTACCAGTAAGTCAAGCATAGCATGGGTAGCGTTTGATTCATTTCCATGCATTTGCGACCATGCCAGTATTTTAATAGGTCCACTGCCAATACTTAATTTATAAATGGGCTTCTCCAAATACGATCTTCCTATCTCTGTAATATATTCGCTGAGATTCGTCTGTAGGTAAAAAAATAATTTTTCAGGGGAAATATAGCGATTAGGAAAATTTGGATTTTGAAGATAGATCTGTTCAAAGTTCATTTCATAATAATTTACATGAGTCAAAATTAGCCATTTTTAAAGAGAAAATAAAATTAACATTTGTAACTTTATTAAACAATGTAAATTGCCATAATGTCTGTGGATAAAATTGTGGATTGCTAATAATTTAATATAATATTATTAAGTAATTTAAAATCAAATATTTACTATGATTATCTAAATGCTTATTTTAAATTTACTTGAAGTGATCAATTCCCTATTTATCCTCAATTGAGGGTAATGTGATTAAACACAGTAAGATGTGGAAAACATAAATTTCCCGCCTTGTATACAAATGTAAATTGTGGATTATTTTCTTATTTTTTTTGATTTCCGTCATTAAATAGGACAGATAAAAAGTCATTTTATTATATAGTAATGCATTGAGGAATTTTCAGATTAATCTTAATCAGTTTCTCATAAGAAATTGCCATTAATAGACACTTAGCGTTTAAATTTGAGTATAACTTCATATTATATATGGTTGAAATCAGGCATTTATCATTGGTCCTACTCCAGCGTCATTCAAAAAGACAATAAATAGTGATGAATAGAGCCTTATCAGAAGATTAATACTAATTTTTGAACAGCATCCTATTAACAGAAAATTTATTGACTTCTTATTTTAAGTATATATCACTAAAATCAGATATGAGGATAAATTGTTGAATAAAAATTACAGTAGAATTTTATGAGTAATATAATATGTTGTTTATCAACAATATACCTATTTACTTTTGTATATTATGAATGTGAATAATTATTTACATTTGTATTTTGCATTTGTAAATTTATTATTTACATTTGTAAAACAATTAAAAGCTTATTTTTATGAGTTTAAATGAAAGAATTTCCAAAGTTATCGAGTATTCAAGACTTACTCCTTCTGAATTCGCAGATGAGATCGATGTACAGCGATCTTCCATTTCTCATATCACTTCCGGAAGGAACAAACCTTCTTTGGAATTTATTATAAAAATAAAATCTCATTTCCCTGAGATCCTTTGGGATTGGTTAGTCAATGGCGAAGGTGAAATGCTCAAATCAGCCTTACCCGAAACTTCAGTTCCCGAACCAGATGAACCGGATGAAGAAAAGTTAAAGCCTACTTCCCTCCCTGATCTGTTTACCATGATGAACGATGATGAAGATTTCGGCATTGATGAAGATGAAATTGTTCCCCAAAAACAACCCCTTCGAGAATCTCCTGTACCGTACAAGGTTAAAGCTCAGGAAAAAATAAACGATTCTCAGCGATTAGAGAATTCAAATGAGAGAATTATTAATCAAGTAATTGAAAATCAAAAAAGTAAGATAAAAAGAATCGTTTTGTTTTATGAAAACGGAAAATTCGAAAGTTTTGAGCCATAAAAAAGCCTGATCAAAGAATTGATCAGGCTGAAAATAGTTTAAGAAAAAACTAAACCTATTGTTTTAAAAGTTTAGTCATTTTTGTAATCTCATTACTTTTAATTTTTAAAATATAATTTCCTGTAGGAAGTTCAGAAACATTATATTCTTCTGAACCTTTTAGTGTTTTCACTAACTTTCCTGATACATCAATTACTTCCACACTGCTGATCTTAATCTTTTCGGGATTACTAATTTTAAAAATATCTTTTACAGGGTTGGGATAAACCTGTATCCTGTTATCATATTGCATCACTTCATTAGTTCCCAATGTTGTTGATGTAAATGTTATTATAAAGGGCATATCAACAGTATAATCAGGTGCTGTTGTAGGATTTCCATCATCTATTAATGAAATCCATGTTCCTGCTACGGCATTATTTTGTTTAGCATTAAAACTGGCAAGCCCTCTGCTTCCTGGTATAGTAACAGAAGGTAAAAAACCTGCATTTGCTGTAATTGCGTTTTGTAATTGATATTTTATCCAATAAGTGCCAGCGTTTAAGGTAACAGGTGTACTTGCCGTAATTTTCCAAATTTTCCTTGTTGTCCCCGGTACAGAAGCTGAAGTAGGTACTGCGCTATTAAATATTCTATATGTATTATAATCTACCCCTGTAGTATACCTATTGGTTGTATCATTCCCAAAAACACTTACCGCACCTGAAACAGAAGGATCAGAACTGAATATATTTACCCTCACTGTATTAAAAGGAGACGTTGTTCCTGTATATCCGGTTTGATAAGCAAAAAAATCTATCGTACTAATTTGCCATTGAGCACCGGGAGGAATTGTAAAATCATCTGCAATAAAAAAGCTACTTGTTGTTGAACTATAAGTCCCTCCATAGCCCGAACTTGTATTGGACTCTGTTGTATTTCCTGTATTATTCTGAACTTCAGACCATGTGTATCCAGCAGGTGCAGTAACACCACTTTTCGAAGTAGTTCCCGTACTTAAACCTCCATTAGTGTAGGTTTGTGCTAAGGTAAAATTTGCTATTGTGATGATAGCAATAAGTAAAATTTTTCTCATTTATTTTATTTTTAATGTGTTAACCAAATATATTAAATTAATAAATAATTAACAATGAAAACAAAATAATATTAAATTATTTTCACAAAAAAGTCATATAACACTGAATATACCTTAATAATGCGAATAAAAAAACCTCACAATTGGTGAGGTTTATTATTTTTAAATAATTGGTATTAATTATTTACTGTTTTTTCTTCTTTCTAATTCTTTCTTTAACAGTCCCAGTTCTCTACCGGTCTGCCCGGCCACAGAAGTGTTTTCCTGAGCTCTTCTGGTCAAATAAGGAACTACGTCTTTTACTGGACCATAAGGAAGGTATTTAGCCACATTATAGCCTTTATCTGATAAAGCGAATGTAATATTATCACTCATCCCGTAAAGTTGTCCAAAATATACATGAAGATTACCCGTTTCCAGAGATTTTGTTTTCATTTTATCCATAACCAACTCGGAAGAGATCTCATTATGGGTTCCAAAAAATGCTGAAACTTTATCTAAATGATTCATTACAAAATCAATTCCTGCATTATAGTTCCTATCAGTTGCTTCTTTATTAGGCTGGATAGGATCTGCATATCCCTTTTGTTCTGCCCTGGCTCTTTCCTTTTCCATATAAGCTCCACGTACTATTTTATAGCCTATAAAATAATTCTTTTCTCGGGCTCTTTGCAAATGGCTTTCCATGTATTCCAGCCTTCCGGTTCTGTACATCTGAATCGTATTCCAAACAATTGGTTTTTCTTTGTTGTACTTTTCCATCATCTCTTCACAAAGATGATCTGCAGCATCCTGCATCCATGTTTCTTCTGCATCAACCATTACTTTCTTATCATTCTCATGGCAAAGCTTACAAACCTCATCAAACCTTCTTACCACTCTTTCCCATTCTTCTTTCTGGCTGGTCGTTAGCTCTGCGTTTTTACCAACTGCTTCATACAGATCAATTCTTCCAAAAGCTGTAGGCTTAAAAACAATAAATGGAATTGCCGGATTTCCTACGGAGAATCTTACAATATCCTTGATTTCCTTACATACTGCATCAAAAGTTTCTTCATCTTCTTTTCCCTCAATTGAGTAATCGAAAATACTTCCAACCCCTCTTTTGAATAATTGCTTTACCACTTTCATGCTTTCTTCCCGTGTTTCGCCACCACAGAATTGTTCGAATAAAGTATTTTTTACAATCCCGGTTACAAAAGGAAAATTATGATGAACGGTAAAATTAAGAATAGAAGTTCCAACACTGGTTAAAGCCGGTTGTTCAATCATTTTAAACATCCAATATGCTTTTCTTAATTGGGCATCTGTTTTGTCTGCAAATGCAACTTTAGTATCGTTAAAAATGGGCATTCCTTTTTATTAAATTTAATTTTGCAAAGGTAATAATAACCTTAGTCTTTTTAAAAAATATTTTTTAAAATTTACTTTCGATCCCGTTCAAAAGCATCGCAATAATTCCTACGAAGACCCAAAGTCTTAATATATTCAATGTTATGAACTTGCTTTTCCGGGAGTAGTTGAGGAGTAAATAAATACATAAAATCATAATAAACATCCCGCCGACAAAGTAATAAGCCATAAAACCGGAGACCCCGGTTCTCATAATTAGCTTCATAGACACCACCATCGTTACAATAAGCAGAGATACGATAATGATTTTAGTTGTTTTATTTTCGAAATAATTAGGAATTGTAGTATATCCAAACGCTTTATCAACGCTTTTGGTCAGTGTGTCTTTTACAATATCAATGCATAAAAGGATCAAAAAAAGGAAAATGGCCATTAAAAGAACCTTTTTGGAAAAAGTTTCATAGTATACCATCATCCCAAAGAAAGGATATAATGTAAGACTTACAAAAGTAAGGTTATTCAGCAGCAATACACGGCTTAACTTATGGCTGTAAAACCACATAAAAAACTGATAGATCAGAAAAAAAATAAATACGTTATGTGAAATAAACCAAGCAACTCCCAGGGAAATAACACTTAATGCGAGATATGCGTACAAGAAATATTTCTGGGCAATAAAACTTTGAATTCTTGTACGAAAAGGTTTCACCACATGGTCCTTTTCAAAATCGTAGAATTGGTTGATAATTCCTCCCGCTAGAATGCTCAGTACCGTACAGAAAATAATACCGTGAACCTTAAAATCGAAGACAAAATTTCGAAGACTTTCCTCCTGATTAAATAAGAAAAAAGTAGATACATAAAGCGCAAATGTAAGCAAGATCGCTACAAAAAACCTTGCGCCTAAAAGAAAGCCCACGAACTGTGAGAATCTATAAAATAAAGATTTAGATATATAGTTTTTTGATTGGAAAGTTTCTTTTTCAGAATTCATTCCCAATCTGTTTAAAATCTGTAAATAACCTCTTTGTTAAAACCATCAAGCATTTTTTCCGCCTTTTCATAGTCTTTGGTAAATCCAAGTATATATCCTCCGCCACCGCTTCCGCATAGCTTAAGATAATAGGCATTGGAATCCAGACCTTTCTTCCATATGTTGAAAATACTTTCCGGAATCATTGGTCGAAAATGTTCATAAGCCCAGTGTGAAAGTTTTTTCAAGTTTCTAAAGAAAGGATTCATATCCTTTTTCAGAAAAGCCTCGATACAGGCATTATTATAACGGATAAACTCCTCTTTTAATGTTTTACGGAAACCTTCTGTCTTCATTTTTTCAAAGAAAATCTGAATCATCGGGCCGGTTTCTCCGGTCATTCCGGAATCTATAAGGAAGATTGCTCCTTTTCCTTCTTCCCCTTCAGGAATAGCAACCCTATCGAGATTTTCTTTGTTTTCGATAAGGATGGGAAGATTCATATAACAGATTAAAGGATCCATTCCTGAGCTTTTGCCGTGAAAATAGCTTTCCATTTCTCCAAAAACAGCTTTCAGTTTTTTAAGATTTTCTTTGGAAATATTCTCCGGGTTAAGCTTATTCATAGAATAACGTTCAAAAATAGCAGCTACTAAAGCCCCTGAACTTCCTACCCCATATCCCTGAGGAATATTAGAATCAAAGAAAAGTCCATTTGAAATATCTTTTTTAAAACTTTCTATATTAAGTTGGAAGTCATCAGAAAGATTAAGATCCGCAAGAAAATCAGAATATTTCTGCAGATGCTGATTTGATTTCAATTCAAATTCAGAATTCAGATCAGAGAATTTTAAAGCTCCTTTATAGAAACTATAAGGTACCACAAGCCCCTGGGAATCTTCTATCATCCCATATTCTCCAAACAGAATTATTTTTGCGTAAAATAGAGGGTTCGTCATCTTGACAATAAATCTTTTTGCAAATTTAAGATTATTCTGCTGAATATAATCAAAATCCGGGCCGAATTACAATATTTTTTGAACAATAATGGATTTGTAACCATAAGCCTTATTCATACTTCCAACCTGATCAACCCAATAAAAAAGCCTGATTTGATCAGGCTTTTTTATTGGGTATTATTGTTTTATTAATTTCTTTATTACCGTCTGTTTTTCCGTTTCTACAGAAACTACATAATTTCCTGTTTGTATTGATGAAATATTAACTTCTGATTTATTTCCCTTTAATGAATCGGATGACAATACTAACCTTCCTGCTTCATCGTACATTTTATAGGATCTGAGGTTTTCCTTGGCTGAAATGACAATCATATTCTTTGCTGGGTTAGGATAAATATTCACGGTATTGTCTTTTGTACTTACATCTTCAATACCTAGAACAGCACATGAAAAACCTGCTTTCCAACCACTTCCTGTTTCAGCAGGATCCGATACAAACCTTACAGTAATAGCACCTGTAGCATGAGTAGAAGTAAATACTCCCGGCAATGTATTCCCAGTTAAAGTCCCATTAGCAAACAAAGGTGAAGTCGTTGAAGGACCATTATAAATATACATATAATCATAGTCTTCTTCCAGTTCAAGTTCTGTAAAAGTCATGCTGAGTGCCGAACCGGAACTCGGATAAAAAGTTTTTACAATAGTTTCATTATTACCATAAGCACCATTCACCCCTCCTGTATCCGTAAATAATATACCTCCACACCAATTGGCATCTGTTAGAAATAACTGGGATCTTTGAAAAGCATTTGATCCCGAACAACCCGATCCTACAAAAAGTCTGTAGTAAGTGGCCGGTTGAAGGTTCGCTAAATTAATATTTTGAGTGGTTGTATTTCCTGATGTTACAACTGTCCCGTCCATTGTTGTCAATTTATACTTCCATGAAGTAGAAGTTCCATCCGTAATAGTAGCATTTGCTGTATTTGTAGTAACATTAGAAATATTCATAGCCGTAATGCTAAGCGCACAAGGTGTTGTACAGTTGGTTCCCAGACAAGGTTTGGAGTCGACGGTATTCCTGATTAGTGCTGCAGGCTGAGGACCAAATCCATTACTAAAACTTATTCCCACCCCTGAAACCAGGTGACAATAACTCATGATCGTACCCTTTACCGTGGTGGCCGGAATCGGGCCTGTGCAGCCTTCACTATACCCAGCTTGTGCACCACATCCGTCTATTGCTGTTCCATTACCATTCCATGCACAAGCATGGGTATGGGGAGAACCTAAACTATGTCCCATTTCATGAGTCATTGCTTGGATAGTCCATGAATAAACAGGAACATTGGAATAGGTCTGAGAGATGCCCGAATATGCATATTTGTTTCCCGTGCAAAGTGAATTGAGATAGGCAATACTCGTTGTAGCCGGAGCATTTACTAAATGAGCAAGATCTCCATTAAAAGTAGGCCTGTTTGTTCTGAAGCTGCTAAGATTAGCACCAGGAGTTCCTGTATAAGGATCCGCAGTAGTCCAGATAAAAATTTCATTAAGGGCTACTTTTATATCATCATTATTATAAAGTGTTGCGATATTGTTATGAACAGCCGTAAGCCAATTCGTTACCGTTGTTGTATTGGAGCCGTTATTTTGATAAGGAGCAAAACAAACTTCATAATAAATCCGGACACAGTTTTCAGTAACAGCTTTATTAACAGTAGCAGGATCAAATGATGTCTTTTGAACCTGATTTTCTTTTAACTCGTCTACTCCACAAACAAAAGGATTCGTGTCTGTAAGTTTTGACTCAGAATAGCTTACAAAATCTTCCGAATTCTTTATTTTTCCGACAATAACATTTCCTAATTCAGAGGATGAAGCTACTCCAACTACATCATCTTCAAAGAAGCTAAAAGCAACGATCGAAGAATTATCTCCCTTAATGATACCTCTGTAATACGCTCCAGGGTTATATGGCACAATTTCCCCTGTATTGGTGGTTACTTTAAAGTTATCTGTAAAAATCTGATGCTTGTAAAGCTCTACGGTAAGCTTTTTATCTCCTTCGAAAGGAAATGAAATTTCAATAGATTCAGGCTTGTCTCTGACCAACTTTTTTAGATTTACAGAATGGATAGTCATTGCAGTAATATCTGTGGCTGCCCTTTTATATTCCTCCATTTTAGGTGAAGTTCTATTAATATTGAAAAGATCATATTTCTCAAAGTGTTTACCTTGTTTATGATATTCTGATATTTTCTGCGAGACAGGCCTTAAATTCTGAGCAAAATTTAAGACAAAGCATAACGAAATGCTAAAAAGTAGAATTTTCTTTATCATTATTAATTTTTATACAAATAAACAAAAAAATCTACACCTAGTGATTAATCGTCATGAAAATTATTAAAATGATAAGTACAATATAACAAAAAGGCTAATTAATTAACAATATGCTTCTATCATTTTTTAGACCTTTTTAATAAAAAAGACGCTTATAAGCGTCTTTTTTATTTATGTCGTCTACAATGTATCACGATCTTTCAGCATTTTGACCTTCAGGAACCTAATCAGTATAAGGCCAACCCCAAAAAATAAAGTCATTGAAAGGGCAGCAATACGCATATTATTAAAATGCTCAATCAATGTTGCGAAAATAAATGTTCCGATAATAATGGCTATTTTTTCCAATACATCATAAAAACTAAAATAGGTTGTATTTTCCATTGAATCTTCAGGTAACAGTTTTGAATATGTTGATCTGGACATGGCCTGAAGCCCGCCCATCACTAAACCTACAACTGCTGCAACTCCATAAAATTGATATTCAACATTTGGATTTTCTTTATTTAAGAAATAGGCCCATAGACAGGCTACAATCCATAACACAATAGCGATAGAAATTACATTTTTATTTCCTATTCTCTTTGATAATCTGGAGAAAATTATAGCTCCTATAATTGCCTCGATCTGGATTACCAGAAGAGTCCCTATAAGCTTATCCTGTGCGAGATTAATTTCACTTTTACCAAATAGCGTAGCCATGAGGAAAATGGTTTGCATTCCCACACTATAAAAAAAGAAACTCGAAAGGAAAAATTTCAGATTTTTATCTTTAAAAAGCTCATTTCCTACCTTAAAAAGTTCATGAAAGCTTTCTTTGGCAATATCTTTATAAAAGCTCATATTATCTTTAAGTACCTCAAAAAAACCTCCTTGTTCTGCGTGCTTTTTGAATATATTCTTATAATTTAATAAAACCAGATCCTTTGGCAGGTTATCTTTTACATTTCCAAATTGTGGCAAATGTTTAAAAGTATACTGGGAAAAACCAAACCACCATGCTCCCGTTAATAAGAAACTTATTCTTGTAAATAAAAGTTGTTGGGCAGCACCTTTAGCGAAAACCTGAATCAGAACTAAACAAATAACAACTAAAACTACAGAACCAATATAACCGTAGACATAACCTTTTGCTGAAAGAGCATCCTGCTTATCCGGAGTTGCGATATCGGGTAAAAATGAGTTATAGAATACCAGACTTCCCCAAAATCCTACACTTGCTGTAATACTGAAAAGTAATCCTAAAAATACATTATGCATTCCTGTAAACATAGCCAATCCCATACATGAAGTAGCTCCAAGATAACAGAAGAATTGCAAAAATGATTTTTTATTTCCGATCGTATCTGCCAAAGAAGATAAAAATGGAGATAATAATACTACGATAAAGAACGATATGGTAAGTGAATATCCATACACTGCATCAGGTTGATATTCTTTTCCAAAAATCTTTATTAAATGCCTTACAGGAACATCAATCCATTGTTTTGTCTCAGTTACATACTCCTTTTTTTCATATGCGGTAGTAAGAATAGAATAATAAATAGGAAAGATGGTAGAGGTAATAACCAAAGAGTAAACAGAATTGGCCCAGTCGTACACTGCCCAAGCCTTCATTATCTTTGGATTATTCTTAATATTTTTTGGTCGTTGATTCTCTGTTTCGGACATTTCAAATATATTAGATGCACAAAAATAGAAAAACCGCTGAATATTCAGCAGTTTTTTTTATTAATTAGAATATCCTGATATATTATCAATTCTTTAAATACTATTGATATGTAGAGGTCTTGAATTATAATTACAGGTTTTAAAACAAAAATTGGAGCCTTTAAAGCTCCAATTCAAATATTTAAAAAGAATTTGAATACTAGATATTTTCAATAACAATAGCTGAAGCACCTCCACCACCATTACAGATAGCAGCAGCCCCATATTTAGCATTGTTTTGTTTTAAAACATTAATCAGAGTAACAATAATCCTTGAACCAGAGCTTCCCAGTGGATGTCCTAAAGCGACAGCCCCTCCATTTACATTTACTTTGGCGGAATCTAATCCTAAGATCTTATTATTAGCCAAACCAACGACTGAAAATGCTTCATTAAATTCAAAGAAATCGATATCTGTAAGTTCTAACCCCGCTTTTTTAAGCGCAATAGGTAAAGCTTTAGCAGGTGCTGTTGTAAAGTTTTCAGGCTCCTGAGCTGCATCAGCGTAAGAAACGATCTTCGCTAAAGGCTTAAGTCCTAATTCTTCCATTTTTTCTTTAGACACAAGAATCAAAGCTGAAGCACCGTCATTTAAAGTTGAGGCATTAGCTGCAGTTACAGTTCCTGCTTCTTTTTTAAATACTGTTGGAAGTGTTGGCAATCTGTCAAAATTAACAGCTTTATACTCTTCATCTTCAGCAAAAATTACAGGTTCTCCTTTTCTTTGAGGAATCTCAACAGATACAACCTCATCGTTGAATTTACCTTCACTCCATGCTTTAGCTGATCTTTTATAAGATTCGATAGCAAACTGGTCTTGCTCCTCTCTTGAGATAGAATAATCTGTTGCGCATTTTTCTGCGCAAACACCCATGTGAACTTTATTGTAAACATCTGTCAGACCGTCTAAAACCATTCCATCCTGCATTTTAACATCGCCTAACTTGGTTGCTATTCTTGCGTTATAATAATGAGGTACTGAAGACATATTTTCCATTCCTCCGGCAACGATTATATCTACATCACCTGCTTTAATAGCTTGTGCCGCCATTGTTACGGCTTTCATTCCTGAAGCACAAACTTTATTTACTGTTGTGGACGGAGTTTCGATAGAAAGTCCTGCTCCTAATGCCACCTGACGGGCAGGTGCCTGCCCTTCTCCTGCCTGTAATACGTTCCCCATGTAAATTTCCTGAACCAATTTCGGATCAAGACCAATTTTGTCTAATGCTCCTTTTACGGCAACAGTTCCCAGCTTTGTAGCAGGAACAGTTGATAAACTTCCCATAAAACTCCCCATTGGTGTTCTTACTGCGGAAACGATGAATACTTCTTTCATGTGTATGATTTATTTTTTTTATTGATATATGTAACCTTACGGCTTCATTTTATTTGATAGTAATTAGTTCATTTCTTCGACTTTACTAATTATAAATTCTGTCGTTTTATTATTATATTCTGAAGTAATTTTAATAAAATTACGATCAGTTTCTAAAACCCTGTTTACCATCACTTCTCCCAGCTTCATAGGGTAGCTTTCTTCAGATTTGGCTATCAGCGTAACTTTATAATTACAATCATCTACGAAATCTAATCGTGATTTTATATAGTCTTTACCTTTGTTATAATATTCTGTTTGAATATTGTCTTGTACAGTCATTACCCATTCGTCAATAGGCATATCCACACGTAAGAATTTTCCTGTTTTGATATTCTGACATTTTGCAGGTTGATCTGAAGTCAGAAAAATATTTTGCTGGGCTCTTACCTGTGATAAACTTAAGATAAAAAGCAAAATGAATAAAATGTTGAGATGTTTCATATTTTTGTTGTGTTTTTTTTAATTAATAATAAAAATGCTCCTAAAAACTCTATAATCCATCCCCATTTTAGCTTAACCACACCCGCAAATGTCTCTCTCCATGATGCAAAAGGAAGAAAACTGAAATAATTCAAAGATTGCATTTTAATGGCAACCAGCGTAAATATAAACAAAAGGATAAGTAAAAAGCCTAGAATTTGCCCCATCTTAAAACGATTATTGACCACTCCAAAAAGAGCACAAACACCCAAAATCCAGCAAATTATTGCCAGTGAGTGATCCAGCTTCCAGTAATTCCAGTTTCCAATAACAGGAACATGAACCAGCGGTAAAAAGCTTCCTGCGATTACTAATAATGATCCTATTAACTGAATATTTTTCATAATTCTTAAAATGCCAAAATACAAAAAAAAACACACTTATAAAAGCGTGTTCAATATCATGATATCCTATTAAAAATCAAAACATTAAATTGAAAATTTCTAAACCTATTTGTATTCCGTTTTTGTTTTTCATCAGGGCATCATCATTAAAAATAGGAGTAAGATCTTTTTTAACATACAAACTAATCCCTCGATAGCCTATACTGAGTTTTGTTCCAAAAAGGAAAGGATTCATCCCATCTTCTATCCTCTGTTTAAAAATATTCCTTTTTGACTCTTCATTGGAATATCTGTATTTTATTTTACTTCCGATTTTTACGCCTCCATATACACCGAGACCTACTCTAAACTGTGGCTGACTGTTATCCAGAAATTTTTCACCACCATAATTTACGTACTTAGGATTTAATACAAACTGCACTTCAAGAGGAATTTCAATATATTCTGCCTTTAATTGTGAAGATTTCAGATTACCCATCGTAAAAGGTCTTTGAAAGAGTTTTCCATCAGCTTGTGCAAAAACCATTGGTTTCTTCACATTATAGATATCCGATCTCAACCCACCTCCAAAATTCAGCAATACGGGGCTGGCATTACTTCCTGCCTGCACTTCAAATCTAAACTGATAAGAAAGAGACCCTGACTTTCCTGAACGGAGTTCTTCAGAATCGTTAGAAAAATTAAACGGAGCAGACTTATCTGTAAGATTTAAAAAGCCTCCACCAATAAGAACCCCTGCATGATTTAAAAGACGTTTCATATCTGTTTTTTTCTCATCAATACTTTTACCCAGAACAGATTTTCTTACTTTCTCTTTTGTTATATCCTCAAAGCTTTCTTTTTCAGCATCAACCTTTTCATTAATACTATTTTCATACTTCACCGCAATTTCACCATTCATTTTTTTCTTATCATCAGCAGAAATCTTTCCATCCTTAAAGTCTTTATCAACAGCATCAAGCTCTCCATTCATTTTTGTCTTTTCTGAAGTAATAATGCTGTCGATTTTTGCAGTATAATTATTAATTTTTTCTTTCAAAGTTTCCCGGGAACGGGAATCGTAATAATTCCCTGATTTTTCCTGTGAAAAAGCCATTACAGAAGCAGTCATCATGATGGCAGAAATTAGAGCTTTATTTTTCATTTTTCTTATTTTTATTAATTATTCCAGCTGTCCAGCTGCATTTGAGTTGGATGATATATTGTGATTATAAGTCGAAATTGTTTTAATCTGTTTTGGTATGGACAGTGACTCCTAATGTTACAGCCGCTTTTGAAAGGTGCGGTTTTAGTTTATCCAATTCAATTCTTATGTACGGTCCTTTTTCCAGGTTTCCTTGTATTTTATCATATTCTCTTCCAACAAGTAAGTCTGAAGCCTCTATATATTTTGCAGTTTTTTTCTCAGTTTTTTGATTAACCGTACCTAATTTATTTTCAGATATCTTTTCTTCCTCGGGAATTACAAGATCAACAGGCTTTATTTGAACGCCAGATGCTATAGGATGAAGATCGTGATCTGCTTCATAATTTGACACTTTAATATCCTTTGTAATAGCCCTATTATGATCACGATTGGATGTGATACTATCTACTCTTTCCTTCTCTTTACCATTTGTTGCAATACTACGATCAACAATATCCGAAGATATAGCAGAATGATCCAGATGCTCATTCCGGAATGCTAACTCTGGTTTATTATCTAAAGTCTCAGTTTTCTCGTTTGACTTGTCATGGGCAATTATATGTGCAGTTTTTGTCCTGTCTATATTAAAATAAACAAGAATTCCTGAAGATAATAAGAACAGAATAATTGCTGCATATTTCCACCACTTATAAGGCGATGAAACAGGTAGATTTTCAACTGAAATATCTGCTTCATCCAAACCTGCTTCTATTTTGTTCCAAAGATCATGAGATGGCTTTATCTCCATTTCTTCATATCCGGATTTTAATTTATTCAGCATTTTGTTTTTCATTTTCTTTAGTTTTAAAAAATTCAACCAGCCACCTTTTAGCTTTGTTTAACTGACTCTTACTTGTCCCTTCGGAGATATTAAGGATCTCAGCTATTTCCTGGTGCTTTTTCTCTTCAAAAACATATAAATTAAAAATAATCCTATACCCTGGTGGCATTTTAGAAAATATTTCTTCAAGATTAATTTCTTCCAATCCTTCTTCAAAATCGTCATCAGAAAAATCATCGGCGATTTCTACATCTGCATATAAAATGTTTTTTGTTTTCCTTATAAAATTTATTGAGTCATTGATTATGATCTTTCTCAGCCAAAATGGAAAACTCTTATAATCTCTGCATTCATTCAATTTAGTAAAGCACTTTAGGAATGCATTTAATAGAATATCTTCAGCATCATGGATATTATTGGTATAAGAATTCGCAACAGCCAACATTTTACTTGAAAAAGCATCATAAAGAGCTTTTTGAGCCCTCCGATCCTGTTTTTTAGCAAGTGTAAAGTTTTCTTCTAAATTCTTCATGTTTTAGTTTCTATCTTAAAGACGTGGAAAAATACAAAAGGTTGCCTGAAAAAATAAAAAAATGCACTTTATTTCTAAAGTGCATTGTATTGTATTGTATTGTATTGTATTGTATTGTATTGTATTGATAATAAGCTTAATATTTTTTTTTAATGATTGATATGGGCTACTTCTTTAGGATCGTGTTTGTGTTTAAATAAAAGAGCAAAAAGAATAGCCAAAACTAATGCATACGCAGCAAAAGATAACCAGATATTCTGCCAGTCTTTTACCATCACAATAGAGGACAAAGTTCCATCGGAATTAACAGCTGCATTAAAAGAATTTTTCAGAATTTCTAAAAATGTCCGATTATCGGGAGTTGTTTCCAGATAAGCAGATAAATCACTTACATTAGTAAATTCACGTGTAAAGAATTTATCAATCGCCCAACCTGCCATATAACTTCCAAAAACAGCTCCAAAACCATTCGTCATCATCATAAATAAACCCTGTGCAGAAGAACGGATCTTTTTATCGGTTGTGGTCTCTACGAAAAGGGAACCTGAAATATTGAAGAAATCGAATGCCATTCCATAAACAATGCAGGAAAGAATAATCAGTGCAAGCCCATATCCTTCAGGAATTCCATATGCGAAAAAGCCAAACCTTAAAACCCAGGCAAGCATTGACATCAACATTACTTTCTTTATACCGAATTTCTTTAAAAAGAAAGGAATTGCAAGGATAAACAGTGTTTCCGAAACCTGTGAAATCGACATAATAATTGTTGATCTCTGCACCACAAAAGAATCTGCATATTTAGGAAAATGAGCAAATTCACTCAAAAATACATCACCATACGCATTGGTAAGCTGTAAGGCAGCCCCTAAAAGCATGGAAAATAAAAAGAATAATGCTGTTTTATAATTAGCAAAAAGTTTAAAGGCATTCAGTCCTAATTGCTCTGATAACGGAGCATTTTTATCAATCAGTTTTTGAGGTGGGCATTTAGGTAAAGTTAATGCATAAATTCCTAATAAAATTGCAACAACGCCTCCGATATAAAATTGTCCTTCGGTTGCTTTGTTTCCTGTAAGATTTGTTATCCACATGGCTACAATAAATCCTATTGTCCCCCAAACCCGTATAGGTGGAAAGTCTTTTACAACATCCAGATTACTATTTTTCAGTATTGTATATGAAATAGAGTTGGCAAGAGCAATAGTAGGCATGTAGAAACACATAGCAGCCAGCATGACATAAAAGAATGAATTAGGGTCGCCTGTATGTGGCAAGATAAATAAGACAATTCCGTAAAGAATCTGTAAAACCGAAAAAATCCGCTCTGCATTTACCCAACGGTCTGCTATAATTCCGGTTATGGTAGGCATAAAGATAGAAGCTATCCCCATTGTTCCGAAAACAGCTCCAAACTGAGTTCCATCCCAATGTTTTGTACCGAACCAAAAATTAGCCATCGTAATCAGCCATGCACCCCAAACAAAAAACTGCAGAAAGCTGAGGATGGTAAGTCGTAATTTTAAATTCATAGTTTAATTGTAAGTATCTCTTTAGTCAATTTTCTTTTTCCTCCTTTTGATTTCTTCCTGAATCTCCAAAGCGGTGTCAAAGTCTTCTTCCTTTACAGCATCTTCCAATAATTTCTGTAATTCCTCCATAGAGAGAGATCTTAAATTATCTTCTGTCTGAACTGTTTCAGAAAATGACTGTTCCTCCTTGGAAACATCTTCCAATTCCAAAAGAATTCCTGCTTCATTTAAGACTTGTTGAGTGGTAAAAATAGGCGCGTCAAAGCGTACTGCCATAGCAACAGCGTCAGAAGTTCTGGCATCTAAAATCAGTTCTTCTTCCGTTATTTTATTTTTGAAGTTTATGTTGGAAAAGAAAACTCCATCTACAATTTGATAAATAATCACGGACACCAATTCATAATTTGCCGAAACTATAAATTTTGTAAATAAATCATGGGTAAGAGGACGTGGTGGATGAATATCTTTCTCCAGACCAAGAGAAATGGATTGTGCCTCGAAATTTCCTATAACAACAGGTAACTTTATGTGTGTTTCTTCATGTTCCAATAACAAAGCGTACGCCCCTGATTGGGTCTGGCTGTACGATATTCCTCGAATAATTAGCTGTTTATAATCCATAGCTACAAAGATAAAGTAATTTTTGAATGTAAGTTTTACTTTTTGGACAAAAATAAAAGCTCGGAAAAACCCGAACTTTCATTTTTTATATAGTATAAAACTAAATTTTATCCTTTGATTGCTTTAATTTTTTCAGTTAATGCCGGAATAATCTGGAATGCATCACCAACTACCCCATAATCTGCTGATTTGAAGAAAGGAGCTTCCGGATCACTGTTGATCACAACAATTGTTTTAGAAGAGTTTACTCCTGCTAAATGCTGGATAGCACCGGAAATACCTACTGCAATATAAAGGTTAGGAGAAATTGCTTTACCTGTTTGCCCTACGTGCTCAGTATGAGGTCTCCAACCAATATCGGAAACAGGCTTGGAACAAGCTGTAGCCGCGCCCAAAACATTGGCAAGGTCTTCAATCATTCCCCAGTTTTCAGGACCTTTTAAACCTCTTCCCGCTGAAACTACAATTTCAGCTTCTTTAAGATCCAACTTCCCTGAGCTTTGTTCATGAGAAACCACCTTAGTATCTTCATTAGCCACTGATAAGTTTTTCACCTCTTCAGAACCTGACACCGGATTCTCTTTAATTCCGAAAGCATTTTGAGAAACAGTAATAATTACTCCTGTACCCTCAGCTTTAGCATGCATAAATCCTTTTCCTGAGAAAGCTCTTCTCTTCACCTGGAACGGAGAAATACTTTCAGGAGCTGCCAATACATTGGTAATTAAAGAAAAATTCTTCATTACAGCCAACATCGGAGCTACGGAAGAAGCATCGGTAGTATGAGGAAAAACAATTATGTTTCCATTCGCCACCTCACTCACTGCCTGAGCAAATGCTTTTGCTGAAAAGTTTTTAAGACCTTCGTCTTTAATATTGATGACATTAGATGCTCCATATTTATATAATAAATCTGAAGAATCTGTAGGGTTTACAGAAATTGCTGTAACGGTATCTCCCGCCTGATCAGCAATAGCTTTAGCATACGAAACTGCTTCAAAAGCTGCTTTTTTGTAAACTCCGTTTATATTTTCTGCGTATACGAATACTGCCATTTTTTTTGAATTAAAAGATTAAAAAATTTAATAATTAAAAGATTTAGATCACTTTAGCTTCTTCGTGAAGTAATCTTACCAGCTCATCCAGATTGTCCGGAGAAACCATTTTCACAGCAGCTCTTGGAGGAACACTATCATAAGAAACTCCCTGAACTTTCACTTCAGAAGAAGTAGGCTCAACAACCTGCAAAGGTTTTGTTCTTGCAGACATAATCCCTCTCATATTAGGAATAATTAGATCTTTTTCGTCCACCAAACCTTTCTGTCCGGCAATCACAGCAGGAAGTTTTACAGAAATCGTTTCTTTACCTCCTTCAATCTCTCTTACTGCAGTAGCTTCGCTTCCATTAACATCCAAACCAACAGATGCATTCACAAACGGCTGATTTAGCAACTGTGCTACCATTCCGGGAACAGAACCTCCATTATAATCAATAGACTCTTTTCCACAAAGGATAAGATCGTAACCTCCATTTTGAGCAACAGCAGCAATTTCTTTAGCTGTTGAATAACTATCTTTTGGATCAAGATTTACTCTAACTGCATCATTTGCACCAATTGCCAATGCCTTTCTGATAACCGGTTCCGTTGCAGCATCTCCTACATTAATAACCGTCACTGTAGCTCCTTGGGACTCCTGAAGTTTAACTGCCTTTGTCAACGCAAATTCATCTAATGGATTGATTACCCACTGAATTCCGTTTTTGTCGAAAGCAGACTTATCTGCTGTAAAGTTAATTTTGGAAGTAGTATCCGGAACACTACTAATACAAACTAATATTTTCATGTGTACTATTTTATTTTTCTCTTTATTGCATAAAAGCCTGGTGTTGTTATGCAGAGATTTTGTTTGATTAATTTCTGTAAATATAAATAAAAAATATATTATGCATGCATAATACTTATGATTTTATTATTCAATACATTAAATGTATTTATTTTGCCGGTTTAGTCGCCCTGAACTCTATCTTACTAGGTAAAACCCTTGGATTCATTTTTAAAATATCCAACACCAGATTTCCCATATCTTCAGGCTGAATTTTCCATGCATCTTTTTCTGAAACAACATTCCCGTTGAAATTCGTCGCTACAGATCCCGGCATAATGACTGTTGTTTTAATATTATATTTTCTTAGATCTATCATTGCGGCCTGTGTAAAGCCAACAACCCCAAATTTTGAGGCGTTATAACCAGTTCCGTTTTCAAAAAAATTAGCTCCTGCCAGACTTGAAATTGTAATATAATATCCTTCCGTCTTCTTTAACTCCTCAACTGAAGCTTTTAACGTATAAAAAGGGCCGGTTAAGTTCGTTTCTATCATAGTATTCCATTCTTCCACAGTAAGTTCATCTACGGGCTTAAATATCCCTAATCCTGCATTTGCAATTACAAAATCTACTTTTCCAAACTTCTGTACAGTGTATTTTATAGCTTCCTCTTCACTTTCAAGACTTCTCACATCTGAAACAATCCCTAAAACCTGTCCGGAATATGGCTGCAATTCTTTTTCTGCTTTCATTACATCTTCTCTTTTACGTCCTGAAAAGGCAACTGATACTCCGTTTTCCAATAAAATTCTGGCAATTCCAAAACCAATACCTTTGGTCCCACCTGTTATATAGGCTACTTTATTTTTAATCATACTTTTTACTTTAATTTCCCTAAAATAAATAAAACGCTTCAATTGAAGCGCTTTATATGAAATAAGATTTATCAGTAATCTATTTTTTAATGAATTTTTTAGAAAATGTATCTCCTTTGGTTTCAATATTGAGGATATATGTGCCCGGAAGAAGATTCGTTACGTCTACTTTATCACGATCAAGTTTAACACCAATACTTCTTCCAGCTGTATCAAATACTTCAACTTTAGTAATCTGTGACTTTGATTGTACTGTAATAAAATCTGTTGCAGGATTAGGATAAACTGAAATACTATCTTCTTCTACAATTGCGTCTTTTGCCCCTAGCACTGCATTATTTGTAGCGGTTAATGTATAATTGTCAAAAGAAGTGATATGAGCTACCGTATTTCCCGGACCAACTATTGAAGTGAAATCCATTTCATAAGGATCTACACCTGCAGCAGCTGGTAAATATGTTGCAGGTGGAGTACGAACCACACCTCCCGGGCCAGTCCATGTAACCGCTCCCGTAATTTTATTGTATGTGCATTTTAATGTTATCCATGTATTGGCAGGATAAGTATAGGTATTGGGTTCCAAATAAAATAGAATATTCCCGGTTACCCCTGTTGTAGTATTTGTATAATATGCTATTCCTACAACTCTTTGTGTGGCGTATTCATATCCGGCTCCAAGCAATGTTTTATGCGTTGTTTGGTCATAAACCATCACAGTTCCTCTAGCTACACCCCCTGTGATGCTTCCTGTATATAGGTTAAATTCCAATGACAGGATATCATTTCCTGAGGTTCTTGCAGCCCATGCGGCTGGTAATCCATCCTTCCACATATACTTTTGATCTGTTGCATTCGCACTTCCGGTTAGCTGTAAAGATTTGCCATGAGAAGCATCAATATTTACAATTTGTGCGTCTGTATTAGCTCCCCCAGCAAAATCTGTACGAAAGCCACCTTGTCCTGTGGCTGGAACACCCGGGGAACCTGGGGTAACACTTACCCCCACATTTCCTATGACATAGGAATTAAAATTATCACTTTGTAAAGATTGAGCATTGAATGTTTGAAACAAACCAAACAAAAACGCGCTAATTGATAAAACTTTTTTCATAACATACTTTTTTTAGTTAAACATATTATTATAACATTAATTTTTAGTACAAACTTCATTACCAAAGAATGTACTTCTATTGATAAGACAACTAAAATCTAAAAAGGTTGCTTATGAAAAAAATAAACATTTAATATCAATCGCTTAATAAAACAAAGATTCTATATACTCTCAGTAACTCATTGATTGATTTTTTTTATCATTCCTTATCCTAAGCCTAACCAATTTTATGTTACAAAACTATTTTGATACTTAAAGATTACCAATACTTGGAAAAGGGTAATTATTTCTACCTAGTTTTAGGTATTTTTAAGATTAATCAATGAAATATTTTGGCAATAAAAAAAACGCTCCGGATTGGAGCGTTTTTTATACTAAAGTTTATTAGCTTTATTCTTTAATGATTTTTTGAACATATACTTTTCCATCACTTGCCTTAACCTTTAAGATATAAGTTCCTTTGGTAAAGCTTGATACGTTTACTTCATTAACATTTTTATTATTAGAAATTGAAGTAATCACTCTTCCATTCATGTCATAAATATCAATTCCTTCAGATTTTAAACTGTTACCAAATCTGAATTTCAAAACATCTTTAACCGGATTTGGGAAGATTTGTAAATCTTTTGAATTAATTACCTCTGTAACACCTAGAGTATTCTGTCCTGTAATAGTCATTACCCATCTTGCAGAAGCAAAACCTGCTAAAGCTCCGGTTCCTGTTGCAATAGGTGTGTCAATACCACAAGTTTCTGAAGATAAATAAGACGGTCCTGTCTGAGCTCCAGGATGAGTTCCTAAATAGAAGGACTGAGGTGGAGTTGCTGTAGATCCATCATGATATATTTCCACAACAAATGTTCCTCCTGCCGGAACCACTTGTGATAGTGTTGCTCCCGTACTAACCATCTGCCCAACATTAGCCGGAGCTACGTTTACATTAGCCGTCCCTAAAAGTGTCGGGGTTCCTGTTGGAAACGTACCTGCCAAAGTATAAAGGTTTACCTCTACAGGGAAAGTAGTATTGGCTGTTTGTACTCCAAATGCAATATTGGTAATATTATAGTTGTAATTAATACCATAGTCTGATAGTTTAAATACTCTATAATAAGAATTATCGGCAGTATAGCCGTTAGCCTGACTTCCACACGCCACAGAACCTGTAGTTGCTACAGTATTAGGAACTGCATTTTGTGTAATAACTTGAGAGTAAGCAGCACTTGCGATTAACGCAACTGCTAAAGATGTAAAAATTTTCTTCATGATATAATTTTTAAATTTAAAATGTAAATATATTTTATTTTTTTGATTTAAAAAAATTTTAACAAATAAATCAAATAATCAAGAATAACAAGCTATACAAGCAATTAACAAAACAAAACAATCCACTTAGCAGTGAAAAATATTCATTTTACAAAATAATTTAATTATTAATAAAATAAACCATAAATAACATTTTAATGTAAAAATACCTGAGTCAAAATAAAAAAGATAGGATACCTAGTGGGGTATCCTATCTTTTATTTGTTTACTACAATATGTGCAAGCACCTAACTTCTCATACTGTTCTGTTATTTTGAATAATTTTCAAAAAAGAGCGGAATACTTTCGATTCCTTTATAGAAATTAAACAATCCATAGTGTTCATTAGGCGAGTGAATGGCATCAGAATCCAATCCAAAGCCCATCAATACAGACTTTGCTCCTAATACTTTCTCAAACATTGAGGTAATAGGAATACTTCCTCCTCCTCTGTAAGGTAATACCTCTTTTCCAAATGCCGTTTCCATTGCTTGCTTAGCAGCTGCAAATTCCTTAGTGTCAGTCGGTAAAACATAAGGCATCCCTCCATGATGCGGAGTTACTTTTACCCTTACTGTATCCGGAGCAATTTTTTCGAAATATCTGGTAAATTTTTCAGTGATTTCTTCCGGAGTCTGATAAGGTACCAAACGCATAGAAATTTTTGCAAAAGCCTTTGAAGGAATAAC
Organism: Chryseobacterium subflavum; assembly: GCF_055762745.1. NCBI lineage: Bacteria > Pseudomonadati > Bacteroidota > Flavobacteriia > Flavobacteriales > Weeksellaceae > Chryseobacterium > Chryseobacterium subflavum. Next base: position 1,682,292 of record NZ_JBVTMR010000001.1, read on the forward strand.
TGTTTTTGCTCCCTCTCCGGTATAGCCACCCCAAATTCCATTACAATCCAATGTTGGGCGGATTGATGTTCTTTCTAAAGTCGTGTATCCTTTTTCTCCTTCTATGTTACCTAATCCGATAGCTCTTTTAAACTCCTCAGGATTATCTTTCAATTTATTCATTTCAGCTCTTTCCTGATCTGAAACAATATCTACATTATCATAAAACCCGTCAATTGTAATATGTCCATCTTCATCGATTAACTTTGCAATCATTCTTGAAAGAACGTGGATTGGATTGGGAACTGCACCTCCATACAATCCGGAGTGCAAATCCCTGTTTGACCCCTCTACTTCTACCTCTACATAACTTAAACCTCTTAAACCTGTTGTAACAGTTGGCTGCTCATTGCTGTAAATATGAGTATCAGAAATCAGAATGCAATCACAAGACAGTTTTTCTTTATTTTCATTAACAAAATCACCAAGACTTACGGATCCTACTTCTTCTTCTCCTTCTAAAATAAACTTAACATTACAAGGAAGAGTATTGGTTTTCATCATCGCTTCAAATGCCTTTAGATGCATAAAAAACTGTCCTTTATCATCCGCAGAACCTCTGGCAAAAATAGCCCCATCCGGGTGAAGCTCTGTCTTTTCTATATAAGGTTCAAAAGGAGGTTTCTTCCATAATTCTAAAGGATCAGCAGGCTGAACATCATAATGACCATATACCAGAACAGTGGGAAGATTTTTATCTAAGATCTTTTCTCCAAAAACAATTGGGTAACCAGCTGTTTGGCATACTTCCACATTATCGGCTCCCGCATTTTTTAGATGTGTTGCACATACTTCTGCACATTTCAATACGTCATCTTTATACGCAGGATCTGCAGAAATAGAAGGAATTCTCAATAACTCAAATAATTCATCCACGAAACGCTGTTTGTTTTCGTTGATGTAATTTAATGTCTCTTGCATTGTAAAAATTTGTTTTGTTAAAATTAAAGAAAATGGTCAGCAGCAGCAAGCAAAAACAAAGAATTTTCCTTTAGCCAATTATTTATTTAGAATCGGCCAAATACTACACACCAAAAACAAAAAATGTCCTGCAACCTGGCAAGACATTTTTATATTTTCTAATAATAATTAGTGTTCAGCTTTAGCTTTTTCAGCTTCTACGGGTTTTGCTGCAGCAGTACTGTCTGTTTTTGGAGCTTCTGTTCCATGTTTTTCAGCAACAGCAGCTTCTTTATGTTCAGCTGTAGCATCATGACCATGAGTTTCTCCACCTTTTTGCACATCATCTGAATATCTTTCTGCTCCCTCTTCTAGCTTTAAAGTATTCTTATTTCCTCCAGCTTGTATTTTTTTACAGCTTACTGCTACACTTGCAATGGCTAAACATATAATTAATTTTTTCATATGTAAGATTTATTTTTTTTAAAAGGTCATATGGAATCGCTCTATTTTAGTCTATTCTAAATTATCCCAACAGCCGCGATTTCATGCTTAAATTTTAGATTGCCCAAAATTAAGAAATCCTGCTCCTTTTGACAACATTTTTACACTGATTTTAAAATAATTTTACCTTTTTTGGATTGTGTAAAAATAAGATATCTTTCTCCACCATCCTTCAGGTTGTATTTCTTTTTGATTTCATCTGGTTTCAAAGGATAGTTCTTTGAAATGATATTAAATTGCTCCTTCTTTTTAATCTGCTTATTTCCAATAACTTCCATTTCCATAACTCTTCCCGGAAAGCCTTCAATTTTCTCTGTTGAAGTGTAGATATGAGTGTTGGGATGAAGTTTTTTTAAGGAAAATCGTTCAGATATAAGATTAAACGCACCTGCTTTTAAAATGGAGTTATTTGGCAAATATATAAAACGCTCTGGTTCGGAATATTCTGAATGAACAAATTCTTCATTACCCAATTGAAATACAAAGTCCGACTCTCCACTATCTAAGTTGATACAATGGCACATGACTTTTTCAGGCTCATCATGTGTTAGAAATACGACAACCTCTTTTACCTCATTTTTTAATGCGATAATATCAATTCTTGAAATATTCTTTAATACAGAGAGAAGATATTTTAAATCAATCAGTGGCGATAGTTTTACTACTACCTTATTTGAAATGGATAGTAAATGATCCTGGATTTCAAGAATATTGGGTGAGAGATCTTCTAAAAGAAAAACTTTATTTTTACTACTATCTCTTCTGGCCGGATCCAAATACGTAACATCAAAAACTTCTTTATTCTGCTCAAGAAAATTTTCAAGCTTTAGATTAATAAATTTGGCTTTTTTACTTAAAACCGACCAGTTATGTTCAACTATTTTTAAAAGCTCAGTATTTTGTTCTACTAAGACTATATCATCAAAATTTTGTGAGAGATAGTAGGCATCAATTCCAAAACCACTGGTAAGGTCAATGAATTTTTTCCCACTTATCAAAGTTGATTTATAAATCGCTGTTTTTTCAGAAGACGATTGTTCCATATTGAGCTGAGGAGGAAATATAATTTCATCACGTAATAAAAAAGGAAATTTCTTTAAAGCAACTTGTCTTCCCTTTATTTGATGAACGATTTCCTGCATGCTGACTTCATCAAATGGCGATTTTTTCAATAATAATGAATGTAAATCTGTAGTCAGATTTGCATTTATAAAATTTTGAACCTCTTTTTTTAATATTTCAACCACAGATTTCCCTGATCTACAAAGGTGTTTATGTTTAATTTCTTAATATTCTAAATTTCCATTTATTTTTCTAAATATCCTTTTAGCAATGCAATCAGTATTGAAACCAACTAAAATTTAGAGTTTTAAGCCTGTTAATTTCAAGTAGATCGATAGAGAAGAACACTACAGCTCTAAATAATATAAAATTACCTTTTATAAAAGATATAGTCTGTTAATAATGGCTCAATACCGTTTTGTTTTAATAGAGAATTAATCTGCCCTCTGTGATAAGTAGAATGATTGATCGCATGGAAAAGCATTTCAAAGACACTATTTTCAAATTTTGTCCCCTTTGAGTTCTGATATCCTATTCGGTTATCAAGATTAAAATTCTGAACAATCTGAATACTTGTTAAAAAATTCTGGTGATTGATCTCTTCCAGATCTTCAAGTGGATTGACCTGCCAGACTTCGAAAGTTTCTTCTCCCAATATCCTTGCATTCCAGATTTGTTGAGCATTAATCGTATGATTGATTAATGCAATAGTTCTTTCATCTATTTTCGGCGTATAATCTTTAACCAGCTTAATTATTTTCTGATTATAATGATGTGTATATTCAAATAAATCAACTAGCTTATCGATCATAATTCAAACATTTCCGCCCAACGTACAGGCTTTATCTCTTTTTCAGAATACAATTCATCAATTGATCTTTTAGCTTCCAATTTTGGATAAAGATTCACTCCTATTAATTTGATCTTTCCTTCTTCCACCCACTTCTGCTCTTCAATAGCGTGCTGATAGATTTTTTTCTGAATAACTCCCTGTCTGATTAATTCCAGATAGCCACCCCCGTCTTCTATTTCCAAAAACAGACCCCAGGATTTTTCTGCAATTTGTCGTGTGAGATCTTCAACATAATAACTCCCATTGGCAGCATCTTCAAAAACATTAATGATACTTTCGTAAGCCAACACGATCTGTTGCTTGAAAGAAATTTCCTCTGAATTATCCGTACTTCTGCTTACAAGATAATTATTGCTATAAACCGCATCAGCACCACCAATCATTGCTGCGGCAAGCTCCAATGTGGAACGGATAAGATTATTTTCACTATCCGAAACTGCTTTATTTCTTAATGAAGTTTCAACAAAAATATAAGGGATTTCGTTAAGGTTATATTCTTTTGAAAGCTGGTTAAAGATGAGTTTAAATGCTCTTATCTTTGCCATTTCAAAAAAATAATTTCCTCCTACGGCAATTTTAAAAATCAATTTATCTAAGATTTCAGCTCCAAAAACTTCAATAAGTTCTTTCGTTTTTGCTAATGCTATTCCAAGTTGCTGATAAATTGCAGCTCCTGCATTTTGATGAAGAGAAATATCTATACAAATATTTCTTCTGAAATCTTTAGCTAATAGCTCCCTGGCCAACTGATCATTAATTATTCCATCTTGTTCATTAAATACATCAATCAGCGAAAAGTATTGATCTTCATCCTTTGGGCTGATATGCTCTGCAAGATCTTTATTATTAACGAAAATGGTTTTTCCTTCTAAATTTTCAACATTCTGATTTAAAAGAAATGCAAAAACATCATCTTCCAGACTTTCATGGTACTGGGCAACCAAATGAGTGCTTTCTTCAACTTTGGGAAGATTGACCAAAAGCTGTGGTACAGAATTATAGAAAGGTTTTACTACAATTCCTTCTAGATTTTCTTTTTTCAGAATTGTGTAGATATCTTCTGTTTTAAGTTGCTTTTTTACTAAATTTTCCCAATCAGGAAGGGTATTAATATTTGACATTTAGTGGAAAGTTATAGGATTAAGAGCTTTTATTTTATGAATTTTATTTCTTCGATATTTTAGTGCTATCCACAACAAGAATGAAGATTTCCTCATCAGGTTTTTTCATAAAATAATTTTCTCTTGCGTATTTTTCTTTTTCAGATTTATTATTCATGAGCTTTTTATAAAAAGTATCATTTTTTTCATATTCCGTTTTATAATACTGCAATTGTTCCTGGTATTTACTGATCTCACCATTGAGCTCATTAATTACCAGAAATGATGTTTTATCAAAGAAAATCATCCACACTAAAAACAAACAGATAGTAATAAAATACCTGTTTACAATGTATTTCTGAAGCAGTTTAACGACTTCGGATTTCGGTTGGATGTCTTTAATTAATTTATTTGCCATTTTAGTGTTTTCTCAACGAGTTTTTTATCACAGTAGTTAAAAAATCAATCGCTACAGAATTTTGCTTCATATTAGGGATGATAAGATCAGCCTCATTTTTTGAAGGTTCAATAAATTCCTGATGCATTGGCTTTAAAGTAGTTTGATAGCGATGTAAAACTTCACTTAAATCTCTACCTCTTTCCTGGGTATCTCTTCTAATTCTTCTGATCAGCCTCTCATCAGAATCTGCATGAACAAAAACTTTCAAATCAAATTCTTTCAGCAGCTCTTTATTAGTAAGAACTAAAATACCTTCCACAACCAATACATTTTTAGGTTCTACAGTCACGTGGTCTCCGGTTCTGGAATGCGTAACAAAACTATAAATGGGCTGTTCAATGGGCTCATTATTTTTTAAAGCTTTGACGTGTTTTAACATCAGTTCAAAATCTATAGACTTCGGGTGATCATAATTCAAAGCTTCCCTTTCAGCCAATGTAAGATTATGGTTATCATGATAATAATTATCCTGTGACAAGATGTTCATTCCTTCGATATCAAGCTGTTGGAGTATTTTATCCACAACTGTAGTTTTGCCGGATCCAGTTCCTCCTGCAATTCCTATTACAAGCATTCTTTTTGAGTTTCTATATAGTTGGTACAAATATACTATTTTACTTGAATGCAAGTAAAGTAATCCATCTTTAAATTATATGGAAAGCACATACAAATAAAAACACCGGCAATGATACCGGTGTTTTTGTTATACTATTTCGCTTGTCAGCTCTCTTGAAATCAATTTCTCATGCATAGGCTTCAGTACATCCATAGAGCCTGTTTTTACAGTGCATTTGCCCTTATAATGAATCAGGATCGTACATTGCTCAGCCTGCTCAAATGTATGCTTACAAATTTCCACAAGGCAGTCGATCACATAATCAAAAGTATGTACATCATCATTATGTACAATCAGCTTATACACATCATCCGTTTCTTCCAACACGAGAACTTCTTCCTCGTACTGGCGTTTTGGATTTTCGTAATCCTTTATACTGTTATAAAAAATCATTTTAGAATTATTTAAACTTCCCCTAATTTATCCGCCAAATCATTGATAACATTTGGACCTTCATACACCAATTCTACCAGCTCAACGCTTTTATTATTCATTTTTAGAATTTTAAAATGGTAGTTTTCAATATCAAACTCCTGATTTTCCACAGGAATATCTTCTAATGCGTGGAGAATAAATCCTGCTAATGTATTATATTCGCTTTCTTCAGAAGGAGCCAATTTTTTAGGCAGGAATTCATTAATTTCTTCGAGAGGTTGTGTAGCCTGAACCCAATAGATGTTGTCTCCAATCTTATCAACAATTTTATCTTCGTCATCTTCCTCATCCTGAATTTCTCCCACCAGCTCCTCGAGGATATCTTCAAGTGTTATAATACCTTCGGTACCACCGAATTCATCAATAACAATTGCCAGGTGTTGCTTTTTCTGCTGGAAGATCTTAAGGAGATCGGAAATCTTTTTACTCCCCACTACAAAGAAAGCATCACGCATAAGGGTTTTCAGATCTTCATGATTCAGCTCACCTTTTCTTTTAACAAATTCTCTGATAATCTCCTTTGTATAGAGAATACCGATCACGTTATCAATAGAGTTTATATATACGGGAATTCTGGAATAACCACTATCCATAATTTTATTGATAATATCGTTGATATCTTCCTCAAAATCTATTGATGTAATATTCTGTCGGGGAACCATGATTTGCTTTGCAGAGTGATCTGTAAAATCAAACGCATTCTTAATAATCTCATAGTTTTCCTCTTCTATTTCTCCGCTATCAGCACTTTGTTTTACCAAAAGCTGAAGTTCTTCTGTAGAATGGATTTCCTGCTCAGATGCGGGATGGATTTTCATTAATCTTAAAACCCCGTTCGACATGGAATTCATCAACCAGATAAAAGGTTTGAAAATCGTATAGAAGATCCTCAAAGGAACAGCAGTTGCCATCGTGGTAGCTTCTGATTTTCTGATTGCAATGGATTTGGGAATCAATTCTCCAAACACTATATGCATAATCGTAATAAGAACAAAACTGATGATTAACGATATAGAAGTAACTGAAGCAGCACTTAATTGAAAATTGATAGATATAAAGATATTCTCTACAATATGGTGTAATGCGCTTTCTCCTACCCAACCCAGGGCAAGTGAAGCTAATGTAATTCCTAATTGTGTTGCAGAAAGATATTCATCAAGATGTTTTATGATGTGCTCTGCCTGTTTAGCCATTGAGTCCCCCTCTGCGGCCTTAATTTGAATTTGCGAATAACGAACTTTAACAATTGAAAATTCAGCGGCTACGAAAAAGCCATTAAGTAATACAAGAAACAAGGCTAGCAAAAGCCTGACTATGTCCGAGTCCATTTAGAAAATTATATAAAATTTAGTTTTACAAAGATATAGAAAATAAAAATAACAAAAAAAAGCATCGATATACTCGATGCTTTAATATTTTACTAAATATTTTTCTTATGAATTTTTCAAAGCTTCTGCTCCCGAAACGATCTCAAGGATTTCGTTTGTAATAGCAGCCTGTCTCGCTTTGTTATAGAAGATTACCAAATCATTCTTCAAAGCCTGGGCATTATCTGTTGCTTTATGCATCGCAGTCATTCTAGCTCCATGCTCAGATGCCACTGAATCTAAAACAGCTTTGAAAACCTGAGTTTTTATAGATTTTGGAATAAGGTTATCCAAAATTTCATTCTTGTTAGGTTCAAAGATATAATCTGTTTCTACTTGTGGTTCAGTAGTTTCAGGCATCAGGATAGGAAGAAGTTGCTCTTTGGTTACTTCCTGAGTAGCAGCATTAATGAATTTATTATAAATTAAATAAATCTCATCAAATTTACCCTCCTTAAAGCTGTTCATAACCCCTTCTGTAAGGTTAGAAACTGCATCAAAGTTCAAATTATCAAAAACGGCACTTTCATTAGCATATACAGTACGGCTTCTTCTTACAGCATCATATGCTTTTTTACCGATTGTAAGAACTTCAATATCGTATTGAGAATTATTCTGAAACTGAATATTAAGCTCTTTTACAATAGATGAGTTAAATGCACCGGCAAGTCCTCTGTTTGACGTTACAGCGATAAAAAGCACTCTTTTAACCTCTCTCTTTTGAGCATATATAGAAACCTGATCAGGATCTGAACTAGAGTTTACATTCTGAATGATTTCTTGTAGTTTCTCGGAATAAGGTCTTAACATCACGATTGCATCCTGTGCTTTTTTAAGTTTCGCAGCAGAAACCATTTTCATAGCACGTGTAATTTGCATCGTAGATGAAATTGAACTGATTCTTCCTCGTATTTCTTTTAAGTTTGCCATATTGGGTTAGTTGTTGGTTGTCGGTTGTTGGTTGCTAGTTTTAGAAATTTCTGTCAACTATCAACCAAAAACCATCAACTAATTTTTTAATTATATTTTGAAGCTAGATCGTTAGCAGCTTGCTTAAGAACGTCTGTAATTTCGTTATCAATTTTTCCAGATTTAATAGCAGCCATCGTTTCAGGATGCTTAGATCTTAAGAAAGCGATATATTCCGCCTGGAATTCTTTCACTTTTCTGATAGGAACGTTTCTTAACAAGTTCTCAGTACCTGCATAGATCATTGCTACCTGGCTGTCTACCGGAAGTGGAGAGTTAACCGGCTGCTTAAGAAGCTCCACGTTTCTTTCCCCTTTAGAGATTACAGCTAAAGTAGATGCATCTAAGTCAGAACCAAATTTAGCGAACGCTTCTAGTTCTTTATATTGAGCCTGGTCAAGTTTCAATGTACCAGACACTTTTTTCATTGATTTAATCTGAGCGTTACCCCCTACCCTTGATACGGAGATACCTACGTTAATTGCAGGACGAACCCCAGAGTTGAATAGATCAGATTCAAGGAAAATCTGTCCGTCTGTAATTGAAATTACGTTAGTAGGAATATACGCAGAAACGTCACCAGCCTGAGTTTCGATAATAGGAAGTGCAGTTAATGAACCACCCCCTTTAACCAAAGGCTTCAAAGATTCAGGTAGGTCATTCATCTGGCTTGCGATGTTATCATCAGCGATCACCTTTGCAGCTCTTTCCAATAATCTTGAGTGAAGGTAGAAAACGTCTCCAGGATAAGCTTCACGTCCCGGTGGTCTTCTCAATAGAAGAGAAAGCTCACGGTAAGCAACAGCTTGTTTAGACAAGTCATCATAAACGATAAGAGCTGGTCTACCTGTATCTCTGAAATACTCACCGATAGAAGCACCTGCCATAGCAGAATACACCTGCATCGGAACAGGGTCTGATGCATTAGCGGCAACAATTACAGTATAAGCTAAAGCTCCTTTATCAGAAAGAGTTTTAACGATCTGAGCTACTGTAGATGCTTTTTGTCCAATTGCAACATATATACAATATACAGGTTTCCCTGCATCAAAAAATTCTTTTTGGTTGATGATCGTATCAATAGCAACAGTCGTTTTACCTGTTTGTCTGTCACCAATGATAAGCTCTCTTTGTCCTCTTCCTACAGGGATCATAGAGTCGATCGCAACGATACCTGTTTGTAGAGGCTCAGTTACAGGCTGTCTGAAGATAACTCCAGGAGCTTTTCTTTCCAATGGCATTTCGTATAAATCCCCTGTAATAGGACCTTTACCATCGATAGGGTTACCAAGAGTATCTACTACTCTTCCTAGCATACCTTCCCCTACTTTAATTGAAGAAATTCTGTTTGTTCTTCTAACTGTATCACCTTCTTTTACTAATTTACTTTCTCCTAAAAGTGCAACCCCTACGTTGTCCTCTTCAAGGTTAAGTACAATACCTTCTACATCACTAGAAAATTTAACCAACTCTCCGTATTGTACGTTTTCTAACCCGTATACACGAGCAATACCATCACCGATGGTTAAAACTGTACCTACTTCCTCAACGTTAGATTGAGTGTCGAAGTTGGCCAATTGTTGTTTTAAGATCGCAGATACTTCTGCCGGATTTATTTCTGCCATTGTATGGTTGTTTTTGTCTTAATTTAATTGAAAATCTTTTTTAACCTGATTAAGTTTGCTTTTAACAGATGCATCGATCTGCTGGTCTCCTACTCTTAAAATATAACCCCCTAAAATCTTAGGATTTACATTAACCTTCAAATCAAAATTTGAAGTATTTTTTACCAGGTTTGTAGATCCTAAGATCTGATCAATATTTTCTTTTGAAAGCTCAGTAGCAGTAGTTAAAGTGATTCTCTGTACACCATTAACATCTTCTACTTTATTGATAAATTCCTGAGCGATATTCTTCAACTGGCTTTCACGACCTTGTCTGATAACCAATTTGATTAAATTCTGCGAAGAAAGTGACAAATCTTTGAAAATCTCATCAGCTACTTCTATTTTCTTTTTAGCATCAATGTAAGGTGTAAGGAAAAACTTGTTCAGATCCGCAGATACTGACATCAGCTTTACCACATCTTTCATTTCAGAAAATACAGTAGCCGTTTGCCCTGTTTCATTTGTGAAATCAAGCAAACCCTGTGCGTATCTTTTAGCTACTTTAGATGTAAGCATTATTAGTTAAGGTTAGATTTGTTTAAATAATTTTGAACCAACTCGTTCTGAGCTTCGTTGTTATCTAATTTTTGTTTTAAGATAGACTCAGCGATATTTACAGATAAAGCACCAATTTGAGTTTTAATATCTGCCATTGCAGCATTTTTCTCAGTCTCAATAGTTTGTTTAGCTGCTTCAATCATTTTATCTCCTTCAGCTTTAGCAACATCTTTAGCCTCTCCTACAATTCTATCTTTAATTTCTCTTGCTTCTTTCAGGATAGCATCTCTTTCAATTTTAGCTTCACGAATGATTCTTTCGTTATCAGCTTTAAGATCTTCCATTTCTTTTTTAGCCAATTTAGCTTGATTTAATGCGTCAACAATAGAAGTTTCTCTGTCATTTACTGCATTAACGATTGGTTTCCAAGCGAATTTTGCTAAAAGAAACAACAGGATAACAAAAGTAAGCGTCATCCAAAACAAAAGTCCAATTCCAGGTTCAATAATTCCCATATCTGTAAATTCTTTTTTTAATGTGATAATTTTATGGATATCTTTTTAAAATTCTTAGCAGCAGCCAACCGCTTCACTGCTAAGAATATTCTCTTTTGAGGATAAATTACTTGATGAAAGCACCAAAGATGATCGCGATAAGACCAGCACCTTCAATAAGACCAGCAGCAATAAGCATTGCTCCTTGAATCTTACCAGCTTGTTCTGGTTGTCTAGCGATAGCATCCATTGCATGTCCACCGATTTTACCGATACCAAGACCTACTCCTAGTACTGCTAAACCGATTCCTACGTAAATTAATCCTGCTCCAGTTGATAAATCCATAATAAATAAATTATATTAGTTAAAATTATTTTAAAAATAATGCTCTATTAGTGAGCGTGTTCTTCATGACCATGTTCGTGCTCATGTTCTGCTACAGCAATACCGATAAATAGTGCTGATAATACTGTAAATATATATGCTTGCAAGGCAGCTACCAATAATTCCAATACAGAAACAAATAATGCTAATGGTACTGATGCAAATCCTAAAAACGGAGATTTAAAAATAAAGATCAAAGATATAATAGCCAAGATCATAATGTGACCTGCAGTAACGTTAGCGAAAAGTCGCATCATTAACGCAAAAGGCTTTGTAAAGATACCAATGATTTCGATCGGAACCATAATAGGATATAATAAGATCGGTACCGGCGGCATAAAGATATGTTTCCAATAATCTTTATTAGCACTGAACAAAGTAATCAATAAGGTAATAACAGCCAATACAGCAGTGATTGCAATGTTACCAGTAAGATTAGATCCTCCAGGGAAGAAAGGAACCAATCCGAAAAGGTTATTGAACCAGATAAAGAAAAATGCTGTTAATAAATAAGGCATATATCTTTTATATTTAACTGATCCGATATTCGGGATTGCTACCTCATCTCTGATAAACACGATCACAGGCTCCATTATTTTTCCAAAACCTGTCGGAAGCTGAGATTTCTTATAGTTTCTTGCCATTCCAATGAATACTACCAGCATAAAAATCACTGATAAGAACATTGACGCTGCATTTTTAGTAATGGAAAGATCAAAGTAAACCTTATCTGATTTTTGTTTCCCACCTATTAATGCAAACAAAGTTGCTTTTTCAATTCCTTTAGTAGAAGCCACTTGTCCCTCTTCTAATGTATATCCATCATGTTCATGACCGTGAGCGATCTTGTTAGAAAGGAAAGTATGCCATCCTTCATTATCTTTAATAATTACAGGTAATGGAATTGAAACGTGATGTTCTTCCCCATTATCATCTTTGGTAGTCCATAAATGCCATTCGTTAGAATCACCAATGTGTTCCATGATCATTTTGGTCGCATTAAAGCCCTTTTCCGCTTCTGTATGCTCTACTTTTTCAGCTGCCTTCTCACCTTCAGATTCATGCTGTGCATTAGCTAAACCACTAATAAACACAAATAAAAATGCGAAAAATAATGAAGAAATTTTTCTGTTCATATCTCTTTTTTAATCGTGTGCAAATATATCGATTTTATTAAACTTTACCAATATTAAAAATTGATTTTTATCATCAAAAAAGTCAAGATTTGTTAATGAGTTTTATTATAGATAAGTATATAAGGAACGATGCGATAATAAAGCAAATTACAATAAATAGAAAATTAGCTTTTGTTTTATCAATAATAAGCAAAGAAATAACAAGCCATACAAGATCTTTTGAAAGGTTTACCACCAGAAATTTCATCCCCGCGTCTGGTCTGCCATATAAATATCTTTTAAATATTATATAAACAATACTATTAAGGACTATTATTAAAAGTACAATAATTAAACTATTCCAAATATTCATTTTGCAAAAATAAAATTATAATTTATTAAGCAAAATAAATCTCCGCAATGTATATCATATATATTATTAAAAAATCCTTATTTTTGCAGACTATAATTTATAACACATATGTTTAATAGTTTACAGGATAAATTAGACAAGGCGCTTCATAATATTTCCGGACGTGGAAAAATTACGGAAATCAATGTTGCGGAAACCGTAAAAGAAATTCGTAGAGCATTGGTAGATGCCGATGTTAATTATAAAGTAGCAAAGGATCTTACTAAAAGAGTTCAAGATAAGGCTTTGGGACAAAACGTTCTCACTTCTCTTACTCCGGGCCAATTGATGACTAAAATTGTTCACGATGAGTTGGTAGATCTAATGGGGGGATCCCAGGAAGGCATTAATCTTTCAGGTAAACCTACCATAATCCTTATTGCAGGTCTTCAGGGTTCCGGTAAAACTACATTTTCCGGAAAACTTGCCAATTATTTACATACTAAAAAGAATAAAAAACCTTTATTGGTAGCGTGTGATGTTTATCGTCCCGCTGCAATCGACCAGTTAAAAGTACTGGGCAGCCAGATAGGGGTTCCTGTTTATACAGAAGAAGGAGCTACTAATCCGTCTACCATTGCTGAAAATGCCATCAAGTTTGCAAAAGAAAAAAACCATGATGTTGTAATTGTGGATACTGCAGGACGTTTGGCTATAGATGAGCAAATGATGAATGAGATCAAATCTGTTCATTATTTCATCAAGCCTCATGAAACATTGTTCGTTGTGGACTCTATGACGGGTCAGGATGCTGTAAATACTGCAAAAGCATTCAATGATGCATTAAATTTTGACGGTGTTGTTCTTACCAAATTAGACGGTGATACAAGAGGGGGTGCTGCTTTAACGATCCGTTCTGTAGTTGAAAAACCGATTAAATTCATTTCCACAGGGGAAAAAATGGAAGCTCTAGATCTTTTCTACCCGGAAAGGATGGCGGACAGGATTTTGGGAATGGGAGACGTTGTTTCCTTAGTAGAAAGGGCTCAGGAACAATTCGATGAAGAAGAAGCTAAAAAACTTCATAAAAAAATTGCTAAAAACGAGTTTGGTTTTGACGATTTCCTAAAGCAGATCAATCAGATCAAGAAAATGGGTAATATGAAAGACCTGATGGGAATGATCCCTGGGGTGGGAAAAGCTATTAAGGATGTTGAAATCAGTGATGATGCATTTAAACACATTGAAGCAATTATCTACTCCATGACTCCGGAAGAAAGAAGAAGACCTTCTATTATCAATACGCAAAGAAAACAAAGAATTGCAAAAGGCGCAGGAAGAAAGATTGAAGATGTAAACCAATTGATGAAACAGTTTGATCAAATGGGTAAAATGATGAAGATGATGCAGGGACCTCAGGGTAAACAAATGATGCAGATGATGAGTAAAATGCCTAATATGCCTGGAATGGGCGGAATGTTTGGAAAATAGGAATCCATCAATCAATATAAAAACCGGCTCAATTGAGCCGGTTTTATTTTTTAGTCTGACTGATTATTATTTATCAGATTTCTGAGATTTTGATTTAATGAAGTAAGAAAAACCAATATTAACTCCAAAAGTTTTAACGTTAGTTTTTACATCGGTATTCATAATTGTTTCTTTATTAGAAAACTGATCATATGAAACCCCTAAATTAACCCCTAAAGATTGTGTCGCCATGTACGTTACTCCTCCTTTTACCTTCCATGCCAAACCATCTGTAGTAGTATCAGATGAAACTGAACCATCACCAAAATTTCCTTCACCTGTATTTTTAACAGACGAATATCCGATCCCTGCTCCAAGGAAAGGAACAAACTTGCTATCATTAACAAAGTAATAAGTAGCAGTTGGCATTACAGAAAAATTATTGGTTTTAGATTTGATTCCCTGATATTTTGTTGTAGCACTCATAAAACCTAAGTCAATTCCAACGGCTAACTTATCAATTACAAAATACCCCACTGAAGGAGATACAGAAAAAGTGCTCACTTTAGGCCCATCTATCGATTGTCCGCCAGCTTTAATTGTTGTATTAATGTTGTTAAATCCTAAACCAGTGTTTCCACTGATCACCCAGTCTCCTTTACTCATCTGAGCGTTCGATAATCCAAAAAGTGCAACAGCACCAGTTAGTAATAGTTTTTTCATAGTTATTAAAATTTAATTTATACAGGGTTCTATTTGTGGAAATAGAACTCATTATTAGTTATCATTTGATATAAAAAGTTACAAGCGGCAAATTTAACATAAATTTATCATTTATTTAATATTTAATTAAACAATATTATAATCTCTTTTACACCATTGTTTTCAGAAATTTAAAGCGATAAAAAAAGGTCTGAGCAAGCTCAGACCTTTTTTTATTGTAAAATAATGTACTAATTACTTAGCAAAAACATATTTAACTCCGAAAGTTACAGAAGATAAATTCAATCCGAAGTTATAGTTGTTTGTAGCATCACCATCTTTTGGCTTGTAGTTGTTGTAACCGAACTCACCGATAGTAGCTTCGATAGACCAGTTCTTGTTCAAGAAGTAATCTAAACCTGGCTTCACAGTAACACCAATTTGCGTGTATTTAGCTTCGCTAGAAGTAGAGTTTGAAACTGTAGTATTTCCTGAAGTAGATACTGAGTTATTTTCTAACTTAGTTTTTCCGAACTCCATTGGTACTGCTAATTGTCCGAAGATATATAATTTTTCAGACAAAGTCCAGTATTTTCTTACGAAAGGAGCAACAACGAAAGCTGGCTTCTTAGTGATATTCTCACTTACAGTTGTAGTGTTAAGAATAGTTGTAGTAGTAGTAGCTGTAGTTTTTTCAGTTTGGTAACCAACACCTAAACCAATTGCTAAGTTTGTGTTAACAAAATATCCAACTGTAGGTAATACATTGAAGTTTTCTTTTTTAAGATTACCATTGTTAGATTCTTCTTGAGAATAACCAACAGATCCTGATAAATATGTAGTACCTTTAGCAATCTGAGCATTAGATAAACCGAAAAGTGCAATAGCACTCGCTAATAATAATTTTTTCATTTTAAAAAATTTTAATACTTTCTGAGAGCAAATTTACAGTGGGTCCCTCTAATATTAAAATTTGTTAACGTGATTAATATCATCCAAAAATACTCGCTTTTTACAAGAAAAAAATGCACTTAATATATTATATTATTTTTTTCACAAATTTTTGAATAAAAAAACTCCAATTCTGCAATTGGAGTCCTTAAAATTCGGAATTTTTAATAATTTTATCTTAAATAGAAATTATATCCGATGTTTACAGCGCCTATTGTCCAGCTTGATCTGTATCTTCCAAAATCACGTCTGTTACTAATGCTTTGGTACCCTATATACAATTCACCTTTAGACATCTGATATCCAAATTTCGGTTGTGCATAGAAACCTCCATCCATTCCGTCTTTTACAGAAATAGCATAACCAAGATCCAATCCTACAAAAACAGGAGCTCCTGAGAACTTATACTTTCCTGAAACAGCCACCGGAATAAATCCAAAATCATCAAAGTTATCCTTTCCAAAGAAATGTGAATACCCTGAAGCAACTCCCAGATCCAATCCTTTTGTAATATTCCACATATAAGATGCATCTACACCTAAAGTAAATGATGAAACATCACTGGCATCAGCAACAGGAATTCCGATATGTCCTCCTAGTTTAAAACCTTCTTGCGCATTTACTGCACTTCCTAAAAGCGCAAAAGCGCCCACTAATAATAGTTTTTTCATTTTTAAATAGTTTTGATTGATGCTGCAAAATTAACGTTTATTTTTCATTCTGCCTCCCGTTAAAACACGGATAAAAAAAACACTTACCAGGTAAGTGCTTAAAATTATTTTAAACTAGGGTGAGCGTAATTAATCTTGCTGAATAATTAAACCTATTAATTTCCATCAAATTTAAATCGGCCCTCAATGTTTGATTATTCATTTCGAAGCCTTTTCTCTTCGTCATTATAAGCCAGGATAATTTTCCTTACAACCGGATGTCTTACAACATCCTCTTCAGTTAGATGCACAAAACCAATTTCATTTACACCATGCAAAATCCTCATTGCTTCTTTTAGTCCGGATTGCTGATTTCTTGGCAAATCGATTTGGGTAGGATCCCCTGTTATAATAAATTTAGCGTTCATACCCATTCTGGTAAGGAACATTTTCATCTGGGCATGGGTTGTATTCTGTGCTTCATCAAGAATTACGAAAGCATCATCCAGGGTTCTTCCTCTCATAAAAGCTAAAGGTGCCACTTCAATAACTTTCTTCTCCATAAAACCTTCAAGTTTCTCGTGAGGAATCATATCTCTTAAAGCATCATATAAAGGCTGTAAATAAGGATCTAATTTTTCTTTAAGATCCCCCGGCAAAAATCCAAGGCTCTCCCCTGCTTCTACAGCGGGTCTGGTAAGTATAATTCTTTTAACCTCTTTATCTCTTAAAGCCCTGGCTGCTAAAGCAACACTGGTATATGTTTTCCCTGTTCCTGCAGGTCCTATAGCAAAAACCATATCCTTTTTCTCGGTTTCTTTAACCAGTTTTTTAAGATTAGTCGTTTTAGCTTTTATAATTTTACCATTGACTCCTTTTACAATAATATCCTGATCAAAAATCAGATGTTTTTCATTCTCATCCTTAATATTGAGAATACTCTCTACATCTTTCAGTTCAATAGAATTATTTTTTGAAATAAATTTTACAATATCATCAAGTTTTTGTTTAAATATATCCAGAGCTTCCTGATTTCCTTTAGCTAAAATAGAGTGATCTCTGCCTGTAATTTTTAGTGTCGGAAAGCTTGATTTTAATAAATTGAAATATTGGTTATTAACTCCATAGAAGATTTTCACATCGATATCTTCCAAATCATATGTTAATTCAAACATGTAAGCATTTTTTTATTAGAATCTAAATTTAAAGTTTTTTTTTCATACTTATATTAATTTTGTTATCCACAATTTTCATTTAAACACCTTTATAATACAATTAGCTAACTCTTAGTTATATAAAATATCAATTCTCTTAAAAGGTACCACAATATAGATTATATAAACACTTGTAACAGGTATAATGTGGTACCTTTTTAATTCTTTTTCTTAGTATTAAAAGATATTATATTCAATGTAATAAAAGGAGGTTTAAACTCATGTAAGCTTCTTTTTTAATTATTTTTTATGAGTTATAAGCACGAAGTTTTCCTTTATTTTAAATAAATTTGCAGGACTAGTATTATTCCACAACTACAAAAATGTCAATTATTACACTCACTTCTGATTTCGGAAATTTAGATTACAGGGTTTCGGCTATGAAAGGCAAAATTCTTTCTTTAAATCCTGAGGTTAATATTATTGATATTACCCACGAAATTCAGGCATATAACCTTATCCAGACTTCATATATCATACGGAACGCGTATAAACATTTTCCAAAAGGAACTATTCATATTCTGTCTGTAGACAGTTTTTATCACAAGTCAAGAAAAAATATTCTTTATAAAGCAGATGGTTCTTATTTTCTTGCTGCAGATAATGGTTTACTTAGCCTTGTTTTTTTTGATATCAAACCTGAGGCTATTTATGAAATTACTCTGAACAACAGGTTTGATGATATCATTAATTTCACTTCCACAGATATTTTCGTTCCTGCTGCCGTACATTTAGCCAACAGTGGCCTTCCGGAAGTAATCGGACGGAAAATAAAAAGTGTAAAAGAACTTCTATTCCCGAAACCTGTCTATAATGAGACTGAAAAGATGATTATCGGGGAAGTGATGTATATTGATAATTTCGGAAACATAATCTCAAATATCAACAAAGATTTTTTTGAAGCCGCAGGAAAAGGACATGAAAATTTCACGATCAAATTCAGGAATTTAAGTCTTTCAAAAGTATTTTCCAGCCACACGGAAGTTGTTTCAGACTGGAACAGGGAAACCGAATTCCATGGGCAATCCGCAGCCATTTTTAATGACAGCCAACTATTGGAACTTACTATCTATAAAGGAAGCAAGAAAAATGGTGCAAGAAGTTTATTTGGACTGAATGTAGGCGGGAATATTTATATAGAATTTTCGTAAAATTATATATTCCGTAAAAAAACCGATTTTTTTTATATATTTGTCAAAATCTAAAAAATAAAAATGGCAGAGTACAAATTATTGCTTCCTTCCATGGGAGAAGGTGTTATGGAAGCTACAATTATCACTTGGTTATTCAATGAGGGTGATCAGGTAAAGGAAGATGATTCCGTAGTAGAAATTGCAACAGATAAGGTTGATTCAGATGTTCCGACACCAGTTTCGGGAAAAATTGTGAAAATCTTAAAGCAAAAGGATGAAGTTGCAAAAGTTGGTGAAGCCATTGCTATTTTAGAAATTGAAGGAGAAGGCGGAAATACAGCTACAGAAGAAACGATCACTGAAGCCCAGGTATCAGCTCCTGATACCGAAACTTTAAAAACGATTGAAGAACCATTAAAAACGGGAACTTCAACAGTTGAATTCTCAGGAGATCTTTATTTATCGCCTCTTGTAAAATCTATTGCACAACAAGAAAACATTTCTGAATCTGAATTAAAATCTATTAAAGGAAGCGGTTTAGAAGGAAGAATTACCAAAGAAGATATTTTAGCATTTGTTAATAACAGAGGAAACCAGCCAAAGACAGCACCTGTTCAGCAAGTTGCCTCTACTCCACAGCCGGTTGCAACAACTCCTGTTGTAACACCTGTATCAGTTTCAGCTGGTGATGAAATCATTCCAATGGACAGAATGAGAAAAATCATTGCTGAAAATATGGTAAAAGCAAAACACATTGCACCTCACGTTACTTCTTTCATTGAAACAGACGTTACCAACGTTGTAAAATGGAGAAATAAGCATAAAGATCTGTTCGAAAAACGCGAAGGTGAAAAACTTACCTTTATGCCGATTTTCGTAAAAGCGATCGTAAAAGCAATTCAGGATTATCCAATGATCAATGTCTCTGTAAATGGAGATAATATCATCAAAAAGAAAAATATCAACATTGGTATGGCAACGGCTTTACCGGACGGAAACCTTATCGTTCCTGTCATCAAAAATGCAGATCAGCTTTCACTATCAGGACTTGCAAAGGCGATTAATGATTTAGCTTATAGAGCCAGAAACAAGAAATTAAGACCTGAAGATACTCAAGGTGCTACTTACACTATTTCCAATGTAGGAAGCTTCGGAAACTTAATGGGAACCCCTATTATTCCTCAACCGCAGGTAGCTATCCTTGCCATCGGTGCTATTGTTAAAAAACCGGCAGTACTTGAAACTAAAGACGGTGATGTAATCGCTATCCGCCAGTTAATGTTTATGTCTCACTCTTATGACCATAGAGTTGTAGATGGTTCTTTAGGAGGAATGTTCTTAAAACATGTTCATGATTACCTTCAAAACTGGGATCTGAATACAGAAATTTAGAAATTAAAGCAGCAATAAATTTTGCTTGTTATACGATACAAACCTTCGAAATGAATTTCGGAGGTTTTTTATTATTGCATTTGTGATTAAATAATATTATTTTTAAAACAAACTTTAAATGATGAAATTGAAATACAATAACGTTAACTTCTTGCTATCCTATGGCTTAAATAATTACAACTATTATTTAGGAATAAAAACAATATCTGCTCTTCAAGGTAAAACAAGACTATAAAATGTACTCAGTTTTTATATACCTCCGCAGAAGTCTCAAAAAATCTTTTGATAATATCCGCAATGAACAACTGAAGTACAATTTGCTTCAGGCAATTCCTTTCTGGATTGGTTCGGTGATTACGGGTTTTTTTGCAGTGATGTATGCTAAAATATTTGCGTGGGGTGAAAGTCTTTTAAATATCATTTTCAATTGGCATTCATGGATGATCTTCATTATTGCTCCCATTGGTTTTGTTTTGTCCTGGTGGCTGGTAAAAGAATTTGCACCGAATGCCAAAGGAAGCGGAATTCCACAGGTAATGGCTGCCGTAGAGCTTGCTAATCCCAAGGAACACAAAAAGATCAGAAGCCTTTTGAGTCTTAAAATCATATTCTTTAAAATTATTTCTTCTGTCATTTTGGTAATCGGGGGTGGTGCTGTGGGACGCGAAGGACCAACCATCCAGATCGCAGGTTCTGTTTTCAGAAAGGTAAACGAATATCTTCCCGAATGGTGGCCGAAAATATCAAAAAAAAATATGATTATGACAGGTGCGGCCGCAGGTCTTGCAGCAGCTTTCAATACTCCTTTGGGGGGAATTGTATTCGCGGTGGAAGAACTATCAAAAACTCATATTAATTATTTTAAAACAGCTCTTTTTACAGCTGTTATTATTGCAGGCTTAACTGCGCAAACCCTGGCAGGATCTTATTTATATCTTGGTTATCCCAAAACGCATGATGTCTCGCTGATGGTAATGTTCCCGATCATGCTTGTAGCGGGTATTTCAGGTATTCTCGCAAGTCAGCTGTCTGTTATCATGCTTACCATGAATAAGTGGAAAAAGAAAAATCTGAAAACGGATAAGTCAAATATTTTATTTCTTGTTATTTGTGCGCTTATCATTGCTTCTATTGCTTATTTTATTAACAGAGAGATCTTAGGATCCGGTAAAGAAATTATGGAAAGAGTTCTTTTCACAAAAAACAAGCATGAAGACTGGTATGTGCCCATCTTAAGAATGCTGGGACCGGCTTTATCCTTTACATCAGGAGGAGCCGGCGGCATCTTTGCTCCTGCTCTCTCCGCAGGCGCAAGTATTGGCTCCGTCATTTCAGGAGTGATTCATCTTACCCAAAACGAAACGAATGTTGTCGTTCTTGCGGGAATGGTTGCTTTTCTTACGGGAATTACAAGAGCCCCTTTTACATCGGCGATTATCGTCCTTGAAATGACTGACAGGCACTCATTAATATTCCATTTAATGCTGGCCGGAATGGTATCGTCTATTGCTTCTATTTTAGTAAGCAGACATTCACTCTATGACGTGATAAAGATGAATTTTTTAAGTGAAATAAGAAGCAAAGAAGAAGTCTAATACTATCAAAAATAATTTATAACTCAGACTTTCTACTATTATCTTTAGCAGTTCCACACAAACAAATCTGCCGTATCTGTTGCATACTTAAAATACTTTCACTACTTTTGCACCTCGAAATAATTAATAAATTCATTTAACATTATGAACAATTACGAAACTGTTTTCATTTTAACTCCCGTTCTATCTGACGCACAGGTGGAGGAAGCAGTAAAAAAATTTGAAACTCTTTTAAAAGAGAAAAACTGCGAAATCGTTGCTAAAGAGAACTGGGGATTAAAAAAATTAGCTTATCCGATCCAATTAAAAAAGAACGGATTCTACACTTTAATTGAGTTTAAAGGAGAAGGTACTATCGTTGCTGATTTAGAATTAGCTTTCAAACGTGACGAAAGAGTAATCCGTTACCTTACTACAAAACTTGACAAGCATGCTATTGACTATGCTGTAACAAGAAGAACTAAAGTAAAAGTAGCTAAAGCTTAATTATTAACCCATTATTAAAAAAGACAAGACATGGCAATAGATGAAATGGCTAAACAAGCCTCAGCTGGAGGAGAATCAGAAGTAAAATTCCTTACTCCACTTGATATCAATACAAAATCTGAAAAGAAATATTGTAGATTCAAAAAATTCGGAATTAAGCATGTAGATTATAAAGATGCTGATTTCTTATTACAATTCGTAAACGAGCAGGGTAAAATTTTACCAAGAAGATACACTGGAACTTCTTTAAAATACCAAAGAAAAGTTTCTGCTGCTATCAAAAGAGCAAGACACCTTGCTTTAATGCCTTACGTAGCTGACTTATTAAAATAAGATATAAAGAAACAAGAAGAAAGAGAAAAGATGGAGATCTTTTTCTCTTTTTTTAAGTTGCTGAATAAATAATTAATTCTAACGATTTTTAGATTAAAGGAAAGAAATAATTTCTAAGACACCAGTCTTTTTTCTTTTTTCTTTGTTCTTTTCTCTAGAACTAAAAAACGGACAACAACAATGGAAATTATCCTAAAAAAAGACGTAGAAAACTTAGGACTTGAGTTTGATACAGTAAACGTAAAACCAGGTTATGCAAGAAACTTCTTGATTCCTCAAGGTTACGCACTTTTAGCTACTCCTAAAAACAAAGCAACTTTAGAAGCAACTTTAGAAGCTAGAAAAGAAGAAGAAGCTAAATTAATTGCTGCTGCTAACGCTGTAGTTGAGCAATTGAAAAAAACTACTATTACTATTCCTGCTAAAGTTGGATCTGGTGATAAACTATTCGGATCTATCAACAATGCTGACCTTTCTGCAGCTCTTGCAAAAGCTGGTGTTGAAGTTGAGAAGAAATACATCAAAATTCCAGGGAACACTATTAAGAGAACTGGTAAAGTAACTGCTGTTGTAAGATTACACAGAAACGTAGAGTACAACTTCGAGTTTGACGTTGTTTCTGATGCTCCTGTTGTAGCTCCAGCTCCAGCGGCTAAAAAAGAAGAAGCTAAAACTGAAGAAGAAGCTTAATAAAAAGAGAATTTATTTCTCACACCATATAAACCACTTCATTCGAAGTGGTTTTTTTATGCCCTGATATCTGTTGCCTATTCATTTCCTCTCAACTTCTGAAGATATTCTGTCGGGGGTATTCCAATTACTTTTTTAAAGATATTACTGAAGGAAGACAGACTGTTATACCCTACCATCATTGCAATCTCGTACATATTGTATTTCCCTTCAAGCATAAGTTCCAATGAACGGGTTATTCTTAAAGCTCTTAAAAAACGAACGTAATTCATGCCCAAAATCTCTTTAAATTTTCTGGACAATGTTCTTGTACTCATTCCAAATTCTTTTGCTGTAGATTCAATGGTAAGGTTCTTCTCCAGGTTGGCATGGATGTATTTGGCTACCTTTAGCAATGTTTCATCTTCCGGGAAAGGATGCTGTACAGGAAACGCTAATTTTTTATCTCTTTTTTCAGGTAAAATTCCCTTAAGTGCTTTGAGAAAATAATATTTAGAACCGTCATTTTTTGTGATTTTCCCATCCCATTCTTTTGTGTATAAAATCATTTCCCGAAGTAAATGACTCACAGAATAAATATTGATTTCATCAAAAAAGCCATTTTCATCTCCATCTTTTTTAAAGTAAAAATTGTATAAATCCACTTTTGGGCTAGATGTAAATATATAATGGGGGATTCCGGCAGGGATCCACATAAAACATCTCGCAGGAAGGTACCAGTGCTTAAGTTCAGTAAAGATATGTACGATACCGCCTTCTGCATACACCAATTGGGCAGAACTGTGATTATGGATATCTGTTTTTACATTACCGGTAAGTACATGATATACATAAAATTCTGCGTCTTCTTCCTCTACCGCTTTAAAGTGACTATCATTCATGAGATAAAGGTACTGAGAATATTTCTATTTGGCGTAAATGAGCAAATCTTTTTCTGCTTTAACAAATCATGTCTAGACGTACTGCTCGTACCTTTGCACTATCAAAATCAATTTAGCAAAAAACCTTTAATTAATTTATGAAAATGATATTTAGCACACGCAGATATCACTGGATTGCGTTGTGCTTATTATTGATAAGCATGTCCCTACACTCACAAGTGATCGATTATCAACATCTCAGCCTTCAACAGGCATTAGAATTAGGTCTGAAGAATAATAAAAACATTCAGATCAGCCACCTCAAACAAAGCATGTCTGAAACAAAAGAGAAAGATCTTAAAATGGAAAGATTGCCGGACATTGAATTTCATACCAGCTACACTCAGGTATCTGATCTTTTTCAGCATGAAAACGGAATTTTGGGAAAAGCAACCCGATATAATGTTATTAACGGGATGTATGATTTTACCCTTTCCGCTTCCATTCCGGTATATATGGGTGGAAGAATTAAAAATACGGAGAAGAAATCATCTGTAAACACTGAAATTTCGAAATTACAAACCCATCTGGATGAAAGATCACTGAAAATGCAAATCATTACCGCTTTTCTTCAGATTCACCATTTAAAGGAACAACAAGAACTTATTGCTGAAAAAATGAAGGAAGATTCTGTAAACATAAAACAGGTAAAAGCCTTAAAAGCAAACGGAGTAGTTACTTTTAATGAGGTACTAAGAACATCTTTGCAACTTTCTAATCACAAAATGAGCTGGACAGAACTTGATAATGACATTCAGATCGCGGAACACCAGTTAAAAACAATTTTATTTCTTCCGGACACTCAGGAAATGCATGCTGAAACAGAAGATCTTATTTCTGAAAATGCAGAAATTCCGTATATCAATGAGCTGACCGAAACAGCTTTAATTAAAAATGAATATGTTGAAATCACCAAGAAAAATCTCTCTTTAAAAGAGCTTGATCAAAAAATCGTAAAAGCCAATTATCTTCCCAAGATTACTGCCGGAGGTGAATATTTCATAAAATATCCCAATATGATGTTCTTTCCCCCTGAGCCTTATGCTTATCGTTTAGGAATGATTGGGGTAAACCTAACCTATCCTATAGAGAGCTTATATAAGAATAAATATAAGATGCAGGAAGCAAAGGAAAATGTAGACCTTGCCAAATTACAGATTGAAGAGAAGGAAGAAAGTTTAAAACATTCAGTTTATGAAGCGTATAAAAAATTTGAAGAAACTGAACAAAAAGTAAAAATAGCAGAGGAAGCTATTAATCAGGCAAAAGAAAACTATCGGATCGTTAAAACAAAATACGCAAATAAATTAAGCCTTATCACCGAATTGATTGATGCTGATAATACATATCTGGAAACTCAATCCAATCTTATTTCTGTGAAGATCAACCGACAATTAAAATACTATCAACTCCAATATACTATCGGAAACTTATAAAACTATGACTAAGAAGCAATTGACTAAAAAAGAAGAAAGAATCAACAAATCGATTACTTTATTAGCTTGGATTCTCATCATAAGCGGAATTACAGGGATGATAAGTTTCTATCTTTTTTCCAGAAAGAATGTAACAACAAATGATGCGCAAATAGAACAATACATTACACCGGTTTCAAGTAAAGTTTCTGGCTTTATTAAAGACATACGGTTTAATGAAAATCAGTTTGTCCATAAAGGAGACACTTTAATTGTAATTGACAACCGGGAATTCATCAACCAGGTAAAAATGGCCGAAGCCAACCTGCATGCAAATTCAGAAAATATTGCAACCATCCAAAGTGGTGTTAATACTAAAGAAAGTGATACTAAAATCATCGATGCTAAAATAGCTTCAGCAAAAATTGATATATGGAGAACGGAACAGGATTATAAAAGATACAAAAATCTTTTGGCTGAAGATGCTGCCACCGAACAACAGTTTGAAAATGTACAGGCTTCATATGATCAGGCTAAAGCCAATCTGCTGGCATTGGAACAGCAAAAGAAAGCAATTAGAGCTGGTGCTAATGAACAAGAGACCAAAGTAGCTCCCGCAAAAAGTCAGATTCAGCAAAGCTCCGCCAATCTCAGTAATGCAAAATTGTTTCTTTCGTATACGGTAGTTACTGCCCCTTATGATGGTTGGGTCGGAAAAAAAACGATTCAGGAAGGACAGCTGATTAAAGAAGGACAAGCTTTGGTTCAGATCGTCAGTAAGGAAAAATGGATCATTGCCAATTATAAAGAAACCCAACTGGGGCAGATTGATCAGAAGCAGGAAGTGATTATTGAAGCGGATGCTTTCCCGGATATTGAATTTAAAGGAAAGATAGTTTCCGTATCCCCTGCATCAGGTTCTCAGTTTTCTCTGGTTAAGCCCGATAATGCAACCGGAAATTTCGTAAAAATAGAACAGCGTTTTCCAGTAAAAATTATTTTAGAGAATGGCCAGGACAATGAGAAATTACTTTCAGGAATGAATGTACTGGTCAGCGCTAAAAAACTATAGAAAGCGAAAAATTCAGCATGTATGTGGTGACATAAAGGAATTTGAGACCTTATATCCATCCTTAATCCCCACTATCCGCAATTCCAAATCTACTATCTAAGTTAAAAAAATGCAACATAATTCAGTTTATTATAAATGGGTACCACAATGGCTGAAACTGCCGCTCCTTATTCTGGCGCTGTTTCCCCACCTGATGTTATTGTCTATCCTGCATTCCAATAGTGCCTTCACGGCTTCCTTTATGGATGTGGACCCAGATGATATCCAATACTTATTGATTTTGATGTACGGGACATTTGTGGTTACCCTTTTAGTTTTGCAGCGATTTATGGCCTATTTCAGCGTAAAATACTATATTTTGCTGATGTCCTCTATTTCAGTAATTATACTGTATGTATTATCAGTCACCAATGATTATCATATTGTTCTTGTCATCCGCTTCCTGGAAGGGATATTCGGATTGTTGGAAGGCGCTATTTTTTTACCCCTTATTATAGCGGAATTGAAGACTGTTCATGCTAAAATAATTGCTTATCTTTTCATGTACACCATAATGCTTACCGGAGGAACAGTTACCACCTCATTATTAAAATCAAGCATTCAGGATTACGATTTTCAGCATATGATTCTGATGATCGCTTATTTCCACATTTTTGTATTGATTATCGGAATTGCGTTATTCAACAAAAACAGATTCTTTCCCAAAAAGCCACTATATCAGCTTGACATTACCAGCTGGTTTTTATTGTGGACCTGCTTGCAGGCGGGAGCTTACGCTATTATCTATGGAAAACGCCTTATGTGGTTTGAATCCCATATCATTATTTTATGCTTATTCATATTTTTAATATCCGGAGGATTATTTATTTTAAAACAGAGAAATTCAAAACGCCCAATTTTCCATTTTGAAGTTTTCCATTCTAAAAATGTTATTGCGGGTATGGTTCTTTTTTTTGTTTTTTATCTGATCCGTTCAGCTTTAAATAATGTATACAGTATCATGGCTACCGTATGGAAATGGCCATGGGATTATATTGTAGATGTTCAGTATTGGAATGTGGCGGGAACACTTATTGGCGTTTTATTATCCGGGATCTGTTTAATGAAAGGTATTTCCTCCAGAATGGTCTTCTTTACCGGGTTTTTATTACTGGCCATTGATTGTGCCTGGTTCACATATACTTTTTATCCCGATACAACACTTTCTACCATTTGCCCTCCGTTATTTTTACAGGGAATAGCCCAGGGGCTTTTATTCACCCCTCTTGTTTTCTTTTTAATAGCAGGGCTTCCGGAAGATTATGTAGC
This sequence comes from Chryseobacterium subflavum, assembly GCF_055762745.1. Taxonomy (NCBI): domain Bacteria; kingdom Pseudomonadati; phylum Bacteroidota; class Flavobacteriia; order Flavobacteriales; family Weeksellaceae; genus Chryseobacterium; species Chryseobacterium subflavum. The sequence goes on from NZ_JBVTMR010000001.1 coordinate 1,710,439, forward strand.
AAATGGCACGGCAATGGGAACCACTACCCGATTCTGGACGACTGCTATAGGATATGCTTTAATGCAGAATTTAATGCTCTTTCTTACCTTAAAACATTCTGATGCCTTAAGCTATAACATGACAGATACCAATCCTGTTTTTTATTCGCAGTGGACACAGATTTTCGGAGCAAATATCTCTAAGCTACCGGTGAATGAATCTTTATCATTGACAGCCGGAGCGTTTAAAGCAAAAATTACATCACAGGCTATTTTACTTTCCAATATGGAAATATTTACCGGCTTATTCTGGCTGGCATTTATTACGGCACTTTTACTGCTTTTATATCATCCCGCTAAAATTGCAATCAGAAATATTATGTAATTTTTAGGCAAAAAATTTGCATTGCTTCCCCAAATTTGAAAGCATGGACATTCAGGAAATCTCATCAGCTCAGAAAGCATTTTTCAAAACACATAAAACAAAAAGTATAAAGTTCAGGAAAATGTACCTTGAAAAGCTTAAAGAAATCATCACACAGAATGAGGAGCTCTTATATAAAGCAATAGAGAAAGATTTTGGAAAATCAAGATTTGATACATTTACTACAGAGTTATCTTTTGTTCTAAAGGATATTGATTATTATATAAAAAATCTGAAAACGCTTTCAAAACCCCAAAAGGTTTCAACCAACCTTGTTAATCAGATCGGGAAAAGTCTCATTTATCCTGAACCTTTAGGATGTATTCTTGTAATTGGTGCATGGAATTACCCTTATCAACTATCCCTTTCTCCACTTGTTGCCGCCTTAGCAGCAGGAAACTGCTGTATCCTTAAACCAAGTGAAATTGCCGAAAATACAATGGAAGCAATGGCTAAAATTATCAATGAAAACTTTCCTTCTGAATATGTTTATGTCTATAAAGGTGGAATCAATGAAACGACAGATCTTTTGAAACTCAGGTTTGATAAAATATTTTTTACAGGGAGTACCAAAGTAGGAAAGATTGTTTATAAAGCTGCTGCGGAAAACCTGACGCCAGTAACCTTAGAATTAGGAGGAAAATCACCGGTCGTCATTACTAAAGAAGCAAATCTTGAAGTTTCAGCCAAAAGAATCGTTTGGGGTAAGTTTTTAAACGCAGGACAAACTTGTGTTGCTCCGGATTACCTTGTTATAGAAGAATCCGTGAAAGAGCAGTTTCTGGAAATGCTCCGGAAATACATTAAAGAATTTAAATATGAACCCGGATCAGAACAATACACAAGAATCATTAACCAAAGAAATTTTCAAAGGCTTATTCAATTGATCCAAAAGGATAAGGTATATTTCGGAGGTAATTATAGTGAAGAAAAACTTTATATAGAACCAACCATCCTAACGGATATTGAATGGAAAGATCCTGTCATGGAAGAAGAAATCTTTGGTCCGATTCTGCCCGTGATTTCATTCACCCACTATAACCAAATGATCAATACGATTACAGAATTAGAGAAACCTCTCGCTGCTTATCTCTTTACGAATAACCCAGAAGAAAAAGAAATTTTTAAGCAAAAGATCTCTTTTGGCGGAGGATGTATCAATGATGTGGTAATGCATTTAAGTAACGACCATCTGCCGTTTGGGGGAGTAGGAAATTCAGGAATTGGCCATTATCATGGTAAATATGGGTTTGAAACTTTTTCACATCAGAAATCGATCCTTGAAAGGGTAACATGGGGTGAACCTAATATAAAATATCCGCCATATTCTGATAAAAAACTAAAATGGATTAAGAAACTTTTATAAAACAAAAAACCGGGAAAACTCCCGGTTTTTATTTATGATTTAGGTATCCATTCATTGAAAAATGCTTTTACTTTTTCAAGATTATATCCTTTATCCTGTTCCAGAACATCACTTTGCTGAACATGAATCATTTTACCATTTTTATCCAGAACTATAAACACAGGATATCCGAATTTATCTCCCGGATTACCATATTGGGCAAACACTTTTTCATTTTTGTTGTCCGGAGAGAAATTAAGGTGATAGTATAAATAATTCTTATCAACAATATTTTTTAATTCAGGTGTGGTTTGTACAAACTGATTAAAGCGTAAACACCAGATACACCAATTTCCACCGGCCTGGATCATAATATTTTTATTTTCTTTTTTTGCCTGGGCAATCAGTTTATTAATATCTTTCTGAGCATCCGCTTTCGGATCATATGGCTTCGGTAACTTAGCCTTCTCCTCAGCGGCTTTTCTTTTGGCATCCAGTTCTGCATGATCAGTCTTTACAATTAATGCCTTATCTCTTGAATCCTTAACATCCTCAGTCCTCTTTGTTTCCTGTGAAAAAACAAAAGTACCTGCGATCAGGAAAGCTGCTATTGATAATTTTTTCATAATATAAAAGTAAAAAAATAATACTTATTGCAAGCAAAAATAGAACCATATTTTTATTATCACTAAATTTGCATGTTTTATGAATTTCCTGATCAAGATACTATACCTGATTTCTAAGCTCCCGTTGAAAATATTATATATTTTTTCGGATATCATTTTCTTTTTAAACTACTACATTGTAGGTTATAGAAAAAATGTAATCACCCAGAATCTAACAAGGTCTTTTCCCCTGAAATCAAAAAAAGAGATCGCAGAGATAAGAAAAAAATTCTATCGTAACTTTTCAGACTACCTGGTAGAAACTGTAAAATCCTTTAGTATTTCACAAACGGAGGCCAGGGTAAGGATGCAGCACATCAATCAGGATGTATTTCATGAAGTCCAAAAGGAAGGTAAAAATGTTATTTTATTGGCCGGACATGTTTTTAACTGGGAATGGATCAATGCATTGGCCACTATCGTTCCCCAGAAAAACTGCCATCCTGTATACCGCAAAGTAAACAGTGAATTCTGGGAAAACCAGATGAAAAAGGTCCGGAATAAATTCGGAAATAAGGCGTTGGAAGCCAATGAGGTTATTCTCAATATTTTCAGGAGTAAAAATGATGGTGACTCCATTTATATGTTCGTTGCCGATCAAACACCTCATGTTTCTCATGTCAACTATGGATTGGAATTCCTGGACCAGAGAACCCCAGTATTTATAGGATATGATAAGTTGGCGACAAGAATGGACCTGGCTTTCATTTACTGTGAAATGAAAAAAGTAAAACGTGGTTTTTATCAGGTAAACTACCATAGAATTTATCCGGACAGTGAAAAGTTTGTTGAGCACGAGGTAGTAAAAAAGTTTCATAAATTACTGGAAAACACCCTTCATAAACGTCCCGACAACTACCTTTGGTCACACAGGAAGTGGAAATATCAGGACTCTATTAAACACTTTGATTCAGAAAAAGAATAATACAGGATGTCTAAAAAATTAGCAGTTGTTATTTTAAACTGGAATGGTAAGGACTGGCTGGAAAAGTTTCTTCCTGGCGTTGTCCGCTTCTCGGCTGATGCGGATATATATGTTATTGACAATCTTTCTACAGATAACTCCATCGATTATCTAAAATCACAGTTTCCGACCGTAAAGATTATTTACAATGACAGAAATTATGGCTTTGCGGGCGGATATAATGTCGGATTGAAAAATATCAGGGCTGACTATTACTGCCTTCTTAATTCTGATGTAGAAGTAATGGAAAACTGGATTACCCCTGTCCTTGACCTCTTTGAAAGAGATCCTGAAATTGCAGCTATACAACCCAAGGTTTTATCCTATCAGAACAAAAAACATTTTGAATTTGCAGGTGCTGCCGGGGGATTAATAGATAATTTAGGATATCCATATTGCAGAGGAAGGGTTTTTGATGACGTAGAAGAAGACAAAGGACAGTACAATGATGAAGCAGAAATATTTTGGGCATCGGGATGTTGTTTCTTTATCCGTTCAAAGGATTTTCAGGAACAAAATGGATTTGACGAAAGATTCTTTGCCCATCAGGAAGAAATCGATTTATGCTGGAGGCTGATCAACACGGGAAAAAAAATATACTATACAGGGAAATCTACTGTTTATCATGTAGGAGGAGGAACTTTAAATAAGCAAAGTCCGCAGAAGACTTATTTGAATATCAGAAATAACCTTTCCATGATGCTTAAGAACCTTCCTTTCCCAAAACTGATCTGGCTTATTTTTTTCAGACTTTGCTTAGACAGTATAGCGGGTATTTATTTTGGATTAAAAAATGGATTTCCTCATCTTTGGGCTGTTGTAAGAGCACATTTTGGCTTTTATGCACAGGTTCACGGAACCTGGAAACTCCGTCAGAAAAATCAAAAGAATATTTTCTATCAAAGTAAATGGCTTATATTCAAACACTTTATTGGAGGTAAAAAGTCTTCATAAGCTTTGGCTTTTCAATTATAATTCATAACTTATCATATTATCAATAAAAATGGATTTTTGTGCAATAGATTTTGAAACGGCAACCAACGACAGAAGCTCTGCTTGTGAACTTGGAGTCTGTATTGTTCAGGATTCCAAGATTGTTGAAACCAAAACCTGGCTTATTAAACCACCCAGTTTTCCTTATTTTAGCCGATTTAATGTTGCGGTTCACGGTATAGAACCAGAAGATGTAAAGGATGCTCCTACTTTTGATGAAATCTGGTATGAAGTGGAAGAAATGATGTATGGAACGCTTATGATTGCTCATAATGCAGGCTTTGATGCAGGGGTCTTAAGAGGGTGCCTTAAACATTATGGTATATTCACACCAAAACTGAATTATTTATGCAGTATTCAGCTGGCAAAAAAGTCCTGGAATTATCTCCCTAGGTATGGATTAAAACATCTGTCAGAATATCATCAGATCAGCCTTAATCACCATAGGGCTGGAGATGATGCCGAAGCTTGTGCTAAAATCTCTTTATTAGCCTTTGAAAAGTTATTTCTAAGTACAAATGAAGAAATTTATGATTACCTGCGGCCTAAAATCAAACAACTCTGATTCTAATTGCTCAATACTTCTGAAAGCAGGTTGAATTTAGGAATGTCTATTTCAAAACTTTCCTGAGTTTCCATGTTTTTAACCAGGTATTTTCCGCTCATATTCCCTACTCCTGAACGAAGCATTACGTTAGAGAAATAACCGAAATTTTCACCTGTTGAGATCTCCGGAGTCAATCCGATTACCCCATCTCCGATGATCTCAGTATATCCGAAACCTACATCGAAGATTAACCATTTTCTTTTCAGAATCTTAATGGGAAAACCACCGTCGTTTTCTATGGTTATATTATACTTAAAAACATAACGGTTTTCTGAGGGGTAACTGTTTTTACTATCATATTCAGGTATGACTGAAACTTTGATATTAGAAGTTATTTTTGAAAACATCACTTAACATTTGTTTAAATAAATACAAAAATCTCGCCTTTTTTGAGGCGAGATCGTAACTTATATTATAATTTTCTTAAAATTTATAATTCCAGAGCTTTTCTTTCATCACCGCCCATTAAAATCTCAACAGGATTATCTATACCTTCTTTTACAGCTACTAGGAACCCTACGGATTCTTTTCCATCAATAATTCTGTGGTCATAAGACATTGCAACGTACATCATAGGACGGATAACTACCTGCCCGTCTACTGCTACAGGTCTTTGAATAATGTTGTGCATTCCCAGGATTGCAGATTGTGGAGGATTGATAATCGGAGTAGACATCATAGATCCGAAAGTACCACCATTTGTAATTGTGAATGTACCACCAGTCATTTCATCAACACTGATTTTACCATCTCTTACTTTAGTAGCTAAATCTTTGATGTTTGCTTCAATACTTCTGAAAGTCATGTCTTCAGCATTTCTCAATACAGGAACCATTAATCCTTTAGGACCTGAAACCGCGATTGAAATATCACAGAAATCATAGTTGATTTTGAAATCTCCATCGATAGATGCATTTACATCAGGATACATTTGCAAAGCTCTTGTAACAGCTTTTGTAAAGAAAGACATGAAACCTAGTCCAACTCCGTGTTTTTGGGCAAACTCTTCTTTATATTGTTTTCTGATTCTGAAGATCTCAGACATGTCAACCTCGTTGAAAGTAGTTAACATTGCCGTTTCATTCTTTACAGAAACCAGTCTTGAAGCGATTTTTCTTCTTAGAACTGAAAGCTTAGTAGTCGTTGTTGCTCTTGAACCGTTAGTAGAAGATACACTTCCCATAGCAGGAACAGCAGCTAATTCAGCATCAGTTTTAGTAACTCTTCCATCTCTTCCGGATCCGGTAACTTGCCCTGCATCTATTCCTTTTTCATCAAGAATTTTTTTAGCAGCAGGAGACGGAGTTCCCGTTGCATATGTCTGTGTAGCAGCCGCAGGTTGTGCAACCGGTTTTGGTGCTTCCTGAACAGGTGCTGGTTTTGGAGCTTCTTCTTTCTTAGGAGCTTCAGCAGCAGGAGCAGCTGCCCCTTCTGGTTTAGGAGCATCTACATCAATTAAGCAAACTACCTGACCTACTTGTACAACTTCACCTTCTTCTGCTTTTAAAGTAATTACACCACTTTGCTCAGCTGGAAGTTCAAGAGTTGCTTTGTCTGAGTCTACCTCAGCGATTGGTTGATCTTTTTCTACATAATCACCATCTTTCACAAGCCAAGTCGCGATTTCAACTTCTGTTATTGATTCGCCCGGTGAAGGAACTTTCATTTCTAAAACTGACATATCGTATTTTTTATTTTTTTATTAATTATTATTTATTGATTAAGCTGTTACAGGTCTTTTTGCAGGCGCATCGTTTGTGTTAAAAACCCTGTTGATTACTGCATTCTGATTTTTCTCAAACATCTTGTGACTACCAGGAGCCGGAGCACCACTTGGTACCGGAGCTATTACCTGAATACCTGTATCTCTGAAGTTTCTAAGGATATAAGACCATGCCCCCATATTTTCAGGTTCTTCCTGAGCCCAGATCAATTCTTTTCTATTATCATATTTGCTTAAAATCTGCTCAATAGCATCTGTTTGTAATGGATACAATTGTTCAAATCTAACCAGAGCAATATCTTCATTGTTAAGTTCCTCTTTCTTCGCCAATAATTCAAAATAGAATTTACCTGAACAAAGGACAACTTTTTCTACTTTTTTAGGATCTGCAGTAGCATCATCCAAAATAGGCTGGAAAGTTCCGTTCGCAAAATCTTCTAATGGAGAAACAACTTTAGGATGTCTTAGTAATGATTTAGGACTCATTACAACCAACGGTTTTCTGTAAGACCATTTCAATTGTCTTCTCAACAAGTGGAAATAGTTAGCTGGAGAAGTGATATTGGCTACCACCATATTTTCGTTTGCACAAAGTGTCAAGAATCTCTCCAATCTTGCAGAAGAGTGTTCTGCTCCCTGTCCTTCGGAACCATGTGGCAATAACATTACCAATCCGTTCTGAATCTTCCATTTCTCTTCAGCAGCAGCCAGATATTGATCAACAATAATCTGAGCACCATTTACGAAATCCCCAAACTGAGCTTCCCAGATTGTAAGCGTGTTTGGAGAAGCCATAGCATATCCATAATCAAAACCTAAAACTCCGTATTCTGAAAGGTGAGAGTTATAAACATCAAATCTGCTTTCAGAAATATGTCTTAATGGAATATACTCTTCTTCCGTATCTTCTGTTTTTACTACGGCATGTCTGTGGGAGAAAGTTCCTCTTTCCACATCTTCCCCTGAAATTCTGATGTTGTGTCCTTCAGCAAGTAATGTAGCATATGCTAACCATTCTCCTAAAGCCCAATCTAAAGAATCTCCCTCAATTGCTTTTACACGGTTTTCAAAAAGTCTTGTAATCTTATTGATAAATTTCTTATCAGCAGGAAGTGTAGACATTTTAATAGCCAGTTCCTTAAGCTTAGCTAAATCATATTTTGTATCTACAGGAGACTGCATTGCTCCTCTTTTTGCAATAGGATAGTTTGTCCAGTCATCAGACATGAAAACATCCATTGCATTTTTCTCAATCTCCTTAGATGCATCGAAATCTTTATCCAAAAGTTCTTTGAAATCAGTTTCCATTTTCTTCAGGATATCATTAGAAACAATACTGTCCTGAATTAATTTATCCTTATAAATTTCTCTTGGGTTCGGATGCTTGGAAATCAGTTTATATAAATTGGGTTGAGTAAATCTTGGTTCATCCCCTTCGTTATGACCATATTTTCTATATCCCAGTAAATCGATGTATACATCTTTTCCGAACTTCGCTCTGAAATCAGCTGCAAAGTGAATTGCATGAACTACTGCTTCCGCATCATCAGCATTTACATGCATTACCGGAGACTCAGTTACTTTTGCAATATCCGTACAATAAGTGGATGATCTTGCATCTGCATAGTTGGTTGTAAATGAAACCTGATTATTCACAACAATATGCACCGTACCTCCTGTTTTGTATCCTTCCAAGGTCATCATCTGCGCTACTTCATAAACAATTCCTTGTCCTGCAATAGCTCCATCCCCATGGATAACGATTGGTAAAATTTTAGAATAATCCCCTTTGTATTTATCATCTACTTTAGCACGGCAGATCCCTTCTACCAAAGCTGCTACTGTTTCCAGGTGAGATGGGTTCGGAGTAAGATTGATAGAAACTTCTTCACCTGAAGCTGTTTTGATCTTTTTAGAAGATCCTAAGTGATATTTAACATCACCCGAGAATACATCTTCTTCAAATTCTTTTCCTTCAAATTCAGAGAAGATCTGTTTGTAAGATTTTCCAAAAATATTGGATAGTACATTTAATCTTCCTCTGTGAGCCATACCAAGCACTACCTCATCTACACCAAGCTGAGAAGATCTTGAAATCAACTGATCCAAAGCAGGAATCAATGTTTCTCCTCCTTCCAGTGAGAATCTTTTCTGACCAACAAATTTCGTGTGAAGATAATTTTCAAAAGCTACAGCCTGATTCAACTTCAATAAGATCTCAGTTTTTTCATTGGCTGAAAGACTTGGATGGTTTTCATTTACCTGCAACCATTTTTTGATAAAATCCTTCTCTTCAACATTGTTGATATAAGTATATTCAACACCGATAGAGTCACAATAAATGTTTTCCAGGTGCTTAATGATATCCTGCAATGTTGCAGGCTCTTTCATCCCTGTTTCAACAGCACAGTTAAATTTCGTATTTAAATCCTCCTTGCTCAGACCGAAGTTCTCGATATCCAGAGTAGGTGTATAGTGTCTTCTTTCTCTTACCGGATTTGTTTTTGTAAACAAATGCCCTCTTGTTCTGTAAGCCTCAATAAGGTTTACTACTTTAAATTCTTTCTTGATGTGCTCAGGAACTTCTCCGTTTGATACCGCCTGAGATATTTGCTGTACTGCAGGAGCAGTAGTAGCTGGAGCTTGAATGTATTGGATGTTATCTTCATCACCGTAGTTCTCCAAAGCAAAATCAAAGCCTTGAAAGAAGGCTTTCCATGATGGCTCTAAAGAATCCGGGAATTTTAAGTACTGTTGGTATAAATCCTCAATTAACTGAGAATGAGCTGCGTTTAGGAATGAAAATCTGTCCATTATTACAGTTTATCTATTATTAAAATTTGTTTGTATAATTAATCCTCAAATTTAATAAAAAAAACCGACTTGGGACAGCCTCAGATTACTAAAAAAAACATAAAATATATAATTTCCAATAATTTACTTAAAGACAGATAGGGAAAGCTTCATGTTCACGTCCTGATCATCCATCGGGCGCTCCATAAAAACCTGACGAATATCACCAAAACGCATCTCATCTTTCTTTGCTTTTTGAATCAATTGCTGAATTGCTTTTACTCTTCCGGCATAAGGTCCTTTGTAATACATCACATAATTCTGTGTAGGGTTTACAGATCTGAAACTAAAGTTATTATCTGTAACTCCTATCTTTTTTGACAATGGTATCCCCAGGAAATAGGAAACCTCCTTATCTTTATAATTATCGGCGTCAGTGATCAGGATGGGAAACCCGAATTCATCCTCTTTTTTTCCAAGATCCATGCTTACATAATTGTAAACTTTATTGTAGTTCATAACGATGTTTTTGTACAAAGCATCTTTCTTATTGGAGGTGCTTACATTAATTCCCAGCAATAACTTTTCCTCTTCATTTTCTACCATTAAGCTATCGTATTTTATTGCAGCCATCTGGTTATCTTTTTCCACCTTATTTCCGAGAACGTTCTTAAGGTTGGCCATACTTTTATCGATATTTTCTGTAAAACGGTCCTCCGTCCAGAAATTCTCCACTCTCCTCAGCACAGAAAGTTTAGGGGTATGAACATACCATGTGATTTTTGTTTTTTCTGCAGATAATGCTTTGAATTTAACATCGACAAGCGTTGGGTTCTCATTTTTATCTTCAAAAAGCTGATATTTAAGGGTTTGATTAGGGTTTTCATACCGGATAAACATCTCTCCGTCTCTATCATTTTTTGGATCAACGTAACTTATAGCGCTTCCCATTCCCTCGTAGGGAGTATAATAATCAATATCAATAGTTTGGGAATTTGTAAAAAAATTATTCCAACGGGTAAAATTCTGCAAATTATTGAATTGGTGAAAGACTTTATCCAAAGGATAATCTATCTCTTTTTCAATTTTAAAATCTTTACTTTCATCCACAAAATAATACATGGAAGCAGCATAAGCCCCTACCAGTAAAACAACAATTACACTTATTATTTTAAAAAAACGCATCGTACAAAAGTAAAACAAATAAAAAAAGTGACCAATATATTGATCACTCTAGTTTTAAGTTTATGAAAATTATCCAATATGAGTTCCCGGAGGCAATACAGCTCCTTTTTTCACCACAACAATACCATCCTGCACGGAATGGGTTCCAAAGTCGCCATCCTGTAAGTGCTTCCCTCCGATAATCCTTACATTATCTCCGATATAGCAATTTTTATCCAGAATTGCTTTTTCGATATAACAGTATTTCCCTATTCCCATGTTGGGACGGCCATTCCGGTCATTCATGACAATTTCAGTAGTGTTCTGATAGAAATCCGATCCCATTACATAAGAATTTACGATCGTACTTCCTTTATCGATACGAGTCCTGTTTCCGATCACTGAATTTTCAATTTTGTCCGCCATAATAATACATCCGTCTCCAAAAACAGCTTTACTAACGTAAGATCCATTAATTTTGGATGGAGGTAGCATTCTGGCTCTCGTATAAATCGGTGACGAAGAAAATAAATTAAACTGTGGAAAATCCTGACAAAGATCAATATTAGCTTCGTAAAAAGACTCAATTGTTCCAATATCAGTCCAGTATCCTTCATACTGATAACTTAATGTAGCATATTTTCCTATTGAATTAGGAATAATATCTTTACCGAAATCATCCCCCGCACCTTCATCAAACATCTTTTTAAGAATACTCTTTGTGAAAATATAAATCCCCATAGATGCAAGGAATTCTTTCCCTTCATGTTTGTTATGATCAGAAACTTCAGACTTCCAATCTCCTAAAATATCCATCCCAGGTTTTTCAACAAATGAAGTAATATTTCCTTCATCATCGGATTTCAAAATACCAAACCCTGTTGCATCCTTGGCATTTACAGGAATAGTCGCAATAGTTACATCCCCTCCTTTTTTAATATGATAATCCAGCATTTCCCTGAAGTCCATCTGATAAAGCTGATCCCCAGAAAGGATAAGAATATAATCATAATCATATTTTTCAAGGTGTTTCATCGACTGACGAACCGCATCTGCAGTACCCTGGTACCAGTTCTCATTTTCAACATTCTGTTCGGCAGCTAAAATATCTACAAATCCTTTACTGAAGATATCAAAATGATATGAATTTTTAATATGAGAATTTAAAGAAGCAGAATTAAACTGGGTTAAAACCAAGATCTTATTCAGTCCCGAGTTTAAACAATTGGAAATAGGAATATCTACCAGTCTGTATTTTCCGGCAATTGGAACGGCTGGTTTTGACCTTGAATAAGTTAACGGAAAAAGTCTTGTTCCTCTACCTCCTCCCAAAACAATGGAAATAACGTTGCGATTCATAAATATCTTGCGTTTAATTTAGTTTAGATTACTTTTTTATTCACTTTATGTATTTCTACAATACTTCTTTTCCTCATTATGTCACTACAGAAAACAAAACAGGTTATACTTCGTTTTATTTATTGTATAACGCAATATACTTCTCCGCAGACTTCTCCCAGGCGAAATCAAATTGCATATTGGCAGTGATAAGGTCCTCCATCACACCTTTTTGATAATATATATGCATCCCTCTGTTCATCGCGTGAATTACATCATCAACTCCCGGATAGGAAAAATTTAATCCCGCCCCTCCTGTAGATATATCCTGCACAGTATCTTTCAATCCACCGGTGTATCTTACAATGGGAACCGTCCCGTATCTCATGGAATACATCTGATTCAATCCGCATGGCTCCACCCTTGAAGGCATCAGCAAAAAGTCTGCTGAAGCATATATTTTATGGGACAGATATTCTTTATACCCCAGATCAAGAGCAAAATTACTGTACAAATGTTCATATTCTTTTAACTTATCTTCTATATATCTGTTACCGGAGCCCAGAATGATGACATTTAAAGCACCATAGCTCTGTCTTATACTCCTCCATACAACATCGGGCAACAGATCGGCTCCTTTTTCTGTTGCAAACCTTCCAATAAATGCAAACAAAGGAAGTTCCGGCTTCAGACCATACTCTTTGCAAAGTTTGGCTTTACTCTTTTTCTTCTGTTCTACGGCATCTTCGATACTAAAGTTATAATCCAGCATAGGATCAGTCTCAGGATTCCATACTTCAGTATCAATACCATTGATGATTCCGTATGCTTTTCCGAATTCTTCGCGAACCAGGCTTTCAAGTCCGCGGAAACTTATAAAAAGCTCTTCCAGATAGCCTTCCGAAACCGTGGTGAATGCATGTGCACATTTGATCATACACGCCAGAGGATTAATCAATCCGTTCCAGTCTAAAAGTCCCCATCTGTAGTTATCAAACACAGGCATATATTGTGCCATATTCCAGCTCATCATCCCTTGGTATTCACCATTGTGAATTGTCCCAATCGTTTTAACCCCCTTAAGAAATTTGAATTCAGGACAATATTCAATCATAAAAGGAACCAGGCCCGTGTGATAATCATGACAATGCAAAACATCAGGACGGATTTCCATGGCACTCAGCCAATGCAAGACACCATGCTGAAACGCTAAAAACTGGAAACTTTCATCCTGGTAACCGTAAGGATTATCCCTGTCTAAAAGCCCTGGAATTTTCACCAGGTATAACTCAAAGCCTAAAACATTTGTTTTTTCTTTCATTACCTGAACCTGAAGCATATTGGGTCCCTGATGAATAAAACCATCAAAAACAATATCAAATTCATGATCGTAAATAAAAGATTTATTATACCAAGGCATTACAACCTTTGCATCCACTCCTTTTATTTTATTCTGATATTTTGGCAAAGCTCCTACAACATCTGCTAAACCTCCTACTTTTGCTATCGGATAACATTCCGTACTAAGATGATAAACAATCATTTTACTTTTTATGTAATTTAATTCTATGTAATTTATACTTTTTATCTTTTTTCTGCTTTAAAATCAATCCGGCGAGTGGCGGCAGTTTTAAAGTTATGGATTGGGGCCTGTTCATCCAATCCCCTTTCTCTTCCCTGATAACAATAGGATCTACACCACTGCCACTGTATATTTCATCATCGGAATTGAAAATAACTTCCCAATGTGTTCCTTCGTTCACTCCTATTGTATACTCAACGATACGGGGTGTAAGATTAAGAACGACCATGCAAACATCCTCCTTCCGTTTTCCCTTTCTTAAATATACAAAGACAGAATTATCCTTATCATCGGCTTCCACCCATTCAAATCCTTTGGGATTAAACTGGTTTTCATACAAAGCAGATTCTGATCTGTACGCATGATTGAGATCTTTGACTAATATCTGCAATCCTTTATGAACAGGATACTGTAACAAATGCCAATCCAGGCTTTGCTTAAAATTCCATTCAGCAGTCTGACCGAATTCATCTCCCATAAAAAGCAGTTTTGCTCCCGGATGCGTATACATGTATACATAAAGTGCCCGAAGATTGGCAAACTTTTGCCATTCATCTCCCGGCATTTTATAAATAAGACTTGCTTTCCCATGTACAACTTCATCGTGAGATAAAGGCATGATATAATTTTCGTTATACATATACATGGACGCAAAGGTTATTTTGTGATGGTTGTTTTTTCTGAGGATGGGATCAAGTTTAAAATAATCCAGTGTATCATGCATCCAACCCATCATCCATTTCATTCCAAAACCCACACCACCATCATGCACCGGCTTGGTAAGCATTGGAAAATCTGAACTTTCTTCAGCAATCGTAATAATTGCATTTCCGAATTCTTTATATACTGCTGTATTAAACTCCTGAAGAAATATTTTTGCTTCAAGATTTACATTCCCGCCATACTGATTTGGCTCCCACTCTCCTTCATTTCTGGAATAATCCAGATGAAGCATGGAAGTTACGGCATCTACCCGCAATCCATCCGCATGATATCTTTCCAGCCAAAACATGGCGTTGGAGATCAAAAAAGATTTTACTTCATTTCTTCCGTAGTTGAAAATGTAAGATTTCCAGTCCGGATGAAATCCTTTTCTCGGGTCTTCATGCTCATATAAAAAAGACCCATCGAAACGATGGAGTCCATTCGCATCTCCCGGGAAATGAGACGGAACCCAGTCCAGTATTACGCCTATATCATTCTTATGAAGTTCATCAATCAGGAACATTAAATCCTGAGGAGATCCGAATCTTGAAGTTGCGGCATAGAAACCTGTGATCTGATATCCCCAACTGGGATCATAAGGAAACTCCATGACGGGCATAAATTCTACGTGTGTGAATCCCATTTCTATGATGTAAGGCACCAGCTTTTTGGCTATATCACGATAATTTAAAAACTTATCAGGATGGTCTTCTTCCCTTACCCATGAACCTAATTGCATTTCATAAACAGAAATCGGAGCTTCCAACCGGTTCTTTTTCCATCGGCTGTCCATCCATTCCTGGTCCTTCCATTCATACCACGTAGTAGAAATCAGAGATGCTGCCTGTAAATTTTGCTCCCAACTTAATGCATAAGGATCACTTTTTTCCAAAAGATCACCATAAGCCGTTTCTATAGCATATTTATATAAAGTCCCCCATTTAAGATCAGCAATAAAGCCCTCCCAGATCCCGGATCCATCCCACCGGGGATATAAAATATGCTCTTTATGATTCCAGTTATTAAAATTCCCAATCACAGAAACCTTTTTCGCATTGGGTGCCCAGACAGAAAAATAAACTCCTGAAACCCCGTCTTTCTCTACGGAATGTGCCCCAAACTTATCGTAAAGCTTGTAATGCTTACCTTCTTTGAAAAGATAAACATCATGATCCGTAAAAAGTGTATAGGTTTTAACAGAGTTCATTAGTGTTTAATTTTATATGCTTTGAAACTACGAAAAATACAGATAGAAACAATTAATTATAGTTCAAATAATTGTTATAAAAGTTCTTTCATCCACCTCCCTATCAAATATATAAAATTTAATAGTCTTCTGATTGTTTTTTACCAGAAATTTTCAACGTTTATATATCTAAAGTTTTTTTATAAATTTAGCCTTAACTTTTTATAAAACGCATGATGAAGTTTAAGCTTTACACTGATGAAAGTGATGACAGAACTGTTTATATAACAGGAAATTTTAATAACTGGAACCCTAAAGATGATCAATACAAGCTTACTTCCATAGATGCTAACAACTATAGCATTGAAATTAGCGATGAATTTTTGCCCTCAGCAATAGAATATAAATTCACAAAAGGAGGCTGGGAAAATGTAGAGCTTGACCAGTATGGAAATATTACTCCCAACAGAAAAGTAAACAAATCGACAGGAGAAGCCTCTGACATGGTAAAGAAATGGAGGCTTAACTGGGGACCTTTTAAAGATGAATTTTTTCCCATTATTGAAATCATCTCAGAAGAATTTTACATTCCACAACTCGACAGATACCGAAAAGTATGGGCATTACTTCCCTACGATTATTATATTTCCAACAAAAGCTATCCTGTACTCTATCTTCAGGACGCACAGAACCTCTTCAACGAAGGAAGTGAATACGGCAATTGGGAAATAGATAAAAAACTCTCTATTCTTGCAGAATATGGACGTGGGGATGTAATCATCATCGCGATTGAACACGGAAGTCAGGAAAGGATAAAGGAATATATATTCGACAATGATCATGTTGCTCACGGTTCCGAAGGCAAGAAATACATACGCTTCATCACAGATACGCTGAAACCTTTCGTCGATGAAAATTACCGGACAAAAAAAGACAGGGAAAATACAGGTATCGGCGGGAGTTCATTAGGTGCCCTTATTAGTATTTACAGTGGATTTCTATACCCTGAAGTATATTCAAAATTACTGATTTTCTCTCCTTCGCTTTGGGTAGAGCCTAACAATAATTTTCCAATGATGAACTTCCGTATTCCCTTCAAGACTAAAATCTATTTATACGGAGGAGGAAAGGAAGGATCTAAAATGGTAAAAAGAATCCGCATATTTGAAGAATATTTAAAAAAATGGGAACAAAAAAATCTTTTTGATTTCGAATTTAAAACCAGTATCAATCCCGAAGGTACACACAGTGAATTCTATTGGTCGCAGGAGTTTCCGAGGGCCATCGAATGGCTATTTTATGACAATACAGAAAATCCTGTAGAAGTAGCACCACAACAACAATCAATCAAACCGTAAAAATTATGAAACTAATCAATAAAAAAAATAAAAATTACATTCAGGTTTTTCAATTATTTACAGAAGAAGAATGGATCAAAAAAAATAAAAGCTTTAACAAAAATATTTCCACCTTTTTTACAGGAAAAAAGAATGAAGTTTTCATTAGCACTAGTGAAGATAGCATTACTTATTTTATCGGATTAGGAAAATCGTCTGTTCAGAGTTTTGAGATCCAGCAGGTGGCAGTAAAATTTTCACAAACACAAAAAAATAATTTAAGAGCTGTCCCTACTCTGTTGATGAGCGATTTCATCAGCCAAAAACAATTTGAAGAATTTATCAAAGGACTGTTATTAGGAACATACAAATACCCATTTGATAAAAGCCATCCTTTCTGGAGCCCTGAATTTGAAATTCACTTTGAAAATATAAGCCAGAAAAAACTGGATAATATCAGCCAAAAAGCATTAGCGTTGTCCAATGGTCAGACAGCCTGCCAGGAATGGTTAAATAAACCTGCAAACCTTAAGACCCCACCCGTTTTAGGCTCATACCTTAAGGATCTGGCAAAAAAACATCAGCTTAAATACACTGTATTCAACAGAAAAAAATGTGAGGAATTAGGTCTTGGAGCGTATCTCTCAGTTAATCAGGGAAGCGCTTATGATGCTGCATTCACCATATTAGAATATCGGACAACCGTAAAAAAAGCAAAGACCATTGGATTAATTGGAAAGTGTGTGGTTTTTGATACCGGAGGCATTTCATTAAAAGATCATCAGAACATGCATTATATGAAATCCGATATGGGCGGAGCAACTGCTGTTATAGGATCTTTAATTTATGCTTCAGAGATGCAGCTTCCTGTAAACCTTGTTGTAATTTTACCTATTACCGATAATGCTATTTCTGAAAAAGCTTTTCTGCCAAGTGATGTCATCACAGCTTACAACGGAAAAACTATAGAAGTTCTGAATACTGATGCAGAAGGCAGAATGATATTAGCCGATGCTCTTTCTTATCTGGCTAAAAACTACAAAACAGATCTTCTTATTGATCTGGCAACCCTTACAGGAAGTTCAGTAAGAATGTTTGGAGATACCTGTGGTGCTTTGTTCTCAAACAATGAAGAAGTGAAAAATCTGTTATTGCAAACAGGTGACAGAACCAATCAAAGGCTGTGGAATCTTCCCTTGTGGGATGTATGGAAAGAAGACATACAATCTGATGTAGCAGATCTTAAAAACATTTCCTTGAAGCCGATTGGTGATTGTATTGTAGCGGCCAAATTTCTGGAACAATTTATAGAAAATCATCCGAAGTGGGCTCACCTGGATATTGCGGGAGTCGCTTTCGGGAGTGTTGGTTATGCCAAAGAAAAAGCCGCAACAGGTTTTGGAGTGCAATTGCTGACGGATTTAATCGAAAATTATCATTAAAAATTAGTTTATTACAAAATTTCTCTGTATAATTGATTTACGATTTTCAAAATCTCAACAATGGCTAATTTTTAATATTAATTAGTTAATAAAAAATTGCTTTTATTTTTGATAATTCATTAAATTTTTAAAAACACTGTATGGAGGAGAAAACTATAGTATGTATTTCGTGCTATTACAAGGGCTATGATTTCATGGACGAAATGAAGATGCTCGGTAATAAAATAATCCTGATTACATCCGAAAATATCAGAGAAAAGAACTGGCCGTGGCATGCGATCGATGAGGTTTTTTATATGCCCGAATTAAAGCCGTCCGTATGGAACCTTGAACATCTTATTCAGGGATTCTCCCATCTTATGCAGACCCGAAAAATTGATGCTGTCGTTGCTCTCGATGATTACGACGTTGAAAAAGCAGCACTGATCAGGGAGACTTTCCGTATCCCCGGAATGGGACAAACTACCCACCGCTATTTCAGGGATAAACTGGCAATGAGACAAAAAGCCAAAGATTCGGGTATCAACGTGCCGGAATTTACAGCAGTCTTTAACAATGATGAGGTTAATACTTTTATTGAAAACATTCCTGCTCCGTGGGTGTTAAAGCCCCGTTCCGAAGCTTCTGCATCGGGGATAAAGAAAATCACTTCTAAGGAACAGCTTTGGGAAGCCTTAAATGAGTTGGGAGAAGAACGCCATCTTTTTTTACTGGAAAGCTTTAAACCCGGAGATGTTTTCCATGTAGACAGCCTTACTTTTGATAAGGAAGTTGTGTTTACATCAGCATCTCAATATCTGGCCCCGCCGATGCAGGTTTCCCATGAAGGAGGTGTTTTCAGAACCAAAACTTTAAGCAGGCAATCTGATGAATTCAAAGCTCTTGAAGAAATTAATGCAAAACTCCTCTCAAATTTTGGATTACTGAATGGAGCCACCCATACTGAATTTATAAGGAGTAAAGAAGACGGAACATGGTATTTTCTGGAAACCTCTTCACGTGTAGGGGGTGCACATATTCCTGATCTTGTTGAAGCTTCCAGCGATATCAATATCTGGCGCGAATGGGCAAAGATTGAAGACGCACTCCTGAGATCAAAAAAATATGAAGTAGCCAAACCCGTGGAGTACCATTCCGGGTTGATCATTGCCTTAATTAAGGATCAAAAGCCTGATTACGGTCCGTTCGAATGTGAAGAAATCGTTAAGTACCTTCCTATAGATTATCATGTCGGGATAGTATATAAATCCGGAAACGCCGACATTATACAGGAAAGACTCGACTTCGCAGCAGAGAAGATCAATACCGGATTACTGAATATTTTACCTCCGAAAGGTAAACCCACAAGTTAGTTCGGTCTGTATTCAAATTATAATTATTCCAAGCATGCCACATATAGAACATACTGATTATTATTCAAATATATTGGGAATAAGCATTAAGGTAGAAGTAACAGGACATTACGGCTATCCTATTATCATGTTCCCTACTTCGCAGGGATTGTATACCCAGAATCATGATTTCCACCTCAACGGAAGCATCAACTGGTTTGTAGAGCAGGGCAAAGTAAAACTGTATAACCTTCAGACTATTGACAGTTGGAGTTTTTATGATGATGCTATATCGCCGCAGCAAAGAATAAAAAATTATGAAAGATATGTTCAGTTTCTTATTCAGGAATTTGTCCCTTATATTCAGAAATTACATAAAACACACCGGGTTGCTATAGCCGGTGCCAGTTTCGGAGGATACCATGCTGCAAATTTTGCATTCCGGTTTCCTGATGTCATCTCACATTTATTCTGTCTTTCCGGGGCATTTACGATCCGGAATTTCATGGACGGATATTCTGATGATCTTGTATATTATAATTGCCCCAGAGAGTTCGTCAAAAATGATGAGGCCTGGAAATATAAACATATGCATATTGTCTTAAGTACTTCTGATCAGGACATTTGTAAGGATAAAAACCTTGAAATGGCAGGAATCCTTCAATCAAAAGGAATAGATTACTGGTATGATGAAAGAAAATGGATCACTCACGACTGGCCGTTGTGGAGAATGGTATTTCCGACGTTCATCAGCGCATTTTTTTCCTGAAAAATCAGGTTCTGACAATCATTTATTAGTATAAAACAATAAAAATAACAATTATGACAAAAAAGGTGGGAATTCTATTTGGTATGGAGGATACATTTCCCTGGGCATTTATCGATAAAGTAAATGAGCTGGGAAATGGCGAGATTATAGCAGAACCTGTCCATATTGATAAACTTGAACAAGGGGCTGATTATGGTTATGCTGTTATTATAGACAGGATTTCCCATGATGTTCCCTTCTACAGGGCATACCTCAAAAATGCTGCACTGAATGGGACCTATATTATCAATAATCCGTTCTGGTGGAGTGCTGATGAAAAATTTTTCAATAATGCACTGATGACAAAACTGGGAATTCCTCTTCCCAAAACGGTATTATTACCTTCTCACGAAAGGCCAACCAATACTACGGAAACATCATTCAGAAACTTAAAATTTCCTCATGACTGGGAATATATATTCGATTATGTAGGTTTTCCCGCTTATATGAAACCTCACGACGGAGGAGGCTGGAGAAATGTGTATAGAATTGAAAATCCGGAAGATTTATGGAATAAACTGGGTGAAACAGAACAACTCGTGATGATGGTTCAGGAAGAGATTATTTTTGATGATTACTACAGGGTATATTGCCTGGGTAGGAAATACGTTCATATCATGCCTTATGAGCCTCGAAATGAGCCTCATTTAAGATATGCAACCAATCATCAGACTGATGGTGAAGAACTGGAAAAACTATTGAAGACCATTCACGATTATACCATAACAATGAATGAGGCCTTAGGATATGATTTCAACACCGTGGAATTTGCAGTACGGGATGGAATTCCTTATGCTATTGATTTTTGTAATCCTGCGCCTGATGCCGACAGAAATTCTGTAGGAGAAGAAAATTTTGCATGGATTGTGGAACACGCTGCTCTGTTTGCGATTGAAAAAGCCAAAGAATATGTTCCAGGAAAGCCTAATATTTCCTGGGGAAATTTTGTAAAAGACTCCATACGATAGATCAGTGAAAGAGAAAATAAAAAAACACTAAAAGGATGCACCAGTTTACTATAGGAATCGAAGAAGAGTATCAGATAATTGATGTTGAAAGCAGGGATCTTATTTCTCATGTTTCTAAAATTATTGAAGGTGGTAAAGCTGTTTTAAGTGAAAATTTAAAACACGAAATGCATGAGTCCATGATTGAAATGGAAACAGGGATCTGCCAGAATATTCAGGATGCAAGAACTGAGCTCACGAATTTAAGAAGGCATCTCATCAATATTGCACATGAACAGGGGCTCAGGGTATCAGGAGGAGGAACCCATCCTTTCTCCCATTGGTCGGACAATTCCATTACCCAAGGTGAACGTTATGTAAAAATTGTAGATGATATGGGAGATGTAGCCCGGGAAAATCTTATTTTCGGTCTTCATGTTCACATTGGTATTCCCAATCGTGAAGAAGGAGTAAGAATTCAAAACGTAATGCGATATTTTCTTCCCCATGTTTACGCTCTATCAACCAATTCTCCATTTTGGATCGGAAGAAATACAGGTTTTAAATCATACAGACAAGAGATCTTTGTCAAATTCCCAAGAACAGGGATACCAAGCTATTTCAACTCATTGGCTGAATTTGACAGCTATGTAGACCTTCTGGTGAAAACAGGAACGATTGATAACGCCAAAAAAATATGGTGGGATCTTCGGGTACATCCATTCTACCCTACTATTGAATTCAGAATCTGTGATATGCCGTTAAGGATTGATGAAACGGTTTGTCTGGCTGCCATTATGCAGAGCTTAGTAGCCAAAATTTATAAACTTCACAAGCAAAATTTAAGTTTCAGAAGCTATAGAAGGCTTTTATTAAACGAAAATAAATGGCGCGCTTCAAAGAGTGGTATAGAAGCACATCTTATCGACTTTGGTAAAGAGGAATCGGTGCCATATCCGGATCTCCTGAAAGAACTGCTGGAATTTATAGATGATGTAGTTGATGAGTTAGGATGCAGGAAAGAAGTAGAATACGCATGGAAAATACTGGAAAACGGAACCGGTGCAGACAGGCAGCTTCAGATCTTCAGGGAAACAGGAGACCTTACTAAAGTGGTAGATTATATGATCTCCGAAACAGAATACGGCATTACCCACGGCGAAATCATTTCATGATATTTTTGGTAACTTTGCAAAAATATGATGTATGAAAGATATTAGAATTGCTCTGTTGGACATGAACAACAATCATGTTAACCAAGGATTTAGAAATATTAAAGAAATTTCTGAAGCCTTCAGGCAAAATTCTGAAGAAAATGTAAGCATTGAGGTATTTGATGTACGCTACAAAGATGAAATTCCGGATATCAGAGATTTTGATATTTTTATTTCATCTGGAGGGCCGGGAAATCCTCATAAAGAAGGTTTGGACTGGGAAATAAAGTACGCTGATTTTTTAGATGCCGTATATAACCATAATAAAGAAAAGGAGGATAAGAAATATTTGTTTCTCATATGCCATTCGTTTCAGATAGGAAGTATTCACTGGAATCTGGGAAATGTATGTCCAAGAAAATCTTACTCTTTTGGAGTAATGCCTATCCACAAGACAGAGGAAGGAGAAAGTGAATTCTTATTTAAAAATCTTTCGAATCCTTTTTATGGTGTAGATTCGCGGGCATTTCAGTTTATAGAACCGGACCATGATCGTTTTGAGGAATTAGGAATGAAGATCGTTGCAATAGAAAAATTCCGACCTCACATAGACCTTGAACGGGCTGTTATGGCAGTTCGCTTCTCAGAAGAGATATTTGGAACACAGTTTCATCCCGAAGCAGATCCGGCGAGCATGCTTGAAAATCTAAAAGATGAAAAGAACAGAGCTGCGATGATAGAAAATTTCGGAAGAGAGAAATATCTTGAAACACTTGACCGCATTGATGATGAAGACAAAATTGTTTTGACTAGAGCCCAGATCCTTCCGGCATTTTTACAGTTTGCGAAAAAAAATATTCTGAAAAGAACAGGTGTAATTGCTTGAAATAAAAAGTAAATAAACGCAATCCCATAAATCGAGCAAAATTGCTCGATTTTTTAAAATCACAAAGAAAAAAATATGATCCCAAAATACAGAAAGCAATTTAATAAAGATTTTTCGCAGGAAAAATACAATCAAGTTAAAGATATTCTTACGCAAAAAAGCGGTATTGAGCCTGCATTCAGAATTTCAGAAAGTCCGTTTTTTCTTACTAAAGAATTTGAAACCAAACTCATTGACGCCAGTGAAAGCATTATCGATCAGATAAAGGCTTTACCTAAAGAAATTCTTCAGAAAGCTATCCCGGAGAATTGTAAAGTTCCCAATGATACAGATCAGCCTCACTTCTTCACCATTGACTTTGGTGTTTGTAAAAATGAAAATGGAGAGATTGAGCCACAATTGATAGAACTACAGGCCTTTCCATCGTTATATGCTTTTCAGAAAACTTTTGAAAATACTTTTTGTGAAGTTTATCCCTTTCTTTCAGCAATTAAGAATCCCATGTCTGCTGACCAGTTCACTCATTATTTGAAAGAGTTAATTATCGGAAATGAAAATCCGGAAAATGTAATTCTTCTGGAAATTTTTCCCGACAAACAAAAGACGGCAATAGATTTTGCGCTGACTGAAAAATTACTCGGTATAAAAACAGTTTGCCTTACTAAAGTAAAAAAAGAAGGAAGAAAACTATACTATGAGGATAATGGCAGACAAATTCAGATAAAAAGGATTTATAATCGTGTTATTTTTGATGAATTGGACAGAATTCCGGGTCTTACTCTTGAATTCGATTTTCGAGAAGAGGCAGATGTTAAATGGATCACCCATCCCAATTGGTTTTTTAAAATTTCAAAATACCTTTTACCTTTATTACGACATCAGTTTGTTCCTAAAAGCTACTTCCTCCATGAGTTTCCCGAGCATGAGAATCTTGAAAATTATGTTTTAAAACCTTTATTTTCATTTGCAGGTAGTGGTGTAGAACTCAATCCTACCTTTGAAATAACAGATTCTATTACAGATAAGGAAAATTATATATTACAACGGAAAGTACAATACGAACCTGTTTTTGAAGATATCAATGGTGAATTTTCAAAAGCAGAGATCCGTTTATTGTATATTTGGCGGGAAAATGATGAACGTCCTATCTTACTTGAGAATCTGGGCAGAATGACCAAAGCTGCCATGGTGAATGTAGATTTTAATAAAAAAGATGCCATCTGGATCGGTAGTTCTAATGTATTCTTTGGAGAAATGTAAAAATAATTAAAACAATATCTGTTTATGGAACAAAATTCCGCTTTTGAAGAGTTTGATAATACCACTAAAAGGCGCGACCTATTACCGGTATGGATCAAGATCTTTACCTGGTTTTTCTTAATTGGAGGATCTGTAGCATCCCTGATACTAATTGCAGGATTTTTCCTGACAAATGTATCATTATCAATTTACGGAATCAAAGCCAATCATCCTTATACTATTCCTGGTCTCATCGTTTGTATTCTTTTAATTTTTAAGGCCATTGTAGCTTATGGACTTTGGTTTGAAGAAAAATGGGGTCCAAAAACAGCAATTATTGATGCTATTATAGGTATTATAGTTTGCATTGTCATGATGGTAGTTATTCCTTTCGTTAATTCAAACATCAGCTTCACCATTAGACTAGAATTAATCCCTCTCTATTTTTATCTGATGAAAATGAGGGAGATTGAGAAGAGATGAACAAGCTTATAAAAGAAAAACCTCCAAATGGAGGTTTTTTCATTATATTCTTAATCAGATTTTATCGTCTTCCAGCAATTCTTTAGCCTGATACTCCTGGACAAGATCAATCGCATTTGAAATCACATCGCTCAGGGCAGTAATAAATGTTCCTTCTTCAGCCATTCCGATAGCATGTTTCAATGCCTCAATTTCTTTTGGAATAATCTCATAACTTACATCTCTTCCGGCTTCATTAATTCCGTCTATAATCAGACCGTTAATTTCCTCTTCTTTCCTTCCCCGAAGATGTTTTTCATTTCTTATGATAATGTAATCAAACATTCTCCCCGCAATCTTGCCGCATAACCGTATGTCTTCATCTCTCCGGTCTCCTACCCCTGAAATAATTCCAATTTTTTTGGTTGACTCTACATTTTTAAGATAATCTTCAATCGCCTCGTAGCCATTCGGATTATGGGCAAAGTCTATTAATACCTTAAAATTTTTAAACTTAAATATATTCAATCTTCCCGGTGTAAGCTGTGCACTTGGAATAAATGTTCTAAGTGAATTTGAAATATCCTCAATACCAAAACCGTACAGGTAGCAGGCTAAACTTGCTGCCAGAACATTTGCGATCATGAATTTTGCCTTACCTTCCATTGTAATAGGAAAATCTTTAGCCCTTCCAATGCGGATCTTCCAGTCTCCTTTTTTAATGGTTACAAAGCCTTCTTCATACACACAGGTAATTTTTCCTTCTTTCGCGAACTTCTTAATATACGAATTATTCTCGTCCAAGCTGAAAATTGCTACATTGCTGTCCAGATCATTTACAATTCGCATTGAATATTCATCATCGGCATTCATTACACTCCAGCCACTTTTCTTTACACTATCCAATACTACTCTCTTTACTCTGGTAAGATCTTTTAGATTATGAATATCATTCATCCCCAAGTGATCTTCTTTAATATTGGTTAAAACGCCAATATCACACTGTGAAAAACCTAACCCTGAACGCAGAATTCCTCCTCTGGCAGTTTCTAATACCGCAAATTCTACAGTCGGATCTTTTAAAACAAATTCAGCGGAAAGCGGACCTGTGGTATCTCCTTTTGTAAGCATGGTATTCTGAATATAGATTCCATCTGAAGTTGTAAATCCAACTCTGTATCCGTTATTTTTAACAATATGGGAGATCAGTCTCGTCGTGGTTGTTTTACCATTAGTCCCCGTTACAGCTATAATAGGAATTGTAAAAGGTTTTCCCTGTGGATACAGCATATCTACAACAGGAGCAGCCACATTCCTCGGAAGACCTTCACTTGGAGCAAGATGCATTCTGAATCCAGGAGCTGCATTTACTTCAATAATGGCCCCACCACTTTCTTTGAGTGGCTGAGTCAGATTTTCAGCCATGATATCGATACCACAAACATCAAGACCGATGATTTTAGAAATCCTTTCGGCCATGGTAATATTTTCAGGATGTACCATATCCGTTACGTCAATTGAGGTACCTCCCGTAGAAAGATTGGCAGTAGATTTCAGGAAAACGACTTCTCCTTTCTGAGGAACCGTCTCCAGTGTATACTGAAGCTTTTCAAGAAGCTCCATCGTATCCTTATCAATTTGTATTTCCGTTAAAACATTTTCGTGACCATAACCTCTCCTCGGATCTTTGTTTTCCTTTTCAATCAGTTTTCCTATATCATGTTCTCCGTCACCTACCACGTGGGCAGGTACCCGTCTGGCTGCTGCAACCATTTTATTATTAATGACCAGAACCCTGAAATCATATCCTGTAATATATTTTTCAACGATCGTTTTTTTAGAATAGTTCTGGGCATGTTGCAGACCAATTTTAGCACTTTCCCAATCATTTACATTGATAGAAGACCCTTTTCCATGATTACCGTCCAATGGTTTAAGAACAATCGGATATCCTATTTTTTTAATAACCTTTTCCAAGCCTTCTTCATCCGTCACAAGGTCACCTATGGGAACCGGAATTGCCGCATCATGAAGCATCTTTTTAGTAAGCTCCTTGTTACATGCAATATCTACCGCAATTGAACTTGTTTTACCGGTAATCGTTGCCTGGAATCTTTGCTGGTTAACTCCGTATCCCAATTGTACCAGAGAATTGGTTCCTAATCTGATCCATGGAATTTTTCTGGAAACGGCTTCTTCTACGATACTCCCTGTAGAAGGACCTAAACGAACACGTTCCCTGATTTCCTTTAATTTATGAACGCATTCACTGATATCGTATTCTTTTCCTTCGATCAGGGCTTCAGCAATTTTTACGGCTTCTTCAGCAGCATAAATTCCTGCATTTTCTTCAATATAATCAAATACTACATTGTAAACTCCGGGAGTTTTTGTTTCACGGGTTCTTCCAAATCCGGTGTCCATTCCTGCCAAAGTCTGGATTTCGAGAGCGATGTGTTCAATAACATGTCCCATCCAGGTTCCCGTTTCTACCCTATGAAAAAAGCCTCCTCTTACGCCCTCCGAACAGCGATGGGTAATCAAGGAAGGTATCAATTTTTCTATACGCTCTCTGAACCCTTCAATCTTATTGGTAGGAAAATTCTCCATCTCTTCGAGGTCCAACCGCATCTGTATCAGCTTCTTCCTTCTGATGCTCCAAATATTTGGACCACGTAAGGCCTGTATCTTCTCAATTTTCATAGTCAATTTGCATTTTTCTTGATTAATAATAACATCTTCTAAAATCAAAGATAATGTAAAACCATAAACAAAACCATAGACCATTTAAAGATTTCCCAAAAAAATTAAATATTATTAACAATCTTAAAATCCTCAAAATCAATTTATGTATAATTGATATTTCCTCGAGTATTAATAATTTTTTAAATTTGCATACATGATGAAACCTGTTGGAAAATTAATTGTTATCGGAGGTGCTGTAAATAAAGGAAGTTTTGCAGAAACCGATTATGATCAGAACATAGAAAAAAACCTTAATTTTTTTGAAAGAGGTATTTTAAGAAAGATCATTAATGAGTCTAAGCTCAAAGAAAATTCTGTAATAGAAATCGTTACTACAGCTTCACAGATCCCTCAGATTGTAGGAACGGAATATAAGAAAGCATTCGAATTTCTGGGCGCAAAAAATGTCAACATTCTGGATATCCATAACCGGGAAGAAGCCAATTCTGATGCTATGGTAGCAAGAGCCAATGCAGCGGACGTGGTGATGTTTACCGGTGGGGACCAATTGCGGCTTACATCTATCCTTGGCGGGACAAGATTCCACGATACCATTCTTTTAAAATACCAGGAGCAGGATTTCATCTATTCCGGAACTTCTGCCGGAGCTGCTGCAGCTTCAGAAAACATGATCTATCAGGGTAGCAGCTCGGAAGCATTATTAAAAGGAGAAATAAAAACCACTCAGGGGTTAGGACTTATTGATAATGTAATCATTGATACCCACTTTGTACAAAGAGGACGTATCGGAAGACTTTTCCAGGCAGTTGTTAATAATCCAAGAACATTAGGAATCGGATTGGGAGAAGATACAGGTCTTTTTATACACAATGATGTAATGACTGCTGTAGGTTCAGGTCTTGTAATTATCGTGGATGGACGTTTTATTAAAGATACCAATCTTACCAATATCAACTTAGGCGAACCTATATCCATTGATAACCTTACCGTGCATGTCATGTCGATGAACGATCATTATGACCTTACCACAAGAACATTAACGATTGAGAATTCACAGTTCAATCCTATCCCACAGGACAAATAATTTGATCCCGAAAAATTGAGAGTGAAGAATTAAAAGTTTTTAGTGTATAAGAACTAAAAACCTTATAATTTATAGTCAATATAATCGTAAGTTTACCACCTTCAACTTTCATTTAAATAAAAATATGAAAATAATCATCCACGGTGGTTTCTTTTCCGAAAGTGACCAAAGCCATGAAGTAAAAGTTGCCAAACAAAATTCATTAAAAAATATTGCACAAAAAGCATTTGATTATCTGCAATCCAATTCAGCTTTTAATACCGTAGCGTATGCAGTATCTCTTCTTGAAGATGATGCCCTGTTCAATGCAGGAATAGGTTCCCAAATCCAAAGTGATGGTATCATTCGGATGAGTGCAGCGATCATGGATGGAGAAACACAGAAATTAAGTGGTGTTATTAATATTCAGGATGTTAAAAATCCCGTATTTGTAGCAAAGGATTTAATGAAGGAGGAAGATCGTGTTTTAGGAGGTAGTGGTGCAAAAAAATATGCTTCAGGACATGGTTTTGAAGATTTCTCTACAGAAATTCCCCAAAGAAGAAAAGAATACGAAGCAAAAATCAATAACGGTGGAAAAGGAACTGTAGGCTGTGTAGCCATAGACAAAGATGGAAAACTTGCTGTTGCCACTTCAACCGGTGGAAAAGGATTTGAAATTCCAGGAAGAATTTCTGATTCAGCTACTGTTGCCGGAAATTACGCCAATTCATTTTGTGCCGTAAGCTGCACTGGTGTAGGTGAAGATATTGTAAGCAATGCTACAGCAACCAAAATTGTGACCCGGGTAACTGATGGAATGAAATTGAAAGATGCATTTCATAAAACCTTCGAGGAATTAAAAACTATTGATGGCTTTGCAGGTGCGATTGCTCTTGATAAAGATGGAAATATCTATCATCAGGACTCTTATCCTACGATGGTTTTTGCAAGTTTTGATGGTGAAAATTTTGAAATATTCAATTAATTTAACATTTTTTTATTACTGCTTTCATTTTTTTGGCACGCAATTTACATGATACTAAACAACAAATTTTTAATATTAATTTAAAAAAATAGAAATCATGGGAAATAAGACAAACGGATTATTAGCTTTATTAGGTTTAGGTGCTTTAGCATATTGGAAGTACAAAAAATCCACACCAGAAGAACAACAAGCAGTAAAGGACAAAATCAACAACGTTAAGGACAATGTAAACAAGTGGGGAAATGATCTTAAGAACAAAGCAAATGATGTAGCATCCCAGGTTCAGGACAAAGTTGATGAGGCTAAAACAAAAGCTCAGGACTCTTTAAGTTAAAACAAGTTTTTTTTAACATTCATATACAGAAAAGTCATCGTAATACTTATTTACGATGACTTTTTTTGTGCCTCCAATGCAAATACCAAAGGTATATGATTTCCAAATTGCGGTATTCTCCATTTACCTTTCTCAGATTCTACAATGTGTTTAAAACAAGGATAGGGAGACCAGTCAAATTCCTGAAAGTCATTTATGGTCATGTTATTTTTAATTAGATTCTGGATAACCTCTACCAATGAATGATTCCACATCACATATTCCTGAGTAATATCGGCTGATTGATCTGCATACGTTCCGTTATATGTTTCAATGATCGGTTTTTCATTGAAATAATTATAAGCAACCCTATTAAAGTCATCATCAAACATCCATACAACAGGATGAAATTCTGCCATGATAAACTTCCCATCCGGTTTTAAAAAGTGAGCAATAACCTGCGCCCACTGATCCAGGTCGGGAAGCCATCCTATGGTTCCATAGCTTGTAAATACAATATCGAACTTTTCATCTAAAACATTGGGAAGATCGTAAACATCAGAGCAAATAAATTCAGTATCGGTTCCACACTTCTTCGTCAAATCTCTTGCAGTGGCAATAGCTTTGTCAGATAGATCAATTCCGGTAACCACAGCTCCCAGCCTTGATAATGATATTGAATCCTGTCCAAAATGGCATTGCAAATGCAGGATCTTTTTTCCTTCAATATTTCCTAAAAGTTCGAGTTCTATGGAATTGAGTGAATTTCTTCCATTTAAAAACTCATCAACAAAATAAAAATCCGATTTAAGATGGGGTTCCACCTTAGCATTCCAGGAGTTTCTGTTAATTTCTAAATAATTCTTTTCCATGATTGAACATATAAGTGCTATGATGTGTATTGTAAACAATATTAATTATAATGCCCCGAATCAGTCATCAAGAGAATCATCGGATGGAATCACAATAGAAGTGTAAGGACTGTAAATCTCCCACCCTAAAGTTTCATATAATGATTTACCCTCTGTAGTGGCCACCAGAAAATTATTCCAGGCGCCTTTTGACAGTGCTATTTTTTCAAGTTCTTTCATTAGTAAAGAAGCAAGTCCTTTTCTTCTGTGTTTCTCATCTGTAATGATCTGATCATACACAGCCATATCATCAACAATAGCAACTCTTCCTATCGCTCCCTGCTCATTTCTATTTTTGGTCATTACCCTTACAACATGCGTAGAATTATACACGTCATGATGAATCGTGTAGTCATCTGGGAGACCACGCTTTAAAGCAACCATGGGATGAAAACATGACATCATATACTGGTCACCCTGAATTTTCCATTTTGAGGGGATTTTATCCTTAAAAGTTTCAAAAGCTGAGGAAACTTTCAGGTATACCCATGGTTCATCAATTATCTTCGACAGCTGAATAAAATCATCATTAGGTTCAGAAAACAGATATCGCTTTTTCTGCATAGGAGTATTTACATCAACAGTAAAACCGGATTTATATGGAACCGGTAAAGGTAATTCTCTTGATAACGACCATCCTTTCAACCACTTTTCTAATATTTCGGCTGAAGCTTTATTTTTCATGATAAGGCTATTAAAAATGTTGACATAAATATAATAATTGATTGATCTTATCTCACAATAAATATAGATTATATACATCTCAAAATATTAAAATAAATCACCATCTTTAACATAGTGTATTATTAAAGGCCAGGTTTTAAACAGATAAAAAATAATTTCATGAATAAAAAACATATTGTAATCATAGGTTTAGGAGGTGTAGGTGGCTATTTTGGCTTTAAAATAAGCCAGAATAATGAAACTTTCCACCAATATATCATATCATTTGTTGCAAGAGGTGAAACCTATAAAAAAGTGAAAGCGGAAGGCTTGACCTTAATTTCCACTGAACACCGATATAGTAAAACATGGGCTAATTCAGTTTATGAAAATATCGGGGAAATTGTAAAACCTGATCTTGTATTGATTTGTGTAAAAGAATACGACCTGGAAAGAGTTTGTCAAGAACTGAAAGAAGTCATTACTGAAAATACCATTTTATTACCTATGATGAATGGTGCTGATATTTATGACAGAATAAGAAAAATAATTCCTGCTCATGTTATATTGCCTTCATGTGTTTATGTGGCTTCTCATATAAAAGAAAAAGGAGTTGTAGAGCATAAAGGGAAAACTGGAAAGTTGATTATTGGCAGGGATCCACAAAATTTTTCCCAAAACATAGATTGGGTAATCAATGTTCTCAAAGAAAGCAGGATCGATTTTGATTTTAAAGATGATGCCTTAACTGATATCTGGACCAAATTTACTTTTATAGCAAGTTTCGGACTGGTAACAGCTAAATACAACTCCTCTATTGGTACCGTTTGTACAGATCCTGCACAAAAAAATGAGGCAGAAGAAATAATGAAGGAAATAAAAGCAATTGCAGATAAAAAGGGGATTTTACTTGAAGATAATATCATCGAGAATACTTTTGAAAAAGCATCAGCATTTCCTCATGAAACTCCTACTTCCCTTCAATTGGATATTAATTCCGGAAAAAAAGAAAGTGAACTGGAATTATTTGCAGGAGCAATTATCAAATACGGAAATGAAAACGGAATCAAAGTACCTTTTACTCAAAAAATATATAATGAAATAAAGGCTAAGATAAAATAAAAAAAGAGTCTTCTTATCTTGATAAGAAGACTCTTTTTAGTTATTAATCTAGACTATCCCAAAAACTCTTCCAAAGAAACTGTTTTTTGCTCTCCGGCTTCAAGGTTTTTAAAAGTCACTGTTCTGTTTTTAATCTCTTCTTCACCCAGGAATACCAGGTTTTTAATTCCCTTTTTTTCCGCATAAGTGAATTGCTTATTAATTTTTGCACTTTCAGGATAAAGCTCGGCAGAAATCCCCTTTGCTCTGAGTTGAATAATCAGCTTTAGAGCTTCAAGTGTTTCTTCCCCTCCGAAATTAGCAAACAAATATTCTACTTTCGACGCAGCCTCTTCCGGGAAAAGACCTAGCTCTTCCATAACCAGATAAATCCTGTCTAATCCGAAAGAAATACCGATACCCGGAATATTTTTAACCCCGAATACAGCCGTAAGATTATCATATCTTCCACCACCACCGATAGAACCCATTTGAGCTTCATCGGCTTTCACTTCAAAGATAGCTCCTGTATAATAATCCAACCCTCTTGCTAATGTAATGTCGAAAACAAGGTTCTGCAAGTCTACGCCAAGACTTAAAGATTGCGTAAGAACAAACTCCAGTTCCTCTACTCCTTTCAATCCTATTTCATTTCCTACAAATTTTTCCTTCAGCTGAAGAAGGTTTTCCAAAGCATCATCCGATTGAGAGAATAAGAAATCTAGTTTATCGATAGATTCCGGGGAAATTCCTCTTTCAAGCAATTCCTTGATTACACCGTCTTTTCCAATCTTATCCAATTTATCAAGTGCTACAGTAAAATCAATAAGCTTATCTGTAATTCCTGCATATTCTGCCAATCCGGAAAGGATTTTCCTGTTGTTGACATGAATCGTTACCGAAACTTTCAAGTCTGAGAAAGATTTCAGATACAGCTGAATCAGCTCTACTTCCTGTAAAAGACTTTCACTGCCTACTACATCGGCATCACACTGGTAAAACTCCCTGAACCTTCCTTTTTGAGGGCGGTCAGCTCTCCAAACCGGTTGAATCTGATATCGTTTGTATGGAAATGTTAATTGCCCGTGATTCATTGCCACGAATCTCGCAAAAGGTACGGTAAGATCATAGCGAAGAGCTTTGTCCGTAAGACTTTCTGAACTGAAAGGCTTATCCAATGCTTTTTGAAAATCGGTAAGCATCTGTGTCTTTTTATCTTCTTTAGCTTCATTGATGCTCGAGTTCAGAATCTTAAAAATTAACCGATCTCCCTCTTCTCCATATTTCCCCGTTAATGTCGAAAGATTTTCAAAACTTGGTGTCTCCAAAGGCTGGAATCCAAATAATTGAAAGTTATTCTGTAAAATATTAATGATATATTTTCTTCTTGAAACTTCCTGTGCGGTAAAATCTCTCGTTCCTTTTGCTAAGCTTGGCTTCATTCTATAATAGGTAAATGATAAATAATAATTGATAAGTCTTGCAAAAATAAGGAATTGAAAGGACTTTTTAAATTCCGGAAGATTTTAATTATTTAAAATTTGAACTCATCAATTCCCTTATCATTAAACAGTATTTTTGTACAAGCCTCATGATTTTTCAAAGCTCCCTGTACACGCCATATGATCGTATATTTCTCTCCGATCCTCATCTGTTTACCCCTGCTCGATTTTAGTCCGTATTCTTTGAAAAGGGCTTCATATTTATCCACCACTTCATCATTATAAGAAAGGGTAATCTGATAAGTATAGCGGGTTGTAATCCTATCGATAACGTTCTGTATGTATTTGAAAAGGACCAAAAGTAAAACTACAGATAGGGAACCGATAAGAGCTTCCTTATAATATTCCGCACCTATCGTCATACCCAGTGCCGCACAAATCCAAATAGTCACAGCTGTTGTAAGTCCGGATACCCTGTTTTCCTCCTTAAAAATAACTCCCGCCCCTACAAAGCCGATTCCTGTAATAATATTAGCTGCAATCCGATCCGGACTTCCCTCGACACCAAGACTCAAAGATAGCATGGTAAACATACACGAACCCAATGTCACTAATATCATTGTCCTAAGTCCTGCAGATTTTAACTGGTACTCTCTTTCGATCCCGATGATTCCTCCAATTACAATCGAAAATACTATAGGGAGTATATCGTTTATACTAATCATTTATCTTTTTTTTGCCTATGTCAAATTATTATTTTTTTGTTTTATTTACAAATGTCTTATAAAAAAATATTATCAGTTTTCAGTACGTGTGCCCATTATTTACCGGTAGGTTTCATAACATAAATAGGTATGGAAAAAGCTGAAGGAATACAGGTCCCCCAGCTTTTCATTGTTTCACAATTTGTGTTTGATCAATTAGTAAATCAGATACTTTCCAGAATTTCTATAATCTCTTCACCATAGTTTTCTATTTTATGTTTTCCGAAACCTTTGATGTCTAATAATTCTGCTTTTTTTGCCGGTTTATATTTTGCTACGGATAACAGCTCTTTATTACTGGCTATAAAATAAATTGGGAGATTTTGCTCTCTTGCTTTTTCCGATCTCCATAATTTCAGGGCATCGAGAATTTTTTCTTCATCCCTATTCAGCATTTCATTTTCTGCCGAATATTTTACACTTTTGGATTCTTTTACAGCAGATACTCCTGCTTTCAGTTCTTCGAAGTATAAGACAACTGACCAGTAAAGCTCGTCGTGTACAAAAGCGGTTTCCGTTTTAATAATTTCATGATTTCCGAGAAAATCGTCCAATGCCTGCTGATCTGTATACAGATACTCTTCGGGCAGCCTTATTTTAAAAACTTTTACTCTCATCATCTGTGTTTTTGTATTATTTATTACCCCCTAACAGCAGGATTTCATCAACCCTTATTTCTGTAATATACCTTTTTACACCATCTTTATCATCGTAAGATCTGTAGGTAAGCTTTCCCTCAATAGCGATTTCTTTTCCTTTGGGAACATACTTCTGAAGGATCTCCGCAACTTTTCCAAAGGCAATCAGATTATGCCATTGTGTTTCTTCTACTTTTTCACCTTTTGCATTGGTGTAGTGATCACTCGTTGCTAAAGACACGCTTGCTTTTACATTCCCACTGTCGAAGTTGATCATTTCTACTTCTTTTCCTGTGTAACCGATTAATGTTACTTTGTTTCTTAGTGACATAACTATAAATTTTAAAGATTAATATTATCAGATAAGAGACGTTCACTGCTTTCTCAAATCTCTGTTGCAAAGATTGCCATCCCAGCCCATTAAAGTCGGTTATAAACTATTTAAATTCATTTGTAGTCGTTTGTAAACGGATAATCCGTACCTTTGATTAAATATTCATGGTATGAAAAAAGAGATCAACATCTTTGAATTTCCTTTTAATCTAGGCCTTACTAAAAAAGAACATGAAACAGAGCCCGGAGTAAAAAAACTTCCGGATTGGCTTCGAAAACTTAATTTTCATGCTAAGCTCCATCCTAAGAATATTTTGAGACTTAATGGTCCTGACTATGCAATGGATTTTGATGAAGAAACCCAGGTAAAAAATCCAGATCGAATCATTGAATATGCCCAAAAGCAATCTGACCTGATCCTGAAAAACTATGATAAAGACACCCTCAATGTAATCATTGGCGGTGACTGCAGTATTTTAATAGGAACTGCAATCGCCCTTAAAAAGCTGGGAAATTTTGGTTTGTTTTATCTTGACGGGCATACTGACTATATTCCACCTAAACTTTCATCAAGTGGTGGCGTAGCCGGAATGGATCTGGCTATCGTTTCAGGAATGGGACATCAAAAACTCACCAATATTCGTGGCCTGAGGCCCTATTTTCTTGAAGAAAACATCTTCTGTGTAGGGAATGCAGAAACAGACGATGAAGACTATGTAAACCAGGTTATTAATTCAGGCGTTCATTATTATGATCTGGAAAGTCTACGTAAAAATGGTTTCAGCAAAACGGCTGAAGATTTTTTAAAAATGATTCAACAGAAAGGTTTGGATGGTTTTTTCATTCATTTCGATGTTGATGTATTGAATGATCAGATTATGCCGGCTGTTGATAGCAGAACAGAAGATGGAATCGACTATAATAACCTCCGGGAAATTCTGACCCCATTGATTGAGAATGACCAATGTTTTGGAATAGAAATTACTATATTAGACCCTGACTACGATAAGCAAGGCGTCTACACAAAGGCATTTGTTGAAAATTTAACCCAGATAATAAAAAAATAAAGAAGAATTCATGAAGCAGAAAATAAAAAGAACACTAAGGGTTTCGAAATATGTAATTTATAAAGAAACTCTTGTCGATTACAAAGAACATTTCTGGTCTTTTTTAGGTGCATTTTTTGGAATCGGAATCATTGCATTCATCCAGTCGCACTATCTTTTGGAACAGGAGAACATTTTTCTGATCGGCTCGTTCGGGGCATCCAGCGTTTTAATCTATGGAGCCATTCAAAGTCCGTTGGCACAACCCCGGAATCTTGTAGGAGGTCACGTTCTTTCAGCATTGGTGGGT
The DNA here is from genome assembly GCF_055762745.1 of Chryseobacterium subflavum. NCBI lineage: Bacteria > Pseudomonadati > Bacteroidota > Flavobacteriia > Flavobacteriales > Weeksellaceae > Chryseobacterium > Chryseobacterium subflavum. Next base: position 1,747,791 of record NZ_JBVTMR010000001.1, read on the forward strand.
GTAACGATTTATAAAATAGTTCCCGACGTGCTATGGCTGTCAGCTCCGTTGGCTGTTGCGTTTTCAATCGTTCTGATGCAGTATACGAAAACCCTGCATCCACCCGGTGGTGCTACAGCGTTGATCGCCGTTACCTCATCAGGAAAAATTCCGGAACTGGGATATTGGTATGCATTATCTCCTGTTCTATCGGGGTGTATCATCCTGCTTCTTGTTGCTTTATTTTTCAATAATATTACCTCCAACAGAAGTTATCCCAACCATACAAGATTTCTGCGGTTGTTAAAGAAAAAGCATCAACACAAAATGAAAAAATAATATTATGAATTGTCTAGAATGTGGCGAAAAGATCATCGGAAGATCAGACAAAAAATTCTGCAATGACGCCTGCCGCAACGCCTATAACAATAAGCAGAATAAAGACTCCAATAACCTGATGCGGAACATTAATAATAAACTTCGCAAAAACTACCGTATTCTTACGGAAATAAACGTGGAAGGTAAAACAAAAATTTCACGTTCAAAGCTGGATGGCTTAGGTTTTGATTTCGATTACATCACTAACATTAAAGTTTATAAAAACGGTTCGGAATATAAATTTATTTACGATTACGGTTATAAACTTTTGGAAGATGATTTTGTATTGATTGTAAAAAATCAAACCTAAGAATACACCACCAAAATTAATATCTATGAAAGAAGTTGTTTTAATTACCGGAGCTAATGGAATGGTTGCCCGAGAGCTATCAAAAAAGATAGATCCGGAATATACGGTCCGGTTGCTGACCCGGAAAAAGACCAAAGACAATGAATACGAATGGGATATTAGTAATAGGACAATTGATGATTCGGCATTTGAAAATATCAGTCATATCATTCATCTTGCTGGAGCCAATATTTCTGAAAAAAGATGGTCGGATGACAGAAAAAAAGAGATTATTTCCAGCCGGATTGATTCTGCAAAACTTATTCTTGATACTTTAAAAAAGAAAAACATCAAGTTAAAATCTTTTATATCAGCTTCCGCCACGGGAATTTATGGAGCTTATACTTCACAGAAAATTTTCTCAGAGGAAGATGAAAAAGCCGATGATTTCCTTGGAAAGGTAGTTATGCTTTGGGAGCAAGCTGCTGATGAATTTCTTAGTCAGAATGTTGCAGAAAGAGTTGTTAAAGTAAGAACATCCATCGTACTATCTGAAAAAGACGGAGCCCTAAAAAAAATGGCAACTCCCGTGCGGCTGGGAATCGGCTCACCCATTGGAACCGGAAAACAGTATATGCCGTGGATTCATCTGAAAGATATCATCGGTATATATGAATTTGCTCTAAAAAATCCTCAGCTAAAAGGAGCTTATAATGCTGCATCACCACAACATACAACCAACGAACAGTTTACGGAAAAAATTGCAGAGGTTTTACACAAACCTTTGTTTATGCCTAATGTTCCTGCATTTGTACTGAAGATCATTTTTGGAGAGCTTTCTGTTGCTTTACTGGAAGGCTCAAGGGTTGATTCCCAAAAAATTCAGGATGCAGGCTATCGGTTTCAGTTTCCTGATCTGAGAGATTCGCTGGAAGATTTACTGAAGAAATAAGATCCACGGTCTTTTCTCAGAGGATACATAAAGAGAAAGTATCTGTTAATATTGAAGTATCTGATTTCATATCTAAATACTACATTATGAAAGACATCATTGTTACCAAAGCCAGACAGAATAATCTTAAAAATATCTCCTTAAAAATACCTAAGAACAAAATCACCGTTTTCACCGGAGTATCGGGATCAGGAAAATCATCCCTGGTTTTTGAAACAATCGGGGCTGAAGCTCAGAGGCAGATCAATGAAACCCAAAATAGCTTCATCAGAAACCGCCTGCAACATTTTGGTGTTCCGAATGTAGATAAAATTGAAAATCTGAATGTTCCATTTATCATCAATCAAAAGAGATTAGGAGGTAACGCCCGTTCTACAGTGGGAACCGCAACCGATATTTATGCTTCTTTACGATTACTTTTTTCAAGAATCGGTGAGCCTTTTGTGGGATATTCCAATGTATTTTCATTTAATAATCCCCAGGGAATGTGTCCTGAATGCGAAGGTCTTGGATTTGTACAGACGGTAAATACTGAAACTCTCTTTGATAAAAATAAATCCCTAAACGAAGGTGCTATACGGTTTCCTACCTTTCAACCCGGTGGCTGGCGGCTGACCCGATATATTCATTCCGGATATTTTGACAATGATAAAAAATTAAAGGACTATACAAAAAATGAATGGGAATTATTACTGAATGCTGAAGAGCACACTCCTAAACATCCTTCAAAAGAATGGGGAAAAACGGTGAAGTATAAAGGAGTAATTCCAAGGATTGAAAACTCATTTTTAAAAAAGGACTCAAAAGAGAATATCACCAGAAAAGAAACGCTAAAAAAAGTAATCATTACTAAAGATTGCCCGGCCTGTAAAGGAAAAAGATTGAATCCAAAAGTTTTGTCCTGTAAAATTGCTGATAAAAACATTGCCGATTGTACAGCACTATCAGTGGATGAACTTCTGGTATTCATCCAGTCCATCCCCTCCAAAACCTACTCTTCCATCCTATCGGAGCTGGAAAAAAAACTTCAGAATCTCATCGATATAGGATTGCAATATCTCACCTTGGACCGGCAGACAGATACTCTGTCCGGAGGTGAATCTCAACGGGTAAAAATGGTAAAACAGTTAGGAAACAGTCTTGTCGATCTGTTGTATATTTTTGATGAACCCAGTATTGGTCTTCATCCCAAAGATATTGATCATATTGTAGACATTATAAAGAAAATCAGAGATAAAGGAAATACAGTATTGATCGTAGAACATGATCCTGATCTTATTAAAATAGCAGACCTTGTCGTAGATATGGGACCTGCATCCGGAAAAAATGGAGGCGAGATTATGTACCAGGGAACTTTTAAGAATCTAAAAACAGCTAAAAGCAAAACCGGGATCTATTTCAGCAAAATTCCAGATTATAATAAAAATCCCCGATCAGCAAAAGGATTTATTGACATAAAAAACGGAAGTATGTTTAATGTTCAAAATATTGACATAAAAATTCCGAAAGGAGTTATGACGGTTGTAACGGGAGTTGCAGGTTCCGGTAAAAGCACGCTGATCAATAAAATACTCCCTCTTTTTTATCCGGAATTAACCGTCATTGATCAATCTGTTTTTACGGCCAGCAGCCGTTCCAACCTGCTTACTTATCTCAATCTTTCCAATACGGTCCGAAAGCTCTTTGCAGAATCAAACAATGTTTCGGATAAGCTTTTCAGCCGGAACGGAGAGGGCGCCTGTCCCAATTGTAAAGGTCTGGGAATAGAAAAAGTGGACCTCGCATTTATGGATGATATTGAGCAACCTTGCGAAGTTTGTCAGGGATCAGGATACAAGCCCGAAGTTCTTCAATATCATTATCACAAAAAAAATATTGCTGAAGTGATGGATATGACCGTTTTAGAAGCGCTAAGTTTTTTTCCCAAACAAGGATTCGGACATGAGCTTACTCTGCTGATCAAACTTGGTTTAGATTACCTTACTTTAGGCCAGCGGCTCGACAGTTTTTCCGGCGGTGAAAGGCAGCGTCTAAAATTAACCAAAGAATTAAACCATACTGCCAGGGTTATAGTTCTGGATGAACCCAGCACCGGACTTCATCCTATCGACAATGAAAAGTTGCTTTTATTTTTTGAGGAGCTTGTGAATAAAGATAACACCCTTATCGTCATTGAACATAATCTGGATATTATTGCTCAGGCAGACTGGATTATTGACATTGGTCCCGGAGCCGGAAAGTTGGGTGGTAAAATTATGTTCGAAGGGACTGTAGAACATCTTTTATCCGCTTCGCAGTCCGAAACGTCTAAATATCTGAAAAAACATCTCCATGGAAAATAGTAAGGTATGATCTATATCGATCAAAATCTCTCAATTTAAAAGGATTTTACAGGATTTGTTGGAAAATAAATATTAATTTAGCCCGTACATTACAGAGAAATTAAAATTCATCTGATAACCATGAATAACAGCTTAATCTTAAGGAATATATCCCGACATATATCGCTCAGCGATGATGAAGCCAATTATTTCAATTCTTTGTTACGCGAAAGGAAAGTCAGAAAAAAAGAAAGTATCCTGAAACAGCAGGAACCCTGTAAAGAAATCAGCTTTGTTCATTCGGGCATACTGCGTGCTTTTTATCTGGATGCGACAGGTAAAGAATCCACAATTATGTTTGCCCTTCCTGATTGGTGGATCACTGATATGTATTGTTTCGTTAATGAAAAACCCGCTATGCTGAATATTGAAGCACTCGAGGATAGTTTTATTTTTCAATTGAAAAAAGGAGATCTGGACAAATTGTACTATACGGTTCCGAAATTTGAAAGATTCTTCAGAATTATGATGCAGAATGCTTATACCAGGGAACAGCTAAGGATCATTGAAAATCTCTCCCTGTCTTCAGAAGAACGTTATAATGCCTTTATCCGGAAATATCCTGTGGCGGCAGAACGTATTACCCAAAAGCAAATCGCTTCTTATCTTGGGATCACGCCCGAATTTCTAAGTACCATAAAAACCAATAAAAATAAAAAATGAATACTCTTAAACTATCTTATTTTTTTTACATGGTTTCTTTCTTTATTTTACTTAAAAATAAAAGATAATGCTAATATTAATTGCCGGACCTTACCGAAGTGGTACCCACGATGATCCAAAACTCATCAAACAAAATCTGAATAAACTAGAATCAGCAGCATTGCCTATTTTCAGGAAAGGTCATATCCCGATGATAGGTGAATGGGTGGCATTACCACTGATACACCTTGCCGGTTCAACAAAGATAGGTGATGAAGCCTGGCAGGAAATACAATATCCGATTGCCCACAGAATTCTGGAAAAATGTGATGCTGTATTACGGATAGAAGGAGCATCCAAAGGAGCTGATGAGGATGTAAGAATTGCTCAAGAAAGAGGACTGAAAATTTATTATCATATAGAAGATATTCCCTATGCAGAACAATAAAGTGAAAATCATAAAGACTGAAATCTTATCAGATAACTGGTACACCCTGAAAAAGGTTACCTATGAAAAGATAAAAAACGACGGATCAGTAGAAATCCAAAGCAGAGAAGCTTACGACAGAGGAAACGGTGCCACGATCCTGCTTTACAATAAAAATACAAATACAGTTATTCTGACAAAGCAATTCCGATTACCTACGTTTATTAATGGAAATTCAACAGGAATGCTTATAGAAGCCTGTGCAGGTTTACTGGATGATGACAATCCTGAAGATTGTATCAGAAGAGAAACCGAAGAAGAAACAGGCTACCAGATTTCGCGGGTAGAAAAAGTTTTTGAATCTTATATGTCTCCGGGGTCAGTAACTGAAATTCTTCATTTTTTCATTGCGGAATATTCTAAAGAAATGAAAATAGCAGATGGTGGTGGCCTTGAAGAAGAAGGTGAAGATATTGAAGTGCTGGAGTTATCTTTCGGTGAAGCATTGCAAATGATCGATAACGGGGAGATCAAAGATGCAAAAACAATCATGCTCCTTCAATATCTTCGTGTAAAAAATATTTTGTAGCATCATCTTTGCTGCTAAAAAACTAATATCATAAAAACTGAATTTAAAATAAAATAAGTATTTTTCATTCTTGGTTTCTTAGCCTTAGAATTTCCCGAAAAGGATGTGAGAAGTACACTTAAAATTTAAAAATATGAAACGGAAATTTTCATTGATTATCTTATTATCGTTATCATTAGCTGCCTTTGGTCAAAAAAAAGAAAGTGTAAGCATTAAGGAAAAAGCACTTACCGAGCAGTTCAAAAATGATTATAAAAAGAAGACTTATAACAAATTTGAAGGAAAGATCGTTGTGAAAGATAATCAGATACAATTTGATGATAAAACCATTTTCTATGATAAATCGGATAAACTAACAAGTTTAATTTTACGGGAAGGACTTATCTATCCGCAACTCCTGACCGATTATCAAATGGAAAAATTCATAGAGGAAAGTACCGACAAAACCCAGAAAAGATTTCTGCGTCTTCAGAAAAATCCCCGTGCCGGTTTCGATGTCAATAATGTAAAATTAAGCAATACCATAGAACTAACGTTCCTCGAATCCAGCCTGAAGGCCAAAAGATTCAGAGTGACCTGCAAGGATAGTAAACTGGGCAATTTAATTCAATATCTTTTTGAACTGACTAATAAAAATGCAGGTAAAGAAACTTCTATGGAAGAGTTTGTTAAAAATTCAACTTTGACCTACCTGCAGCAGCAGAGGCAAGATTAGAAGATCTTTAATTATAGCAGTGTCAGATGATTTTAAAAATTTCAAGCATCAAACAGCTTAATGTAATTTTCTTATTATTTTCAATTTATCAGATAATTGCACTAGTGTCGCTTTTTGGATGCTACCCTTCAGATATATTTTACTGTCAATATTCTATTTATGGTTTGATGATAACATATCCCATTTCAGTTGTTAGCTTTATGATTAGATTTGCTGCTAGGGATTCAGAAATAATAGTCATTATTATTCAATCATTTATTTTTTTGATCTTTGCTTTGATTTACATATTGTTAAAACGTAAAATTCAACAATCCAGTAAGGCAAGATGACATTGCTCTTGAAAATTATTATGAGAAATTCACCATAGATTATAATCAACATAAATGTTAAAAAAAACATCAACATCCCAAATAGTATTTTTTAGTGTTTTTCTAATCATTTTCTTTGTACATAATTTTGTATTACAACCGATGATCAGAGAGACCTACTTATCTTCTGATCTCAAAAATTTTGAAGAAAGCTCCTGGAAATATACAGTGATTGTATTTTTCGCTCTTTTGTCCCTAATGTTTTTCTTAACAATTAAATCAAAAATAAAAGATCTTTCAAACTTACCCATTGCTATTTTTGTTTTAGGACTCAGTTGTTTCGCAGGATTACATCGTCCAATAAATGATCTTTTACTTTACATCAATATGAAAGTTGAGAAAGGAAGAAATTCAAAAGAATATAAAGTTGTTAATCATCAAGATTATAAGACCTTTTGGTTGAATGGTAAAACCTCAATACATGATAATAATGATTTGAATAAAGTAAATACATTCAGGCTGAAAAAAAATTAAAACCCATTTTTGAAATGAATACCAATGATACAGTCCTTGTTCCATTGAGAAGGGGTCTGATCAATATTGATTATCTTTATTAATATTTCAAACACAGCATAAAAAATATGCAGTGTTTACATTAAAAACAAAACCATGGAAATTCAAAACATTGATCATATCGTTCTAACGGTAGCTGATATCGAAAAAACCATCTCTTTTTATACAGACATCCTTGGATTTGAAGCGGTCTCATTCGGAGATAACCGGAAAGCGCTTGCTTTTGGAAACCAAAAAATCAACCTGCATCAGAAAGGCAATGAATTTGAGCCAAAGGCACTACATGCTACTCCCGGTTCTGCAGATCTGTGCTTTATTGCCACAACAGATGTACATGATATTTTAAAAGAACTTAAAGAAAAAAACATCGAAATCATCGAGGGTATTGTTATCAGAACCGGAGCAACAGGCAAAATAAGGTCCGTCTACTTCCGGGATCCTGATCAGAACCTGATTGAAGTGAGTAATTATATTTAAAATCTTCTTGAGCATGTCCCCAGATAAAAACGCCTTGGCTAAAATCCTTAGTAATTTCGAACAGGAAGAATTACCCAACAAAACCTTGCTAACGGAAGAAGGTAAGATGGCGCGTAAATTTTACTATCTCAAAAAAGGAGTTGCCAGAGGTTGGCTTAATAATGACGGTAAGGAAATTACATTTCAATTTTTGTTTGAAGGAAACTTTATTTCGTCGTGGGAAAGTCTGTTTTATAATTCTCCAAGTATTTATAATATCGAAACGATAGAACCCTGTACTGTATATAGCACTTCTATTGAGGATTTCAGACAAATAATTGAAAATAATCCGGACAGCAAGGAACTTTATTACAGCTATCTACAGGAACGCTTACTTAAATATCAGAAGCTCTTTATTTCCCGTATAAAAGATTCTGCAGAGGAAAGATATAATGAGCTTATAAAGCAATCCCCCGAGATTTTCCGCCGGGTTCCTCAGTATTATATTGCATCTTATCTTGGTATCACTTCTGTATCATTAAGCAGGATCAGAGGAAAAAAAATCTAGTAAGAGATCTGCTCTATATAGTAACTCCATGGTTATTCTTCACTTCTGCCATTACAAAAGTACTGTGTGTGCTTCCTATCGAGTCGACGGAACCTAATTTATTAAATACAAAATCCTGGTAGTGTTTCATATCGCGTACCTGAACTTTGAGAAGGAAATCAAAATCGCCTGAAATATTATAGCATTCCGCCACTTCGTCTATCAGTGTAATTTCCTGTACAAACTCATTTCCCACAGACCTGTCGTGGATCTTTAATTTAACCTGACAGAAAACTGTAAAACCACGATTCAGTTTCTCGGCTTCCAGGACAGCCGCATAATGTTTGATATAACCCTCCTGCTCCAACCTTTTAACACGCTCAAAAACAGGAGATGGAGAAAGGTTAATTTCCTTTGCCAATTCTTTAACGGTCAATTTTGCATTTTTTTGAAGGATTCTTAACAATTGAAGGTCTTTATCGTCTAGTCTTTCCACAGGATAATATTCTTTTTTCGATTTATATTTCCAAATTTACAGAATAAATAACTTACAAATTCAATTTAAACAAAACAATATACTTAATTTTTGCATTTAAGCCAATTAAACATCTTAAATTAATACCTTTACACCCTATTTTGTTCTTTAACATACTTCATCAAACGGAAAAGGTTTTACTTAAGGTAGATTAATAGGGAATCGTGTGAAAATCACGAGCTGTCGCGCAACTGTAAGTAACACAACAGAGGTTTTTGTCCCTGAATATCCACTGCCACAAGCGGGAAGGATGACAAAAACTGTTACAAGTCAGGAGACCTGCCTGTCCCGAATTGACAATGCTTTCGCGGTCTGAAGCTTTTGGTCATACAGATGATACTTTTGAACGTATTGGATTGGGTTTTAACTCAGAATTTATTTGAGTTTAAACGTAATGTTTTTTATGAAAATTAATTTCAGGTTACCTAACAATCTACTCTTCACTGGGAAAATTACGTCTATATTGTATCTTCTCTATTGCTAAAAACTATTTCCCGATTGCGTTATGAAGCATTATAAGAACTTTTAAAACCAAAATTTAATTAAAAGTTTAAAGAAAATGCAAACACACATCCTTGGCTATCCGCGAATCGGTAGCAACAGAGAACTTAAAAAAGCCTGCGAACTATATTGGGCAGGTAAAACATCGTTACAGGAACTTTTAGAGGCAGGAAAAAAGATCAGAAAGCAAAACTGGGAACTACAACAAGAAGCCGGAATTGATCTGATTCCATCCAATGACTTTTCTTTTTATGATCAGGTATTGGACATGACATTGTCTGTTGGAGCTATTCCTTCCCGTTATCAGGATATTACACCAAATGAGCTAGATCTTTACTTTGCTATGGCCAGAGGTTATCAGAAAGAAGGGCACGATATTACAGCCATGGAAATGACAAAATGGTTTGATACCAATTATCATTATATCGTTCCAGAATTCCAAAAAGATCAGCAATTCAAATTATTCTCCCATAAAATCGTTAATGAGTTTATTGAAGCGAAGGAAGCAGGAATTCATACAAAGCCTGTTATCCTTGGATTGGTAACCTATTTATTATTAGGAAAAGAAAAAGAAGAAGGTTTTGATAAATTGGATTTAGCACAAAATCTGCTTCCGGTTTACGTTGAGATCTTAAAAGAGCTTGAAAACAACGGAGCAGAATGGATTCAGCTGGATGAGCCGTTTTTAGCACTAGACCTTGATCAGAAAGCAAAAGAAGTTTACCAGAACATTTATGCTGAAATTGCCAAACAGTTTCCGAACCTTAAATTTATTGTGACCACCTATTTTGATGGGTTAAAAGATAACCTTTCATTGGCCACTACTCTACCTGTTGATGCACTACACATTGATCTGGTAAGAGCCCCGGAACAATTGGATGAGGTCATCAATGCAATTCCTGAAACATTAATCCTCTCATTAGGAGTCGTAGACGGAAGAAATATCTGGAAAAACGATTTCAATCAGTCTCTGGTTTTCATCAAAAAAGCTATTGCAGCATTAGGTTCTGAAAGAGTTTTCATTGCACCGTCATGTTCATTACTTCATTCTCCTTTCGATCTTGACCTGGAGAAAAATGAAAATATACTATCTCCGGAGATCAAACAATGGATGGCTTTCGCCAGGCAAAAAGTTTATGAAATTGTTACCTTAAAAAAATTAGCTTCAGAAAACCCGGATTACAATACTTTACAGGAATTAGCTGAAAATAAAAAAGCTATTGAAAACCGAAAAGTTTCAACACTAATTCACAATCAGGATGTGAAAAACCGTGTTACCGTAACTACAGAAAGTGACGCACAGAGAAACAGTCCTTTTAATGTGAGAAAAGAAGCACAGCAGAACGCATTGGAGCTTCCTTTATTTCCAACAACAACAATTGGGTCCTTTCCTCAAACCAAAGAAGTAAGAAGCTGGAGAGCTCAATTCAAGAAAGGAGATCTTACCGCCCAGAAATATGATCAGCTGCTTAAAGAAGAAACACAGAGAACCATCCAATGGCAAGAGGAAATCGGAATTGATGTATTGGTACATGGAGAATTTGAACGCAACGATATGGTCGAGTATTTTGGGGAACAGCTCGCAGGATTTGCATTTACTCAAAACGGATGGGTTCAAAGCTACGGAAGCCGCTGTGTAAAACCACCGGTTATTTATGGAGACGTTCACAGGCCTCAGCCAATGACGGTTTACTGGTCGCAATATGCCCAGTCATTAACTCAAAAATGGGTAAAAGGAATGTTGACCGGCCCTGTAACCATTCTTCAATGGTCATTTGTACGTGATGATCAGCCTCGTTCTACCACCTGTAAGCAGATTGCTTTGGCAATCCGTGATGAAGTAAACGATCTTGAAAAAGCAGGAATCAGAATTATCCAGATCGATGAACCAGCTATCAGAGAAGGTCTTCCTTTGCGTAAGGCAGAATGGCAAAATTACCTTCAATGGGCTGTAGAAGCTTTCAGAATTTCTGCAAGTGGTGTTGAGGATGCTACACAAATCCACACGCATATGTGTTATTCCGAGTTTAATGACATTATCCACAATATCGCCGATATGGATGCCGATGTCATCACGATAGAATGCTCAAGAAGCCAAATGGAGTTATTAAATGCTTTCGCAGACTTTAAATATCCAAACGAGATCGGCCCAGGAGTGTATGACATTCACTCTCCAAGAGTTCCGTCAAAAGAGGAAATGGTTGCATTGCTGAAAAAAGCACAAGCCGTAATCCCGGCAGAACAGCTTTGGGTAAATCCAGATTGCGGATTGAAAACCCGTCATTGGGAGGAAACAGAAAAAGCATTGATCGCTATGGTAGCAGCTTCGAAAGAAGTGGCTGCAGCTTATTCGACTGAGAAAGTATAATAGAACTGATTATTATTTTTTTTATATTGTAAGGCAGAGGCGTAAGCTTCTGCTTTTTTTGTTTAATAAAATAAATCAATGACTACAGAAGAATTCGTAGGAAATTTTTATCACGAAAAACAAAATATCATATATTTATGTTTTGTTATATTTAAAACTTAGGAGCTATATTTTCATGGGAACTTGGTAAATGCAGAAGTTAATATTTTACCGTAGGAATATTTTCAAAGAAAATTAAAAACAGCAGGGATTTAAGATTTGAAGAATCTCAGTTAATTGGAACTGTTAGAATTATTAAAATTGTAAATTCCAAACTACAGAAGTAATATGAAAATTCTATTTATTTTAATTACAATTTCAGGATCATTACTAGGTCAGTCAAAAGAACTAAAACATAAAAACTACAGCCATTTGGATACTATTGATGTTTATTCAAAAGATTATCCCACCAAACTTGTCGAGGGATCTGGATTAATAAAAAATAAAAAAAACAGAAATGTAGGTGCAATAGGATTCTCCATCAAATAACTAAAGATAGTAATGGTAAAATTATTCGAATTTTAAAATCTGAATCCAATCATTATATAAAAGATCATAAAAATCCACAAAAAAGTATAATTCGCGAAATCACAATTTATTATGATGATTCTCAACCTGACCTAGCAAAATATACAAGTGAGACTTTAATAAATAATTCATTAGTAAAAACAGAAACTAAACTTTTTGATTTAAAACAAAATAATAATGATCTTCCCGGGTTTAAAAATGTCAAAGATTTATTAGATATGATAAAAAATGAAGATTATTAATTCTTTTCCTTATCTTCTTATTATAACAAACAGCTTCAAATAAATTAATAATGAATAAGTTATGATTTTCTGGAATTAATTACCTAATTTTGCACCCCGAAAAAAGGATCATATAACGGAATATAAAATAGTATTGTACGAATTCATACTTATGGATATAACAATTACAGAGAATCCTTAAAATCAATAAAATATATAGATATGAAAAGAGTTGGTGAACATAGAAAGCTTCTTGGGGTAGATAAAACAGTCACATTACAGGAGTTAAAAACCATTTACAGGAATACGATGAAAGATTCTCATCCTGATAAATTTATCAATGATGAAGCCGGAAAATTGGAAGCGGAAGAAAAAAGCAAATCTGTAATTGAAGCTTACCATTTTTTGGTGAGCATTAACCCGGAAACACAGGAAAAGTATAAGGAGGAATATGTAGAAACAACTACAAAATCTAATATTCACGATTTCTATTTTGAAAAACAGGTTCTGAAGATCCAGCATTTAAACGGAATGATGTATGAATACCTGGGAGTACCAAGAAACACCTATATTAAAATGGTAAATGCTGATTCACCAAGCCGTTTTGCAAGAAGACACATTTACGGAAACTTCATCTACAGAAAGTCAGGTGAAGCCATGGCAGATTAATTTTTTGCATAAAATAAAAGCGAAGGCTTTCAGTTTATTCTGGAAGCCTTTTTTATTGTGGAGAATAGAGTTTAAAATTTTGTTGGCAGCACAGGGAACAATCAAAAAAGCGTATCAAAAATGATACGCTTTTTCGGTTAATTAAGGTTGTTATTTTAATCTAAATGTTTAGGAGTAAATCCGTCATCACTTAGTTCTCTGTGCTCGTAATCAGCCTTCATTTCAGCCTCATAGTCTGTTTTCTCATGCTGACCCATTCTTCTTAGAATTGAATCAAACAGAGAGTATACTACTGGTACGATGATCAAGGTAAGGAATAGAGACGATGTTAAACCACCGATAACTACCCAAGCCAGACCTTTATTAAATTCGGCTCCTGCTCCACTTGCCAATGCAATTGGCAACATCCCGAAGATCATCGCGATGGTTGTCATAAGAATAGGACGAAGACGAGCATGGTTAGCCTGAATCAAGGCATCGTGTGTATTTGATCCTGCAGCTTTTCTAGCATTGGTAAAGTCAACAATCAGGATCGCATTCTTCGCCACAAGACCAATCAACATGATCATCCCTAACATCGTAAAGATGTTCAGTGAATTTGCTGTTAAGGCAAGGATAACCATAACTCCGATCATCGCAAGCGGAATCGAGAACAATACCACAAACGGATAAACAAAACTGTCATATAAGGAAACCATTACCAGGTAAACCAATACGATAGCCGCCAGTAAGGCAATACCTAAAGTACCGAAACCTTCCTGCTGGTTTTCCATATCACCGCTCCAGATATAATCCACTCCGATAGGTTTTTTATCGCTCTTCATGAACTGGTCTGCCCATTCATTCGCAACATCCCCCACAGGTCTACCTACCGCCTTTGCTCTTACTTTTACGGAAGGAGATTTATCTCTACGCTCAAGTAAGCTTGGTCCTGAACCCATTTTCACTTCTGCAAACTGACTCAAACGAACCTTTTCTCCTCTAGGATTTGTGAACATCAGGTTCTTAACATCATCAATAGACTGTCTGTTGGCATCACCGAAACGGATATTGATATCATATTCATATTCTCCGGCTCTGTATTTCCCATCTGTGTTTCCGTTGAATGCTGTCTGCATTGTTTGTCCTACACTCTGAAGATTCAAGCCTAAAGAAGCCATTTTATCTCTGTCTATATTTACCTGAACTTCAGGATTACCAGTATCTGTTGATAGTTCAGCATCTACTGCTCCGGGAACTTTTTTCAACAGTTCCAGAATTCTTGTTGCCTCTTTTACTGCTGTAGCATTATCAGGAGCTGTTACAACCATTTCGATTGGTGCATTTTCAGCACCCAGGATACCAATTGGAGCCGTTTTAAACTCAACTCCTGTAAATTTCTCTTCTAATGCTCTTTTTACTTTAGCTGCTTTGATGTTCGTACTTTCAGCACGCTCAGATTTATCAGTAAGGTTTACCTGAACTTCAGACTGATAAGTCGTTGCCTGAGCTCCACCAAAACCTGTTGACTGCTGACCAACAGTGGTAATCAGATCCACAACATCTTTATCATTTCTTAAAAACTTCTCTACATCTAAAGTTAACTGGTTGGTCTTTTCAACAGTCGCATCTTTTGATAATTCCATTTGAACTAAGAACTGACCACGGTCGATTGGAGGGAAGAATTCACCACCAATGAAACCAAATGCTACCAACATGAACGAAGAGATCAGAATAATAAAGGTGATCACTACCGTTGATATCCTTCTTAACGTTGACTTCAGACACCACTCAAGAATGCCTGTGATCCAGTGTGTGAATTTATCAATCAGTCCTTCAAACCAAAGAATGAATTTTTCAAACCAGTTTTTACCTGTTAAGTGCTCCAGCTTACCAAATCTCGATGATAACCAAGGGATAATGGTAAATGATGCCAACAATGATAATAAGGTTGCAATAACAACCGTGACGCAAAATTGTCCAAGGATGTTTGCTACAAGACCTGAACTCATTGCAATCGGAAGGAATACCACCACGATTACCAATGTAATTGCAGCAACCGTAAATCCAATTTCAGACGCTCCATCATACGCAGCCCTGATCTTACTTTTACCCATCTCCATGTGACGGTAAATGTTTTCCAATACCACGATCGCAT
This sequence comes from Chryseobacterium subflavum, assembly GCF_055762745.1. Classification (NCBI taxonomy): domain Bacteria; kingdom Pseudomonadati; phylum Bacteroidota; class Flavobacteriia; order Flavobacteriales; family Weeksellaceae; genus Chryseobacterium; species Chryseobacterium subflavum. The sequence goes on from NZ_JBVTMR010000001.1 coordinate 1,763,025, forward strand.
CATCCACAAGGATACCAACCACCAGGGATAATCCTAATAAACTCATCAGGTTCAGTGTATACCCCATCAGGTTCATTCCAATGAAAGCTGCAATTAACGAAGCCGGAATAGAGACCATTACGATAAAGGCATTTCTGATACTGTGAAGGAATAATAACATCACAATAGCTACAAGGACGATTGCCAGGAACAAGTCAAAAATAACGTGGTTGGCAGATTCAAGAGTAAAATCCGTAGTATCATTTACTACCTTCACTTTTATCCCCTGAACTTTATACGCTTCTTCTACTTTTGCTATGGTTTTCTGAACACTTTCAGATACAGCAACCGCATTCGCATCAGACTGTTTCTTAACCTGCATTAAGATCGTCGGAAACTGGTTAAATCTGGCCACTTTCTCAACATCTTTCTGAGAGTCGAAAACGGTAGCAATATCGGATAAACGAACCTGAGCTCCATCTTTATTGGAAACAACAAGGTTGTTCATTTCCTGGATCGATTTATATTTTCCCGATAATCTGATCGTAGATTTTGTGGTTCTCGATTTCAAACTTCCTGTAGGGAAATCCAGGTTGGATGAAAGGATAGCCTGCTGAACATCTCCGATGGAAAGTCCATAACCCTGCAATTTTTTCTCATCAAGATTCACCTGAATCTCTCTTTCCTGTCCACCTACAAGATCAACCTGTGCTACTCCGTTTACACGGGAGAAAATAGGCTCTATTTTTTTATCTAAAAGGTCATAAAGTTCTTTGTTATTCAATTTATTCGAAGAAACACTCATCGTAATAATAGGTAAATCATCCAATGAGAATTTATTCAGTGAAGGCGGATCTACATCATCCGGAAGGTCTTTAAGAACTGCATTTACTTTACGCTGAGCATCATTCAAAGCATAATCCACATCCGCACCATCGTTCAGCTGAACCATGATCACGGATAAACTTTCATATGAAGAAGACTCTACTTTTTTTACATTTTCCAAAGAACCTACGGCATCTTCAATTTTCCGGGTTACGGAAGTTTCCACCTCTGCAGGCGAAGCTCCCGGATAGGTCGTAGAAATTGTTACCATATTGGTTTCAAACTTCGGAATCAATTCGTATCCCATGAGTGTATAACTCAGGATACCTCCCAGTGTCAGAATTGTAAATAATACAATTACCAACGAGGGTCTTTTGATCGATATTTCTGCTAACTTCATAAGTCTACTACTTTACAATATTGATTTTTGACCCGTTATCCAAGTTGATCTGTCCGCTGGTAATTACCTGTTGACCTTCAGTAAGACCTGTAAGAATCTGTACTTTATCTCCGTACACTTTTCCGATCGTTACTTTGATCAATTTGGCAGTTCCATTTTGAACTATAAACAACTGGCCAGAGCTCACCCCGTTTACAAATGCTTCCGCAGGAACAGTAAGCATGTTCTGAGTTTCAGCTCCGTTGTTTGTTTTGAATACTGCAGTTGCATACATACCGGCTTTCAGGTTTCCTTTGTTCGGAACTTCAATTTCTACCGGGAAATTTAAAGAAGCATCACTTTTAGGAGCAATAAATGTAATTCTTCCACTGAAAGAATCTTCAGGTAGAACATTTACGCTAATTGGAACTACCTGACCTAACTGGATTTTCCCAACCTGGCTTTCATCCACCAGAACGGAAAGTTTTAAGGTATTGATATTAACGATCTCAAACATGGAAGTTCCCACTGAAACTACAGTTCCAGGCTCCACCATTTTTTTATTAATTGTACCGCTGATCCCTGCCCGGATGCTGGTATCATTTACTCTTACACCCTGAGCTTTTACAGCAGCCTGCATATTTTTAAGCTGTAATCTTGAATTATCAAGCTGTTGCTTGGTAACTCCTCCTGTTTTATAAGCATTTTCATAACGCTGATTGTCGATAATTGCGTTTTGTAAGTTATTCTGAGCCTGTGATACATCTACCTCAATAGCATCTCTTTTAATAGTTGCTAAAGTCTGACCTGCAGAAACTCTTGAACCTTCTTTTACTAGAACACTTACAATACGTCCTGCAATTTCAGAAGACTGATTCATTTCCTGCTTTGGAAGAAACGTTCCATTCGCTGAGTAATCCGTATCGATATTTTCTCTCTTTACGGTTACCACATTAACGTTGATCTTATCAACCTGCTTGGCAACTTCTTTTACTTCCTGTGTCTGTTTTTCTTTGTTTCCCGCAATCTTATAAGCTGCTAAACCAATAAGTACAGCCGCTACGATGATATATATTAAAGTTTTTTTCATTTTAGTTTATTATTGGTTTTCTAATGTATTTAATTCTCCTTTAGCTTTGATCAGTTTTATCTCAGCCTGCTTATAATCCAGCAATGCATTCGCATAATTCTGTTTTGCCTGAGTAAGAGCATTTTCAGAATCCAGAACTTCTGTAAGTGTTGCTAAACCATACTGATAATTGGATTGTGTGTTGCTTTGAACCCTTTCTGCCAGTCCTACATTATTCTTCATGCTTTCGATATTGATGATCGCATTTTCCATATTGGAAATAGCATTTTTATAATCCAGGTTCAGGCTAAGCTTAGTTTTCTCAATATCCTGATCCAGATCCTGAATATCGATTTCAGCCTGTTGAATCTGAGCCTTGGTTTGGCCACCCATAAAAATCGGAACTTTAATGGCCAGACCTATGGAAGCAAAATCACTCCAGTTGGTTCCCTGAGAAGATCCTGTGAAATAAGGAAATTTATTTCCTAATCCCTGCCATCCGTAATTGGCTGTTAATCCCACGGTAGGATAAAGATAAGCTTCTGTTGCTTTTTTACTAAACTGTAATAACTCTCTTTGTTTATTTAGTACTTTTAATTCAGATCTTTGTTCCAGGCTCACATTGGTTGCTAAAAGCTGCGGATTGGGTTCGATTGTTTTTTCTTCAAGCTCTATCGGTGTTTCAATAGGAACTCCCATATAAAACTTCAATGAATTTTTAGCCACTTCCACTCCGTTGATCAGCTGTTGCCTGTTCGATCCTATATTATTAAGCTGAACGTTGGTACGGTCCAGGTCTATAGATTTAGCAAGGCCATTATCAACTAAACTTTTGATCACATTTCTTACCCTTTCCGTATTAGCATAACTGGCTTCAATCGTCTTAAGATTTTCTTCCTGAACAAAAACCTGATAATAAGCTGTCGCTACATTTTCAATGATTTGTTCATTGGTCAGCTGTGAATTAAGAATATAAAACTCACGGGTAGATTTAGCCGCTTTTAAACCGATGAATACTCTCTGGTCAAAAATATTCTGGTTAAGCGTTACAGAGTTTACAGACTGCCATTTTGTTCCGAATGTCACCGGAATCATTTGTCCCGGCATTCCTAAAATCTCACCAGGAAGAACAGACTTCTGTAAAATAGGATTAAAAGTATTGCTGATATTAGCACTGATCTGCGGTAAAGCACCGGCTCTGGCTTCATCAATCTTATATTCAGCTTTTTTTACCTGTAAAGCAGCTTTCTTAGCTTCTGCCTTATTTTTCAGGGCCTGCTGAATGGCTTCTTTTAAAGAAACCTGTTGCTGAGCATGTACCGATGAGTAACCGAAAATCATAAATGCTGCAGCTATCCCTATTTTTAGCTTTTGTGCAGTTATACGTTTTCTTTTCATAATTTTATTACTTCGTTTATTTTTTTAATAGATGTTCTTCTTCAAATACTTTATTCCTAAAGGACGGATCATATTTAAAAATACTTTAAGCTTTTAACTAATTTTTAAATAAAATATTCAGTATGATCTCTTTTCTCTCTGATATGATCTTATCAAATTCTTTATCACTGATCATTAGATTCTCCATCAAAAGAGGACGTATTGCGCTGGGAAATACCAATAAAGAAACCATATTCAGAATAAATTGGATAGGTTTCATTCTCTCTATATTTCCTGCTTCCATTTCCGTTTCAATGTCTTCATACATCTTTTTCAAATCATCTTCCTCTATATCCTTCTGATGACAATTCCCTTTATTGATCTGTGAAACAATATAAGTTTCCAGATAAGGATACTGAAGGCTTGTTGATAAGCTGCCTTCTATAAACTGGCTTATTTTCTCTTTAAAAGGCAGATCGGAATTCTGTATAATTTTAGATTTCTCTTGTTCTACTTTTTGCGCTTCATTAAATACAATCTGCATCAGATTATCTCTTGAACGGAAATAGTAATTAATAAGCGTTCTATTCACTCCGGCTTCATCTGCAATCTCTTGCGTAGTAGCATCAAACTTCCCTTTCACAAAGAATAGGTGCTTCGCAGTTTCTTTGATCAATTCTTGTGTTTGGTCTTTTTTTGCTTGATTTGACATTTTTGTTAAACAAATTTGTGCAAATGTAGATCAAATTTTTTTTTTGACAAAATTGTTAAACAAAATAATTAAATGAATCTCATGATTTCCATCATGTTTTAAAACAAACACTTACAGATGAATGATTATTAATCCCGATAAAGTGAGGCGTTTTTATATATTTGCCGGAAATTAATAATAGATGCGGAAAATTTTATTTCTTTTATCAGTGTTCACCTATGGACTCACATTTTCTCAAACCAAAGCTATACAGGATAATCAGTATTTTTTTTACGAAAACAAAGGCCAGATTGTTGATCAGGATGGAAAAGAAAATACTGATGTAAAATATTTGTACAATTCAGCAGGGCTGAATGTTCAACTTCGATCTAATGGGTTTTCTTATGATGTATACGAAACGAAAAAGACATCCAATCCTAATTCCCAAAAATTTAAAAAAGATAAATCTTTAAACGCTAAAACGTATTATGAGGATGAATTCCTTTACGAACATTTATTTCATAGAGTTGATATTGAATTACTAAATTCAAATAAAAGTGTTGCAATTATTGCGGAGGGAAAATCTTATGATTTTGACAATTATTACAACATTCCCAATAATTCTAAAGGAATAACCAATGTACACAGGTTCCAAAAAATAGTATACAAGAATATTTATTCAAATATTGATTTGGTATTTTTTAAACCAAAAGACACTATGAAGCCCATTGAGTACAATTTTATTATCAATCCAGGCGGAAAAATTTCAGATATAAAAATGAAATTTAGTGGGGCTCCAACCTCAATTAAAGATGGTAAGCTTACCTTGGATATGCGTTTTGGAAAAATGCAGGAAAATATTCCCAACAGTTGGATTAAAAACAAGAATATAAATGTAAGTATTCCCGTTTCTTTTAATGATATTGGTAATCAAACTTTTAGCTTTAATACTCCAATTGACATTTCCACTAAAACTATTATCATTGATCCGGTTCCAACAAGAATCTGGGGAAGCCATGCGGGTGGAACAGGTGATGATTATGGTAGAATAAAAACTGATAGTCAAAATAAGGGTTACTTATTTGGTACCACCAGTAGCTATACTAATTTTGCTACTTCAGGTACCTATCAACAGAATCTTGCCGGTGGACTTGACTCTTTTTTAATGAAGTTGACGCCAAGCGGACAAAGACTTTGGGGAACATATTATGGTTTTGGAATGACTGATGTTTTCATGGATGTTGATTTTGACGAAGATTTTAGTATTTATGCCGGGGAACTATTCAAAGAGGACCATACAATGAAAATATTGTTTTAGTAAAATTTGACAATAATGGCGCTCTTGTCTTTCAAAAAGAATTTGTTTCCAGCAGACAAGACAAGCTTTATTCCGTTTCTTATAATCAAAATAAGATATATATCGGAGGAGATGCTTTCAGTTCTGATTTCCCAACTGTGAATGCAATGCAACCAACAAAATCTACACCTCTTGGATATACAGATGGAATTTTAGCCTCTTTAAATTCAACAACAGGTAATGTAGATTGGGCAACTTATTTTGGGCAAAGTGATGGTTCAACTTCTATTTTCCATATTTTTTCTTCAAACAATGATCTTGAAATAATTGGAGCTACACAATCTTCAAATATCCCCATGATTAATGCCTTTCAATCTATAAAAGGTGGAGAATCAGACGGAATCTATATTAAATTATCGAAACAAGGAAACACCATTCTTCGATCAAGCTATTATGGAAACGCAGGATCTGAACTTGTGTTAAAAGCAAGAATTGTAAATAATATTTTAATTCTTCCGGGAAAATATACTACAACTGCTTTTCCTCAGGGGCAGCCAGGAATTTGGCGTGTTAACCTTGCGAATAATACCGTTACAAAAAACTACTTTAATTTTCATGGAGATCCTCAATTATTAGCATATCCTGACACTTCGGGAAATGTTTTCTTCACAGGTTTACATTTCAATGGCCTTCCGGATATATCGACTCCCGGTGCCTATATGGGAATGCCGGCACAATATAATTCTACATTTTTAATTAAATATAACCAAAATGATGTAAAGGAATGGGGTACTTATTATACAGGAAATGGTGCGACACAACAAGGAGAGGTAACAAAAGATAATGATGATGCGATTTATTTAACAGGAATGTCAGGTGGAAATACATCAGGTATCGCAACCCCTGGAACATTTCAGCAATTACCTGGTGGTGGAAACGATATTTTTATTGCTAAATTTAAGGATTGTACATCAGCCGCTACAGTAACCTCAAACTCTCCTGTTTGTATCAATTCATCCATCCAATTACATGCAACCGGGGGAACAACATATAGCTGGACCGGACCTAATGGATTTAGTTCTACCCAACAAAATCCTGTTATTTCAAATGCTACAGCGGCTAATGCAGGGACATATATTTGTCAGGTATCAGGGTCAGGCGGTTGTGACGGAAGCTTCACTGTAAATGTAATCGTAGGAGATACTGTTGCACCGGTTCCAAATATTGCCAATATGCCGGATGTCACAGGAGATTGCCATACTGTAATTTCAACTTTCCCAACAGCAACTGATAATTGCGCAGGAATTATTACAGCAACCACCACAGATCCGCTTTCTTATTCTGTTCCGGGAACTTATATAATCCACTGGACATATAATGATGGTCATGGAAATACGGCAACACAAAACCAAAATGTAATTATAACCTCTCCGGCTCTCCCTGCAACACAAAATTTACAACAAACATTTTGCGCTACTAATCAGCCAAAAGTTTCAGATATTCAGATCATTGGTCAGAATATAAAATGGTATGATGCATCAGGAAACCTTTTACCTTTAAATACAGGGCTTGTAAGCGGGCAAACCTATTATGCTTCACAAACCATTAACAACTGTGAAAGCAACAAAATAGCAATTCAGGTGACGGTTAATTCCACTCCTAAGCCAGCAGCAAATGCTACTCAGGATTTTTGTGCCTCTGCCAATCCTACGTTAGCTAATCTGGCTGTTACGGGAGCATCACTTGTGTTTTACAATGCGGGAGGGAATATTTTACCTCTCAGTACACCGCTGGTACATGGACAAACATATTTTGTCACTCAAACATTGAACGGGTGCAAATCTGAAAAGCAATCCATAGCTGTTACATTGTCCATCAATAATGTTCCGGCTCAGGATGTCACAGATGCTTTATGCAATACTTCTACCGGAACAACAATGGCTATTAATCTTCATTCGTATGAAGGAAATATTATTTCTAACCCGCAAAACTACACTTTTACTTATACAGATAGTGCAGGAAATACGATTCCAAATCCTTCAGTTTATATGATGAGCATTGGCTCAAGTATTATTCATGTAAAAGTATCTACCCCCGATGGCTGTTTTATAGTGATACGATTAAGCTTAACATTAAATCCAAAGCCTAAAATCAGTCTTCCAGAAAACATTGATTTTTGCAAGGGAAAAACATTAACACTCGATGCAGGAAGCGGATTTGCTTCTTATCTATGGAATACAGGAGCTACAACACAGACAATTATAGTATCCGTTCCCGGAAACTATTCTGTGAAAGTAACCAACAGTTTCGGATGTGAAAGCATTGCAAATACGCAGGTTAGCTATTCTGTTTTAGCTGAGATCGTTTCTGTAACAATTGCTAATAGTTCTGCAACTGTTTTACTTTCAGCTAGTGGAAACTATGAATATTCACTTGATAATGTGACATGGCAGGATTCCAATGTCTTTAATAATTTAAGCATGGGAGAATATACTGTTTATGTAAGAACAAAATCAGGTTGTATCATTGGCCAGAAAAACTTTTCTATCTTCAATATTCCTAATGCAATTACTCCTAATGGTGATGGGATCAACGATAAATGGAAGATAAGAGGCCTTGAAAATTATACAGGAACTGAAGTAGGCATCTATTATAGAAGAGGTATTCCGGTATTCAAAGATATCATCAGTAAAAAACCTTTTGAATGGGACGGAAAATACAATTCATTACCATTGCCTACAGGAAGTTATTGGTACATTATAAAGGTTTCGGATGGGCGATTATACAATGGTTGGATATTGATTAAGAACAGAGAATAAAAACAAAAAAACGAGCAGAAAATTCTGCTCGTTTTATATTTATAATAATCTGATCTTATCCTCCATAATATCGATGATCTTATCTTTATAAAGACCTCCGATTGCTTTCTTGAAGTTCTTTTTACTCATCTGGATTTCACCTTTGATCTCCTCTGGAGTAGATTTATCAGATAGATAAAGAAGACCATAGTTCTCCTCTAATTTGGTAAGGATTTTTTGCTTAAACTCATCAATATTTTCAAAACCTTCAGGCTGTAAGGAAACGTCAATCTTACCGTCTTCACGAATGGCTTTAATGTATCCTTTTTCTTCAGATAGCGGATATAATTTCTTGAAAACATCAGAAGCATAGATCAATCCTATGTATTTTTTATTAATAACAACATTCCACCCCAGTTCACTTTCATTCATCATGATCAGATCTACTTTATCCCCTTTCTGGAAGGGCAGATTTTCATATTGAGGATTCCTTTTAAACTTTGTTGTTCCTGTGATCAGTTCCAGATCCTCATCTACATAAAGATATACCAGATATCTCTTGCCTTCAATAATTTTGGATTTTTGTTGCTTATAAGGAATGAATAAATCTTTAATAATTCCCCAATCCATAAAAGCACCACTAGGTAAACTCTGAACACTTGTCATTACTGCATACTCTCCTACTTCAGCCAATGGAATTTCAGTAGTGGCTTTTAATTTACCATCATCCTGATACACAAAAACTTCAATTTCATCCTCAATTTCCTTATCTTCCTGAGCGAAAACCTTTGGTAAAAAAGCCTTTTCACCCGATTCATCTATCAGGATCCATCCTGAATTATTTTTTTCTGAAATTTTTAAAGTTTGAGTTCTTCCGAGTTGCATTGATGATAAAATTAGTCTGCAAAGGTACGGAAATATAAAATGACTCCTTCAGAAATAATTCCGTCAGCTTCTATTTCCCTGAATTTCCTGATTTAATTTTATTAATCAGACCCAATATTCCTTTACCAGTTTATATTTATAAAGAGGTCTATTTTAAAAGAGAACTTAGCTACAAAGTTGATTATTCATCGACCGGTTATTAAGTTGTCTGAAAACGAATCCGGATTTCGTTCAGCTTGTTATACATTGTGCTTAATAATTGATCCGAAAGCTTGTCAAGATTAAAATGTGTGGCCAGGATAAACCTTAGTTGATCAGGCTCAGTAATTTCAAGACTTTCTTTTCTTCCATCATTTCCGCGTATAGTGAATGCATGATTAAAAAGGGAATATCTGGATTTTTCATCTACACTGGAAATCATAAGAGATTTACCAAATACAGAATCAGGTCCAGTAGCCACAAACCAATTTGCCATTTCCAGGTCAGGCTTCTCCACTTCTTCAAGTGAAAATTTATAGATCGGAAGCCATTCTTCCTTCAAAACCTCCAACTGATAAAAAATGTCATTGTTTACCAATCGAAACACTCCATTTGGAGTTTCCTGCTCTATATTTGCCTGAAGTAATATGGGTGAAGTAAGCGTCATTGAACCGAAACCCACGTCTACAAGGTATTTTAGACCCTTAATATCCGTAGTGAGCATCATGTGTGATCTTGCCGTTGCTTTACCATTGGCACTATTCCACAGGACTCTGGCCAGATGCATTTTGATAATAAACCCTAAGTTCGTCAGGATATTTTTAAACAGTATATTTTGTTCATAACAGTATCCACCTCTTTGAAGTGTAACCAGTTTATGGAAAATGGCACCTATGTCTAAAGAAGGAACGATGCCCATGAAAGAATCAATATTTTCAAATACAATATGTTTAGGATGCAACTGATGTAATTTCTGCAAGCCTTTCAGCTCGCCGTTATCTTCATGGTTCCAGTACGTTCCCAACCGTTTTAAATACAATTCCAATTCTGATCTTTCCATAATTTAAATTTAAAATTTGTCTAGATGCTTATTATGAGTTTGCTATATATTCCATTAATTCCCGCTTACTGCTTTCGAAATCAAAAGCATCATACACCATGAAATACCTGTTCTTATCTGCACATTTTCGGTACATGGATTTCGCCAGGGTCAATTTATTCTTATCAAAACTCAACGATTTTACAAGATCCCTTATCTGCTGTGAAGTAAAAAAAGAAGTACGCATCTGCTGATTAATCAATGCTATTTTACCGTCATCAAATTTCTCATTATTCTGAAGCATTTCAAAAAATTGGCTGAATGTGCGGGCATCCATAGTATTGCCTGGTTGATTCCAGTTTCCGGATTGATTACCATAAGGATTATTCCATATATCATTCCAGTCGTTGAAGCCATAAGATCCGTCCTGAACCGGGTAAGAATCCAATAAATATAAACCTTCATTGGTAAAAAAATCGAGTACCATTCTGTTGTTATTCCTTAACATCAGAGTCGATCTGTAAATTAAAAATCCATTATCATAAATTGATATGGGCATTCTCCCGGATTGCAAATCAAAGAAACGGTATTTTCCGGAATTATTTGAAATGGATTGATCACCAAGTTCAACAGTGAAATATCCCAGTTCAGGAATCCTCAGAAAAACTTCTGCATATCCATAATTTTGGTTCCAATGATAATTGGGATTTTTAAAACCATTATTTTGATTACCGTTTCGAAATCCGGAATTGCTTTTAGTAGTATTATTTTTAGTAGTATTATTTTGTTGATTTCCTTTGGCCGCTGAAGATTTCATTTCAGTCACAGAAGCTTCATTTTTTAACAGTTCTCCTGCTTTTCCAGCTTCCTGAGCAAAAGAATAAATTCCGGTAAACATCGCTAAACCAATAAATATATTTTTCATTATTTTACTTTTATATCAGCATCTCTATTTTTATGCCAAAAAAAAGAGAAACCAAGTTTTGGTTTCTCTTTTTATATCAATTTTGAAATTTTTAATCTTTCAGTAAATACTACATATGAATTGGTCTCTTCCCTGTAGCATCCAATGCCGCTTCTTTAACAGCCTCAGCATACGTTGGGTGAGCATGAGAACTTCTTGCAATATCTTCTGCACTTGCACGGAATTCCATAGCAATTACACCTTCAGCAATTAAATCTGCGGCTCTTGCTCCGATGATATGCATTCCTAAAACCTCATCTGTCTTCTCATCAGCAATGATTTTTACCAATCCGTCAATATCACCACTTGCACGGCTTCTTCCTAATGCTCTCATTGGGAATGAACCCACTTTAATAGCAACACCTTCTTCTTTTAACTGCTCTTCAGTTTTACCAACTCCGGCAACTTCAGGCCATGTATATACTACACCAGGAATAAGATTGTAGTTGATGTGTGGCTTTTGACCTGCTAAAGTTTCAGCAACAAATACGCCTTCTTCTTCAGCTTTATGCGCTAACATAGCTCCTTTAACCACATCTCCGATCGCATAAATATTGGCAACATTGGTCTGTAAATGATCATTTACCTTTACTCTGCCTCTTTCATCAAGTTCTACTCCAGCCTTCTCAAGACCTAAACCATCTGTATAAGGCTTTCTACCCACAGAAACCAAACAATAGTCTCCTTCAACAGTAATTTCCTCTCCTTTTTTATCTTTAGCTGTAATTTTTACAGAGTCTCCATTTCTCTCAACAGCAGAAACAGCAGTAGAAAGCATGAATTTCATTCCCTGCTTCTTAAGAACTTTCAGTAATTCCTTACTTAATGCTCCATCCATTCCAGGAATGATCTTATCCATAAATTCAACAACAGTAACCTGAGATCCTAATCTTAAATATACTGAACCTAGCTCAAGACCGATTACACCACCTCCGATAACTACCAAGTGCTTAGGAATTTCTTTAAGATTCAAAGCTTCAGTAGAAGTAATTACTCTTTCCTTGTCAAGCGTAATAAAAGGCAATGAAGACGGCTTGGAACCTGTTGCAATGATTGTATATTTGGAATCGATAGTTTCTGAAGAACCATCTTTCTTGCTGATTTTAATCTGAGTAGCTGATTCAAAACTTCCAACACCTTCAAAAACAGTAATTTTGTTTTTGCTCATCAGATAGTTGATCCCATCTGTATTTTGCTTTACCACTTCATTTTTACGCTCGATAATTCTTGCAATATCTACTTGAGGATCATTGATAATGATTCCGTGACCTGCAAAATTATGTTTTGCGTTTTCGAAATGCTCGGAACTATCTAAAAGTGCTTTAGAAGGAATACATCCAACGTTAAGACAAGTTCCGCCTAAAGTTGAATATTTTTCAATAATTGCTGTTTTGAAGCCTAATTGCGCAGCACGAATTGCAGCAACATAACCACCAGGACCAGAACCTATTACGGTAACATCGAATTGACTCATGTTATTTTATGAATTTGTTTATTATTATCTATCTTAAGTCTTACAAATTTAATGATAAATTACCAAGCACCAAAGTGAGTTTTATCAATTTTAGAATTGATAACAGGACATCCTATCTTTTACAGGAGTTACTTCAATAGTTTGATATTTTCTTCATTTCCTTCTTTTAAATAAATTGCTGAAAAAATGAGTGGTTTTTCAGCTGATGCATTATCAAAATGAAGAATTTTAACGTTTTTTGGTTCATAAAAAGCATCCCCCTCATGGAGTATTATTTTTTGCTGCCCTTCTATCTGAAAAACAGCATCTCCTGATTTTATTATTCCCAATACCGGACAAGGATGCAGATGCTCCGGTGCCGCTATGCCTGCAGCTATTGTGACCTCCTGAATTTCCGCAGTTTTAACTTTCTGATCAAGACCTGTTTTTAGCAACTCTTTTCTGGAAAGCTGGGTGTTCTGAGCCATAAGAGCTACAGAATTCACCATCAAAATAGCTATTGCAAACGATTTAATTATTTTCTCCATGATTACCTTTGGTTTAATAATTAGTAATTAGCCTATTAACAATTTTTGTTATGAACTACGAACTACATCCAACAGAAGTTTTTCGTATTTATCGAGAATAATATTCTTGGAAAACCTTGATTTAATAGAACTTTTAATGGCTTCTTTATCATAGGTCTGATGCAGGATACTCATGATCTTTTGAGAAAAATCTTCGTGATTATTGATATCCGAAATCTCACCGTTTACCTGATGTTGGATGATTTCATTAATACCTCCGGGACAGTTGTTAGCAAGAGCGTAAGTTCCACAAGCACCGGCTTCCAATAACACATTAGGAAATCCCTCATATCTTGAAGAAAGAATGAAAAGGTCCGCGTATTTTAAGTATTGATAAGGATTCTCCTGTCTTCCATGGAAAAATACATGTTTTAATCCCAGAAAATCTTTCATCTGATGCAGGATTTCTTTGTCTTTTCCGTCCCCCAGAATATGGAGCAGAATATTTTCATTTTTTAATCGGGAAAAAACTTTCAGCAAGTTATCGAATCCTTTTCTTGAAGATAAATTTCCAATGGCCACAACATTTTTGTAATTGTACGCAAAGCATTCCGGCTTTTGGGAAACGGCAAGTTTCTGATTGATAAAATCAAAATCCACCGGATTATTGATCTTCACAATCTTATCCGATTTTATATTAAAGTTCTTCATCAGATCCCTCATCATGTCATCACTTTGTGCGATGATCCGTTGATAGCTATTATAAAAATTATAAAAGAATTTAATTTCTTTCCGCGTCACATGCTCACTTACCACATTTGTTTCTCTGGCAATGAACTTCGTCCTTGGAAAAAGCTTTATAAACAATGATAAATATGCATTTACCTCACCAAATCCTGAAAATACAATATCAGGTTTCCTTTTATAGATCTCCGATAAAATAGGCTTTAATGAATGTCTGATTCTTTCTGTATTGATATCAATAATTTCAACATCTTTTTCAAGAAAGCTAAGATAACCTCCTTGTTTCCGTAAAAGCAAAATCTTAGGTTCAAAACGATCCCGTGAAAGATGATTTGCAATTGTGGTAATAATTCTTTCTGCACCTCCGGTTTCCAAATCCGGCAGAATAAAAATAACAGAAATCTTTTTCATCATTGTAAAAGAACCTTACCCATGATCGGATAAGGTTCATATTTTTAATTTAATTAGCTACGTCACTAATGAATTTTATCCTTAACATTCTGACCTCTTCATCAGAAAGCTCATCTCCGAATTCATCCAGCAATACTTTCATGCTATCGCTTTCAGAATCATTCATGAATTCCATGAAGCCATCTACAATATCTTCATCGAAATTATCTTCAATATAGTAATCAATATTCAGCTTCGTTCCCTGGTATACAATACTTTCCATTTCTTTCAACAATTCATTCATTGTTAAATTTTTGGCTCTTGCAATATCCTCAAGATCGATCTTCTTATCGGTACTCTGAATAATAAATACTTTGTGGCTCGATTTATTCGCTACCTGTTTCAGTACCATATCCTGAGTACGTTCAATATTATGGTCTTCAACATAGGTTTTTATGTAGTCGGCAAATTCCTTTCCATACTTTTTGGCTTTTCCTTCCCCTACTCCATAAATCTTGGCAATTTCCTCCACTGTGATCGGATACTGAACCGTCATGTCTTCCAAACTAGGATCCATGAATACCGTATAAGGAGGAATTCCGTATTTTTTAGCTACTTTTTTCCTCAGTTCCTTTAAAAGACCAAATAAATTCTGGTCCAGTCCTCCTCCGGATTGCATCTGCACCTGATCACTTTCCGCTTTTGACTGTGTAAGGTCAAATTCGCGGTCTTCTGCTATCATAAACACGTGATCTAAATTATGGTCCAGAACCTGTAGGCCTTTATCCGTAATCTTTAAAACACCGTACGTTTCAATATCTTTTTGCAGAAAATTCTGAACAGTAGCCTGTCTTAAGATCGTTTTCCAATAGTTATCTTTCTGATCTTTCCCGAAACCGAAATATGAACTTTGTTCAAGCTTGTACGATTTGGTGACAGCACTTTCTTTTCCCGAGATCACAGAGATCAGGTCTTTGGATTTAAACTTTTCTCCAGTTTCCCTGATCAGTTCCAGAACTTTCTTCAGATCTTTTGTAGCATCCTTTAATTTTGGAGGGTTTGATGCATTATCACACATTTTAGCTCCTTCTCCATTAACAGGATCAAAAGCTTCACCAAAGTAATACAAAATATACTGTCTCCGGCTCATGGATGTTTCAGCATAACCTACCACTTCATTTAAAAGTTGTAATCCGATTTCCCTTTCTGAAACCGGCTTTTGAGCAAGGAACTTTTCAAGCTTTTCGATATCTTTCGGATCATAAAAGGCTAAGCAGTGTCCTTCTCCACCGTCTCTTCCTGCGCGTCCCGTTTCCTGGTAGTAACTCTCTAATGACTTCGGAAAATCGTAATGGATTACAAACCGCACATCCGGTTTATCAATTCCCATCCCAAAAGCAATGGTTGCAACAATAACATCAGCATCCTCCATGAGGAATTTATCCTGATTAGCCACTCTTACCTTCTGGTCAAGACCGGCGTGATATGGTAATGCATTGATTCCATTCACTTGTAAAAGCTGCGCAAATTCCTCTACTTTTCTCCTGCTTAAACAATATATAATTCCTGATTTTCCCTTATGCTGATTAATAAATTTTACGATTTCAAGATCTACATTGACTTTCGGGCGTACTTCGTAGTATAAATTAGCACGGTTGAAGCTTTCCTTAAATACCAATGCATTCGTCATTCCCAATGTTTTCTGGATATCATCCTGAACCTTAGGAGTTGCCGTGGCTGTAAGTGCAATAACGGGAACGTCGGCAATTTTATCGATAATCAATTTCAGATTTCTGTATTCCGGTCTGAAATCGTGTCCCCACTCTGAAATACAGTGAGCCTCGTCAATAGCAAAGAATGAAATTTTAACTTCCTTAAGGAAATCCAGATAATCTTCTTTAATTAATGATTCAGGAGCAACATAAAGTAATTTTGTCTTCCCGCTTTTAATATCATCAAAGACCTGCTTGGTTTGGGTTTTATTTAATGATGAATTTAAAACATGTGCTACTCCATCATCAGATGAAAGACCATTTACGGCATCTACCTGATTCTTCATTAATGCGATTAAGGGAGAAACTACAATCGCCGTCCCTTCAGAAATGAGTGCCGGAAGTTGGTAACATAATGACTTACCTCCTCCTGTCGGCATCAAAACAAATATATCCTTCCCTTGTAACAGATTTTCTATAATTTGTTCTTGTTGACCTTTAAAAGTAGAAAACCCGAAATACTTTTTCAATTCGCCCGATAAATTGGCTTTTTTTGCGCTCATCTAATTTTCTATTGCTAAATTTGCATCTAATCCAAAGTTATAAAATTTTTGCTTATAATAAAAGCGAACGAATTTATAAAAAATAAAATTTATATTAAATATTCTTTTTAAAGTATAAATTTATATCGGGAGAATTTTGTATACAAATTGTAAAGGTAAAAATGGAAAGAGCAAATATCATTTCAATAGCAAAAACAACATTAGAAATAGAGATTTCAGAACTTGAAAAATTAAAAAGCAGAATAGACAATGAATTTGTAAAAGCAGTAGAGGTTATTCATTCAGCAAAAGGAAAATTAATTGTTGTTGGAATAGGAAAATCTGCTCATGTGGGAAATAAAATTGTTGCCACACTCAATTCCACCGGAACTCCTTCCCAGTTCCTTCACGCCTCGGAAGCCATTCATGGAGATCTTGGAGTTATCCAGAAACAGGATGTGGTTTTATGCATTTCCAATTCCGGAAATTCACCTGAAATTGCCAATCTTGTTCCATTCTTAAAAGATTATTCTTCATCATTAATAGGAATGACAGGAAACAGAAAAAGCAAACTGGCAGAATTTTCTGAAATCATTTTAGATACCCATGTTGACCTTGAGGCCTGCCCCAATAAACTAGCTCCGACCAGTTCTACTACCATACAGATGGCACTGGGAGATGCCCTGGCAATCTGCCTGATGGAACTCAACGACTTTAAAGAAAACGATTTCGCAAAATTCCACCCCGGAGGAAGCTTAGGAAAAAACTTAACCGCAAGGGTTGAACAATTCCTTTCATCACAAAAACCACAGGTAAGCGAAAATGCACCTGTACGGGATGTAATTATCTCAATCAGCGCATCGAGTCATGGAATTACTGTGGTTACAAAAGAAGATGAAATCATCGGTGTGATTACGGACGGTGACCTGAGAAGGATGCTGTTAAAAGATGAAGATATATCTAAGGTTCTGGCCAAAGATATCATGTCTGCCCATCCTAAAACCATTGAAAAAAATGTTCTCGCAAAAGATGCGATAAAAGTTTTAAAAGAAAACAATATCGGCCAGCTTATTGTAACCGAAAATGGTAAGTACTTTGGAATTATAGACCTTCACAAATTATTGGACGAAGGAATAATCTAAAAAATAACATCTTATAAAAATAAAGTTCCGGCTTGCTTCGCAAGCCGGAACTTTATTTTTACCCTTGCCAACATTTTTTAAAATCCATATCTTGTAAGAACAAATACAAAAAACATGAAGAAAAAAGCATTAATCGTAGTCACAAGTGTGGAAAAATACCCTGAAATGGATCGTGCAACCGGTTTATGGCTAGGTGAGGCAGTTCATTTTTATGAAAAATTATCCCAAAAAGGATATGAAATCGATTTTGTAAGCCCGCGAGGTGGTTACACTCCTCTTGATCCTGTTTCCCTCCAAATGTTTGTACAACCGGTGGACTGGAAATATTATGCAGATCAATCCTTCAGGGAAAAGTTGGCAAATACTTTAGAGCCTAAGGATATTCATGCAGAAGATTATGAAGTTATTTACTATTCCGGAGGACATGGTGTTGTATGGGATTTTCCTGACAATAAGGAGTTACAGGATATTTCAAGAAAGATCTATGAAAACGGAGGAATTGTTTCTTCTGTTTGTCATGGTGCTGTAGGTTTATTTAACATCCGGCTTTCAGATGGTGAATTACTGATTAAGGGGAAAACACTTACCGGTTTTTCAAATTCGGAGGAGGTAGCAGCTGAGTTAGCTGACCATATGCCTTATCTGACAGAAGATGTTTTAAAAAGCAAAGGTGCCAACTATGTTAAAGCCGATAAAGATTTTATTTCTTTCGCCGTTGCTGACGGAAGACTCGTTACAGGCCAAAATCCTCAATCAGGAGGAGCGGTTGGTGAAAAAGTGCTGGAAATATTGGAAAAACAAGAAAAGTAGAAATCTCAAAACTGATCCCGGTAATTTTTTACCGGGATCAGTGATTATATAAAAAGGACAGCAAAATCATAATCAATAATTACAATTACTCATTATAATTTCATAGTTTTGCATGCTTATATATTATAAAGTTTTTACTTTGTAAGACCTTAATATTCTAGATAGATTCTATATAATGGAAGAAAAAAAGGAAATGTCCTTTCTTGGGCACATTGGAGAATTAAGAGGGCATCTGATTCGCTCAATTATTGCTATTATTATTGCCGCTTTTATCATTGGCTTTAATATCAATTGGATTATGGACCATATTTTTTTCGGTCCTACCAGAAATGACTTTCCCACTTTTAAAATTGTTAATCACTTTTCGAGGATGATCCTCGGAGAAGACAGCATACATCTTCCAAAAGAATTTCCTGTTCGTGTACAAAGGCTTTATCAGCAGTTCAATGTCATGATGGCCGTTTCTATTTTCGGGGGGATTGTTCTGGCATTTCCCTATATAGTCTGGGAGCTATGGCGTTTCGTCAGTCCTGCATTACATCCGAAAGAAAGAAAAAATTCGATCTTCATTATCAATGCGGTGTGGATATTGTTTATGTCAGGGGTTTTATCAGGGTACTTTCTGATTCTTCCTTTTGCCGTCAACTTTGGGGTGATTTTCAAAATTTCCGATATTATCGTTCCTCTTTATGATCTGAGCGATTATACCACGTTATTCTTACAGGTTGTATTAGGTATGGGAGTGGTTTTTCTATTTCCTATCCTTATTTATTTCCTTACGACGATCGGAATTCTGAGCCCGAAATTCATGAAAACATACCGAAGACATGCTATTGTGCTCATCATGGTTGTAGCAGCTATTATTACTCCTGCTGATGTTTTAAGTATGATTATGGCAGCCCTGCCATTATTGTTGCTGTATGAATTCAGTATTGTCATGTGTTCTTACACCTATAAAAAGGTTCAGAAACGTGAAGGAAACCTGCCTGTCGTCCAGAAGTAGTGTCAGCAAAAAACAAAGACCAAAAGCGTCTTCTTACTATATTCCCGCAGATTGATCTGCGGGATTTTTTATGGATATAACCACTCGATTTATATTTTTTTTCAGGAGCTTAATCCTGCTTTCCGTTACAATCTTTTTTACAAAAAGGATTTTCACTTCAATCAGGGCTATTGTTTTGCCCGTTGTCACCGATATTAGTTTTAAGAACTATTTTATGCTTTCACAATTTATCTTCAATTAATTTTCTATTTTTGATAGATTAATAATTTGATATCAGATGAAAAAACTTTCATATTCACTTTTACTTGCATCAGGACTTGCTTTTGGACAATTCTTCGAAAAAACGGAAACATTTACAAAGCAGGACACTTTAAAAGGTTCAAACACCAAATTCCGGAACTTTTGGGATGTAAAAAGATATGATCTTTCCGTAGAACCGGATTTTGATCAGAAAAGCATTAAAGGAACCAACAAGATCAGTTTTGAAATCATCAAAGATGTCACCAACCCTACTTTCCAGATCGATCTTCAAAAACCTATGAAAGCCGATAAAGTGGAGGCCAGCTTTCCGATTGCCGACACCAAACAGGATGGGGATTTCATTTTCATCACCACAAATAAAAACTTCAAAAAAGGCGAAAAATACACCATTGATATCACCTATTCCGGAAATCCTGTGATTGCCAAAAAAGCACCCTGGGATGGAGGCTGGGTTTTTACCAAGGATGAAAATGGAAATCCTTGGATGAGCGTTGCTGATGAAGGCATAGGGG
Source organism: Chryseobacterium subflavum (assembly GCF_055762745.1). NCBI lineage: Bacteria > Pseudomonadati > Bacteroidota > Flavobacteriia > Flavobacteriales > Weeksellaceae > Chryseobacterium > Chryseobacterium subflavum. The sequence goes on from NZ_JBVTMR010000001.1 coordinate 1,783,403, forward strand.
TTTCTGTATGGCTTCCTACAAAGGATATATGGAGTGACGAGCCGGATAATGGCATCACTATGAAAATCATTGCTTCCAAAGGTCTTGTTGGGGTTGGAAACGGACGTTTAATCGATAAAAAAGCGGACGGAGATAAAACCATATATACTTGGGAAGTTAAAAACCCAATCAACGGCTATTCTATCATTCCTAATATTGGAAAATACGTCAATTTTAAAGATACTTTTAACGGGGAAAAAGGGAAATTGGATCTGGATTATTGGGTATTGGATTACAATCTAGAAAAAGCAAAAAAGCAATTCCAGCAGGTAAAACCAATGCTATCCGCTTTTGAGTACTGGTTTGGTCCGTATCCTTTTTATGAGGATTCTTATAAACTCGTGGATTCTCCGTATCTGGGGATGGAACATCAGAGTAGCGTAGCTTATGGTAATCAATATATGAACGGATATCTGGGACGGGATCTGTCCGGTACGGGAGTGGGATTGAAATGGGATTTTATCATTATCCATGAAAGCGGACATGAATGGTTTGCCAATAATATTACCGCAAAAGATCAGGCTGACATGTGGATCCATGAAAGTTTTACCAATTATTCAGAAGTTCTTTTTACAGAAAAATACCTGGATAAAAAATCAGCAGATATATATGCCATCGGAATACGCAATATCATAAGCAATGATATCCCGATTATCGGTAAATACGGAGTTCGAAATGAAGGAAGCGGTGATATGTACCCTAAAGGAGCCAGCATGATCCACACGATCAGACAGGTTATCAACAATGATGATAAGTTCAGACAGATCTTAAGAGGCCTTAATAAGGAATTCTACCACCAGACGGTAACTACTCAGCAAATTGAAAACTACATCAATTCGAAATCAGGCATTGACTTTTCCAGTGTATTCAACCAGTATTTGAGAACTATTAAAGTTCCGACACTGGAATACTCTCAAAAAGGAGAAGCATTGAAGTTCAGATACACCAATGTTGTTAAGAACTTCAAGCTTCCTATCAGAATTGACGGAGAGCAAACTATAAATCCAACAGAGGAATGGCAAACGGTAAAATTGAAAAAAGGTACTCCTGTTGAGTTTAATAAAAATTATTACGTGAATTATAAGAAGGTACAATAAGCTGAAATACAGAAGGGCTTTTGCCATTTTAAGAAAAGTTTAATACCACAATGGAATCTTATTTGTAACAAAATCATTTTTAGAACAACTACTTAACTATAAATTCTAATCAATGAAAAAAATAGCACTAAGCTTAGGTATATTAGCCACTGTTCTGGCCAATGCCCAGTCTATTAAAACCAATATTGACCTGGTGAATGTAAAAGACGATAAGGTGGCGGTAACAATGGAATTTCCTAAAATGAAATCCGGCAATGTAAAATTCCATTTTCCTAAAACAGTTCCCGGAACTTATTCCGTGGATGATTACGGAAGATTTATAGAGGGTATCAAATTCTTCGATAACAAGGGAAGAGAGCTGGCCTACACTAAAGTGGATGACAATTCCTATGCACTTAAAAATGCTCAGTTTTTATCAAAGGTAACTTATCTGGTCAATGACAGTTTTGATGATGAATTGAATACTGAAAAACACAAAGCGGTATTTTCTCCGTCTGGAACTGATATTGAAGCTGGAAAAGTATATTTAATCAATACCCATGGGTTTATAGGATATATAGATGATATGCAGGATGTTCCTTACCAGTTGGTCATTCAGAAGCCCGCTGATTTCTATGGAACCACTGCCCTCGTAGATCAGGATAAATCAGAAGCTACAGACACTTTTACGCTGGCTAACTATGCAAAAGTGACAGATTCTCCGTTAATGTACACCAAACCGGACTATATTACTTTTAATGCAGGCGGTATGGATCTGGTTTTAGGCGTTTATTCTCCGACAGGAAAGTATAAAGCAGCTGACTTTAAAACCAACCTTGAAAAAATGGTCGTTGCCCAAAAGAAATTCCTGGGTGATATGAATACCAATAAAAAGTATGCGATCATGCTTTACCTTTCAGGTGGAGAAGGACCTCAGATTAAAGGTTTCGGAGCACTAGAACACCATGAGTCTACAAGTGTTGTATTACCGGAGGCCATGCCTAAAGAAGCTATCGACCAAACCATTACCGATGTTGTTTCACACGAATTCTTCCATACGGTAAATCCTCTGAAAACCCACTCTGAAGAAATTCACTACTTCAATTATGCAGATCCTAAAATGTCTCAACATCTATGGATGTATGAGGGAGGAACAGAGTATTTCGCAAATTTATTCCAAATCCAGGAAGGATTGATCAACAAGGATGAATTCCTGAAGAGAATAGGTGAAAAAATCACCAATTCTAAGAACTATGACGACACAATGCCGTTTACTGTAATGAGTAAAAATGTTCTTGTAGAGCCTTACAAGGATCAGTACAGAAATGTTTACGAAAAGGGAGCCTTACTGGCAATGTGTATGGATATTGAGCTTAGAAAATTATCCAACGGTGAGATGGGTTATCGTGATATGATCAGAAAATTATCACAGAGATTTGGTGAAAACAAACCGTTTAAGGACGACAAACTGATCGATGAACTGGTAACTGTTACCGGCTATCCGCAAGTTAAAGATTTTTACAACAAATATATTGCAGGAAATCAGCCAACACCTTATGCTGACTATTTAAACCAGGTAGGTGTGGAAATAACAAAACAGGAAACTCCACCAATCTTCTGGTTTATTAAAGACCCAAACCAAACAGGATTTAACGAGAAAAACAATACTTTCATTTTTGATGAAAACTCTCCTTTATCTCCTTTTGCAAAAAGCATTGGTTTTAAAATTACGGATGAGATCTATGCAATAGACGGAAAAACTATTGATGTGAAAAATATACAGGCATTTATCAATTATACCAAAACCATCAAAGAAGGACAACCCGTGACAGTAACAGTTCTTAGAAAAAATGGAGATAAGACTGATAAAATAGAGCTGAAAGGAAAAGCAATCCTTGATAAGCTAACAATGGAAACGCTTAAATACAAAGCCAATCCTACACCGGCAGAACAAAAACTGCAGGATCAGTGGTTAACAGGAAAGAAATAATAAACAATACTTAATGAAAAAGCGGGGAACAATCCCCGCTTTTTTTATTTTTACACACTTTCTATCCTTTCTTAATTGTTATCCTAAAAGTAGTCCCCTTGCCCAATTCTGTTTGTGAAATCTTTATGTCACCGTTATGGTATTCCTGCACTACCCTTTTTGCAAGCGACAACCCTAATCCCCAACCCCGTTTCTTTGTTGAATAGCCCGGTTTAAATGCATTTCTTGCCTGCTGCTTTGTCATCCCGCTACCCGTATCTTTCACTTCTACCAGGATATTTTTATTTCTTTCAAATACGGACATTTGCAAAGATCCTTCCCCTTTCATAGCATCTACGGCATTTTTCACCAGATTTTCAATAACCCAGCTCATCAGGATCTTATTATGCGGAACCAGAATAGTATATGTCGGTAGCTGCAGGGTAAAACTTATCTTACTTGAAATCCTGGATTTTAAATATTCATAATTCTCCTGAATCATCTGATTAAAATTCATATCATTAAGCTCCGGCACAGATCCGATTTTTGAAAATCGTTCAGAAATGGTTCTCAGCCTCTCAATATCCTTTTCTATCTCTTCGATTCCTTCAGAATCAGGATTTTCCAGTTTCATAATCTCCATCCATCCGATCATGGATGAAAGCGGAGTTCCGATCTGGTGTGCGGTTTCCTTTGCCAGACCTGCCCATACATATCCTTCATCCGTTTTTTTAATCGTCCTCAGAAACCAGAATGAAAATAACAGGTAGGATAGGATAAATAGCCCTAAGAAATAAGGATAGTACCGCAAATTGTTAAGCAATGAAGAGTTATCATAAAATACAAACTGCTTATCACCGTTTGCCACTTCAATCTCAAATGGAGCATAATTATTTTCCATTTTTGAGATTAGCTTTTTTAGTTCTCCGGGATTTTCAAGAATTTCTTTGGCAATATTTCTTGAACTCCCTTCAAATATAAAAGGTTCTTTATTTTCATTCGTCAAAATTGATGGAATCTGATCATTCTCCGTTAATATCGCAAACAACAGCTCCTGGGTCTCAGAACTTTTCTGCTTATTGTCCTGAAGAATCTTTATCGCAGTAGCGAAAACCTTAATTCTTTCAGCCTCTTTTTCCCTTAAATTTTTAATGAGAATATTAGATGAAACAATCAAAGCAATAACAATCACGGTAAGTAACGTAAATACAAACCAGTTATTGATTCTCGATAAAAACGGACGATTCTTCATACCTTTTTTATTTTAAAATATTCAGAATTTTCTGTAATTCCGTATTTCCGCTTCCCTGATAATTATTGATGATAATGGAGAATACATATTTTTTTCCATCCTTTGCCGTTTGATATCCCGCAAAAGATTTTGTATCCCTCATAGTTCCGCTTTTCATTTTCATCCCGTTTTCCTGCGTTGGGAATCCGTCATAATAGGCATCAAACCATGGTTGCTTTTTAGCATACAAAAGAGCCTGTACCTCCGCTTTTGCCGATACATAGTTCTGAGGAGAAAGCCCGCTTCCGTCTGCAAAATTGATCATATTCGGATTAATCCCATTGGATTTCCAGAACTCTTTAAGATAGGCAACTCCGCTTTTAAAGCTTGAATTTCCCTTTTTCTCTTTCCCCAGCGTCTTAATAAGAGTTTCTCCATACAGATTAATACTCTTTCTTAGAAACCAGTATATAATCTTATCTAACGTCGGTGATTGATACGTAAGAAATATATTTTTCTTAGGAACTTCAAATATCTGTTTCCCCTCAATTTCGAGTTGGGAATTCGTAATAACCTTCCCTGAAAAGCTAATTCCGGCTTCCTTAAGCCACTGTTTTACTTCTACTCCCAATTGTAAAGGAGGATTTGGAGTTGATCCTGAAACAGTAACCGTTTTACCGGCAGGTAAAGTTCCGTTAATCAATGCCACATCCGAGTGTGGTGCCGTGAAAATAAGGCTCTGATCCGAACTTCCACCGGCTTTCAGGTCATTTAACCATTGAACTCCTTCCAGCGGATAGGAAAAGCTTTTAAAAGTAGTGCCGTTGATGTTGATATCAAACTGGTTCTCTCTCCAGTTGATCCCCCAAACTCCGGCGCCGTAATAATTCCCCAGATCATCCCAGGGCCAGCCCCCGGGAATCGTCTGATGGTCAAAATATGAATCATCGATCACCAGGTCTCCGTTAACCTTTGCAATTCCCTGCGTTTTGATTGCTTCGATAAGCTTTTTCTTAAAATTTTCAGGTTTGTATGCTTCGTATCTCCAGCTTCCCAGAGTAGGATCACCATTAGAACTGATCAACAGGTTTCCGTTAAGAACATCTTTTGAAATCGTACCCGAATAACCTGCTATTGTTTTAAAAGTATAATTTTTCCCTAATGTTTCCAATGCTGCCCCAGCCGTAAATATTTTCTGCGTGGAAGCAGTCGAAAGTCCTTTATTTCCCTGATAATCGTAAATCAAACGCCCGTTTTCATCGGTTACATAAAACGATAAACTGGATGCTATTCCTCCTGAAGAATTCATAAGATCCTTTGTAGCATCGTCTAATTTTTGAGCGATATCCTGAGCAAAAACTATTTGTGTAGATAATATAAGAACACCAAGTGTTTTTTTCATTGCATCATTGTTATGGTGATTGATTATTTCGCAACTAATGTTGACTATATCATTGCTGAATAGTCCATTCTTTATTCAAATATAAAAAAAGATAGTGGGATCAGATTAATGAGCTTCCTGCCTCAATTTCATAGGGTGCCTTTCCCTTCTCAAAAATCCTTGTCAGTTCGCTTCCTTCAACCGTTATATTTCCATCAATTCTCCTGATCCAGTTTCCTTCACGCAAACCGATTACCTTTAAGTCATTTTGGGTTAGAAATTCAAGAATTCTGGTTTCCCGGGTTTCGCCGTTATGTTTTAATTCCGGATTTGGATCCAGATAGTGAGGGTTCAGATTAAAAGGGACCAAGCCCATACAATCAAAACTTGGAGGATAAACGATAGGCATATCATTAGTTGTTTTCATATTTTGTCCGCCGATATTGCTTCCCGCGCTGCATCCTAAATAAGGCTTACCTTGTTCTATATTATTCTTTAAAACCGACATCAGATTTTCCTCATGTAAAGTTTTAACCAATAAAAATGTATTTCCACCTCCTGTAAAGTATCCTTTCGCATTATGTAAGGCAGCGGCTTTATCGTCAAATTCATGCAGGCCTTTTACTTTAATACCTATTGTTTCAAAAAAAGAACGGGCTTTTGCCGTATAATCGTCATGGGATATCCCTCCAGGCCTTGCATAAGGAACAAAGATGATTTCATCAACACCCTTATATAATTGTATTAATTCTTCTCTTAAATATTCCAGGTATTCGCCACCGAAAATGGTTGATGTCGAAGCTAATATGATATTCATACAATGAAACTATTGTGGTTATAAAACTAGTTGAAGTACAAAGATAACTGAAACCACAACGAATCAAAAATTAAGCTAAAAAAAATAGCTGTATCCGTTAATATTTTCTAAAAAAACTTAAAGCCTCTAAAATTTAGCCATTTATGGAATTATTATTGAATTTCAAAATGTAGAATTATAAAATATAAGATTATGAAAATCGTTAAAATTAATATCAAAAATCTATTTTTAGGTTTATTATTTGTAGGAGGAATGAGTTTGGTTAATGCACAGGTGGATAGCACCAAAACAACAGCCAATACAGCTGCAACAACTCAAGCTGGAGATTCCAGTATTGAGGGTCTTAAAAAACAAATTGAAGCCAATCCAAAGGATACAGAATCGTTAGCTAAATTAGCTGCAGCTTACCAGGATGCTTCAGATTGGACCAATGCAGTGGCAACCTGGAAAAAGATATCTGTTTTATTACCCGATTGGGCTCCGGCATATTACAGCCAGGCTTATGCATATCAGGCTGCTAAAGATGATGCCAATGCTAAAATTGCTTATGAAAAGTATATAGCAACTGTAAAGCCTGAGGAAGTAGAGCAAAACAAGAAAAACCTTGCGTATGCTTATTTCTATCTGGCCTTTTCAGAACAGCAGAGCGACCGTAATAAAGCAAAAGAACATATAGCTAAGTCGTTACAGTATGACCCTACCAATCAGGATGCTTTAAAACTTAGCAAAACCTTAAATTCATAAAAAATAAAATCCGGAAAATTTTCCGGATTTTTTATTTCTGTATTTTATTTGATCATTTTACCGAAGAAATCGGTTTCTCCTTTCAGATGTCTTATAATTTTATCAATGTTTCGGTCAATGCTTGCCTCGGTTTTAAGGTTATTGATATAACGGACCAATTCCAGCTTTCTTGAAGGAATTAAACTTTCAAAATTACGCAGGGTAACGGAATCTTCCCTGATCGCCTGGTCAAGTTTAGGATGAATAACAATACTCCTGTCCGAGCTATCATATTCTATTGAAACTTCTATTATCTCACCAATTCTTTTGGGAGAATTCTTTAACATAACAAGATTTATATACAATCTCCATTCTCCGAGATACTTCATTAAATTCTGCTTATATTCCACACCATTCACTGTTCCTTTCACAGGAATAGGGCTCTTATCTCTTCCTGAAACTTCAAAAATTGTTTTTAATATTTCTTCAGGAATGAAAACAAAAGGATTAATTCCTATAATTTCAAGCCGTGCTGTAAACAGATTATTTTCCATATATCACAAATTTAGAAAATAGTTTAATAGGATAAAATAGTAAACAATCAATAGATATCCGACAGACCACTTATGTTTTCCAACCTCTAACCTCTAACCTCTAACCTCTAACCTCTAACCTCTAATATCTACCTTCCAGTCTCAAACCAACAAAACAGCAACTAAGTTTTCCACTCGCAAAGTATTCCTTATCTTTGCAGGAATAAATCTATGTAACAAAATGAAATTTTTTATTGACACTGCTAATTTAGAGCAAATTAAGGAAGCTAAAGATCTTGGAATTTTAGATGGTGTAACCACTAACCCTTCATTAATGGCTAAAGAAGGTATCCAGGGAGCTGAAGCAATCAAGAACCACTACAAAACGATCTGTGAAATTGTAGATGGTGATATTTCTGCAGAAGTACTTTCTACAACATATGAGGAAATGATCAAAGAAGGAGATGAATTGGCAGCAATCCATCCAAACATTGTGGTAAAAATTCCGATGATTAAAGATGGTATCAAAGCATTAAAATATTTTTCGGACAAAGGAATCAAGACGAACTGTACATTGATTTTCTCTCCTGGACAGGCTCTTTTAGCAGCAAAAGCAGGAGCAACTTATGTTTCTCCATTCCTGGGAAGACTAGATGATATTTCTACGGACGGGCTTAACCTTATCCAGGAGATTCGTTTGATTTTTGACAACTATATGTACGAAACTGAGATTTTAGCAGCATCTATCCGTCATTCTATGCACATTATCGATTGTGCTAAAATCGGTGCTGACGTGATCACTTCGCCACTGGCTCCGATCTTAAGCCTGTTAAAGCACCCGCTTACAGACAGTGGATTAGCTCAGTTTATTGCAGATTCTCAGAAATTGGCTTAACAGCTTAACCATATTGCATAAAAAATCCCGAATTCATTTCGGGATTTTTTATTTTATTTATAAAGATCAGGCTCTATTTTATTATTGTTATTTTTCATTTCTTCTCTCGCCCTTTTCTCTATATTCCTGTACATTTCATTCATATCAATGTCTTTCCCATCCTTATTTTTCATTCTTACGACAGCTCCGGCCGGAAGTGTGCTCATTGTTTGCTTCATGTCCTTTGTGGGATCTGCCTGATAATCTTTCCAGGCTTTTTTAAACTGTTTTTTTGTTACTTCGATATCTTTGCCCCCTAAACCGATCATAGTTACTCCCGGCATTTGTATGTCTTCGTCCTGGCTTATGTTTGTCTTTTTATTTCCAATCAAAGTCATTATATGCGAACCTGTTTTGTCTTCAAGCTTCACAATTAAACCGGGCAATCCATAGAATTTATAAGGTCCGTCCTGAAAAGGGATATCGGTACTAAACCAGGCAGTCCATTCTCTGCCTCCATAGGTTGTTGTTGCTTTTTGGGTGTTATACTCTCCTATTTTTTGTTTTTCAGAAAGAATCTTCCATTCAGGTTTTTGATCTTCTGCTATTTTATAGATTGTGTTCCCTATTTTTTCTGAAAGTACAACCTTATAATCGGGGTATGTTTTGGTAACACTTGTAGCGATCACACCCGGTTTCATATTTTTTTTGATATTAATACTTTCTCCAAAACCGCCTTTCATTTGCTTTGCGATATACGCTTTTGTTGTAGAGTCGGAGACAAATTTTTCACGGCTATAATATTTTGAGCCATTTTTATCAATATCCAGGAGCATTACATCACTTTTTATATCCGCTCTGTTGGTGGAATCCGAGATATATTTATAATCATAATAAAACCTGTTTGCCTGAGCATGAGTAAGTATACTCAAAAGTAAAAAAAGTAAAATATTATTTTTCATAGGTTAATAAGACATAAAAAAGCTTTGCCAATTCTGGATTGACAAAGCCAATTGGAACTTTATTATTTTGTCTGAATTCTTATCTCTCCTGAAGGATCTCCGTCTTTTGTGCGTTTATTCACATTCATACTTTTAATATCCTTTGGATTAATAGCATCAAATTCTTTTCTGGTGACCTCTACTCCGTTAATGTATAATTTCATGTTACCGTAATTATTAGCGGATCCGTTTACTCTTGGAACTGTAAAAGTATTCACATCTTTAAAATTAGAGTTCAGCCTTACTGTCACCGGATTATCCGAATCGCTAAAACTGGATGTATACACATAAACTCTTCTATTGTTGCCATCCAATGCTCTTCTTTCTGCATCCAGCTTCATTCTTTCTGCATCAAGTTTAGCTCTTTTTTCGTTAAGCCTGGCACGCTTTCTATCGAGTTTCGCTCGTTTCGCAGCCGTTTCCATAGCTCCTTTTGCATTCTCGGAAGCCTTGGCAAGTTCTGCTGCATCCCATTTCATATCCTTAATTTCACTGAACTTTAATGCTTTCATTCGAGGAGCTGTCGGAGGGACCGGAGGCGTTGGCATATCCTGGAAATCGAAATTAATTTCAGGTATTTCAGGAATCTCAACGTTCATATTCTTGAGCTCTTTCACTTTATTCTTCCATTCATCGGATTTGAAAAAGTCATTAATTCTTTTAATTTCATTTCCATTAATGGTATAAGCCATTCTGAAATCATCGGAACTTGTAATTTTTCCCATTTCAGCTGACAGATCATTAAGCTCATCTACATTCTTCTGAAACTCTTTACTTTCCGGCTTAAGGCTTTTCAGAGCCATACTTTTTTCCTGAATTTTCTTTCCAAGATCTTTTAATTTCTCTGTTTCTTTTTTTCTTAACAGCTTTTGTTGTGAATCATCAATTTTACCAATCTTGGCAGGAATGGTGTCTTTTGTGATGGAAGTTACATTCTGAATTTTGGCTTCAGGCTGTTCTTCCATTCTGGATACTGCTTCCCGGATCGCTATGTTGGTTTCTTTGATTTCTTTATTCTTCGCATTTACCATATAGGCAAAAGCTACTGTAAATAAAACCGGTAATGCAAAAATCCTTCGCGCATACCCGAATTTGGTTTTGGGTTTTTGTAACATTTTTAGACGTTTTTTTAGATTTGAACTTAAAAACGGACTGGTTGCAGGTAACTGTGTTCCGGAAAAGTGACTTGCTAAAAGCATCTGCGCAAATGCTTTTGTGTCCGATTGTTTGACGGCTTTTTTATCAGCCAGGTATTCATGGATAAGACCGAGTTCTTTTTTCATCATATAAAAGAACGGATTGAACCAGAAGACTGAGGTAATCACTTCGATAAAAATTTTATCAAAGGAATGCTTCTGTTCAATATGTACCATCTCATGCTTTAAGATCTGTTTCCCAATATCAGAATTCAACTGTATTGAATTCTTCCAGAATAGATTTTTAAAGTATGAAAACGGTGCTTCAGTAAGGTTTGTATGGTAAAAATTTATACCATCAAAACTCTCTTTTCGAAATTTCTTTTTAAGCTGTTGGATCCTGATGATCCCATAGATAAGCCTTCCTAAAAAATAGAAAGAAACCAGTCCCAAAGCTGAAAAAATAATTCTAAAATAAATGTGGTCATTGCTTATGTTTTTATGTGAATTAAAATTCTGTAATTTATTGAGCAACAAATACACCTCATTATTCACTTCTATAGTAAAATCATCAACCCTCATAAGAGGTAATAACAATGAAAGTAATATAGCCGATAACAGATAGAATCTGTTATAATGATGAAATGTCTTGTCCTTTAAAGACAACTGATAATACAAAAATGTTACACCAGAACATACAATTACTTTCCCAAAGTATAGAAGTAGAGTTTCCATATCAGTTTTTCTTTTTGAGTTCGTTGAGCAGCATTTCAAGATCTTCTACCGTCATTTCATTTTTTTCTACCAAAAAAGAGACTGCACTTTTATAAGATCCTTTGAAATAATTTTTCACAAGACTTTTCATCGTCTTTCCCGAATACTGTTCCTTTGTGATCAGTGCAAAATATTCATGCTGTCTGCCATAAACATTATAATCAACAAATTCCTTATCCTTTAATACTTTTAGAATAGTTGAAACAGTATTTGTGTGAGGTTTGGGTTCAGGAAACAAATCAAGAATATCCTTGAGGAATCCTTTTTCAATTTTCCATAAATACTGCATTACCTGTTCTTCTGCTTTTGTTAAAGTCTGAATTATCATATCCTGTTCATTTATCTTGAATGATATATCGTCGCTAAATTCTATATCACTATTTAATTAGTTATACAAATGTAGAAATAAATTACATCCAAACAACTATTTTTTAGTGATAAATAGAATAAGCGCCTAACTAATTGATATTCAATACAATATTTTTTATTAAAATATGTTAAATTTATAAGTAGTAATCAAATTCCACTGAATTATCAATAGAAAATTCTTTAATTACAATATAAATTCTTAAAACTTGTTAATTTTTATTAAATAAAATTAAAATGAATATGTTTAAACTGGGAAAATATATTTATTTTAGTGCTTTAAAAATTTCTCATGAAAAGATATAATTTACTGATTGTACTATTACTACTTATTTTTAACATTACTAATGCTCAAAAGAAAGGTTCGCCTGCTGCAGATTTCAGCGCTTTAAAGGAAGCAAAAACTAAAATTGAAAATACAGTTCCTGCGGTTATCGGGCATTTACAAGCGATCGCTACCAAAGAAGGAGACAATAATATTCTTACCAACGGAAAAGCGGCACTGGGAAAAGAATATGGTATTTTAGAATCTGAATGGTACTTATACAGAGGAAATATGAACAACTGCATTTTAAATAATTCTTCAAAGAAAGCTAAAAAGTGCATGGAATACCACACCCAATACCTGAGAAATACGCTTATCAACTATAAAAACTATATTACTTACCTCACAAAAAAGAATGGGTATCTTGGAGTGGAAGGTGATACTAAAATTGATTTTAATCCTAGTGAAATCACTACAAAATTAAATGACGCTTATTTTAATGGTGGTGATGCCTCCAACAGAATGAAAGGAAATCAAAAGAAAGAATTTCTGGGTCAGACAATGGCAGATGATCTTAAATTAAAACCTTATGCTGAACTAGCACAATAATATAATCCCGCTTTATGCGGGATTTTTTAACATAAAAAAAGAGAATCACTTTGTGATTCTCTTTTGCTTTAGTAGCGGGAACCGGACTCGAACCGATGACCTTCGGGTTATGAGCCCGACGAGCTACCTACTGCTCCATCCCGCGGTATATTTTTAGAGTGTTTACCGAAAACACTTGCTTAGTAGCGGGAACCGGACTCGAACCGATGACCTTCGGGTTATGAGCCCGACGAGCTACCTACTGCTCCATCCCGCGGTGTATTTTTAGAGTGCTTACCGAAAGCACTTGCTTAGTAGCGGGAACCGGACTCGAACCGATGACCTTCGGGTTATGAGCCCGACGAGCTACCTACTGCTCCATCCCGCGGTGTATTTTTAGAGTGTTTACCGAAAACACTTGCTTAGTAGCGGGAACCGGACTCGAACCGATGACCTTCGGGTTATGAGCCCGACGAGCTACCTACTGCTCCATCCCGCGATATTGGATTGCAAATGTACGACTTTTTTTTAAAATTCCTAATTTTTCTTTTAAATAAAGGAGTTTTATAAAAACTATACATTTATTTGTATCTTTGTTTTATGGCAAAAATATTAAAAATTTACCCTGACAATCCTCAGGAAAATCTTATTAATGAGGTGGTTAAAACCTTGAATAATGGTGGATTAATTATTTATCCTTCTGATACTATTTATGCATTGGGTTGTAATATTTTTGACATCAAAGCCATGGAAAAACTGGCTCAGATCAAAAAAATGAAGCTGGAAAAAGCCCAATTTTCAATTATTTGTAACGACCTCAGTCACCTTTCGGATTTTACAAGACCCATTGATACTTCCGTATTTCGATTTTTAAAAAGCCACCTTCCCGGACCTTTTACATTTATTCTGGATGCCAACAAAAGTGTTCCTCTGGCTTATAAAGGACATAAAACAATCGGTATCCGTGTTCCAGACCACTCCATTCCTCAGCTGATTGTTGAAAAATTGGGACATCCGATTGCTTCTACCTCTATCAGGGATGAAGATGAAGTGATCGAATACTCTACCGATCCGGAACTCATCGCTGAAAAATATGATCATCTGGTGGATATTGTTATAGATTCAGGATACGGAGACAATGTAGCTTCCACTATTGTAGATCTTACTTCCGGAGAACCTGAAGTAATCAGACAGGGAAAAGGGATTATATAAGTTTTCTAAATAGAAGTTAGAAATTAGAGGTTAGAGGTTAGGAAGAAACTAAAAATGGGATATATTTCCGGATTTCCCCAATAACGATTATTATCCAACATTAAATATATATTGTTTATTATATACCTCTCACTGAGGTTCTTATTATATTATTTTATGAAAATCATTACATCACCGGCTAAATTAATGAACGTAGAAAATTCAACTGACCTGTTGAGATCCACTACCCCGAAATTCATTGAAGAGGCAGAATTTATACAATCATTTTTAAAACATAAATCACCTAAGTATCTTTCCGAACTCATGGAGATCTCTCCTAAGCTGGCAGATGAAAACTGGGAAAGAAATCAAAACTGGAAAGCAAATCCAAAGCCTAAAGAATCTGCACCGGCTATGTTTGCGTTCACCGGAGAAGTATACAGAGGGCTTGATGCCAAAACCCTGGATAAAAGTGCCGTGGATTATCTGCAGAAAAATTACAGAATGCTTTCAGGTCTTTATGGCTTGTTAAAACCTTCTGATAAAGTTATGTTGTACCGACTTGAAATGGGCCGTCATTTTGAATTTGATCAATACAAAAATCTATATGAGTTCTGGAGAGAGAAAATTACAGATCAGCTGAACTCAGAAATGAAGAAAAATGAGATTCTGCTTCAACTGGCAAGTAATGAATATGGAAAAGTAATTGACCGGAAAAAACTTAACCATAAAGTAATTGATTTCGATTTTTATGAATTAAAGGACGGAAAATTAAAAACGATTGTTGTGTATACCAAACACGCCAGAGGTCTTGTTGTAAGATTCTGTGCTGAAACCAATGCCCAAACGCTGGACGATATTAAAGCCTTTAATTATGAAGGTTATATGATCGACGAAGAAAAATCTACAGATACCAAATTGGTTTTTACAAGATAAATGACAATTTCAGAATTTAAAATCCATTTCAAAAAAGAGCTGAGTGATCTGTATACAGCATCTGAAAGTGCTTTCCTGTTTTCTGTTTTTGTTGAAAAATTAATCGGATTGGATCAATTCCAGCAAAGACGGTTTTCTCATCAGGAGTTGCTATCTGATGATGAAAAGGAGCTTCAGAAAATAACCGCAGAGCTAAAAACCGGTAAACCTTACCAACATATCCTAGGTGAAACGGAATTTTACGGGATGACATTTTTTGTGAACGAAAATGTTTTAATACCACGCCCCGAAACAGAAGAACTGCTTGAGATAGCCATTGATACAATCCAAAGTTCGTTTTCTGAACAGAAAGATCTTAAGATTCTTGATATTGGTACAGGAAGCGGAGTTATTCCTTTGGTTCTTAAAAAACATTTTCCGGATGCCGATGTTTCATCTATAGACTTTTCAGAAGCAGCTTTAGAAACAGCAAGAAGAAATGCTGTTTTTCATGGGCTGGATGCTCGTTTTATGTATGGTGACTATCTGAATTTTAAGCTTACTGAAAATTATGATGTCATTATTTCCAATCCTCCTTACATCGGGATTGAAGAAGAAGTTGAAATTGAATACTCTGTGAAAGGATTTGAACCACAAATGGCACTCTTCTCTCCTACTTCTGATGCTTTGATCTTCTACAGGAAAATCGCTGAAGACTCGAAAAAGAACCTGAACGGAAACGGATTGTTATTTTTAGAAATTAATCAAAAATTAGGGGCAGAAACCCTGGAGCTTTATTCTTTCTTTTCGGAGGCTCATCTTGTAAAAGATTTGTCTGGAAATGACAGGTTTATAACGGGAAAAAGATAGGATTCCGTTATTTTCGGTTTTAAGTTCTGTATCTTTAGCTCAAATTTCAAATAACCATGCCACATTTTATCATAGATTGCTCAGAAAATATTTTAGATCAGAAATCTCCCGGTGAAATAATGAATGCAGTTTACGAGACTGCAGAAAACTCCGGACTTTTTGCAAAAGGAGATATCAAAGTGAGATTAAAGCCTTTTAAATATTATAAGATGGATGATGGAAAGGAAAGCTTTATCCATATTTTCGGAAATATTATGGCAGGAAGAACAATAGAACAAAAGGCCAGCTTATCCAGACAAATAATAGAACGGCTGAATCTGATGTTTCCGGATATACCTATTCTGTCTATTAATATACAGGAGTTTGAAGCAGCAACTTATTGCAATAAATCTTTAATCAACCCTGAAAATACGAATAAGGACAGACACTTTCCTGGTCACTGATATTTTTTAAACGAAACAATATTTAGCATAATACTTGTTTTCCTTTACATCAATAAGCAAATTTTTACGTCAAAAATTAAATAATCAGGGAATTTAAAACTCACCAGGTCAATGGTATCAAAGTAGCGGAAGTGATTTCCGATAACGCGATTATACAATCGGCTCAGGACGGTATCGATCTATTAGGTAACGCCTACTATCAGGGGTTTGATAAGGTGATTATCTATGAGAAAAATATAACCCCGGAATTCTTTGACCTCAAGACTAAAATTGCCGGCGATATTCTCCAGAAGTTCTCCAATTACAGAATGGGATTAGCCATTATAGGAGATTTTAGTCAATATGAAAGTAAAAGTATGAAAGATTTTATTTTTGAAAGCAATAAAACCAGGCATATTAATTTTGTTGAAACGTTGAAAGAGGCTTTGGAGAAGTTTTCAAAGTAGTATATTCTTTATTCTGAAAAAAATCTATCGCATCGGCAATTGCTTTATCTACGGACTGGTATTCCAGGTTTAATTGTTTTATTGACTTGCAGTTGGTATAATAATTATCTATTCTCAAAGCTTTCATGTTGGGTGAGCTTAGATTCGTCTTTACATTCAGCCATCTTAGTAAATCCCCTGTTATTCCCAAAAGTATCAGAATGAAATCCGGAAGTGGAAGCAATAAAGGGTTTTGATGGGTAATCAGATTTACTTTTTTAAAGAAGTCTTTATATTTTAAATTCTCATGCCCTAAAAGATACCGCTCTCCATTTTTTCCCCTTTCGATGGCATTAACGATTCCAGAGGCAACGTCTTCCACATGAACAAAATTCTTTCCTCCGGATGGGTAAAAAACCAGATTTTTCTTCCATACCCAATAAATAATTTTCCCCGAGCTGGGCTTCCAGTCATAAGGCCCGATCATAAACGTCGGATTTAGAATAACAACTTCAGTGGTTTTGTTGTTTCGGAAAAGAAAACCCTCAGCTTCTGATTTACTTTGAGCGTAATAAGATTTTGTGAAGGGATATTTTTGACCAGAGCTTTCATGACCTAATTCGTCAAGATTCCCATATCCCATCGTATTCGCAGTACTTACAAATAAGAACTTTTTAACCCTGGCTTCAACTGACTGTGAAAACAAATGAACCACGGCATCATAATTTGTTTTTCTGTATTCCTCATAGGAAAGCAGATCCTGCCCAGTTTCAGCAGCAATATGAATGACGAAATCCACCAGTTTAAGATGCGAGGAAACATCAGAAAACAAACTTCCCTCAACTAACCGGAGGTTTTCATCTTCCTGACCATAATAGCGACTTTTCTGCCGCACCAAAGCAATAACAAAATAACCATCTCTTAATAATTTTTTAACAACATGAGTTCCTAAAAGCCCGGTACTACCTGTAACAAAAACTTTTTTCATGCTTCTATTTCTTTTTTTATTGCGTTCGTCATCAAAGGTAATTTAATCCAGATGGGCAATATCTTCATTACCAGCCAACTTATAGGATTAACCATGATGACAGAATCTCTTTTGAATAGCTGGTTGACACATCGTGCAGCCACCTTATTAGGATCAAGCAAAGTCAGCTTTCCTAAAAAACCCTGTTTTTCAATTCTTTCGCAGACATCTTTATTGGTTTTCATTGCTCCCGGATTCACAACACTCACAAAAACATTGGTATCTTTTAGTTCCTCATGTAATCCCCTGGAAAAGGAATGGATAAATGTTTTGGAGGCGGGATAAACCGTTTTAAAACCAATCGGTGAAAATGCAGCCATGCTGGAAACATTTAAAATATAAGCTTTGGGTTGTTTCAAAAGATTAGGCAACAGCTGATGGGTCATTAAAGAAGTAGCCATAACATTGACCTGTAATATCGTATTGATATAATCAGGCGTAGCATCCACAAATTTTCGGGTTCCTCCCAGACCGGCATTATTAATTAAAATATGAATATTAAAAGACCTGTTCAGCTTCTCTGTTATGTACATTACATTTTCATTTATTGAAAGATCAATTTCATAATAATGGGTTTTTACATCATAGGTTTCTGCTATTTTTTCACTTAAATAAGCCACATTCTGACCAGGCAGACTGATAAGAATAACATTGATCTTCTTTTTAGCCAGATTCTCGACAAACGCCTTGCCTAATCCCTGACTTGCTCCCGTTACAACAGCAAATGATTCTTTAGTATCCATGATAAAAATTATGGTACAAATGTATCTTTATGAAGATCCTTTTCTGTTCCATCTTATATGACTGAACACATTTAAGCACAAATCATAAACAACTTAAAATCAATATAATAAAAGTAAAAAAGGTTAAAATTTATAAACCTGAACTTATTTTTTAAACTCAGAAGGGGTCTGATCAGTGAATTTTTTGAAGGTGGTATTAAATGAGGTCTTGGAATTAAATCCGGATTCGAAAGCAATCCCTAAAATGGAAAGCTTATTGGCGTCATTATTTTTCAGCAACTTTTTAGCATGCTCTATTCTATATTCATTAATGAACTGAAAAAAGTTTTTTTGAAAGCCGCTATTGATCACATACGATAAATGATGAGTAGAAACAGACAAGTGTTCTGCAAGCTTAATTAAATTCAGCTCACTATCCAGGTAAAGCTTTTCTTTTTCCATTACATTTTCGAGCTTTGTTTTAAGCCGGGATAGTTCTTCATCAGAAATGAGCTTTCGTTTGATTTCTTCATTTTCTGCTTCATCATTAATGGATATGAGCTCATCCCGTTGTTTTTCCTCAACAGGATAAATTTCTTTTTGCTTCAGCGAGTAATACGCTACAAAATAAACCACTAAAAGAAAAGCTATATTGATGAAAGCATTTAATGATGTAGAATCATAGAAAAGATTGTAGATAACATATACGATATTGATAATCAAAAGAATGAGAATAATATACTCCAGCCAATTAAGATTGATCCCTTCCGTATTAGCAGAGAATTGCTGAATTCTCTTTTGATGTTTCCGTATGGTAAAATAAGAAAGCCCTGTATAAAATACCGCCTGGAATAATATCAATCCTATAAATGTAAACTCAAAAAAAGATTGGTTTTCAAAGTTTCCGTAACGTTGTAACAACAAATTGATCAGAAAAATAACAGGTAAAACAGCATATTTTACGTCCGACCTCTTAAACTTAAATGAAGGATTTGTAAAAAATAAAACACTGAAATAAAACATAATGGGTGTAAAAAACTGAACGAACTGAACAAAAAGAATGGAATGAATTTCTATCGGAGAAACTTTGATCAGTGACCAAATTTCATCCAGCCAGTACGTAGACCACAAAAAAAGAAACAAACCAAACCATAGGTTGGCTTTTCGATTAACTTTAAGGGGATTGGCCAGTTTTAACAAAGAAAGCAAAACCAATGAACCATAGATAAGTATGACGATAAAACGATTCAACTCTATTGTATTCATTGGTTTTGATATTTTATTTAAAGATAGGTTTTTTATCCTATTCTTTTCCTGACAAAAATTTCATAGCTTAAGTACAGGAGCGGAATCGCCATAATTCCAATATACAAACCGTTATCCATTGCTCTTTCAGGCTGATTGATCACCGCATATAGCAAACCGAAAAAGGCTCCGCCAAGATGCGCTGCATGACCTATATTATCATGTTGTCTGGGATTAAGCATCATATAGACGGAATAGCTGAAATAAAGAAGCCCGAAAATATAGCCCGGAATTCCGATAGGAATAAAGAATATATATATTTTAAGATCAGGAATAAGTGCAATGCCGGCAAATAATATCCCTGAAACCCCTCCACTCGCTCCAATAGCAGAATACCATGGCTGCTTCTGATAGATAAAGAGGGAAAACATGTTTCCGAGCAGTATAGAACCAAAGTATACAATTATGAAACCCAGATTTCCAAAACCTTCCATTACGATAGGCCCAAAGAAATAAAGAGTCATCATATTAAACAGAAGATGCATTAAATCTGCATGAAGGAAACCTGCAGAAAGGAGACGGATGTACTCTTTCCTGTTTTGAATAGCTCCTACATTAAATTTATACTTTTCGAAAATACCATGATTATTAAAAGCAATAAAGCTGATAATACTGGTAGCTATAATAACTAATAATAAGATATTCATGATTAATTTAAAATTTAATTTTCGTCACTATCAGTATCTCCTTCAAAAAGGTCACCGATAACCCCACCGTCTTCATCAGTGCCTTCAGTATGTTCAGGCTCTTCATATACTTCCGGTTCCTCTTCTTCAATCTCCGGAACCGTAATATTTATCGCTTTTACCTTGAATTTGGTAAATTGATTTCCGATTGCTTTTATACCTTTCACCATAATAAAATCATCAATATTTATGGTTTCGGGATCACGTTCTTTTCCTTTATCTTTTGAAAAAATGATTTCTGCAGTAGATCCGTTGGCTACTATCACATTCTCAATAAAGGATTTGCTATGCTCCGAAGGCATGAAATTCTGAGGATTGGTATTATTTTCGAGAAGGAATCTTTTAATAAAATACATCTCTTTTTCCCCGTCATAATAAATACAGGTTACAGGCTGCTGCGGCCGCCATTTTTCAAGGATCAGGTAATCATCGTCAAAACGGTTTCCAAGGTCAAAACTTACCAGCTTTGCCTCTCCATTGGAATTAATCGTCAGGATTTTATCATCTCCTTTAAAATTCCCTAACAAAGTACCCCTGCCATCAGCATTTAATCTTCGTACCGTATCATCAAACCAGATTCTTCTTGGAGCCAGGGTTGAAATACCTTCTTCCTTAAGATCTACTTTTTTCACGGAGTATTTAGTCACCAGGTTTCCTTTGGAATCACGGCCTTTAATTGCCAATTCAGAAAAATCGATATCCATCTTATTTTTTCTGATTCTTGGATTCGGTTTCAAGAGAACAGTAACCGTTTCAGCTTCTCCATTCGGATTAGCGGAAAAATAAAGCACTTCGGAGCCTTTTTTATCAGATGCCAGAGGATAATCTGTATTTCTTGTCACCGCCGTCACGGAGAAACGTTTCATATAATACGGACCTTCTTTACCTTCACGGTAGATCATATTATACACTGTTCTCTTGTCGTTTTTCTTCCAGACAGCCACATGCAGGAGATCTTTTCCGATAAAGGTTTTTGCCTCTACTTTGACGATCTTCATACTTCCGTCTTTTCTAAAAGTTATAATATCATCGATATCGGAGCAATCGAACAGGTATTCATCTTTTCTCAATGAGGTTCCTATAAATCCTTCTTCACGGTTTACATAGAATTTTTCGTTAGCCACGGCTACTTTTGTAGCATCAATGGTATCGAAAATTCTTAATTCGGTTCTTCTCTGCTTTTCTTTACCGTACTTCTTCTGAATATTTAAATAATACTCGATAGCATAAGCGATAAGATTAGCAAGATTATGTTTAACCTGCTCTATCTTACCTTCAAGAGCAGCAATATTTTCTTTAAATTTATCTAAGTCGAACCTGGAAATTCTCTTGATTCTGATCTCTGTCAGCTTCAGAATATCTTCCTCAGTTACGGCTCTCAAAAGATGCTTGGTATGTGGTTTTAATCCTGCATCAATAGTTTTGATTACCTCTTCCCATGTCTTTACTTCTTCAATATCGTGATAGATTCTGTTTTCGATGAAAATCCTTTCCAATGAAGAAAAATGCCAGCTTTCCTGAAGTTCGTGAAGTTCAATCTCCAGTTCTTTTTTCAGCAATGAAACGGTATGATCCGTATTCATTCTCAGGATTTCAGAAACACTCAGGAACATTGGTTTATCCCCCACAATTACACACGCATTCGGAGAAATTGTTACCTGACAATCTGTGAAGGCATATAACGCATCAATTGTTTTATCCGGTGATACGTCATTATGGAGATGGATCAGAATTTCTACGGTATCGGACGTATTGTCTTCAATTTTTTTAATCTTGATCTTACCTTTTTCATTAGCCTTTAGGATAGAATCTATCAGATCACTGGTTGTTTTGGAAAAGGGAAGTTCAGAGATAACCAAAGTATGTTTATCGGTCTGTGTAATTTTGGCTCTTGCACGTACTTTACCACCTCTTTGTCCGTCGTTGTATTCAGAAACGTCCAGATACCCTGCTGTAAGGAAATCTGGGAAAAGTTCAAACTTTTTTCCTTTAAGGTGAGCTACTGAAGCATTGATCAGTTCATTAAAGTTGTGAGGAAGTATCTTCGTGGATAATCCTACACCAATCCCTTCTACTCCCTGCGTTAAAAGTAAAGGGAACTTTACGGGAAGATCTATAGGCTCGTTATTTCGTCCATCGTAAGATTTTGCCCACTCCGTTGTCTTAGGATTGAAAACTACCTCCAGTGCAAAAGGGGTTAATCTGGCTTCAATATACCTTGCTGCTGCAGCCGAATCTCCGGTAAAGACATTCCCCCAGTTTCCCTGAGTGTCAATCAGAAGCTCTTTCTGCCCGATCTGTACCATGGCATCAGTAATAGAAGCGTCCCCGTGGGGGTGATATTTCATTGTATTTCCTACAATGTTCGCTACCTTATTGTACCGCCCGTCCTCCAGCTCACGCATGGAATGCATAATTCTTCGCTGAACGGGTTTTAATCCATCGTAGACCGATGGAATCGCTCTATCTAAAATCACGTAAGAAGCATAGTCCAGAAACCAGTCTTTATAAAGTCCGGAAACTTTCTTCAGGCTTTCGCCTTCATGTGAATTTTCTTCTGTCATTATTCGTTTTTAACGTTTTTCTCGTTATTCGCTTTTACTACTTTATTTAAAGAGAATTTCAAATCATTTACTTCTTTTGTCGTCAGGTAAGAAATTTCGTATTTCAACATGGTTGACCCACTATTCTTACTTGAAATTGTAATATATAATCTTTTTACAAAGAGTAAATTGACGATCTCGTATTTTATTAATTTGTATTTTGGAAATTCATCACTTAAAGGTTTATCTAAAAATGGAATGATGTTCCTGTTTTTGAAATTGAGAGCCTCTCCATCACTATCATACTCAAATATTTGTCTTCCGGTAAGATGGAAAGCTAATAACATAATTACCGGTACAATAATCAGCAGATAGCTTTCTGTTCCTAAAATATTAAATTTATATTCTTCTAAAAAGAAGGACACAATTCCGGCTATTAAAAACATTATTAAGAGGGTATTAATAAAGTTGTAGCCCGGTGCTTTATTACGGTTACTTAATCTCATTGTTATTTGTGTTTAAGTTTAAAGGTTATGCCATTTAAGTTTTTTAAAGATTAATTATAACAAAAAAGTTTTTTGGAGGGATCTATTTAACTTTCTACTTCGCTTATTAGTTCTCTGCTATCAATATCCCCGTCTTCTACAACAAGATTTTCAAGAATGAAAACCTGCCTGTCCGGTGTATTTTTACCCATATAAAACTCTAAAAGCTGTTCTATGGTCTGATCTTTTCCAACAACTACAGGCTCCAGGCGGATATCTTTACCTATAAAATGTTTAAACTCATCGGGAGAAATCTCTCCAAGCCCTTTAAATCGTGTAATTTCAGGGTTTTTTCCTAGTTCATTCAAAGCCTTTACCCTTTCCATTTCCGTATAACAATACCGGGTTTCTTTTTTATTTCTCACCCTGAATAAAGGTGTCTGAAGGATATAAAGATGCCCGTTCTTGATCAGGTCCGGGAAAAACTGCAGGAAGAATGTAATCATTAAAAGACGGATGTGCATTCCATCGACATCCGCATCAGTTGCAATAATAACCTGATTGTATCGCAGATCTTCAAGACTTTCCTCAATATTTAAAGCGGCCTGCAATAAATTGAATTCTTCATTTTCATACACTACTTTCTTGGTCAGTCCGTAGCAGTTCAATGGTTTCCCTTTCAGTGAGAATACAGCCTGCGTTTCTACGTCTCTTGATTTCGTGATGGATCCCGATGCGGAATCTCCCTCGGTAATAAAGATCTGTGTATCCCCTTTTCTTTCTGCCTTCTGATCATTATAATGTTGACGGCAATCACGCAGTTTTTTATTATGAAGCGATACTTTTTTCGCCCGCTCTCTTGCCAGTTTCTGAATTCCCGAAAGTTCCTTTCGCTCTCTTTCGGAAATTAAAATTTTCCGTTGAATGGCTTCTGCAATCTCAGGGTTTCTGTGCAGGAAATTATCCAGTTTGCTTTTTAAGAAATCAATGATAAAGGTTCTTACAGTGGGACCATTAGGGCCCATATCATTAGATCCTAATTTTGTTTTGGTCTGGGATTCAAAAACAGGTTCTTCTACATTAATTGAAATGGCAGCAATGATTGATTTTCTGATATCCGAAGCATCAAAGTTTTTGTTGAAAAACTCACGGATTGTTTTCACATATGCTTCACGGAAAGCATTAAGGTGGGTACCTCCCTGCGTTGTATTCTGCCCGTTCACAAAAGAAAAATAGGTTTCAGTCTGTGATTTATCCGAATGCGTAATAGCTACTTCAATATCATTATCCATCAGGTGTACGATCGGATATAGAATTTCGCTTTCCAGTTCTTCTTCTAGCAGATCTTTAAGTCCATTTTCTGAATAATAGGTTTCCCCGTTAAAAATGATCTTCAGTCCCGGATTCAGATATGCATAGTTCCGGAGCATTCTTTCGATATACTCTTTTCTGTATTTGAAATGAAGAAAGATTTCTCCATCGGGTATAAACGAAATTTCAGTACCGTTCCTGTCCGAAGTATCTTTTTCCTCATGGTTTTCCGAAATGATTCCACGTGAAAATTCCGCAACCTTCATTCTTCCGTCGCGGAAAGATCTTACTCTGAAATAATCAGAAAGCGCATTAACCGCTTTTGTACCAACACCATTCAATCCTACGGACTTTTTAAAGGCCTTACTGTCGTATTTACCTCCGGTATTCATTTTGGAAACGGCATCCACCACTTTCCCAAGTGGAATACCCCGGCCAAAATCACGAATCGTTACCTTTCCGTCATCTACTTTTATTTCAATTCTCTTACCCGATTTCATCCTGAACTCATCGATAGAGTTGTCCAGAATTTCTTTAAGTAAAATGTAAATACCATCATCGGCGGAAGAACCATCTCCAAGCTTTCCGATGTACATACCGGGACGCAAACGAATATGTTCCTGCCAATCGAGGGTTCTGATATTATCTTCTGAATAGATTGGATTTATTTCTTGTGACATAAGTTATTTCAGCAAACACACAAAAGTACGAAAATGCTTAAAATTATCCGAATTTTTCTAATTCATTTTTTTCAATATTATGTAATATGTTTTGCATTATTATCAAGCAAATTTTATATTTACATCATTATTCAAGATCAAGTGAAAAACCTACGTGATTTTCTTCTATTTTTAGTAATACTATTTTTTCCATTTCTTTCATTTTCTCAAATCCCGGGATTGGTAAATTATAGTGAGAAAGACGGGTTGAATAGCTCTTATACCTATTCTATGAGTCAGGATGACAAAGGACTTATCTGGATTGGTAGCGATAATGGACTTTTCAGGTTTGATGGTAAGGAATTTAAACAATACAATAAAAAAAGCGGGCTTAAAAACATTGATATCCTTGGGTGCAACCCTCTATCTAATGGTGAGATTTTCATCGTAACCTACCTGAGTGATTTTGCCTATCTGAAAAATGGCAAAATCATCAATCCGGATGATAACAAAGAGCTTAGGAAACTTAAATTCCGTGACACTTCCCATACTTACAGCAGTGGAGATTCAGTTTGTATATATACAGCCAACAATCCAAAAGATATCTATATATACAGACGTGGAAAAGTAACAACAATTCCTCTTTCCTTACATGCAGGTTTTCCCTTAGTGGGTCGTAATCCTTATATATTCAGTATGGATGTGGCCAACCACCTGCTTTACCTTACAGATGATACCCAAAAAGTTATAGCATATGATATCCTCACAAGAAAGAAAATACTATGCAATATTTCATTACCAAAAAGTGCCATCTACAGAAAGGGGGACTTCTTAGTTGCTTACCGTGGAAATACTATTGATATCTTCAAACGAAAAAACAAATTTGAATTCATTAAAACGCAGTCGTTTTCTGTTGGAGAACCGATCCATCAGCTTGTTATTGACCGTAACGACAGATTGTGGGTATGTTTAGATAAAGGAGGAGTTCTTTATTACAAAAATACTTTACAGGATGGGAACCTATCCCGGCCCATGAAGATCATGAATGATTTTGTCATGAATCATATCCTCGTAGACAAGGATAAAAACATCTGGTTTTCCACCAGAAACAATGGTATTTACTTTATTACAGATAAGTTTTTCAACAATTATATCCATCTTCCTGTAAAGAATAATTCTTCCTACATTACAGCTATCGGAAAAAGTGGTAAAAACATTATCATGGGGTACAATGAGGCAAAATTCGGCATTTTAAAATCGAATACCATCATTGATGTATCCCTTGAAAAAAATAGGAAAATTGAAACAAAGGCCCTGTTTTCAAAAGGGAATAGTGTTATACTGGGGCTTAGTTTAAGAACGTACCAATACAATACCGATAATAAAAAAATTACAACCATTGGTGATTATAGCTTAAAAAATATAATCCCTTATAATGACAGTTCAATACTCCTCTGTACTTCCCAGGGTCTTACACTTTATAATTTCATTACCGGGGCCAAATCTGACCTGTTTAATGAAAGAGCCTATACAGCCCTACGCTACGACAAAGATAGTGTCTTTGTTGGAAGTTTTAAGGATGTGTATAAAATGAATGTAAAAACAAATAAAAGAAAACTATTTATTGAGGGATATTACTTCAAAGATATCAAAAAACTTAAGCCTGATGTATATGTAGGCTCAACCAATCTCAATGGAGTCCTGATTTTTAATAACAAAAAGATCCTCAAAAGAATCACTGAAAAAGATGGTCTGTCCACAGACCAGATAAAAAAAATCGAAGTTGAAAATGAAAACGTTTTCTGGGCGAGTACCAACTCCGGTTTGAGCAGGATAGAAATAAAAGGGAAAAAACTGGCCATCGATAATTTCACACAAACCGATGGGCTTCCCTCTAACGTAGTCGCCGGATGCGTTATAAAAGACGACACCATTTATGCCGGAACTTCAAAAGGGCTGGGTATCTTACCTATTCACAACTTGTTAACCCAGCAGAAGTTTATCAATAAAAAAGTAGTCATTAATTCTGTAACCGTAGGGGATAAAGAGATATTTGATCTCAATCAGGAAATTAAAGGGCAAACACCTGACAACACAATAACTTTTGACCTCAGCTTTCCGGATTATATCTCTCAGGGTATGATCAAATTCAAGTATAAAGTCGAAGGTCTGACCGACGAATGGCAAATAAGCAATTCATCTAAAATCATGTTTAATTCAATTCCGCCGGGGAAATATACTTTTAAAGTTTTCGGGCTCGGTTATAATGGAAAACGATCCTATACATTTTCGTCAATAGCATTTGAAATTAAGCCCAAATTCTGGCAAACCTGGTGGTTTAAATTCTTCATCATTATAATAGGATGCTCACTTATTTTTGTGGTGGTTACTATTTACTTTCAGAGAAAAAGAAACAAAAAACTCGAAACGCTTTATTATGAAAAGAAGATTGCCGAACTTGAGTTACAGGCCATCAAGGCACAAATAAATCCACATTTCATTTATAACTGTCTCAATTCTATTCAGTTTTTGCTCTACAAAAAAGATTATGCGGAAACTGAAAACTATTTAAACATATTTGCTCAGATGATACGAAAAACGTTACACTATTCTGAAAAGACATTTATGCAGATCAAAGAGGAAATTGAATACCTTTCTCTATATCTGAATATGGAAAAATTACGTTTAAAGGATCAGTTCGACTACACCATAACACGTTCAAAAAATACAGATGAAAACTGGATGATCCCATCATTACTGATACAGCCGTTTGTAGAAAATGCCATAAAACATGGTGTTTCCGGTTTAAAGGATCGAAAAGGAAATATCAGGATTACATTTGATTATACCGATTCACTTCTTTGTATTACTATTGAGGATAATGGCGTGGGAATGGAAAAAAGACCGGAATCTGCAAAAGCCAATTCTTTCGGAGTGAAATTATCTCAAAAAAGGATTGAAACATTCAGGCAGCTTTTTGAGACTGATATAACGTTGGAGCTGAATAATCTCTCCGAAAAGGACGGAAAACAAGGTACACAAATTAAACTATATATGCCCCCCTATGAAAACCAAAATACAAGCCTGCATCATTGATGATGAACAAGACGGAAGAGATTATATTTCTCTCCTGCTGAAGAATGAGTTTCCGGATATACAGATTTCGTTTCAGGCCTCAAGCGTAGAAGAAGCCTATGTTAATCTTCTGAAAAACGCTCCGGATATCTTATTTTTAGATATCCAGCTAAAAGACGGTACCGCATTCGATTTGCTTTCAAAATTCAAGGAGATCAGCTCGCAGATCATATTTATTACCGCCTTTGAACATTTTGCGATCCAGGCCATAAAAAATGGAGCAACGGATTACCTTCTGAAACCTATCAAAAAGATGGATTTTATTATCGCTGTAAATAAAGCTCTGGAAATCAACAAAAAGAACAGAACTTCTACACCGGCTGTTCACCAGAATAAAATAAGCCTACCTACTATGCAGGGATTCAAGCTTACAAATATCGCAGATATTGTTCGTTGCGAAGCGGATTCCAGCTACACTACATTTTATATGAGTGATAAAACAAAGGTTATTGTATCGAAAACACTGCATGAATTTGAAGATTTTCTTTCCGATTATAATTTTTTCAGAATTCATCATAAACACCTCATCAATCTGAGCCACTTAAAAGAATACATCAAAGGAAAAGGAGGACAGGTGATTATGACTGACAACTCTGTTCTGGATGTTTCCGTCCGTAAGAAAAATGATTTCTTAAATAAAATTGAACAATTGGAATAAATCCTAATCCGATTTTTCAAAAAGCAAAATCCCTCCATCCAACATAATATTTTGGATGGAGGGATATTTTATATGTATGTAAAATATCGTTTGAATCCAGACGCTAAATCACAATTAAGAGAAATTACATAACACTTATTAGTGAAGCAGGAACACTTATTAAATCACAATACCCTGGCATCAGATATCGTAATACATTTATAACAAGTTCATAAACAAATTACTAATAACTAAAGTTTTTTCTGGTTTTTGATTGATAAAACCAGTAGCACATTATGATAAGAATATATTTTTTAACGATTTATTTGTTCCTTGGATGCCTTCTGATGAATGCACAAGCTCCTTGTTCTGATTTTAACGGTACCAGTAATCCTTTAGGAAACTGGCAGCTGGATCCTGTAAACAACGCTGTCAATTACAACCTTGGCAGCCCCAATACATTAGACGGTTCACAATATCTTATACTAGATGATCTTTCCGGTGGGTCCTGGTTCATCAATCCTGTTGACTATAAAAACATAGGCCAAAGATTCCTGGGACAATGTCTGTATTTCGATTTTTATCTTGAAAAAGACGGAGGTTTTAATGCCCCACTCCATCCTACTATTTACATTCTTTCAGGAAATCAGGCGATTACGTTTGTTGCCAATGCTACAGTAACCCCTAATAGCGGATGGGTCCGGGTACGTGCTCCATTAGCTTTAGCTACGAGCTCAGCTTTTCCAAGTAATTCAGAAGGTACATGGAGCATGCCGGGAGGTACATGGACTGACTTCAATAATGTATTGAACAATTCAACAGCAGTAATGATATCGCCAGACATTACTTCAAGCCCAAGCGAGAGAGTATACTTCGACAATATTTGCATCAAATCATGTGACGGATGTACAGCAGACTTTAAACTTGAAACATCATTCAGTACACAAGGTAATAACACAGGAACTGTGAATTTAACTCTTACCAATCCAATTCTTGTTTCAACACCCAATAATCCGGGCAGTAGCTACACTGTAAACTGGGGTGACGGAACAACATCTCCTTATGTTTTTTCCACTTTAACCCATACTTATGCCACTCCTGGTACATATACGATATGTGTTACTGAAAAGCAAGGAAAACTACTGGTATGTACAAGATGCTTCACTTTCTGTTATTCCAAATCAACAGTCCCTTCCAGAGAGGCTAATATTGGCAATACAGCACCTCAGATTGATATCAAAGCTATTGGCAAGGCAGAGTTAACAGCGATGGATAATGAGTACAGACTGGTTCCTAACCCCGCTAAAAACTATGTGGATATTCAAACAAATCTATCCTCAAGAGGACCTGTTTCCATAAGAGTTCTTGATACATCGGGAAAAACAGTGCTGGAAAAATCAGAAAACCTTGAAAGCGGCCGCCAGAATATAAAACTAAATACTGAGCATCTTATTCAGGGGAATTATATTGTTGAAATTAAATCAGCCAATAAAATAAATTCTCAAAAATTGATTATTTCAAAATAAAATCCAAAGTTTTTAAAAAGAGCTGTTCATATCCGAACAGCTCTTTATTCATTTTCATGTTGGTTACAGTTAACCTCCGATTAACAACACTTATTAAAAAAACACCAACACTTACAAATTCACAGTATCGGGATGTTTACTATCATGATACTTTTAGTCTACCAAAAAAACAAAAACTTTAACCTATGAAAACAAAAACGCTTCTGGTCCTTGCCGGACTGGCAACTACACAATGTATGTTTAATTCTTGTGGCGAAGACAACACAAACCTGCAAAATGAAAACTACCAATCAACCCAATCATTACCTAAAACAGCTCTAAGCTTTACCAATGGTACTTATTTTACAGATCCTCAGGCTGTAAATGCAGGATTCGAATTTATCCGAAGTAAGTTTGCTCAAAATCCGGGCTATGTTTTAAATCAGCAGGATCTGAATACATTTTACGAAAAAGCTCAAATTGCAACGGATGAAAGATTACCACTTGATCAGGTTAATAATATTATTAACAAAACAGTAAGTTTAATGCAGGTACCTTTTGCACAGGCTGTTCAACAATTAAATATTTCAAGTGCTGCAAAATCATTAGCGATAACAATTAATAACGGTTCAATCATTCATTTAGAGGCGAATGCAGCATATAACAATCTTCCGGCTAATGAAAAATCAATGATTAAGAATATCAATGACTACAAATACAATGCTGAACAAGGAAATTACCTGATTACAGGAATTCCAACCGGTAAACAACCGTTATGGATTACAGGCGGTATGATCGGTATGGTAGGCGGTGGTATCATTGGATTTGCAGTAGCAGGTCCTGTTGGAGCACTTGTAGGAGCAGGAATAGGTGTGGTTGGTGGTATTATAACAGGAGCTATACTAGGAGCTAAGTAAACTATGAGAATTGCATTTCCTTATCAAAAAATAAATTTCTTAATTGCTGTTATGGGCCTTGCGCTCATAATAGCAGTTTTCTCTTTTCATAAAGACCCTTCTTTAAAATATAAAATTAAAAATATTGAACTGAATAGTGAGGCCATTTATTTAATACAAAGAGGTACAACAGGAAAACTGGGAAATGTCGCAAAAGACTTTAATATCAATAATAAATATGCTTCTCATTTGGGAATTGGTTTTGTCAACAATAATATCCTAACCATTTATCATGTGTATGTGGACAAAAATAAAAACAATAACAATCTTTATATTGATAGTATAGACGAATTCATCAGTCCTGAAGACCTGAATTATTTGTCTATCTGGAAACTTAAAAATATTGATACCGCAAGTTTTAAGCATATTAAACAGACCCTTCGCGAATCTGAAAAAGAAAATATCAATTTTGATTTTAAGTTTGAGGAAAACAACAAAGCCTATTATTGCTCGGAATTTATCGTAAGAATATTGGAGAAAAATAATATAAAAATCATGTCTGATCATAAAAAAAACATCGCCGGAATAATGAGCCAGATTTTAAAAAAAGATACCCTTACCTATTTCCCTGTAGATGGCTTTGAAAATAGTAATCAAGTAATCAAAATATTTGAATGGATAAAATAATCTTTTATATATACTCAAAAAAATAAAATCACAAATAATAAACATCAGGGTTATCGAATTGGGTAACCTTTTCTTATATCCATACTTCTGTATTGGAAAAAATAAATTAAATTCGAAGTATATAAAATACAGTCAATGATACAGCTTCCTCTTTCCAAGCTTTCCAATGTTGGAACTACTATTTTCAGTCAGATGACTCAATTGGCAAATGAAAATCAAGCCATCAATTTATCTCAGGGATTTCCGGATTTTATGCCGGATCCAGAATTACTGAATTACGTGGATAATTTCATTAAAAAAGGGTTTAATCAATATGCTCCCATGGGAGGGATGATTGGATTAAAGGAAGAAATTGCCAGGAAAATTGAAAACAGCCATCAGGCCATTTATCATCCCGACTCAGAAATTACAGTAACGGCAGGGGGAACACAGGCTATTTTTACAGCCATAGCCACGTTCATCAAGAGAGACGATGAAGTGATTATTTTTGAACCGGCTTATGATTGTTATGAGCCGACCGTAGAACTTTTTGGAGGAGTTATCCGGCGTTTTGAAATGAAGGCCCCGGATTATGTGATCGATTGGAATGCTGTAAAAGGAATGGTTAATGAAAAAACCAAAATGATCATTCTTAATAATCCTAATAATCCTTCGGGAAGGATCTTAAAGGAAAGCGATATTCAGGAGCTTATTCATATCGTAAAAGATACACCGATTCTCATTTTAAGTGATGAAGTATATGAAAATATTGTTTTCGACGGAAAACAGCATTTAAGTATCTGCAAATATCCAGAACTAAGGGAAAGAAGCCTTCTGATAGCTTCATTTGGAAAGCTTTTTCATGTTACAGGCTGGAAAGTGGGCTATTGTGCAGCTCCAAAAATCCTGACCGACGAATTCAGAAAAGTTCATCAGTTCAATGTGTTTAGCGTGAACACACCCATTCAGCTGGCGCTAGCCGAATATATGAAAGATGATGAACATTACAACCACCTGAATGAATTTTTCCAGAAAAAAAGGGATTTTCTACGGCAAGGGCTTTCGACTACTTCATTCGAATTACTTGATTGTGAAGGAACATATTTTCAGGCTTTAAAGTATGATAAGATATCGGATAAAAATGATTTTGACTTTGCCAGCGAATTGACAGTGACCCATAAAGTAGCCAGTGTTCCCTTCTCTTCTTTCTACAAAAACAAGATGAACGAAAACGTGATCAGGTTATGCTTTGCAAAAAAAGAGGAAACGTTAGAAAGGGCAATTGAAAATCTATCTAAAATATAGCACATAGGTAAAGGTACCTGGTCAGATGAGTGGAGAAAGCAAGCGGGCTAAATGTTCAAAGAAAATCTTTAGCTTAGGTCTTTTTCTCCATTCATTAAGATGAATTTCAGAGCAATCATTCATATCATGAAGAAATACCTGCTCAATCTCCCGGTTTATTTCCTTATCAAATACAAGAGTATTCACCTCAAAATTCAGCTCCTGACTCCTCACATCCATATTTGCAGTACCTACTGATGAAAAAAGATCATCTATGATCATCGTTTTAGCATGTATAAACCCTTTTTTATAAAAAAAGATTCTCACATTACTTTCCAGTAATTCCTCATAATAGGAATAAGCAGCTGCATTTACCACAACAGAATCTCCGGACTCAGGAACCATAAGCCGTACGTCAAGTCCGGCAATAGCAGTTTGTTTGATGGCATTGAGAACTGTTTCTACGGGAATAAAATAAGGGGTAACAATATATACTTTTTCTTTGGCCGAAAGAATAGCAGAAGCTGTACTCAGCATGATGGAAGGCTTGGTATCCGGTCCACTGGCGGCTACCTGAATAATTGTGCTTCCTTCTTCATCATCCTTATAATTGAAATAGTCTTCAGACAAAGGAGGAATTTTTTCGGTTGCAAATATCCAATTGCTCAGGAATACATATCGCGCCAATATTGTGTAGGGTTAGGATTGATATATTTATCAGAAACATTGATTCCACCTGTAAAAACTTTTGTTCCGTCAACAATAATAATTTTTCTGTGATCTCTGTAGTTGACCCTGTTGGCGAGAACCCTGAAAGTAATTTTGTTGACAGGAGAAACTTCTACTCCGGCTTCTCTTAATCTTGCAAGCAGTTTCTTTCCGATTTTACCACTTCCCATATCGTCATAAAGAAAACGGATAATAACACCTTCCCTAGATTTTCTCACCAGTAAATCCGCAAGTCTATTACCTATATCATCATTTTCGTAAATATAATATTCAAGATGAATATGGTGTTGCGCATTTTCAAGAACCTCAAAAACTTTTTGAAATTTCTCCTCTCCGTTAATCAATACTTCTACCTTGTTTTTACGGGTCAGGGGTGAGTGTCCGCCATGATAAAGAAAATTAACGGTCGTTATAAAATCCTCCAGCTCTTTTTTTCTGATACCAAGAGTTTCATAATGCGTTTCTTTGATATATTTTTTAATCCTGTTATAGATTTCCTCGTTTCTTTCAATCTTGAATGTATAGAACTTATTCTTCCTGTAATTAACACCAAAAACAAAGTAAATCACGATCCCTATTATGGGTAAAAAGACGATCAGTAGCAGATAAGCCAACGTTTTGCTGGTGTTTCTGGTATCCATGATAATTCTCACCGCAAGAAAAAAGATCCCTGCAAGATAGAGTATTTCAATCGCAGGTAAAATGTAAGGAAACTGGCTTAAAAATTCTTTAATCATAACCGGTAAGATCGTTCATCAGACAATTATTATTCTACATTAAAGATAGCAAAAAGCAGTAGATTCCTACTGCTTTTATTCATTATTATATCCTTGATATTATCTTACAACGCCATTCCTCCCGACACTTCGATTCTCTGACCGCTGATCCATCCTGCATCTTCCGTACACAAAAAAGCGACTACTCCACCTACATCTTCCGGAAGTCCAGCCCTTCCTAAAGCTGTGATGTTTGAAACCAAAGCATTAACCTCTTTATTATCACGTGTTCTTCCACCTCCAAAATCGGTTTCTATAGCTCCGGGCGCCACGACATTAGCTTTAATCTTTCTCGCACCTAATTCTTTCGCCATATATTTTGTAAGCATTTCAACCCCTGCTTTCATAGATCCGTATACTGACGATCCCGGAAGCGCTACTCTTGCCAAACCGGATGAAATATTGATAATTCCACCTCCATCATTCATAAAAGGCAAGAACTTCTGACTAAGGAAAAATACTCCTTTGAAATGGATATCTATAATATCATCCAGTTGCTCTTCTGTAGTTTCAGTAATCGGAGAATATAAAGCAGTTCCGGCATTATTAATTAAATAATCAATGTTCGGACTTGCGGTGTGCTCCTGTAGATGATCTGTTACATTTTTTATAAAGGCATCAAAACTTTTCACATCTCGTGTATCCAATTGGAAAGCAGCAGCATTTCTACCCAATGCCTTGATCTCATTGACTACAGCATCAGCTTCTTCTTTACTGCTTTTATAAGTAATGATAACATCGAGACCTTTTTCAGCTATTCTCAAGGCTGAATTTTTTCCTATTCCACGGCTTCCACCGGTTATTAAGGCAATTTTTGTTTTTGAATTCATTTTTTCGTTGTTTTTAATGGGACAAAGTTCTGGTATTTGGAGACACAGATGTTTGCTTCAATCAATCTGAAATTTGCAAAATTCAAATCAGGAACGAAACTGTAATGGATTGTATGAAGTTTTTCTCTTAAAGAAATTTGAAAAATGAGCAATTTCCTCAAAACCCAACGCATACGATATTTCAGAAACATTCCAGGTGGTTTGCTTCAATAGTATTTTAGCCTCCTGGATAAGCCTGTCAGCTATAAATTCCGTCGTAGTCTTTCCTGTATTTTCTTTAAGTTTTTTGTTTAAATAATTAACATGCACAGACAGGCGGTCTGCGTAATCTTTTGCTGTTTTAAGCTGGATTCTCTGATCGTAGGATTCAATGGGAAACTGTCGTTCCAATAGCTCTATAAATAAAGAAACAACTCGTAAAGAAGCATCATTGGAGGTCGACAATTTTGTAGCCGGCTGTAACTTTTGTCCGTAATGGATCAATTCGAGTACATAATTGCGGATCAGGTCATATTTAAAAATATAATCAGACTCAATTTCAGTTTTTATTTTCCTGAAAAGTACCTCAATTTCATCTGCTAACGCTGCATCAATTTCAAATACGGGGAATGCTCCCGGTTGAAATATAGGCAAGTCTTCAAGCGTATTATGAGATTTATCCTTAATAAAGAAATCTTCAGTGAATACACAGAAGCTACCCGATTGATTAGGATCTTCAGGAACCCAGTGATAAGGAACCTTAGGCGTTGCAAATAATAGCGCATTCTCTTTTATGGGAATAACCTTATCTGCATATTCTGCTCTATTCCGTCCCCGGATCAGGCTTATCTTATAATATTTTCTTCTGTTATATGGCATTTCAGAAGTTGTCTTTACCTTTTCAATGGTCTGAGCAATATCAAATACATTAAAATGACCAATATCTTTATGCAAACCCTTTGGAAAAATACTTTCAATATCCTTCCCCAGCTTTGCAGTCATTTCCCTATAAAAATCTTCCAGAGAAGCATGCCCTATTTTTTCCATAATTGAGTATTTGTAAAATTCAAATATATAAAGTTACACAAATATTGAATTCCAATCATTTATTGTTAATGTAAATATTTTTCATAATATAGTGACATACAATAAATATTTTTCATAACTTAGTTTAAACTAATTTATTAAAATCATAATATGAAAAATCTGAATCTCCAAAAAGGAAAAAAATTAAACAAAAAAGAGTTAAGAACAATTACCGGTGGACTACAAATGTGTGTGGATCCGGATACCAATCAATGCATCGCTTACGGGCGTCAGTGTGCAGAATTTCAATGCAGATACATTCCTTAAATTGATATTTTTTACGAAGCCACTCTTCCAAAGAGTGGTTTTTTGTACTAATTCAATAAGGCTGAAAATTGATGTTTTCAGATTCAATAAAAGGAAATAGATTAGAAGCATATTTATTACTAAATCATTAACACGATCATCATGAAAAAACAAAATTTACAAAGCGGAATAAGATTAAATAAAAAAAAGCTAAGAACAATTACAGGAGGCCTGATGCAATGCCGTGATCCGAAAACCAACGGTTGCAGGATCTTTTCACTGGGATGTGCAGAGCCTGAGTGCCGTCCGGAACTTCCATAATCCCAACCGCAAAACTTTTCTTATAAGACCATTCTGCATAAGAATGGTTTTATACTATTTTAACGGATCAACTATTAATAAACACTTTAGTTACTGTAAAAATGCATTTTTAAATGTACAGGCACTTTAGGGATGATCATTTCTTACCCTGATTTATTAAACAATTACCAATCAATACATATGAAAAACCAAGACTTTATGAAAGCAAAAAAACTGACAAAAAAAGAATTAAAAACAATCGTCGGAGGAATGCTTGACTGTAAACAGCCTATCGCATGTCCTACTTATCCCTGCGACCCTCCGCTTCCGGATTATCCTAACGGTTGTACAACCATTTCGCCAAGCTGCGCACAAAAGGAATGTCGTTATTAACGGATGCACATTTTTGTTAAAAAAAAACGCTCCCAAATTAATGGAAGCGTTTTTTAATTACTATAACTTTAATATTTCTTTTATACTTTATACATTGAATCTGAAGTGCATAATATCACCATCCTGAACAATATATTCTTTTCCTTCCACAGATAGTTTTCCAGCCTCTTTTACTTTTGATTCCGAACCATATTGTACGTAGTCGTTATATTTGATTACTTCTGCACGGATAAATCCTTTTTCAAAATCAGTATGGATAACTCCGGCTGCCTGAGGAGCAGTCCATCCCTGTCCGATAGTCCATGCTCTTACTTCTTTTACACCCGCAGTAAAATACGTCTGAAGCTTGAGAAGATCATATGCTTTTCTGATTAATCTGTTAACTCCGGGTTCTTCTAATCCCAGCTCTTCAAGGAAAATTTCTCTTTCTTCGAAAGTTTCAAGCTCATTGATATCAGCTTCAATCTGAGCAGCCAAAACCACAATTTCAGATCCTTCTTTTTGAGCCATTTCATCAATTTTGGACACCCATTCGTTTCCATTCTTAATAGAATTCTCATCTACATTACAAACGTAAAGTACAGGTTTTTTTGTTAATAGCTGAATATCGTCAATAATTGGTTTTGTAAGATCATTTACAGGAAACTCTCTTGCATTTCTTCCATCTTCAAGAAACTTCTGAAGGCTTTGCAGCGTTTCATAATTAAGAATGTCTTCTTTTTTTCCTGATTTGATAAATTTCTTAGCTTTATCAACTGCTTTTCCTACTGTTTCAAGGTCTTTCAGCTGAAGTTCAATATCAATAATTTCTTTATCTCTCAAAGGGTCTACGGAACCTTCTACGTGAATGATGTTTCCATTATCAAAACATCTTAAAACATGGATAATTGCTTCACATTCGCGGATATTTGCAAGAAACTGGTTTCCTAAACCTTCTCCTTTGCTGGCTCCTTTTACTAAACCTGCAATATCTACAATCTCCACAACAGCCGGTAAAACTCTTTCAGGATTTACTAATTTTTCCAACTCGAATAATCTTTGATCCGGTACTGATACCGTACCCAGGTTAGGTTCGATAGTACAGAAAGGATAATTGGCAGATTGAGCTTTTGCATTGCTCAAACAGTTAAACAGAGTTGATTTACCAACGTTCGGCAATCCTACGATTCCACATTTCATAATGAAACTATTTTATTTTTAAAGGTCTGCAAAGATAGTGATTTTAACACGAGTTTCATAATAAAAAAATCTGCCGGGAATCCGGCAGATTTTTTTTCCATTTTATTTTCACCTTAAGGATTTGCACCTGTAGCGTTCTGAGCTAAGGGAGCATCATCAGGTGTTTTTTCTAATGTCTTATCTAATGTAAACAGAGATTCGTCCGTTGCACGATCTCCACCAGCAATTTTTAATTTATCGATCAGGTTCTGAGCTAAAGTTTCCTCTTCAATCTGTTCCTGAACGAACCATTGCATAAAATTCCAAGTTGCCCAATCCTTTTCCTGAAGGGCAAGATCAACAATTTTATATATCGATGTGGTATTGTCTACCTCGTGATTAAAAATGCCGTCAAAGCAAGCAGTCAGAGATTCAGGATCACTTGGAGGCGCAGGAATGGCATCAACTTTAGGTTTTCCGCCTCTGTTTAGTACATATTCCATAAATTTGATAGAATGGTTTCTCTCTTCCTGCGCATGCCTGTATAGAAAGTTAGCAATACCCTGGTATCCTTTGTCATCAGCCCATATTCCATAAGAAAGAAAAGTGTGTGCTGCATGAATTTCTTTATTCATCTGATCGCTCAAGGCTTTTTCCACCGCAGGTGAAAGTCTGTTCGTATTCATAATATTTTATTTTTAGTGATTATGAATATAATCCTGCAAAAATGGTTCCGATAAAGTTCTTATTCTTTTAAAAAAACACTAAAATCACAACATAAAATACTAGCAAACAATATTTTAAGCTAATAATTTATAGTTATTCTAAAATAAAAGCAGCTCTACAAGAGCTGCTTTTATTGTATCGGCACCAATAACATATCATTTATTCTTTGCTTTATAGTTTTGGAAGCCTTTTATTATTTTATTTTTTTTGCCATGTAATCACTTTCATTTCCCAGCCGGTCAATTGCTTTAATGGCAATTGCATTTAAAGTTTTTCCATCCTTATATTTAGGAATATCTTTTGAAAGTGTGTCTAAAGTCAGAATTTCAATTTCCCAAACGCCATTATATTGCTTAAATAATGCCCACTGAAATACATCTTTCAGATTTTTATTACTCCAGCTTGCCTGAGCAAAACTTCCGTTATCGGCCACAAACAATGTTGGGGTTGAGATAGGAGCAGCTTTAATCCATGGACTTTTTGGCACCAAAGCTTTTTCTTTATAGGGCCCGTTTCTCAGGGTGCTTAACATCGAAGGATTTCTCGTAAGCCCTGCAATGCTCCAATGGATTTCACCGGCATCACCTTTCAGAATCTGTCTGGAAAGTTCTATTTGGTTTTTAATCTCGGAAGGACGATCAGAAGTCCTGATTTCCACTGTATTTAATCCCGGCCATAGGTGGCGTTTCATTGTATTTTCAGATTCCCACCAATTCAGCAAAGCTTCAAAACCCTGCCCTTTAGAATCAATAGGCCAGTACAGTTGGGGAGAAAAATAGTCTACCCATCCTTTATTTAACCATAATTTAGCATCAGCATACAATTCGTCATATTGAGAAGATCCTGTAATTCCTGCAGGATAACCCGGTTTCCAGATTCCGAACGGGCTGATCCCGAATTTTACATAATTTTTTTCTGCATGAACTTCTTTGTAAATCCTTTCAACAAATTTATTGACATTATCTCTTCTCCAATCTGCCCGGGATAAAGTTCCTCCACTGCTTACATATGCATTCCAAGTAGCGTTATCAGGGAAATCACCGCCCTTATTATAAGTTGCATAAGGATAAAAATAATCATCAAAATGCACCGCATCTATATCATATCTCTGCACGATATCCTTTACCACATTAGAAACATGTCCCTGTGTTTTAGGATTCGCAGGATCAAACCAATACATCCCGTTTTTTAGTCTTACCACAATGTCAGAAAGCTTATTGGCCATAGAAAGGCTGTTCACAGCTCCTCCGTTTGTATGATGTGCACGGTAAGGATTAAGCCAGACATGAAGCTCCAGACCTCTTTTGTGGGACTCTTCAATCCAGAACTGTAGCGGATCATAATTGGGATAAGGGGATCTCCCGGTCTCTCCTGTCAGAAAATAAGACCAAGGTTCAATAGAACTGGTGTATAATGCATCCGCAGAGGGACGTACCTGAAATATTACAGCATTAAAGTTGTTATCTTTCAGCATATCCAGCATACTGATGGCTTCGGCCTTTTGCTGATCAATAGATAAATCGTTTCTTGAAGGCCAGTTGATATTCGCAACACTGGCAATCCATGCACCCCGGAATTCCCTGTTAATAGCCGGAAGATTAACTTTAAAAACCTCATCGGCTGGTGGTACAGGAACTGGTTTAGTATTAGCCACAGGAGGCTTTGAAATATTTTTAACGGGATTTGCTGTATTTGGATTTCTTGTTGGTTTTACCGTATTATTCTGAACGGTACGGGAACTTCCACAAGATGCCAGTACCCCCAGCAATATGATCAATTTTAAATTACTAACTTTCATAGGGTGCAAAACTACATTAAATTATTTTTTTAGTTTTTTAAAAATATTATAATAAATTGAATTAATTCAACTTTTATATATAAAAAAAGCCTCGAAAATCGAGGCTTTCACTTATATTGAATTTCATTATGCTTTCGCAGATCTTTCCAGTCTTTTTCTTTCTTCTTCAGAAAGTACTTTCTTTCTCATTCTGATGAAGTTTGGAGTTACCTCGATTGCTTCATCACCCTGGATATATTCCATACATTCTTCTAATGAGAATAAGATTTTCGGAGCAACACCAGTATCTTTATCTTTTCCAGAAGCTCTCATGTTATTCAACTGTTTTGCTTCTACGATGTTTACAACTAAATCTCCTGGTTTGTTTTGTTCACCAATGATCATACCTGCATAGATTTCCTCACCCGGATCAACAAAGAACTTACCTCTATCCTGAAGTTTAGCAATAGAATATTCAGTAGCCGGACCTTGAGTTTTGCTGATCAATACACCATTGTTTCTTCCAGGAATAGCACCTTTAAATGGCTTATATTCTGTAAAACGGTGTGCCATAATAGCTTCACCAGCTGTAGCAGTTAACATTTGAGAACGCAATCCGATCAAACCTCTTGAAGGAATCTCAAATTCCATATGTTGCATTTCTCCTTTAGTTTCCATAATGTGAAGATCCCCTTTTCTTTGAGTTGCCAAATCGATAACTCTTGAAGCATACTCTTCAGGAACATCAACAACCAATGATTCATAAGGCTCA
Organism: Chryseobacterium subflavum; assembly: GCF_055762745.1. NCBI lineage: Bacteria > Pseudomonadati > Bacteroidota > Flavobacteriia > Flavobacteriales > Weeksellaceae > Chryseobacterium > Chryseobacterium subflavum. The sequence continues at coordinate 1,825,653 of NZ_JBVTMR010000001.1, forward strand.
CATTTTTCACCATCAATTTCTCTTAAGATAACTTGTGGCTGACCGATTGTCATTTCATAACCTTCTCTTCTCATTGTTTCGATCAAAACTGATAAGTGAAGAATACCTCTACCGAAAACAAGGAATGTATTGGCATCATCAGTCTGTTGAACTCTTAATGCTAAGTTTTTCTCCAATTCTTTCGTTAATCTTTCTTTCAGGTGATTTGAAGTAACATATTTACCGTCTTTTCCGAAGAAAGGTGAATTGTTAATAGAGAACGTCATGTTCAACGTAGGCTCATCAATTGCAGTTCTTGGTAATGGTTCAGGATTTTCCATATCCACAAAAGAATCACCAATCTGGAAAGAGTCGAAACCTACTACAGCACAGATATCTCCAGCTTGTACTTCAGTTACTTTTTTCTTTCCTAAACCTTCAAAAACGTATAATTCTTTTACTTTTCCTTTTACAATTTTACCATCAGCCTGAGCAAGACCAATCCACTGAGATTCTTTAATCTCACCTCTTGTTACTTTTCCGATCGCAATTCTTCCTAGGAAAGAAGAATAGTCAAGAGAAGTAATTTGCATTTGAAGATTACCTTCAGATACTTTTGGAGCAGGAACATATTGTAAGATACCATCTAATAATGGAAAAATATCCTCCGTTTGCTCTAGTGAAGTATTGAACCAACCTTGTTTTGAAGATCCATAGAAGGTTGGGAAATCCAATTGCTCTTCAGTAGCTTCCAGGTTGAAGAATAAATCAAATACCTGATCATGTACTTCATCCGGACGACAGTTTGGTTTGTCTACTTTATTGATAACTACTAATGGTCTTAACCCTAATTCCAATGCTTTTTGCAATACGAATCTTGTTTGTGGCATAGGCCCTTCGAAAGCATCAACTAACAAAATTACACCATCTGCCATTTTAAGAACTCTCTCTACTTCACCACCAAAATCGGCGTGACCAGGAGTATCGATTACGTTAATTTTAACGTCTTTATAAGTAACAGAAATATTTTTAGATAAAATGGTAATCCCTCTTTCTCTTTCAAGATCGTTATTATCCATTATTAATTCTCCACTTTCCTGATTTTCTCTGAAAATGTTTGTAGCATGAATAATCTTGTCAACCAAAGTCGTCTTCCCGTGGTCAACGTGTGCGATAATCGCAATATTTCTAATGTTTTGCATGAATGATTTTTACGGGTGCAAAAATAGTGTTTTTTAATTAATTAATCAGTATGATTATACATTATTTAACAAATTCATAATGAGAAAGTTAAAATAAATCACATGGCAATGGGCTCCCTGGCTCCTTATTCCAAAGTACACATATACCTGACCATCCAGCTGTTAGGCGTTAATTACATCATACCTTCATCTGTATTTTCTAAAAAAATAAACCAATACCATCTGAATAACAAGAACCGCACAAAATCTTAATAAAAAAGATTTTTTCGAAATTTTATGTCTAAAGATAAAAATTCCGAATATTCCTCCTACACTGCCGCCAAACAGGGCCAATGCCAAAAGTGTGTTTTCAGAAATCCTTCTTTGATGCATTTTAGCCTTTCGTTTATCGATTCCGAATATAAAAAAGCACACGATATTAATAGCCAATAAATAATACATCATATCCTGCAAATGTACGACCCTTGTAAAAAATAAGGCATAGTAATTAAAATTTAACCACTATGCCTCATCTTATATTTGATCAGAAATTATAAATTAACCGTGCTTTCCTTCTCTTATTTCCTCAACCATCTTAGCATTAAATGCTGGCAAATCTTTCGGTGTTCTGCTTGTAACAAGACCATTATCCACTACAACTTCTTTATCTTCCCACAAAGCTCCTGCATTTTTTAGATCTTCGCTTATCGAATTCACAGAGGTCATATTTTTTCCGTCTACAACTTTTGCGTTGATCAGGATTTGTGGACCATGGCAAATCGCCGCAACAGGTTTTTTCTGCTGAAAAAAATCTTGTACAAAATGGAGTGCTTTGTCATTTGTTCTTAACTGATCGGGGTTGATCACCCCTCCAGGTAATACCAGTGCATCATAATCAGAAGCATTTGCTTCATTAAGATTTTTGTCCACAGTGTATTCTTTACCCCAGTCTTTTTCGGCCCATGCTTTTATGGTTCCGGAATCGGGGCTTACAATATGCGCAGTCCAACCTTGTTGTTCCAAAAATTCTTTTGGTGATTGTAACTCACTTTCTTCAAAACCATGGGTTGCCAGAATTGCAATTTTTTTCGACATAATATTAAAATTTTTGGTGTTATTAATTAAGAAGAAGAAAAAATGATGCCGAGCCCGTGTTATCAATTACTAAAAAAAGTTAAACATAAAAAAAGAGCTGCTTAATAGCAGCTCCCTATTTAGTATATCTAACAAATTATTTTTTTGCTTTCACATTAACGCCGATCTCAATGTCTTTACTAATCATCCATTCAGCAGGGTCTGCTTCGGAAGTTCCGAATTTAATTCCCCAATCAGCTCTGTTTACAGTAAATTTAGCATCTATAGAAGCGGAATTAGCTGTTGCTTCTACTTTCGCTGGGAAAGTTACATTCATTGTTTTTCCCAATAGCGTAAGATTACCGCTTATTGTTTTATTTGCACCTGCCACAGCATCTTTAGGAGCTTCTTTAAGGTCCGTTACACTGGTAATTTTAAAATCTGAAACCGGATTCTTCTCTACATTAAAGAAGTCAGGAGTTTTTAAATGCGTTACCAGATCTTCCGGCTTCTTGTCCTTTTCAGTTACTGAAGCAGGATCCACTTTAATAGAAGTCATGTCAATAACAAAATTTCCTGCAGAAACCTGATTTCCTTCAACACTAAGGTCACCTGACTTTACATTAAGAGTTCCCCAACGTGGAGCAAAACCTCCTTTATGGTAAGCTTTCCAGTTAACCACAGAAGCTACTGTATCTACGGCAAGCACTTCTCCTTTGCTCTCAGCAACAGCCTGTTCCTGGCCAGCAGCCGAAGCCTCCGCTGATTTCTCTTTAGTACATGATGCCATAAGCAATCCTACTCCTACTAACGCGATAACACTAATTTTTTTCATATTTTATTTTTTTAAAAAGTTTTTGAACTGATCAGGATCGATTCCTTAATTCTGAAATTCAAAAGTAGAAAAACCTTATTACTTATTCTCTTATCATACATCAAGAAATTAAGTTTTTATTTTCAGATATCCATCATAAAGTCCTAAAACCATACAAATATGTAAGGTGTAAGATATTTCACTCACCATATAAATTGCCTATTTTAGCAGTCTAAAATTTAGAATGAATACAACCAGCTATATACAACAAACGCTTAATATACCTGAAAAAAGCATTACGAATACCTTACAATTATTGTCAGAAGACTGTACCATTCCTTTCATCTCACGATATCGAAAAGATACGACCGGAAATCTGGATGAATTGCAGATTGAACAAATTTCAAAACTCAGCAAGCAGTTTGACGAAATCATTAAAAGAAAGGAATCGATCCTCAAATCCATCGAGGAGCAAAACTCTTTAACGTCTGAACTTCAGCAAAGAATCCAGGATAGTTTCGACATACAGGAACTTGAAGATCTTTATCTTCCATATAAAAAACGGAAAAAAACGAAAGCCGATGCTGCGAAGGAAAAGGGACTTGAACCTCTGGCTAAAATCATTATGAGCCAGAAATCCCATGATCTGGATTCTGTAGTTTCCCGGCATATGAACGATTTAGTTTCTTCTCAGGAGGAAGCTTTGCAGGGAGCACGGGATATCATGGCTGAATGGATCAATGAAAATATGTATGTCCGCAAAAATCTCCGTCGTTTATTTCAACGCAAAGCAGTTATATCTTCTAAAGTTGTTAAAGCCAAAAAAGAAGAGGAAGGTGCACAAAAATTTTCTCAGTATTTTGAATGGGAAGAAAGCCTTGGCAGAACACCCTCCCATCGACTTTTGGCTATGCTACGAGCAGAATCTGAAGGTTTTGTAAAAGTAAATATAGGAATTGATAAAGAAGAGGCAATCGATTTTATTGAAAATGCCATCATTAAATCTAAAAATGAAAGTAGTGAACAAATTGCTCTGGCGATAAAAGACAGCTATAAAAGGTTACTGGAACCCGCCATTTCCAATGAAACACTACAGGAAGCAAAAGAAAAGGCAGATAAAAAAGCGATCGAGATTTTTTCTGAAAATTTAACCCAGCTATTATTAACTCCTCCTTTAGGAGAAAAAAGAATATTAGCAATAGACCCTGGATACAAAAGCGGGTGTAAAGTGGTATGCCTTGATGAAAAAGGAGACCTTCTGCACAACGAAACCATTTATCCGCATGCACCTCAGAATGAATCGGGAATGGCAATGAAAAAGATACGCTCGATGGTTAACGCCTATAATATTGAAGCTATTTCAATAGGAAACGGAACAGCAAGCCGTGAAACAGAGTTCTTTATTAAAAAAATTGCATTTGACAAACCGTTGCAGGTTTTTGTTGTTTCAGAAGCCGGAGCATCTGTTTATTCTGCAAGTAAGATTGCCAGAGAAGAGTTCCCCAGCTATGATGTGACAGTACGTGGTGCTGTTTCCATTGGCAGAAGGCTTGCAGACCCATTAGCTGAACTCGTTAAAATTGATGCTAAGTCCATTGGTGTTGGACAATATCAGCATGATGTAGACCAGACTCAATTGAAAAACGAACTGGATTCTACGGTTATGAAATGTGTAAACTCCGTAGGGATCAATCTGAACACAGCCAGCAAATCACTTTTAAGCTATGTTTCCGGAATTGGTGAGAAAATGGCAGAAAATATTGTCAATTACCGCGCGGAAAACGGAGCTTTTGAAGACAGGAAACAATTGAAAAAAGTACCCAGATTAGGAGAAAAAGCTTTTCAGCAGGCAGCGGCATTTATAAGAATAAGCAACGGAAAAAATGCATTGGATAATTCAGCGGTGCATCCGGAAGCATACGGTATCGTTGAAAAAATGGCCAAAGACCTGGGAATAAAGCTGAATGAACTTATAGCTAACAAAGAGAAAATTGCATTAATCCAGCCGGAAAAATATATTAGCGAAGAAATTGGTATCTTTGGGATCCGGGACATTTTAAAAGAGCTTGAAAAACCGGGATTGGATCCCAGAAAGGCAGCCAAAATTTTTGAATTTGACCCCAATGTGAAAAGTGTAAAAGACCTGAAAATAGGAATGATCCTTCCTGGAATCGTTAATAATATTACAGCCTTTGGATGTTTTGTTGACCTGGGGATTAAGGAAAGTGGATTAGTCCATATTTCTCAGCTCAAGGACGGTTTTGTTTCAGATGTGAATGAGGTAGTGAAGCTGCATCAGCATGTTCAGGTAAAAGTAACAGAAGTAGACGAGGTAAGAAAGAGAATTCAGCTGAGCATGATCTTATAAAGAATTTAATTTGAAAATCTCGGAAATTAAAGAAAGAAAAGTCATTCACCGGCCGACTCGTTATTTTGACGAGTCCGGCCAAAGAATTTATCATGCATACGAGTATCATTTACCTTATAATCCAGGTTATAAAGGAAACGAGACCGAAAGACTTTTTGCCAAGTGGATAGATATGCTTCCTTTTGGTTTAATTTTCTACTTTCTCCTTCATAAAGTAATTGTTATCAGCATTCTGCTTTCCATACCCTGTGTTATCATTGCAGGAACCATAACGGAATGGTCTTGGGGAACAACTTTAGGCAAGAAAATATTTAAAATTAAAGTCCTGGATGATTACGGAAACTATCCCGGATTTTTAAAATCATTCCAAAGAAATCTTTTATGCCTTGCTAACTTTTCCCCTGTCTTCTCCGAACACACGACCAGAACAATTGCCATGGGAAGGCGAACCGGAACGCGGGTGAATTTCAGCATGCATATGAACAACACGATCTGTAAGACCTATATTGTAAAAGAAAGCAAAATTCCGGAAATCAGGGATCTCCTGAAATATCAGGGTGATCAGAACCTTTTATTGTAAAAGCTTTTTTTAAATAAAAAACCGCCCCAGTGTTGTGGCGGTTTCATTTATTGTTTATTTATAATCCTTTGAATCTCTTCTCGGCTGCTTTGCTTCAGGCCATTTTACAACCTCCCCTTTTTCATCTTGCGGCATTACCCTTCTCTCTCTGCTGGTAAACTCAGGATCTTCAGATGCCATATAAGCTAAGGTAGCTGTTAAAATCACATTATTTTTAAGTTCATCAAAAACGATCTTATCATATGTATCTTTCGTTGTATGCCAGGTATATCCAAAATATCCCCAGTTCAATGAACTTAATGAGAATCCCGGTACACCCGCTGCCACAAACGATGCATGATCAGATCCACCTCCTCCCGGCATTCCCGGAAAATCGGTTTTAATATTATCACGTACATTTTTAGGAACTGCATTCAGCCATTTCCCGATATAATCATATGATTTCAGAAATCCCTGTCCTCCGATATTTACTACTCGGCCAGTTCCATTATCCTGGTTGAAAACAGCCTGAGTTCCTTTCATAATTTCCGGATTATCAGCAACAAATCCTCTCGATCCGTTCAATCCCTGCTCCTCGCTTCCCCAAAGTCCGATTACAATCGTCCTTTTATTATTAGGGTAGTATTTTTTAAGAATCCTAATGGTCTCAAGCATGGTAAGTGTGCCGGTTCCATTATCCGTAGCACCCTGCGCTCCGTCCCATGAATCCAGGTGTGCAGAAAGAATAACATATTCATTGGGTTTTTCCTTTCCTTTGATCATTCCTATCGTGTTGAAGCTTTTAGCTTCAGGAAGTATTTTTGACTGGGCCTCAAGCTTTATTTTGGGTTTAGCCCCCTTTTCTGCCATTCTGTACAACATACCATAATCTTCCACATCAATATCAATCATGGGAATTTTAGATGTTTTCGCTCCGAATATTCTGTTTGCTCCCATAATTCCTGTCCAGTTGGAAATGGCAATCCCTGCTGCTCCCGCTTTTTCCAGAGCTTCCGGAAGTGTATTATTGTCATATCCTATATTCTTTACATAATCACGGAAATCTTTGGAAGCTTGTTCTTTTTCCGCCTTTAGCTTTTCATATAATTCCGGAGTAGCGAATTCTTTGATCTGATCATCAGAACGTCCGATTTTCTGATACTGCGCAATCAATACCATTTTACCTTTTACAGAAGGCAACCACTGATCAAATTCGGCCTTGGAAGATACCTTTGGAAGTACTATAACCTCAGCTTCAATTGCCTTCTTAGTTGCAGGGCTCCATGCAAGTTGTGTGGCAGATAATGATTTCACACGGGGATATACCATATCTACATGGGTAATTCCTCTCTGCCACCCTTTCCAGGTTCCAAATTGCTGAAGGTTTGCATCTACTCCCCATGAGCGAAGTGTTTTAGCTGTCCATTCATTGGCGGCAAGCATTTCCGGAGTTCCTACCAAACGGGGTCCGATACCATCAAGCAGCTCATAGGCCATATTTTCGAGTTGAGAATTATTATTGGCTTCATTCACAAAACTTTCCACAATAGGATTAAGCTTTTCCTGAGATTTTGCGGGAGCCTGTGCCCAAGAAAACTGCGTTGCCAGAACAACTGCCGGCATTGCAAAAAACGTATTTATCTTCATAGCATTATTGATTGGAATAAAGATATAGATTTCAGCGAAAATTGAAAAGAAAAGGAGAACTAAATAAAGGAAGAAAAGCCTTTATAGGAAAATAATTAAGAAATTAAATGGATAACAATTAAAAAAACAGCTTAAAACAACAGTTTAAATTTTTTTCAAAATTTGTTACTTTTCATTAATAAAAGCCTGCTCCTCAGCAGAAAGTATGATAGCATCTTCTTTCTCCTCTTTTACCGGAACATTTTCCCAGATGTTTTTACTGAAGTCTACTCTGTACGAAAGTCCCTCCTTATTTGACTTTTCAAAAGTATTGTAAATAATTTCTCTGCTGAATTTTCTTTCATGCTTCTTTCCCTGGTAAAAAGCAGAGTATTTTTCACCTTTAAGTCTTACCAAGGCGGGCAGATACATTCCGTCTCTTTTATAAAAATCAAAAGTAAGTGAAGCATCCCCTAATTGGTAATCATACTCTATTCCTCCTGCCATTTTTCTTCTGATTGGCGGATAATTTGTCTGCAGATAATTGACTTCAAAATAAGTAATCACTTTATCAGTCTTGTTATACTTAAGCTCTCCTATGAGCTCAATACCCGTACCGGATTTAACCTTAAAAGTCATCAGCTGCTCATCCCCTTCTTCAGAGATTATTTTCCCTGAATATTTTGAGTTAATACTATTAATATGATTAAGTGTACGGTTCAGTTCGAAGCTAAGAAAGTAATTTCCCATATACTCATGAGAAAATTCATTACTCCCCGGCGAAAAAATACTGTCTGACTTTAAATTTTTCAGGTATTTAACATTATTCAGTTGCATCTGGAGAATCTTGTCATAATTTTTACGAATTCCGTCATTATAATTGTAATGGTTACTTTTGCTCCATAATTTAGCTTCCGTAATAACTAAAAAGCAAAGTTCATCATTATCTGATCTTTTTTCTTTGAATACCACATTATACAAGGAAGGCTCATTATAATATCTTTTTTCATAATTCTTTCTTATATCATTAAAAAGTTTTTTTATATCTATACTTACCATTTTTACCTCTTCAATATTTTTGAATGAAGGTTTCAATTTGATAAAAGAATTAAAACCGGTTACTTTTCTTTTCTGATATCCGAAAGCTGATACTTCAAAGTTTCCTGCGTTCTGCCCAAGTGGAGCATAGCCGTCTTCATTGGTGTAAACAACCTGATTATTAAGAACAATCCTCGCATGAAATATGGCTTTCCCGTTTTCTGAATCTATGACTTTTACTTTTTGCGCGGAAAAAAGACCAAAAAAAAGAATCAAATATAAATAAGAATGCTTCATATGATGGGTGATTAATGTAAAACAACTAACTACACAAATATACCCACAAAGGGAAATAAGACAATACCTTGGTAAAATTTAGTGTTATTTAGCTTATATTTTCAAAATTCGCTAAAACAAAGAGATTGAATATCTGAAAGCATCCATAGAAAAATCCCGGCACAAAAAAAGCCAGCTTAAAAAGCTGGCTTTTAGGAAATTTATTTTTTTGATTCCTCAACAGAAACTTTTCTGAAATCTTTGAACAATTTGCTAAGTTCTAAAGCTGATTTACGAGCTCTTGTTCCAGCTGCTTTGTTTCCTTTTTCAGCTTGTTGGTTTGCTTCAGTTGCGAATGCTTCAAATTCCGCGTTGATTTTTTCAATTAGTTCTTTCATTTATTTTAAAATTTAGGGTGCAAATATAGGTTTTATGGTGATTCCAGCCTAACTGTGATGAAAAAAGTTTACAAAAATTTGAAAAAAAATAATCCTTTATAATACCCAATATAAATTCAAATTTTAGAAGGCGGGTGAAATTTTTAATTTAAAGCTAAATTTTTTCCAATATCCTTTTTAAATTAAGGTTTATCACATAAAAAATTCAAGGACCTTGCATCATTAATACTGTATAAAAATTGCAAAGCATTTTTCAATAGGAAAAGAAGCGGAATTTCAATTTTATAATAAGAGTACACAATTCTTTTTATCTGTTTTTATGTACCTTCGTTTTTTATAAATTATCTGCCTGTCCCAACCATGGAACTGCCAAAAGAATATATATTACGGAATACCCATATCAGCACGCTTTCAGTTTATGAACTTTTAAAGCATACTTCAACGGCAAAATTTATGGAAGAAAAAAACTTCCATGATATTGAACCTGTTGCCCTGGAGATTAATTCGGGGGTTTTTACGAAATCTGTTTCGACAATAGGATTTCCAAATATTTCCGTAAGCCAGGTAGGTTCTTCAATTGTAACGGCATGCTCTTGTGATCAATACGGAGAAAAACTTTGTGAGCATCAGGCAGAGATTATTTATTGTATTCTTGAACAGAAAAATTACAGAATATTCTACGATGCCAATCTAAGACAAAGGACATTGGTTTCACATGCTAAAAGTTTCGGGTTGGAAAATGAACCTGACCTTGACACTTATTTCCAGTTGGAATTACAGAACGGAAAACTCAACATTCAATCCAGGATAAAGGAACTTCTCCAGATAGATGAACCAGGCTTTAAACAAAATCTGCTTCCTACGAGGCAATCGGTTTTAAAGGAACTTGCTATACAAGAAACTGAGAGAAAAAGAATATTGGTTATTGGCAAGCACCGGTATTATAATCATCTCAATTTTTCATTAATGGAAGCTGATACTACCCAAAGCGGTAAGATCAAAAACCCGTTGACCCCTATTCATCCTATGCAACTCGTCTGGAAAGCGGATCAACCTGCTGAGATCAAATTCTATACGGCAATCGCTTCTTTTCAGAATAAATTTAATGAAGAAGCGGACGCAACGGAAATGGAAGCCCTGAAGTTAATTATCCGGAATCCACAGGGACTTGATACTTATTACCACGATCATACTATTTCAGAAGCCATTTCTTCTAAATCCCTGATTCCCGTAAAGCTCAATCTGCTGAAAGCCGAAATTCTGCTTACAGTGTTTAAAAAAGAGCCTTTTTATGAGATTACGGGAGAATTACTATTTAATGATATTTCTCTTTCTTTCAAAAATGTAATAATCCGCCATGATTGTTTCATCTATCATCAGAATACATTGAATCTCATTGACAATCCTGATCTTCTTAGGGTGATCAGATTTTTTAAGTCCAATAATGAGATTCTGCTGATTCATGCATCAAAGTATGAACACTTTTTACATACTGTTTTATCTCCATTAGAGACTCATGTCCAAATCAATTACAGCTACATTCGTACTGCCAGTCCGGTACAGCTTCAGGAAAAGGATTTCCAAATGGAAAAGATCATTTATCTTCACCAGGAAGGCAACTATATCTCCATCACACCCGTAATGAAATACGGATCCGTAGAGGTGGCAGTATACTCCCGGAAGCAATTATATGATACGGATCAGAATGGAAATCTGTTTAAAATTGAACGCAATTACGAAGCTGAAACAGCACTTACATCCATTGTCATGATACAGCATGAGGATTTACAGGACCAACTGGAGGGACATGAATATTTCTACTTGTACAAAGATAAATTTCTGGATGCCGATTGGTTTTTAAGAACTTTTGAAGCATGGAGAAATGAAGGGATAACCATCCTTGGATTTAATGAACTCAAAAATAACAAACTGAACCCTCACTCTGCGAAAATCAACATCCAGGTGACAAGTGGTATCGACTGGTTCAATGCTAAACTAAGTGTTCGTTTCGGAGGTAAAGAAGCTTCTTTGAAACAGGTACACCGGGCCCTTCGTAATAAAACAAAGTTTATACAACTGGATGATGGCACCCAGGGAATTTTACCTGATGAATGGATAAAGAAGATCGACAGGTATTTTCAGATTGGTGATATTGACGGAGAGTTGCTTAAAATTCCAAAAGTTAGCTTTTCGGAGGTTTCGGATTGGTTTGAAAAAGAGGTTTTATCAAAAGAGGTACAGACTGAAATTCATTCTTACTCCAAGCAATTCTCTGTGCTGAAAAAAGCACCTGAAATTCCCGTTCCTGCAGGATTGAGAACTACCCTACGAGATTATCAGAAAGAAGGCCTCAATTGGCTGGGGTTACTCGACCATTATAATTTCGGCGGCTGTCTTGCCGATGATATGGGATTAGGAAAAACTATACAGATCCTCGCATTTATTCTATATCGAAAAGAGAAATATCATTCCGGAACCCACCTGATCATCGTTCCTACTTCCCTGTTGTTCAACTGGCAGGAAGAGATTGAAAAATTTGCTCCTTCTCTTAGGGTATTGATGCATTATGGTCCGGACAGGGAAAAATCAACAAACCTTTTTCAGGATTATGATATCATATTGACAAGTTATGGAATGCTCCTTTCGGACATCCGTTTTCTTAAAACATTTCATTTTGATTATATTTTCCTTGATGAATCACAAACAATTAAAAACCCCAATTCAGAAAAATATAAAGCTGCACGTCTCTTACAAGCCAGAAACAGAATTGTTATTACAGGAACGCCTGTTGAGAACAACACCTTTGATCTGTATGGCCAGCTTTCATTCGCCTCACCCGGATTATTGGGGAGCAAACAATATTTTAAAGATACGTATGCCATTCCCATCGATAAGTTTGAATACAACAAACGTACTATTGAACTTCAACAAAAAATAAATCCTTTTATTTTAAGAAGAACAAAAAAGCAGGTTGCCAAAGAGCTTCCCGAAAAAACAGAAATGGTAATCTACTGTGAAATGGATGCAGAGCAACGTAAAATCTATGACCTTTATGAGCGTGAATTACGCGATTTCATATCCGCTTCCACAGATGATGAAACACTAAAAAACAGCATGCATGTTTTGACAGGTCTTACTAAACTCCGTCAGATATGCAATTCTCCTGTATTACTTAAAGAAGGCTACTCAGGCGATCACGCTGTAAAGATCCAATTATTAACGGAACAGATTGAAAATAAATCAAAAGAACACAAAATCCTTGTATTTTCACAATTTGTAGGAATGCTGGACCTCATCAAAAAAGAACTTGAAAATAAAGATATTCCCTTCGAGTATCTTACAGGACAGACCAGGGACAGAGGTACAAAAGTTCATAGATTTCAGACCGATGACAATGTGAGGGTATTCCTCATCAGCTTAAAAGCTGGTGGTGTAGGACTCAACCTTACAGAAGCTGATTATGTATATCTGGTAGACCCATGGTGGAATCCGGCTGCCGAAAACCAGGCCATTGACAGGAGTTACAGAATAGGGCAAACAAAACATGTAGTAGCCGTCCGTATGGTTTGCACCCATACGATTGAAGAAAAAATACTGAACCTGCAGAAAAAGAAAAGTAAACTGGCTCAAGGACTGATAAAAACAGAAGAATCAAAATTACAAGGCTTCAGTAAAGCAGATTTGCTGGAAATTTTAGAATAGTCTGACGGCATTTTCTTCAACCTCCTTTCTAATTTTACACAATACACATTGCTTGCAATATCTGTCGTTAGGTTTTCGTATCTTTGATTTTTATAATTTTAAAGTTATGAGCGATCGGCTGGAAACCATTGAAGACTATTACAGAAATATCAGAGAAAACCAATTAAAAATGTTTGATTCTCACGATTTTGAATTGGGGAAATCACACTTTAATATCTCTATGCGAAGATATTGCAGCTTCAAAAGCCCGTACAATCGTCGTGATTATTACAAAATAAGCTTCATCATCGGTAAAGGAACTTTTAAATATGGACAACAGGAATTGTATGTAGACCGTCCTGCTTTGTTTTTTCCCTCTCCAAATATTCCTTATTCATGGGAATGCGATGGGGATCTGCAGGAAGGCTACTTCTGCCTTTTCAATCAGGAATTCTTTAACGGAAGTTCGGAATTCAAGCTATTTAAGAAAACATCATTATTTAAGGAATGGAGCATGCCTATTGTATTTTTGACAGAAGAACAGACTCAGTTGACAACGGTGTATTTTGAACAAATGTACAAACTCAATAATTCAAATTATCCGTTTCGCTGCGGAAGCATTAAAAGTCATCTGGCATCTGTCCTTCATCTTGCCCTTGAAAACCGCGTAGAAGACGTTGATCCTGATGAACTTCCGGCAAATGTACGCCTGTACCGTCTTTTTGACGAATTGCTCAACAAACAGTTCCCTTTAGATTCTCCTGCCTATCCGCTTGCCCTGAAAACCGCATCAGATTTTGCCGAACGCCTTAATGTACACGTCAATCATTTGAATTCTTCTGTAAAGTCCGTAACCCAGCTTACTACCACACATATTATTAAGGAAAGGATGTTTGAGGAATCTAAAAACCTTTTAAAATACACCAACTGGGATATTGCGGAAATCGGTTACACTTTGGGATTCGATCAACCCTCTCATTTTAATAATTTCTTCAAAAAATATTCAAATACCTCGCCGCTCAAATTCAAGCACGCGATTTAATTCTTTGAATTTTGTAATTTTTTCTTTGTCTTTTAAAATTGATATCAAAAATTCCCGGCTTATTTTTGTATCATTAAAAAAGAGATGAATTATGTTGAGAGAAGCATCTGAACAAAGGATCAGATTGATCACCATTATGGCTTTTATATCCATTCCATTATCGGGGTTTGTTACAGATATATATCTGCCCTCCTTCCCCTCAATGGCTAAAGGAATGCATGTTTCTGAAAAAGATATACAAATTACCCTTACCTCCTATTTGCTGAGCTACGGAATTTCCCAATTATTCGTGGGAGGAATTTTGGATAGCATCGGCCGGTATCGCCCCAAGTTAATCGCATTGTTTTTATTGGTAATTACAAGTATTCTAATCACCATGACCAATAGTATTTTACTGATTTGCCTTCTCCGTATCCTTCAAGGGATAGCCGTATCAGTGCTGGTGGTCGCTACACGGGCTATTTTTGTTGATATTTATGATGCGGAAAAAGTAAAACATTATCTCAGTTATTTTACAATTGTTTGGTCCTTAGGTCCGATTCTCGCTCCTTTTCTTGGTGGATATCTGGAAAAATTATTCAACTGGCATGCTAATTTTTACTTTCTGGCTTTTTATGCCGGAGCCATACTGCTATTTGAATGGTTTTTTAGTGGAGAAAGTCTTCCACAAAAAAAGAAACTCAATTTTTCTGAAAACATCAGCTTGTATAAAATGATGCTCCGGAACCGTATTTTTATGCTGGGCATTATTATTTTAGGATTAAGCTACTCGATTGTTATGCTATTCAATATCACGGGTCCCTTTATTATCGAAAATACTTTCCATTTTACCCCTGTTGTTATCGGATACTGTACACTAATCCTTGGGTTCTCCTGGATGATCGGTGGGTTTATCGGTAAAAAAAGAGTATCATTAGGCTTTAAAGCAAGAATACTGCAACCTATCATATTACAATTAACTCTCATTACGGGACTCATTATTATAAGTTATTTTTCTGAAAGTTTATATATCATGATCCCTTTTGCATTTTTTATTCATATCTGTTCGGGGATTCTATTTACTTCATTCTTCACAACAAGTATGCTTTATTTCCGTAAGAATGCAGGGACTGCCGGTGGACTGATGGGAGGACTGGTGTATATTATTACTTCGGTTACAAGTTTCATTATCTCCGTAAGCGGAACTGTTAGTTTACAGAAAGATCTTTCCTGGCGGTATCTAATTATTGCAATAATCCTTCTGGGTATTATTCTTACCATGAACCACACTTTACAAAAAGAAAAAGCAGAGAATTGATCTCTGCTTTTTTATTTTCATACCTGCTGATTATAAAATAACCCGAATCAAATTGTTGATGCCGGGAATACAATTGTTGATGGATAATGTTTTATGCTAAAGAGTATATGAGTTAATATTGCACTGTCAAAATAAAATTATTGTAATTTCATAGAGAATACGGAAACTTATATTTCTTATTTCCCTATTTAATTAAAATCTAATTATAAAAAGCTCAAAATAAAGTATATTCATGATAACGTTCGCCAAAAAACAATGGAAGCAGATAATGATCATTCTAATGATCTATACGACGTGGAGTGTGGCGGCATTTCTATTTCTGATCCGACTACAGGGATTGGAGACCACCCTGAAACAATTCGGAACAGGAAGTCAGCTTTATATTAATTTTATTCATACTGTTGTAAAGGGAACCATTGTATACTATATTCTTATTTATCAGTTACTGATCCCTCTAATAAAAACCAGAAACTGGAAGAAAGCAATTTTACAAGGGCTTCTTTTCTTTACCATACTGACCATTTATGAATACATATGGAATTTCCAGATTCAAAACCCTAAACCCACAGATCCAAGTTACGTTTCACCCAACGTATTCTTTCTCACTGCTGCATTACTTGATCTTGTTATCATTTTGATAGCCGTCTTTTTTGCCACGATAATAACTTCCAATGAAATGCGTAAGCGTAAAGAAGAGCTGGAGAAGGAAAAATTAAAAGCCGAACTTGCTGCCATAAAATATCAGATCAATCCTCATTTTATTTTCAATTCGCTAAGTTTTATTTATACAAAAACCCTTAAAACAAGCCCGGAGGCAGCCCATGCGGTACATCTTCTTTCAGAGATTATGAGCTATGCTCTGGATGATTGGGATGAACTTGGAACAGTGCCTCTTGCATTGGAAATTGATCATATGAAAAAAGTAATAGAAATGAATCAGATCCGGTTCAATCATATGCTAAAAGTAAAGTATCATCAACATATTGAAACCGATGAAGCTTACATATCTTATGTCCCGACTCTGGCATTGGTTACTTTGGTGGAAAACGCTTTTAAGCATGGGGAATTGAATGATGAAAAAAACCAGGTAACCATTGAGCTGGAAGCCACAAAAAATAAGATCTATTTCCTTGTCAGCAATAAAAAAAAGAAAGGCCCCAAAGAACCCTCAAAAGGAATAGGATTAAGCAATGTGAAGCAACGTTTACAACTCATGTACGGTGATAAGCATTCCTTTGTTGTTAAGGAAGATGAAAACTATTATTTAAATGAAATAACCATTAATCTTTAAATTATGATTAACTGTATTGTCGTAGATGATGAAGCGCACGCAATAGAATTACTTGCATTGCATATTGAGCAAACACCATTTCTGAAACTTGTAGGTTCTGCTATGAATCCGGCAGAAGCTTTACAAATTTTGAATACTACGGAAGTGGATCTCATTTTTCTAGATATTCAGATGCCGGGTATGTCAGGAGTTGAATTTCTACCATTACTAAATGACAGGTATAAAGTCATCCTCACTACCGCTTTCAGAGAGTATGCTTTAGACGGATTCGACCATAATGTTGTAGATTATCTGCTAAAACCAATTTTCTTTCCACGGTTTTTACAGGCAGTACAACGGGCGCAGGAAATCATTTCTTTATCTACAAAAGATGCAGAAGACGATTTTATCATGGTTAAGACAGAATATAAAGGAAAACTAATAAAAATTAAAACCCAGGATATTGTATACATAGAAGGAAAAGGAAAATATGTATGCTTTCATACCAGAGATGGAGAAGAAATCCTGGCATTATTAAATATCGGTGGACTTGAAAATAAATTACCAGGTGATCATTTTCTCAGAATACATAAATCATTCATTATTGCAGTCCCTTTTATTATGATGATCCATGGAAATTTAGTCCAACTCGAATTTACTAAAAACCAGATACCAATCGGGCAGACTTACCGCGAATCTTTTATGAATCAAATGCTGGGTAAAGTAATTACCAATAAAAAAGAAGAAGGCCCGGAATAGGATTACAGACAATAAACCAATATATACACAAACAATCAATTTATAAATCAAAAAAATGAGAAAATCATTATTAATCCAATCCGTTGGAGTTTTAGCCCTTTCACTGGCAACATCATGTGCACCTTCCTATTTTGGGAAAACATATGCTGCCACACAAAACGTAGATGTTTATTTTGATGCTGCTGATGTAAAAAGAGAGCATGAAACAATGGGGACAACAGAAATCAATCAAGGTTTCAGTTCCATGGATGCTATGCAGCAAAAAGCGATTGAATTAGGCAAGTCACGAGGTGCAGACGGTGTTATTATGAAGCTTACAGAAGAGGTTACGGGAAGTTCGAAAAGCGATTTTGGAAACATGAAGAAAGGAAGTAAAAACAATACTTATACCGGTGGGTCGGTAACCACTAACATGAAAGTAAAAAAGATACAGGCTACTTTCATTAAGTATAAATAAGCCAAATGTCCTTCATTCTTATCAGGCTGCTCCTCTGGCTTCTTTCGCAGGCTTTATTTTAAAGATTAGCTGCTTTTCATTTATTTTTTTAATCGTTCAACATTATTTAACAGTTTACAACAAAACTGCAGGAAAAGTAATGTCCGAAAATTAATAAACGTCCCCCAGACAAAACAATGAAAAGCACGTGAAGCCAGCCATCTATATGATAAAGCTCTCCTTATCGTTTAAATAGTCGTTTTCACTATAAACAATTCAGATTGTTTTCATCCGAAGTCACCTGTGGCTTCGGATTTTGATACAACGACCTGTTCCTTTAATTAATAGATGATAGTACCATATATAGCTCATTTTGATTTTTCAGCTCCATCTTTTTATTGATCCTGTATCTTCTCGCTTCAGCTGCTCTGATTGTAGAATTGGCATATTGAGATATTTCCTTAATTCCAAAATTCATCTTCAGAAGCGTACAGAAGTTGATATCCGAAATATTCAGATCAGGGTATTTACTTTTCAGGGTAGGATAAAAATTAGGATATATTTTCTGGAACTCTATGTAAAATGCATTGATATCTTCTTTAGCTAAAAGTATCAGTTCTTTTGTATTTTCTGATTTTGCATTTGAAATGTTATCCTTTACAGTTTCCGTTTCAGCTTTTTCGAGGTTAATGATATCTGCCGGCACTTCATCTGGTATTTTATTCTGAATAGAATTATCCTCTTTATTTCCTTGTTTCTTTTTATAATAAAGGAAACCAAAAAGAGCTGCTAAGAGAATAACACCTGCACCAATAGCAATATTTGTTGGTTTTGATGACACCTCTTCTACATTGTCAGAAACCTTACCATTTATTTTATTAATAAAATTTACATCCCCTGATTTTTTCTTTACCAGATCAACGCTATCTATGATCCGTTTATACTTTTTTGAAAAATAAGTAGATTGTTCATAATCTTTCAATCCTTCATATGATTCAGCCATCATGGCATACACCTCATACTGCTCATATCGGTTATGATCTTTTTGGGAGTCCATAATAGCCCTTGAAAAATAACTAATAGCTGCAGGATAATTCCCGGATTCTTTTTCAACGATTCCTTTATTTATTAAATTCTGGATGATAAATCTATCGTCCGGAAATGAAGCAAGAAACTGATCTGTGATAGCGATATACTTTCTGGCTTCATCTACTTTTTTAAAGCGTGCGAGGGAACCGGCCAGGGACTCAAGTGTACAGATTGTGGTTACCTTCTTCAATCTGCTTTCATTACCTATTTTTAGACATTGTGAATAAGCAAGTTTTTTAAGTCTGACAACCTCTTGCTTGGTACTTTCATTAAAATTTTCACTAATCGTCAATAGCTCAGCCTTTGCCACTGTGATGTGTATATCATTAACCAGCTTATCATTCTTTATAGTAACAAGTTTATTATACTCCTGACATTTATTTAAAATTTGTTTTGCAGCACTTAGGTGATCAAGCTGTAAGAGTACTTTATGATAAGATAACAAAATGCGACATATCATATTGTAATCATTTTGTTTTATCGCCAGATCAACACCTTCATTAATTTTGGCCAAAGCCGCATCAAAATCACCATTAAGTTGATATATCCTAACTTCTTCAAATATTGAATAAACTTGCCCAGGGTAAAATTTCTTTTCACGGGATAGATAATAAAGAACAATAGCATTCTTAAGCGTGAGTCCTGGATTATTATCTCCTGTTATATAATTTTTTTCCAACAACCGGCTTACACTATCAATTTCTTTACTGCTATTCTGTGCCCCGGTATTACTACAAAAAATAAAAAAAACAATAAAGAATGTGGATGTTTTTAATACTTTATTTATTAGCATGTTTCTAAATTAATTAAATATATACAATTGGTAATTATTTTACAGGACTATTGACTGCTTTTCAATACAACTCAATCCCTGTATATTTTGTGTATTTATATGTTTTTCCATTTAACCAATTTACATTTATGACCACAATCAATCATATAAAAAAATGCACTTACACAAATATACATAAATTAACACATCTCTGCACAATAGGCGCTTTAAGGTTTGTTTATAAGTTTTTTCATTATAGTTTTGTGACAGGAAATTATTTAAATCAGAAAGTAAAATAAAACAACAAAAGATCAACTTCAATAAAGATCACTTTAAAAAAAATTAACACAATCTCTTAATTTAACTTAAAAAAAACACAAATGAAAAAAAAATTGCAGTTAAACGCTAAAAAATACATTTAATTACTGATCATCAAAAAATTTCAAGAAGATATATAGTTTTTCTAATAATAAGCAAAAAACACAAATGATGAGAAAAAGTAATAATAAGTCAGTTTTTTATAATTGATTATTCTTTGAGACTTCAAGATAATCATTAATTAGTGTTAATAGTTTTAAACTGTTTTTTATCCGGGGCCAATTGGTCCCGGATTTTTTTAATGACTATTTAAATAATAATGTGTGATTTTTTTTTAAATCAAAAGCAGAACCTGTATTATTTCGTTTTCTTACAATAAACGTGAACAACAAATCGGTAGCTTCGTGTATCAAAATATTCAAAAACAACATTATGAAAAAGTTTCTCTTTAGTGTTTTAGCTTTATTAACAGCGCTGCTCCTGATCATTGGCATATTAGAACTTACCAGTTCTTATAAAGTTTCAGAAGATATCAACCGAAATGCTCCTGTTCAGACCCAACAACATATCACTATCCATGCTTCTCCGGAAAAGATATATCAGACCATGAGTGATGTTAATCATTGGTCTGCCTGGAATAAAGACATCCAGGATCCGGTAATGACGGTACCTTTTCAAAAAGGCAACAGTTTCGATTGGAAAAGTGGAGGTCTTACAATCAGATCCACCCTACACACTGCAATTCCTTATCGCAAAATCGGGTGGTCAGGTCAGGCATTCGGTGCTTTTGCGATTCACAACTGGACATTTGTTCCGAATGGTGTAAACACGACCGTTGTTGTAGATGAAAGTATGGAAGGGTGGCTTGTTACCATGATGCATAAAAAATTCCAGAGCCATCTGGAACATTCTTTACAGGAATGGTTAAGAAATCTAAAAATACAAGCCGAAAAATAGTTTTTTTAATAAAAAAAACCATAATTATTCTACAGATAACGAATAATTAACAAAAATAATGACAATTAATTTTAAAATCTTTATATCTTTATAGTCTAATAACCTGTGTTATTATAATCTCAACAGTTTATATACCTCTCGCTTACCCGGGAGGTTTTATAAAACTGACTACTTCCACTCTGGATTACTACAAAGAATTTATCTCACCTGGTATGAAACAGGATATATAGCCTACCTCACATACATTCTTGATCAATTGGAATTGCCTGTACGATTTTTTAAACTACTTTCGCTTTTCTGGTAATCCTGGCCAGCCATGCGGGGAAAAATCTTTTAAGAAAAACACCCAGAACTTCCTTGCCTCCTATCGCTTTCTGGTATTTTTTCTTTTCAATCGCACGAAGCATTTTTCTGGCAAAAACGTGAACCGGCATACCATTTTGGGTTGCATTATCCATGGTTCCCTGTGAAGATCCGTCTCCGGTTACGGCATTCATTGAAATATTGGTTTGTATAAACCCCGGACAAATAATAGTTATCAGAATATTTTCTTTGTATAATTCTGCCCGAAGAGCATCAAAAAAGCCATGCAAAGCATGTTTTGCTCCCGCATAACCACTCCGCATCGGAGCCCCGAAAATACCCATAAGGCTTGAAACAACAGCAATTTGTCCTCCTCCATTCCTGATCATGTAAGGAATTATTGCTTTGGTAAGGGCCACTGTTCCAATATAATCTATGTCTATCAGACGTTTATCAACTTCAATATCAGTTTCCATTGCCAGAGACCGCTGAGACAATCCTGCATTATTAATAAGAAGATCAATACTTCCGAATTTTCCAGCTGCCTCTGCTGCAACAATAGCCATATTCTTATAGTTGTAAAGGTCCAGTGGTAATACCGCGTACCGATTTTTGGACAGCTTTGCTTTTTGCGCAACTGCTTCCAGCTGATCTTCTTTTCTGGATGAAAGAATTATTTTTGCTGTAGTCTTTGCAGCCAGCTCCATTACCAATGCTTCTCCTATTCCGGAAGAAGCCCCTGTGATCCAAACTGTTTTATCATCAAAGTAGGTGCTCATGATATTGTTCTTTATCTTATTTCAGCCCGGCAATATATTTTCCGGCTTTCATTCCTGAAAAAATACAGCCTCCTAAAAAGGTTCCTTCCAGGGCTCGATAGCCATGCATTCCTCCCCCTCCGAAACCTGCAACCTCCCCAGCCGCATAAAGTCCTTCTATTATTGTATCATCTTCTCTTAAAACCTGTCCATTCAGATTGGTCTTAATCCCTCCTAACGTTTTTCTTGTCAGAATATTAAGCCTTACCGCAATTAAAGGTCCGTTTCGTGGATCCAGTATCTTGTGTGGTGTGGCGACTCTTCCCAATTTATCTCCAAGGTATTTTCTGGTACTTCTTATGTAATTCACCTGTGTATCTTTTGAAAACGAGTTATCCAATTCTCTGTCCCTGGCTTCGATCTGAGATTTTACCTTTTCATAATCCAAAAGATGATCTCCGGAAAGTTCATTCATCCTTTTAATCAGATCCTGAAGATTATCCGATACGATAAAATCTTTTCCATGTTCTTTAAAAGCTTCCACAGGACCTGGTGCTTTTTTCCCAAAGATTCTTTTAAAAAAAAGACCGTAATCCTTATTTGTAATGTCAGGGTTTTGCTCGGAGCCAGAAAGGGCAAACTCTTTTTTAATGATTTTTTGTGTTAAAATAAACCACGAATAAGAAAACCCAGTATCCTGTATGTATTTCAGGGTTCCCAATGTGTCAAACCCAGGTAAGAAAGGCGCTGGAAGCCTGTTTCCATTCGCATCAAACCACAGGGATGAAGGTCCCGGTAATATCCTGATCCCATGATCCGGCCAAATAGGATTCCAGTTTTGAAGACCTTCCGTATAGTGCCACATCCGATCCCTGTTGATGATATCAGCTCCGACATTTTCAGTAATCCCTATCATTTTCCCGTCTACATAAGCAGGAACTCCAGATACCATTTTTTCAGGAGCTTTACCTAATCGTTGCGGCCAGTTTTTGCGCACCAGTTCATGATTAGCTCCTATTCCTCCGGAAGCAATAATAATATGGGGCGCACTGTATTTGAATTGTGAAACAACAATTCTGCTGGTTGCCTCACCTCTTTCTTTATTGTCATTTTCAAGAATGTCTCCTTCAATGCCTGTGACCTTACCATTTTCTGTAATAAGGCCGGTAACGCGATGCCTGAACCTCATTTCAAGAAGCCCTTTTGCTTTTGCTTCGTAAGCCTTTTCTACAAAAGGTTTTACAACTCCGGTCCCAGTGCCCCAGCTTACATGAAAACGAGGAACGGAGTTACCATGCCCATCCGCGGAGCCATCTCCTCTTTCTGCCCACCCCACCATGAACATCAGCTTAATTCCCATTTTAGAAATATAATCATACTTTTCGTTAGCTGCGAAATTCAGATAGGCTTCTGCCCATTGTTTCGGCCAGTAATCTTCTTTACGATCAAAACCTGCTGTTCCCATCCAGTCCTGTTTCGCCAGTTCATAAGAGTCCTTAATTCCTACTCTTCGCTGCTGAGGAGAATTAATCAGAAAAAGACCACCAAAAGACCAGAATGCCTGTCCTCCGATATTCTGTTCTGTCTCCTGATCGATCAATAATACTTTTTTTCCGGCGTTCGTTATTTCCATAGCAGCAGTAAGTCCTGCCAAACCAAAACCTACGATAATTGCATCTGGTTGAAATTCATTGTCCATTGGCGGTAAGTGTAACAAAATTCTATTAACTAAGATAATAGATTTTAACATTATAAAGCGTCAATTATTTTCAGCTTTACTAATTTTATTCCACTTTTATTATGTTTTGAATATTATATGACAAAAGACTTTAATGATGTAAAAGTTGGGATTTAGAAGTAAAAAATATAACAAAAGAAAGGGACCACTTTTGTTATAATACTTAATTTGATATAGTTAAATCCCTTATTATTCAAAAAATATTCGATAAAAAAACAGAAGAATAAAAAAATATATACCACACAACCACTTTAAACACGGGTTTTCCTGTATTTTCTTTATTTTTTACAAAATATTATTCCATATGCTCCGTTTACTATGCACGTGACTCATGTTTGAGTTTCATGGTTATTAGTTTTTATCCTCAACTTAGGTTGAGGATTTTTTATTATATTTGAACATCTTGTGATTTAATCACATTTGTGTTTTTTTTAGGCCTTCTCCGGAAGGCTTTTTTATTGTCTATCGCCCTAATGTTTCCCATTTCGGACTACTTATAATAAATAATAAGAGGCTGTCATTTAAGACAACCTCTTGTATTGGTTATTAGTAAATACCCCCGACAATCTAAATTTTAGCAAATTCGTTCAGTTTATTTACTGGTTAAGTTTCGGCTAAATTACAAAAATTCATTAATTAGTGACAAATTATTATCTGTAATCTACCATTAATAAATAGTTATGCAAATAATTTAATTCACTACAATATGAAATAAAAAGCATAATATTTACATTTTCTCATTAAAAATATTGGTTAAGCTTTTCCTCTTCAATATCCAAGAGAGATATTTACGAATTCATTTTTTGAAGGATATGTCTATTATCAGAATGATTACACTGAATAATCGGTATGAAATATGGATTACTCATTATTTACTAATGATATTAACTGGTTTTCTAAAAGGACTTTTATCTTTTAAATATTGCTTTTCTTCTTCTGTCAGGCCACTCGTTGCCAGTCCAATACTACCCGATATTTGTTCATTTTGATGATAATGCGCAAATTCAATACTGTCAATTTTTACTAATTTATCTATTCCCACATTAGTCATGTCTATCAGGTGGCTTTGATTTATTTCACCATTGATAATTTGTCCTATTAGAAAAAAGGGCCTATTGGTAATTTCTAAAACAAAATCAAGTTTAAACTGAGCTGTTACTACATAATCCCATCTATATTTGCAATACCTGCATTGCTTTGCTTTTGGTGTACGCGCAAGTTTTCCGCATTTTGGACAATTGTTAAAAAATACTTTTTCAGGGTATTCAGATATAATCCTGGTTGCTACATTTAATCTAATCTTTTCATGATCATATTCTGAAGACTCATCTGATTTTAGTTCTCCCAAATCTCCCGTTTGAATATCGGAAAAAGACATGAATGAATACATGCGATAAGTTAAGATTAACTTTTCATGATCAGTCATTAATTCGCTGAAATACGCTATGATATATCTGGCTGTTTCTTTGTCCATAAAGTAAATTATTAGGAACGAGAGTGGTATTTTTTTATCTTCACACAAGATACCCCTTTTATTTTTAGCTTCCTCCCTACTTTCTGCAGCAATCCCGTTTGCTGATTGCGTCTGAACACAAAAACATTTCCACTGGCAGCATTGGTCACGATTAAAAACTTCCCTTCTTCATCTATTTCAAATACTCTTGCCTGTTTACCAAAAGTGGGCTGATATCCTACAGTTTTTAAGGTACCATTTTCAAGTATTGAAAAAATAGCAATATTATTTTCATTACCCCTGTTTGAAGCATACAAGAACTTTCCATCAGGAGAAATATGAACATCTGAACTTTCAAAATTATCTATTACTTCATTTTTATGGGTACTGATTCTTTGGATGTTTTCTAATTTTCCGTTTTCATAGGAATACACATCAATCGCCCCGCCTAA
Organism: Chryseobacterium subflavum; assembly: GCF_055762745.1. Classification (NCBI taxonomy): domain Bacteria; kingdom Pseudomonadati; phylum Bacteroidota; class Flavobacteriia; order Flavobacteriales; family Weeksellaceae; genus Chryseobacterium; species Chryseobacterium subflavum. The sequence continues at coordinate 1,851,291 of NZ_JBVTMR010000001.1, forward strand.
TTCTTCGATACAATACGCAAATTTACCATTAGGGTGAAAGGTGAAATGCCTGGGTCCCGTTCCCGCCATAGTAGGAATAAAAGCAGGCTCAGCATCATCCATTGGCTGAACCGCATCATTTTTAAATTGATAAATCCTGATCTTATCCGCACCCAAATCAGAAGCAAATACATAATTAAAGTCCGGTGAAAAAACGGTTGAATGAATATGAGAACGGTCCTGTCTTTCAGGATTGACACTTCCTTCTGAAAACTGGAACCGTTGGACCATCGGATAGATCTTTCCATTATCTGAAATTGGATATACAGAAATACTTCCTTCCGTATAATTCCCATTCAACAACCATTTACCATTTTTGTGAACAGTTACATAAACCGGATTTTCACCACCACTCTTTTGGCTATTGATAAAATTAAGTGTTTTTTTGGCAGGATCAAATTCAAAACTGCTTACACTGCCGGCATTGGGTGTTTTACTTTCCGTACAGGCAAAAATGTATTTTCCGTTGGGCGACAGGGTGATATAGGATGGATTCAGGATATTCTTTGTTTTGAATACTTTTGATAATTTCCCGGTATCTGTATTCAGCTGATATACATAGATTCCATCAGCTGCTTTGTCACGGTTAAAAGATCCAAAAAAAACATAGGTGCTTTGAGAATACATATTAATCCATCCTGAAACAGCAATGGCTATACTTATAATTTTTTTCAATTTACTTTTGCTATGCTAATGAGTTTAATAAAACTATACGATGCTTGATTCAAAACTACATCTTTTTTTATTTAAAATTTTAAAGTTCCCTTTTCAAAAAGGAATTATTTTAAAAAAAGTTTCGTGAAAGAACTTAGTTTTTATAAAGTTGTTCAATAATCAGCGATGAAAAATACTTCACCCCTGTTCTTATGCTTTCTTCATCCACTTGAAAATTTGGAGAATGATTCATAGCAATCATTTCTTTTTCAAAGTTGGAACCTCCAAGGAGAAAATATACACCTGGTATTTTTTGTTGAAAATAAGCAAAGTCATCATTAAAAAACGGAACCTGTCCATAATCAGGAGAAATTGCATTGATCCTGTAAATATCACGAATGGTTTTTATTGCAGTGCCGGTCAGTTTTTCATCATTGATGACTATAGGGTTTTCTTGTATAAATGAAACTGAAATAAGCTGACTTTTATAAGCATCCTCCACCAATCTTTTAACTTCAGGAATTATTTTCGGAACACGTGATGCATTGGTCTCATACAGATAAGCTTCGAGAAAGAAGTGATCATTTCTAGAATAGACACTCAACTTATCGTCCAGGATGCGATAATCTTTAAAAATAGTATTAGGGTTTATCAATCCTATATCCGGATCTATTATATGCTGAATTTCCCATGGCTTACTTCCTGCGTTCATGCGGGACAAAGAGGTATGAATTTTCCCGGTTAAACTTTTTATCTCCTCTTTTGATAATTCTTTTTTTAATTCAATTCGTATTCTTTTCTGATAAGCAAATACTTCATTCGGCTTCACTATTATTTCTCCTACCGGGAGAGCGGTTACGTGCAGACCATATATTTCATCAGGAACTATTTTGGAAAATAAATTAGTATTCATTATTCCTTTAGCTCCCATAAAGGTTTCTTCTTCCGGTTGGAATACAAAGTAAACGATTCCTTTTAAATGCTTTTTATTTTTAGCAAGAATTTCAGCGATTCCCAGTCCGATCGCCATATGAACATCATGACCACAGCTATGTTGAATACCTTTTGTTTCTGATTTGAAAGGCTGCGGATCCGGAAAATCATTTAAAAGCGCATCCATATCTGATCTCCAGGCTATTTTCTTTCCTTCACGTTCACCCCTTAAGATTCCTACTACTCCATACCCATATATATCCGTTTCTACCTCAAGTCCTAAGGCAATCAAATACTGTTTTAGCATCTTCTGAGTCCGAATTTCATGACCTGCCAATTCCGGATTTCTATGAAAATCTCTTCTGATCTCAACAAGTTTATTAAAAATTTTATCGGTTTCGAGCTGAATAGATTGATGGGAAAAAAACTCTTTTTTAGAGTTGGATATTACTGGCTTTTTCAGTTTTTGTGCAGAAACAACAGATACACTAAGGTAAATTAAGCTTAACAGAAGTTTTTTCATAGTAAAATTGATCTAAGTTTTTTGAAGAGTTAACGTTGATTATTATATATAATAAACAATCATTGCAGTATTATCATTACAATTTACACACAAATTGTAACTACATTAGTGAAAATCTTAGTTTCCAAAAACTTAATAACTATCATCTTAAAATAAAAGTAAGCTTTACAAAAAAGACGATCATGTAAAAGTTACTTTCTTATATATAATAAAATACAGCCTAGAAAATAATCTCAGGCTGTATAATTATTTTAGAAACAGATATCAGTTATAAATGAAAATATTCATCTGCTTCTTGATAATCTTAGTATTGTTCGAATGCAACAACATATGTTTCGTTTTCGGCTCCTGCCCCATTATTAAAACTATCAAACCCATAAAAGTACCCCGCTTTTAAATCATTACTTCCCGGTATTACTCCATCTTTTGTAGAAATCTGAAACTGAAATCCCCATGGTCTTGTCCAATTTCCATTGTATGATAAAGCATTTGACCATGTATCCCAATTCGATGGAGTAAAGGTAACATTCTGCACACTTCCATTTGTGCTAGACCCAAACCACAATAAACTAGCATAATAAGTAACATCTGAAACAGGAGCTGACAATAATCTTACTTCAATATATGTATAGGAATTATCGCTATTGGCTCCAGGTGTTGTACCATTATAAGTTGCAAATCTGAACTCCAAATTCATGGAAGGCACTTTTAATGTTGGTTTATTAAAGCTATTAGACTGTAGATTCCTTCCTCTGTATTTTTGTTTTAACAATATGGAACCCGACTCATCGTCAGAAGGCTGATTTATTTTATCCCATTGCACTCCATCATTGACATATAAACCAGGACTCACATCATTTACTTTAGCAATGTTGTAGACAACCATACCTGCCACATGTTCGGACAAAGGAGATGGAGAATTTATAGATGATAATGCTAATCTTGGAGGTAAAAAACCTCTATTATCTGAAGTTAAATCAAGCACAGAATTCGAATTTGGTGTTGTTGTATTAATCCCAACTTGAGCAGTAAAAAATAAAGGATTAAAGAATAAAAACAATAATAATACGATACTAATAATCGGGTAATTTTTCATAATAATTTTTTTTTAAAATTTATGTCCTACAAAATTATAGGCACAATTTTTGAAAATCGAATAGTTTAAAAAAAGATATGTTTCATTTTGTAAAAATTATAAAACACTTAAAATCAACCATTTTTAAAGTTTACATCTACGGAAATGATACATGATATTATTCAATGAAATTATCAAAACATCACTTTTATATAATTATATATTGTTATGCATGTACTCGCAGATGAAGTAAAAAATAAAATAGAAAAATTAGAATATTCTTTCGCTAAAAAAATCATATTCTTATTATTGGTGAAACAGTTCATCACATTGTTGTTTGATCTCTATTTTTGGGGAACCAAACACCTTTTTTATGATTTAATATTACTTTTAACAGTAGGGCCTTGTTATATTTTCACTTTAGTTTCTGGGGATTATAACTTTCAGAAAGTTGGAAAACTTACCTTGGCTTATCTTATGCTTTTAAATACTTTTCTGACCATTGTATAATATCAGAATTTTCCAAGTATTATTGTATATGTCTTTATATTTCCTATTGCATTGCTATTATTTTACAACGTAAAGAAAACAGTTTATATATCGGCCATTTTACTTACAGGTCTTCCATTAAGTATTATATTTAACTATTATTTTATAAAAGACAATATAAATATCAATGATATTCTTTACTATGAAGTTTCCAATACTTATATGATTGTCTGGGCATTTATCATCTTTACTGTTTGTTTATACTATGCAATTCAAATTCTTAGATTGAAATCTGTCTACATTTTCTTAATGGAAAATAATATAAGCGTAGAAGGTTTCTTCTTACTGGAGAAACAGAAAAAAATGAGATTGTTTAAGAATAAATATTCTGAGGATGAGCTTTCAATCACTATTTATGAAAAATTATTTAAAAAAATTGAGCTGTTAATGCAAACTGAAAAACCATGGAAAAATCCGGAATATAGTCTCAAGCAATTAGCACGTGATGTGAATTCCAATACCCAATACGTTTCTACAACCATCAATAATTACACAAAAAATAATTTTAAAACCTATCTGAACGAGTTTAGATTAAATGCTTTTATTGCTTCCCTTGAAGACAAAAATGAAGAATTTTCAATGGAGGAAATATATCTTACTATAGGCTTTTATAACAGGTCAACTTTCAACAGAGTCTTTAAGTCTAAATTTAAAATGACTCCTCAGGAATATATTAACAGCAAGGAAATTTTGATTTGTAATGATGCATGAAAACTTTTTACAATTAATTTTTCAGATAATATTATTTAAAATATTTTTCAAAAAAAATCAATATTTCTTTGTGAAAAATCCAGAGAAATCACACAAAGATTAGATAAAATAACTTCTCAATATTAGGATCTAAGGCACTAAAACCACATACAATTTAAAAATAAAACGTCCAGATCCATTATAGATCTAGACGCTCAATATATTCAATTTTCAATCTTTGAATACTTTTATAAAGTATTGAAAAAATTAGCGCTCAGTGACGCGAAGTTCTATTTTCTGATTAAAATAAGTTGAAATAGCTCAGATTTTAACCTCCTGCTTTTTCATCTGTGAAAAACTGAAAACCTTCTTTTTTCTCAATAAGCTGCATCGGATATAATTTGGGATTATATTCTCCGTTGAGTATCTCATTCAGCGCATGCCTTTTAGACTCCCCAAATGCAACAACCACTATGTTATCCGCTTTATTGATCAATGGTGCCGTTAAAGTAATTCTGAACATTTCCTGAGGTTTCAGATAGTAAGCGGATACCCACTTTTCTTTTTCATCCAAAACATTTTCTCCCGGAAATAAAGAAGCCGTATGTCCGTCATCTCCCATTCCTAAAAGAATGAAGTCGAAAATACCGTCCGGCCCAAGAACTTTTCGGATCTGTTGTTCATATTCTTTAGCATATTCTTCAGGTGCCATACCTTCCTTATACATTGGAAAAACCTGATCTTTGTTAACCGGAACCTTATTGAGTAAGGCTTCAAAAGTCATTTTAGCATTGCTTTTGTCATCATCTAAAGGAACCCATCGTTCATCAACCCAAAAGAAATACACTTTATTCCACTCAATCTTTTCTGCATATCCGGGAGTTGCCAGCAAGTTGAAAATAGCCTTAGGAGAAGAGCCTCCGCTTAGCGCGACAACAAATTTATCGTTTTTCTCTATTGATTTTTTTGAAAGATCAGCAAAGGTATCTGCTGCTTTTTTATACAGCTTATCCAGATCTTCAAATATCGTGATATTCATTTTTTTCTTTTTAAATTAATACTTGCTACACCCAGCTATGCCCCTGTCTTTCAACCAATGAAATACTGTCATCCGGTCCCCAGCTCCCCGCTTTATAATTAGGGAAAGAGGCATCTTTATTATTTTCCCACGCTTCCTGTATAGTAGTAACTACATCCCAGGCTTCTTCTACCTGATCGGAACGCATAAATAAGGTAAGGTCCCCGATAAGCGCATCCAATAATAAAGTTTCGTAGGCTTCCGGGGTATCCTCCTGACAGACAAAGTTATCAAAGATCATTTCTACCGGTTTTAAGACCAGCGAAAGCCCTGGTTTTTTGGTCATAAACTGAAGTCTGATATCCATCAGCGGCTGAATATTGATGATAAGCCTGTTTGCTGATAAAAGATGAGGACTATCCGAGAACGTTGAATGCGGCAAAGGTTTAAACTGGATCGTAATATAAGAATGCTTTTCTTTCATTTTTTTCCCGGTACGGACATAAAAAGGAACATTCTGCCACCTTTCATTATCAAGGTAGAATTTTACAGCCGCAAAAGTCTCTGTGTTGGAATCCTTAGCAATCCCATCTTCCTGGCGGTATCCCTTTATTTCTACACCGTCTATAATATTCTTTCCGTATTGGCCCCTCACCGCATAATGATCGACCTGGTCAGGAGAAATTCTACGGATTGCTTTCAGAACATCTACTTTCCGGTCCCTAATCTCCCCGGATTCCAGGGATGCAGGTGGTTCCATAGCAACCATACAGAGGATTTGCAATAAATGGTTCTGAACCATATCCCGTAATGCTCCGGTTTGCTCATAGAAAGCTCCCCGCGTCTCTACCCCCACTTCTTCGGCAACAGTGATCTGCACAGATTCTATATATTTATGATCCCATAAAGGTTCAAAAATAGAATTCCCAAATCTGAATGCCAATATATTCTGAACGGTTTCTTTTCCTAAATAATGATCGATACGATAGATCTGTTCTTCTTCAAATGTCTGTGCAAGAAGACTATTGAGCTCTATTGCCGATTGTTTATTATAGCCAAAAGGTTTTTCGATAATGATTCGGTCTTTTTTAGCATCACCAGCTAAAGCTGTATTTTTAATATGGTTTGAAATGGTAGCTATGAAATTAGGCCCGATTGATAAGTAAAACAATCTGTTGGCCCGTACACCATACACTTTATCAAAAGCCTCCAGCTTCTCATACAACGACAGGTATGAACTTTCTTCATCCAGCTGATGCTGAAAGTAGGTAATATGTGCCTGAAAGCCTGCCCAGTCCTCAGAAGTCACTTTTTTTCTGGAAAAACGCTCCAGATTTTCTTTAATATAGCTCCTGAAATATTCATCAGTATTGTCTGCTCTTCCTAGTGCAACAATGTTAAAGCCTTTTGGCATTCTGCCATCGATATACAAGTTATAAAAAGCCGGAAAAAGTTTTCTTTTTGCCAGGTCTCCTGTAGCACCAAAAATTATAATGGTTGTTGGCTGCAAGATTTTATTTTCATTCATTTTTCCGAATTTATTGATTTAGACTTTGCCAAGAAGTATGAAAAACTCCCTCTCTGTCGGTTCGCTGATAGGTATGTGCTCCAAAATAATCACGTTGAGCCTGGATAAGATTTACAGGAAGAGATGCTGTGGTATAGGCATCAAAATAACCTAAAGCAGTCTGCAGCCCTAAGCTTGGAATTCCATTAGAGGCAGCATAAGCCGCTGTTTTTCTTAATGAGCTTATTTTTTCTTTAACTATAACTGAAATATCCTGATCAAGTAAGATATTGGATAAATGAGGGTCTTGGGTGTACGCCAGATAAAATTTCTCTAACAGCACGGAACGAATAATACAACCTCCTCTCCAGATTTTTACAACATCTTTTAACGGAATTTCAAAACCATATTCCTCAGATGCTTTAACCAGTAAAGCCAGTCCCTGTGCATAACTGATCAGGGTAGCCAGATAAAGTGCATCTCCTACTTCTTTAATAAATGCTTTAGTATCTTCCGGATTTGTTATTTCGCGGCCTGAATACAGTTTAGAAGCGCGAACCCTCTCTTCTTTATATGCTGATAATATTCTTGAAGTAACAGCAATATCAATCGTCGGAATGGAAACTCCGATTTCCATGGCTTGCTCAGAAGTCCATTTTCCTGTTCCTTTTGCCCCTGCTTTATCTAAAATCTGATCCAACAGGTATCCATCGGTTAAAGAATCTTTCTGTTGAAAAATATCCCGGGTGATCTCTATTAAAAATGAGTTCATCTCGCCGCTATTCCACTCTTTAAAAACCTGATATAGCTCATCATTGTTAAGCTTAGCTCCTCTTTTTAGCAGGTCATAGGCCTCACTGATCAGTTGCATAATGGCATATTCAATCCCATTATGAACCATTTTCACATAATTTCCTGCTGATCCTTTCCCCATATATGCGGTACAGGCTTCATTATCCACTTTTGCAGAAATGGCCTCCAACATAGGCTGAAGAAGACGAAATGCTTCCAAATCTCCTCCTGGCATTATACTCGGTCCAAATCGTGCACCTTTTTCACCGCCGGAAACCCCCATCCCCATAAAATGCAGATTTTTTGAGGCCAAATCGGCAATACGTCTGTTGGTATCTTCAAAATAAGAATTTCCTGCATCAATAACGATATCGCCTTGACTTAAAAGCGGAGTCAGGCTTTCAAGAACTGCATCTACAGGCTTGCCCGCCGGCACCATAAGAATAATTTTCCTCGGACTTTCCAATGCGGAAACAAAATCTTCCAGAGAACCTATCCCTTTTATTTTCATTTCTGAAGTGGCCTCTGCCTCTAATTCTTTTACTTTCGCTTCATCAAGATCAAATCCTGCGATTGAAAAACCGTTATCAGCAATATTGTAAAGAAGATTTCTCCCCATTACACCAAGGCCGACCATCCCATAACTATATCCTTCCATTGTATTGGTATTTATTATACAAAGAATAAATTTACGCAAAGCCTATGAGGAAAAAAATAAAAGAATAGAAAAATTCCCTGACTTTTTTCATCTTCCTCATTTATAAGAAGATAGTTTAAAACAAGTTTTTACGGATAATCTTCCGATTTTTAAAAAGGAAAAAAATTCACCTTTATTCGAAATTTTACAGATATACGATCCCTACTATTGAATAACAGTCTATTTATTTCAGTATAACGTGAATAAATATAAAATTATTTCGCATTTCTCCTCTCCTGCTTGACTAGGACCTGATAATTATGAAAATAATCTATTGAAAAATGAATGCTATTTTGTGTAATTAAATCATATATTTGCCAAAATTTAAATTCATGAACTACAAACTTGCGCTTAATACGCAGGAGCCTAACTCTAACATTGTTTTTAATACAATTATGTTTGATTCTTTTAAGATCAATATAGTTGAGAGGTATGCTGGATCAATGAATGCTCGGCCGAAATTGTGTGAAGTTTTATTCAAGGTGAGAACTTTGGATGATGATATCATCCAGAAAAGAGATGGGAATATGAGGGTAAAAATCAAGGGAGATACTTTTGATGATTATCAGAAGTTATCTCAGAAACTAAATTCTTATGAATATAAAAATAAACTGATCAACAGAAAAGATGCTGAACAGGATTACGTTCACTTTATCCTTAGTCTGGTAATTGCAAATTACGATCTCAATTAATTTTTTTGTATTCTTACAATAATTTTTATTGCATATTATTCTAAATCTGTAAGAGGTATTCCTATGGTTATACCTATCGGATTTATTAGGCTCAGGCAATACTGAATTGTCGGACAACTATTCCTTTACGTATTCATCAAGGGAAAAGCTAGCCTTATATGCTGTGGAATGATGAAGACTTGCTATTTCATTTTAATTTTCTATACCGCTTTTTATGTATATTTAAAGCAAACTTTTAACTAAAATGAAACAACAATTATTCTTTAGACAGATTATCTTTCTTTATTTATTCTCCCTTTCTATTTTTTTATTCGGTCAAAATAATACCTGGCAGCCCCTGGGTCCCGATGACTCCAACCAACCTTCGTTCGGAACTTCTGACGTTACCAGCCTTACGATGACACCAAATGGTACCCTATATTTTGGATACAGAGATTATGTGAACAATAGTAAAGCCACTGTAAAGAAGTTTAATGGTACCAATTGGGAAACCGTAGGAACAGAAGGATTTTCGGATGGCATTACATCTCAGATAGATCTCACTACAGCCCCGGATGGCACTCCGTATATTGCCTATCAGGATTATGCGAATGGTAGTAAATTGACGGTAAAAAAATTCAATGGTATCAGCTGGGAAACAGTAGGAATACAAGGATTTACGAGCAGTGGTCCCATTTTTATCAGTTTAGTTATTGCCCCTGATGGAACACCATACGTAGGATATTCAGATAATAATAACAATAAAAAAGCTACTGTAATGAAGTTTAACGGAACGATTTGGGAAACAGTGGGAACATTAGGCTTTTCAGCTGGAGATGCCCAATATGTCAATCTTGCTGTAGCACAGAATGGAACTCTATATGCTGGGTACAGAGACATTGTTAGCGGAGGCAAAGCAACCGTGAAAAAATTTAATGGTACCAGTTGGGAGACGGTAGGAACATCCGGATTCTCGGTAGATTTCAGTGCCATGTATCTAAGTCTTGTAATCGCACCTAATGGTACTCCTTATATTGGCTATTCAGATTTCAATGACAGTGAAAAAACAACTGTTATGAAATTTAACGGTACCAGTTGGGAAACAGTAGGTCCGGCACAATTTTCTGCAGGCACAGCCATTTTTACCAACCTTGCCATAGCATCGGATGGCATACCTTACATAGCTTATGCAGACGGTACTAACAATATGAAAACTACCGTTAAAAAATTCGATAACAACAATTGGGTAACTATAGGTACACCGGGGTTCTCAGCAGGAGGGGTTAACTATAATGTTGATCTTGTTATTAGCCCGGACAATAAAAAAATAATTGTAGGATACAGTTTATCGGCATCTAATGGTGTTTTTGCCAGGTATTACGATGCAGGAGAACTGAGTATCAAAGAAACCTCAATTCAAAATTCCGGCATATATCCAAATCCTGTAAAAGGCGAGCTCAATATAAAAACAGAGAAAAAGATCAAATTATGTACTTTATTTGATATGGCAGGGAGGATCATTCTAACCACCTCATCCCAAAAGATCAATGTCTCAGCACTGACAAAAGGAATCTATATGCTGAATATCCAATTTGCAGACGGCACTTCCTTATCGCAAAAAGTGATGAAAGAATAAAATCAATGTCATTTAATATAAAAAGGCCTCTTAAGAGGCCTTTTGTTATGATTACAAACGTCAACTTTTAAACATTATTAGCAAAAATTTTATCCCAACCCACTATTGAATAGTATAATCTTTGGTATCCACTTCTGATAATCTAAAGTAGCCCAATGGAGCATTAGAAGAGTTAGTCTGATTAATAATACTTCCGTTAACAGCTGTAGGAATCGTAGAAAACGGACCGCTTTCTGAGCCGGAAGCATTCAGTATTTTTCTGAAATAAGCATAATACCTTTTGGAAACTGCAATTAATTTAATATTGATAAAATCTCAGGTTGGAACGTTTTCAAAAAGCAGTAGAAAAGGCAAGAAGCTATTCCAAATTAATGAAAATAGATCAAAGTTTTTCCGATATAGAACCCAGTACAGATGATTATTTATTTGTCCGGGCAGAACGGAGAATGTTTAAACTTCATTTTAAAGATATTCTTTTCATCCAGGGGCTAAAAGATTATGTGATTTTGCATACGGAAAAACAAAAAATTATTACAGCAATGAATATTAAAACAATTCATGATCAGCTGCCAAGGAATATTTTTGTAAGAGTGAGCAAATCCTATATCGTTAATTCCATGCATATAAATTCTCTAGATAATAATACCATTTACATTAAGGAGAATGAAATCCCCATTGGAAACATATACAGAGATTATTTCTTCAAAGAATTTGTAACAAAAAAGATGTTGGGGAAATAACACCTCATAGAAAATTCTGCAATAATCATTGAAACCAATACTTACCGATTTGAAATCATTCCTTAATAGCTATATAATAATCCTAGTTATACATACAAGGCTTATTTAAATCTATTTGTTTGTTCTGATCACTTTTCTTTTATTTTTAGCCTATGTTTCAGACCAAAATTAAGTAAGGCATCAATGACCGGGTGAATCTCCTCCATATATTGGGTAGGTGTATAAGAAACGGTAACCGGTTTCGTATTATTCACAGTCCGGCTGATCAGCAAATTGTCTTCAAGCTCCTTTAACTCTTTGGATAGAACTTTTGGCGTTATGCCTACAGACTTCTCCAGCAAATCTGTGAATCTCATCACTTTATAATGATATAAATTATGCAAAATACAAAACTTCCATTTGCCACTCAATAGTTCAAGGGCATCTTTTATAGCCAGTATTTTTTCCTTATCAATATCTTTTTTTTCGATCATAAATAGTGACTTTCCTAGAGGAAATGAATAGTAAATATAAAGCAAATATCCAATACTTTTGTTTGTAAAATAAAATCATTCGCAATGAAAGTAACACTAATCGCCAATATTTCAGCTAACGGAAAGGTCTTATTATCGGACAATCCCCATCATCAATTACCACCGGAAGCAATGGAATTTTACCTGGAGTATGCAAAACAAGCCGGAAACCTTGTCATAGGATTAAAAACCTTTGAAAATTTCCTGAACTTCCCCCAAGATGTTCGTGAACTTTTTGATGGAATAGAAATCATAGTATTGTCTAGCACAACAAACATATTAGATGGTTATAAAACTATTAGAAGTCCGGAAGAAGCTATTGAATACATTTCGGCAAAAGGATTACACGAAATAGCAATCGGGGGTGGAACAGGTACTTTTAATGCTTTTATAGATAAAGATTTGGTAACAGATATTTACTTCAACATCAATTTATTAATAACTGGCGTCGGAGGTATTTTGGGAAATAACAGTGAATTGAACTCAAAATTTAAGTATAAAGAACAAAAAATTAAGGACGGTTTTATTCAACTCCATCTAGCCAAGGAATAATTTTGACTACTTAAAAAATTACTTTCAGAATTATTTAATAGTCGCTTACTACCTATTGTTTAGTCCAATCCTGAGAAGAAATTTATTATATCCTCTGAAAGTAATTCTGGCTGTTCCACTGCTGCGAAGTGCCCACCTGCAGACATTGTGTTCCAGGATCTTATATTAAACCCTTTTTCAATATATGACCTGGGAGGAGTGGGTAATTCCTTTGGAAATTTAGCAAAACCTACAGGCACTGTTATATAGTCATCCTTTTTAAATACCAGTGGTTTTTTACTGTTTTCATTGTAAATCCTCATGGAAGAATGTATAGTCTGCGTTACCCAGTATAAGGTAATATTCGCAAGCAGTTCATCTTTAGTAAAGCAGCTTTCAATATTTCCGTCATTATCACTCCATCCCTTGAATTTTTCAATGATCCATGCACACAATCCAATGGGCGAATCATTTAATCCATATGCTGCTGTCAATGGTTTCGTCGCATGCATATGAGCATATGCGCCTTCTTTTGCAGTCCATTTCGCTGCGATTTTCTGAAATGCTAATACTTCTTCAGAAAGCTGTTCACCATCAGCTATATAAGATTTATAAGAACCTGAGATGTAATTAAGATGCAAACCAATCATATGAGAAGGATTTTTAAGGACAGCCAGGTGCTTATGCCCGAACCTATATCGCCGCCTTGAGCTCCATATCGTTGATACCCAAGTTCTATCATTAATTTATGCCAAATATCGGCAACAAATTCACTGTTACAGCCTGGGTCAATAATTTTATCTGAAAAACCAAATCCTGGAACAGAAGGGATAACCAGGTAAAAAGAAAAATGGGGATCTTCAGTCAATAAAGGTATGAGTTTCATCATTTCCAGAAATGATCCGGGCCATCCATGCGTAATTATCAATGGTATTGACCGCCTGCCCTTTCCTTTGATATGCATAAAATGAATATGATGTCCTTCAATATCAGCCATAAAATTGGGATAAGAATTGATTTCAGTTTCCACTTTTCGCCAGTCAAATGTTTTCTGCCAATACATGGTTAATTCTTTCAGGTAAGAAAGATCAGTACCATAATTCCAATCAGATCCTGTTATCTGATCCGGCCATCGGATTAGATTTAATCTTAATTTTAGATCATCCAGAACTTGTTGTGATACATTGACTGAAAATGGTTTAATCATATGGGTAGGTTTTGGTTTTTCTATAAATAAATGACTTGTTTTTGTAATCAAAGGTAACGAAATACCGAAAAAGGCTAAGCTACTTTTTTTAATTAATTCCCGCCTGGTAAGCTGATTCACCTTTATAAATTTAATCAAAATGAAATGGTTCTAGGTTTATAATGAAAATTAAAACAAGAAATGTGAAACAGATGTAGTAGAGAGCCTAGTAATTTCTCGCTGCATGGTGAAAGTATACATTACAAAGACCGGTTAAAATAAAAAATCCCTCTAATTGAGGGAAATATTAGCAAAACAAACCTAAATTTAAATATAAAGTGGTAATTACAAAATTTCATACTCTTTTAATAATTGACCGTCCTGAAAACCACTTCTTTTAGAAAGGAAATAAAGAAACACCATAATATTATTATGGTAAAATGTTTTTTCCGTAACGAATCCATATTCTAATTGTTGTTAAGATTATGGCTGTCCTTTACCTCCGGCTGCTCCGTAAATCTGTCCAGTTGCAAAACTGGCGTCATCAGCTGCTAATTGAACAAATATAGAAGCGAGTTCTGCAGGCTGCCCCGGCCTTCCGAGCGGTGTATCACCACCGAATTTTTCCAGATTTTCCTGTGTCTGCCCTCCGCTTACCTGCAAAGGTGTCCAAACAGGTCCTGGCGCAACGCCATTGACCCTTATCCCTTTCGGGCCCAGTTGCTTGGCAAGAGATTTCACATAATTGGTCGTTGCTGCCTTGGTTTGTGCATAATCATAAAGATCAGCGGATGGATCATAAGCCTGAATAGACGATAGACCAATGATAGAAGAACCTGGTTTCATATAAGGCAGAGCTGCCTTTGTGATCCAAAAAGGTGCGTAGATATTGGTTTTCATCGTCCAGTCGAAGTCTTCGGAGCTAAGATCGAGTATAGATTCGTTGGCTTTCTGATGACCTGCATTATTGATCAGAATATCCAGACCTCCGAGTTGCTGTACAGCTTGGGCAACCAATTGCTTGCAAAAGGCTTCACTGCGAATATCCCCGGGGATGGCAATACCTTTACGACCCTCCTTTTTAATAAGCTCAATCACCTGCTTTGCGTCTTCCTCTTCTGCAGGCAGATAATTAATTGCTACATCCGCTCCTTCTCTTGCATAAGCAATAGCTGCAGCCCGACCAATGCCTGAATCACCGCCGGTGATCAGTGCTTTTCTTCCTTCTAATCTTCCAGAACCTACGTAGCTCTTCTCTCCATGATCGGGTACCGGTGTCATTTTGTTTGCCAATCCGGGAAAAGGTTGCGATTGCTTATTAAAAGGCGGCTTGGGATATTTGTTCCGGGGATCCGTAAGCTCCTTCGCATTCGTTTTTCTTGTAGTAGTGCTTTGTGACTGCGCTAAAGCACCGGGAGCAACGGCTGCCACTGCAACAGTTGCAGCTATTTTTCCGATAGCATCTCTCCTTGTTATTTTACTTTCCATATCAATATGATTTATTTGGTGTTTAAAGAATTTATGATTTGAAAATAAGCAGCAGGACACGCCAATATTAAGTGCGAATTATTGAACATGTTACTGATTGCTCAATTGCCATATACTCTATTATATTCAGTGATAAAAGATTGTAATTGATTCGGTTTAATAATTATAATCTTATTACAATTATTTAGTGAGTATAAGTGTAAAGGTAATAGACTGCTCAACAAAAGTTTATGACACAGATCATAATTCAATTATTGTTCGAAGGAATGATGATTAATTGTTATTAAAATATCCCTTATGATAGACTGTCCAAAGAATACCATATAACCACAAAAAACTAAAATATGATGGAAAAAAATTATAACATAAGATTTTGTTGGCTGCAAGTTGAGCAGAGCCATTATTGAGTATTATGCAAACTTTATCTACAGTATTTGTAGCACTTCCAGAATGTTTATTTTAAATAGACTAAAATATCAAACACAACAGATTAAACATAAGAGTTGATAAAGAGATTTTACATTTATAAAAAAAAGACAACTATCAAATAGTTGCCTTTTTTTGTGACCGCAGAAGGATTCGAACCCTCACTGTCGGAGCCGAAATCCGAAGTTCTATCCATTAAACTATGCAGCCGATCCGTAATAGATTGAAGTAACAAGATCAGAAGGAATTAAACCTTCTTACTCCTATTCTTTAAAGTACTACTAGAAAGTAATCTTTACACCACCCAAAATCTGGGCTCCCAATACTTTATATCCTTTGTAGGTTTGGTAGTTTGAGTTCAGAAGATTATTTCCGGTTGCAAAAATACTGAAATTTTTGTGAAATTTATACTCTGCGGAAAGATTTAAATCTGCATAACCACCAACTTTATCATTAGTGTTCTCTGTAGACTGATACATCATAGCAGGATTTGCCACTCCCTCGATAGAGTAAGAGTTTGTCGTTCTGTCACTTGCAAAAATTCCCTTGAACCCTAGCAATAACTTTTTATCAAGCATTGAATATTTTGCACCAATGCTGGCATTAAATAAAGGAACGTTATAAATATTATCGTAATTCTTCAAATTATACTTTGTGAATCTCAATTCAGCATCTAAAACAAGATTTGCCAGAGGAAAATACTGAATGCTTCCTTTGATATCACTTACATTACCGTCATCGTAAATAGCAGAGAATGTATTCGCAAAATTATATGCAGAACGGTTTAATGTAAAATCATTATTGAAAAGATCATTAGCCTTAAAGAAAAGGATATCTCTCATTTTTCCAAAACCAGCTGAGAAATCATACTTGATTGTTTCATCAATATCCCCTCTTAAACCTGCATAAAAATGATATTTGGTTTCTGTAGGCTTCAACATCTGATCGGAAAGGATAAATGGATTTTGCTGCAGAAGGTCACTGTAGGTATTTAGTTTTAAACCTCCGTCTACCCCTCCATAGAATTTGAATTCTTTTGAAGCTGCTACCTGGAATTCAGCTTTTGGAAACCAATAGCTTTTATTGTTTTTTACCTGCTCCATAATGGCACTTGAATTTTTACCATTCAGAAATGCAAATGAAGAACCCACCATTAAATAAGACTCTCCCTTAGTGAAAGTAACTTTCGGATCTAAAGTAGCGTTGAAATAATTGGATGAATTTTTATCCCTGATTTCGAAATCGGTTTTAACGGTTTCCAATCCTACTCCCAAATCAGCATTCATGAGAATGTCATTTTTAGACAATTCTACACCATGTTTTGATAAATTCACCAAAACGGATGCCTGGTTTTCCTGAGCGTCAAAATGATCCTTTAAGAAAGAGGATTTAACCCTTACATCATTTAAGATCTCATTTGAATAGAAATCATAGTATCCGTTCACTTTAAATTGGTTTACCCTCTGCGTCAGATCCACATCTGCTGCAGGTTCCAGAGCATAGATTCCGTAATACCTGTTGTTATCCAATCCATATTGGGCGTTCAAATTGAATTTTCCTTTTTCTCCATAGGAGTTTAAGAAAGCCCCTATAGTGGCAGAACTCTGTTTGGAATCCCATGCATATTCTCTTTTCAGTCCCAATGTTGACAGAAAATGCACATCAGCCCCTACTTCAAGCTTATTATCAAGGGTTTTGGAAATATTGGCATCTCCTAATATCTTTCCGAAATTCCCCATCCCAAATTGCAGGTAATTATTTTGAGCAGATCCTTCAAATTTTGGCGTTACATCCTGACCCTGAATTGTGGAAGTTTTAAAGTCTGAAACAGCAGGAACATCTGTAATCCTGTATTGTACAGGATTCTGAGATTTCTCTTCAGGCGGATAGTTCTTAATAGTTTCTATTGAAGTCTTTTTCTTTTCGATCTTTTTAACTTCCGGTTCTCTTTTTTTATTAAGAATCAGCCTTTCTTCCTTGATCTGGGAAAACGCAATCTGCGAAACCCCTAAAAATAATATGGATAATATTTGAATTTTCTTGTTCATTATTGCTTTGTATTTATGTATCTACGGCATATATTAATGAAATAATACCCGTCGATACGACCGTACATTTTCTTTATTTTTTGATCTGTTTTTTCACTTCCTTAGCTTCATTAACAATTTCCGGGAAGTCCTTGTAGTTCGCAATGATCTGATCACAAGTATAACTTGCCTGGTAATTATCTTTTAAACCAATATAATTTTTCGCCATCAGCACCAATGCTTTAGCTCCCCAATACTCCTCAGAAGAATAGTTATTAGCCAGCTTGAAGATGGTTTCGTTGGAAGATTTGAATGCTTTTCCTTTGTTCTGGTAAAATGCTTTTGCATATAATGCTTCTGCTGCCACCTCAGTATTGGAGGATTTTTCAAGAGAAGCGTAAGCTGCCTGGGCATCTTTATCTTTCGAAGAGTTCATGAGGCTTCTTGCCTTGATTACTTTTGCCGTCTCAATAACAGCAGCAGAGTTTTTAGTATTAGCAATAACATCATTGGCCAGCTTTTCAGCCTGAGAGAAGTTTTTCTCCTCAGCATACATCTTCATTAATTCTACATTCGCGTAGTTTTTAATATTGATATCCGAAGAGTTTTTAATGTTCTCTAAATATTTTTTAGCTTCTGCACTGTTCCCCTGCGACACATAAATCTGGGCTAAACGGGTTTGTGCATCATCCTGGTAATCATTCTGAACATTAGCAACTTCCTGCAGTACCAATAACGCTTTTGTTGTATTATTCGTTTGATAATAACTTTCTCCCAGTTCATATTTAGCCTGGAAAAGTCCTTCTCCAGTAGGATTTTGTGTAAGGTATTTCTCATAATAAGAAATGGCATTCTTATAGTCTTTTTTCGAGAAATATTGTTTTCCTGTAGAAAGGTTGATCTCATCGATCTCCGAGGCATCTACATTAACCCCAATATTTTTTGCAAAACTTTCGTATCCTGCAACATCTCCATTTTTAGTAAATACAGGTTTGGCCGCCTGAACAATTTTCTGGGCATATGCCGTATTCTTATACTGTTCTCCCAGTGATTTCAGCTCAGCAATCGCTTTATCGTTCTGGTTCTGATCAATATAATTTTGTGCCCTGTAAATAGATGCGTTAGCAACAAGATCTTTATCTGAAGAGGTTTTAATTACTTTTGCAAAATAATCATTAGAGTTTGTAAAGTCATCTTGTGCCGCATATGCTGTTCCGATCTCATATTGAGAATCATCGTAATAGTCGGATTGCGGATATTTGGACAGAAGGGATTTTAGCGTATTAATTTTAGCCTGCGTATCCCCTTTAAATCCTAAAGCCATCCCCTTCTGGTATAAGGTATAGTCCGTAGAATCCTCATTTTTATCATAGATAGCGATTGCATCATTCAGCTCATTATTTGCATAATGAATATCTGCCAAACGAAGTTCCGCATCATTTTTAAATTCCGGTTTAGGGTTGGTAAGGTATTGTTTAAAGTAGGTTTGGGCCTGATCAAATTTTTTGGATTTGAAATAGGCATATCCAAGATCATAAGGCAGCTGTTGCTTCTCTGGAAAGGTAGCGGTCAGTAATTTTTCATAACGCACAATTGCTGATGGATAATTTCCTTTCTGGTAGTAAGTCTGAGCCAGCCAGTAAAGTGCCCTGCTGTTGAATTCTTTATTGATATTGAACGCAAGGCTTCTTAAGAAATATTTTTCTGCCTCATCATAATTTCCTTTGTTGAACTCCTCTGTTCCCAACAGGTAAGAAACCTCCTGATCTACTTTATCAATTTCCGGAGAAGAGCTTTGCAACCTGTCGATTGCATTTAATGTCTCCTTGTAATTCCCTGAATACAAATAGGATTTCACCAGCAAAGACCTCATCTCTGAAGCATTATCTGCA
Organism: Chryseobacterium subflavum; assembly: GCF_055762745.1. Lineage (NCBI taxonomy): Bacteria > Pseudomonadati > Bacteroidota > Flavobacteriia > Flavobacteriales > Weeksellaceae > Chryseobacterium > Chryseobacterium subflavum. The sequence goes on from NZ_JBVTMR010000001.1 coordinate 1,870,877, forward strand.
TTCTGGTTTTCATTGATATAACTCTGGATAACTCCTGAAGGACTTTCAAAAGGGTTTCCGATATCGTAGCTTAATTTTGCATATTGCTCATGCGCCAGTTTCTTTACTTTTGCATCATAATTCATCTGGTAAGACGATCGGAATGCAGACAATGCTTCCTGTTTTTTATCTACTGCCAGATAAGCATTCCCTAACTGGTAATAAGCATTTTGAGCCAATGCAGAGTTGCTGTTCAGCAATTGATTGTAATAAGAAACCGCTTCATCATATTTCTTCAGCTGAGCAGCTACAAATCCCATTTCATATAAATCGTTCTCAGAAGGACTTTGCTGAACACTCAGGTAATCCTTCAGGTGCGGATATGCGGCAGCATAATCATTCTTCATGAAATAACTTTCCCCAATGATTTTATGAACTTCTGCTTTATAGGAATCAGAAATATTCTCATTCAATAAAAGATTTCCTTCAGAAATTGCTTTATCATAGTCCTTGTCATTGTAGTACATCTGAACGTAATAAGGACGAACCAGCTTTGAATATTTAGGCTGATCTTTTACAGAATCAAAATACTGGAATGCTTTATCATTCTGCCTGTTTGAATAATACAAATGTCCCAGCATATAAGCAATATCCCCTTTTTGAGATTCATCAGCCGATTTATAGGCTTCTTCCAGCGCATCTATTGCTCCTTTAGAATCTCCGGTCATGAATTTTGCATATCCTAATTTCAGAATATACTGGGTATTTTCTTCTTTTGAAAGCTGATACTGATTCACATTTTTCAAAGTCTCCAGCGCTTTATCAAAATCTTTTTTAGCCAGATAATAATCCGCCAGAGGCAAATTAGCCTGAGCAAAATATGCTGAATGCGGATATTCTTTGATAAAGGCCGTTAAACCTTCTTCAGCATGATTTTTCTGAAGAATAACTCCGATCACATTATCAAAAAACTGGGCTGCTTCTTTCCTGGATCTCGACAGATTTTGATTGTAAAAATATTGTCGGGCATATTCGTATTGAGAAGCGTTGTATATTTTGGTTTGGTAAAGATTTTCAGCTAGATTGAATCTGTAATTTTCTTTCTGTGTAAAGTATTGAGACTGTTGAGCATCGGAGATTCCGAAATAGATCACGGCAGCCGCTAAAAGTATTTTTTTTGATTTCATTCTTTATGGAATAAAAAAATTAGTCTATTATATCAACGAAAGTATTGAAAACTTATTGCTTAGGCAAATCCCGGCCAGGAGTTTATGGAAAAATATAGAAAATTTAGCTATTTTTTAACATACTTTTATAATTATCATTACATTTGTTTTTTTTCAACTTCAAATATAAATATTGAATGAATCAACTTTTCAGGAGGAAAAACTATTCAGAAACAGATACATCTACCAGTCTTTTAAGAGTTTTAGGTGTTTGGGACATCGTTTTTTTTGGTATTGCAGCCATTATTGGAGCAGGGAGTTTTAGCAGTTTGGGCGAAGCTGTTTTCAGAGGGGGCCCCGGAGTTATTCTTTTATATTTAATTTGTGGTTTTGCTTGTGGCTTTACAGCGCTTTGTTACGCTGAATTTGCCAGCAGAATTCCTACAGCAGGTTCTGCTTACACATATGCTTACGCAAGTTTCGGAGAATTAATTGCATGGATCATTGGTTGGGCATTGATCATGGAGTACTCTTTCGGAAATATCTACGTGGCTTTTTCATGGTCCGATTATTTTACAAGTTTCCTGGGACGTCTGGGTATGCATATTCCCGATTATCTTACCTGCAGCTATACGGAAGCCCAAAAAGCATTTCTCAACGGTTCAGAAAATAAGGAGTTACTCAACGCCTGGAAATCTGCCCCATTAATAGGAAGCTTAAAGTTCATCGTTGATGTTCCTGCCCTTGTGATCAATGGTCTTATAACATGGCTCTGCTATGTGGGAGTAAAGGAAAGTAAAAATTTCAATAATTCATTGGTTATTTTAAAGCTGGCAGTAATTGTTTTAGTGATTCTTGTAGGATTTTCTTATATCAATACCGATAACTGGACTCCGATAAGCCCTGAAACACAAACTCCATCCTTTATGCCAAATGGCTTTGCAGGAGTTATGAGTGCTGTTTCCGGAGTTTTCTTTGCCTACATTGGTTTTGATGCCTTAAGTGTTCTGTCTGAGGAAACGAAAGATCCTCAAAAAACTTTACCGAAAGGAATGATCATTTCCCTGGTTCTTTGTACAGTGATTTACATTGCTTTAACATTAGTCCTGACGGGAATGGTAGATTACAGAAAATTTGATGGTATCGGCGATCCTCTTTCGTTCATTTTTGAAAAATCAAATGCCAATGTAGCGTGGATGGAACTCGTCGTTTCCTTTGTTGCAATCGTTGCCATTACTACCGTATTACTCGTTTTCCAGATGGGACAACCAAGAATCTGGTATGCGATGAGCCGCGACGGATTGATGCCTGAAAAATTCAAAACAGTACATCCGAAATACAAAACACCATCATTTGCAACGATTGTTACAGGTATTGCCGTAGGAGTTCCTATCCTCTTTACGGACAAGACATTCATTCTTGATTTTACCAGTATAGGGACCATTTTTGCATTCGTTCTTGTTTGTGCAGGAGTTTTAATGCTTCCGGCAAAGGAAAAGATCAAGGGCAGATTCCACCTTCCTTATATTAACGGGAAAATTATATTCCCCGTAATATTTATCGGTGGATTAATAGGTTTTTATATGTGGCAGCCTCAGTTTTTCCACAACCTCATGGATTGGAATGATCCTAAAGAAGGTGAATTCAGAGCTTCAATCTTTGTGTTCATTATTATTAATCTGATCCTTTGTTTCTTTACTTTTGTTAAAAATTTCTCCTTAATTCCTTTGATAGGGTTAAGCTCATGTCTTTATCTTCTTACAGGAATGAGCCATGAAAACTGGTTCTGGTTCGGATTATGGTTCGCTATAGGTTTAGTGATCTATTTTTGCTACGGATATAAAAACAGTAAGCTGGGAAAGGAATCTTCCAGAGACTAATTACAAATAAGCGAAAAGGCTCAATGGCTAAATCGCAAAAAATACTAAAAGGCAAAGTTGCGATTCCGCAGTTTTGCCTTTTATTTTACTCTTAACGCCAGTGATTGATCAGACCTGAAGTCTATTCAGCATTCCTGTATTTTCAATTGTGAAATTTTAAAATTAAATCACGTTCAGGGCAGTTTCACCATTCATAAATCAGCGATTTGATTTCTCACCAAAATTGGCGAACTTATTGCTTTAGATTTTTGGAAACTTAAAAACCATTATACCATGTCTGAAAAAATAAAAACATACAAAGAATTTTATCAGTTTTATCTTACCGAGCACAGTAAAACCGGAACCCGTATTTTTCATTTTCTGGGAACCCTTCTGGTATTTTTAGTTATTGCTTATGTTATCAGTTCAGGAAAGGAAAGGTTCTTATGGTACATTCCTATTTTTGGATATGGTTTTGCCTGGTTCAGTCACGCATTGATTGAAAGAAATAAACCGGCAACTTTCAAATATCCCATATGGTCATTAATTTCAGATTTCCGCTTATTTTTCGAACTTCTGATCGGGAAACAAAAGTTTATCACAAAATAGTCACATTTCATGCACTATCTCAAACGTATAATAAATAATCAGCCCGGGTTTTGCTTAGCAAAACCCGGGCTGATTCAAACTTTTAGTTTTCAACCATTACCTCTCTCTACTTAAACCTCTTTTTAAAACTAAACTTCAGCTGGTTCATCAGTCCCGGTTCGATAATATCAATTCCAAGTCCGAAATTGCTATCAGCAACTGTATGATGTGCAGCCCTGAATGTTTCAAATTCTTCTTGCGGGATTTCAAGATTGACCAAAGGTTTATAGTCGATGAAAACAGTTGCTCCGTTTTTGGTGATCTTCTTACGGCTTGTATATTCAAAATAAGGGTTATTGATTGTACTTTCCTGAACCGTATATTTTTCCTCCGTATCTATTTTCTGATCCGTATACAGATTGATCTCATATTTTTCCGTATCAAAATTGTGCCAGAAAGGCAAATCTTTATGGAGGAAATCCCTGGCACTGGCTTTGATTACATTCCGGTCAAAATACATTAAAAACCGGTTGTTTTGCGGATCTACATAATAAGGATTTTCAACAGTTGCCTGATATTCGATCTTGAATTCGTTCAGCTTTTTGTCATCACTTATAATTTCTATTGAAGCGTCCTTAAAAATGTTCCTTACATCCATTCCGTTTCTGTCATTGGAATAATTCAGGCTGTAAAACAGGAAATTATTCCAGCTGTCTATCACCTCTCTTTTATTGGTATTTTTAAAATACCTTCTCATAGCGTTAGCCCTGTTGCCTTTGTATACCGTTGTTAGTTTTAATTTCCCGGTCTTATTTTCTGCATTGAACTCTACTTTTTCATCTATACAATAGTATGGATAGCGGAATGGTTTTCTCTGCTGTAATTCCTGATCTCGCTTCACTTCCAGATAGTGCATAAAATAAATAAAGCCCCTGTTTTCAATCATCCCGAACTCATCACGGATTGTAGCATCTATGAAATATTCCTCTCCTTTATAATTGATTTTCACAACCACATGATTGAATGAAAGCAACGAAGGCAAATAATATTTGATATAATAATCCGTATGATAATTAACCAAAACAACGGATGAATCGACTCCAATATAATCCAAAACAACTTTCAGCAAAACACATTTCGCCTTACAGTCCCCTTGTTTATTCTCGTAAGTTACTGACGGTTCCTGAGGCTTGTGACCATTCATTTCATCAGCATTGAATATATAATAGATATTATTCTGAACGTATTCAATGGCAAACTGGAGTTTCTCGTCCTGATTGCTAATTGCATCCAGTTTTTCGACAAGTTTTGGAGCAAAATCTTTTAATGAGGACTTATTATAGATATCTTCATATATAGGAGCAATATAATTGGAAAGATCTTTCCAGTTGCTTTCTGTTGCAAAATCAATGAAAGGAAAAATCTCACGGCTGGCATCTACAGGATTGATGTAATTTTCTTCCTGGATCACAAAACGCTCCCCTTTCTTCAGATGATGAGTTTCAGGTTTTAAAACATTTCCCTGCTCATCTCTGAAAAATACTTTTTTATAGGCAACCGGCTCTTCACGTTCATTAACAAAAGTGAACTGATAACTTCCGTAAGCCCAATAATTATCAGGGCTCACCCATACGTATTTAGAAAATTCCTTCCTTAAAAAATCCCGATCTGTAAAAGCCTTTACCCTGGAATCTTCAAGGATCAGAATATCATAAAGCCTCAGATCTTTTATTGTAATATTAATCTTCTTATTACTGCTTAAGATACCTCCGCTGCTTTGATTTTCACTATCCAGAACCTTAATTTTTGTATCTGGTATTTTATCGATCAAAACGCCTTCTCGTAATACACTGATTCTATGAATATGGTAAACTTCATTTTCTTCGACCACTACATCCATTACTGAAGCCCTCTCCAGATTGGAAGGTTCATTAAGGGTGTAAGCCATGCATACATACTCATTGCTTTCCGAATTGCTCGTGTAATAGATCTTGTCCAGAAAATAGCAATAATCCCGCCCTTCATTAATTTGTTTATTAGAGAAATCCGATTCTCTTATCTTTTCAATAAGCTGTTGATCGTCTACACTTCCCGCCCACGACTCAGGTTTTTGAATTTTGTAATTTTCAATGTGAATTTGATTATCCATATTATTATTTGCTATTTAAAATATTTTGGTTAAAATAATTAACAGAGCGGAAATTAAATAATAAATACATAAAAAGCAAGAGTAGAACTACGACTGTTGCATACATTCTTTCGGCACAATAATTGCCAGTAAGTTTTAAAATTTAGATTTATGAAAAATATGATGACGATTGTAAGAGGAGCGCTTCCTGTATTAGCTTTGGCTGTATTAACACAATGTACAACTTCTGCAAAAGTTTCCAACGGAAATGAAAAGACTTTTATTGTTGGGCCCCAGACTGCTGATTGTACGGGAGTGGCACCTATGAAATGTCTTCAGGTAAAAGAAAATGCTTCAGAAAGCTGGACGAATTTTTATAGCAATATTGAAGGATTTACCTATGAACCGGGTTACGAATATGTTTTGAAGGTAAAGACTGAAAAAATAGAGAACCCTCCTGCAGACGGATCTTCTATAAAATACACACTGATCCAACAAGTTTCCAAAACTAAAAAATAAAAAATGCCTCCTTAAAGGGAGGCATTTTTGTATAGTTGACTTATATTCTAATGTTCATGATCTTTTGGAGGTTGCGGGTATTTTCCCTTGGTTGCCTCTCCCACTGTATTAGCTGTAGTCATAGCAACAACAAGATCATTCAGCATTCCACTCGCTGCTGTAGGAGAATTAGGTAACAATACAAGATTACTTCTGCTGCTAGCCCCCACAGAATGGAGTGTATCATAATGCTGCGTCACTACAATCAGAGCAGATGCTTCATGGGAATTAATATCCACATTGTTCAGCATTCTTACAGATTCCTCAAGACCTTTTGCTATTTCTCTCCTTTGATCAGCAATCCCCTGACCCTGTAATTTTTTTGATTCTGCTTCTGCTTTTGCAACAGCTACAATCCTTATTCTTTGTGCTTCGGACTCGTATTCGGCAGCTGTTTTTTCTCTTTCAGCCGCGTTGATCCTGTTCATAGCATGTTTTACCTGTTCATCCGGATCAATATCCGTTACAAGAGCTTTGATAATATCATATCCGTAGCTTTGCATTGCTTCCTGGAGCTCTGCTTTTACAGCAATTGCAATATCATCTTTCTTTAAGAAAACATCATCCAGCTTTAACTTCGGAACCTCAGCGCGTACCACATCAAAAACGTATGAGGTGATCTGGTCGTGAGGACTTTCCAAACGGTAAAATGCGTCGGCAACCTGTGTCCTGATCACCTGAAACTGAACGGAAATTTTCATTTTCACGAAAACATTATCCAAAGTCTTGGTATCTATCATAACGTCCAGTTGCTGAATTCTAAGATTCATTCTTTTAGAAATCCTGTCTAAATATGGTATTTTAAGCTGCAAACCCGCATGGCGCACAGAATGGAATTTTCCTAAACGTTCTACAATAGCTGCAGTTTCCTGTTTTACCGTAAAAAAAGAAGCAAAGAGGGTTACAAGCCCTATAAAAACAATAATGCCTAAATATGTCATAGTTTAATAATTTTAATTGATAGGTCGTATAAGATACGGTTTTGTTATATTTTTTTAACAAAAAAATCAATTATAATTACATGGTCATGCCGATGTCGATTCCTTTGATCTTTCGGTAGAGATCAGTGGCATAATTATCGGTCATTCCCGAAACAAAATCGATCACTCCCAATACCTTCTGGTATTCTGTTCCACTATCATATAAAAACTGGTTAGGAAGAAGTTTTAAAGCCATTTTATCATATGATTTTCTTTCTTCTTTTGATTTTAAAACGGAAGGAATGAAATGATCCAACAATTCGTACATAACATTATACCCTGCGTTTTCAATTTCTACAACAGCTTTATGGTTGTATATCTTTTCGATCGAGAAGCTTTCGATATCCTGCAATGTTTTGTTATTGGATTTATAAATATCCAGCAATGCTTTATCCAGGTTCCCACGGAGAATATCTTCAAAGTTCTCTTTATAGGTTTCAATTGATTTATTGATCAGGGCATTAATAACTTTTGCCCGCAGATAAGAGATCCTTTCATTGTCATTCGAAATAGAAGCCAACTTCTGTTCTACTCTTCTGACATCCTGATTCTCAGATTTAATCAGTTCAAAGAATAGGTTTTCACAATCCGAGGTAGAGACAATCCCCAGACGATGGGCATCCTCCATATCAATAATGTTATAGCAAATATCATCTGCAGCTTCCACAAGCCATACAAAAGGGTGTCTTTTAAAAATATGCGGCTCGTTGCTTTCGCAGATCAGGTTTGTTTTTTCTGCGATTTCCAAAAAAGTTTCCTTTTCATTCTGGAAAAAACCGAATTTTTTCCGATGGATGATTCCTTTTTGTCTTGCAATTGCCTCACAAGGGTACTTGGCAATACTTGCCAGGGTAGTTAGAGTAAGCTGAACTCCTCCTTCATCCTTGCCTTGCTGCTGATGAGCCAAAACCCTGATCGCATTGGCATTTCCCTCAAAATTCACCAGATCCGCCCATTCTTTTTCAGAAAATTTTGGTTTCAGATCTTTTTCATTTCTTTCAAAGTAGCTGGCAATAGCATCTTCTCCGGAATGTCCGAATGCCGGATTTCCCACATCATGACATAAACATGCTGCTGCTATTACATTACCTAAATTGTGCAGATAAAAATTCTTAGACTCTTCTGAAAGATCATGACTGAAACTTTCAGAAATAAACTCTCCTATGATACTCCCCAAACTTCTTCCAACTGATGAAACTTCTAATGAGTGGGTGAGACGGTTATGAACAAAGACACTTCCCGGAAGTGGAAATACCTGTGTTTTATTTTGTAATCTCCTAAAGGCTGCCGAAAAGATAATTCTATCAAAATCCCTCTGAAAATCTGTTCTGGACGCTATAGTATGTGGATTATTTCCCGTACGTTGATTGGTGAAAATCTGATTTAAATTCATCATTTTTCAAAATTACTTCAAATTTTACTTTTACGGAATACTATTTGAATTTTTATAGAAAATTAAAGCTATGCCAGAAGGTCCGTCTATACTCATTATGAAAGAGAATCTCCAGGGATTTACAGGAAAAAAAGTTACCAAAGCCTGGGGAAATGCTCAATTTGAAAAAGAGCCACTTGTAGGAAAAACTCTTCTTGAAATAAGAACTTTCGGAAAGCAAACCTATCTTGTTTTTGATACAGTAAGTGTGCGTATTCATTTGTTGATGTTCGGTTCTTATGAAATTAACGAACAAACAAAGCCGGACAAAAGCTTACGTTTAGCGTTAGCCTTCAAAACGGGAAGCATGTATTTTTATACCTGTTCTGTAAAAATGGTGGATTCAGAATTCCTGTCCACCATAGATTGGGAAGCCGATGTTATGAGTGACCAATGGGATCCTAAAAAAGCAGAAAAGAAACTGAAAGCGAATCCACAAATGATGGTTTGTGATGCTTTGATGAATCAGGATATTTTTTCAGGAGTCGGGAATATTATCAAAAACGAAGTTCTTTTCAGAATCGGAGTTCAGCCTGAAAGCCTTATCGGAAATCTTCCTCCCAGAAAACGTAAAGAACTTATTCATGAAGCCCGGAATTACAGTTTCGAATTTTTACAATGGAAAAAGGAATTCGTGCTGAAAAAGCACTGGCTGGTTCACACCAAAAGCACCTGTCCGAAGTGTGGACGTAAACTTATAAAAAAGCAAACCGGTCTTGGTAAGAGGCGTAGCTTCTATTGCGAAAAAGATCAAAAACTGTATTAACCCCAAAACTTTAATTTCGAAACTACAACAAAACCGACATTCTGTCTTCAAATAAAAGCCTTTCCCATTTGCGAAGTCCTAAAATAAAATTAAAATTTTAGTGCATCTCATTTAACTTAGTTGGTAAATCATTATCCAACTCCCAACACAGCAAATTTTTTCACATTAAATATTGAATTGCCGCCAAAATAATGGTGGCCAGGTGAACTATTGTGTATTATCAAAACTTGTTAATTATTTAATTATGTCCATTCCAAAACAGATTTTTCAAACATTCAAGTCTAAAAAATTACCTTTAATTACTCAGTGGCACATTTGGCGAATGAAGAGAAAAAATCCGGAATACCAATATCATTTCTATGATGATAACGATATCCAAAAATTCATCACGGAGGAATTTCCTCCCCAGTATATTGAAAATTACAATAAGCTAACCATTGGCGCGGCAAAAGCTGATTTTTTCAGATATGCTGTTTTATATAAAAAAGGAGGAATCTATCTTGATGTAGACAGTGCCATCACAAGACCTTTAAGGGATCTCATTAAAGATGATGATGATGCTGTAATAAGCAGAGAAAGACATGATGGCTTGTTTGTTCAATGGGCACTAATATTCAATAAAAATCACCCTTTCCTAAAAAAGACTCTGGACCTTATGCTGGACAATATCGAAACCCACCGATATCCCCACAATATCCATGCTACTACTGGTCCAACGGTTTATAGCGAAGCAATCAGCCAGAGTTTGAAAGAAAATTCAAATATCTCCTATAGATTATTTCCGGGAATTGAGTTCAGAGGTTATCTACAATTCAAATATAAGCTGGGAAAATTCTTCCTGTATGAAAAAAAAGCAGAACACTGGAAGCTAAAACAAACAACCCAGGATATCATTAAACAAAATCAGGTAACATTGCTTCTTGTCATCCATACTTTGATGGAATTTATCATTTAATTATTAACGGCATTCTATTTCACAAAAAATTAGTGATCATTTCATTGGAAATATTTTAAAATCACAAACATAAATTTTAATTTTGTGATCCGCCAATAACGGTTAAATACAAGAGTTTCCTATGATTAATATCAACGATTTTATTGGTGAGTTTTTTGATTTCACCGGCAACACACATCTTTTTCCCTGGGAAGTTATCAACCATCTGGATGATCTTCTGGCAGAAAAATTCAATCAACTGACTGATGAATATGAAATTTCGGGTAATATTGCTATCCACAAAACGGCTACAATAGAGCAAAATGTTATTTTCAAAGACAGGATCATCATCGGAGAAAACTCTTTTGTTGGAGCCAATGCATATCTCAGAGGTCCTGTTTTTGTAGGAAAAAATTCCAAAATCGGTCCCGGATGTGAAATCAAACAAAGCATCATATATAATGATACTGCCATTGCTCATTTTAATTATATAGGAAACAGCATTATCGGAAACCGGATTAATTTTGAAGCAGGTTCCATTTGTGCAAATCATTATAATGAAAGAAAAGATAAAGAGATTTCGGTTCTTTTTAATAATGAGATCATCAGAACCCAGACTTATAAGTTGGGCTCTCTCGTAGGTGATGATTCACGGATCGGAGCGAATGCCGTATTATCTCCTGGAACTATATTACCTAGAGAGAGTATTATCAGAAGGCTGGAACTTATCGAACAGGTAAAGGCTGATCAGTAAAAATTAATTCTTTTCTTCTTAGTCTTTCTTTCACTACCCAAATCATTGCAATAAAAGAAACTTTATAATCTGCAAAAGCGAAATTACATAACCCTATGTAAATGGTTTATTGAAATACCTATGACTTAACAGTAACCCATTCTGCTAGTGTGTCCCCATTTTAGAAAAAAGGTTAATCACAATTACTCCTATTACGATCAAGGCAATACCAATAATAGCAGGCAAATCAGGAACTTGCTTAAATGCTACCATTCCAATGATGGTAATGCATATAATTCCAACACCTGACCAGATCGCATACGTAATTCCTATCGGGACATGACGAAGTGTAAGACTCAGAAAATAAAAAGCCGCCGAATACCCTGCAATAGTAACAATGGAGGGTATAAGCTTCGAAAACTCCTCGGATTTCTTTAAAAACGTTGTGGCAATAATTTCAAAAACAATGGCAAGGATAAGAAAGAGATAACTGCGTCCCATTAAAAAATCTTTTAGTCACAAAAATAGCAAAAGTGACAGTCTTAATTCAGTTCAATTTTTGTCCATTATTAAATCTTCGTAATGATCTATTTTCTATACAGTTTGAAAAATAAATTTTATTAATATTTAATTTTTAATTTATCACTTTAAAGTGGCTTATCTCTTTTTCGATTTTCCGATAATATGCACTGCATTCCTTTTATCAATCTTTAAATACAGAACGGAAATCTTTTATCAAATTAATAATTTTTACGAATAACATAATAATAATACACATATTTTTTCAAAAATATATTAAATTAATGTAAACAAATAATCACAAAAACAACACCAAGCTAACACCTAAATACCTGATAAACATCACAATTATTCTATTTGGCATGTCATTTGAAAGCTGTAATATTGCAATTAGAAAATTAGCAAAGAAAGTATAATTAAAATTTTAAAAAAACAAAAATGGTAACCTACGCTTTTATCGCAACATGTATAGTAGTATTCGCTTCTTATTTTACAACAGTTAGAAGAGAAAGAAATTAATAAAAGAGTTATACTGCATTCAGTTTTACACTATTTATTAATTGTATTGTTTATGTTTGCCATCTGATTCTGTCAGATCGCCGCTCTTTTACTCAGTAAGAGTAAAAGAGCCCCAAACATAAACCCAATGATTCAAGAACTTACCTTTATAGAGAAATCAGTTTTCACTCAACTGAATCTAACAATTTCACATTTACACCCCGATTTAGAAAGCGAAGAATACCTAGGGTATAACTTCCGACTTAATCAATATCATATCAAATTCAGAAAGGCTAAGATAACTCCGATAAAAAGAGGCCAGTTTGTTACGCTGTGGAAAAGAAATCAACAGACCCAACAAACCGGACCTTTTACCATTTCCGATCCTTTTGATTTTTACATGATTTACACAGAACTCCAAGACAAGGCCGGTTTTTTCTTTTTTCCAAAACAAATTCTTGCAAGACAACATATAATAACATCCTCCGCCAAAGAAGGAAAACGCGGATTCAGAATATATCCGAACTGGGACATCCCGGTCAACAAACAGGCTGCAAAAACAAAAAGCTGGCAGGAAAAATTTTTCATTGACTTCTCAGAAACTGACCATATGGAAAGAATTCGGGAAATTTTATCTGTTTCAGATCACGCTTAATACACTTTGAAATATTTATCTTTGCACTTCAGTATATTCTGGTAAAACCCATCTTTAAATTATTCAAAGGCATGAATCTGTACAACCTTATTATTCAAGACAAAGAAGAAGTTATCCTTAATGATGTATTTCTTGAAACCTCCAATAGGGAACAGTTTGTACAGCTGATTAAAGAACATACATACATCAAAGAACTCCAGGAATATGGACTTCCTGTTAATAATAAAATTTTACTGCAGGGAAGTTCAGGGTGCGGAAAGACAATGACAGCAAAAGCTATTGCTAATGCATTGGGTAAAAATATCATTGTGCTCAATCTCAGTAACATTGTATCCTCCAGGATAGGAGAAACTTCGCAGAACATAAAAATGATCTTTGATAAAGCAGGGCGCGAAAGATCGGTTCTTTTTCTGGATGAACTTGATCAGATCGGAAAAGCCAGAGGTAGTGATGATAAGGATGTAGGGGAAATGAGAAGACTTGTTAATACCCTACTCCAGCTTATTGATTATTACCCGGAAAATTCTTTATTGCTTTGTGCAACCAACCATCCGGAAATTATTGACACCGCATTATTGCGACGTTTCCAATTGAAAATCAATTACGAAATGCCTTCCAAAGAATTTTTAGATCAGTTTTATGACAGCCTCTTAGCACGGTTTCCAGAGGATATTAAGGATATTAAGCGCCAATACAACATTTCCTTTGCCGAAGCTAAAGATTATGCATTTACTATTGTTAAAGGAAACCTTATTAAAAAGCTGGAAGCCCGGACAGAATCCGCCAAAATGTAAAAACTCATCATATCAGTTTTTTATCGCCGCTATTTTTTTGATATCTGTAAAACCACTGTACAGCTATAGTTTTGAATTATATATTATTCAAAACATATAACTCTATAATAATTCACATACATTCGGCATATTTATTGATGATAATCCACTAATAACCAAACATATATACACATGATAAAAAAACTACCCTCTATTTGCTTATTAATAGCAGCATTATTCCTATTTTCCTGTGAAAAAGGTAATAATAGTTACCACGGTAATGAAAGCCAAAATGCAATTGAAATAACCTCAATTATCACATTTAGCATTATGGCGATAGCGCTTCTGATAGCGTATACATCAACAAGAAGGAAACATTAGAAAATGTAAACAAAAACCCACTCAAAAGATGAGTGGGTTTTATATTTATTGTTTAGAACTTTTCTGTTACATATAAGCTTCAATAGGCTCACAAGTACAAACCAGGTTTCTATCTCCATAAGCTTCATCCACTCTTGAAACAGAAGCAAAGAACTTATGATCTCTTACCCAGTCAAGAGGATAAGCTGCTTTCTCTCTGCTATATGGTTTATCCCATGAATCAGAGATAACAAGCTGTTCTGTGTGCGGAGCGTTTTTCAATACGTTATTTGCCGGATCAGCTTCTCCGTTGGCAATCTCATCAATTTCTTTTTTGATAGCAATTAAAGCTTCTGCAAAACGGTCAATTTCAGATTTACTTTCAGATTCAGTAGGCTCAATCATCAATGTTCCTGCAACAGGGAAAGATACGGTAGGAGCATGGAAACCATAATCCATTAATCTTTTAGCTACATCAGCCACCTCAATTCCCAAAGTTTTAAACTGACGGAAATCTACGATACATTCGTGAGCTACTTTTCCATTTTTGTTTGAATATAAAATTGGGAAATGCTCTGCTAAAATCTCTTTCAGATAGTTGGCATTCAGAATAGCATGCTCAGTAGCTTTTTTCAATCCTGAAGCTCCAAGCATCTTAATGTATGCATAAGAAATATTAAGGATCAATCCTGAACCGTAAGGAGCTGCAGAGATTCCTTCAATAGCTTCTTTAGTTCCCACTTTAATGTTGGCATTGGTAGGCAGGAACGGCACCAAATGTTTTGCAACACAGATTGGTCCTACTCCAGGTCCTCCACCTCCATGTGGAATAGCAAAAGTTTTGTGAAGATTCAAGTGACATACATCCGCTCCAATGTTTCCAGGACTTGTATATCCTACCTGAGCGTTCATATTGGCACCATCCATATATACTTGTCCGCCATGCTGGTGGATAAGATTGGTAATTTCAATAATGTTGGCATCAAAGAATCCGTATGTAGACGGATATGTAATCATTACACATGACAGGTTTTCAGAATGCTGTTCTGTTTTAGCTTTTAAATCGTCGAAATCAATCTCCCCGCTTTCAAGGTTTTTAACCACTACGATCTTCATTCCCGCCATTGCCGCAGAGGCCGGATTTGTTCCATGTGCAGACTGAGGGATCAATACTACATTTCTATGACCTTCTCCTCTGGAAATATGATATTCTCTGATGACCATCAATCCTGCATATTCTCCCTGCGCACCAGAATTTGGCTGAAGTGAAGTTCCTGCAAAACCGGTAATTTTAGCCAGATCTTTTTCTAATTCACGGATCATTTCCTGATACCCTCCTGCCTGATCTACCGGTACAAACGGGTGGATACTTCCCCAGTTATCCCACGAAAGCGGAAGCATTTCAGTTGCAGCATTCAGTTTCATTGTACAAGAACCCAGTGAAATCATTGAATGCGTTAATGATAAATCTTTTCTTTCCAGACGTTTGATGTAACGCATCAACTCTGTTTCTGTATGATATTTATTGAATACTTCTTCCGTAAGAATCTCATCTTTTCTCAAATTCTCTTCAGGAATACTGTATCCTTCTTTTATTTCAAGTTTGAACGTCTGCTTATCTTTGAATTGCGCGAAAGAAGCCATCAGAACATTTAGTTTTTCCAATGTTGTACTTTCATTAATAGCAATACTTACAACTCCTTCTGTGAAATAGTTCAGATTAAGCTTATGATCAAGCATCATTCTTGACAATCTTCCTTTTTCATCTTCACTCATCTCAATTTTTACCGTATCAAAGATAGGCTCCTCAACAGTCTGATATCCTAAAGCTTTTAAACCTCCTTTCAGAGCATTGGCTTTAAAATGAATCTGGTCAGCGATATAATTCAATCCTTTAGGACCATGATATACGGCATACATTCCAGCCATTACTGCTAAAAGTACCTGAGCTGTACAGATATTGGAAGTTGCTCTTTCTCTTTTAATATGTTGTTCTCTCGTCTGTAAAGCCATTCTTAAGGCACGCTTTCCATACATATCCTGAGAAACTCCGATGATTCTTCCCGGAATATCTCTTTTATAATCTTCTCTACAAGAGAAGAATGCTGCGTGAGGTCCTCCGTAGCCTAATGGAATACCAAATCTCTGAGTAGTCCCTACGGCACAGTCAGCTCCCATTGAAGCCGGTGATTTCAACTTAACCAAAGCCATTGGATCACAAGCCACAGCAACCTGAAGGTCTAATTTCTTGTATTCTACAATGTCCTCTGTATAATCCAGAACAATCCCGTTCTTACCAGGATATTGCAATAGAACTCCATAATAGGATCCATCTAACTGGTGGGTTTTATGGTCACCTTCTACGATTTCTATACCAAGTCCTTCTGCCTTTGTCTTTAAAACGGAAACCGTTTGAGGCAAAACAAGATCAGAAACAAAAAACTTATTTGCATCGACTTTTTTCTGGTCCTTTGTTCTGTTATTAAAGAACATATGCATTGCTTCTGCAGCAGCAGTAGATTCATCCAGCAATGAAGCATTTGCCAAAGCAAAACCTGTAAGATCACAGACAACAGTCTGGAAATTCAAAAGAGCTTCCAATCTCCCCTGAGCGATTTCCGCCTGGTAAGGTGTGTAAGCTGTATACCAGCTTGGGTTTTCAAAAATATTTCTTTGAATAGCCGATGGTAAAAGCGTATTGTGATATCCAAAACCGATATAACTTGTATAATCAGTATTTTTTGAGGCCAATTCTTTTGAATGAATAAGCATCTGATATTCTGAAAGCGGTTCGGAAATATCAAGGTCTTTTTCTAAACGGATAGAAGAAGGGATGGTTTGAGAAATTAACTCTTCGATACTTGAAACGCCGACTCTTTCTAACATCGCCTGCTTATCGGCTTCATTAATAGAAATGTGACGGCTCACAAACTGTTCTGTATTCATTTTTTTTATTAGATTTTGTTTGTAAAAAAGATGGGTAAAATTACAATTTTTTAAGGGATTCTACAATAGTCAAAAATTACTGACAGATATTGATAATTACTATTATTCCATAAACGTGTGTTTAAAAAAACAAGGGCACGAATACAAAAAATACAAGAAAAATTTCACGCCATTTTTTCTAATTTTTATTTCATAATTCTAATAAAATACGGAATACTTAATGGGTAAAACTCCTTTTCATAGAATATTTATACTTTTCATTTTTACAAGGACTAAAATTTTCAACAAATACCCACAGAAAATAATTTTGTAGTTTCATCCGAAAATTTAGAAATACAAGTCCGATAAGAAGGTAAGCCCTACACCAATCAATATCATTCAGCTCCTATGAATACATAAACTACACAATTAAAAAATCAAAAACACAACACAATGACGAAAAAAAAACACAAAAGGCTGATGGTCTCATTTATCTTTATATCCCTATTCAACGTAAAAGGCCAGGTAAAAATAATAACCCGGCAGTCAGGAGGGTCATCTCCTGAAAATTCGGGTGATACATGGTCTGCCTACGTAAAAGGCTTTATTCAAACCGATGCCATGCTCGATTTTCAGGAAATGGGATTTAAAGACGGATTCATAGCTCCTTCTATAGCAATACCCCAAAACAATTCGGTAAACAGTAACTTCAGCATTAAACAATCGCAAATAGGCTTTGGAATAAAACAGATGGATGAAAATGGAAATTCGGATCTGTCGGCTTACACAGAAATCGATTTCCTGGGTCCTAACGGAACTACTGCCCCAAGGTTTCGCCAGGGCTATATCAAATGGAAGAAATTATTGATCGGACAAACCTGGAGTAATTTCAGTGATTTTGATATTTTCCCCAATATTTTTGATTTTGTAGGGCCTAACGGAACCATGTTCATCAGAACGGTTCAGATCCGCTATTCAACACCTTTATCGAAAAAAGAAAGTCTTTCCCTTTCTCTGGAAGATCCTAATGCGGCGAGCATATTTCTTCCTAATAACGCTCCGAACTGGAAGAAGAAATCTATCCTTCCCATCTTCACAGCTGTATACAGATATGGCAATACAAGAGACTACTGTAAGCTGGGAACAATGGTTTCACCCATAAGCTATGAAATAAAAAATGATGAACAAAAGCACACGGATGCCAATACAATTCTCGGATACAGCGGAATGGTTTCTGCCCGGCTTTATAGTGGGACATTAAGTAATTTCAGATTCCAGTCTTCATACGGAAAAGGATATTCCAGCTATAATGTAGTTTTAAACGGTGAAAAATATGATGCGATCCCTGATATGGCCAACAACAGGCTGGTGGCTTTGAATTTATTCAATATTGTAGGCATCTATGAACATTGGTGGAATCCAAAACTGAGCTCGGTCATTTATTACAGCTTCTCTCAATTGGGAAGAAAGGATTTTGTTCCGGATACGATGATCCATAATTTTCAGAACTCAGGAATTAACCTGGCCTTTCAACCGCGTAAGAAACTAAGAATGGGTATCGAAGGAACTTACGGAATGCTGAAAAACTTTGGCCGGCAAAAAGCAAATATATTCCGGATCCAGCTTTCATCTTCTCTATCTTTTTAAAAAACACTGTTAAAAAGGGGTAATCATAAAGATTTCAACAAACTGATTTTCAGTGATAAAATTTTTATGAAAATTTATTAATTATATTTATTCTAAATTAATATATTTGCAACATGAATATGATTACCCCTTTTAAAGTACCGCCCTTAAGCCCTGTATATTCTTTTAATAATGAAGATATGTATTGCGAAAAAAAATCCTGTTGCAAGAAATTCAAAAAAGGAAAAAGATGTAAAAAGTGTCCGGGAAGGAAAAAAATGGCTTAATCTAGCTAAAACTTTTTATCAGAAAATAACCGGCTAAAACCAAAAGTATAACCGCCGCAATAATCTGAATAACTTTCGGCTGTCCCTTAGGATTCACGGCTGTCCGTGGCTGACTCTTAAACAGATCTTCGGCGCCACTTCTAAATTTCTCCGTGTTACTTTCAAACACTTCCGTAATCGTAATTCCCTGCACCACCGTTTTGTGTAATAATGAATTGGTTGCGTGCAGCAAAAGCTGGAATTTACCATCTTTAAATTCCGTAATCTTAAACGTCCTTTCACCATAAGCCTTTTCCAGTCCAAACGGAAGAACCTTTACCACATCAGCATTACTTGTCTGCCAGTTGATAATGATCTCTTCTCCTTTTTTAGCATGAATTTTATTAGAGGTAAACGTTTTAATCGCCGGTGGAACATTATACCTGAAACTCTTCTGATGACTCTCCAAATTCTGATCATAGGCCCGTCTTCTTGAAGAATCGCTGAGCGTTTCGTAGGCTTCCTGAATTTCACGGAACCGGTCTGCAAAAAAATCATCATTTTCATTCTTATCCGGATGATATTTTAATGATAATTTTCTATAAGCCTTTTTGATGTCTTCTTCTGAAGCATCCTGAGAAATACCG
The DNA here is from genome assembly GCF_055762745.1 of Chryseobacterium subflavum. Lineage (NCBI taxonomy): Bacteria > Pseudomonadati > Bacteroidota > Flavobacteriia > Flavobacteriales > Weeksellaceae > Chryseobacterium > Chryseobacterium subflavum. The sequence continues at coordinate 1,890,269 of NZ_JBVTMR010000001.1, forward strand.
AGAAAATAGTAGTAATCTTTCATGTAGAACCCTACAAAAGTAAGAATTTATTTTTCTAAATGCCCTTAAACATATACGATTTTTGTCATTGTAAACTAAGAGATTATTTCTTTATCCTCACTTTCAAGATACTCTGGACAAGTCTCAAAGCTCAGGTTGGTTTAAAGATGAAGGAAAATAAAAGACTTTTGTATCGTCCAATCTGCAGAGACGAAATCTCCTGCTTTGCCAATCCGTATATTCAAAATTTCATTAAAAAATTACGGCGCGGGAAGCTTTGCTTCCCGCGCCGTAATTAAACAATTTCAATTGAGTAATGATGATTAAGCTTTCGCTGCTTCATGTCTTCTGTGGCATCTGGATTTAAATTCTTTTTTGAATTTTCCTTTTAATTCCTCATACTGCTCATTATTCATTTCTCTGATTTTATCTGCAAGCCCGAAAGGTGATCTTTCTTTGATTCCGTATTCATCAAAAATACCTCTGATAAATCTTTTTCTTTCTGCCATTTTTTTGACTGCTAATGCTACGCCTACTACAGCTAATGCTCCAAGAGCACCTTTTAATACTGAATTTTTCATTTTTTCAAAATTTTAAATTTTACTACTTCTTGTTTTTTATAGAGACGAATGAATTTTAATTTTACTTTACTACTTCTTTAAAAATTTCAAACTATTCGTTATTTCTGTTATGTCTGTTAAAGAATCCGTTTTCGCATTTGCTTCTCCAGACTTCTTTAAATTTTTCACGTTCTTCGGGAGACAAATGTTGCATTCTTTCTCTCATCTTTCTTTCTTTAAAGTCCCGCATTCCTTTTCCGAAATGGAAACCTCCGAAAAGAATTTTACTTAATATCAGTATCCCCATCGCCTGCCAGTAGCTAATTGATTTTACTCCTAAAATTTCAGGCAAAAGGCAGTTCCAAAGCGACATTACAATCCATGTAACGGCTAAGAGAATTAATGGTGGACATAGAATTAAAAAAATCCAGCCTTTTTTGTGTTTATGATTCATAATATCTTCTTTCTAACTATTTAAATCTTCGTATAATTTTCTTAATCTGTTTCTTAAATGTTTTACTGCATAGTTCTTTCTGCTGATGATGGTTTTTATATTTTCCCCTTGTTCATCCGCGATTTGCTGGAGGGTCTTGTCATTCAGCTCGTTTTCCGTATATACCAATCTTTGTTTCTCCGGAAGCTCTTCTAAAGCTTCGAATAATTTCTTCCAGATTTCATCCTGAAACATTTTCACTTCCGGACCGGCACTTTCATCCATCAATAGAATATCCTTGATGGAGAAGTCGCCATCTTCATCTTCGTATACAAAATCTTCAAGATTCTCGGTTTTCTTTTTACGGTAACGGTCGGTAATTTTATTGGCAGTCACCCTGTACAGCCATCCACCAACGTTTACAATCTCAGACAGATTGGTAATACTGCTGAACTGATACCAGACTTCCTGCAGAATATCTTCTGCATCTTCTGTATTTTTCACTTTCGGACGAATGAAAGACATCAGTTTTCCTCCGTAGCTCGAAACGGTTTGTGAGATGATACTTTCTTTCTCTTTCTGTGGCATTGTTATTTTTTCGACAACCTCCATACTCACATGACGATCATCTGTTTTGTTTTACTTTAATAAATTTAAAATATTTTTTATCAAATATTCACTTTTCTTTTGCTAATCATATTTTGACTCATAGATCTTAATAAACATGGTTCATTTTACACTTCTATACTTTTTATCCTGAGCAAAAGAAAAGGACGGAGCTAAAATATACTCCGTCCTCTTATAAAAGTTTATCTATGTTGTAATTATTTATTAAAATTCTCAGCAAAAAATCCCAGCATATACTTGTATAGTTCCAATCTGTTGGGTTCTTTTCCAAAGCCATGTCCTTCATCATATTTTACCAGGTAAGGAATTTCATATCCTTTTGCACGAAGTGCTTTCACGATCTGATCAGATTCATTGATATTTACTCTTGGATCATTCGCTCCCTGAACTACAAAAAGAGGCTTTTTAATTCTATCAATCTGAAAAACGGGAGATACTTCTTTTGCAATTTTTGCTTCCTCCGGATTGTCCAGATCATACCATATCTGTTTTACCATTTCTTTATATGGCTTCCAATACTCCGGAAATGAGTCAAAGAATGTAAAGATGTTTGAAACTCCAACATAATCCACTCCGCAGGTATACAGGTCGGGTGTTTTTATCAATCCCATCAAAGTAGCGTATCCTCCGTGGCTTCCTCCATAGATGGCTATCTTATCTTTATCTGCCCATCCCTGCTCTATGACATATTTTACTCCATCTTCTACATCATCCATTGCTTTTCTGCCGATTTGCTTATAGCCTGCTTTCTGAAATCCTTTTCCATAACCACCCGAAATCCTGAAATTAACCTGTAAAGTAGCATACCCGCGGCTCGCGAAAAGCTGTGTTTCAGGATTGAAGCCCCATTCATCACGGATTCCCTGCGGACCTCCATGAGGATTCACAATTAAAGGAACCTTTTTTCCTTCTATGGCAGCTTTCGGTAGTGTTATATATCCGTGAATCGTCAGTCCATCTCTGCTTTTAAACTGTATAGGACGCATTTCAGCCATATCTTCCTGCTTCAGCTGAGGCATAAGATCATAAAGAAGGGTTGTCTTTTTCGTCTTTGGATCATATTCATAATAGGTCCCGTACAATTTATCACTGCTCACAATAACCAAAAGTTTGTTATCATTATCATCTGAGGAAACGACATAAAACTGTTTATCTCCAAATTCTGATGTCAATTGAGCATGAACATTTTTATAAAATGCACTCACGGGAATCGTTTCATTTTTATCTCCGGTATAGCTAATGTAATCCAGCTCATAATTCCTGTTCTTACCTGCAATGCTTATTGAGCTTACATCAAAAACAGGGTTAGAATAAACTTCTTTTATTACGGAATTTTTTTTCAGGTCATACAATACGATTTTTGCCTTATCACTATCAAGGTTAGAAACAACATAAGCATCATCTTTATTTTCTGAATGGTCATTAAATCCAATAATAGTAAAAGTATCGGACCAGTCGGTTTTCTTGATCAGATTAAACTTGCCGGTCTGTGTGTCTTTATAATAAGTATGAGTAGTCAAACCGTTAACCAGGATTGTATAGCCTCTTAAATTACCTTCTTTATCAAAGATATAATCATCTATAGGGTTCTTAGGATCTTTATTTTCATACAACTGAACCATATCTCCTGTCACGAAATTAATCTTATAAGGTTCAAAGATCTGTTTGTTGTTTTTATTCATGGTAACTACCACGAAATCCGTATCTTTTATTAATTTAACCATACCTAGTGTTACTCCTTCAAAAGGGGTAAGGTCTTTCAGATTACCTCCATCAAGATCTGCAGCATACAAATGAATATTTTCATTTCCTCCTTTATCCTGGGTAAAGAACAGTCGGTTTTTATTCAGCCATCCATAGCTCTTGATCAGATCTTCCTTCTCCTCAATAGCTTTCGTAACTTTTCCAGTTTTTAAGTTCTTTACATAAACATGATTCTTGCTATCCTTGTCTTTTTCTTTATAGGATAGGAAATTGCCATCGGGAGAAATTTTAAATTGTGACGCTTTTGGCCTTGCAAAATAATCCTCTACTTTGTACTTAAATGTTCCTTTATCATAGGAGATAAGCTTATCAAGGTTCGCTTTGGCAGTTGGCAGGGTGGCATCACCCGGTAATTTGGCAGTTGTGTTTTGTGCATTGATCATAATTGTAGACATCGCAACCTGAACGGTTATTATAATTTTGGTTTTCAGTTTCATGACTTGGATTGATTTGAATTAAAAACATTAGCAAAAAAAGATGCTCTATAAATTAGACGTTTATATAACGCAAATGTTACATTTTTTCTCTCTTTTATGTGAAAAAAAATAACGAAGACTGACTTATCTCCGTTATTTTTTATAATTACACTATATTTTTAATTTAAATAAATTCCAAAATACCATGTCCAGGCAATCAGTATGATCTGCATGGGAAGCCTTTCTTTGTATAAATAAGACATTCCCGGCCCCGTATAATCACCTTTGAAAAGATTAACTTTTTTTCTTGAGGAATTAATATTGGCAATAAAAACCAATACATAAAATATAATCAGCAAAATTGCCGTAGTTTCACGTAACGATGGTATCATCAAACCGATGCCGGCAGCAATTTCAATAATTCCCGTAGCGTATACCCAGAACATTTTAGCAGGTATAAAATCAGGAATCATCATTGCCATTCCCTTTTGGAATTTAAAATGAGCAAAGCCGGTAAACAGGATAAAAACAGCCATTCCCAGATTTCCGGAAAAAAGAAAGTTCCATTGTCCCTGAAACAGCTTTGTCCCGACCAAAGCTATAATAAACGTAACGAAAAGAATAGATAATAGTTTCATTTTTTTAAGGTACTACAGATTCAAAATTTATTTCTGTATAGTTACATAAAAATAAAACAAAAATCCTCTATATTCATCCTAACCTGTTTGGGGAAACTATTTAATTCATAATTAATTTTTCTCTGCAAGATTTTTTACAACTTCCAGTCCTTTTGTAAAACCCATATTTAAATGGTCTTTCCAGCTTTTCTCAACCTGGACTTCAGCATGGAGTTTGGTTTTTCCATCAAAATCAATAAGGATGTATTTTTCAAAGGAGCCACTCCATTCTTTTACTTCCTTACTCTCTGTGTCTTCCACTCCACCTTTCACCATGCCCAGATGTTTAAATATAACCTCATGCGGCTCATTGAGACTATCAATAGTAGATACCATTCCCTCATTATTAGGATCCAGGAAATACGTTTTTCCACCGACTTTCCAGTCAGATTTCATGTGAGATCCCGGACTGAAAAACTGAGTCCATTCAGTGTAGGTTTCTTTTCCCCATAAAATATCCCAGACCTTTTGTAAGGGAGCATTAATAACGATTTCGTATGATAAAGTTTCCATATTATATTTTTAGGTGATTTTAGTAGATCATAAAATTACAGCTGATTCTGGGAAAGATTTTTTATAATCTCCAGGGCTTTAGGAAATTTCTCTTCAAAAAACCCTTTAAATTCTTCAGGAGTCTGAATTTCACATTTTAAAGATGTTCCTTCATCGGTCTCTTTCAGGAAATAGGACTCTGTTGCCTCCCCCCATTCCTGAGGAGCTTCAACTCCGGCAACAATTTCTCCAAGGTGAAGAAACCGTATTTCTTTATTAGGTACATTTTTTTCCACCTTACTAAACATTCCATTATTATTGGGATCGAGGAACTTTACAATGCTTCCTTCTTCAAGATTTCCCTGATAAAATGATCCCTCAGCAAAAACTGCTGTCCATTGTCTGTAGGTTATTTCACCCCAAAGTACACTCCATATTTTTTCAGGAGTTGCATTGATTTGTATTTCGTACGATAATTTTTCCATGTTATATATAATATTTAAGTGATTGTTCTAAAATTGGCAGCATTCATTAACCTCCTACAAAATCCCCTCCGTTGATATGAATGATTTCTCCGGTAATAAAACTTGAATCTTCAGAAGCCAGAAAAACATAAGCCGGTGCAACTTCAGAAGGCTGTCCAGCCCTTTTCAGGGGATTATCTTTACCGAATGTAGAAAGGTCATCAAATGTTTCTTTTACCAGCGGTGTCCAGATGGGTCCCGGAGCGACTCCATTAACCAAAATTTTCCGGTCTGCAAGATTGGTTGCCAATGACCGTACAAATGTTGCAATAGCTCCTTTTGTTGCAGAATAATCAATCAGGTGATCACTTCCACGGTAAGCAGTGACGGACGTGGTACAAATAATTCTTGCTCCGCTTTCCATGACTGATAGAAAATCCCTCGTCAAAGCAATCATTGAAATAATATTTACATTAAAGGTCTCAAGGATCTGCTGGTCGGATATTTTCTCAATATCATCTTTAGGAAATTGTATTCCGGCATTATTGACGAGAATATCAAGGGTCTTCCACTCCTTTTTTACCTTTTCAATACATTTAGTTCTGAAAGTTTTTTTGGAAACATCACCCTTGAGTAAAATACATGACCGTCCTTCTTTTTCTACCAGCTTTAAAGTTTCGCGGGCATCTTTATCACTTTCTTTGTAAATAATGATTACATCCGCTCCTTCTCTTGCAAAATGCACCGCTACCGCTTGTCCTATTCCGCTATCTCCACCCGAAATCACGGCTTTCTTATTCAGAAGTTTTTTACTTCCCAAATAGTTTTCACGAATGATCTCGGGAAACATGCCCTCTTTGGGTACTTTAGATTTGGATTGTGATTTGTTCTGTGTTTTCATATGCCGATCTTTTATAAACAGCATCAAACAACAAGCCGAAAACACTTTATGATTTATAAGCCGCTTCTAAATTTTCTATAATAATTTTCTGCATTCGCATCATGGCCTGCACTACTTTTTGAGCTTTACCCTGATCGGAATCATTCATTAATTCGATCAGTCTTTTGGGTACTATTTGCCAGCTGACACCATATTTATCTTTTAACCATCCACACATACTTTCTCTTCCACCTCCTGAAATCAAGGTTTTCCATAAATGATCAGTCTCCTGTTGATCGTCGGTCATAATCACCATAGAAATCCCTTCATTGAAATCAAATTTATGATCATAAGAAGAGTCCATACAGTACAAGCTGTATCCATCTATTTTAAAGCTGGCATGTTGTACGTTTTCGGGATTTTCATTGGATTCACCTCCATCTTTATATTTCATGACATTTACAATGTTTGAATTGGGAAAAGTATGGGTATAAAATTCCATTGCTTCCATTGCTTTACCATTATTATCGTGCATGAACATTAATGTCGGCACCACCTTCTGATCACCATCCTTTTCGCCGAAAAGCAATTGCCAGTTCACCCCATAACGGTCACTCAACCATCCGAATTTTTTACTCCATGGATAAGAATCCAGTGCCATTAAAGCAGAACCACCGTCAATAAGATGATCCCAATATCTTTGTACTTCATCTTCTGTTTCGCAGATTACCATGAAAGAGATGGAAGGATTTTTTTCAAATTGAGGGCCACCATTAAGCAGCATCAACTTTTGCCCGAATAATTCTACATTCATTACAACTGGTGTATCTGCTGTAATTCGTCCATTAAATACTTTGCTGTAAAATTCTGCAGCCTCTTTAGCCTCTCCGTCGCACCAAAGGCACGGAAAAATATCGTTATTCATAATTAATTTTTTTAGGGTGATTGATATTGTTTTATTTTGTAGTAATGGATATGCTGTTCTCTTACCGAACTAAAACCAATTCCTTATTTCGATATCACTTTTAACAGCCAACTGCATATCGATGACGTTATAGTCTAATGAAAATATACCTTTATAAAAAAGTTCATTCCTTATTCAGATTGAAAATATGAACCGCATGCGAAAGAACTGACAAGCTATTATTCTTTAAACTCTTTAAAGTAAATTTGATGCTCGTGCATATAAATCTTAAGCTTTTTTAAAGTGTTCTTTCCAAACCCATGAAGCTGCAGGATTTCCTCCTCAGAATAATCTGATAATTTTTCCAGGGAATCAATTTTCTCTTTTTCTAAGGCACGTCTTGCAGGCATGGAAAGAACGCCTTGCAGAAAAGTTCCGGGAACAACATGATTAACAGCACAAATGGAACTTAAACATTTTGCCATTATGACTAAATTGATCATGATTGTTAAGAAATTTAATGATTTTCAACATATTTATGGAAATTATCGAGGATCGCATACCAGCCATCCCTTTGCATTTCCACAGAATTTTGTTTTTCAGGATCAAAAATTTCGGTAACCTTTGTTGTATTTGCATCAATACTGTCAAAAATCACTTCCACATTTCTGCCATCTTCCAAATGATACTTGATCCTCTGATTCGGAATAACCACATCATAAGTACCTTCAAAATCGAATCCGAAACTTTTATCTTTGGCTTCCATTCTGTTTTTGAACTTGCCTCCTACTCTCAGATCATTTTCAGAACTTGGGCATTGCCAGCTTTCATGAGCAAAGTTCCATTTTGTAATATGGTTGGGAGTATTAAAATAATCCCAAACTTTTTCAACTGGAGCTAAAATGGTAATGTCTATTTTAATGGGTTCCATAGTTATATTTTTGTGATTGTTGTAAAAACAGGGCAACCAACTTACAGCTGCCCTTAGATAATGAAGTTAAATATAGGATTATTTTGCCGATTCATCATTATAGTTCACCATCCAATGAACACCATATTTATCCTGGAAACTTCCAAAATAATCTCCCCAAAACTGGTCTTCTATAGGCATTTCTATATTTCCACCTTCAGACAAACCTTTAAAAAGACGGTCTGCCTCTTCCCTTGATTCAGGAAATATGGAAACATAATTGTTGTTTCCTACGGTAAGTGTTTGTCCGAATCCGGGAACAATATCTGATGCCATTAAAAGGTCGTCACCGATAGGTAACGCAATATGCATTACTCTGTTTTTTTCTTCCTCAGAAAGGTTTTCCGTTCCCGGAGCGTTGCCCATCTTATGAACTTCTCCTCTGAACTCTCCCCCGAAAACTGATTTATAAAAATTGAAAGCTTCTTCTGCTGTACCGTTAAAATTAAGGTACGGATTTAATTTTGCCATGATGTTTGGTTTTTAAAGTTATAATTATGTTTATATTGTAAAAGAGATCATTACTAACAGATGAAGCAACCGTTTTGTCAGAATGATTGACTTCAATTGATGTTAAAGTTTAATGATTTAAAAATTTGACTACTTCGTTCACAGTCAAATCGATGAGCTTACTATCGGTTTTACCCTCAAAATCAGTCATCATATAAGAACCGTGAGTGGCAGGAAGGATCATAAGCTGAGAATAAGGAACCAACCTCCACATTTCGACAACATGTTCAGGTCTTATTACATCGCGGTCTCCCGAGATAAAAAGAGTCGGCGATTCAATAGATTTCAAAACTTTCTCATCCCAGTCTTCAAAAGACTGCATTCTCTTGCTATCCTTCTGAAACATATTTTCCAACTTTGAGAAGTCAGGATTTAATTCCAGAAAATTGATCTTTAAAGGTTCAGGCATTGAGTCTAAAGTGACTTCGGACATGGAATCGAAAAAGCCCTCTATCATTCCGCTTCTTTTAAAAAACGCAGAAGCTACAATGAGTTTATCCACCAAACCGGGATGATGATGAGCGATTTGCATTACTGTACTTCCTCCGTTACTAAAACCCCAGAATGAAGCTTTTCCTATTTTCAGTTCTTTTAGCAGTTGAGCTACATCATGAGCGTCCTGGTCAAATGTTTCAGGAATATCCCGGTGTTCACTCATTCCGTGATTTTGGAGATCAATTCCTATTAACTGAAACTGAGATTCAAGCCTGGAAATAATTTCCTTGTAATCAAATAAAATTGAAGAACCCCCGCCATGGATTAAAACCAAAGGTTTTCCTTCTCCATATACTTCATAATACATCTGAATTCCATTGACTTTTTTATAGCCTTTCTCTTTAAGATCCATGGGTTAGTATTTTAAATTTTCATCGGTAGTATAACTCATTCCCGGGTATCCTAAAATCTTCCTCATCAATCCCATTTGTCCGCACAGATAATCTTCCCGGCCTATACACATTCCCGTAAAATTGAGTTTTGTTTCTGAGTAAAAAGAAATATTCATCCCTATTTCAAAAATCTCATCCAATTGTTCATCTGTTGCCTCTAATAGTTTTTGATAAACCTTTGGTGAAATATGGTGAAAGCTTTCTTTTAATTGAGCAATGCTAGGATAGCTGAAATTTTCATCCAATGCTTTTCCCTGAAAGAAAAGGTCTGTGTATGGATCTTCTTTCTGAAGACCTAAAACTGATCCCAGTCCATAGCGCATATTAAGAAAATTACCTGCCATCCAGACAATGTGATTCGTTTTACCGTCAATTCTTTTCATTGCATCTTCCTCTGAAATGCCCTCTAAAACATTTAAAAAGCTTTGTGAGTGCATCCTGTAGGCAGGAATCACAATTTCTAATTTTTTTGATTTTGGTGTATCCATAACGATATGGTTTTAATTTTTAATCTTTAAAGGTCTGCTGTAAAACATGTTTTTAAAGTATATTATTACTTGATAGCTCCCGGCTTTCCGAGAATTCTCCGAAGATAACCGAACTGGCCACTGTGATAAATCTCATGAAGACATAATGTAGCTATATCGTTAACCTGATCAGGGTTGATTCTTTCTAGGTGGCTGATTTTTTGTATCAGCCGGTCCTGGGTTTCATCCAGATAGGATTTTAATGTTTCAAAATCCGCAAATTCATCTTTTCTTTGTAAAGGAATCTCTCCCCTGTTATAGCAAGAATATTTCTCTTCATCCCATACTGATTCTCCTCCCAGAACATTAATAAATGCATTTCGTATATAGATTAAATGTCCTAAAATCCAGTTCATACAGTTGGCATCACCATTGGGAAAAACCATCGCTTCTTCGTTGCTGATGCCATCGATATTCATCAGAATCACTTTATAGTTACTAAGAACCTGTAGATTGATGATTTCAATGTCGTTTGATTTCGATTCCATAATAGGTATTTTTGGGAATTAAACTATTCCGTTGGTAATTTGGACATATCTGCAAACATTACTTCCCACTGATGTCCGTTCAGATCGGCAAAAGCACATTGGTACATCCATCCATGGTCCTGAGGCTCACTGTATTTGGATCCTCCATTGGCAAGCGCTGTCTGAACCATTTGATCTACTTCTTCCCTGCTGTTAACACCTATAGCAAGAAGTACCTGAGTGGTATCGCCTTTTGCAACAGGTCTGTCTGTAAAGGTTTTTAGAAACTCTTCCATTAAGAACATGACATAAATATTGTCTTCTTTCATGATCACACAAACAGCTTTTTCATCTGAAAACTGCTCGTTGATTTCAAAACCAAGCTTCGTCCAGAATGCTCTTGTATCTTCAACGCTTTTTACCGGAAGATTTACGTAAATTTGATTGACTTTCATTTTTTGTAATTTTAGTGTTAAACTTTTAACCAAAATTACCAAGTCGATATCAGAATCATCTTGCCTTATGGCAAGATTTAATTTTTCTTTGGATGGGAAACTAATTCTTTACGGATTCTGCTTAAAGAAGTGTCTGTTACTCCAAGATAAGAAGCAATCTGCTTTAAAGGAGCATACTGAATCACCTGGCATTTCTCCTCCAGGAGATTAAGATATCTTCTGGTAGCAGATAAGGTAAACATTTCTACAGAACGCTGCTTATAAGCAAAGAGCTGCTGGGACATCCACGATCTCCCCCATTCCCTCAGGTTGGGAATTTTATGAAACAGGTTCTGAAAAGTATCATAATCCAGTTTCCAGCATTCACAATCAGTAATGCAGATGATATTCTCCTGAGAGGGAATTCGTTGGAAAAGAGATAATACTTCTATGATAATTTCATTCTCCGTAAAAAAATGAGTGGTTACTTCATTCCCGTTAAAATCATTAACAAAGGATCTTGCAAGCCCTTTATCTAAAATATAATATTCATTAGCCATTTTTCCTTCTTCAAGAATAAAATCTCCTTTCTGAAAACTTATTTTTTCATGCGCCTGAAAGATCTCATCGAGCTCTTCGTGCATAAAAAAAGGGAAATCATATGAAATTTCTAAGGACTTACTGCTCATAAGATGAATATTTTTTAGATTCTAAAATTAAAATTTTTATCGGAACTGAATCAAAAAAGTTGTTGAAAATGTAAATAGCCCGAAATCAAATCACTTTCTGCCTACATTATAAATAATTTCACCTGATATGGTGATTGCCTTCTCAAAACAAAGAAAGCTGAATATCATTAGGTTTGATTGGCTTTTTAGCATCTCCGAAAACAGTTTTCCCTCCAAATCTCCAGGAATTCTGCCTTTCTTCTTCTATAACCTGCTGAATATCAAAATCTGGTGTGAAATCTTTTTCCGTTGTTGCTATTACCTGATGCAGCTTATTTAATGTCTTAAGTTTATCTGAATTTCCCAGCTTAGATTTTTCAATACCTTTTCGAAGGATATCGATGCTCTGGTCATATACTTTCGTAGGAACAGGAAACGGATGTCCGTCTTTTCCGCCATGTGCAAAAGAAAATCTGGCCGGATCCGAAAATCTTGACGGTGCCCCATGAATCACCTCACTTACCAAAGCCAAAGATTGCATCGTCCTTGGTCCCACCCCTTCCAGCATTAAAAGATCTTCAAAATTTTGAGGCTGCTGTTCACGGGTAACATATAAAAGAGCCCCCAGTCTTTTTAAATCTACGTCAGAAGCGCGGACATCGTGATAATCAGGGAGAATCAGACGGGAAAAATCGTTCATAATCTCTGCGGAATCCGTATGAGAAATCTCGAGAATTCCTTTTCTGTTTTCTGAAGCCTGCGCATCGGTAAGGTTAAGAATTTTTCCTCTATGAACACCATTTATTCCCGTATGCGGTTCTTCAATAAACGATTTTATATTTTCCGAATGCCAATGATAGCGCCTTGCCGTTCCATCGGATTCATGCATTCCCTGCTGAACAACACTCCAGCTTCCATTGTCTGCCAGGATAAAATTATGCAGGTATAACTGATACCCATCATGAATTGCTGTATTATCCACTTTCGCAGAGAGCTTGCTCGCCTTTACCAGCTCAGTACCGTTCAGGCCTGTTTTATCAGCAATCTGAAGAAGTTCCGAAGGAGTTTCTCTTGAAAATTTCCCTTTTCCCCCACAGATATAAAGCCCCAGTGATTGTGAATTCGGATTAATAGAGCGTTTTAAAGCTCTCATTACAGAGGTTGTAATGCCTGATGAATGCCAATCCATTCCCATAACGGCTCCAAAACTCTGAAACCAAAACGGATCGGCCAGTCTTCTCAAAACCTCATCATTACCATAATCCATCAAAATTACTTCAATGATGGACAATCCAAGAGTAGACATACGCTCATACAGCCATGGCGGTACTTTGCCATAGTGTAAAGGGAGATCTGCTGTTCCTGAACGTTTCATTTAAGGTGTAAAGTTAGAGGTTATTTAATAAGGTTTTAATGATTTGAATCATTATTTTTTACATGACACTAATGTTTAGGACGAGTTTAATAAATAAGATTTGGCTAAAGCCATTGGACAGTTTTGTTGAAAACGGACTGAATCCCGCTTTTAATAATATTAAAAAATATTCCTCCCTTACGCTTAATCTTTTAATCTTTTAATCTTTTAATCCTTTCACACTTACCATTACTTTATCAAATAAACTCCACTTCCTTATGTTTCTTTGCATCAAATTTCTCATTAAAAATTATTTTATTTCCGAAAGGATCATTAACTGTGAAAGATACTGCATCATAAAATGTTTTTTCCAACCCCGGCCTGTTGTATTTGTATTTCTTATCAATCAGTTCTTTATGATAATCTGCCACGTCTTCACCCCAGATAAAAACACTGCTTCCAGGACTTGCATCTCCGTGATGTTCACTTAAATGAAAGATCATGTTTTCCTTCTTTACTTCCAGATAAACAGGGGTATTTTCTTCGAAACGATGTTCCCATACAATTTCAAAACCAAGCCAATCAATGTAAAATTCTATGGTTTTATTATAATCAAAAATTCTGAGGACCGGTATTACTTGTTCTGCTCTCATGTTTGTTAATTAAATTATTCGTGTGAAAGGATATTAATTAATTTTCCAAAGGGATCTCTGACAAAAAATCTACGAACACCCCATTCCTCATCTGTAAGGTCATAGGTTATCTCAAAGCCTGAATCTTTCATGTTTTTATAGATAGCCTCTACGTCATCAACTTCAATAGACAAATCAGGAACCGGCGTGTCATTTCCTCCCTGCATTGCAAAACTGATCTGAACCTTTGATTCTTCATTGCTTCCGAATGTTTTGATCCATCCGTGATTCATTATTATTTCCAGACCTAAAATACCATGATAGAAATGATCTGCCATGGACAAGTCTTCTGCCTTAATGTTAGCTACAATTCTTTTTACCATATTTTTGAAGTTCTTATCAATAAAAAAGCCTTGTGAAGATACACAGAATCATCACAAGGCGTATAGCTATTTTTACTAAATTGTCTTACAAGGCCGCTGCAGCTTCTAAGATCAATTGTGTTACTTCATTGGGATGAGACGCTAAGGAAGCATGCCCAGCATCTAAAGAAATAATTTTCTTAGGATTCATTCGCTCTGCCATTTCCTTTTCTGTTTCAGCAGGGATCATGCGATCTTTTGATGAAATCTGGTACCAGCTCGGCTTTGTTTTCCATGCCGGTTCACCTGCAGTATCACCAAAACATTGGCTATGAATCGGTTTTTGGGATAATGACATGACCAATGCCTTTTCATCATCAAGATCCTGGCAAAATGCTGATTGGAATTCATCGTATTTGATCCAAAGGAAGCCCTTGCTGTCCGGGTAAATGCTTGCTCCTCCAGGAGACTCTCTTCTTCCTAAAAGCGAGCCCAGACTATCACCGGCATCCGGTGCAAAAGCGGCAATATATACTAAACCTACAACCTTATCGTGATTTCCGGCTCCTGAAATGACAGCCCCTCCGTAAGAGTGACCAACCAGGAGAACTTTCCCATCCTGTGCATCTATCAAATCCTTAGTCTTGTCAATATCATCCTGAAGAGTTGTGAGAGGGTTTTGAACACTTCTTACCTTATATCCTGCTTTCGTAAGTGCAGGGATAACATACTGCCAGTGGGAACCGTCTCCCCACGCTCCGTGTACCAAAATAATGGTTAAATCTTTTTGATCCATAATTGCTATTTTTAAGTTTGACACTAGTAAAACTACGTTCTTAAAAACCAATACACGTTAACTTAAGTTAATTAATAATCCGGGATCTTATACGACTTAGTGACTGTTCCATTATCCCCAGATAACTTGCGATATGCTTCTGGGCTATTTTCTGAACAAGCATAGGGTTTCTTTTTAAAAGATTCAGGTATCTGTTTTCAGGAGAATAGCATAGTAAATCATCAATTCTCTTTTTTGCATCAAGATAGATCTTTTCGCTCATCATCCTTCCGAACTTTTGCCAGTAAGCTTCCTTCTTATATAGATTTTGAAGATCATCTTTACTTAAAAGTAAGATCTCACAATGTTCTATAGCCTGAATATTCATATTGGAGACCGTATCACAAAGTATACTTTCATAGTCCGTAAAAAATTCATTTTCAAAATAGAAACCGAAGTTGATCTCACGGCCCTGATCATTGATGTAAAAGCTTCTTATCGTTCCGCTTTTAATAAAGCCCAGGTATTTGCATTTTTCTCCTTGTTTAAGAAAAAAATCAGACTTTAAAAGATGTGTATCTTTAAGGAGGGAAAAGAACTCCCCGAAATGTTCTTGGTCAACCTGGAATAGTGTACCATACTTAGTGTAGTTATCGGACAATTTATTTTTCATTTGTTATTTGTGTATTTTGAATTTAAAAAAGCCTTGTAAAAATAAATCCCACAAGGCTCTTTAAAGAAATAAATTCTTAATTATTTTAATGCTTCAAGAGCAGCATTGTAATTAGGTTCGCTTCCAATTTCAGGAACCTGCTCCGTATACACTACTTTATTATTTTCGTCAGTAACGATCACTGCCCGGCTTAAAAGACCTTTCATAGGAGAATCTGTAATAGTTACCTCATAATCATCACCGAAGCTGCTTCTGAAATCAGATAGTGTTTCTACATTATTCAGACCTTCAGCTGCACAAAATCTGCCTAAGGCAAATGGAAGATCTTTGGAAACATTAATTACTACTGTATTATTTAAATTTGAAGCTTCTTCATTGAATTTTCTGGCAGAAGCCGCACATATTCCTGTATCAATACTAGGAAAAATATTAAATATTTTTTTCTTTCCCTCAAAGTCTGACAGGGTTTTAATATTCAATCCTGAATCCACTAATGCGAAATCCTTAATGGTATTTCCAACAGCTGGTAAATTACCTAATGTATGAACTGCGTTTCCTTTTAACGTTATATTGGACATAATTTATTTTTTACGGTTTTTCAAATTTAGTTAAAAATGCCATTTTTTTCGTTCAAATAAAGGTTAAATAATTCTTAAAGTATAAAAACTTATATAGGATTAATCCAAAAAAATTAAATTTTAACTAAATTTGTGGGAGTTAAAAAATCAAATAATAAATAACAGTATAATGTCAGAAAAATCAAAAATCTACTACACATTAACGGATGAAGCTCCAATGCTGGCTACACACTCGTTTTTACCTATCGTAAAGGCATTTACAAAATCAGCAAATATTGAAATCGCCGTTCCGGATATTTCTTTGGCAGGAAGGATCCTTGCCAACTTCCCGGAGTTCTTAAAAGAAGATCAAAGAATTGGTGATGCTTTGGCTGAATTGGGCCAGATTGCAACAACACCGGATGCTAATATTATCAAGTTACCGAATATTTCCGCTTCTGTACCTCAGCTTGATGGAGCTATTGCAGAACTACAATCCAAAGGCTTTGCGGTTCCAAACTATCCTTCTGAGCCTAAAAATGATGAGGAAAAGGCGATTAAAGCAAAATATGCAAAAGTTTTAGGAAGTGCCGTAAACCCTGTGTTAAGAGAAGGGAATTCTGACAGACGTGCACCAAAAGCTGTTAAAAACTACGCAAAAGCAAACCCTCACAGAATGGGAGACTGGGCTTCTGACAGTAAAACTGATGTTGCCCATATGAATAACGGAGACTTCTATGGTACTGAAACTTCAACAACTCTTGAAAATGCTACAAAATACAAAATCGTTTTCAAAGGAAATGATGGTTCTGAAAAAGTCCTGAAAGATTTTGCAAGCCTTGAAGCAGGAGAAGTTATTGATTCTTCAGTGATGAACCTGAACGCTTTGAAATCTTTTGTACAGGAAGCGATTGAGGAGGCTAAAAACAGAAATGTTCTTCTTTCTGCTCACCTGAAAGCAACTATGATGAAAATCTCTGATCCGATTATTTTCGGGGCTATTGTAGAAACTTTCTTCAAAGATGTATTTACAAAATATGCAGATACTTTCAAATCTTTAGATATCAACCCTAACAACGGTCTTGCTGATCTCTTTGAGAAAATCAAAGGAAATGCTCAGGAAGCTGAAATTAAAGCAGCTATTGAAACGGCTTTGGCAAACGGACCAAGAGTAGCAATGGTAAATTCAGATAAAGGAATTACGAACTTCCATGTTCCTTCGGATATCATCGTTGATGCGTCTATGGCTGCATTAGTAAGAGGTGGAGGTAAAATGTGGAATAAAGAAGGTAAGGAAGAAGATACAGTAGCGATCATTCCGGACCGTTCTTATGCAGGTTTCTATCAGGCAGTAATCGATGATATGAAAGCTCATGGTAAGCTGGATCCTACAACTATGGGCTCTGTTCCGAATGTAGGTTTAATGGCTCAGAAAGCAGAGGAATACGGTTCTCATGACAAAACATTCCAGGCTACTGCTAACGGAACAATTGAAGTTCAGGATGAAGCAGGAAACGTTCTTCTTTCTCAGAAAGTAGAAGAAAATGATATCTTCAGAATGTGTCAGACTAAGGATGCTCCGATCCAGGACTGGGTAAAACTGGCAGTAAACAGATCAAGACTATCCGATACACCGGCTATTTTCTGGTTGGATAAAGGAAGAGCTCACGACAGAGAAATCATCAAAAAAGTAGAAAAATATCTAAAAGATCATGATACTGCAGGATTAGATATCAGAATCCTTGACGTAAAAGATGCCATGACTGAAACTCTTAAAAGAGCAAGGGAAGGTAAAGACACCATTTCGGTTTCAGGAAATGTATTGAGAGATTATCTAACAGACCTTTTCCCAATCCTGGAATTAGGAACTTCAGCAAAAATGCTTTCTATCGTTCCATTAATGAATGGAGGTGGTCTATTTGAAACAGGTGCCGGAGGTTCTGCTCCTAAGCATGTTGAACAGTTTCTTGAAGAAGGTTATTTAAGATGGGATTCTTTAGGAGAATTCTTGGCACTTCAGGCTTCTTTGGAACATTTGGCACAAACTCAGGGAAATACAAAATCTCAGGTGTTGGCTGATGCACTGGATGAAGCTAATGCTAAATTCCTGGCAACCGATAAATCTCCTGCAAGAAAGGTAGGACAGATCGATAACAGAGGTTCTCACTTCTACCTTGCTATGTATTGGGCAGAAGCTTTAGCCAATCAGACCAACGATGCTGAAATTGCTCAGAAGTTCAAGTCTGTTGCTGCAAGCATGCAAGAGAATGAAGCAGTGATCAACCAGGAATTAATTGCAGCTCAGGGTAAACCTCAAAATATTGACGGATATTACAAAACTGATACCTACAAGACCTATGCAGCTATGAGACCAAGTACTGTTTTAAATGAAATTATTGATGGAATTTAGATCTCTAAAAAGTTTTTGGTTTTTATTTTTTGCATTAATATTTACCGTTTCATGCTCTGGTGATTCAGATGAAGTCGTTACACCGCAGCCCGTAGAGGAAAAAATCATTCTAAAAGATGTGATAGTTGTTAATGATACCACTGTCAGATTAGAATGGACCACGACGGGTAAAAATACGTATCAGAGTTTTCAGTTTTTAAGAAGCAATTCCGAAAACGGAACTCCTGAATATCTGAATCAGGAAAATGGAACTACATTTGTAAAATTAGATGCCAATGTTCCCTATTCTTCATATGTAGGTTACCAGATAATCGGGTATACTGCTAATGGTGAACCAGTAAAAAGTAACCTCGTTTCTTATAAAAGGCCTACCATTAAACCATTACTTAATATCAGACCTGTAGACGCTCTGTTTGATGCTGATAACGGAAGCATGTTTATATTGGGTTCTACTGGTAATATTATGAAGTATGATGTAACAACTGGTACAATTACAAAGGAAATATCTACCGGAGCAACTTTAGGTTATTCATTTTTAGGTTCTTATAATGGCCAGAAAGAATTATATGTCCCGAGAAATGATGGTTGGGTATATATCTACAATCCTAGTGATTTATCGTTAAAAGATCAAATAAACTTTGGAA
Organism: Chryseobacterium subflavum; assembly: GCF_055762745.1. Lineage (NCBI taxonomy): Bacteria > Pseudomonadati > Bacteroidota > Flavobacteriia > Flavobacteriales > Weeksellaceae > Chryseobacterium > Chryseobacterium subflavum. The sequence goes on from NZ_JBVTMR010000001.1 coordinate 1,909,356, forward strand.
GCGAATTAAAAAGTGTTGTTTTAGCAGACAATAAATTATATGGAACAACTGGAGCTATTTCTAATGTTTCTTTAAAATGTTTTGACAGAACCACAAAACAATTGATATCAGAGAATGGAAGCTATCAATTTGGTAGAATAAAAAAGATTGCTAATACAAGCTCTAGTTTCTTTTTTATTACGACAAATGTAAGTCCTACCAATCTTATTCGCTTTAATTATAATGCTGACGGAACATTCGTTAATAAATTTGAAGATACCTATCACGGTGATTATCCTTTAAATCCTAGAATATTTGAATCCCTTCCTACCGGAAATGGTTTCTTAACAGCTATGGAAGGAGTTATCTATAATTCTAATCTGGTTTATATAGGTCAATTGCCACGTGGCAACTCAGGACTATCAAGCTATGATTTTGATGCGAGTAACATCATTGCAGGAACCGATAAGAAAAGTATTGAGTTTTATAACCTGACAAGTTATGCAAAAGTAAACTCAATAAGTACCGAAAGATATCCTTTTAAAGTATTTAATTACGGGAATAAGGTTGTTTCCTTAAGCTCAATAAATGCGATTAATATCAACTCTGGTTATTCAGATCCACCTGAAAATGTTATTGTAGAAGTATTTAATAAATAGTAAAAATCCTCTCACTTGAGAGGATTTTTTATTTAGTTGTGCTTATCTACGATTACCTTCCGGTGCTCCCTCCCCCAGTTGATCATTTCCGTGATGATCTTCCCGAAAGTACGACAATACTCCGTGGGTATATATTCTATTAAAACCGGAGTATCGGGATATACATTTCTGGTCACCAGTTTATTCATCTCCATATCTTTTAACTCTTTTGAAAGCATTCTTGTTGTAATACCTGGAATACTACGTTCAATCTCACGGAAACGCCTGTTACCATTGCAAATTGAATTGATAACCGGAATACGCCATTTACCACCTATAAAGTACAAGGTATCCTGCAACGCTCTGAGTTCTTCGGTCTGATCTCTTTCCATTTTAAAATATTTATTTTGATATACTCTGTGATACTGATTACAAAAGTATATCATTTTCACTATAACTTTGTCAAAAATTTTAAGAAATGAATAAATTTAACAACAAACTGGCAGTAGTGACCGGTGGAAATAGTGGGATCGGATATGCCACAGCAAAGGAATTAATAGCTGAAGGAGCAAAAGTAATTATTACCGGCAGAAGGAAAGACGCCATTGAAAAAGCAGCTGAAGAACTGGGGGCAATTCCATTCGTTGCAGATCAGGGCAAACTGGAAGATATTGATCTGTTGAAAAAAGAGATTGAAGAAAAACACGGGAAAGTTGACATTTTATTTATCAATGCAGGAATTACGGGCACATTGACCTCTATTGAGAATATGGATGCCGATAATTTTGATAATGTAATGAATATCAACTTCAGAGGAGCTTATTTCACGTTGAGTAAGTTTACTCCTATTTTACATGATGGTGCTTCTGTGGTATTCTTATCATCAAATGTTGCAACAACCTATAAACCTAACAGCTCCGTTTATCAGGCAAGTAAGGCAGCCCTCAATTCTATTGCGAAAACAGCTGCCGCTGAATTAGCACCAAGAAAGATCAGGGTCAATATGGTAAGTCCGGGTCCTACAAAAACTGAAATTATGACCAAAGCCGGTCTCGATGACGAAACACTAAAAGGCATTAATGAGTGGCTCATCGATGCTATCCCATTAAAGAAAATGGGAACTGCTGAAGATGTTGCAAAACTTGTTGTTTATTTATCCGATTCGCATGTAGCAAGCTTTATGACAGGTACTGAAATTCTCGTTGACGGAGGAATGATTTTATAGTTAAACACTCTCCATATCATATACCGGAAGAACTTCCGGTATTTTTTGTTTTATATTCTGGGGCATAAATTCTACTTCACCCCCTAAATTGTCCGGTTCACCTTTTTTTAGGTTTCATTTCCTTTGCCAGCAATCTATTTTTGGATCATAAAAATAAAACGATTATGGATTCAGTAAAGAAAAAGAGAACAACAAAACCCATTGCTATATTATTTATAGCTATTGTGGGAGTCTTTGCAGGATTACAGCTTTTCAATTCTCCTATTGAAGGTAAACCTGTAACCGGCACCATTGAAGCACCGCACGAGGTGATTGCCGTTCTGGAAAGATCATGCTTCAACTGCCATTCTAATGAACAAAAACTAAGCTGGTATGATCAGCTTGCTCCCATATCATGGGGTGTAAAAAAGGATGTTGAAAGAGCAAGGGAAGTCATGAATTTTTCTGAATGGTCAAAGGTTTCACCAGGTGAACACAAAGGCAGAATGTATTCCATATTGAATATGATGCAAGCCGGAAAAATGCCTCTTCACGAATATACCTTACTGCATGCATCTGCAAAAGTTTCTGCAAAGGATATTGAAGTTATCAGAAAATACACACTATCTCTTTCAGGAAAAAGTCCTTCACCGGCAAACACAAAAGAGGTAAAACCCCTTCAACAAGATATAAAAACAGCTTCTGTAAGCCATTCTGGTTTTCCGGTTTCACCAAATGGAGTAAAATATACACCGGAGTTTAAAAACTGGAAAGTAATCAGTATGAGTACATTATTTGATAATTCCATCCGCGTTATCTATGGAAACAGCATTGCCGTAAAAGCAGTTGAAACAGACAATTTCCATCCATGGCCGGACGGCAGCATCGTCGTAAAAGCAGTATGGAAACAGACAGAAGCTCCTGATGGAGAAATCAGACCTGGCGAATTTGTTAATGCCCAGTTTATGGTAAAAGATTCAAAAAAATACACCGATACCGAAGGCTGGGGTTTCGCCAAATTCTCGGGTAAAGATCTTCATCCTACCGGAAATACGGCATCATTTGCCAGAGAATCATGTATTGCCTGTCATCGTCAGCTGGCAGAGCCTACAGGATATTTATTCGACGTACCGATGAAAGTAAACACCAAAAATCTAATCGAAAAACTACAGACAAAATGAATAAAATAATTATAGCCATGATAGGAAGTTTTCTTTTTTTAATTTCATGCAAAACTGAAAATTCCAAGGACAAGGAGCATGTTCGTCTCGTGTTTGATGCCGGTGGGCTACAGTTCATTGCCTCATCCTTAAATACGAAAAAAGAGACGATGTCCGCCCTATACGGAAACAGCCAGGCCCTTCAATCTTTATCCAATAAAAATGATAAGCCGCTGCCCGGAACAAAAATGAAACTTGTCACCTGGAAATATCATGAAAACCCGCAATATACCGGAGGTACTATCACTGGTGAGCTGGTGAGCGTAGAAACTGTTGAAAACGGTATAAAAGGATCAGTCTCTTACCGTAAAGAGCTGGATAACGAAAAGGAACCCGGCATCTTTCAGACTAAAGAACAAAGAATACAGTATATGATGGGCTATCAACCGGTCGTTATGCCGTAAAAATAATGCAATCTGAGATTCGCCAGCAGTCTCAGATTGTATTTATTTAATAGTTATCATTAAAAAATATTAATTTCACATTTTTAAATCCAATTCTTCTTAATGCAACAAGAAAAAATAAAAATATCACAGGCTGTTATCTGGATAAGCTCTATTGTTTTGGGAGTGCTTTCCTCGGTTCCTCAGCTTGCTTCCCATGATTTTAATCTCATGGAAGCTGTGGTTAATGCAGCCATTACTTCAGCATTTGCAGTTGTTATGTGGTACCTCAACATTTTTTTACTCAATCGTAATACAAAGAAACGTCAGGGAATCTCATACTCCCGGCTTTTGGTTGTCCTTGCCCTGGGAATGGTTGTAATGTTTGGCCTGGCCTGGATCCAGCAGCTTATTTTATCCCATATTAATTTCGGACCTGTTATGCTTATGGTGGAAGTAAGAGGAATCCTTATCAACCTTGTTTTCTATATGTTTTTAAATCTTGTACAGCATAATTACGCCGGCCAGCAGGTTCATCTGGAATTAGAAAAAGTAAAAAGCGATAATTTAGGTGCTCAATACGAATTATTAAAACAACAGGTAAATCCCCATTTTCTTTTCAACAGTTTAAATACGCTTAAATCCATGGTGGAAACGCATGATGAGGAAACCATTGATTTCATTATCAAGCTTTCTGACTTTTATCGTTTCACCCTGGAAAGCAGAAAACTTGACCTTATCACCGTTGAAGAAGAAATGAAAATACTTAATTCTTACCTTTTCCTGCAAAAAGCCAGGTTTGGTAACGGATTTACCTTTACGGATACTCTCGGTAAAGATACGCTCAAAACCCTTATTCCTCCGTTTACCCTGCAATTACTGGTGGAAAACTGTATTAAACACAATATTGTTTCCCAGAGTAAACCTCTTCATATCAGCATCTATGATGCTGATCAAAAGATCATTATTGAAAATCCTATCCAGCGGAAATTGGTTCCGGAAGATTCATTAGGAGTTGGCCTGAATAACGTCAATATGCGTTACAAACATCTTCTGGACCAGGAAATCGACATTTTAGATAACAATCAAATTTTCCAAATAAAACTACCATTTATCCATGAATATCATCATCATTGAAGACGAGTTCAGAGCCGCAAAATCCTTACAGAATTTAATTAAAGAACTAAAACCGGAATCTGTTATATCCGGAGTTTATGACAGCATAGAATCCAGTGTGGCAGCTTTGCAGAACAATACAAAGCCCGACCTGATCTTTATGGACATCCACCTTTCTGATGGGTTATCATTTGAAATTTTTAAGCAGGCAGATATTACCTGCCCCGTGGTCTTTTGTACTGCCTTTGACCAATATATGCTGGACGCTTTCAAAAGTAAAGGAGTAGATTACGTTTTAAAACCTTTTTCACGTGAAGATATTGCAGAGGCATTACGAAAAGTGGACGAGCTCAAAAAGTTTTTCCAGAAAACAGAAATCCCGGAACTGGAAGCACTTTTACAAAAAATAGCCCAGCCACAAACTGCTACCAAAAGTAGTTTCCTGGTCTTTAAAAATCAAAAATACACCACTATTCTTACCGAAAACATAGCCTATTTCTACATTCACAACGAAATGACCCATCTGGTTACTTTTGATAAACAACAATTTTCACTTTCACAATCGTTGGGACAGGTCGCTGAGCAGGTTTCTCCAAAACAATTTTTCAGGGTGAACAGGCAGTATATTGTGAATTTCAGCGCTATTAAAGAAATGGAGCATTATTTCCAACGTAAAATCTATGTAAAGTTAGTTATCGACACTCCGGAAAAGCTTCTTATCAATAAAGAAAAAACGCATAGTTTCTTTTCCTGGCTGGAAGATCGTTAACAGCTAATTTCTTAAATCTATATTTTTCAGGGTTCACCTTTCGATTTGTCTGGTTGAGCCCTTTTTTCATTTTTTAGCTTCCCACAGGTATCTACTTTTGAATAAAAATTAAAAGAAATGATATCTAAAAAACTTTTCATAGTAGGAGCATTTGTAGCTTTACTATTTACTGTTTCTGCCTTTATGCAGAAAGATAAACCACATGAAAGCTTTAAAAAAATTGCATCAGGTAAAAGCAATGGCTTTGCGGTCCTTGAACTCTTTACTTCTGAAGGATGTTCAAGCTGCCCTCCGGCAGATGCCCTGATGGGAGAAATTAAAGAGAACAACAAAGATCAGCCTGTCTATATTCTGGCGTATCATGTGGATTACTGGAACCGTCTAGGATGGAAAGACAGATTCAGCAGCATTGAAAATTCAGAGCGCCAACAGCAATACAGCAGAATACTGGATTCCCAGGTATACACCCCACAGCTCGTTGTCAACGGAAAACAACAATTTGTAGGATCAGACAGGGAAGCCGTGGAAAACTCCATTATCAATGCTGTAAGCCACACAGCAAGCAGTTCTATAGACCTTAAAGCTGAATCCGATTCTAAGCAGATCAATATTCACTATAAGGTATCAGGAAATGATTCTCATAGTAAACTCTTACTTACATTGGTACAGAAAAAAGCATCAACTAACGTTGCAAAAGGTGAAAATGAAGGACGACACCTGAATCACTGGCAAATTGTTCACAAGCAAATTCAGATTCCATTACAAAATAATTCTGAAGGTGTTTCTACTTTTTCAATACCTGAAAACTTCAATATCACAGACTGGGAAATTATAGGATTTGTTCAAAATACAAAAACCGGCCAGATCTCAGGTGCATCAAAAGCTACATTTCAATAACATACACATTAAACAATACATAACAATTTAAAACAATAAAAAAATGAAAACAAAAACAACAAAAATCATCTATTGGTCAGGCGCTATCTTTATGTCATTATGGTTTGGAGCAAGTGGCTTCTTTGAATTGACTAAAAATCCTGTAGTATGGGATATTACCCAGCAGCTAGGATACCCTCCTCACTTTATTTATATCCTTGGTGTTTTTAAACTTGCAGGAGTTACCGTACTTTTAATTCCAAACAAATTACTGAGATTAAAAGAATGGGTATTCGCCGGAATGTTTTTCGACATTATTTTCGCATTCTTTTCCAAAATTGCCGTTCTAGGATTTCCTTCTACGATCGATGCGATCATAGCATTTTCAGTCCTTTCCGTTACATATCTTATGTTCAGAAAAATGTACAGTCCGGAATTGATCTTTGATGAACCCGGATTTTAATTCAAAGTTCTCCTTAATAAGAAAATCCTACTGTTCTCAGTAGGATTTTCTTATTCTTTTTAGCTCATAAAAACCTCAGGAACCCATTCAAATGCATTCCCTTTCTTTTTAGTAAACCCTAAACCGGGCCATGGTAAATGGTACGCAAAAGCTCTGGATCTCGTTTCCGCCAGTTGTTCAAGTATTTTTTTCCTTGAAGCAATGGCTATATCGAGGTCCGTATCACCAAAGTATCCCCATTCAGGATGCGGAAATAAAATGACATCCGAGTGCATTAAATCTGCAATATATAGAAGTTGTTCATTACCTGAGGTAATCGTAACCAAAGTAAGACCTGGTGTATGTCCTGGAGCTAACTGAAAACTGAATTGATTATACAGCATCTTTTCAAGATCATAAAATTTTAATTGAGGTTGTATCACTTTAAGAATATTCTGAATGCCAGGAATAATCTGATTAAGAAATTCGGGTTGATCCTTTAGTGCGCTGTTAGCAAAATCCTTGATTGTTGCTTTCATCCAGAAATCATATTCAACTTTTGAAATAAATAACCGGGCATTTGGAAAAACCAATTGATTCTGCTTATCCACTACTCCACCTATATGATCAGGATGAGCGTGAGAAAGAAATACATCTGTAATATCAGAAGGTAAAAAACCAGCCTTTTTAAGGCTTTTCAATAAAAATCCGGTCCTGCTATCGGCAAAAATTCCCATCCCGGTATCCAGTAGAATCAATCTGTCTTTTGTTTTAACCAACAGTACATTCATTGCCATGTCGATCGAATTTTCCGGACGGAAATTATCTTTGAGTATTGCTTTCAATTCAGATATATTTCCACGTGGAGCAAAGGAATTAAGATTTTCCTCATGGATTAATCCATCTGTAAGAATAAATAAGTCCAGATCGTCCAATTTTATTTTTTTCACTCCGGAAAGATCATCTTCTGCGCTTATACTGAAGGAATTTTTCTCCCGCGCCAACGAGCTGGAAAAAGGAATTATACTAAAAGCTCCTGCTAAAATTCCATTTTTTAAAAGTTCTCTTCTATTCATGATTAAATGTGTGCTTTTCTGATTTTGATCATACTTAAAATAAAAAGCCCCAAAATACCCAGCACAAAGTAACCTTCTGCTACCTGCAGCTGGAACTGAGGTTTTATAAGACTTGCAATACCATAGCTTATGGCTGAAGTAATGATAAATGCCACTCCTCCGGTTAATCCTCCGGCAATACCTGCCGAACTTGGAAATCGTCCGATACAATAAGAAAAATAGTTATTGAAAATAAATCCGGCTGTCACATGAATTGCAAAAGCAAAAGCAACAAGGCTGTACAGATTACTTACATAGTAAGAAAAAATGAACATTAAAATAATTAAAATCAACTGAATAAAATTAGCATATCGGATCTTAGGCAGAAAGGCCTTGTTGATTAACGCTTTTCCCAAAAACCCACCTGTCATCCAGGCCAATCCCAAAATCAGAGAAACATATCCCGCAGTAACTTCAGAATATCCCATTTTATGCTCGATAATAAAGGCTCCGCATAGATTAAAGAATATTACCATCGCATAACTAAGCCCACACATCAGCATCCCATAGAAAAAATCTTTGGTTTTAAACATGGAATTATACTCTTGGATCAGGAAACTGATGCGAAAAGGATTCCGTACCTTTAAAGTCTCCCCCGAAAATACCAGTTCTAAAATAAGAAGCAGTAAACTGTATCCCGCCAGAACGTAGAAATTGGATTGCCATCCGAAACTCTTTTGGAGATAACCTCCGATGAACGGAGCGATGATAGGCCCTACAGACCATACGATCGTCATGATACTTAAATAATGTTTTCGCTGTTCTCCTTCGTACACGTCTACAAAAAAGGCCCGCTTGGAAACGACGGCAAAACCGGATAACATACCGTGGAGGACACGCATCGCATAGATTACCATAATATTTTTAGTCGTTGCCGTAATTAAAAAAGTGATCACAAAAAAGGCCAGTGAAAAAATGGACACCGGATAACGCCCAAACGAATCTACAACACTACCGGCAAAGAACTGCGTTATTCCATAGCTGATTAAAAATATAGAAAGTGTAAGCTGGATACTGCTTTCAGGTAAATGAAGTTCTGTTGCCATGCTGGGCATAGAAGGTAAATAAATATCCGTTGCCAGACCAGACATCGGAATTACTGCAAAAGCCAGCACAGTAGCTATCAATTGATTCTTTTCTTTAAGAGTTCTCATTCCTCTTTTTATTTTTCTTTCAAAAAAAATCTGGATTTCCGAATAATCAGAAATCCAAACTTAAAATTTATTTAATTATTAACCAGTTTCATCGAACCTTCATTATATCTCTCTCCCACATTTGGATATTTCTTCAGAATCGTATCAATAGTATCAAGTTCAGATTGTGAAAGTTCTACATCAATCGCTCCGATATTTTCTTCGAGATATTTAATACGCTTGGTTCCTGGGATAGGAATAATATCATCCCCTTGATTAAGTACCCAGGCCAAAGCCAGCTGGGTTCCTTTGATTCCTTTGGAGCTTGCCAGTTCATTAAATTCCTGAACCAGCTTTCTGTTGTTCTCAAGACTTTCTTCCTGGTAACGTGGTAAAGACCTTCTGAAATCATCTTCTCCAAAATTCTGTACCTCATTAATGTTAGCAAAGAGCCCTCTTGCCAGTGGAGAATAAGGAACTAAGGCAATCCCCAGCTCTCTTATGGTTGGCAAAATTTCTTTTTCTACATCTTTTGTTAAAATGGAGTATTCCGATTGTAACGCAGTAATGGGATGAATTTTATTTGCCTTTTTGATAGATTCTGCTGAAGCCTCAGACAAACCTATATATTTTAATTTTCCGGCCTTTACAAGTTCAGCCATGGCTCCCACTGTTTCTTCAACGGGCACATTCGGATCTACCCTGTGTGCATAATAAAGATCTATCGTATCGATTTTTAATCGTTGTAGACTTAAATCTACAGCCTGTCTGATCCATTCCGGCGAACCATCAAAATAAGTCCCGGGAGCACCACTATGGCTAGCTTTACCGTCCTTAAACCTGAATCCGAATTTTGTGGCAATGAATATTTTATCCCTGTTCGGAACAAGCACTTTGGAAATTAGTTTTTCATTTTCTCCGTTAGCATACATGTCTGCAGTATCCCAGAAATTAACTCCAAGATCCAATGCTTTGTGTAATGTATCAATGCTTTCCTTTTCATCTGCAGGTCCGTAAGCAAAGCTCATTCCCATACATCCCAAACCTATTGCAGATAGCTGCTCTCCTGTGTTTCCTAATTTTCTAAATTTCATGATTTTTTTGTGGTTTTAAATTACTGAAACAAAATTACAACAACATCAATGATGATTGCATATAGAATTCAAACTAAGAATTATAAAATTCAAACTAAGTTACTTCGCAGTGCATTGGGAGTTCTTCCTGTTTGTTTTTTAAAATAATTAGTAAAATAAGCAGGTTCCTCAAATCCTAACCCGTAAGCAATTTCAGAAATATTCCAATCCGTATGCTTCAGCAAAGCATTGGCCTCCTGAATAATCCTGGAAGTGATCTGTTGTGTGGTTGTTTTACCTGTAATCTCCTTTACGGAGCGATTAAGGGAGTTCACATGTACGGAAAGACTCTCCGCATAATCATTAGGGGTTCTTAGTTTTAAATAGGATTCGGGACTATCGATAGGAAACTGCCTCTCTAATAATTCCATGAACAAGGATGCCACTCTTTGTGAAGCATTCTGATGATACTCAAAGTTTTCGGCAGGGTTCATCTTCATGGTTTCATGGATTAAAAGATGTAAATAGCTTCGAAGCATATCATATTTATGAATATAATCAGAATCAATTTCTGTCATCATTTTTACAAATAAGTCAGAAACTGTTTTTTGCTGTTCTTCATTAACAAAGAAAACAGGTGTTCCCCCTATTTTAAAAAGCGGTGAATCCTGGAGGTTTCCCAAACGGCTTCCATTTTGAAGAAACTCATCGGTAAACAGACAAAACCACCCTGTCTGGTTATCATCATCAGCTTCCCAGGAATATGGTATTACCGGATTAGAGAACAGCAGCGCAGGCCTATCCACACGGATCCATTTATTCGCATAGTGAAGTTTTCCTTTCCCGATAATCAGGGATACTTTATAAAAATCCCTTCTGCTGTAAGGAGTAACCAATGCACAATTATCCCGTGAAAAGACATTAAAATGTCCCAGTCCGGAATTAGAAAGGCAGGAAGGATAAACCCTTACCTGCGTACGGTTATAAAATTCCTGTAATGACTCTGATGATTCCATAAGACAAAGTTATAAAATTCAAACAAAAACAAAATAACTTCCTTCTTATTCTTGCGACACAAAAAATGACTGATCTTACGAACAGCCATCAAGAAAAATTTGAATATATAGTGAAATGTGATTAATACGGTGTTCATGTCATTTCAATTAAAATGCCAAAGCAAAAGAAATCATTTATTAATATTTGTTAAAGGATCATAAGCAACTGAGAATGTAACGAATAAATTTGCCGGTGGAATGCAGGTTATGAAATCCGTTATAGAAAGAATAAGTAGGATTACTGATCATTATGTTCAAATACCAACTATTGCCTGGCTTAATTGAAAAGAATATAAATAACGATTAACTTCTTATAAATTGGTGAATTATATGATTATAATTTGTAATTTTAAAGAAGAGATCTGATTTTCAGGCTCTCAAGATCATTTATTACTCAATCTAATTTCAATACTTATGGAAAATATAAAATTTGAAATATCTCCATATCAGGATGAATTGCAGATATTAATTGACGACAAGAAGGCTGGCTATATGTCCATAGCAATTGATGGCAGACAATTAATTGTATATTATACAAAGCTTAATGAAGAACTCGAAGGACACGGATATGCCAAGATGCTTTTAGATGAACTGGTACGGTACGCAGAGGAAAAGGACCTGCTGATAGATCCTGAATGTGATTTTGTAAGACAACAGTTTGAAAATCACCCGAAACGATATAACGACATCTGGCACGCCTGATATCAATCCTCCCACCAGGCTTTGAACTGATGATCCTGCTCATCCAGGCTAACTGTTTCACCGATCATAGGAGTAAGAATACGTAGATTTTTTTCCTTACCTAAACTTGTTATTTTTTGCAATGGCTCATTCCATGGATGTAGGGCTAAAGCAAATTTCGAAGAGTGAACAGGAATAATATTCCTTGCATTAACATCTATACTCGCCTGTATAACATCTTCAGGAAGTGCATGAATGTATTTCCATGCTTCATTGTACTGGCCGTTTTCCATGATTGCATAATCGAAAGGACCATATTGATCACCGATCATTTTAAAGTGGGTATCATAACCGCTATCCCCTCCTAAAAATATCTTTTTAGTAGGAGTTTCCAAAACGTAAGAAGTCCACAATGTTCCGTTCCTCTTTATTTTTCTTCCTGAAAAATGTCTTGCCGGAGTAAAAGTAATTTTAATATTATTCTTTAAATATGCCATTCCTCCCCATTCTTCTTCAATAAGCATATTTTCTTGATAACCCCATTTTTCAAAATGTGCTCCGACTCCCAATGGCAAAATAACACTTCCTACCCTATCTTTTATCTTTTTGACAGTAGGATAATCCAAATGATCAAAGTGATCATGGGTAATAACAAGATAATCAAGTTCCGGGATATCCTCGGGTTTGAAAATATCAGACCCTGGAAAAGCTTTGTTAAAAAATTTAAATGGAGAGCCATACATACTCAAAACAGGATCTATCAGAAAGGATACTCCATCTGTCTGAATGAAATAAGATGAATGCCCTAACCAGACGAATACATCCTGGTCTTTTGGGATCTCTTTTAAAATGGTATGAACTGATGGTATATTTTTCAGTGGCTTTAAAAGCGGATCTTTTTTAGCCACAAAAAAATCATACAGAACCTTTGGCATGCTATAGCCTTCAGCAATTGATGGTGTATAACTAAGGTTTTGAAACTGTTTATCTTTATAAAGCTTTGAATGCTTCATTCTCTCCAGTCTTTTTCCAGCAGGTTCGGCACCAAAAACTTCCCGGCTTGTTATTATGTAGTATGCTAATATAAGCAGGATGGCAATCGCAATAAATAAATACATCATTTGATAAATAAAGTTCAAATGTATTAACTTTTACTGTGAATTGGTAGGCCGGCCTAATAAATAACTCATTTATTTAACGCAATATTATAGTTCACACTTAAAAAATTATTAGTATTTTAATATCAGGATGATTTTAAACGCCTAAATTTGTAGGTTTTAAACACAAAAATTTTGAAAATTACATTTATTTTATTTGGACTTATTTTTCTGTGGTCCTGTTCTTCTCTCACCAATAGCGAGCGGCAGGAAGGGACACTTATTGAGCCTGAGCAGCTCAAAAAAGATGTGGATTATGCATATACTAAATTAAAAGAAATGCATCCTCAGCTCTACAGATATATTACAAGAAAAGATCTGGATTTTAAAATCGACAGCATTAAGCAAACTATCAACGAACCTCTTACTCCAACACAGTTTTATTTCAAATTGCAACCCGTTATTACAAGCATCAGAGAAGGGCATCTCTCACTGATGATTCCTTTTGAAAAATTAAAGCGTGAATATGGAGGAAGAAAATTATTTACGTACTTCAAATATTACATCAAGGATGACCATCTTTATATCGTCGCGAATAAAGATTCCATTCAGAATATAAAACCAGGCACCGAAATACTGAGTATCAATAATATTCCGATATCTTTCTATATCAGCAAATACAGAAAGCTGATCAGCAGTGATGGCAGAAATACGACATTTACACCCTATTACCTGAAAGATATGTTTTTTGTTTTTTTCAGCATGGAAAACGGCTTTTTGGAACAGGTGAAAATTGAAACCTTGTATAACAATAAAAAACAAACTTTCATTATCGAACGGGATAAGCAAAGCGAAGCAGAAAAGGCTAAATCTCAAACCCAGGCTAACGGAAGCTTTCATTGTCCTATGAACAGAAATTTCAAATTTCTTGATGAGAACAATTCAATTGCATACATCAATATAAAAAAATTCTCAAACAATAAATCTGACAGGTTTTATAAAAATACATTCGAAAGAATTAAAGAAGCTAAATCAGACTATCTGATATTAGACATCCGGAATAATTACGGAGGTTCTTTACAGGAAATTAATAATCTTTATTCCTATCTTGTTTCAGAACCATTCACTTTAATAAAACCTTCGAGGCTCAATTCAGGCTATACCCCATTAAAAACAAATTATTTCAAAAAGAGCAGCCCTTTGGAATATGCATTAAAAGGAATTACCTATCCAACATACTTTTTCCTTAAAACCCTTCATACTTATAAAGGCAACGACGGCAAATTCTATTATAAGATAAAAGCAGACAATGTAACAAAACCCAATAAAAATGCTTTTCATGGAAAAATTTTTGTACTGGTTAATGGCGGAAGTTATTCTGCATCTTCCATTATCAGCTCAAAACTCAAGTTTGATAAGGTAGCAACCCTCGTCGGAGAGGAAACAGGCGGGGCAAATGACGGAACCGTAGCCGGATTTTATTCTTATCAGGTCCTTCCTAACTCCAAACTTACACTGCCTATCGGCTTACTGCTGGTAAATCCGAATATAACACTCACCAACTCTCAGAGAGGGGTGATCCCGGATGTAACGATCACAGAAACTTTACTGGATATCATCAACAAAAATGATGTACAGCTTGCGTGGGTAAAAAAGGAGATTGAAAAAGAGAAAGCCAGAAAGATTAAATAGATCTTCAGATGAAAAATGCATTTTTTTCCGTTCAAAAAAGAGATTCGGAATATTATAAAAATATCACCAGCGATTCTTTTTATCACATCTTCCTGTTGGAAGGAGTGGGAAAAATCATTGTAGATTTCGTGGAATATGATTTTGAGGGAAACATTGTCCTTTTTTCTTCCCCTTTCCAGAATATCCGGATCGTCACTGAGACCGTTCTTAAGATTGATGATCTCAGCTTCCACAGTGATTTTTATTGCATAGAATTTCATAAGAAAGAAGTAGCCTGTAACGGATTGCTTTTTAACAATATTTACCTCTTTCCTTATTTCAAACTGACTGCAGAGGTCTTTGAAGAAATTTCAGGCTATTTTTCTAAGATCCGGAAAGTAGATCCTGAGGAGGATTTTTCACAGGCCGTTTTACAATCTTATCTGCAGTTAATCCTGGCAATTTGCAGTAAAGAAAAAAATAAAATATTCCCGGACAAGGATCTGATAAAGGATGATTTCAAAGAGTTAAAATCTTTCCAGGATTTGGTAGAAATTCATTTCCTTACGGAAAAAAATCTATCGTTTTACGCCGATCTTTTACATATCACTCCCAACACGTTAAGCAAAAAGATCAAATCCCGATTTAATAAAACACCTTCTCAGATTATTCAGGAAAGAGTTATCCTGGAGTCTAAAAAACAAATTCACCTGACCCGGAAATCCATGAAAGAAATTGCAGCAGAACTTAACTTCAGTGATGAATTTTATTTCAGTAAATATTTTAAAAAACATACCAGCGTTTCCCCTACTCATTTCAGGAAAGAAGCAGGAATTTCCATCGTTGCAGATTTGTACAAATAACGTCCACAATTCTCCATTTTATAGGTTAGACATTCAATCTAATTTTGTCAAAAAAAATAATATGATTGAATTCTTAGCACACTCACAGAAAAACTTCATCCATATTCTAAGGGTTAGTGTTTTTATCGTTATGGCCTGGATCGGAGGACTAAAAGCATTTCATTATGAAGCGGAAGGTATTATTCCTTTCGTAGCCAATTCTCCTTTTATGAGTTTCTTCCTTAATACGAAATCTTCAGATGCAGATAACTACAAATTCCATAAAAATAAAGAAGGAGAGTGGATTCCAGCCAATGTAAAATGGCATGAAGCAAATGGTACCTACGTGTTTTCCTATGCATTGGGAAGTTTCATTGTTGGCATTGGAATTCTTGTTGTATTGGGTATATTCTATCCAAAGATTGGTTTATTATCCGGGATTTTAACCGCGGGAATGTCAATAGTAACGCTTTCATTTCTGATTACAACTCCCGAAACATGGGTTCCGGATCTCGGAGGGCCTGATCATGGTTTTCCTTTCCTCTCAGGAGCCGGCAGACTGGTGATCAAAGATATGATCATGTTGGGTGCCGGATTGGTAATAGCTTCTGACTCAGCAAAAAGTATTTTAAGCAGATAAATTTTCGGCGGGCATTCTGCCCGCCGAAAATTTATCCCTGAAATTCTATCACAAGATTTTCTATTGTTACAATATACTTACCATAAAACTTTTGAAACCAATACTTCCCAAGTAAATACAAAGAAAACAATCCAAACAATACAGAAACTATAAGAATGCCGGCAATCTTAAGATCACTTAACGGTTGTGGTCTTGGAATAAATTCAAGCACAATAATAATTTCACATACCAGAAAAGGGATAAAACTGAGATAAAATGAAAGGTAATATTGTTTATTGAGCTCAAATTGATGAAGCAGGTCCTTTAATCCATCGTAAGTTTTCATTTGCGGATTACTTATGTCCTTGTAAAGCTTAAAAAATTTACTGAAAAAGAAAAATGTAACTATGGCCATAGAAGCCAAAAGTATCGTGAGATAAAACTTAAATTTAAAAGGAGCACCACATAACCAGACAATGGCAAATCCAAAAATAAAAATCCCAATTGTGGAGAAGAATTCCTTTCTCATATTTTTACGCATCCTTTCCAAAGGAAGGCTAATCTTGTTTTTATTTTCAATACTGATTTCCGGTGTTTCCTCAAAAACATCATCATTCCAGGTATTTTTCAATTCATCTATATTCATTGTTATTGATTTAAAATTAGTACTTATTTGTGTTTAAGATATCTTTTAACTTATTTTTGGCGCGGTTCATTTTCACCCTTACATTACCTTCTGAAATTCCCATTTGTTCAGCGATTTCACGTCCGGGAAAATCTTCCAGATAATAAAATATAAAAGCCTTATCAATAGGATTCAATTGATGGATAGCCTGATACATAGCCGTCAGCTTTTCCTCTTTTTCGTGGTCATATTCCTCCTGTTCGATTTTGTAATGGGCAAAATCATCATTTCCTATAAAGCTTCTTTTCTTTTCGGATTTTAGAAAGATAATGGCCGTATTCAGGGCTATTCTGTACAACCAGGTTGAAAATTCACTTTGCCCTTTAAATCCTGGATATGCTCTCCAAACCTGATAGGTAATTTCCTGAAAGAGATCATCGCGGTCGTCTTTATCATCCATGTACATTTTAGAAATCTTAAAAATGATTCCTTTATGCTTTTCGATTCTTTCTAAAAATTCTTTTTCTAGTATGCTCATGGTTCCTGGCTCTATGGAGTTAGTGACATTTCATAGAAAATGTTACAATCTTTTGTAAAAAATAGTGAAATCTAATAGATCAATAAAAAGTTTGATATCACATTTTCTTTTTACCATTTGGTAAATCGAATAAAATACAGTTATGGGAAATTTGTATCATAAAATAAATAGAAATGATATCAACAACAAATCCCTTAGAAGGAAAACATGTCATTGTCATGGGAGGCAGTGCAGGAATAGGTTTTGCAACCGCTAAAGCTGCCGCTGAAAAAGGAGCTGTTATTACTATTGTTGCTTCGAATCAACAACGTATAGATTCCGCTCTGAAGCAACTTCCCGGGAATGCAAAAGGTCAGGTTGCAGACCTAAGCAAAGAAGAAAATATTAAAAATTTCTTTGCTGTTCAATCCTCTTTTGATCATCTGGTATACACCGCCGGTGAAAACCTTCAACTGAACCATATTGATGAAACTTCCCTTTCAGAAGCGCAAAAATTCTTTACAATCCGGTATTGGGGTGCTCTTGCTGCTGTAAAATATGGTGCTCCGAAAATAAATCAAGGTGGATCCATTACTTTAACGAGTGGAATTGCAGGCAACCGGCCGGGAAAAGGTTGGGGTATTGCAGCCAGCATTACTTCAGCCATGGAAGGTTTTGCCAGAGCAATGGCAGTTGAACTTGCTCCAACGAGAGTTAATATCGTATCTCCTGGCATAGTAAAAACAGATCTATGGGGAGCTATCCCGGAAAATGAACGGGAGAAAATGTATCAACAATATGCGGAGGCATTATTGGTAAGAAAAGTAGCCACTCCTGAAGATATTGCTCTTGCTTATATTTACCTGATGGAGCAAAGTTTCGGGACGGGTAATACAATAGTTGCAGATGGCGGCGGGGTGCTAGTTTAAAGAAGAATACAATTTCAGCATAGGGTTAAAGAATTCATATTGTAAGTTTTAAGCTGAACAAATAAAAAACCGTACTTCATTTAAATTGAGTACGGTTTTTTTATTTTGGACTGACCTACTGGCTAGAATATGTAATCTGTGCTTAAGAAATTAGAGTCATGTTCCCGGACAATTGTATTCAGGAGCTCTTTATTGGATTCTGTAAGTTTTGCAGCTACCAAAGATCTTATAGAGAAAGACCGTAGCGCATCAAATACAGAAAGCGTTCCCTCTGCACTATCTTTTCTTCCCGTAAACGGAAAAACATCCGGGCCTCTTTGTGCCTGGCAATTAATATTAACCCGGCTAACCAGATTAACGAATGAATCAATAAGTTTTGAAACTTCATGTGGATCTTCACTGAAAATACTTACCTGCATTCCATGGGAAGCATTCACCTGGTATTCAATAGGCTCCTCAATATCATCAAAAGGGACAACAGGTATCACGGGACCAAACTGCTCCTCATGGTATAACTTCATCTCACTTGTTACCGGATATACCACCGCAGGAAATACAAAAGAAGCTTCAGTATAGCCACCGTTTTCATTCAATACTTTAGCACCATGAGCAATGGCGTCATCAATACATTCTTTCAAATAAGGCGGTTTATTAACTTCAGGAAGCGGTGTTACTTTCACATCTTTTTCCCAAGGCAATCCGGGCTTCAAAGCAGAGACAGCCTTATTCAGCTTTTCTGTGAATTCGGCAGCAACCTCTTTCTGTACAAAAAGAAGCTTTAACGCTGTGCATCGCTGACCATTAAAGGACAGCGCTCCCAAAATACACTCGTTTACCGCTACATCCAGATTGGCATTTTTAGTAATAATCGCTGCATTTTTTGCATCAAGGCTTAAAATAGCACGTAAACGATTTACTTTCGGATGCAGCTTTTTCAACCCATTAGCCACTTTACTGGATCCTATAAACGCTAGAACATTCACTTTTCCACTTTCCATAATAGGAGTAATGATTTCAGATCCTTTCCCATAAAGTGTGTTCACAGTTCCTTTTGGAAACGCTTCTTTAAAGGCATTCAATAAAGGATAGTGAGCTAAAACACCATGTTTGGGAAGTTTAAACAGAATGGTATTCCCCATGATCAGAGCCGGAATAAGGGTTGTGAATATTTCATTTAAAGGATAATTAAAAGGTCCCATACTCAGAACAACACCAAGAGGAGCTCTGCGAATCTGTGCAATCGTTCCTTCCGCCTGCTGAAAACGGGAAGATTCCCGGTCCAGGTCTTTCAGTGCGTCTATGGTTTGGTTGATATAATCTACTGTACGATCAAATTCTTTTGTAGAATCGGCCAGGGTTTTCCCGATCTCCCACATCAAAAGCTTAATCACAAGATCACGTTGCTGAATCATGAGATACACAAATTTTTCCATACATTTGATGCGTCCTTCTACAGACATGGTCGGCCATTCCCCAAGACCATTATCATACGCTTTTACACAAGCCTCAAGAACCTCCATAGCATCTGCAGGACTGATATTAGGGATACTTCCCAGTAACTTTCTCTCAAGCCCATTTTCTGTAGGAATACAAACTGGGGAATAAATCTCCGTGACATCACCTTTCCACTCTATAAGTTCACCATTAAGCAAATAGGTTCTCTGATGAATTTCCGGAACTTTGAATTCTTCCGGTATTTCATTTTCGCTTTTAAAAATCTCATGGAATGATGTGTTCTGTGCTGAATTCATATTTTTTATCTTTTTAATAATTAAGTGTCCACTTTGTTAGAATAAAGGTAGACCTTACAAATGATTATAAAAATAGTCAGCTAATAGATTCGGTCTATTTAAAGACTGTTTGAATTAAAATTAATATTCAATCCAAAAAAAGAATAATTTTGTCTTAAAATAAAATCCAATGTTTTCAAAATTAATTTTCACCACGCTATTATCTGTTTCCGTATTCCTTTTTGCTCAAAACTCCCACAATGCCAATACCATTATGATGGGAGGGAAACCGGTACAAACGTATTCCAAACTACCGGCCGTAAATAAAGCAGCGCCAAAGTTCACCCTTACCGATGTTTCAATGAAAGATCAGACCCTGGATTCCTACAAAGGAAAATTTCTTATTCTTAACATCTTTCCGAGTGTAGATACCGGTGTTTGCTCAGCTTCAGTCCGACATTTCAATGAGGATGCAGCTAACCTTCCCAATACAGTAGTTCTTTGTATTTCTAAAGATCTGCCGTTTGCACAAAAAAGATTTTGCGGAGCCGAAGGGATAAAAAATGTGGTTATGCTTTCTGATTTCCGCTCTGATTTCGGAAAAACTTACGGTGTAGAGATCACCGATTCTATGATGAAAGGTCTCTTAAGCCGGGCCGTCGTAGTAATTGATCCTTCAGGAAAAATTGTATATGAAGAGCAGGTAGCAGACATTTCAAAAGAACCTGATTACGAAGCAGCTATTAAAGCTGTGAAACATTAAGTTTTCATCGTATAGGATAAAAACCTCCGTCAATTAGAATTGGTGGAGGTTTTTTATTTAAAATAATGAATCTAATTCATTAAGCTCGCTGAAGAATAATACAAAAATAATAAGGCCAATGCATCATCAACTGAATCATCTACCTCAATGCTGAAAACAGGATTTCCAAACCATTTCCTGTGGGTTTGAATATCAATGATTAATTTCTTTTGTTCGTACAACTGCATTCCTTTATCTGATGTGAAACGACAAATCTTTATATCCGATTCATCTACTTTTATAATCAGATCTTTTCCAAAATCTGTGTAATAAATCACTTTCCTGCCATCCGAAAGTTCAATATCATTCCATAAAAATCCTACATTTTTAATATGATATCGTTTAGAATCACATACAATGTATCTTCTCCATGAGATCAATTTGTTTGCTTCCACAATTTTTCCGATCTCTGAATTATTTTCTGAAAACAAGACCAACTGCCTCTTTTCAAATTTTGCGGTATATCTTTTCAAAGGCTTACTTTAAATTTAAACGGATTATACTTAATAAATAATTATCTACACCTATTCTTATTTTATTTTGCTTGAGATAACAATCTCCATGTGTTGTGGCAATCCCAAAGCTATTTTTTGTTAACCGATGAAAAATTTAAATTTCTGTTTAACTAATTTTCATTAAAATTTTCTACATGCATCCTTATCCTTATTCAAGTTCGTGATCAGATCTTCATTGGAAAAATTACTAAAGTCTTAAATCTCTTTACTGTGAACCCTTTAAAACAGGCTGTTTTGATTGGGTTGCATTTCATTCCAAACCTCATCACAAATATTAGCAGTTGAAATTTTCATTTCATCATGGTTTTATATAAAAATAAAAAAACTTTGCAATAAGCAAAGTTTTTTATTGAATATTTTTTCAAAAATTATAATAAATTATCATCGACTATATTAGGAAGGGTAACTTTTAAATTCGGCTCTACTTCCATTGCCCTTTTGATAGCAAAAACAGCCCCTTCATTTCTCGCCCAGCTTCTTCTTGAAATTCCGTTATTTACGTCCCAGAAAAGCATAGACTTTAACCTTCTGTCAGCATCATCACTCCCATCCAGCAACATTCCGAAACCTCCGTTGATTACTTCTCCCCAACCGACACCACCGCCGTTATGAATAGAAACCCAGGTCGCCCCCCGGAAACTATCACCAATCACGTTGTGGATAGCCATATCCGCTGTAAATCTTGAACCGTCATAAATATTGGAAGTCTCTCTGTACGGAGAATCTGTACCCGATACGTCATGATGATCTCTTCCTAATACAACCGGACCTATTTCTCCGTTTTTTATGGCTTTATTGAATGCTTCAGCAATCTTCATTCTTCCTTCTGCATCGGCATATAGTATCCTTGCCTGTGAACCCACAACCAATTTGTTTTCCTGTGCACCTTTGATCCATTGGATATTATCTTTCATCTGCTGTTGGATCTCCTCCGGAGAATTTTGCTGAATTTCTTCCAATATCCTGCAGGCGATATCATCTGTTTTTTGAAGATCTTCCGGCTTTCCACTCGTACAAACCCAACGGAATGGCCCAAAACCGTAATCAAAGCACATTGGTCCCATAATATCCTGAACATAACTTGGAAACTTGAATTCCCTTCCTAATGTCGGATTCTCGGCCATTACATCTGCGCCGGCTCTTGAAGCTTCTAATAAAAAGGCGTTACCATAATCAAAGAAGTAAGTTCCTTTTTCTGTATGTTTATTAATGGCAGCTGCATGTCTCCTTAAAGTTTCCTGAACTTTTTCTTTAAATAATTCAGGATTTTCTGCCATCATCGTATTTGATTCTTCAAAACTTTGTCCCACAGGATAATATCCTCCCGCCCATGGATTATGCAGCGATGTCTGATCCGAACCGATATCAATCTTAAGACCTTCTTCATCAAACTTTTCCCAAACCTCAACTACATTTCCTAGATAAGCCAAAGAAACAGTCTCTTTATTTTCCTGAGCTTTTCTCACTCTTGCTACCAGCTCATCTACATTTTCATGGATTTCGTTCACCCATTTCTGTTCATGACGAATCTTTGTAATTTTAGGATTTACTTCAGCACACACGGTAATACATCCTGCAATATTTCCAGCTTTTGGTTGTGCTCCGCTCATTCCCCCCAATCCTGAAGTTACAAATAAGCCACCTTTTGTTTCTTTATTTATTTTTCTGAAAGCATTCAGTACTGTTATTGTTGTTCCATGAACAATTCCCTGCGGACCGATGTACATATAACTTCCTGCAGTCATTTGCCCATATTGGGAAACCCCTAACGCATTGAACTTCTCCCAATCATCGGGCTTAGAATAGTTTGGAATAACCATTCCGTTCGTTACCACAACCCGTGGCGCATCTTTGTGCGAAGGAAATAATCCCATCGGATGTCCGGAATACATGACAAGGGTTTGCTCATCATTCATTTCAGACAAATACTTCATCGTTAAAAGATACTGTGCCCAGTTTTGAAAAACAGCTCCGTTTCCACCATACGTTATCAGCTCATGGGGATGTTGTGCTACCGCATAATCCAGATTATTCTGAATCATTAGCATAATAGATTTTGCCTGTTCCGATTTCCCCGGATATTCAGTGATAGATCTTGCTTTCATTTCATAATCCGGACGGAATCGATACATATAAATTCTGCCATACTGCTCAAGCTCTTCTCTGAATTCAGGTAATAATTCTGCATGGAATTTAGGCTCAAAATAACGTAAAGCATTCTTTAATGCTAACTTTTTCTCCTCTTCACCCAAAATTTCTTTACGTTTGGGAGCGTGATTTATATTGGTTTCGTATGGTTTGAATGGTGGCAATACGCTAGGTATACCTTGTTGTATAAGTTCCTGGAATGTCATAGCAATGAGTAAATTCTTCGTTTAAAATTCAAAGTTTTAAAGATATTCAAAATAGAAAATATAATGCAATGAAAACATAAAAAATTCCCTTTCTCCGAAAGCTATTACCAGAACCTATATCAATTTTAAGATCAACCAAAAAAAAATAAAGCCATTAACCTGTTTTATTATGTATCAGTGTTTTGAAGTATAACAACCAATCTAAAGGCAATAAAAAAACCTTACCCAGTTGAGTAAGGTGTATTTTACTATCTTAAATATATGAATGCAAATCTTTATCTTATTATGTAAGGACATCATCATTTTCCTCTTCATGATCATCATCGTTATCACTGGTACTCCAGTAATTATTTTCTTCATCTTCGGATCCAATCTCTTCCATATCGTCATCTTCTTCAGATCCCGGAACGTCCAGATCCATTTCCATATCATAACTGTCTTCATTTTCATCGAGAATAGGATTTCCGTCCCCGTCTAAAGGAACATGCTTTTCCTGATTGAAGAAATCTTCATTAGGATTGTAATCCATCTCTCTCAGTTTTCTGTTTTGTTCGTTGATGTTATCTTCTGGTATCATAGTATTTGTATTTAGTGTTACTGATAGAGAACAAAAATAATTCCAAGTTCTGTTTATTGCTCAGAATAAACATCAGGATTAGCACAATGTGGCATTTTTTCTCCTTTTGAAAAAGCAATAATATTTTCCGCTGCTGATTTTGCCATTCCATTCCTTGCTTCAACTGTTGCGGATCCTATATGTGGCAATACACATACACTGGAAAGTTCGAGGATCGGATCGTCTTTTACAATAGGTTCAGGATTAGTAACATCCAGTCCTGCTCCCCATATTTCCCTTGAAACCAAAGCTTCATAGAGATCACCCTGATGATGAAAACCTCCTCTTGCCGTATTGATAAAGATAGCATCGGGTTTCATCTTCTCAAAGACCGATCGGTTAAAAAGTTCTTTATGTTCAGGAATAAAACTGGCATGAATACTCAGAACATCAGACTGCCTGATCAATTCATCAAAAGAAACATATTGTGCGTTCAACTCCCTTTCAGCTTCTTCGTTATGGTGCCTGTTGTGATAAATGATATTCATATCAAAAGCTTTCAGGGATTTCTTTGCCATTTCAAAACCAATCCTTCCCAAACCGAAAATCCCCAGGGTTTTGCCGTATAGCTCTTGTCCTAATGCATGAAGGGGATCAAAATCTCCCCAATTCCCCTCCTTTACCTTCCCATAATTATAACTTGCTCTTCTCGCCACTGATTGCATTAACAAAAACGCAACATCAGAGGTAGCTTTACTTAGGACGTCCGGTGTATTTCCAACCGGTATATTTCTACGGGTCGCTTCCTGAATATCCACATGATCGAAACCAACAGAATATAAAGCAATTGCTTGCACATTAGGGCATTCGTTAAAAAAATCCTTGTCAAATGAATGGGTTCCTACATTGAGAATGGTATCGGTATCCTTGCAATAGTTTATCCACTCTTCATGTGAAAGTTGATCATTTTCAGGGATAATAACATCCATTCCAGCTTCTTTCAGCATTTTTATTCCTGCTTCAGGAATTCTTTTATTGATGAATACTTTCATTATCTTAACTTTTTTTCAATAAAAAACCCCACCCATTGTCTAAGTGAGGCTTTAACTTTAATATAAAAATTACTTCTTCTCTTCTGATTCTCTTCTATTTTTATCGCCGACCCCGGAAGCCATTTTCTGAATTTCATCCCGGACCTCTTTCGCCGATTTCTGTGCTTGACTTATAAAACCCTGTTTTGTTGCTTCCTGATTTCGGCTCTTCATTTCATTGAAATAAACCTTTGCTTTTTGAGAATGACTTTCTACATTATATCCCGGATTATTGTAAATGTTTTTCTGAATATTACTAAAGTCGTGTGACGATTTAAATCTGTTTGTGTCCATAATCATAAGATTTAAGTGATTTCGTCATAGAAAAGCTTCAATTTCTGTTCCGAAAATCAGTGCCGATTTGTCCTTTTTCTTTCAATTCTCCGTCACGAAAAGCCTAGAAAAGATTATAGAAATTTTGAATCATAATTACGAATTTATTTTAATCTTATCAATTCCCCTTTCCTTTTAACAATATTTTTATAATCCCACTGAATTTGCTGAGATTTCATAAGCCATCTTTTCAGATCAGCTGTATTGATTTGTTCACGAGACGTATATCTTTTTTCTGCTGCCTTGAATGAACCTTCGGTCTTTAAATCGTCTTCATCAAATGATTGCCCGCTCCAGAACATCAGCCGTACAGAATCTTTAAGCTTACTGTAACCTACAATCGGATTCCCTTCCAGAAACCACACAGGATGCCTGTGCCATATCTTATTTTCAGCATGTTCCAGCTCCTGATCAATAACAAGTGAAAGCATTGTGCAGATCTCCTGATCTGATGGGGACTGTGCGTTATTATAATCTGATATGTCAGGATTTATCATTAACTAAGAATTGGTATTATTGAGCATAGGTACAAATTTATAGGCTCCGAATTCCTCTTTCTCAATTTCCGTAGGCGAAACTTTTGTAAACCTGTACAGTACCTGCTCATCTGTCGGTCCAAGTGGAATCACCATTTTCCCTCCTACTTTCAATTGTTTTAGTAATTCCACGGGCAGCACTGAAGCTCCACATGTAACGATGATCTTGTCAAATGGAGCGAAAGTTGGCAATCCTGCAAAACCGTCACCAAAACTCTGAAATTTTGGAAAAAGATTAAGCTCCCTTAATTTTTTCTTAGAAAAATCGAACAGGTCTTTTTGTCTTTCTACAGTATACACCAGGGCTTTCATTGCCAATAACACAGCAGTCTGATACCCACATCCTGTTCCAATTTCCAGAACTTTCTCTCCCGGGATTACCTGTAAAAGCTCTGATTGCTCTGCAACCGTTGAAGGATGCGAAATGGTTTGATGGGCCAGAATGGGAAAAGCACGGTCTTCGTAAGCGAAGTCTTCAAAAATACTTTCAATAAAAAGATGTCTCGGAACTTCATTCATTGCCGAAAGTACATTTTGATCCGTAATCCCAATTCTCTGTTGAAGATATTCAACTAAAATCTTTCTTTTTCCTTTATGTACAAACGAGTCTTGCGTCATTTAGATAGTAGTTATTAGGTTGCTGGTGCTAGTTTCACACAAAAGTAAGAATTAGATTTCAGATTTCAGGAAGCTACCTTAATTTTTGATGATTAAAGTCAAAAGTCTTTATATCTGAAATATCATACCTAATTTATATCTTTACACAAATTAAAAAAGCTATGTTGAAAGCAGGTTTGGTAGGTGCCGGACATTTGGGAAAAATACACTTAAAGCTTCTCAATCAATCAGATAAGTATGATTTTGTAGGTTTTCATGATAAAGATGTAGAAAACGGAAAAAAATTGGAAGCCGAGTTTGGCTATACCTATTTTGAAAATTTTGATGATCTGTTGAATCAGATTGATATGCTGGATATTGTAACGCCTACGGTTTATCATTATGATTATGCATTAAAGGCCATTGAAAAAAAATTGCATTTCTTCATTGAAAAACCGGTAACACAAACGCTTGAACAAGCTGAAGAAATCCTTTATAAGTGCCGTGAAAATGGAATAAAAGCACAGGTAGGACACGTGGAAAGGTACAATCCTGCCTTTATGGCAACTAAGGATTACATTAAAAATCCCATGTTCATTGAAATCCACAGATTGGCTGAATTCAATCCAAGAGGAACCGATGTTTCTGTGGTCCTGGACCTGATGATCCACGATCTGGACATTTTATTGAGTATAGTTAAATCTAAGGTAAAAAGCATCCATGCAAGCGGTGTATGTGTCGTAAGTAAAACTCCAGATATTGCGAATGCCAGAATAGAATTTGAAAACGGATGTGTTGCCAACCTTACCACTTCAAGAATCTCTATGAAAGCCATGAGAAAAAGTCGCTTCTTTCAAAAAGATGCCTACATTTCTGTTGACTTCCTTGAGAAAAAAGCAGAAGTAATCCGTATGAAAGATGCTCCGGAAACACCTACTCCATTCGACATGATCATCGAAAATGCCGAAGGAGAAAAGAATCAGATTTTATTCGAGTATCCTAACATCCAGCCCAACAATGCCATATTAGATGAGCTCAACTCATTTGCCGATTCCATTACTGAAGATAAAAATGTAGAAGTATCACTGGAAGACGGAACTGAAGCGCTAAAAGTAGCATTGGAAATTATGAAATTAATCACAAGCAAATAACTACTCTTTTCACTTTGGACTTTCACATTTAATCACTGATATTATTTTAAAACCTGTTTAATAAGGTTAAATCCCAGAAAGCCTTTCAGTTTAAATGGCTGTGGTAAAAATACAATCATACTTCCTCTTTAAATTGTTTATATATTTAAAGAGGATTTTTAATTTTAATTCAATAATTTTTAAATATATTTGTGATTAGTAAACTTATAATTCTAAAATCAATCCCATAATCTTATAAAATCCAACTATGAAACGAACCATCCTAATATCCGCACTTTTATTGTCTCAATTTGGGACATCACAATTATTGAAAACAAACGGTCAAAAAATAGTTAATGACAAAGGTGAGAATATCCAGCTAAAAGGCCTAGGCTTGGGAGGATGGATGCTGCAGGAAGGATACATGCTCAAAACAGCAGATTTTGCAGGTCCCCAGTATAAAATCAAGCAAAAGATTTCTGAATTGATCGGTGAAGATGGGATGAAAGAATTTTATAAAGCATACTGGAAAAACGGAATAACCAAACAGGATATTGATCTGCTTGCAAAAGCAGGCTTTAATTCTATAAGGCTTCCGATGCATTATAACCTGTACACATTGCCAATTGAACAAGAGCCCGTAAAAGGACAGAATACATGGCTTGAAGAAGGCTTTAAAATGACGGATGATCTTCTGAAATGGTGCGCTGATAACAAAATGTATCTGATTCTTGACCTTCATGCTCTTCCTGGAGGCCAGGGAAATGATGTAAACATATCAGACAACGATAAATCTAAACCGTCACTTTGGGAAAATGAAGAAAATCAGAAAAAAACCATTGCATTCTGGAAAAAGCTGGCAGAACGTTATAAAGATGAACCATGGATAGGTGGTTATGACCTCATCAATGAGCCTAACATCAATTTCACAGGAAAAAATCCTAACGGAACAGATGAAATGTCAAATGCCCCATTATGGAAATTCCAGAAAGAAATTACAGAAGCCATCCGTGAGGTGGACAAAAAACACATCATTATTCTGGAAGGAAACGGATGGGGAAACAACTATAACGGCCTGACTCCTCTTTGGGATAATAATCTGGTCTTCAGCTTCCATAAATATTGGAACAACAATGATGACGCGACCATAAAAGGAATTCTGGATTTAAGAGAAAAGCATAATATTCCGATATGGTTGGGAGAAACAGGGGAAAACTCTAATGTATGGTTTACGGAACTGATCCAGCTGATGAATAAACACAATATTGGCTATGCTTTCTGGCCAATGAAAAAGATCGATAATACGGCAGGAATTGCCAATGTAAAAATTACACCCGAGTATCAGAAACTGTTAGACTATTGGAAAAACGGAGGTGAAAAACCTTCAAAAGAATTTGCAACAAAAGCTTTAATGAAAATTGCAGATAATTATAAATTCAGTAATGTTGAAATAAAAAGAGACGTTATCGATGCTATGTTCAGACAGGTAACCGATGACTCTACAAAACCATTTAAAAATCATCAGGCACCGGGAAGAATCTTTGCTACCGACTATGATTTGGGCAGAATGGGTTCAGCATATCTGGATAAAGACTTCATCAATCTGTGGGTTAGTGATCCTGCCAAAAGATCTGAATGGAATGCAGGTCACCAGATGAGAAATGACGGAGTGGATATTTATTTGTGTAATGACAAAGTAACTAATGCGTATTATGTAGGAAAAACCGAAAAAGGAGAATGGTTGCAATACACAATTAATAGTAAAGCAGACAAAGCATATACCTTCGGTATAAGATATGCCGCTGGTAATGATTCGAAATTGAGAATTGAAGACGCCGCAGGAAAACAGCTTGCAGTTGTTTCACTGGCATCAACAGGAGGAAAAAATCAATGGAAAACTAGTTCTGTGAAGAACGTTAATCTTAAAAAAGGGGAAAACAAGATCAGAATCATTTTTGAAAATGACGGCGTTGATGTTAATTATTTTGAAGTAAAATAACCACAATAAAATAGAAGTATTTCAAAACAGCCTAAATAAATTTATTCATAATAGCGTGATTTAAAATAAAAAAAATAGAATTAACATTTTTTTTAAATTTTATTCCTTAAATAATTTATTTCAGCTTTATTTATTAATTTTTTAATTGAATTGTAGATTACGTAAAAAATATACATAAAAAAACAGACTTAAGCTCTCAAAACACAACACTTATTTTCACGTAAAATACAGTGTATCAGTCGTTGGCATCATTTTAGACATGCGTTATAATTGTAAATTAATAAATGATGAAAAAAAAAAATTTTCGGTATTCTTTAATCGGAATACTGATAGGATCTTTTGGTGCTCATGCGCAGGCACCAGGAGGAGTATCAGGAGATTTGAGAATCTGGCTTAAGGCAGATAACGGGTTTACTTCTTCCCAATGGACTGACCAGTCCCCTGCCGGTAACAATTACACGCAAACCAACGCTTCACGACAACCTTTTTTGCAACCTGCCAATGCCAGGTATAATTTTAATCCGGTTGTCAGCTTTGGAACGACAGGTGCAGATGCACGATTTATGGTAGTACCATCGGGTAAGCCATTTACCGC
Source organism: Chryseobacterium subflavum (assembly GCF_055762745.1). Classification (NCBI taxonomy): domain Bacteria; kingdom Pseudomonadati; phylum Bacteroidota; class Flavobacteriia; order Flavobacteriales; family Weeksellaceae; genus Chryseobacterium; species Chryseobacterium subflavum. Next base: position 1,939,578 of record NZ_JBVTMR010000001.1, read on the forward strand.
CAACAGGCTCAATGGTAATATTTTTATTATTGTCAATAGAAACTCCGACACTACTTACCGGGACTACCTGGGATTCGGGAATACAGGAACCGGAGCAGGCCTTATGCAAGCCAATTCTCCTGTATTGACAGCAAGTTTTAACGGAAATAAAGCCATGCAGCTTTATCCGTACAATCCACCTAACAGTCCTAATCAGAAACTGGATATCGGAAAAACTTATTTATCAGATGTTTCCTGGGAAATCGGAGTTGCCGGTGGAATGAAACATGGACTCAATTCTTTTGTTACTTCTGCACCAGGGACTTTTGCGGCAGGATATGCATTAACAGCTAACGGTTCCATATTAGGTTCACAACCTGAAGTTACGGATGGGAATATGTCTGAGGTAATTGCATACGAACGGGTACTGACTGATGCTGAACTTCAAAGAGTACGGTCTTATCTTGCTATTAAATATGCTACTTCCATGGATCAGACCACACCATACAGCTATGTGAATTCGCAAGGTACGACCATATGGGATGCGGCATCCAATTCCGGTTATTCTAACAATATTGCAGGAATTGGTCGTGATGATGCAAGTGCCCTGAAACAAGTTCAATCTAAAAGCATCAACAGTACCAACGAAATACTGATCAGTTTAGGTAATTCTGCTTCCCAAGACAATGCAACACATGCTGCGGCTAACTCATTTGATAACGATAGGGAATTTCTCACCTGGGGAACCAATGGTACAGTTGGATTTACCCCTTATACCAACTCAGGATTCCCATCGGTTACGCATCGGTTTTCCAAAGTGTGGAAAGCCCAAACCAGCAATTACAATATAAATGGAAATGATGACGTATATTTCAATGTTCTTAGAGGTTTGATCAACAGTTTTACATTGAGTGAAAAACCACTATATCTGATCATGAGTACAACGAGTGATTTTTCAAGTAATACTCACTTTATACCTATTGGCACCAATACCCATACTGTGGACGGAGAGAAGTATGTTAGCGAACCCTATAGAGTAGCTTCTAAAGCTTTCAACGGATTTACTTCCAATGGCACTTTTTACTTTACCATTGCAGGAACTCCGATAGGCCCCGGAGGAGTATTGGGGAATTTCTGGAATAGAGCAGATAAAGATGTAACTGCTGCCTCCGGAACAGTAAACCAATGGGTAGACCAGATGTTCGGGATTAAAACCTCACAAGTTGCGGATGTAACTACAAAACCCAATTATGTTCAGGTAAATGATGCCGCTACTGCTGCTACTTTTAACTTTAATCCCTATATTGATTTTACCAATACCAATCAGGCGATAGGAAATGAAGGCGTAGCACCTTTTGAAGGTTCTAATTCCGAATTAGAAATGTTTTACGTAATAAAAGATAATGTATGGACTGCCAATAACCGTTTTTTTGGAGTTAATTTTGACTTAAAAAACTCAGCGGCCGGGGCTGCAATCTATGATTGGAATACTCTTACACAGGCTAATTATCTATCGAGAGGAAATACCCCAACCAGTAATAATGCGACCAACACAGTACTTAATCCGGCTTTGAGCACAACGCTTTCCAATATTTCCAATGTAAGTCTTAGTGCGACCAATAGTACCGTACAACATAGATTAAACGGTAGTGGTATTGGAACCAATCTTACAGGGCAGACTGTATACATAGGACAAGGAGGATTTGTATATGGCGCCAATAACCAGTCGAGTATGCCAGGTAACGAGGTAGGGGTTACTGCACAGATTGCAGAACACCTTGCGTTCGGATTTGCTTTAACTGAAACAGAGCGCCGCCAGGTAGAAAGTTATCTTGCCATAAAATATGGAACAACATTGGCGGATTTTACCACGGATACCAACTATCGCAACAGTACCGGAAATCCTGTTTTCACTGCTGACGGAACATACCAATATGACATTTTTGGGGTAGCAAAAGATTTACGTGGTGGATTAGACCAACGGATCTCAAAATCCATCAACAATGATGGCGGACAAGCTACCAACATTATTACTGCATCTACAGATAATAATTTCATCAATCAAAATGATACCCATGCTAATCAGCTGACTGATGGTCAATACCTTATTTTTGCATCTAATAATGGAGCACAGACTTTTACCGGTAAGACTATTACTGCGGCTGACGGTACCCAATTCAACAATTCGCTTGCTCTTCAATGGAAAGCAACCGATACGAATAAAGTAGGATGTATCAATCTCCGTTTCGATGCAACCAACATTCCTGCACTTGCATCAGGAGAAAACTACTACATGCTTATTTCTCAGGATCCGTCATTTACCAATTCTATTTATCAGAAGGTTGTAAGAACAAATAATACCATTGATGTTATCCCCAATTTTGCAGACAACAGTAATTCATATTTTACCCTTGCAAAAGCTAATCTTAATATAACAGGAAGTACTGTAAAAGGAGGTCAGGTAGGTATATCATCAATTCCGGGGTTATTACCATCTGCTTCTGACACTTGGCTGGAACTTAATGCCAAATCTAAAGGAATGGTAATTACAAGAGTTTCGGATGCTAATAACATTCCCGCAGGAAACAGACTTAAGGGTATGATCGTATATGATACCACGAAAAAAGAATTTAAAGTATATAATGGAACAGAATGGAGAACTTTAGGAACCTCTACTTCCACTTCTATTTTCTGTAATTAAAAAAAACATACAAGATGAAAAATATATTCTTAATCTCAGTATTGCTAATAAGCTCAGGCATTAATGCCCAGGTTGCAATTGGTAAGAAAAGCATCACGAATAATAATACCATATTAGAATTCGGTAATTCCTCTAACAGGGGAATCGTACTTCCTAAAGTAGAAAATGCCACCACAATGAATGCAAGTGAGGGTACTATGGTTTGGGATACCACTACAGGAAGCTTCAGATATTATGGAGGTACCACTCCGGCATGGAATTCACCTGCTGCAGGAGGTACTACAGGAGGTGCTCCTTCGGGTTCGGATGCTAATGGTAAAAAGATGATTATCGGGTCAGACACTTCTGATGCAGACGGAATACTTATTCTAGAAGCAAAACAGGGAGATAAAGCCCTTGTATTGCCATCGATAAGCCAGCCGTCGGAAAGATTTTCTTCTCCGCCAACTGGACTTATGGTCTATGATACGGCAACTAATCAGGTTGCTGTGTTCAATGGCACCAAGTGGACATACTTTTAATGTATTGCGCCTTATAAAAGATTAGCAATTAATCGATATTATTTAATCCGGAAGAGTACCTTTTCCGGATTATTCATTTCTATTGTCAAGACGTGAGTATATCCTAATAAATTAAGCTATGGTTATACATGTAAAGAGATTTATTTTTTAAATTTACGGCGATATAAATTGACCATTATGAAAAAAGCAGGATTTCTATTTCTCTTGATTTCTACATTTACTTTTGCCCAGCATACAGCCCTGGAACAAAAAATAAATTCTATCATCAATGACAAAAAAGCTACTGTAGGAGTTTCTGTACTGGAAATGGAAAATCAATCACTTTACAGCAAAAGCGGAGATAAAAAGCTCCCAATGCAAAGTGTCTTCAAATTTCATATTGCTGCCACTGTTCTCAATTTTGTAGATAAAGGAAAACTGTTGTTAAATCAGAAGATTTTAGTTAAAAAATCAGATTTTCTTGAGGATACATGGTCGCCACTTAGAGAAAAATATCCCAATGGTAATATTGAACTTCCTTTAAGTGAAATTATAGACTTCACCGTTGCGCAGAGTGATAATAATGGGTGCGATATTCTTTTAAGGTTAATTGGCGGAACGGATACAGTTCAAAAATTTATGGATACCAAAGGAATAAAAAATTTCCAGATTCGCTTTAACGAAGATGAAATGCATAAAGACTGGAATGCACAATATCAAAATTACAGTTCAACGAACTCCATCGTACAGGTTTTGAAAAAGTTTTATAAGGGACAGTTACTTTCCAGAAAATCCACAGATTACCTGATGAAGGTAATGCTAGGCACCAAAACAGGAACAAACAAACTGATTGAGCAGCTTCCTAAAAACACACCTGTGGCTCATAAAACAGGCTCTTCAGGTAAAAATAAAGATGGGCTTACCGGTGCTGAAAACGACATGGGAATTGTAACCCTTCCGAATGGAAAACATTATGCCATAGCTGTATTTGTAAGCAACTCTATGGAAACAGAAGCTGCAAACTGTAAAATCATTTCAGATATTTCAAAAGCAGTTTGGGATGATTTTAGTAAGTAAATATTAAAGCTTAATTTTAAGCGAAATAAAAAGCGCTCAATTAGGGCGTGATTAAACCTAATCTTATTTATTACAATGAAAAAAATAGCAATACTTTTCAGCATTTTTTGTTTCAGCTTCTTTTTTTCTCAAAAGAGCCAGAACTATTTACAGGTAGGCTACGCAAGCATTTGTTGCGGAACACCTTCCGAAGATCCTGTGATTAATTACATATCAAAGTTTCAAAAAAAGAATAAGACAAAACCTTTTGAAATTTACAAACAAAGCGGACTGGGCAGAGAGGGGGAATTTAATCTTTATATCGGGATCGATTCCTTAGCAAAAACTAAAAAAAAGAAGTTCATATCCGGACTTAAGGCTGCTATATCTTCTCAAAATGCAGTAAGAAAAAGCAACAGCGGAAATGTGAACTTTGATGAAACGCAAATCGTCACAAAAGCAGATTTAGCCAATTCAAGAAATTTAACTATCTATAAAAAATAATTTAATTAAAGGAAAAATGATCAAAAACGTTGTAGTTATCGGAGCTGGAACCATGGGAAATGGTATTGCACATACTTTTGCGCAAAGCGGATTTAAAGTAAATCTTGTAGATGTTTCTCAGGATGCTTTAGACAGAGGAGTAAAAACCATTACCACCAACCTCGACAGAATAATTGCAAAGGGCAACCTTACAGAGGAGCAAAAAGCAGAAACTTTAGGAAATATCACCACTTTTACAGAGTTGAAAGAAGCTGTGGGAACCGCTGATTTAATCGTAGAAGCAGCTACTGAAAATCAGGATCTGAAACTGAAAATCTTCGGACAGATGGATGAATTTGCTCCGGAAAACTGTATTCTTGCAACCAACACTTCTTCTATCTCCATTACAAAGATAGCCGCTGCAACTAAGAGAGCTGATAAGGTGATCGGTATGCACTTTATGAATCCTGTTCCAATTATGAAACTGGTTGAAATCATTAAAGGATACTCTACTTCCAAAGAGACTTTTGATATCATCTATGATATGAGTAAAACTTTAGGAAAAGTGCCTGTGGAAGTAAATGATTACCCTGGTTTCGTTGCTAACAGAATTTTAATGCCTATGATCAATGAGTCTATTGAAACATTATATAACGGTGTTGCAGGCGTTGAAGAAATTGATACGGTAATGAAACTTGGAATGGCTCATCCAATGGGACCTCTTCAGCTGGCTGATTTCATTGGTCTTGATGTTTGTCTTGCTATTCTTAATGTGATGTATGACGGATTTAAAAATCCAAAATATGCCCCGAATCCTCTATTGGTAAATATGGTAATGGCAGGAAAACTGGGAGTAAAATCAGGAGAGGGTTTTTATGACTACTCCGAAAGCAAAAAAGCTGAAAAAGTTTCAAAAATGTTCTCGAAATAATTCTAGTGATTATCAGTTGTGAGTTATAAGTTATACATTTGAACAACGGTCTGTTCTGGCTGTTATCATTGATCACAACCCTAATGAAAATTAAAGAAAAAAATATTCAGATATCATTGGTCATCATTATTGTAATGATGACCATTTTACGTTTTTTACTCAATGAGAAAGGCAGGGTAAGCCCGGATTCAATCCGGTATATGAGATTTGCTCATGTATTCCCGACTATTGATAATACGACAACACCTGTAGGATATCCGTTAAGTATTAAGCTTTTTACATATCTGGGGATGGACGAATTCTGGAGCAGTAAAGTAATCGGGATTCTGGCTTTTCTTTTTATTGTGGCCTTTGCCTGGAAAAAAAACTTTTTCTTTAAAGAATCTGTTATCGTCAGTGCTTTATTCAGTTTCGTTTCAATTTACTCTTTTACGATGAGTGAAGCGCTCATCCTTCCATTTGTATTTTTATTCCTGTATACAGCACATTTAATTATTACTGGACAACTGGAAAAAGGAAAAGCTGTATTTTATCTTTCTTTATCATTAATTGCCTTATATAATATCCGCTATAGTTCATTGTTTATTATGGGGGGAACAGGGCTTTTCGGATTATTGGTATGGAAAAAAAAGTATGCCCGTACTTTCATTATTTCAGGTTTCATTGGTTGTGGTTTTGTAGCTTTATACAAGTTTACTTTTTTGGATTATTTTAATGAAAACTACATTAAGCAATCCTTAGAAATGGGTCTCCACCCTACTTCACAGCTGTTGGTTGAATTGTTTCAGGGTCTGGCTACTACTTTTAATCCTTTTATTCATATTGCAGATCCGGGAGGTGGTTTGATTAATAATGTGATTTATGGTATCGGATTTCTGAATATCTGTCTGATGGTATTTCTTTTTATTAAGATCCGGTTATCTGACAGTGATCTGTTCTTTCTTGTTATTGGAATTTCAGGAATCATATGTTCCTTTTTTGTTCAGTATTTTTATCCTGTCAATCCTATAGATTATCGGTTATTAGCTCCATTCAGCTTACCTCTGTGGCTAATGTACTTCAAAAGACTCTTTGATATCTTCAATATAAAAGTGTATGCAATCGGAGCATTAAGTTTGCTGTCAGGAATACTCTTTACCTGGCTTTCAAAAGGCAATTATCTGGAAAACAGAAAAAATATCAGTCAATTTTTAGAGACTGAAAATCTTAAGGATAAACCTATCACATTTTATTTGGAAACGACCGAAGACCTGGAAAAAATACAGGTTGCAGAATTAATAAGCACAGTCAATTCCAATATAAGCCTGACATTCAAGCCTCAAGATACCCTACAGAAAACTACACTTACCCAGTACAAAGTTTTACAAAAAATTAGGATCGACAAGAACAAATATCAATAATTTTATTATCTTTGAGAAAGTTAAAATATTAAAAAAATGAAATTACCAAAGTTTTTATTAGCAGACAATTCGGAATTTCCTGAGGATTTATTCGTGGTTCATACAGAATACCCAAGATTTATCTTGAACGTTGAGGAAGAAGAAGTTGAGTGGCTGGATGATTTAGAAGGAGACGATGAAGAGACCATGGCAGACGAAGCTACTAAAGTGGTAGAAGCAGCGTTCAAATGGTGTGACGAAGAATTAGCTAAATACGACGAAGAAGAGGAAGAATAAGAAAACCCTAAAACATAAAAAAGGAACTCAATTGAGTTCCTTTTATTTTTTATTCTGATTTATTAAATTTCAATAATAAAAGATTGTCCTTATACAATTCCAAAGTTGTTCCTGAAATTACGTATTTGTTTGCTTTTCCCATCATATCCATGAAGTTCTGCTCCACATTCATATTATCACAGGCCATTTTTGTAGAACCCATTTGCCCTGCTGAAAAATTACCTGTAGAAGCATCAAGCTTTACCGTACCAAAATAGTTATTACATCCGGCATTTCCATTGATCTTTTCTCCCTCGATATTCAATGTAGGAACTTTCCCTTTTACATTATCCGCTAAAGTCCATTTTGTATTGACCAATGAAGGCTGAGATTTTCCTACTTTTGAAGCAGATGCGCTTGACATAGTTCCGCACGACGCCAAAATCACGGCTGCACTTATACTTAAAAAAAGATTTTTCATTTTTTTCTTTTTTGATTTAACCAAATTTACGGAAATTATATTATTTAAACGGCTTTGAAAGAATTTTATTATTCTTAGAAGGCTAAAGCCTGTCCGTTATCAATGTATATAACAAAAAAACGGGCTTTAGCCCGTTTCTTTATATTTATGATCTTAATTCTGCGTTGAATTCTTTCTGGAAAGATTTAATCAAAGAATCCATTACTTCGGAAATTTCTTTTTCCTCAAGAGTTTTTGCCTCATTTAATAACTCAAAACTCATCGCATAGGATTTCTTTCCTTCCGGAAGGTTTTTTCCTTCGTATACATCAAACAGATTGATGTTTTTAATGAAAGGAGATTTATTCTTTTTGGCTGTCTGATACAGCTCCTGATATGTTATATTCTTATCGATCAGCAATGCCAGATCTCTTCTGATTTTATTGAATTTAGGAATATCCCTGAATTTCAATTCATTCCCAGATCGTAATTGTTGAGCCAATTCAAGTTCAATTTCGGCATAGAAACAGTCCTGGTCAATATCGAAATCTTTCAATAATTCCGGAGCCACTTTTCCAATTCTTACCAATACTTTTCCATCAGCTTCATAAGCAATTGCATCCGAGAATCTGTTATCGGACAAAGCAACTTCTTTATAATCGATTGCCAATCTTTCCAGCAATACTTTCACATAAGCTTTCAGGTTGTAGAAATCCGTTGCTGATTTCGGCTGTAACCAGTTTTCAGCAACCTCTCTTCCTGAAACAAGAATAGCCAGCTGTTTTCTTTCCTCATATTGAGCTCTTTTGTGATAAATCTTTCCAAACTCAAAGAATTTAATATCCTGGTTCTTTCTGTTAATATTATAAATGGAATTTTGAAGAAGCCCTTCCAACAAGGATTTTCTCATGAAAGCCAAATCACCACTCAAAGGATTCAGAAGTTTCACAGCATCCGTTTCATCTTTTACAGAAGTAAGTGAGTTGTTCATTACTTCATTAAAACCTAAACTTTGTAAAGTTCTTGCCCAATTGTTTTCCAATTCATCCTGATCATTAGCGCTTAGCTTTACAGGTGTAAATGATATCTTTTGTGGAGCATCAATCTTATTATATCCGTAGATCCTTAAAATCTCTTCGATAACATCAATTTCCCTCGTCACATCAGCTCTGTAAGCCGGAACAGAAATTTCCAAACCATTTTGAATTTCGTTCAAAACTTTAATTTCAAGAGCTTTTAAAATCTCTTTTACTTTTTCTCTGTGAATTTTAGTTCCAAGAATCTGTTCTATTTTAGAGAACCTTATGATAACATAGCTGTCTTCAATTTTCTTTGGATATTCTTCCAGCAACTCTCCAACCAGTTTTCCTTCTGCAATTTCCTGGATCATTTTGATAGCGTGGGTAATAGCTGTTCTTGTAAGGTTAGGATCCACTCCCCTTTCAAACCTGAATGATGCATCCGTGTTCAATCCATGAAGTTTAGCTCCTTTTCTTACCGCTACCGGATTAAAATAAGCACTTTCCAAAAAGATTGTTTTTGTCTCATTAGAAACTCCGGAATTGGCACCACCAAAAACACCGGCAATACACATCGGTTTATCTTTTCCATCTTTGATCATGACTTCAGAACCGTTTAAAGTTCTTTCCACACCATCCAAAGTCGTAAATTTTGTTCCTTTTTTTACGGTCCCTACTTTTAATTTTTTATCAGCAATTTTGTCTGCATCAAAAGCATGGAGCGGTTGTCCGAATCCGTGAAGAATATAATTGGTAATATCCACGATATTGTTGATCGGGCTTAAACCGATTGCTTTCAATCTGTTTTTCAACCATGCCGGAGATTCTGCTACTTTTACATCTTCAATAACAGCTCCTATATATCTAGGGCATAATTCAGCATCTTCTACTTCTAAAGTAAAGTTATGAGCACCTTCATTATTTAATGGTTCCGAAGCTACCTTTTCAAACTGGGCTTTTTGCTGATTGGTTGAAAGAAAAGCATAAAGATCCCTTGCTACACCATAGTGCGACATAGCATCGGTCCTGTTAGGCGTTAAACCAATTTCAATTACCTCATCAGTTGCCAATTCAAAATAATCTGCAAAATTCTTTCCTACTTCATATTGTGCTTCGTCAAGAACCATGATTCCTCCATGATCCTCACTAAGGCCTAGCTCATCTTCTGCGCAGATCATTCCTTGTGAAACTTCACCTCTGATCTTTGCTTCTTTAATTTCAAAAAAGTTTCCGGTCTTATCGTAGATTTTTGTTCCCACCACTGCAACTGGAACAGTTTGTCCGGCTTCCACATTAGGAGCACCACAAACGATGTTAAGCACCTTTCCGTTTCCTACATCTACAGTTGTTTTCTTAAGTTTGTCAGCATTCGGATGTTTTTCGCAGGTTAAGACCTTACCTACTACAATTCCTTCCAGGCTTCCTTTTACACTTTCAAATTTATCTATACCTTCAACTTCAAGACCAATATCTGTAAGGAACTCACCGATTCTTTCAGTTTTCAATTCCGTTTTTATGTAATCTCTCAGCCAGTTATTTGATATTTTCATCTGCTTAAATCTATTTTTTATCGGTTAAATGCCAACCTTATAAGGTTTCATTCACTTTATTTTGAAAATTTTTACTTCGAATTTTGCGTTTACAAAGGTCGTGTTTTTTTAAGAAATAACGAAATTTTTAACTTCCCAACTGAACGCAAAAACAAAAAAAAGAGGTCCTGAAAATTCAAAACCTCTGTTATTTAATTGAGCTTAATCTTATAGTCCGATTACCGGCATTGATAACATTAAGATATTTTCGTTTTCTTCAAGACCGTCAAGAGGTTCAATGATTCCCGGTCTGTTTGGCTGAGACATTTTCATTGTGATATCGTCAGAACCAAGAATAGTCAACATTTCTGTTAAAAACTTAGAGCTAAACCCGATGTTGATATCTTCTCCGTTATAATCACAAGGGATCTGCATATCTGCTTTGTTTGCATATTCCGTATCTTCTGCGTGAAGGTGAAGGATGTTGGCAGATAATTTAAATCTTACCTGATTGGTTGATTTATTAGACATGATCGATGCTCTTTTGATCGCACCTAATAGCAGGTTTCTGTTGATTGTTAATACATTCGGATTTTCTTTTGGAATAACCGCAGTATAGTTAGGATATTTTCCGTCAATCAGTCTACAGATCCAGATATGTTTACCAAAAGTAAATTTAGCCATGTTCTCATTGAAATCGATAGTAACGTCTTCGTTGGAACTTGCCAATATATTTTTGAAAATATTTAAAGGTTTTTTAGGCATGATGAACTCCATAGGTTCTACGTTCATCAGGTCCATTCTTTTGTAAACAACCAGTCTGTGAGAATCTGTAGAAACAAAATTCGTCTCATTTTCCCCGAACTGGAATAGAACTCCTGTCATCACCGGACGAAGAGAATCATTACTTGTTGCAAAAAGAGTATTGGTAAGTGCTTCAGATAAAATACCTGCGGACATGGTCACGCTTTGTGAAGCATCAAATTCAGGAAGCTCCGGATAATCATCCGCATTATCCAATGCTACTGCGAAATTATCCTTTTCATCCAAAATTTCCAGCTGGCTACCCGTTCCCTCAGCATTATCCTTTACAGAAAATGTAAGCGGTTGTTCACCATATGTTTTGATAAAATCTTGAAAAATTTTAGCAGGAACAGCAAATTTACCCGAATCATCAGACTTTACTTCCAAAGAAGTTACAAGAGTTGTTTCGCCATCAGATGCTGTAATGGTAACCTGGGTTTCGTTTAATTCGAAAAGATAGTTTTCTAAGATCGGTCTCGATTGAGAGCTTGATATTACGCCACTTACAGTTTGCAAAGCCTTCTGCAATTCACCACTTGAAATAATAAATTTCATAGATTTAAAAATAAATTTTTACAAATATAATAAATAGAAAATAGATTAAAAAATATAATTCTGAGAGTTATTAACAACGAGTAAAAGATTTTTAAAACTACTTCCGGGATACTTTTTTAATGGATAAACCATCATTAAGGACTAAAGATAGGCATTTTCTTTGATCAATTAATTATATTTGTACATAATCTTTTTTATCATGCGTAAACCTCCTATTCATACAAGTTTCCGGAATGCTTTTCGAGGTCTTTTTTTAATGATAAAAACAGAAAGAAATTTTCAGATCGAGTGTATTGCTCTGCTGATCAACATTTTCCTTATTTTTTATTTACAGTTATCAAAATTCGATACTGCCCTCGTTCTCATCGTTTCTTTTGGGGTTTTAAGTACGGAAATTCTTAACACTGCCATTGAAAGGATCTGCGATATCATTCAGCCTGAATTTGACAAAAGAATAGGCTTTATTAAAGATATTTCAGCAGGTGCTGTAATTCTTATGGCTATTGTATCTTTAATTGTAGGGATTTTGGTTTATCCGAAGTATCTATTCAGCTAGAGAAAGCCGAAATCGTGCTCTGCTTAGAATAATTACTGTTACCTAGAATTATCTTGCGACATAAATAAAGCCCTTCCTTCCGGATTTAAAAATCGTTTCGATTCTTTTATAATCGTCCACTTCGTACGCATCAGCCAACAGAATTTCATCGTCTGTAATCTCAAAAAGCATCCCTTCTACCTGGTCTTCGACATGACCTGAAAACGTTAAAATAGGATGGTATTTCTGGTTACTTTTTCTCAGAACTTCCGGATCTGTAATCTCAAGCATTTTTAATGTATAACCTATGAGAACATCTTTATCACCTTTGAGCAGTCTTCCAAAGGTTTGGGTCTGTACCTGCTCTTTCTGTAAAGTTCCGTATGAAAATAAATAAGGCATCTATAAATATTTTTCAATGGTTGGAATTGCAATTTCGGCCATCATTCCATACCCTTTTTCATTGGGGTGTACGCCGTCCTGGGAAAGAAGAACTTCTTTATCGTCTACCAATGCGGAATAAAAATCGATATAGGTTAAAGAATGCTTTTCTGTCATGCCTTTCAGAATACTATTGTAAGTAAGGACCTCATCATTGGTTCTCAGCTTTCCGGAAGCAACTTCAATTCCATCTACATTTTTAGAAAAAGGAAGAATGCTCACCAGATATATATCTGTAGTAAATTGTTTTGCAATTCTGATGGCCTCCTCAATATTAGCTTTAAAATCCTCAGGCGCTACCATTTTATTTCCATTTTTAATAGCTAGGTCATTTGCCCCATAGGCAATAAAAACAACATTCCCATCTGCGGAATTCCTTGCAGCCAGCTCATGAGGTATCCTCTTTATCAGACCTTCCGTTGTTTCTCCTCCGATTCCTAAATTATAAACAATCAATTCATTGTGACCTTCATGGAATTTCTGTAATGCATATCTTTTTAAAATATCAACCCATCCACCAAATACTCCGTCATATTCACCATATGTAATACTGTCCCCAAAGAACAGCGCATAAATCATTCTTTTCATTTCTAAGTCTTATAATTTAATCACTAAGATTTTAAAGCGGTAAGAAGTTACCTGACCATAATCTTTATCCCCTTTAATGGATTGTTAATTTCAATCCAAAATTAGCTTAATATTTTGATGTGATTCAATAATTTCTACGAGAATATCAAATAAAGTTTGTCCCTTTTGTGCTATCAGCTCGTTCAGTTTTTCTCTGATCATTTCTATATTAAAAGGTTTTCCCTGCCTTATTTTTTTCTCATAAAACTCGCGGGTGGCCTCGAAACCCAAATCATGTCCGGATTTTCCAGATTTCTTCCAGATCAATTCAATTTCTTCATGGGGTTCAAAAACTCCAAATCCACCATACAGAATATCATCAAAACCATCCAAAGTTCCGACTTTCCAGTCAGCATTTTTCATCAGTACTTCTGAAACTTCGTCATAGAAGCCCGCCAGATCAAAAAAATGACCGCCATTAATGACGATCATTTTTTTATTATTTTTATTTGAAGTACTCAACTCCATTTTTAAAGATATTGTGATAGTTCGCGGTTGGTATATTCTTCATGAGACCTTCAGCAAATCGTTCCGGATGCCCCATTCTACCAAAGATCTTACCACATGGACTGGTAATCCCTTCAATTCCGAATAATGAATTATTAGGGTTGAAAGGCATCCCGTGGGCAATGTTTCCATCAAGATCAATGTACTGGGTAGCAATCTGTCCGTTCTCATATAATTTCCTGATTTCATCTTCTGAAGCCATGAAACGTCCTTCACCGTGGGAAATCGGAATGGTGAAAGTCTGTCCTTTCATTCCTTTTAACCAAGGGCTTTCGTCATTTACTACCTGCACTGTTACCATCTGGGAGATGTGTCTTCTGATGGCGTTGTGAGCTAATGTTGGAGAGTTCTCATCCAGATCTTTGATTCTTCCGTAAGGTAAAAGTCCCGATTTCACTAGCGCCTGGAATCCATTACAAATTCCGATGATCATTCCGTCCCTGTCTAATAATTCGTGAACTGCATTTTTCATTTTCTCGTTTTTCAGAACGTTTACAATGAATTTTGCAGAACCATCCGGCTCATCACCAGCAGAGAAACCTCCTGAGAATGCAAGGATCTGAGATGTTCTGATTTCTTCCACCCATGCATCAATGCTTTCATCGAGTAACTGGTGATTGATATTGATTAAAGGTAAGCTGCTTACTACAGCGCCTTCTTTCTGGAATGCATTCAGTGTGTCATATTCACAGTTGGTTCCCGGGAATACCGGAGCAAATACTTTCGGCTGTGCGATTCCGTGTTTTTTAATGATGATATTTCTTGGGTTGACCGAGTTATGTTTTGCATCAATTTCAACCGTGATCTTTTCTTTTTCTACAGTCGGGAAAAGATTTTCAAATGTATTAGTATTGGCCGCTACAAGATCTATAATGTCTGATTCAATACCGTTAATTTTTAAGGTTCCTGAGTCTTTTACTTCTCCGATCAACTGAAGGGAAGCTGCGTTTAATTCCTCTTTCGCCTCGATAACTAAGCTTCCGATATTTTTCGCTAATAATACATTTTCATCAGCATTGATCTCTGCTCCTAATCTGTTTCCGAAACTCATTTTTGCCAAAGCTACGGCAAGACCACCTTCTTTTACTATTTTTACAGAAACAATTTTCCCGGATTTGATATTTTCGAAAATGAATTCAAAAACTTCTTTTAAAGCATCATAGTTTGGAAGTCCGCTTTCCTGAGCAACGTGATTGAAGAAATACAGTTTGTTCCCTGCACTTTTCAATTCAGGAGAGATGATGTTTTCTTTATCTCCGTTGGCACATGCAAAAGAAATCAGGGTTGGTGGAACGTTAAGGTCCTGGTATGTTCCACTCATCGAATCTTTACCTCCGATTGCTGCCAGACCCAATTTGATCTGAGCATCATAAGCCCCTAAAAGAGAGGCTAAAGGTTTGCCCCATTTTTCAGGGTTTTGTCCTAATTTTTCAAAGTATTCCTGAAAGCTTAACCTGATATTTTTATAATCACCTCCCATGGCAACAATCTTTGCCACACTCTCCACGACAGCGTAAGATGCTCCTAACAGTGAGTTTTGTTTTGAGATCTCAGCATCGAATCCCCAGCTTGCGAGAGAAACGGTTTTGATATCTTTTGCTCCTAAAATAGGTAGTGTCTGCACACTTCCTTCCATCAGGGTTTGCTGGTATTTACCTCCCAAAGGCATAGCTACCGTAGTGGCTCCGATAGAAGAGTCGAACATTTCAAGCAGTCCTTTCTGGGAAGCTACGTTTTTATCTTTTAAGATGTTCAGGAAGTTTTCTGTTGTGAAAGCTTTTGTTTCTTGTTTTACTTCTTCCAGGTGAGTGATTTTCACTTCCTGAGATTTTGAACATCCGTTGGTATCTAAGAATGCTCTTGAAAGATCTACAATTTTGTCCCCTTTCCAGAACATCTGCATTCTTCCGGAATCTGTCACTTTTGCCACTTCTACAGCCACAATGTTTTCAGCTTCACAGAATTTAATGAATTTTTCTTTATCCTGAGGATCTACCACCACAGCCATTCTTTCCTGAGATTCAGAAATAGCCAGTTCGGTTCCGTTTAATCCTTCATATTTTAATGGTAATACATCAAGGTTTACTTCTAAAGAGTCTGCGATCTCACCGATTGCCACAGAAACACCTCCTGCTCCGAAGTCGTTTGATTTTTTGATCAGCTTCGTTACTTCAGGGTTTCTGAATAATCTCTGAATTTTACGTTCCTCTACGGCATTTCCTTTCTGAACCTCTGAACTCATGGTGTGAATAGAGGTTTCGTCCTGTTCTTTTGAACTTCCGCTTGCTCCCCCTACTCCGTCACGACCTGTTGCTCCTCCTAAGATAATGATTGAATCACCATTAGCAGGTTTCTCACGTCTTACCCAGTCTACAGGAACAGCCCCGGTAACGAAACCTACCTCCATTCTCTTGGCTTTATAGCCTTCATCATAGATTTCAGAAACCATTGTCGTGGCAAGCCCGATCTGGTTACCATAAGATGAATATCCGTTGGCAGCCTGTTTCGTAATGGTTTTTTGAGGTAGTTTTCCCGGTAATGTTTTATCAACCGGTTCTAAAACATCGGCAGCACCTGTTAATCTCATGGCCTGAAATACGAAAGATCTTCCGGACAACGGGTCTCTGATCGCTCCTCCTAAACATGTAGATGCTCCTCCGAAAGGTTCAATTTCCGTCGGGTGGTTATGCGTTTCATTTTTGAATAATAAATACCAAGGTTCTTTTTTACCATCGTATTCTGCTTCGATCTGAATGGTACATGCATTAATCTCATCAGAAATAACAAGGTTATCAAGATTCCCTGTTTTATGGAAATACTTTCCGCATACCGTTGCCAGATCCATTAATGAAATCGGCTTCAGTTCACGCCCTAAGAATTTTCTTTTTTCGATATAATCATTGAAAATAGTTTCCAATGTATGTTTGAACTGACCTTCAAACTGTATGTCTGACAATTCTGTTTCAAAAGTTGTATGACGACAGTGGTCACTCCAATAGGTATCTAATACTTTTAATTCTGTTTCCGTAGGATTTCTTTGTTCAGTTTTGAAATATTCCTGAATGAATTTCAGGTCGTCCAATCCAAGTGCAAAACCATGATTATTATAAAAGTTTTCAAGTTCAGCATCATTGAAATTGATGAAGTTTTCGTGGATGATTACTTTTGATGGTGTTTCATCAGCAGGAATATCCAGAATAGATAAATCTTTTTCCTGAGATTCCACTTTATTGATTAGAAGATCTTTGATCTTAACCAAATCGGCTTCAGAAACTCCTTCAAATTCAATCAGTTTTCCACTTCTTACTTTTGATTTTTCATTTTCTGTCAGTAAGGCGATACACTGCTGTGCAGAATCTGCTCTCTGATCATACTGTCCCGGTAAAAATTCCATTCCGAAATGAATAGCTTTTGCAGGGTTCTCTGTATGCAAAATATCAGTAACAGGGTCTACAAAAGTGTTATTGACCACTTTTTCAAATTCTCCGTCATTCAGGTTGAAAATATCATACACATTGTATACTTTCACGCTTTGAACAGCCGGAACAACCGCTTTTACCTCATCAAAAATTTTTGGACTTTCAACATCGAAAATACCTCTTTTTTCTACGAAAATTCTTTTGTTATTAGACATTAGATGTCAGATATTATATTATTAGACTTATTTACTTATTTTATTAGGATTATCAGGATGTTCTTCCTGATATTTCTGAGCTTTTACGATTTCTCTCTTAAGCCATTTTTCAAAAGGAACCTTTTCATTATCATAGTCCAGTGCAAAAATTTCCTGGCCCTCTGCTGAGACTAAAAATTTGAAATCAAATGTTAATCCCACATCTATTTTCCTGTAATCATATGTATTTACCTGATAAAAAGGAAAGTTTTCTTTTGGTCTTTCAACGATTTCAAAAAAAAGTCTTTTTTCCTCTTTGGATAATTTATTATACCAGTTGACATAATAGATTTCCGAAAGTTTTGTATTTTGTTTTTCGAAAAATTGAAGAATACGTTTCTCCTTCTCATTATATTTGAATGGATTTGGATAAAATTTCCCATTAACTTCTACGGAGTTCGTTTGTGCCGCAACAGGTTGGATCACTTCTCCTTTAAAATTCATCACTCCCCATGTTCCTCCTACCATTGCTTTGTGCTCATCATTGGTTTTTTCCCAATCACATCCATCACAATAGGCTGCATATCCGTAATTAAATGGTGAAACAAAATCATGTTTGGCTTCAATTACCGTTGTACCGTTTCTGTCTACAAAACCTACCTTCCCATTTTTAACAAACCGTCTTACTCCTTCAGAAAAATAGTCAGCACCATTATCGTACAGGAAAGGTCTGTAAAGGAAATTCCCTTTTTTATCATAGACATATCCCCAGGCGTTTTTTTCTTTTATCTCATCCTTTTTAGACCCGTCGAAATAAATGGTTTCTTCTTTTACAGGATCGCCGTCTTTTAGAAATGAAAAGACTTTGAACTGCGCAGGAACAATAATTTTCCCGGTATGATCTTTTACCCCTACCAAAGAATCTTTTGATTTAAAGTAGGTTAAAACATCTTTTCCCTGTGAAAAGGAAAGAGTGGGTATCAAAAGGAAAAATAGTATTCTGTTCATACCTGCAATGAAATAAAAAATGCAGCCGAAAAGACTGCATATGGTATTATACTTTAAGATCAGCCTCCAGTCCAATCATGTCTTTGTTTTGCTCCAGTATCGGCTGAACTTCATTTTTAATGAATTCCTCCGTTTGAATAGGTGCAAAGCCAATGAAATTTTTAGGATCCAGAACTTCTTTTAATTTTGATTTATCGAGCTTTAAAGAATCATCATTCAGAATCCTTTCAATCAGATCGTTTTCTTTTCCTTCTTCTTTCACTTTTTTAGAAGCTTCCATAGAGTGAACCCTGATGACCTCGTGGATTTCCTGACGGTCCCCTCCTGCTTTTACTTCTTCCATGATAATATATTCTGTTGCCATGAAAGGAAGTTCTTCCATTATGTGCTTATTGATTCTGTTTGGATAAACTACAATTCCGTTCATAATGTTATTCCAGATCAACAAGATTGCATCCACAGCTAAAAACGCCTGAGGAATTGTTAATCTCTTGTTGGCCGAATCATCCAATGTTCTTTCAAACCATTGTGTTGAAGCTACCATGGCAGAACTTGTTGTCAGAGACATTACATATTTTGCCAATGCCCCGATTCTTTCGCTTCTCATCGGATTACGTTTGTAAGCCATAGCTGATGAACCGATCTGGTTTTTCTCGAATGGCTCTTCAATTTCCTTAAGGTTCTGAAGTAAACGTAAATCGTTTGTGAATTTATGTGCAGATTGTGCAATATTTCCTAATAAAGCTACCACTTTCGCATCAATTTTTCTATCGTAAGTCTGTCCGGAAACTCCGAAAACCTTATCGAAACCAAATCTTTTTGAAAGTTCTTTATCTAAATGTTTTACTTTAGAATAATCTCCGTTGAAAAGTTCAAGGAAACTTGCAGCAGTTCCTGTAGTTCCTTTTACTCCTCTGAAACGAAGTGTTTCAAGGAAGAAATCTAATTCTTCAATATCAAGAACCAAACTCTGCAACCACAGAGTAGCTCTTTTTCCAACTGTTGTCAACTGAGCCGGCTGGAAGTGAGTGAACCCTAAAGTCGGAAGGTCTTTGTACTGAATTGCAAAATCTGCCAGGTTTTTCATTACATTAACCAACTTTTTCTTTAAGATTAAAAGTCCGTCACGAATCTGAATTAAGTCTGTATTGTCTCCTACAAAAGCTGAAGTTGCTCCCAGGTGGATAATTCCTTTTGCTGAAGGTGCTACATCACCATATGCGTGAACGTGAGCCATTACATCATGACGGAATTTTTTTTCGTACTCTGCTGCCTTGTCATAATCGATGTTTTCAGCATTAGCTTTTAACTCAGCGATCTGCTCGTCTGTAATTTCAAGTCCAAGGTCTTTTTCGATTTCAGCAAGAGCTATCCAAAGCTTTCTCCAATTCTGGAATTTGTTATTATGCGAGAAGTTAAATAACATTTCTTCACTGGAGTAGCGTTCTTCCAATGGATTTTTGTAGGAATTCATTCTTTCTTATTACTTTTAGATGCACAAAAATACGGATTTTCAGTGAGAGAGAAAAATTGTTACGGAGGTTTTAGATTTTGATTAAAAACTATGGGTAATTTTAAAGAACACTAATTATTTCTATTGATTATTTTCAAAAATAAATCAGAGTGATCATTGAAAATTTCAAGGCAATGCTAGCCCCGATTGCAGAGGAAATCCTTTTTTGAAAAAAAAGATTGAAACGAAAAGCGGGAAAAAGCTCCAAATAAAAACCAATACGTAACTTTTTTCTCATAATGGTAAGCATTTCTGGCATCAAAATAAAAGGCCACTCTTTCGAATGGCCTTCCTGATTTATTGGTAAATAACAACATCATCTTTCTTGATCTGATAACCTTTTTTCTTATAAGGAACCAGGACATAGCTTTCTTTTATATGTTTTCCACTTTTCCAGATGTTTCCTTTCCCTTCTCTCTCCAGAATAATACTTTTGGCATTCCCATCCGGAATAAAAATTTCCGCCTGTTTCATATTTTTGCTAAAAATAACGGCGGTCATTGTGGTATAGCTTTTATCCGAGCCGACTTCTTTTAATTTGATTTTTTGTTCGAAAACCCGTACACAATCATTTTTAATCTGTGAGTAAGTGTAACCCGCAGAGCCTTTACAGCCATGGACATCTCTGTCCCCTCCTAAAACCGGAGCTTTTTGTTGTGCAAAAGTGAAAGAACCCAGGAACATTGCGCTAAGTAAAATTGTTTTTTTCATATTTAATTTTTTAATGTTTTCAGATTGGTAAAAAGTATGCCAAAAATAGGGTATTAGTTAATTTAATTCTAAGATACAAAAAAAGCCATTCAAAATGAATGGCTTAAAATTATTTGCTCCAATTAATTTTAGAGTGTTTTACATCCTCTGAATTGGTTCCGATCATAATATCAAATTCTCCCGGTTCCCAGTCAAATTTTAAATCCCCATTGTAGAATTTTAAGCTTTCCGGTGTTATATCAAAAGTAATTTTTTTAGATTCTCCTTTTTTAAGGAAAACCTTCTGGAATCCTTTTAATTCTTTTACTGGTCTTGTAATGCTTCCTACCATATCGCGGATGTACAATTGTACGACTTCTGCTCCGTCATAATTCCCTGAGTTGGTTATCGTAACAGAGGCCTGAACCGTTTGGTTTCCTTTCGGATTAGGATCAGATACTGTAATATCAGAGTAGTTGAATTGGGTATAGCTCAAACCAAAACCGAACGGATAAAGAGGCGTATTACACTCATCCATATAATTGGAACGGAATCTCTGATACTCACATTTATCAACAAGATCCTGACTTAACGGACGTCCTGTATTTTTAGCATTATAATAAATAGGCACCTGTCCAAGACTTCTTGGGAATGTCATAGGTAATTTACCGGAAGGATTCACTTTTCCAAATAATACATCAGAAATAGCATTTCCTGCTTCAGAACCAGAAAACCAGACGTTCAGAATGGCATCAGGAACATCTTTTACATTCGTAAGAGCTAATGGCCTACCCGTGAAAAGCACCATTGCAATAGGTTTTCCTGTTTTCTTCAGCTCATTTAATAGATCAACCTGAGACTGTGGAATGGTGATTTCCGTTCTCGAAGAAGATTCACCACTCATTTCTGCCGATTCCCCGATGGCTAAAACAATGACATCCGCTTTATTGGCAACATCCACAGCTTCTTTTAAAAGCACCTCTTTTGAGCGGTTATCTCTATCTGTTTTCTTTCCATGAGCTGCATAGATCTCTTCTAATTTAGCGCTGTAATCAATGTTAGCTCCTTTTGCTGAAATAAATTTTACTTCTTTTCCAAAATTGTCCTGAAGACCTTTCATCAAAGCAACAGATTGATCATGCTTTGCTGCGACACTCCAGGTTCCTGCCATATTCAAAGAATTGTTTACCAAGGGACCAATGACTGCTACGGTCCCCGTTTTTTTCAATGGAAGAACCTGATTATCATTTTTCATTAAAACCATTGATTGAGCAGCGGCATTTCGGGCAATCGTACGATTTTCGAGGTTATAAACCTCTTTTGCTGCTAATTTAGCATTGCCATAACGATAGGGATCATCAAACAATCCTAAATCATATTTGGCTTCAAGAATCCTTTTAGCTGCCATATCAATTTCAGCCTGCGTAACTTTTCCTTCTGACAAGGATTTTTTAAGGGTTGTCAAAAAACCTTCTCCCACCATATCCATATCAACCCCGGCCTTTAAAGCTAAAGCCGAAACCTGCTGAAGGTCTCCCATTCCATGATCTACCATTTCATTAATTCCGGTATAATCCGTTACCACAAAGCCTTTGAAATTCCATTTATTTCTCAAAACCTCTGTCTGAAGCCATCTGTTTCCGGTTGCAGGAACTCCGTCCACTTCATTAAATGATGCCATTACTGATGCAACTCCGGCATCCACAGCAGCTTTGTAAGGAGGGAAATATTCATTGAACATTCTCACATGGCTCATATCTACGGTATTATAGTCTCTCCCTGATTCACCGGCTCCATATAATGCGAAATGTTTTACACACGCTAAAATGGTATTGCCCACAGAAAGGTCTTTCCCCTGATAGCCATATACCATATTTTTGGCTATTTCACTGCCTAAAAAAGGATCTTCTCCCGAACCTTCAGAGACTCTCCCCCATCTTGGTTCACGAGAAATATCCACCATTGGGGAAAATGTCCAGTTAATTCCATCAGAAGATGCTTCTCTTGCGGCAACTCTCGCAGATTGCTGAATAATGTTCATATCCCATGAAGCTGCCAAGCCCAAAGGAATAGGAAAAGTTGTTTCATAACCATGAATAACATCCATCCCAAAGATCAACGGAATCTTCAATCGACTCTTTTCTACCGCAACTTTCTGAACTGCTTTTATTTTGTCCGCTCCTTTTATATTGAATAGTCCACCGACCAAACCTTGTTCTACTTTTTTACCTATGTCGGAACTTTGAGCCAATCCTGTGGTAAAATCTCCCGAACTTGGTAAATTCAACTGTCCTATTTTTTCATCTAAGGTCATTTTTGACAAAAGCTGATCTACAAAGGCCTTTTTCTTTGCTTGATACTGGGCCGTCTGATAGGATTGAACAGGTCTTGTAACCATTTCCTGAGCCGAAAACAATGGCGAAAGTGCTAACGCAGCTATTAAAACTAACTTTTTACTCATTTTATCTTCATTTTTTAATAGTAATTGTGAACATCAGATTCTTAATCCGGATTCTTACTTTTCGTTATTATTTATCTTACTTCTTCTTGGACAACATCCATTCGTATAATCCGGGGTCTGAATAAGCTGAGTCCCAGGAGTTATGATTATCATTCGGGAATATGATTAATTCCGCACCAGGGTTTACCGGATGTAACTTCTGGTATAATCTGAACGCATTTTCAGGCAAAACAATGTCATCCATTCCACCGTGAAAAATTTTCATATTCAGATCTTTATATCGATTGACATTTGCTGTCATAATCTGATCTGTAGGAGCACATACCGGGACTACAGCAGCAAACATTTCAGGATGCTCCATTGCCAGTTTTAAGGTTCCCCAACCTCCCAGTGAAAGCCCCGTAAGGTAAATCCTGGAAGCATCGATTTTATATTTTTTCTGGATTTCTTTAATCAGGTTATAAACGGTAATCGTATCCCACCAGCTATCTGCAGGACACTGAGGAGCTAAAATAGCGACAGGTTCCTTGATCAGATTTTTATAGGTAAAGGGACTATGGGCTTTTACCATTTCAAGGTCAGTTCCCCTTTCTCCCGATCCATGGAGAAAAACAATTAACGGGAGATTTCCTTTTACTTTTTGGGGATAGTCCAAAATATAAGATATCTTTTCTGTTCTTTTGATTTCCTTGTTGAGTTCTGCCTTGATCTCCTGACCATTGATCTGTAAAGAAAAAAGCGGAAGCAGAAACAAAGCATGTCTAAGTTTTAATTTCATATTGTTAGTGAGATTTTGACTTATTATAAATGGGAACAAAGTCCATTTTTTATCTTTTATTTGATTCCATATTTTTCAGATTTAAAACTTAATTTTTTCAAACCCTGTTGAATTTCAGGAGCATTCATAAACAGCTTCCATAAAAATCCTGTCCTGTAGTTTTCAATCATCGGAGCAATTGTTCCCTGGTCGATGGCAAGATACCGTGGGGTAAACCAATTGTTATAATGGATAGATGTCGCGTCATAAGGTCCTGCTGAACCCACAAATTCAGGTTTTTTAATATAAATAAATTTTAAAAAGTCCATTGATTCTTTCGGTGAATAAGGAAAACTGCTTAAAGCTGCAGTTGGAGAAATAACCCCATGGTCATTCTGAGGAAAATGAGCGTTATATCCGGTAGTTCCATCGTCATTTCTGGAATAGCTTGCTGTAAGCCCCCAATAATCCGGACCATATCCTTTCCATTGTTTTGGGTTTTCCAGACAATATTTATAATCAATAAGGACCTGGTTTTTATTTAAATCAAAATAATTTTTAATCAGTTTATCTGAAAGGCCGGTGGGATCTAACCCGATATATGAATAATGTGCCCAGAATAAAGGTCCGCCATAACCCTCAGCAGAGTTATGCTTCACATACATCGGAAGACCGTATTTCGTTTTATCTGAAAGAAAAGTTCCGTTTCTGGTCCATCCTTTATAATAAGTTTCTGCATCAATTGAATAGGTTGGAGAAGATGCCGCCAGAATATAAGTAATCATACATTCATTATATCCTTCCAATGGAAAATTCATTTCCCACTGATATTCCGGAGACCAATGCCAATACAAAACCTTCTCTCCGCCTTTGGTATACCAGTTCCATTGAATTCCTTTCCATAGTTCGTCACATTTCTTTGCCAGAGCTTTTTCTTCATCATTTCCATTTTTAAAATATTCACGGACCATTAAAATTCCAGAAGTTAAAAATGCGGTTTCCACCAAATCTCCTCCATTATCTTTTTTTCCAAAAGGAACTGTTTTGCCCGTTTCTCCATTGATCCAGTGAGACCATGCTCCTTTATGGCGATCTGCTTTAGCAAGAAAATCCATCATATGCGTCAATCTTTTCACCGCTTCTTTCCTGGGAACAAAACCTCTTTCCACTCCGACCAATATTGTAGCTAAGCCAAATCCTGATCCACCTGTAGTTATTACATGTTTATCATTATGTGGATAAATATCATCTTCATGGTAACGCTCTCTTCCCAACATAGAATTCGGTTGTGCATAATCCCAGAAATATTTCAAGGCATCCCGTTGAACCTTGTCCATCAGCTGTTCATCACTCATAGTACTTTTTACAGCTTCTTTTTTTACTATTTCCTGTTTTCCCATCTGGACATTTTTACAGGAAAATAATGAAGCCACTGCCAGAATAGAAATGATTCCTAACTTCATAAAATATACGTTTGCATAGAGTTAATTAAAAAAATAGCCAAAGCTAAACTTTGGCTATTTTTATGTGATTATAGATTAATAACCTGGATTTTGAATGAAAGCACCATGGCTTTGGTCCATCGCATCCAAAGGAATAGGAAACACCTCGTTTTTCCCTGCCTTAAATCCATATGGCGCCAGAACTGTTGCTGCCTGTCCCGTTCTTACTAGATCAACAAAACGGTCACCTTCTAATGCCAGTTCCACTCTTCTCTCATGCCAGATTGCCGTTCTTAAAGCTGCTTGATTTGACGCTGTAGTTCCAGCTAAACCAGCTCTTGTTCTTACTTTATTCAGATTTATAGTAGCAGCTGATATATTTCCTAATTCGTTGGCTGCTTCTGCATTGATTAATAAAATTTCCGCAAATCTTAATATTCTGATATTCTGAATAGAACCGTAGTCACAAGCATTATTATTCAATGCTTTCGGAACATATACTTTTTGATTAAATGTTGTTACAGATAAGGGATCTCCCATAGCAATCAAATCACCTTCAGGAGTAGTTTCCCCATTCCTAAGTATGGTAAGTTCTTTTCTAATGTCACCAGCTTCAAACGCATTTTCAAGCGCATTAGAAGGAGTAAAAAAACCCCATCCAAACTGATTTCGAACACCTTGAACCTGGGCATATTGACTTCCTCCATATTGAGATGAACACTGACAGTTCACTTCAAATACAGATTCACTACCAAATTCACCCGCAGGCCTGAACAAATGATTAAAGTCTGGATCTAGATTATATCCCATAGCAATTACCTGATTAGAGGTTTCATATGCCTTCTGCCAGTCTTTTTTATAAAGGTAAACTTTTGAAAGTAATCCTAAAGCTGCTCCTTTTGTTACTCTTCCAAGATCTGAGGAAGGATACGTTTGCGGAAGTACCTCAGCAGCCGCAGTGAGATCAGAAATGATAAAATTATAAACCTCCTCTACAGAATTTCTTGGCTTTTCATATACAGTTTCTACTTTGTCATAAATAGGAACTCCACCATAAATTCTTACTAAATTAAAATAGAAATAGGCTCTTAGCATCTTTGCTTCTGCAATCAGGCGATTCTTTAAGGTTGTATCCATTTGAATTGCCGGGACATGAGTAATTACCTGATTTGTTCTATTCACTGCCTGCCATTGTCCTATCCAGTAACCTCTTACTCCTTCATCACTTACAGTATAGGTAAAATTATCATATACATTAATAAAAGCAGAATCTCCTGGATTGGAACCTTTCACTACGTCATCAGCCGGCACTCCAAAAACGAATTGATAGGGAAAAGCAGAGTTCTCCCAACTTCTTAGGAAACTATAAATAGCACTGGTTGCCTGCATTGCATCATCTTGTGTCTTAAAAAAAGAAGATGCTTCTGTCTGCCCTTCTTGTTTTATATCTAAATAATCGTCTTTACAACTTACTACAAGTGAAAATAAAGCGACCGTTAAAAATATCTTTTTCATAATGGTTTCTTATTAAAATGTTAGGTTCATACCGATAGTATAAATTGCTGAAATCGGATAGATATTATTATCTATACCCATTTGTACTTTATCGGTGTTCAAAATCTCAGGAGAAAATCCATGGTATTTGAAACTTGTCCAAGGGTTTTGTGCACTTACATATAGTCTTAATTTAGTTATAGACATTGAATTCGTAAATGCTTTTGGTAAATTATACCCAACCTGGATATTTCTAATTCTAATGTAGCTTCCATCTTCTACATAAAAACTGTTAGGTAAAATAATAGACTGATCATTTGTAGCCATAGGATATTCAGTAGATGTCCCAGCACCATGCCATCTGTTATTATAAAAATCTAGGTCCCAGCTTTCATTTCCAAAGCGTTGTTCCCTATTAAAATTGTATATTTTATTACCAAACACTCCCTGGAAATCAATGGCAAAATCAAAATCATAAACATTTAAGTTTATACCGAAACCATAGGTTCCTTTCGGGATAGGGCTTCCCAGAAAAGTTTTATCTCTTGCATCAATTACGCCATTTCCATCGATATCTTTAAATTTAAATCCACCGGCTTTAGCACCATTTTGAGTAGCCCATGCATCCGCTTCCGCTTGAGTCTGGAAAATTCCTTCTACCTGATAACCATAATACGAACCAACAGGTTGTCCTTCTTGTAATCGTATGATTGCATTACCATACAAATTAGCCCCTGTCTGTAAATATGATCCATTAGCAACAGAAGTAATTTTATTTTTCAATGTGGTAATATTACCATATACTCCCAACTTTATATTGTCATTAATCTTTGTATCATAGTTTACAGATGCTTCAAATCCCTTGTTATTAAAAGAATAAGCATTGGTAATATAATTATTCCAGTTTCCAGCACCTGATACAGTTCCCTGAACAATACCATAAACGACATCTTTGGTATCTTTATCAAAATAAGTAGCATCAATTTTCAATTTATTATTGAACAATGCCATTTCTAATCCCAGGTCCCTACCCGTTGTCGTTTCCCAACCAATATTCGGGTCTATAATCTGATCTATGGTC
This sequence comes from Chryseobacterium subflavum, assembly GCF_055762745.1. NCBI lineage: Bacteria > Pseudomonadati > Bacteroidota > Flavobacteriia > Flavobacteriales > Weeksellaceae > Chryseobacterium > Chryseobacterium subflavum. Next base: position 1,967,419 of record NZ_JBVTMR010000001.1, read on the forward strand.
TGTGCCGGAGAGCCTGTATTACCATAGTAAGCCCCTCCATTAATAATAGTCGTGTTTAGGGTATAAGCTCTTTGTACATCTGGGTTTCCCAGTTTCCCCCAACTTGCTCTTAATTTTAAAAGATTAAAAACATTTTGTTCACTCATAAAATTTTCCTTGGAAATTACCCATCCAGCACTTACAGCTGGAAATACACGGTATCTGTCATTACTGGAATATTTGGAAGTTCCATCCCTACGGATCGAGGCATTTACCAAATATTTTCCTCCATAATCATAATTAAGTCGTCCAAAAAACGATTCTATTCTGTCCTGATATGGAACAACAGTACGTTTTTCATCAAAAGTAGTTCTAACGATATCAGTTCCGTTGGCAATATCTAGTGAAGCGTTTGTTCCGTTATAATTTATATTCAGAGCATCAGCATATTCCTGAGCATAAGAGTTTCTTGTTCTTGAAAAACCAGCAAGTACTTCTACATTATGTTTTCCAAGGCTTTTTTTCCAGCTTAATGTGTTATCCCACACATAGTTTCTAGTTCTGGAATCTCTTGTTATGAGTTTCGTTGGTTTAGGATCAGGAGCATATGTAAATGATGGTGTAAATTCATATTTATTCGAATTAATATTATCAGAGGTATAACTGATTCTTAAAGTAAAATCTTTTAAAAATTTATATTCCCCCCAGATATTATTCAATAACCTTTCTTCTCTAGTTTGAGATCTGAACAAGTCAAGTTTAGCTCGGGGATTTGAAATATTGACAAGTGAAAAATACTGATATCCTCCTGTACCAGGATTAATCGGGGCATACACAGGTGGCGCTGAATAAGCATCCTGCAAAGGATTCTGTGCCTGATCGGTACGCATTTTAGAAAATGTAAAATTATTTCCGATCGTTATATTATCCGTAATCTTGTATATAAGGTTAACTTTTGAATTAAATCTATTAAAGCCACTTCCAGAATTAATACCTTGTCCGGCAGCCAGATTTCCTTCGTCCTGTAAATATCCTGCACTTAAATAATAATTTAATTTTCCAGCATTTCCTGAAGCGGATATATCATTAGAATTGATAATGCTTGGTCTGAAAATTTCCTTAAACCAATCCGTGTCCGCGGGATAGCTAGACCTGTTTAGAAACTTTGTAGGATCAGTTACCCCTTCATTACGTAACTTTTCGTTAAATAATTCGATGTATTGGTCAGAATTTACCATTTTAGGAATGTTCGTGACAGTTTTGATTCCCAAATAAGAATTAAAGTTAAAGACAGGCTTTTTGCCTCTTCCACTTTTTGTTTTAATTATAACTGCTCCATTTGATGCTCTTGCTCCGTAGATTGCTAAACTAGAGGGATCTTTCAATACACTCATGGATTCAATATCCTGTGGGCTCAAAAATGAAATATCATCAGTAATCATTCCATCAACAATAAAAACTGTTTTACCGGTGAGAGAGCTAATTCCCCGGATGTCTACCCTGGGAGATCCTCCTGGTGTTCCAGAATTTAAAATCTGAACCCCAGCTAATTTTCCCTGAATAGAGCTTATAGGATTAGCGTTCGGTTTATCTGCAAGATCTTTTGCTGTCACTAGACCTATACTTCCAGTAATATTTTCTTTCTTCTGGGAGCCATATCCAATCATCACCACCTCTTCGATCTTATGCTCTTTCGGAACAGTATCTTTCGGTGTCACCTGCGCATTGACATTCATACCAAAGTATAAAACAGCAATGAGCGATGAATACTTTAAATCACTTTGCTTCATATAGTTCAATTTTATTTCGTACAATCAAATTTCTTAGCAGATTTTTAAACTGCAAAGCTGTCTTTAATTAAATAAATATTGTATTTCTCAAAAAAAGACATTAATCCAAAATTATAAAAATATATGAAACATTGTTAATATATCGTAATAATTCTAAAATTAACATGATACATCACACATCATGTGTGAAAAGTCAATTTTTTAACGTATTATCACTAAAAATAAATTTAATTTAACATTTAATTTACAATGAATATTAAAGGGTTTTTCTAGAATAACTCCCCAAATCACTAACATTAAATTAATATTTTGTTAAACAGATTTTCCTGTTTACCTTTGGCCCGGTATTTGAAAAATTCAACCATTAATAAAAATCAATGAAAAAATATATTCTGGCAATAGCATTAGTTGCAGGAACTGCTACTGTAATCACAACTTCTGTACAATCCTGCACAAGTCTTGCGACGACTGATCTGGGATTATCCATCATTAAAAAGTTTTTATTGAACGGAATCGATAAAGGAATGAATATTTATGGCAATAAAGATGCATTTCTACAAAATAATCTGGTGGATAAAGCGTTACCAAAAGAATTAAGAGATATCAATTCGATGCTGGAAAAAATTTCCCCTTCACTAGTTGCTAAGGAAAGGGAATATGTTGCAGAAGCAGCTTCGTACACTGTAAATATTTCGAAACCAATCCTTCAGAATGCAGTTAACAGTTTGAATGCGCAGGATGTAACGAGAATCATTCAGGGAGAAAAAGGTACAGCTACTTTAATTCTGAAGGAAAAAACTTCGGATCAGCTTGTAGCTGCTATTACTCCAAAGGTTGATGAACAGCTTAACCGGTATGGTATCGTAAAAACGATTAATACAGCGTTGGCAGGAAGTAATTTCCTGGGTAACCTACTGGGTGGAAACAGCAATACTGTAAATTCGGGAGGATTAAGTAAGCTGGCCTCTGAACAATTGGTTAACGGACTGTTTAATATCATTGAAGATTACGAAATAAAGAACTCCAAAGCCCTGTTAGGTCCACTTGGAAAATAGAAAAAATTTCGTTAAATTTATATATAAATTAAATTGTTAGATGGATATCATTCAAGGAAATCAACACGCGAATCCTGAAGAATTTTATAATTCTTTAAAGGAAAAACTGGAAGGTCACCACGACTTTCCGGAAGATTATTTATTTAAATTTATAATTCCTACAGATCAGGCAAAACTTACAGAAATATATAAGGTTTTTGACGGCATTAAATTTACGCTTGGAAACAGAGAAAGTAAAAATGGAAAATATACAGCCTGCAATATCAATGCTTTTGTCTTAGACGCTGATCAGGTCGTAAATATTTATAAAGAAGTTGGAAAAATAGAAGGAGTGATCCTTTTATAAAAATAAAAAGTCAGCCGAAAGCTGACTTTTCTTATTATTTCATTCTGGTTTATTTCTCAATAAAATATTTTACATTTTCTATAGGCCTTCCCAGCATAGCGACTGAGCCTTTTATTAAGATTGGCCTTTGAATTAAAGAAGGATTTTTAGACAATATTTCCAACCATTCCTCTTCTGAGTAATTCTTCCCTGCAAATTTTTCAAGATATAATTTTTCCGTCTTTCTGATCAGATGAAAAACACTCTGGTTGAGTTTTTTTAAAACTGTTTTTAACTCTAAAATACTTAATGGGTCCTCCACAATATTGATGATCTCAAACGGCACTCCATTCTCATCAAGATACTCTAAAACAGCATTTGATTTTGAACAACTTCCATTATGTAAAACCTTAACTAACATATTTAATAATATAAAGAATTAAACTTGTATGTAACAAATTTAGATAAAAACCAAGTTACATCAATCCTAAAAGATCCTAAAGTATTGTTAATTAAAACAATCCATTAAGTTCAGCTTCAATTTTTTCCAGAATAAACCCAAAATCTTCAGGTTTTTCAACGAAATCAAGATCATCTACCTCAATGACCAACAATCTACCTTCGGTATAATTGGAAATCCATTTTTCGTATTTCTGATTTAATTTTGAAAGATATTCAATACTGATCGAGGCTTCATATTCTCTTCCTCTTTTATAGATCTTTTTAACCAGATTGGGTACATCAGATTTTAAGTAGATCAACAAATCGGGGGCTGAAACAAAAGATTTCATTAAATTAAAAACATCCTGATAATTTTTAAAATCCCTGTCCGAAAGCAAGTGCATATCATTTAAATTTTCCGCAAAAATATGGGCGTCCTCATAAATGGTACGATCCTGAATGATATTCTTTCCACTTTCTCTTATTTCTTTTACCTGGCGGAACCTGCTTCCCAAAAAGTAAATCTGCAAAGCAAAGCTCCATTTGCTCATATCTGCATAAAAGTCTTCCAGGTAAGGATTATGGTCTACATCTTCAAATTGTGCATCCCATCCATAATGCTTGGAGAGCATTGTCGTTAATGTCGTTTTTCCAGCTCCGATATTTCCTGTAACTGCAATGTGCATATTCTATTTTCCCTTATTTATTGATGTCCATGAAAAAATTATTAAATACCAACAGTCTGAACTTCTGCAGTCTCTTCAAGAAGCTTTTTCAACGTAGTATCTGCAGGTTTTTCCACAGACTGGTCTTTAATAAACTTGTCCTGAACCTTTTCTAATGATTTGTCTGCTGATTCTCCAGTTTGCTCTGGTGTCTTCTGAACAGGTTTTTCTGTATTTCCAGGTTCAGGCTCAGACTCCTGTTTTGCCTGTTTAATTTTTTCAAGGTTGTAAAGATAAAGGTTGTTCGCTTTGATTTCAAAATAAGCAAGCGTGTTTTTATCCACAATTTGTGCATCAGGATCTTCAAAAATTTTCACCAACCCTTTTTCCGGAATATATTTAAGAATTGAATTATTAGTTATGATCAGAACAGACTCATTCTCCCTTCTGAATCGTTTCCCGTTTTCTATGGGAATCTCTGTAAGTTTTTCAAATTTCAGGCTATAGATCCTGAAATGCTTTCTTGTCAGGATATATACTTTATTTTCATAAACCAGAAGATCCATCAGATCATCAAAGCTTGCATCAAAAGGATAGGAATTTATTGTGGTATCATTTCTGAAATTGTACTGAATGAGACGTTTTGAGCTCTCATCCAAAAGCCATATCTGCTGAAGATCTTCTGCATATGCTATTTTTATAAATGCAAACTTCTGTTTGAAATCTATTCTCTGGATCTCATTGAGATTCTGATCTACAAACTTTAATTCCTGGGCATTTTCTGAAAACAAGGGAACTGAAAGTGGATTTTGAACCCCCTGGATTTTAAATGGTACCGTAAGCATCATTTTCCCAATCTGCTTTCCTAAAGAATCATATTTGGTTAAACTGAAATCTTTATTCTTATAGATATACAAATTTCCGTAATCGTCTGCAAAAAGGTCTTTTGCTTCTTTTAATTTCAAGGTATCCAGTGGCAAAGCCTTCTGCGCAGAAATTGAGCAGAAAACAAAAGCAAATATCAGGGGTAATAATTTCAATGTTCTTTTACTAATATGATTTCCCGAAGGAATATGACCAATTTACACACTTTATTTTAATCGTGATTCAATTGTTATTATTTTAAATTATTTAATAGCAACCTCATAAATTTTGGGCCAGTTTTTTCCTGTTACCAACATATTATCACCTTTAAAGGCAATTCCATTTAAAACATGCTCAGTGTTATCTCCGGAATTTTCTGCTGTCAGTTGCGTAAAGTCAAATGTACCCACAACCTCTCCGTTCACAGGATTAATTTTTAAAATGATCGGTTTATGCCAGATGTTTGAATAAATAAATCCATTGTGGTATTCCAGTTCATTAAGCTGATCATACACTTCAGCGCTTCCTGCCACAGGCATTGTTTTTAATATTATAGAAGGATCATTTACATTCAGAAAATACAGGTTTTTTGAGCCATCTGTCGCTATCAGATTCTTACCATCATAGGTTAGTCCCCATCCTTCTTTCATCGCTGATGCCAAAGGAAATTCAGAAATCAGTTTCAGAGAACTTTTATCATATACAAAAACTTTTCTATTTCGGTAGGTTAACTGAAATATCTTATCTCCTGCAGTGGCACAGCCTTCGGAAAAAATATCCGCTGGTTGTTTTGTTACACTAACGGGTACGGTTCCACCCAAGTTATATTTTAAAAGCTTTGAAGATTTCTCCAACCCGACACTCTCGTACACCGTATTTCCTTCTAAGGTAAATCCTTCAATAAAGTTATCCGGATCATGCGGATATTCTGCTACAATCTGGTAGGACATCTGTTTTTCAGGATTTTTTGCAAAGACATTGATCGTAGCATCCTGATAGAGTGTTTTTCCTCCTTTTGTTTTAACAACATATGTAACGTCATTATCTCCAAGACTAAAAAAACGGGGATCAATAGTTAAATCTGAGGTTTCTTTATCTCCAAAACTAATGGTAACGGTTTCTGCATTTTCTAAAACCTCCGCAGGAATTTTCAGTTTATCATTATAATGATAACCTTTTTGCTCCATGGAAACGTTATAGTCATTTAAAGTATTTAAAATCTCTTTATCTTTATTACAAGACGTTAATAATACTAACGCCATAAGACCTGCTATCCGATTTACTTTCATTGACTTTCCAAATAATTCTCAAAAGTAGCAAAATTTATTGCTTTCTACTAATTTCATTTTTGACACAATACCCAGAACACGAATTAATCTCTATGAGATTTATCGGTAAGTTCCTTCTCTGCTTTCCATTAAAATAGCGCTCTTAAGGAGCGCTATTCAAATATAATTTTAAATGAGTTGTCTGTATTACTTAATGGCAACTTCATATATTTTTGGCCAGTTCTTTCCTGTTACCAGCATATTTTCTCCTTTGAAAGCGATCCCGTTCAATACATCATCACTTCCCTTGGTATTCTGCTTGGCAATATCTGTAAAATCAAATGTTCCCACCACTTCTCCGTTTGCCGGGTTTATTTTAAGAATAATAGGTTTCTGCCACACGTTAGCATAAATAAACCCATTGTGGTATTCTAATTCATTTAACTGATCATAAGCCTGTGAGCTTCCTGCTACAGCAATATATTTAACCAATTTTGAAGGATCTTTCGGATCAAGGAAATACAACAATTTACTTCCATCGGAAGCAATCAGGTTTTGTCCGTCATATGTCAGTCCCCACCCTTCTCCTAATACGTTCGGATATGCAAATTCAGATAAAAGCTTCAATGAACTTTTATCGTAGATATATCCTTTTTTGCTTTGCCATGTCAATTGATATACTTTATCTCCTACAATCGTACTTCCTTCGGAGAAGTCTTCCTGAGCCTGCTTTGTTGAAGCTAAAGGAGTTGTTGTGCCCAGAGTATACTTCAGGATTTGTGAAGACCCGTTTTGCCCATCACTTTCATAGATCGTGTTTCCTTCGATCTGAAATCCTTGCACAAAGTTGGCTGGATTATGCGGGTATTCCGCAACGATTTCATAAGAGATCTTTTTTTCAGGATTTTTTGCAAAAACATTGATCGTAGCATCCTGATTTAATGTTTCTCCTCCTTTTGTTTTAATATTAAAAGTAACGGCATTATCTCCTAATGTGAAAAATTTAGGATCAATCACAAGGTTTGAGGTCTCCTTATCTCCAAAACTGATGGTTACGCTTTCCGCATTATCTGCAACATCTTTCGGAAGTTCAAGTTTATCTCCGAAGTGATATCCTTTGCTTTCCATTGAATTGTTATAATCACTTAAACTATTCAATATTTTTTTATCATTGTTACAAGACGCCAACATCAAAATCGCCGCAAAACCAACTATTATATTTTTTTTCATTGAATTTCTAAATATTTCCCCAAAAATAGCAAATTTTATTCCGTTCTGCCAATTTGTTTAGCGGGTTGACCAAATTGTAATATGTACCCATTGTTATCATAAATAGCGAATTCCCGCATGTCCCATTCAAAGGTTTCTATTTCATAGCAAATTTCAGCCTTGTCTTTTAATTCTTCCCATAAATCATCTACACTGTCGACGTTAAAGTAAAATGAGCCGGTAAATCCTATTCCATTGAATTTTTCATGATCGTTAGGCTTCGAGAGCATTACCTCAACGTCATCTTTACGGATCGTTGCCCATTCCCATTCATCATTCCTTTCTACCAGGTTAAACCCAAGGATATGAAGATAAAAGCCAAGGGTTTCATCAAGATTTTGTGTCCAGAGTATGGGACGAAGAGAAGTATATTTTATCATATTTTTAATTTATAAAGCAAAACGCAAAGACACTCAATCTGCGTCTTTGCGTTTTTGTTATTTATTTTCCAGATAGGATTTCAGACTTTCTCCAACGATCACATTCCATCCCTTTGTAAAGTTTTCTTTTGAAAATCCCTCTCCCAGGTTTTTAAAGAGATCCGTGTTTTCATGAGTCAGCGTTATCACTGTTCCTCCATCTTCCGGCTGAAGTTCCCAGATCACTGTAGTTTCAGCATCGGAAAATTCGGGATATGACCATGTATGTTTGAGTCGTTCATTGATGGCAAAATCCAAAATACTTCCCTGATGGTGGTATTTTTTTTCATTTCCGGGTTCATAGAAATTAAACTGTTTTCCTATTTCCAATTCAAAATCAGAGATATCAAAATACCAGGATTTCATCTGATCTCTATCTGTCAATGCCATCCAGACCTTATCAGGTGAAGCATCCACTTTCTGTTGAACAATAATAGGTATACTCATGTTATTTTTTTATTTCTCAAATCTATCCGTGGGTAAACCCAGTAATTTTAGCTTCATCAAAATCCAGCTGCATTTCAATCGTCCGCATCACATGATCATCAAATATCTTTTCACGTTTCATACGATGCAATTCATTTCGCTGCGCCTGTATTACCTGTCTTAAAACATCCTTATTCTCGTTCATGGCAGAAACGTAATCTCCTGTAGAAGCCATACATTGGGCTTTATCTGCCATCATCATCATTTCATTTTCCAATTTATGTTTCTGATGACGTACAAGACTGTTTCTTTCTGCAAGATCTGAGAAATCAGTATCCAGTTTTTGCAAAGCGGTTTCTTTTAATTTTCTCATTAAAATAACCTCCTGCTTTTCTTCAGGTATTTCACTTCCTGCATCACTTATTTTCAACAACTTTAAAATAGGAGACAACAAAAGCCCCTGCCCCACTAAAGTAATTAAAATAATAACGAAAGTTACGAATAAAATAATATTACGATGTGGGAACGCATCTCCGTTAGGTAAAAATGCAGGGATTGACAATGCTGCAGCTAAGGAAACAACTCCCCTCATTGCTGCAAAGCTGATGATAAAGGGCTCTCTCCAATCCGGTTTGGGGACCTTCAGCCTCAGTTCTTTTGAACAAAGTCTTGGAAAATACATTAATGCGTAACTGTAGATAATTCTTGTGAGAATAATGGCACCACCGATCACCACACTATAGAAGATTCCTTCAGAGATGGTATAATCTTGCATTGCAGCAACTACTATGGGTAATTCAAGACCAATGAGGATGAAAATGATGGTATTCATCAAAAAGATAAGAACACTCCATACGTTACCCGATTGAATTCTCGAAGTATGGCTCAGATAACAATGAGAGTTATAAGACATCAGTAAACCTCCAGCTACCACAGATAATACTCCTGAAAAATGAAAATGTTCAGCACCAACATACATGATGTATGGGACAATAAGCGTGATAATAGTGTCTATATTGGAATTGGAAGGAATGATACGAAGTAGAGCTCCGAAGAGGAAACCTACCGCAATTCCTATCGCAATCCCTCCAATAGCCATAATGAAGAAATCCTGGACAGCATCTCTAAAGATAAACTGCCCCGAAATAACGGCCGCTAAAGCAAACTTAAATACGATCAAACTCGATGCGTCATTAATCAGGCTTTCTCCCTCAAGAATACTCGTAATCTTCTTCGGGATCTTCATATTTCTGAGTACCGATGTAGCTGCCACAGCATCTGGTGGAGAATTTACTCCTCCCAACAGGAATCCCATCGCAACAGTAAGTCCCGGAATGATTGATGATGATAGATACGCCACTACTATTGAAGTAAGGAATACCAGCCCAAAAGCCATCGAAAAAATCTGCTTTCTCCATTTATGGAAGTCCTGCCATGAGGTAAACCAGGCGGCTTCAAATAAAATAGGAGGAAGAAAAATAAGAAAAACCAGATCCGGTTCTATTTCAATGTGAGGCATACCCGGAATAAAGCTTATCAATAACCCTGCTATAACAAGGAAAATAGGATACGCTACTTTCAGCTTTTGCCCGATCATTACTAATATCATCACAGACAGCAATACTGCGATTGATATTATTACGTAATTGTGAATCATTTATTTATGATTTTATTTAATTAATATTAGGTTAGAAATCTAAATAAATTCTTTTGTCATTGTGTTTTTTATTTCCTAAAGAACAATATTATTCTTCGGACTTATTGGTAAAGGAAGGTTATGTTCATCCAGCATATCTCTCATATCGATCTCAATTGTCCGGCTGATCTGTGTGATAGGAACATCATTAGGACTTCCTTCAAAAGGATTTACAGAAGCCTCTCCCACACTATCCAGTGTATGAAAGCACCAGGTTACCAAAAGTGAAAACGGAATATTAAACCATATGGTAAACCCTTCTAATAAAGTTCCCTCTCCTAGTTTATCAAATTCTTTCAACAATCCGAAAGGAACAAAAACAATAAACAGCAGCAACAGGTAAGTAGTAATCGATGAAAAATTCCTGGGATATGGGAAGTTTTTTATTCTTTCAGCTTTTCCCTGATCATCGGTGAATTTTACCAGTTGCTGGTTGATTTGTGTCCATTGAAAATCATTAATCTCTCCTTTTGCATAAGCCTCCGACAGTTCTTTGCTTTGGGCAGCCATCAATTGTGTAGCCCTGTTCTTTTTACTGAGAATATAATGAAGTTCACTTTCAGAAAGATAAAGTTTCAGTTCTTCATCCAGCTTGGAAAGCCTTTCCGGAATGTCATATTTTTTTGAGTATTCGTCAAACTGTACCGTATTCATATTCTCCCATGCCCTTGGCTCCCTTAGTTGAAAACGTAATGCCGTTAACCATGCATAATGCCGTGAGAACATTTCTTTTACTTTAGCAGGATCTTTAGCAAAGAGCGAATCCCTGAGAATATATCCAAAACTCCGGCTGTTGTTAATAATAGAACCATAAATCTGCCTTGCTTCCCACAGCCTGCTGTAACTTGCATTATTTTTAAAACCTACAATAAAAGCTACCGCTGTTCCCATGATTGCAATGGGCTGCCAGGGAAATGAAACGAATGTTAAACCGAAATGATAAAGTACCGTAGGAATTGCTGCTAAAACGGCAAGGACATAGATACTTCTCCTTGTCCACATAGCAAATTCACGGGCTCCAAATCTTTTTCCTGAGTGCATAAATGTGTTTTTACTTTTTGTTAAATGGTATGTTGTTATAAAATCCGATCTGAATCTGCCCCCTGTTTCTATTCTCCTGGAGCTGATTCATATATCCTGCTTCGATTCTTAAATTCTTACTGATCACATATCCCAACGCTCCGTACACCCTGTTCCTGTCAAATACCGGGCTATCAAAGTGAAGAAAAACTTCATTATAGAGAGAAGCATAAAAAGTTTTCGGAAGCATTTCTTTATTATTGATCGGAATATTTAGCCCCAGGAAATAACGAAACCTCATTCTGAAATCCTCTTCAAGAAAGCGTTCTTCCAAACGGTAACGATGCTGAAGATAAAATCTTCCAAATTGTTGTTTGGTGATAAACTGCTGAAAAATCCTGTGTTCAATATTTTCTTTTTTCTCGCCGTTTACATAGGGCTGACTTAAAATAAATCCGTAACCTAATAAAACATTATTGTTATTTTCCGACAGATCGTATCCGATCCCTGTACGGATTAAAAGCTGCTCAAGATCTCCAACCGCATCAAAGTTACGATACTGAATTTCATTGTGCCAGTTCCATTTTTTATTGATTTTATTATTCCCGAAATACATATACCAGGCCCCCAAATCATTTTTCTGAGCAAATGAAAGTGTTGTTGCTAAAATAAAAATGACGAGGGATACCGACCTTATAATCTCCATACTAATCTTCTATGTTTATATTTTATTAATTAATTAGCCTGACCTATTTCCAACTTGTCAAACTTTCCATCACTGTTGATATTAAATTTAAAAAAAGTTCTGAAATCCCCCCAGCTTTCTGTGTGAAACCGTCCATAGATGGTTTTACCTTCATTTTCAATAGTATCAATCGAAGTAAATTTCTCGTGTCCACAAGCATCTTTTACGAATTTCTTAAAATCCCTTGGATTACCATCGTCATACAATTTAGCATCTGCAGTAAAAAAAGAAGTAAAAGTTTCCGCATCACCTTTTTGCCATGCATCAAAAGCCTTTTTTACCGTTTCATTTAATTTTGTTGTATCCATATCATTTTTTGTCTGTTGTTGAGTAGGGGTTATTTTAATTTTAACATCATTTTTCTGGGCACATGCGCAATACATGGAAAATACCGTCAGTAAATAAATAATTTTTTTCATGAGAATTTAAAGGGATAATTTAAGAAAATAATAAGAAGATTCAAACCCATGAATGGAAGCTCTATCAAAGCACCTTTTATATCCCCGTGAAAAAGCTCTAGTCCCATAATAAGCAAGATCGTTCCCGCCATTAAAAAATTCCCCCAGAAAAAAGTCTGTGGAATTACGATCAACACTGCACTGATTATGGTAATTATCCCCAAAACCATGACAGCGGTATTGTTCATTCCTATTCTGCCAAGCATCTGTAGCATTTCAGGTTTCCCGGAAACCATTGCTATACCTTGTTTAAAGCCCATATACACTGCAAAAACAATCAATGCAATGGTGAGTATTTTTAAAATCATATGTTGTGTTTTTAATTGTTAAAGTTTGTTGAGAAGGAACCTGATTTATCCGGATGGCACTTATTTTACCGCCAATATATCATAATTGTTAAATTCATCATCTTTTGTTTAATGGGTTTAAAGTTATGAATTCCTTATTTAATCTTCCGAAAAAGTGCTCTTTGTAAAATTAAAAAAACAGGAATGCAAATGTATAATAAAATGAAAACCGACAGGAATTCCTGCCGGTTCTTTTTAACTATATTTCGTATACAAAAAATGAATGTTACGGATGTACCTGAGCTTTAGCCGGATCATCATAATTTACCATCCAGTTGATTCCGAATTTATCTGTAAACATACCAAAATAAGCACCCCAGAAAGTATCTGCAAGTGCCATTGTCACCTGTCCTCCTTCTGAAAGTCCGTTGAATAATTTTGTAGCTTCTTCTTTTGACTCTGCATTAATGGAAACAGAAATATTATTTCCTGCCACAAAATGAGATGCCCATTCTCCGCCGGTGTCACTTCCCATTAAGACTGTTTCTTTAGAAATGGGTAAAGAAACATGCATGATCTTATCTTTATCTTCTTCCGGAGTTTCTTTTCCTTCCATTGGCGGCATTTCTCCAAAAGTTCCGATATAAGGATATTCGCCGCCAAAAACAGATTTATAGAAATCAAATGCTTCCCTGCAGTTCCCATTGAATGTAAGATAAACGTTTACTGTTGCCATAAAGTATTTTTTAAAATTGAGTTTGTCTGATGTTTGAAGGCTTTTCGGAAATTCTTTTCAACATGGAAAGCCCTTGCTCATAGTCTTTTCCAATGGCACCATCCATATTCATAAACAGCTTCATTATGGTAAAAGGGTATGGAATTTGGGAGTTGAACCCCCAGGTCACCTTGCTTGCGTTTCCTTCATGAGCCACTATAACATAAGTATCTGCTTCACTTTCGTAAGGAGTCATGAATTTAATTGAAGTATCTATTCTTTTTAGGGAAGGATCTACTTTTTTTATTTCCTGGCACCCTTTTCCCGCTTTATCATTTTTACTGCTCCAGCACATTTTTTCACCCGGTTGTCCTTCGGTTCCGGTCCATTCCTTTTTCATTCCTGCATCCAGCCTGTTCCATGGACTCCAGAGATCCATTGCTTTTAAAGTGTTGGTATTCTGCCATACTTTTTCTACAGGAGCATTAATTGTTATGGTTTTTTCATATTTGAAATCCCCGGAAATCAAGGCGGCTATTACCAACCAAACTATCAGTATTGCGGCCAAAACGATCATGGCCCATTTTAAAATCTTCATAGGTATTTCTATCTGTGCTGGTCTATTAAAATCATATTCCCATCGGGATCTTTTAGGAAGATATGCTCCGGTCCTGAGGTGGTTTCATCAGCCTCTTTTTCCAGATGAATATTATTTTCTTTTAAATGTTTCTGAATCTCACGCACGTCATCGAAAGATTCCAGATTCTCTGCATTTTCATCCCACCCCGGATTGAAGGTAAGCATATTCCCGTCAAACATAGCCTGAAATAATCCGATCAATGTACTTCCGTTTTTCATGATCAGATAGTTCTGGTCCATGTTTCCTCCCATAGCACTGAATCCCAGCTTTTCATAAAAGTCTTTAGACTTTTGAAGATCTTTTACACTTAAACTGAGCGAGAATACTCCTAGCTTCATATTTCTTATTTATTTTATTAACAAGTTTTATCTTCAGTTTTACTGATTGGTTATATGGGTTTTGAAGTCCATTGTTCCATCATAGCTTTTCCAGTCACCAATGAATTCGATATAAGGGGACTCAATTTTCTCAGTAACTTTATTCCACTTAAAAGTATAAACAAATTTACCTTTGAAAATACCGGAATGTTTGCCTTTATTCTCCTCTGCCAATTCGTATTCACCATACACAGTTCCTTTTCTTTTCGTATCCTTATATTTTGTAATCGTCAGATTTCCTTCAAATTTAGAATAGGTTTTATCCACTAAAGAATATCCGGAAACAAAATATTCCTGATCATTTTTTCTGTTTTGTTCTGAAATATTAATCTTGAGCTTTATGGCCTGTTTATCATTTCCGATGGTTCCGGAGTATGCTTTACTGTTGTTGAGCCATACATTTGAAATATTAGGCATCTGAGCAAAAGCAAAACCGGAAATAAGAATGAGGAGTAGTACAAGTTTTTTCATATTGTTTTTTGTTTTTAATTGAGTATTACGTAAGCAATATCAATAAAAGGAAATTCTGTGACAGCGTAGGGAAGGCCAATATTTCCTTGAGTAATTTTAACCTATCATTACAGGTTCTAACTCATCCGAAGTTATACTCCGAACTGAGCCAGGTGGTGATTTAAATGTTTCGCAAACATATTGCTCCACTCATGGGATTTTAGTTTACCAAATGAGAATGATTCTTTTCCATCGAAGGCTTCAGCTCCCAGTTGTTGCGTTTTTTGGATAAATCCTATCAGCCTCTTTTTTTCTTCTTCAAAATCCCTTCTTCCCACAATCATAAACTGGGGTGCAGTAGGAGAATCTCTGGGATAGGCTTTTTCACTAACGACTTTAGGTTTCACAAAATTTTTCAGGATAAATTTTGCTATAGCTCCGGGCTTCTTATGCTTCTCCGGTTCATACACCATCTCATAGGAAACGCAACAGTGAGCCAGCATCTGATCCACCATCATTTTTCCCCAAATACCGTGAGTATCTTCAATAAGATTATTGATCCTATTGATGTAATTCTGAGCAACTTTTGCATCAAATACGTTTTCCATTGTTTGTTAATTGTTCGGAAAACAAATATATCAGTTTTTTCTGATGATTTTATATCCTTTTTTAAAAACCGTAAAAACCCGGGCGATGATATATGGATACCGGGTCTGAGGTATAAGTTACGGGGTTACAAAGTACGTGGTATGGATTAAGTTTGGGATGCAACTGATGCGATGCACTTATCTGGTCAATTTTTATTTTGCTTAAAAATTTATCCGATTTCTTCGAAGGAATCTTCTTCTTTTGGATTCTCAGGTTTTACGTACCTGAATACCAGCCATAATTTGATCTTCAGGGCAATCCACCCTAAAAAAGCATAGACAAGTAGAAGAACCCCCAAATGCCTTAAATAGGGAAATGTAAGTTCTACCGATCCTTTTTGAATCAATAATATTTTGAAAGCCTGTAAGAATGGGGTTAAAGGAATAATATTCGCAATAAACTGTACAAAAGCAGGCATTGCATTCAATGGCCAGGTGAATCCGCTGATAATAAACGCAGGTGAAGCAATAACCATCAGAATTTGAGTTGCCTTCAAGGCATCCGGAATCAGGATACTGATAAAAACACCTAAGAAAGATGCTGAACTCACAAAAACAGAGGTCAGAACTATAAAATTAAAAATCCCCTGAGGCATAGGTACTTTAAAAATCATGTGCATAAAATAATACATTCCTACGATCAGTATAGAAAATATCCAGATCGGTATCACTTTGATCAGCATTGTAGGAAATGCCCATTTCCTCATTCCATAATATTCTTTCACGAAGGTTCCTCCCTGAAATTCTGCAGCAAAACTTACGGCCATAGCCAGCAATATCACCTGTTGTAAAACTACAGCCAACATGGCCGGCCACATGAAAATAAGGTAATTGCTGGTTGTATTGAAAAGGGTGATATAATTGGTTTTAAAGGGTTCAAACTGGGTAGCTGCCCTTGTTGCCGGCATTCCGGCTTTCTGAAGGGCCTTTATCGATGCTCCCGCAGAGAAAGTTCCAATCGTCAGCTGAAGGGCTTTTGTGGCAAAATTTGCTGTAAGAACGTTTCCCGTATTAATGTAAACATTGACTTCCGGATATTTTTTTTGCAGCATTCCAGCTTCAAATTTGGAAGGAATGATTACTACGGCTGCCGCATCATTTTTAATGACCTCATCTTTTATGCTTAATGGTTCCTGAACATACTTCAAAACCCGGATCCCTTTATTGTCCTGCAACATTTCCACCAGCTGATTCGACAACGGAGTATTGTCTCTGTCGATAACAATAACCGGCGTATGCTCTACTTTCCCGCTTTTGTATACAAAACCCAGCAATGTGGCATAGAATAAAGGCGCCACAAAGAATACGGTTCTTAAGGTGGAGTTTTTAATGAACATCTTAAACTCGCGCTTTAAAAGACGGAAAAATTCTTTCATTGTTTATATCTGTTTAAACAGCCTTATGGAATTTCAAAAATGCCATCGGACTGTATTTCATTATTATTTCAGGATCACATTGGCGTTGACGAGGATATTTTTAGCTTTATTCATATCCTTAGGTTTTACTTTGATCTCATAAATTGCATCCTGCAGCTGATAATCGGGATAGGCAGTAGTAATATCCGCATATCTTGTCAGCTGCTTAATATACAGAATAGTCCCCTCAATGTTTTCTTTATTATAAACGACCTGCATCGCAACGGTTTGCCCTTTTTTATATTTTGCTATTTCGCTCTCAGGAACGGTAAACCTGAAATACGTACTTTCGGGAATGTAACCGTTAAACAGAGCAAAACCTGCGGTCGCAAGCTCTCCGGCATTAAGGCTGATGGTTTCTATTTCCATGTCGTTTGTCGCAATAATGTAACGTTCAGAATAAGCAACATTCGCCTCCTGTAAAGCTCCTTTGGCTTGCGAAGCCTGTCCGGCAGCCATTTCCACTTTTTCGAAACGGGTTCCTCTTTTTACATCATCCAGTTCCGCGACTACAGCGTCATATTGCGCTTTGGCACCCTGTAATTTAGCATATACTTCATCATAAGCCTGCGGAGACATCAAACTATCCCTAAACATATTAGAGGCTCTTTTGAAAGATTTCTGTGCGAAATCATACTGCTCTTTTAATCCTTTATATTTAGCCTGAAGCTGTCTAAGCTGATCTGCGGTAGCTCCGTTCTTAGCCATTTGTTCCTGTGCCGTTGCTGCACTTACGGCTCCCTGAGCCTGTGCAATTTTTGCTGAAACTTCAGGAACATCAAGCAATGCCAGGGTATCGCCTTTTTTTACGGTCTGACCTTCTGTAACATAGATTTTGAGGATCCTCCCGGTTACTTTAGGAGCAAATGAAACAACATCCTTTTTGGTTTTTCCTTCCGAATCATTGAGGTTTTCTTTTTTCTGTGCACAACTTCCCAATAAAATCAGAAAGCCAAATAGTATAGAGATATTTTTTTGCATCATTTTAATTTTAGTGGGGTTAATACAATTTCGTGATATCCAGCTCCTGCGTGGACCTCATCAGTTCAATTCCCGCTCTGCGCTGGTTGAAAACCGCATTCTGATATTCAAGTTCCGCAACTTCAAGGTCACTTTCCGCTTCTATAAGTTGTGAAGATTTGCTCATCCCATACCTGAATTCTTTTTCAGCCTGTACAAGGGCATTTTTTGCCAATTCTTTTTCTTTACTTTTCAGGGTTATTTGCGCCGTGGCAATATCATAATTGGTTTGATTATTCGCGAGATTTAAGGTCAGTTTTTTCAAGGCATCTTCTTTTTTGTTTTGTAAAACTTCTTTACCTATCCGCGCCGTCTCTTCGGCATGCTTTCCCTCTCTTCCATCAAATATTTCCCATTTAAAACCTATACCGGCTGTAAATAAGGGCAGAATGTTAATATTCGTGGGCCTCCAGTCCAATCGCGCACCTTCATATCCAAGGGCAGGGATTGCGGGGATTACATTTTCAGATGTTTTGACTCTGCTTCCATATAGCCCGATATAGTATGCAGAAGCCATAAGCTGAACTTTTGGGATCATCCATGTTCTTTCTGCTTTAATTTTGTAATCCGCGGCTACAATTCCGTGATCCAATGCTCTGATTTCGGCTCTCTGCTCGATTCCATTTTCCCGGGAAAGCATTTCTAGAGGAGTTAAAACGGGTTCTATCAGGCGGAGCCGTTCTTTATTGATACCGGTTAAAATGTAAAGCTGGGTAAGAAGCAGCTCTTTTTTTCCTTCATACTCTACAATCTTAGCATCCAGGGTTGCTTGGGCAAGCTCTATCTTTTTATGATCGTAAGGTGTGATCAATCCGTATCCTAGGGCTTTATCGGCTGTTTTCCTGTTGATGTCCAGCCTCTTTTTACTTTCATCCAACACATTTTTAGACTGATGAATCAGGGCGAGCTGGTCGTATGCTTTAGAAACAGCAGCTACCACGTCATCCCTGGTCTTTTCAAGAAGGATATCCTCCGATGCTTTTTTCTCTTCAATCGCCTTTTTAAGATATTTCACTTTACCTCCTGAGTACACCAACATTTTGGCATCTGCCTTTGCAATACCCGAGAAACCGGAAATATTAAGGTTGTTATTATACCTTCCTTCAGGAATTGTTAAAAAAGGTTGTAGATTAATTTCAGGAGAAGTTAATCTTGCTGTTGCGTTCAGATAGCCGGCTTGCCCGCTTAATTCCAACGTCGGAAGGAAGATATCTTTCAGTTTATGACCGTCAAGATCGGTAAGTTTATTTTGGGTGATCTGCATTTTAAGATCCGAATCCCGAACCATTGCACTATCTAAAAGTTCTTTAAAGTCCGGCGCCAATTGTGCCCAACCAAAAGCTGGAAGTACAAAAAAACCAAGGGCAAAAATCAATAAATTGTTTTTCATGGTTCATGTTTACAACAAATATAATGCAAAAAAATGTTAAAACCCGTAGAATAATTCTCCGGTACAGTGAATTTAAAAGATGTTCAATGGTAATCGGCCTCCAACAGTATTTATTAAACAATTGTTTAAATATAGTTTAAGGGTAAAATAATTTTCTATAACCTGTCTCAAGATCCTTCCTATAATCCATTCTTTTTAGTGCTTCACAAAAAAACTCCTCAGAAAACTGAGGAGTTTTATATTTAGAAGTTGGAAATTACTTTTGAACTGCTTTCTTCATTCCAGCGTCCGGACGTAAAACCCTGTAACGTACTTCCAGGTCTTTAGGTACATAAAATACCAAAGGTAATTTACTGTTATAGCCTACAATTTCCGGTTTGATATAAATAAACTTTTTTGTTTCCTTTTTATTTAAACATCCCTTTAAAGTTCCGGCCGTCTCTCCATTGGATTCTACTTCATAATAGTTGTAGCCCCATCCCTGAAGATCCTGAGATTTTACGCTCCCCATCATAAAATAGTTATTACAATCAACCATTTTCTCCTTACCCACAAAATATTCAACTTTCAGATCTTTTTCATTTTTAGCGACAGGCAGCTGAATGTATACCTGCTTGTATCCGTCTTTAGCCTTTGGGAACATTTCAATTTCCAATTTTTCAAACTTTTCAGCTTTCTTTTGAGCAAAAGCATTTACTCCAACCATCATGACTAATCCCGCAACTAGCGTCTTTGAAAATTTCATATTTTTTGTATTTATTTTTTACTGATTCTCTAAAGCCAAAAATCATTCCAAAATTTGAACATTGTCTCCTTTTGTATGAGCATTCATCTGCGGAGCATAGTAATTCTGCATCGTTGTAGTACCATTTGAGAACTTTCCGGATGCATTGGCAACATAATCATACTCAAATACATATTTCCCTTTGGGCATATATTGAATATAAAAATTTGTGGACGCATCTTTAGTAGATTGATAATATCCTAAATTATTTTTCCACTGATATCCGGATAATACATTAAGAGGCTCAAATCCGGCTGCTCTCATATCTTTTATATGAATATACTCCATCGCACGGTCGGTATTTAAAATCATTCTTACTGTTACTTTATCCCCTACTTTCAGTGGTGTTCCCACAGCTATTTTCTGTAGCTCTTCACCATTTACTGTTTTCACTTTTTTATAAAGCTCTTTGGTAACGGAGATATAATTTTCTGATGATTTTATTTTATCCAGATCTTCATAATATTGCCAGAACAATCCTCCCTGCACAATTCCGGGACCCGGCTTGGTAACGGTAACCGTACTCAGGCTTTTGTCTACTGCATCCGTTTTCACGGTTGACTTTACATACCCCGTTGCCTGTGTTTGCGGTGCCAGTTCTTTTCCGCCCCAAATAATGGTTGCTTTATCACTTTCAGCACCGGTCCATGATTTTCCTGAATTTAATATCGTGAAAATCACTTCTGAAGTACCCCTTGAGCTTCCCCATGAATTAACTTCCTTCTGTGTTACCAGCCAGATCTTCATATCTTCAATGAACTTCTGATCGTTCGGTTTTAAGGTATTAAAAGCTTCTAATGCACCGGCATGGTTCACAACTTTTGAACTGAACCAGCCCCACTCATTAAGATTCTGCTTCCAGTACACTCCCTGGGTTTTGGTATCTGTGGAAGTTTCTTTAAGATAGGTCATAAGCTTATCAGAAGTTTCCTTCATTCCATAATCGTTCATCAATAAAGCTGCCCGGTGAAGTCCGAAGAATGTAAAATCAGTGATTTTTGCAGTTTTTGCTTTTTGTTTGACCAATGATTTTAAAGTTGCCCCTTTTCCTTTCAGAGGATATTGTTTCTCCCAATAGTTACGAGTGTCCAGATAATCCAGGATCCAGTTGTTCCAAACATTTTCTTTCGTATCCACATATTTATTGATCTCGTTATCTACATACTTTATCAATTGGGTTACCATTTCATTTTGTGTTGAACTTTGATAATCCTTGGCATTACCTTTTAACCATAAATTAATTTTACCCAGATTTTTAAGAATATACAATGACACTCCGTAAGAGCTAGGATACCCTGAATACCATGAAAAGCCTCCATCCGGATTTTGCAGTTTTTTGAAATCATCCCAATCCTGATTGATTGAATTTTTCATTGTGTTGGCATCAAACAATAATGCAAGCTTTTGCATCTGCTCCTGCTCATTTTTACTTTCCAGTACCCATGGAGTTTCCTCTAATAGTAACTGCTTTAATTCCTGATTTTTTTCAAGGTTAGAATTCAATAATCCTTTGTTCTGATATTCTTCAAAAATGGTTTTCATCTTTGGGTTTGCTTTGAAAATTTCAGATGCCAAAACATCAGCAAACCATTTATTAAAGATTACATCAGCTGAACTGTTCTGATCATTTTTCAGGCTTGGAAGGGCAAACATAATTTCCCAGATCGGATTGGTTGTGAGCTCCAGTGTATTTGAAACATTCGTTATTGTTGCTGAATTCGCATCTTTAAGATGATCCAGAACAAAAGTTTTAGTCTCTCCTTCTTTTACAAAAACAGGGACTGCATCTGTTACCAGCATTCTGTTCGGTAAAACAGCAATTGCCTGCTGCTCCCCGTCTGAGAAAGAACCTGCTTTAGCCACTACTTTAAGGATAATAGATGAAACATTATCCGGAACCTTTACTTTCCATGTTGCAACCGAATTTCCGTTTTCACTTACATCAAAGTTCTGGGTTCCCGCATTCAATCCGAATTTTGAAGAAATGTCTTCATTAGTAAATGCATCCAGGATTTGTAAAACAGCAGAACCATTTAATCGCTTATCCGTTAAATTAGAAAGTTTTGTCTGAAGGTTTAATTCATCACCTTCTCTTAAAAACCTTGGATAATTTGGAGTTACGGAAAATTCTTTCTGTGTAACTACTTCTTTCTCCAATGTCGCCGACCTGGCATCTTTTGTGTGAGCCAGGAACATAAGCTTCCATTTCGTAAGCGCTTCCGGAGAAGTAAATTCAAAATTCACATTGCCTTCTGCATCCGTTTTCAGATCCGGATAGAAAAACGCTGTTTCATTCAAATTTTGTCGAACCGGAACTTTTTCCAGAGATTCTTTTGACTGTCCACCTTCTTGATTACTTGTTCCTTTACGAACAACAACGACTTCATTTATTTCAGCCATCGCATCTGCTGCAACTTCCTTAGCAGCAACAGCCGGGGCTGGTAACGCTTTACTGTAAGCAGCATTACCCCTAATTCTTATTCCACTTGCTCTTCCTTCAAGACTCTGAAGAACAGCACCATCATAATAAAGCGAATTGTCAAACCAGTTAAATACCGGTACTTCCACATATTTACCATTCATATATTTCAGTCTCTTCTGATAATATTTTTGCAGAAGATTCTCCCTGATATCGTAAGAGGTTATGATGGTATACGGAATATATAATTTTTCCCAATCGAAGCTGTTGGCTGCAAACTGATCAAGAGACATATCATACATATTGGCCAGAACCTCAGCATTGATCTTCTCCTTATCATT
Organism: Chryseobacterium subflavum; assembly: GCF_055762745.1. NCBI lineage: Bacteria > Pseudomonadati > Bacteroidota > Flavobacteriia > Flavobacteriales > Weeksellaceae > Chryseobacterium > Chryseobacterium subflavum. The sequence continues at coordinate 1,990,324 of NZ_JBVTMR010000001.1, forward strand.
TCCTGAAACTTTTACAGACCATTTCTCCTTTACATTAGGCTCCAGTTTATCTCTGAAAGTCACCGTCTCTATTTTAAGAGGCTTTTCAGAGTCCTTAATTTTTAAATTGACAGATTCAGTCTGCACATCATTAAATGCAACAATCTGAAATTGAACATTTAAAACAGATACACTTTTATCTTTAGGAATATCTGCTGAATACTCCAGCATTCCGTTTTTCAGCTTATAGCTTTCAGAAAGAGTGCTTCCTGACCCATTCTGAACAAATACATTGACTATGGCATCAGGAACAGCCGAGTACACATAGATCTTTGCTTTTTCACCTCTTCCCCCTTCATTTTTAGGTCCGATAACCTTTAGGAATGTTTTCTGACCGGGCTTTAACGCTCCTTTATCCCAAACACTGAAATTCTGTACGGATTTTATGGTATCTTTTCCTTCTATATTATACAATTCCAGCTGGTAATCCCCTGTTTCCAGTTTACCCAGTTCCAGATTGGTTGCCAATTGTTTCTGATCTCCAGATGGTTCCTGTGTTTTGGTAAGAACCACTTTTCCGACTTTCCAATTCTTTAATTCATCATTTTTGTCAAATAAATCATGTGGAAATTTCTTAATGAATTCCTCTTTGCTCAATTTGGGCTGATTCTGAACTTCTCTCAGGAAATTATCCCTGAAGATCCTGTCCGGAGACTCCAGTTTAGAAAGCTTTACCTGATACGATTTTTTAAGATCCTGCTCGTTATAGTTTCTTGTCTCTACTTTCACTTTTACATTCTCATCCGTAAAAGCATTATTAATCTCATCTGCCTTGATATAATGGGATACGGAAGCTACCTTCAATTGTGTATTCGCCGTCTGCGTTTCTCCGTTAATATCCGTTACAGAAGCATTGATCTCATAATTATCGATCTGGATACCTTCCAGTTTTTCATCTTTTTTAAGGTCAAGGCGGATAACAAACTCTCCTTTTTCATTTGTTTTTGCTTCACCCAGGATTGAATTTTCATTATCATCCCCTTCCGGATACCACCAGAAATATCTCCAACGGATGTTGCGTTTTTTGATTTCATAACTCACCGTAGTATTGCTTAAAGCAACACCGGAAAACATCGCTGCCTTTCCTTTGAGTTCTATAGTCTGGCCGTATTTATACTCATCCTTTACAGGATCGAAGGTTACCTCAAATTTTGGTCTCTTATATTCTTCTACCCTTATATCTTTATATCCCTGCGTATTGCCGTCGGTATTCAAATAGAACACCCCATTGAGTTGTCCTTTCGGTAAAATAAAGCTTCCATGATATGATCCGAATTCATTGGTTGTAAAATTTTGTGCAGAGACTTCTTGACCATTGGTATCCACAAGCGTTATTTTTTGTTTCAGGCCTGATACCACCCCTTCCGTTTCTTTATCAACCTTTGTATTGATCACTTTAAAATAGACTGTCTGACCGGGTCTATAAATTGCACGGTCTGTAAAGATCTGAGCTTTCGAACGGACCTGCTTATTAGGATCATAATTGGAATAATCATCATTCCCATACACCTGCATGATTTGATAATCTTTGGTTTTTGGCTGCTGTATCAAAAATGTCCTGTAGTAATCCTTACTTGATGTTGAAGGAAATTTGAAAACACCTTTATCATTGGTTTTTCCATCAACTTTATTTAAAGTTTTATTGGCTACAAATTCGTAGAATGTAAGATTTTCATTAGCTACAGGTTTTCCGTTTTCGCTGTTTACCAGTTTCAATTCGTTTGAAAGTTGATTTCTGTCTGTTTTCGACTGGTAGATCACCTTGTTGTTTGAAACCAGAAAGTAAAAATTCTGTTTGGCATCATTATCACTGGCGCCAGCCCCTGCAACAAGATACTCAGCAACGTATATACCGGAAGGTAAAGGCTGAATTTCCACTGAGGTTTTATGCATCTGGTAATCTTTAGGATCCGGAAGCTGATAGCTTTCTTTTCTTACCAGGCTTTTTTTCACCTGTCCAAATGTATTTCCATATGAGTTCCTGATATATTGCATGAAAGAAGTAAAATCATCTTTTACTTCGTAAATATTCAATGAAAATTCTGAAACGTTTTTATATTCAGCAACCAGGTGGATAGGAAGATTGGCCTGGGTTTGCTCTTCATATTTGAGAGTAAGATTCGGATTAAGAATCTGATCTTCTTTATTTTTTATATTCTCAAGAAATGGAGATTTTGGATACTGGCTTTTTGCCTGGGCAGCAACTGCTAAAGCTTCTTTTGCTTGCTTTTTTATCAGGTATTCATTCATGATCCCTTCCATGATCAATACCTTATAATCTCCTTCGGTATCAGTCTTCAAAAGATTCTGAAGTTGCACCAGTTTATCTTTGCACTGATTGGCGTCACAGTTTTCAGAAAGCGTCTGGTGCATAAAATACAACTTTGCATTTCCTTTATTCTGTGCAATTAATTCATCAAAAATTGTATTGATCTGAACCCTGTTTTCGGCAAGCTCATTTTTTGTGAAAATTTCGTTATCCCCCAGAAAGTTGATTTTCCTCAGAGAATACCAATCCCACAATGTTGGAAAATAGATAATATCCTTAGTATTTGAAAATGCACTTTTATATTTATCCAAAGAGATTTTTTTCATTTGCTCTTTCTGTTGGTCAAGATCTTTGAAGTTTTTCGTCAGATAATTTTTAAAATCCAGCTTGCTCCAGGTTTCAATCTGAGAAACGTCCTGAGAGTTCAGGTTCGTCCGTCCATTAATTTCCCAGGAATGCCGTTTATAATAATCCTGAAAAAAACTACTTAAGAGTACATCATACACCACCCTTTCATCACCTTTCAGCTGCTTTTGTGTATCCTGAAGCTTACCGAAGAATTTAGAAGCGGAATTATTCTGATCATCGTCAGTCGTTTGATTTACAATACTAAATTCTGCTTTGAGGGATCTGATCAGCTGCAGTGTATTATTTTCTTTCATAGCTTGTTTTTGTATGTCTAAAACAATGGGAAGATTCGATTTGTACGCTCCTTTCTGGCTGTTGTCAGCAATTTTTTTCCACTGATCGTCGTAGTATTTCTGTGCAAAAACTGCTGAGAAATTCAGCATTAAAAGCAAAAGCATAAAAACCTTGGAAAATCTTTTCATAAATGTTATTTTTGATAAATGAATTTCTTAAAAATACTGAAAAAATATGTCATAGACAGTCAAATTTATGTCTCCGTAATGGGAACTCTTTTTGCAGTATTTTTCATGAAAGAGCAAAACACATTCCGTTTCCCTTCCGTTTTCTTAATTTTTATCACGTATTTCAGTGGTTATCTTTATACTAAGTATCAATACACTAAGCATTTCTTTAAAATATTAATTTTAAATGCTATAGCCGGCGTAATTTGTGCATTTCTCATCATCCATAATCACAATGAAATAAGATTAATCAAATGGTTTATCATAGTCGTCCTCGGATTGTTATATAATAGCTTTTTTCTGGACGTTTACATAAGAAAAATCCCCTTACTGAAGGTCTTTTATGTGGGACTGGTGTGGGCACTGGTAAATTGCTGGCTTACATTACCGGAATTCAGCCTTTCCATATTTCTGATCAGCTTCTTTTTTATTACGGCGCTTGTCCTTCCTTTTGACATCCGGGATATGAAAAGTGACAGGGTGCAAACCTTTCCCAAACTGATCGGTACCCAGAATACAAAATACATAGCGTATCTTTTGGTTTTTATAAGTAGCCTGCTGGCTTCTTTTTATCTGGATCCGCCCTACGCAGTTTCTTTTTTTCTGGCCAGTGTAATCACCTATATCCTGATCTACTATTCTGAAAACAAAAGAGATGAGGCTTATTTTTCTTTTGGGGTAGAAACCTGTTCTGCACTTCCCTTTTTATTTTTGGGAATAATGAAGTATTTTTGACAAATGATTATTAAGAAACTTTCTCTGTACAATTTCAAGAACCATGCTGAGAAAAAATTTGAATTCTCCCCTCAAATCAACTGTTTTGTAGGTAACAATGGTGTGGGAAAAACCAACATCCTGGATGCCCTCCACTATTTATCCGTGGGAAAAAGTTTCTTAGGGAACACCGATCTTAATAACATAAAAAAGGAGGAAGACTTTTTCACCATTGATGCCGAAGTTCAGAATGATGATAGTGAGGATACTTTAAAAATATCGCAGCCCAAAGAGGCTAAAAAGATCATTAAAAAAAATGATAAAAGCTATGACCGGATGTCTGACCATATCGGTTACCTGCCAAGTGTAATGATCTCTCCCTATGATTCTAATCTGATTTCGGATTCAGGGGAAAGCCGCCGGAAGTTTTTAGATTCTATGATCTGCCAGACTGATTCGGGATATCTTTTTGACCTCATCCAGTATCAGAAAATCATCCAGCAAAGAAATGCCTTATTAAAGTATTTTGCCAAGAACAGAGTATTCGATAAAGATTCCCTCGAGATTTATGATGCTCCTATCCATAATCACGGAACTAAAATTTTTGAGAAAAGAAAAGAATTCGTTTCCCAACTCAATCCTATTGTTCAAAACTTTTATCAGATTATTTCCGGAGGTAAGGAAATGGTATCCGTAATCTACGAATCTCATCTATTGGAATCTTCATTCGAAAATTTACTTAAGGAAAGCCTGGAAAGAGACAGAATGCTGACGTATACTTCCAGAGGAATTCATAAAGATGACCTGCTTTTCGAAATGGATGCCGCACTGATTAAAAAAATAGGATCCCAGGGCCAGCAAAAATCCTTTCTTATTTCGCTCAAACTTGCCCAAATGAGTCTCGTAAAAGAGCTTACCGGTAAAACGCCTATTCTTTTACTGGATGATATTTTTGATAAGCTGGACGACCATCGCGTGGCACAACTTATTGAGTTGGTCAATAAAGAAAATTTCGGGCAGATTTTTATTACAGACACCCATAGAGAAAGAACGGAAAGTGTAGTTAAGAAAATAAATGAGGAAAGTATAATTTTTGAAATCTGATGTGGGAAACAAAGTAGGAAGTTCAGAATGCGGGTTAGAATAAAATTGCTTTTGATCTCCTTTTAAAAACACATAAAAACTCACTTTTCTTTATCAAGCATGAACGTATTAGAGAAAACAGAAACGAAAATATACCATACATTACCTGCAAAAAATAAAAATTTAATCCACAATTTCTAATACATAATCCGAACCTCGGATCTAAAACAATGAAACGAAAAAAAAGAGAATTTCAATCATCTGACCTTGTTAAATCCTTTGCCAGAATACACGGTTTTGAGGATAAATTGATCGCATTTGAAATCAAGGATTTTCTGGAAGATTATCTTGATGAAAGTCTTTTTCAGGAAATCAGAAGTGTAGGGATTCATGACCAATGTATTGTGATCAAAATAGATTCCCCTCTTTTAAAAAATGATTTTAAGATGCGGAGAAGTTTTTACCTGAAGAAATTCCAGGATAAATTTGGTCAAGAGAAGTTTAATGATCTTCAGATTTTGTAGATATGGTATTGTTCATCAGGTCATCCGCATGTTTATCCAGCCTTGAACTTAAAGGGAAAAAGAACTTAAACGGATGACTTAAAAAATACCTGAATATTTCTTTATAAATCTCACTTACCTGTCCGAAATTCAGCTTTCTGGAACGGAACGCTAAAAACATAGACAGCCCGAAGCTTACCAGGAAGTTAAAGAATCCGATTAAGAATACCGTAAAGAAGGAAATCCAGAATGTGTAGGCATCCACAGAGAAATCTTTTCCATATAATCCAAGTGCCAGATTTCCTGCAGCAAAGGTAATGTGCCGGATATCCAGATCCAAACCAAAAAATAAACCTACCGGAGCAGTAGCACCGAGGAAAACCCCGAACCAAAAATTAGATATAATTCCCGGCCAGTTCTTAGCATAGTATTTAGAAAGGTTTTTGGCAAATTTAACCCCGAATAATTTTCTGATGGATATATTTTTTGCGATCCTTTCAGGGATCTGGTAAAATACGGAGTTGTTTCCTATATTTCCCGAAATAATTCCTGAGATGAAAAGATAGAAACCTGCAATACTTGCATGCAAAATAGCTTTTGACTGAAAAGGATCCAGGTCTTTAAGCAGCTTGTCGGATCTGTCGACAGCCAGGTTTTGGGAGAAAAAAACATCCAGCCCATAAATAATAGCCAGAGCTATCGGAAATGATAACGCTACATTTCCCACAAAAGCAATAAACTGACTTCTGAATAGTTTAGAGACAAGATGTGCAAATTCCGTGTTATTTCTTTTGCTGTTTCCTTCTTCGGCAAGTACTTTAGTCATAGTTGCAGCAGTCATTGCCGGCTGCTTGGTTGCTAAAGTAAATCCCATCAGGTAGATCATAACGAATCCCATGGCATAATTCATAGAATATAAAAATGCGTGGGAAAAGTCACTTCCCGGAATATATCCATACAACATTTTCAACACACAGAGTGCTCCTACGATAATTCCACCACCACTGGCTTTATAGAACATTTTCATATATTCTTTCCTGGTGGAGGTAATATAATGTGATCCGGCTTCTGCCGTATGATTTGTAATAAGATGGGAAATCAGTCTTGTACTGTCATTAATAAGCTCTGCGATATTATTCTTATGGGATTTATACCGGAGAATATTAAACATCAGCTGTTTGGATTTGATAATCACATCTTCATCACCATTGATGACCAGAAGCTTGATGATTTCATTAATTCTTTCAATCTGCTGACGGATTTTCAGAAGTGACTGATTGATCTTCCCTGAAATTCCATATTTGGAAGAGTTTTTAAAAGCTATATTAACAAACTCATGACATTGCTGGATGTAGATCTTGATCTGCTTGTAGCTGCTGTCTTTTGAGTGAAGCTGCAATCCGGGCTCGGCTTCCAGTTCTGCAGCAAGGCTTTCCAGCTCGTTTTGTAAAGCTAGAAAAGGATTGTCAAAATTCCTGTATTCGGGAGCCATTCTCACCACTTCCACCTCCATAGCCATTCCTGTAACACGCCAGGAAAGGATATTCATAGAGAAAATAAGCTCTCTTTTAACATTATTTTTTATAATAAAATCAGAAATCCCTAAAATAGTGAGGAACTCATTGACTTCATTTTCAGGAAGATTGTGAAGATATTCAAGATCTTTCTTTGGTCTCAGGCTGATATTATCGATAAGATACCATACCGTTTTCTCCTTTTCTACAGGAGGAAGGACTTTATTAAGGATTCTTTTTTTCAGTTCCGGTAAAAAGGCATTTTCAGAAAGGATATTTGCCTCTGTAAGCGAAAGGTTAAAAGGCCTCCCCTCAAAAATATTGTAGATATAATGTTTAAAATTGGCTGTAAAATCCGGATTACTTTTAAAAAAATTGAGGACATCTGTAAAATCAGCTCTCTTAATGCTTTCCAAAAACTCGGCAAACGGTTCTAAGGAAAGAGTTTCGTTCTTAAAAGAAAAATATTTTTTAAGAACGGTTTCAAAATTTGTGCTGGAATTGAAAAATTTCATTAGTACAAAGATACTATTTCAAACTTACATTTCTCATTTGTCTTAAAATCCAGTTGTGTTTCCTTGTCAGGTAGGCTGAAGGATTTTTAGGGTCATACTCTTTAGGGTTTGGCAAAACAGCCGCTATCCAGGCCGCTTCCGAACTTGTTAGGTCTTTAGACGACTTCCCGAAATAATATTCGGATGCAGCTTCTACTCCAAATACCCCACGTCCCATTTCAATGGAATTAAGGTATCTTTCCAGAATAATGTCCTTACCCCATACTTTTTCAATGATAAAGGTGTAGACAGCCTCTAATCCTTTCCTGATCCAGCTTCTTCCCTGCCAGAGGAAAATATTTTTAGCCGTCTGCTGGGAAATGGTGCTTCCGCCTCTTACTTTTTTTCCTTTTTCATTATGTTTCATCGCTTTTTCAATAGCCACATAATCGAAGCCGTTGTGTGTAAAAAATTTCTGATCCTCAGAAGCAATGACCGCTTTCTTCACATTATTACCCATTTCATCATAGGAAATGTAATCCCTTTGTAATTTTCCATACTGGAACAGGCCTCCGATCTGAGTAATTGTAATGGGTGGATTAAAGAATCTGCCCCATATAATGAACACCACATTCAAAATCAGAATGATAAACAACAGTTGTTTTATTTTTTTCCACATACCTTTAAAAAAAGCACTACAAAAATAAACAAATCCTCCGAGTTATTGCAATTCTTTCATATAGACAAGCTGATATCCCGGCAAAAGTTCGGGATGGAAAATCTTAATATAGTCTTTCAGAACCCAATCCGATCTTACCACACCACTTTCAAAAAAGTCATTCGCTTTTTTAATTTCCCTTCCCGAAATACTGTATATTTTCCCTTTCGAAAATACCCCCAGCTTACTGTAAAAAGGATTTATATTCAGCATTTCTTTTTTTGAAGTATGGTTTCCTGCATTGATCCAGTACTGAACTTTATCAGACTTTGAGAAAACTTCCTCAAAACTCATGGTCACAGCTTTCTCCTCATTGTTATTTTTCAGGATATATTCTGCATTGGCATCTGAAATAAAGTTCGCTACAGACGTTTTTCCTCCGGGTAAATACCAAACATCCCCGTACATCTCATTGGCAAGGACTACCGGCTTATCCTTAGCGGTTAAGGCAAGCTTTTTTAATTCGTTATAGTTCTTTTCAATTTCAGCGTATTTGGCTTCTGCTTCTTTTTCTTTTCCAAAAAGTTTTCCGAACACTTTGAGATATGCTGTTTTTTCAAGTGCTTTTTGCTCAAGGTACTCATCAAAAAAAACAACCTGAATTCCGTTATTTTTTAATAACTGATAGGTATTTTCGAAGCTTGCAATATAGTTGGTGAAAACGGCATCCGGTTGTAAGGAAATAATCTTCTCCACATCGTATTTCTGATCACTTCCTACATTCTGGATCTTCCCTTCCTTAAGCAATCCCTGAATTTTTTCCGAATAAATATATTCGGGACTTGAAATCCCTACGACCAGATTTTCCGCATCCAAAGCTGAAACATATCCCATCAAACTGGCGTTGAGAAGAACCACTTTTTTAAATGGAACCTGAGTATTTTTGAAATCATAGGTATAATTCCCCGACTTGATGTGTAAAATATTAGCTTCATCCTTGTATTGAAGCTTTTTTGAGATAACCGTCCAATCATCGGATGAAATTTTTTGCTCTCTTTTACAGGAAATTAGAGTACAAAACGCAAATAGTAGTAAAATTCTTAGTTTCATGTTTCAAAGAAAAGAAAAAAGTGCTATATTTGCAAACCTTTAAACAATAAGGAAACAATGGCCTCGTGGCGCAACTGAATAGCGCATCTGATTACGGCTCAGAAGGTTACAGGTTTGAATCCTGTCGAGGTCACAAACGCCCAAATGGCTCTAATTTAATCCAAATTGAGCCATTTTTTTGTTCTTAATTTCAGAATAATCCAGAATAATATTTGTTTAAAGCTGTAACTGACCTATTTAAAAATTCTTAATGTGGCAATTCATTACAAAATATAGCTCATTATTTACCTATTTTAGGTTTCCTATATTGTCGAAAATTAACTTGTATGAGTGATCAGAAATTTTTGGAAGAGGAAATAAAAAATGTTAATACCGGAACAAAAAACGCACAACATCATTAAATGTTTGGAGAATATTATTATCTCATTATACGCCAAAGGTATGATTGTGAGCGATATCGATGAGAAGGTTAAAGAACTATACGACTTTGAAATATCTTCCTCTGCTATTTCCATAATTACCAATGCCGTTGCTACCGAAATGGTGAGCTGCCAAAACCGCCCCTTAGAAGATTTGTATTTAATCGGAATCGTATTCGATGTTCGTGAAAACTCCAAGGTCATTAACAAAACCATCTATTTGGCAGTAGGATTACATCGGAAAGTAAAATTACCACTAGAATGCTTTCAAAGAACTAAAAGATATGGAGCTGAATAAATTGGTAAAATGCATCGTTTGTCCCGAAACACCTGTTTTAATCGAATATGAACCGACAGAATGCTGCCCAACTTTCGGCAAAATTATCAATGAAATGATTAATTGGGGAAGAGAACACAGAAAAATTATTATTCTTGATAAGAAAATTAATTAAATTAAAAGAAATTATCATCTTCAATTAAAACGTTTTTACTGCTTTTCACAATAAATAATTTTTTCCCTTTCCATATTAAAAATCAATTCATTATTAATTTCCATCTTCTTAATAAGTTGAAAAAAAGAACATAAATAGTGATAAAGAAGTACTTAACTGCACTCAAATTTTAGAACTGCTTTAAGCGAAAGGATAAATTTAGAAGATTAAATTTTATGTGTTTCAAGTGCCCAGTTCTCAAAAAGTATTTTGCCTGTATTGTATTGCCCAGTGGGAACTAAAAGTGAAGTAGGAACAACAAAATGCATATACTTATTTTCATTGTCTATAATCACTTTTTTATCCTGACCGGTAATTTGAATATACTCAGAGACAAAAGCCTCCATTTTGCCACGTCTTGGTCCTGCAATTTCAATGGTGTTATTTTTAGGTTCTTCCAAAGAAAATTGTACTATGAACTCGGCAACATCATCAAGTGCAATTGGTTGATAGTCTAAGTTCGAAACAAAAACTTTATCCCCTTCTCCCTGAACTTGGATGATGGCTTCCACATGTTCGTGAAATTGTGTTGACCTAATTATAGTGTAAGGTATACCTGAGTTTTTAATAGTATCCTCTTGAAGTTTTTTTGCTCTAAGATAACCGATTTCCAATGCATCATCTGTTCCTACAATTGATAGAACGATATGATGCTTAACACTAGCATTCAATTCTGCTTTGACAAGATTCTTTCCCGCAGTCTCAAAAAATCGAAATGCATTTTCTCCTTCGGGAGAAGATGAATTTGATAGATCTATTACTATTTCAGTTCCGGTCAAGGCTTCCTGAAGCCCTTCACCAGTAAGGATATCAACACCTTGTGATGGCGAGCCAATCACCACTTTATGACCAAGTTTTTCCAATTTGTTAGTTACAAGCCTCCCTGTTAGACCTGTACCTCCTACTACTAAAATTTTCATATCTGATTTATTTAATATTGTAAAGTTTTTTAAAATAAACTGCGCACTTGAACACCAAAGGGATTTTCAAACCAATATCTCCAATATCCATCGGCTCCTCTTTTAGCATAATCATTAGATGTTCCTCGCATACATATTTTTTCACCATTATTCGCAATACCCGCTATACTCCAGTCCAAGATTAGTGATGCTAGATTGCCATCTACATAAACATTCCTTGTTGTAATTTTGATTGGCAATCCGAATTTAAAGAAGCAGTCCAATTCTCGCGCAATCTCCAATCTTCCTCTCCGAGGCTCACCGTTATCACTAATAAAGATTGCATCCTCCTCATAGAAACGAAGCATAGTCTCCGAATGGAAAGAATTCATATGAGCAAGAAAAGAGTCGACTATTCCCTCGGGAGTTTTTGACAATGAGAATACTGAGCTTTCAACAAAATTCTGTCCAATCATAAGACTTAAATTTTCTTTAGAAGTAATTTTTTTGTCTTACAAAATTGAGCAATTGGCATATGCAACGCCACTCACAAATTAAGGTAAAAGGTGGACAAAATAAGGAACAATTTTAATGATCTAAGATTTGGTCTGAGTTTTTAGCGTATTTCTTCCGATATTCACTTGGCGAACAACCTGCTTTTTTACTGAACAGTCTAATGAAATATTTTGTGTCTTGATATCCCAGCTGATAGGAAATTTCCTTGATACTTACCTCCGTATAGTATAGCAATCTTAACGCTTCGTTCATCACTTCCTTTTGAATCAGTTCCGAAGCTGATGATCCAGTCACTTTTTTTACTGTATCGCTTAGATGTCCAACAGTAATATTAAGCTTTTCTGCATATTCAAATGGACGCTTAATACTCCGGAAATGTGATTTTACAAGATTCCTGAATTCCTTTGTGAGACTGATAGAACGTAGACTGATACTTTCGGGATTAATGAATAATTGACGTTCGTAGCACAAAACTGCCTGTTCAATAAAAGCTGAAAGCAATGGTTCTTCAACTTGCCTGTAAGCGATATCGTTCAGATCTTGTAATTTCATCATTGAATCAAAGATTGTTCTAAACCAATCCCGCTCATTATTAGAGAGAGCGATAATCAAGGTTTCCTCTAACAAATTATCCAAACTGGTTTGTGCCGTTCTACCGATATGACGGCTTTCAAAAGACAGATAACAACCGGTTGCGCTAAGAGTCTCTAGAATCTGATGAACTTGTCCAGGAGGAGAGATAAAAAGTGTCCCCACCGGCATTGTTAAATGCTTAAAATCAAATACAACTTCAAGCTGATCAGCTTCAATTAGCATGCAAGTATAATGGTCGTGCCTGTGGGGTGAAAGTGCTTTTATAATACCTGGTGTAGATCCGTTCCAAATACCAACAGCAATCCCACTGCTGTAATCCATTCTATTTAATGTAATTGAATCGTTTTTAGGCATAACAATTTCTTTGCACAACTAATTTAGTTTTTCTTTATTTAATAGTGTATATTATTCAATACTAAAATTAAAGAAGCTGACGAAATCTGCAATTTTTTCATCCGTCACAAAATTAAAAAACATCTATTTTTAACAGTTATCTAAAATTCCAACGTTGCAAAAAGACAGAATTTATAAGTAAAACAAAAAAATTAAGTATATCGTTGCCTTTTATCAGTTGGACTTTCAGTTTATGAATCAATGAATTATTTAAACTTCATTTGAATTGTTTAAATAAAAACAGGTAGTATAAAGTAACAAGCAACTTTTACTATTTCAAAAAATAACTGTTACCTTTACATCTTCTTTAAAACTAAAATAGTTATGCAAGGCAATACAGCGTACAGAAAGAAAATAATCAGATCCAGCTATGTCAAATTAACCGGGATATCTATTATCGTTAGTATTATCTGTTGTCTTATATCTTATACTTTAAAACATTTAACAGGACAGGTACAAGAATACCTCTTTGAACAAATTATAGCCACGGAAAACAAATTGTTAATCTTTTTACCAAGTGTAGGTATTACAACAATCTACTTCCTACGTAAATATTTCTTTCAGAACAGAAAAAATAAAGGAATTAAAGAAATATATACTACCCTGGAAACAAGAAAAGATCATCTTCCTTTTTTTAAAATACCTTCTCATTGTGTTAATGGCTTTTTAACAGTGATTTTCGGAGGATCTACAGGAGTAGAAGTGTCAACAGTAGTTGCCACCGCAACAGTTGGTAATCAGGCCTACAAACATTTGCATAGTGCTTGGGCCTACAAGACGGAACTGATATGTGCAGGTATTATAGCGGGTGTAACCGTACTCTTTGGAAGTGCGCTGGGCGGTTTTTTATTTGCATTTGAAGTTATTGCACGTAAATACAATAAAACCTTACTGATCAGTGGAATTAGTTCGATGATTGTAGCTCATCTATTTGTACATTTTTATGACTCAAATCCACTATTTACATTTAAGGTACAGGACTGGCGTTGGCAATCCATACCTTTTGCTATGATACTAAGTTTAATCGGAGGTATATTTGCGCTTTATTTTACGAAAATTGTCATCTACGCAAAAACATTTTTTGGTGGGATTAACAACAATTTCATCCGTGTAAATTTAGGTGCTATAACTGTTGGGGTATTTATCTTTTTTCTTCCGGCTTTATATGGTGATAGTTATCACGGACTTGGTAAAATCCTCGAATGTAGTTCGTACGACATCGTTAATCTCGCATATTTAATTCCTCTGGTTTTGCTTATCTTCATAAAGCCATTGGCGGCTTCCCTCACTCTCGGTGCAGGCGGTGACGGCGGTGTATTTGCCCCTAGTATTGTTACAGGAGCGTTTTTAGGGGTATTTTTTGCCCAATTCTGCAACCATTATTTAGGTACCAATCTTGTGATTATTAATTTTGCGTTATTTGGAGCAGCTGCCATGCTTTCCGCAGCTATTCACGCCCCTCTTACTGCCATGTTTATTATTTCCAGTATAGTACCGTCTGGATATCTATTGCTGTTTCCTTTGTTCATCAGTAGTGTTATTTCTAAAATTCTGGCAAAGAAAATCTATCCTTACAATGTGTATACTTACAAAGAATTTTCAAGCAGCCGGAACGTAATAAATTGATTAAAAGTACCGTACGATATTTAAATACAACAATCATATCAATAACATCTTCTTTGTTTATATTGGATTATTACATTTACTAAAAAATTAATTTGCAAAAACTCTACAACTACAAGTGATTAAATATTAAAATCGGGGTTACTAATTCCTTTTTGATTTGGCTCAAACGAAGTAAATCATCGATAAAAGTGTTTGAAGATACGCTCGTCTTGGTCACAAACAGCCAAATGGCGCCAACTAAAGATAGTTGGCGCCATTTTGATATTTTTTAGTTTGGCATATAATGAATAATCAGATCGCACTTTTACTTTAGAATAGAAATATATATTGTATGCTGATAACAGCATTGATTTTAAAATAATAACCACTTGCATTTTTTTTATTTGACACATCAAAAAATATAGTTATCTAAATTTTTAAGGAACAAGTGTCGTAAAAAGATAAAGGAGAAAAATCGAAATCAAAACTAATCCCTGCATAATATTTGTACGTCCTGTTGCCAGCGAAATCGTAATGATAAATAAAGATAATCCTAACAAAAGCATCGATTTTAAATCTACACCTAATGTCATCCTGAAATCACCTATCACTGAAGACACAGCTACAGCCGGAATACTGAGACCAATACTTGCCAATGCAGATCCAAAAGCCAAATTAAGGCTCGTTTGTAGACGATTATTATATGCAGCACGGATTGCGGCAACTCCTTCCGGTAATAAAACAATTCCGGCTATAATAATTCCAACGATAGATTTTGGGGCTCCTACTTTGAATACAAGATTATCAACATCTTTTGAAAGATATTTAGCTAATAGAACGACAATTCCCAGACATAAAATCAAAAATATAATACTGTAAAACATCATCTTTCGAGTGGGCTTTTCAGGAAGGATTTCATTCTCTTCATTCTCATCATCACTATTTTTAGGAATAGGCGCAATGAAAAAAGCACGGTGTCTAATCGTCTGAACCATTGTAAAACCTATATACAGTAATAGACAGATAACAGATATAAAGATAAGCTGCAAAGATGTATATTCTCCTTCACTGTGACTTGTCGTGTAATTGGGTAAAATAAGAATAAATACAACAATCACAACAAGTGTAATCATTGCAGTACTCACACCCTGCAGTGTAAAAACCTGTTGTTTATAACGGATTGATCCAACAACAATACAAATACCAATAATCCCTGTAAGAATAATCATCACAGCAGCAAAGACCGTATCTCTTGCAAGGCTGATTGTTTCCAAACCTTTTGCACTCAGCATTATCGAAATAATAAGAGAAACTTCTATCACGGTTATTGCAAAAGCCAAAAGTAAGGTTCCATAAGGTTCACCTACCCGATAAGCAATGATTTCCGAATGATAAACCGCTGCTAAAACGGCTCCTATAAGAAAGAAAGTGAGGATCAAAGAATATAAATGTCCCGTTAGCGAATAATGCAGCAAATAAGCTATCCAAGCCAATATTGGGACAATTATCGTCCAGCCTAAAAGATAGATCTTTTTTTTCATATATTTTAATTATCCGATGATTGAAAACTTTGGTGGGTAAAATCAGATAACATAATAGTCGTTCAAAGTTGTTATAAAATGATAATCAATAAATCTTTGTGAAGCCTTGCACAATTCCAACAATTCTTCATCATTGTGGTATTCAAAATTAAAATCGTCAGGAACATCAATTGTATATTCCGTTATTATTTCTGTATCCAGAAGATCGATTGCCATCAGATCATTAAATGAACTAAGCATACTTTTTTCTTTCAGAAGAGGCATTTTCCGCGTGATAGAGTTTTTAAATTTATATAATATAATTGTTTTCATTTTTTTATTTTTTCTTTCTCGAAGGTAACAAGCTGCATTCTAATAGACGAAAGATATTGCTTTAGATCCTGAACCGTAATATCTTACTTATTTATAGACATAAACAGAGGCGTTTCATTCAACAGGAAATACAATTCTGGATGTGAAGACTGAATTTTACCCGTCACTTTAAAAATCTTTCTTGTAAGATTCTGTAAATTATCCGGTGGTCTCATATTTTTTTATTTAAATGAAGCATAACATAGTAGGATATTTTCAAATAAAAAAGGACAGGGGCTTTAAAAGCACCTGCCCCTTTTTCTATTAAATCCATCAAAACATATGTACTATTTCTCAGGATTTAATATGCTCATTATGAAAGTTGAGTATTATTAAGAATCTTAATAACCTCTTCACGGCTTTTGCTTAGTTTATTTTCTAATCTTCCCAGCAATTCATTTTCTTTTCCTTTTTCAAGCACTAAATCTGAATCTTTAAGCTGTGAAAATTTTTCTTTTAATTGTTTCGATTGTTCTTTCCAATCTCCTGTAATTTTAAAAGCCTCATTAGCTTTATTGTGACTTGTATTCATAATTCGAATTTATATGTAACAGAATTATTACAATCCAAAGATGATCTATTTTAATCTTATCCTGTTATACATTTCTAAAGTAGATTTGCATATATCATACATTTTATAAGTCTTCTAAATTTTTCAGCCGTTTTTGCTTCAGTTGCTTATAGAAAGAAGGAGAAAGTCCGGTTATTTTTTTAAACTGGTTGGAAAGATGCGCAACACTGCTGTAATTGAGTTTATAAGAGATTTCAGTAAGATTGAGTTCATCATATAAAAGGAGCTCTTTTACCCTTTCCACTTTATTGATAATGATAAAGTGCTGCAAAGTCATACCTTTCACTTCAGAAAATGTGTTGGCAAGGTAAGTGTAATCATAACCAAGCTTTTCACTTATATAATCTGAGAAATTTTCTTTAGGAAGAGATTCGGAATAATGGATCATTTCTGTGACTGCATTTTTTATTTTTTCGATCAGAATGCTTTTTTTATCATCTAATAACTCAAGTCCGGTTTTAAGGAGATTTTCTTTTAACAGCTGTCGTTGTTCATCCGTAATATCATCCAATATTTCTATAAGTCCTAGATCTACTACGGCATTTCTGATATTCAGTTTTTCAAGCTCCTGATGAACCACCATTTTGCAGCGCAGGCTTACCATATATTTTATATATAACTTCATAATCCTTACCGTATTTCGAGTTTGTCAATCTATATATTGACAACCACTCTTTCAAAGTTAGTCCTTTAAATTTTAATAACTATGATTTATGCAACAAATTGAAAGACTATTACAAACCTTTCTTTTTTTAATAGATGACCTTTACATATAATAAAAATATTTTAAAATGTCAAAAGAAAAAGATACAAAGAAAAAAACAGATAAAACACCTGCGGCAAAATCATTAAAAGAGAAGCGGGAAGACAAACAAAACAAAAGGAAAGAAAAAGAAAATGAAAGTCGCAACGCAACAACCTAAATGGTAGAAATAAAAAAAGAAGGAATTATACTCAGGAAAACCAACTTGAATTTTGAGAACGAAGGCGTTCTAAATCCTGCCGTTATTAAAGTAAACGGAAAGATACATTTGTTTTACCGTGCCGTGGCTAAGGGTAATTTTTCAACTGTCGGGCATTGTGTATTGTCAGATCCGCTTACGGTAGAAAAACGGTCAGATTCACCCATCATTGTCCCTGAATTTGAGTACGAAAAACACGGTGTGGAAGATCCTCGAATTGTAAAAATAGATGATTTATTTTATCTTACTTACACCAGTTATGACGGCATCAATGCTTTAGGAACATTAACGACTTCAAAAGACTTTAAATTCTGGAAGAATGAAGGAATCATTGTTCCTAAAATTTCTTATGAAGAGTTTAAGCTTTTATCAGAATCAGAGGGTTTAATACCTGATAAATATAGAAGATACAACGAATTTCAAATTAGTCATACTGACAGTGATCCTATTTTTTTATGGGATAAAAATCTGATTTTCTTCCCCAGAAAAATAAACGATAAATTTTATTTCCTTCACAGGATAAGACCTGAAATTCAGATTGTCAGCATAAAAAATATAGAAGATCTGAATTCTGATTTCTGGCAGGATTACTTTTCACATTTGAAAGACCATATTCTTTTATCACCTAAATACGATCACGAATCAAGTTATATCGGAGGAGGTTGTCCACCAATAGAAACAGAATATGGCTGGCTGATGATTTATCACGGTGTTTATGATACCGTTAACGGTTATGTTTACAACGCCTGTGCAGCTTTATTGGACCTTGAAAATCCGGAAAAAGAAATTTCCCGACTTCCTTATCCGCTTTTCAAACCCGAAGAAGAATGGGAACTGAAGGGTGAAGTTAACAATGTATGTTTCCCGACAGGAACCATTGTAGAAAATGACAGACTGCATATCTATTATGGAGCTGCCGACGAAAGGATAGCTGTTGCATCAGTTAGTATTTCAAAATTATTGAAAGAGTTGATGATGTACGCGGTATAAAGATAATCCATTAAGAATTATCCGATTAAAATTAAAGTAAATTATGAATAAAAATATCAATTCAGACGTGGAGGATAAAGCAATTAGACAATCTTATAATGACAAAAAGCACAAAACCAATAATATAACCAACATTGTCTTTGTAAGCACTTTTCCTCCAAAAGTATGCGGAATTGCTACTTATACACAGGATCTTATAAAATCTCTTCGTTCGAAATTCGGAGAATCTTTCAATACGATAATTTGCCCGATAGAAACAGAAGAGGAAAACTATGAATATAATGAATATACCGAGTATAAATTAAATATCTCAGATGCTGTTTCTTATTTGGAATTGGCTGCAAAGATCAATAAAAACGATACAGTTGAGTTGGTGATGCTTCAGCACGAATTCGGCTTTTTTAATGAAACCCGAAATGGTTTGTATCTTTTTCTCAAGAACTTAAAAAAAGATGTTATCATAACTTTTCACACTGTTTTGCCAAAACCGGATAAAGAGCTAAAGGAAAAGGTGAAAGAAATTGCCCATTTTGCAAAATCTCTTGTCGTAATGACTAGTATTTCTGCGGAAATTCTTTCGAATGATTATGAAATTCCTTTCGATAAAATTACGGTAATACCCCATGGAACACACCTTTTGCCATTCACAGATAAAATTGCGTTGAAAGAAAAGTATAATCTTAAAAACAAAAAGGTTCTTTCAACTTTCGGATTATTAAGTTCCGGAAAAAATATTGAAACGACACTGAAAGCCTTACCGGAAATAATTGCTAAAAATCCTGATGTAATTTTTTTAATTCTTGGCAAAACACATCCTGCAATAGTAAGGCACGAAGGCGAAAAATATCGTGATTTTTTGGAAGATCTCACTTGTAAACTTCATTTGGAAAACAACATCCGCTTTATCAATGATTATCTGCCACTCCCGGAATTACTAGAATATCTTCAGCTTACCGATGTTTATCTTTTCACGTCAAAAGACAGAAACCAGGCAGTGAGCGGAACATTTTCCTATGCAATCAGCTGCGGATGCGCTATTGTTTCCACTCCAATTCCACACGCTCTGGAAGTTCTAAAGGAAGATACCGGAATTATTATTGATTTTGAAGCTCCAAATCAGTTGTCTGTCGCTGTAAATACATTATTAGAAAATGAAAGCAAACGAGAGGAGCTACGTCAGAAAGCATTGGAAAAAATGGCTCCGACAGCTTGGGAAAATTCATCTATTTTACACGCTTTATTATTTCAGAAATTCAGAAATAATAGAACAGAACTCAATTATACTCTACCGGAAATCAATCTTGGGCATATTCAAAATATGACAACAGATTTCGGTATGATTCAGTTTTCAAAGATCAGTAGACCGGATATTAATTCAGGATATACGCTGGATGATAACGCACGGGCGATGATTGCTATTTGCAAGCATTTTCAAATCAGTAAAGACAAAGCAGATCTGCAATTGATTTCAATTTATTTAAACTTTATTAAATTTTGCCAGCATAATGACGGGAGTTTCCTAAACTATGTAAATGAACAAAAACAATTCACTAATCAAAACTATGAAACTAATCTGGACGACTCCAACGGAAGAGCAATCTGGGCTTTAGGTTATTTAATTTCATTAAAAGAAATTTTGCCACAGAAATTGTCTGAGAATGCAGAGGAAATCATTCAGAAAAATCTTGTCTGGGCAGAAAAAATCCATTCTACAAGAGCAATGGCTTTTATTATTAAAGGATTGCATTATCAAAACTCAGAAAAAAATCTTCCCTTATTAAAAGAATTAGCAAATCGTCTAGTGAAAATGTATCAACATGAAGCAAAAGACGATTGGCATTGGTTTGAGAATTATCTGACCTACGGAAACAGCGTATTGCCGGAAGCTTTACTGTGTGCGTGGATTTCAACCAAAGACACGCTTTACAAACAAATTGCGGAAGAATCTTTCCAGTTTTTGTTATCTAAAATTATGATTGATGATAATATAAAAGTGATTTCCAATAAAGGCTGGATGCAAAAAGAAAACACTGAAAAGGACACTCCAATTGGTGGAGAACAGCCTATTGATGTTGCTTATACTGTTTTGACATTATCTGCCTTTTACAAAATTTTTAATGATGAAAAATATTTACAAATGATGAACAACTCATTCAACTGGTTTTTGGGAAAAAATCATTTGAATCAGATCGTTTATAACCCTGCAACAGGAGGTTGCTATGATGGGCTTGAGGAAAAAAATGTAAATCTCAATCAGGGTGCAGAATCTACCGTCAGTTATCTGATGGCAAGGCTTAGTCTGGAATTTCAATAGAATAAATAACTTCCTTTAATGATTACAATGAAACATAAACTTAATAAAAGAAAAACTAAATTCCGTCTACTCAATAAAAAAAACAGCTTGAATAAAATCTCTCACGTTGAATTTGCCTCATTGCTTTATATCAGAAATACCAATATCGCCTTAAATAAAGACTTGGAAGAAATTCTTCGTATACTAAAAGAGCTGCAAAAAATAAATAAAAAATCCCGATTGGTTTTTAAGACCAACTGTACATTGACTCAACATATTCTTTGGGAAACTATTATCAATGAGATATATCAAAATCTTATGTATATCAAACTCCAAATTGAATTCATAAAGGAAAATACTGTACAAGCAAACCACTTTAATTTTTCTTTGTTTTGGCAGCAGAATAAAATTTTCGTAAAAACCATTGAAGACAATTACGAAAAACTGGAGCTATTAGGACATCAAATTCTCCCCAACGAAGAATTACTATATTGGAGAGCAAACATGTGTAATATGTATGATGAGTTTTTTCATATCATGATTTCACTTTTAAATATTTGCAAAATAGAGCTAAACTTTATCAAAACCCATTCTCCTCATAATCTATCAGAGATCATGCAGAACATTATTATAAATATTCCAAAAATCAAAAATAGTGATAAACTTAAAAGGTATGAACGAATATATATTGAGGCCTTAAAAAACTATAAAGAAGAATTTATTGAAAAGCATAGTTTTTGGAATATCATATTAAAAGCTTTGACCATGAATAAAGATAAATCTCCCTCAGAACATACAATGCTAGGTAGATGGATTGATGGTAAGGATAGAAGAAAGATTAATACCATTTAAAAACAATTTTAACCTCATAAATTAATAGCATGAAACTGTTCACCTAAAATTGCCTTGATAAACAGTCTTTAGGTTATTTCTATACCGTTACTTCTATCCTTCTCAAATTTTCAAATAAGGTGATTAGCCACCGCATTAATGAAAGATTCATCAGAATTATTATTCTTCAAATCCCTAATTATAAAATAAACCTATGAATACTATACGCTTATATAAATTTAAAGATTCAATCACCAGGAAAATACCTTTTTTGAATAAGGAATCTAATTTGGATATTTTAGATGATCCGAGGCAAATTACAATGGTAGAAATTCAAATTGTTACGGAATATGTAATTAATATCTCCAGCGCTTTTATTTATGAAGATCTGTCGTACAAAGAATTGATACACCTATGCAGTTCTGCAAAACAAACTATAGAACATTATTTTATTAAAAACAACAATGACTATGATCTGATATAATATTTCTGAATTACAAAATTCTATCTACAACCTGAAATAAGAAGCTTTTATTATTTCCAATAGTGCATCCGCCAACCTTTTCCACTGAATTTTAGAAATTTCAATCATTCCTCCGAAACCTGTGAAGAGCTTTCTTATTTTATCAAAAAATCCTGCATATAAATTAGGATACTCGTTCCTTTCATAGATTCCTATCTTTATAAATTTATCACCCCTGTATACCTCTTCCGCAATAGATTTCCCAATAATTAATATTAAAAATCTTTCTTTCAGTATCGTTAAACTTCCTTTTAAATATCCTTTTAAGCAAGAATAGATAGAGAAAAATTTAATCGAATATTATGGTTAAATAAAATCTGTTTATTGATATTTTATTTTGATTATCTTAAGTTTCTGCAAAAAAACCATTGTCTGAAATCCCATGTCCCACTCAAACCACTTAGTTGCATTATTAGGTCTATGCGGATGCTTATGATGATTATTGTGATAGGCTTCGCCCCAGAAAATAAAATCAAATGGCAAAATATTCTTTGAAGTATTTGTTAACTTATAGTTTTCATAACCAAATTTGTGTGCCCACCAATTTACTGCCATTCCCTGTAGAGAACCCATTATTACAGTCACTGGTAAAAAAAGCCATTGCCACCAAGCCGTTGCCAATAAAGCATAAATAATTATATATGCAGCAATCCAACAAAATCTTGTAATATAATTGTGTGCTATTTTATCAAACCTCTCCCATTCCGGAAGATTCTTTTTGTATTTTTCTGCGGCATCTGTTTTTCCTATATAAAGGTTAAAATAGTTATTTCGTGTCGTCCACATCATCACAAAAGGATTAGGATCGTTGTGAGGTGAATGTGGATCTTCGGTTTTATCTGTATGTGCATGATGCAAACGGTGCATTAGACCATACGTGTAAGCGCTGATGTAAGAGGAACCCTGAGTAAAAAAACAGCCCAGGTAAAACATCTTTTCCCAAAATTTTGACATTGTGAAAAGATTGTGTGCAGCATAACGATGGTGAAAAACCGACTGAAAAAAAAGAGATGCATACCAATGAATGAGTATAAAAATGAATATTGCCATAAGTTTTAAATTAAAGTGAATAATTATCGTAGAAGTATTACGGAAGGCAAAGAAAAAATTATGCTTTATTGATTAGCCACTATTCACACGAAAATTAATTTTCATTCTGCAATTTCTTCTATAAGATACGACAATTTTGTGAATTTGGTTTGATTTTCTTTCAAAGATTTATAAAAAATAAAATATGATGTATTTCTTTACTCATCTATAAATTTACATTCTATCACTTTCAAACTTTCTTTATTTTGCAAATAGAATGGTTT
This sequence comes from Chryseobacterium subflavum, assembly GCF_055762745.1. Taxonomy (NCBI): domain Bacteria; kingdom Pseudomonadati; phylum Bacteroidota; class Flavobacteriia; order Flavobacteriales; family Weeksellaceae; genus Chryseobacterium; species Chryseobacterium subflavum. The sequence continues at coordinate 2,013,869 of NZ_JBVTMR010000001.1, forward strand.
ATGTAATGTTTCATGAGACAGATAACCTATTTCAATTATAGAAATTCATTATAAATATTTATCATATTTTTTAAAATCTCAGTCAAAATGTGAAAGACAATCGAAGTAAAACCAAGTCAAATTATATCAACTTCGATTTTTTTATATGCTTAAGATTATATTATAAAAACTCTATAACTATAAGAAATCAAATGCTAATTCGCAATAGCCAATTCTTGTTTAATTTGGCTCAAACGAACTAAATCATCGATAAAAGTGTTTGAAGATTTGCTCGTCAAGGTCACAAGACCGACATTTGAAGATTTCACTCTTGGATGTCGGTTTTTTTTATATCCTAATCCGTTATACATTTCGTATATTAAATATATTGTCCCCTAATATTAACAAAAAATTGATTCCTTTTTTCATAGATTCTAAACACTAATATACTTTTTGAGTACTTCAAGAAGATCTGCCTGCTTTACAGGTTTGGGAAGAAAATCATTCATTCCGGCCTCAAGGCACTTTTCTTTTTCACCCAACACATTTCCTGCCGTAATGCCTATGATAGGTATATGTTCATATCCCGGCAGCATTCTGATATTGCGTGTTGCCTCTATACCGTCCATTATTGGCATCTGTACATCCATCATGATAATGGAAAAGTGTTTTTTCCTGCATTCTTCCAAAGCCTGCAGTCCATTGACTGCTTCCGTCAGATGTATATTGGGAGCAAAAGATTTCATTATCCTATTATTCAGGACCATATTTACTACGTTATCATCAACCAAAAGCACTTCTAATTCCGAGGTAAATACATGCGTAACTTTCTCAGAATAATCCTTAGTAATTTCTACTGAATAACTTTGGTCTACTTTTTTTAAAGTTTTGTATAAATCATGTGATTTGATGGGTTTCAAAAGTAAATGTGCATTATCAATTTTTCTAACTGAATTAAGTATGCTCAGTTCTTCAGAAGAAGAAGAAAGTACTATAAATGGTGAAGTCTCTTTTCGCTGATTGAACAGCTCTGTTATTTTATTTATTGTTTCCAATCCGGACATAATAGGCATATGATAATCCATCAGGATAACATCAAATCTCTCACCTTTCAACAAGATCTCTAAGGCTTTCATCCCATTAGAAGCCAAGGTAGACTTGATATTTTTATAGGTAAGCATGTGCTCAAGAATAATCCTGTTGGTTTCATTATCATCAACCACTAAGGCCGTTTTAATAGTTATTTCCTCCTCCTCTCTCACTTGAGGAATCTCGTAAGGAATCTCAATGTCAAAGAAAAATACAGACCCTTTTTCCCTTACGCTGTTCAGCGACAAATGACTTCCCATATATCCCAGGATAGTGTTAGAAATCGTAAGCCCCAGACCCGTGCCACCATATCGTTTACTGATGGAACTGTTTTCCTGAGTAAAGGCATTAAAAATATATTTCTGTTTCTCAACAGGGATGCCAATTCCTGTATCTCGTACCGAGAAGCGCAAGGCGATTGTACGATCATTCATGTGCAACTTCTCTACTTTTAGCTCAATCTCTCCCTTTTCTGTAAACTTCACAGCATTCCCCAGAAGATTGATCAAGATCTGTTTTAACCTTGCTTCATCCATAAAAAGTATTTTTGGAAGGCCCGGCTCAATATTGAGAAGTAGTTCGATATCTTTTTTCTGGGATTGATAAATGATCACATTTATTACCTGGCTTAACATATCATAAACATCACATTTTTCAATCAAAAGCTCCATTTTTCCGGATTCTATCTTAGAAAAATCCAATATATCATTGATGATGCTAAGCAGGTTTTCTCCTGACTCATTGATGTAATTCAGATATTGCATCTGTGTTTCATTCAGCGGTGTCGTAAGGAGAAGGTCTGAAAAACCAATAACTCCGTTTAAAGGAGTCCTAATCTCATGACTCATATTGGCCAGAAATTCGGATTTTGCTTTGCTGGCTATATCTGCTGTTTCTTTGGCATTTTTCAATTCTTCATTTATCTTTACAGCATTTGTAATATTCTGTATGGAAATAATTACACCACCTATTTCATCTTTTGTAAGATACCAGGGTCCAACTTTAAGGTCGTAATGCTGGATTTCTTCTTTTCCTTCTACTTTTAGCGTAAAATCACCGTTAATATACGTTTTCCCCAATAGTGCATTTTCATAGATCTCTTTTCCTTTTTCGGTAATATTAGGTGATATCGTGAATAGATTATTGCCGATAAGATCTACATTATTCATACGGAATTCCTCTCTCCATCTGCTGCTTACAGCAATATAGTTAAGGTCTTTATCAAACATGGCCAAAGGAACAGGAACATCAGTGGCAAAAGATTGCATTATTGCCTCTTTCCGGGAAACCTCGAGAAACATTTTTTTGAATGCATCAATGTCCTGAATGATTCCGAAAACCCTTTTACAAATATCATCTTCAAATTCAGGAATACCTTTTACTCTTACCCAAGTCGTAACTCCATCATTACGTAAAAGCTGAAGCTCTTCATCAAAAGGAATTCCTTGTTGTATTGCCCTGTTAAACAAATATTTTATTCTTTCTCCACTTTCTCCTTTATAAAATCCTAAGGCATTTTCAAAAGTAGGCTGGAGATCATCTTTCAGTTTGTGAATTTCTCTTGTACTTTGAGACCAAAAGATCTTTCCGGTCTTCATATTGACCTCCCAACCTCCAACCTGGGCTACTGAACTTGTTTCCTCAAGCATTTCCTTAGTATCAAACAGATCTTTTTCTAACTTACCACGACGAATAAGGTCAGATTTTAGTTGTATATAAACAAAAACGGTTACACCAATGGCTGCAATAGCTGAAAAAATGATGAACAAAACCGTCCACTGGGAAGATTTTTTCAGATCTTCATTTTTTATAGCAAGTTGAACCTCCTCGTGTTTTACAAATTTCTGAACGAGTCTGCGACATCTGTCCATAGCCTCCTTGTTTTGTACAAGTTCTTCCGGACTCATTAATATTCCTTGTTGACGATTATTAATAAGTAAGGCATATTCCTTCATCATCATTTGTGAAGCGTCTAGCAGTTCATTTAAGACCTTAATCTGATCTTTATTTTTAAGATTAAGCCTATCTTTATTCGAAACGAGCAACGGATATTCATCTTTGCTTTTATTGAAAGGTTCAAGAAAATTTTCCCGGCCGGTAAGCTGATATCCTCTATTTCCCGTTTCAGCATTTAAAAGAGTATTTAATATATCTTTTGCTAAGCTTATAGATTCTTTACTTTTTATGAGGTTTTCCCTATTCTCCATCTGCTTATGTATGCTGATATAAGATGCTATAGAACTAGCAATCAGAAGTACCAAAGAAATCACTACACCAATTTTAAGATTTCTTATAATTTTTTTCGGCATGGAATAGTATTTTGTAATAAAAATAGGTCATTTTATATTAGTAGCAAATTAATTTAGAAATTTGTCGGAAAATATTGGAAATGAGTACAGATCATAATGAGTCTATATTCCGGAGAGAAACTCTATATTAAAATGCTTATTATCAATTCCGAAAAATTTCAGTTCTGTATGAGAATTGATGCGTCATTCTCCCGATCTGACTGCTGCTTTGCACGAAGAAGCAGATAAGGAGAAAGAAAAGCAGCATATTGCATCATTTCATTGAATCAAAATCAATTTATGATAGAATATTTACTGATTATATAGCCTGAGAATTTCCACCAATTCAGGTATGGATCGTATCTTCAGCTTCTCAAACAACCTGTTTTTATAAGTACTGATCGTTGATGAATGGAGATTCAACTGATTAGAAATTTCTTTAAGGGGAAGGCCTTCTGCAAGTTTATTGGCAATTTGCAATTCCCGGTCTGATAGTGCTTCAAGGGGAGAATTTTTTCCTGAACCGGTTAATGATTCAAAAAAAATCGCTTCTTTTATATTATCACTGATATATCGGCCCTTACTGATCATCGCCGTTAAAGCAGTCTCAATTACTTCAGCGGAGCTCAGCTTGCTTAGATAGCCTCCTGCCCCCATTTTTAGATAGCGCATCCCATACAGCTCTTCATCCTGTGAAGAAAATATCAGAGTTTTTAATTCAGGCTGGTGAATCTTTATGTAATCTATTGCTTCCTGAACAGTACCATTAGGCATATTAACATCCATAATGGCCAGATCCAGCTTTTCATTCAGAATTAATTTGTACAGCGATTTATAATCCTCTACTTCTGAAATGATGGCATCGGGTATCAATCGTTTGATCGTTTGTATCAAGCCCATCCGAACGATACCATGATCATCTGCTACTACAATACGAATGTTTACTTTTAAACCCATTATTCTATAAATTTATGTAAAAAAAGGGAAACCGTAGTGCCATTATCTTCAGTGGAAATGATTTGGATGTTTCCATGCAGCAAGGATATAAAATTTTTTACAATTTTCAAACCTAACCCAGCTCCTTTCTCGCCAGCAGTCCCCAGGAATATAGGATTACCATACGTATAGATCGCAGGTAAATACTTTTCATTGATTCCCATTCCGGAATCAATTACAGAAAGCACAACCTGATCACTCTCTGTAATTACCTGTAAATAAACATCCTGTCCCGGAAAGGAATATTTTACCGCATTGTTAAAAATTTTATCTAAAACGTATTCGATCAACAGGCGGTCGCTTGTAAGAAACTCGTTATGATCTCCCTTAAAATAAAATTGAATATTTTTTTCTTTTAATTTAGCAGCATATTTTTCTTTTAAATAGTGAAAAAGATCTATCACCATAATTTTAATGGGTCTAATCTTAAACTCCCCGTATTGTGTTTTTAGCCAGGCAACGCTGTCCTGGATAGTTTGCAGATTCTTCTGGGCATCTTTTTTTACCTGCGGCAACAACTTAAAAAAATCTTCCTCACTTATGGTCTTCTGCTCTAGCTCCTCTATCAGCCACAGAAAGGTTCCAAACAGTTCTTTTGAGTCATGAGACAATATCGAGATCAGTCCGTTCTTAAAATTGATTTCGTTTTCGAGTCTTTCAATTTTCAATTGTAGTTCGTTGATAAAATCATTCATAAATTAAGTATCACAGTTTTAGAAGCTTTTGAATTATTTTTTTGAAGAAGGCAGAAAGGTAAATTGTTTCAATATGATTAAAAAATACAGTTCAGCCCTTTCTTCCAGGAGTTAGCAAGTTATAAAAAATATCATATTAGTAAAAAGAAAAATGAAATGGTATCTATTTGGAAACAATAAATGCATTATTTTATTAACTAAAACTTACTTTGCATGACGTGAAATTTCGGCAGAGTTTCTATTCTGTAAAACCGTTTACCGGCACTACCGGAAAAGGTAAAAGATGGAGCATGCGACAATATCATCAGATTACTGATCGAATCTGGCTCAATGATGCAAATTAAAAATAGGTGCCTGAAGCGGTAATAATTGATAGCCAGACACCAAAATATATTAGGAATCCTGGACAGTTTTGTGTTTGGACCAACCGCTATAATTGACCCTCAGCCATGAAATATTGGAATGAAATACTTACAAAAAGAATTATTTGAAGGTATAAAGCTTATTTGTGCCTATGGAGCTTTTTAAGGAATTCCGCCGGCATTGAAAACAAGAGATGAAATTGAAGTTGAAATTCTAAAATATTGACTACTCTAAAGTATTGTTAAATTGCCGTAAAGCTATAATAAACATTAATAGAGTAAGTGGTATTTTCCTTTCCTACCAAACTTTGAGCACCTGCAGGTGGTATGGTGTATCTTATGTTCAGTCCCCGGTCCAAAACCGGTGCTCCGTTAAAAAGTATTTTTTGAGGAGTTTTGGATAAGGGAACATTTACAGAACTTCCATCTATGCCTATTTGTAATATGTTGGAATTGATATCGGTCTGGAGGCCACCTTTCTTGAAATAATTTTCGTCCGATTTAACATAGAGCTCGAAATTTTCATTGTTGGAAAGCATAATTTGGTTTGGAACCATTTGTGACTGACCATTGGTGTAATGGGCAGCGGTATTAAAATTGAAATTTACATTTCGGCCGGAACTGGGAATGGTAATCTCCGACAGAGGGAGCACCTTTATCTGAACAGCCGTATTTTGTAAACTATTGATTGAGCTATCTGTGCTTCTGGCATTGAAATTCAATTCAAACGTATAAGTTCCAGCTTCAAAAAAATAGTTCTTAAAATCTTCCGCAGACACATGAAGCTCTGGAATGAAGCTATTTCTGTTTCCCGCTACAACACTGAAATTAGCCGTGGAAAAATTCTGAAAATCGGCAGATAAGGCTTTGGTCGTGAGAGCTGAGCCATTGCTACCCAATTTAATGCTTGCTATATTTCTGGTTCCTGAAACACCTTTAGAGGAAGTGAACTGAACGTTAGTGGAAGCAGCTTTTGCCCAAAAATTAAAATCGACCGTATGCGCGATTTCCGTATTCCCCAAATCCCATACCCGCGTGCCCGTATTGCGATAGTCATTCAAAGAAGATATTTCTATGTATTTTGTTAAAGCGTTTGTAATCCATCGTATAGATGAAGGAATCACTAAAATAGTTTTAAAATTACGTGGTGTAAAGTCATTATAATTTTGAGTAATTTCCATGGAGTAATTCCCAGCCCGAAAGGTATTGGCAGTAAATTGTGAAGCAGGAATTTTAAATGTAAAATTGATATTTCCCCGATTGAACCCTCCCCCAAGACTGGTCGATGGTGGTTCAAACCATTTTATGGCGCTTGTACTGAACGACTGAAAACCTGGTAAATAACCTGTTAATCCGGTATATGGCAGCTGCCCACCCATACTTTCCAACTGCCACAGAAGAATGGAAGCGGGTAAAGTAAGCGAGGAAGAAGAGTGGGTAAAAGTTGGTCCCGAAACAGAGGTAAATGTAGGAGCTGTCGGGAGTATCCCTAAAAAGGCATAATCCCAGTTTGTTCTGTTGGCGTTCGTCATTACTCTTGTAGGTACTGAGGTAAATTCGCTCCTGTTAAAAATATTATTTTCAGGAACCGAAAGGTACACATCCTGAGCTTTCGTAGCTGTAGATCCGCAAAGTACAGTAAAAATTCCTATTAAAAAAGCCCTCTTCTTTTTCATACTTTTAAATTTAAAACTTTTTCACCTTAATGATGGTGTCTTTCTTCTTGTATTCAAAAACCACGGTTTTTGAGTAACCTTCTTTTGTCACCAAAATGGTTTGGGTGGGTTGTGTATAGCTGTATTTGTCATTTTCAATATAGAGATCATACTTGCCGTCTTTGAGGAAAAACTCAAACTCATTCTTTGGATTAACCACTGCGGTATAAATTTTACCATCTTCCCCTTTTGCATATACTACAATCCCTGTTACATCTGTTTCTACAGTATCGTAAGCTTGTTTAATCTCCGTTAATTTCCCAGTTACTCTGATGTTTTTTACCAAGCCCATTTTGCGGTTGATATTATTGTGCACCATAATGACAGGATCCGTCATCAACCGGGAGCCCGCACTTTCGTTCACCTTCAGTGTATAAGTACCTTCAGGAACATTCTGAAAAACAACTTTTCCATTCTTATCCGTCATCGCTACATAATTATCCAGTTTTACAATTTCATTAGCAAGTACCGATTCACCGGATTCCAGAAGTCCATTATAGTTTTTATCTTCAAAGAATTGGAATGCCACTTTATGATTTCCTAGAGCCGTAGCGGTGGTAAAATATTTTTTAATTCCCACCCTGAACTGGTAATAACTGCCGCTGCTTGCATATTCAGCCGTAGATTTATAGCCGGAAAGATTAAAATAACCTGTGGTGGACCAGGAAGGCGAAATCTTATATTCCAGATTACCGGTAATATTGCTGTTTAAATTTTTATAAAGTTCCGAATAGAATGCTCCGGCAGAAAAAGATCCGGTCAGATTATGATTGAGCATCTGGAAATTATACGAGGCGTATACATTGTAGTTGGCAAAATTATGGTCTGCATTGTAATAAGAAGTTAAATCAAAGACACTGGTAGCATTCCATTGGGCTGTTCCGTTAAGGGAAAATGATTTATATCTGTAAGATAAAGTTGTTTTCAGACTATTGAACCAGTCCTGTTTATTGTTCTCTTTTGAATAAGAATATTCCGCCGTTAGGTTGAATCCATGAGCACCTAATGTCGTGCTTATATTGGCTTCCAACTTGTATGAAAAAAGCTCCTGTGATGTATAAAAATTAGCTGTTTTCTGGTTTTCAACCTTTGGAAAAAGTAGAAAATTCCACTTCTTTAAAGAAAACTGATAGCCTAGCCCCAAAGCTTCTGTACTGTTGAAATAATAGCGCAAATTAGCGGTATTCCCCGGTTGGATTGGCTCACTTTGGAAACTTAGGAACTCAGGTTCTACCTGCGAATTCTGATATTGTACAAAAGCGCGTTGAGAGGCGGAAAATTGGTGACCGATTCGCTGATTTGAGAAAAAAGATCCCCGCTTGATCCCTGCATAGCTTTTAGTGGCAAAGGAATTGAAAGATTGTATATCCCATCTCCCTATTTTCCCCTCATAATTGGCTCCCATTAAAGCTCCAGCATTTTCATCTTTATTCGAAAGACCTTCTTCGTGGCTCAGGCCCATCTCCATGCGGATGGTGTGTTTGTCATTAATTAGCAATGAAGTTACTGCATTCGCTACCTGTGTATCTATGTTAAAACGCGGATCATGGTCGAAAATATAGGATACTTTCCCGTTGAAAGATTTAGCATTCCCAAAACCATATTTTGCACCCACCATGGTAGATCCTTTTGTTTGTTGGAAATAAGTACCATACAAATTATAATTATTTTCAAGCGCAAGAATTTCAATCTGATTGTTTTTACCAAATTTCGTAGAAACTTTCCCTCCTCTACCGAAAATCGGGTAATCGTAATCATTGCTATTAACATTTCCCACCCGTAATACCGTATTTTTTCTCTCCAATTCCAGCCAGGTATCATAGAAGTTATAACGGCCATCTTCATGATAGTAATCTGCACTAATATTGAAACGCGATCTCAAATTATCTGTCACCCGAAACGCTGTATTCCCTCTCAATTGAAAATAATTGAAACCTGAACTGTTTTCATTATAACTAATTTCCGCAAAATTACTTCCGCCCATCGCTTCGTTTCCCCGGGCAATTTGTCTGTTGTGCGATAAAACGACCAGATAGAGCGTGTTGCTTCCTACTATTTTATTATCAAGCAGATCTGTGACTATTGCATTAATATTAAATTCGGGATAAATTGTATTCTGTTTTCTGACCGCAATTTTGATCTCAATCGTTTGTTTTTCTAAGCCCTCCAGAGATACGGTTTGTTGTTTTGGCATCATTTCCAAACCATCGGGAATGGATTGCAAATCAATCTTAACGGTTCGTTTACTGTACCCTTGGTTTTCTACAGTCAGCAGGATTGAGGATTCGGGCACAGCAGGGTTAATGAAATTTTCATATGTAGCTGTATAAATTGCAATATTTTTGTTCTCGCCTTTGGTAACGAAGAAAGAGGCATTTTCAGTTCTGGTGATCGTCGGGGTAACGTACGAAATCTGGAATTGGATCTCATCGGACCGAAGTTTCATAAAATCCACGTTGGCGATCAGTTTCACAGGAAGATTTTTAGACTGGCCCGCACCTAAGATAAAATCATTTTTAGGATAGAAAAGCAATCCCGGATATTTTTCCTTGGGTATAATATTCTGAATGGTAATCTCTTCAGAACTTTTATTCTCAATAACCAGGAAATTGCTAAAAGTAGAACCTTTCTCAACAGCTACGCTGTCATTTTCAAAATGGATTTGAATATCCTTTTTTTCCTGCGCAAAGGCCAACGAAAAGTGCAGAAAAACAATTACAAAAAATAAGATTGTTCTTCTTAGCAATGATATCGGTATTCCATTCTGTGGTTTCAAGACTTAATTTTAAAATTTAAAGTTTTTTTCTCCTACGCGTAAATCATTTGATTCTGCCATTTTGATAATAACCACGCCAAGGAAGTTCCCTGAAATGTTCTCTGGCAAGGAAAATTGAACGACCTGATTGGTATCGGGAAGCATAGAGATGGAAATTGCGGGTAATTTTATTTCCTTACCACTGTCTGTATTGGTGAGTTCAAACTCAACGGTGGCATCATTGATGGTGTTTCCATCATTATGGATACTTACTGCGACTTTTCTGTTCGCTGCATTCTCATTACTAGCTTCTGAAATATTGGTAATATCCAAACTTTTTACGTGGTTACCCGGTGGAGTATAAAAGATGTGGAGTCCCACCTCAAATAAGGTGATAATACCAATACCATTCTGAATACGTGCCTTATCAGCCTGCTGAGGAAGTTGGGTGAAAAACAACATACTGTTTGTGACGGCAGACTTTGATGCATTTGCAGGAATCTGCATGGTTACTACAATTTCCTTTGTACTTTTTGCAGGAACTGTTACAGTATTTTCTAAGGTAGATATCCAGGACGCATTGGAAGTTTTTGAACTGCCTGCTTCAAGATAAACCTTATTTCCGTCTTCTTCTCGAACCCAATCTTTATAGTTGAGATTAAAAACATAATCCTTATCGGAGCTGTTTTGAAGCGTGACTGTCTTTGTTACTTTTTCACCTGGATTACCTGTAAAAAACAACCGTGTAGGCGACATAGAAATACTTTGTGCCAGAAGTGAGGAATATCCCGCGAGGATAAAGAAAATGAAAAGATAAATGAACTTGTGCATGGTGTAAATAGTTTAATAATAAAGATTCCCAAAACTACTGAAAACGCATCAAAATGGACCTTTACAAACTAAAAATTTTATTATAAAGCAGTCGCTGTATAAGTTACTGTTTGCGTATAAGTTCCGGCCGGTTTACCTAAAATATCAGAAGATGATGATTTTGCAGCTGGAATGGTATAGTCCAGATTCAGTGTTAATGCGCTTCCGAGAGGAGCGTTTGCTACTAAAGTTTTTTCTCCTGCTGATAAAATCACATCAGTTTTTGTTCCGCCCATATTTCCAGGAGCTGCTGCGGCTTTAATTGTCAAAACATCTACAGGGATGGAGTTTGAACCATTGACGAAAGTCGGGCCACCTGCTTTTACCTTTACATTAAAGTTCTTCGTTGAGGTGATTTTCAAAGCCGAGGCCTGAGCCACTGTTTTTTCCGAATTATAGTCCATTGCAGTAACATAGTTAAAGGCAACTGTCCCTCCTATTGCAGTACTTCCTGCATCAATAGAGATTACATCGTTCAGGGTAATGTTTACGGTTGTGGTTGCGGTTGTATTTTGAGCTTGAACATTGTTAGATCCTAACATGATTGCTCCAATAGTTAAGGCTGCGATTGCGATTTGTTTTGTCATGGTAGTATTATTAATTTTTATTCTTGTTTATTTGCTCTCTTTGAACACTACAAATCTACAGTGGCGATAAAAGTTTCTTTGTAGTGGAAAGAGGAAGTTGATGTAGTAAAATAACTACAGTATTATTCATCTGGTTTAAATAGAAAACCCTCAACACTTTACCGGTATTGAGGGCATATTTATATATAAATGTGTTTTTATTATAAAGCAGTCGCAGTATAAGTTACTGTTTGAGTATAAGTTCCGGCCGGTTTACCTAAAATATCAGAAGATGATGATTTTGCAGCTGGAATAGTGTAATCCAAATTCAGTGTTAATGCGCTTCCTAGTGGGGCATTTGTAACTAAATTCTGATCAGTTGCAGATAAAACTACAGCATTTTTTGTTCCCCCCATGGTTCCGGCAGCTGTAGCTGCTTTGATGGTCAAAACATTGACAGGGATTAAGTTCGTTCCATTCATGAAATTAGCACCTCCTGCTTTTACTTTAACATTAAAGTTCTTCGTTGAAGTTACTTTTAAAGAGTTAGCCTTAGTAATCGTCTGATCAGAATTATAGTCTGCTGCAGTAACATAGTTAAAATCAACCGTGTTACCAATGGCTGTACTTCCTGCGTCGATAGATATTACGTCGTTCAGGGTAATGTTTACGGTTGTAGTTGCAGTTGTATTTTGAGCTTGAACATTGTTAGTTCCAAATATGATTGCTCCAAAAGTTAAGGCTGTGATTACGATTTGTTTTGTCATGATAGTAATATTTTATTGTTATTTTTTACTTAATTGTTATCTTTTGTATACTGCAAATTTATAGTGGTGCTAAAAGTTTCCTTGTAGTGGAAAACGGAAGTTCATGTAGTAAAATAACTACAAGGTTTATTCATTTAACTTAAATAGTAAAGCCCTCAACACTTTCTAATTGTTGAGGGAGTATATAAATTCCTGTAATTTCTATTATAAGGCTGTCGCAATATAAACTACCGTTTGCGTATAATTTTTATTTAGGTTTTCACAAAAAATATTTATAGGTTGGTAAATGTGTTATCATTGTTATTTAAAACAAAGATTCTACCTTACATCTGACAGATACTTATTCCCGGATTTTGAATTGTATTTATACCGGTACAATATATATAAAATCAAAGGCCTCCTGAGGAAGCCTTCGAAACACCAAATCACAAAATATTAATATGAAAAATTAATTTATAAAGCTGTTGCAGTATAAGTTACTGTTTGAGTATAAGTTCCGGCCGGTTTACCTAAAATATCAGATGATGATGATTTTGCAGCTGGAATAGTGTAATCCAAATTCAGTGTTAATGCGCTTCCCAGTGGGGCATTTGTAACTAAATTCTGATCAGTTGCAGATAAAACTACAGCATTTTTTGTTCCCCCCATGGTTCCGGCAGCTGTAGCTGCTTTGATGGTCAAAACATTGACAGGGATTAAGTTCGTTCCATTCATGAAATTAGCACCCCCTGCTTTTACTTTAACATTAAAGTTCTTCGTTGAAGTTACTTTTAAAGAGTTGGCTTTAGTAATCGTCTGATCAGAATTATAGTCTGCTGCAGTAACATAGTTAAAATCAACCGTATTACCAATGGCTGTACTTCCCGCGTCAATAGATATTACGTCGTTCAGGGTAATGTTTACGGTTGTAGTTGCAGTTGTATTTTGAGCTTGAACATTGTTAGTTCCAAATATGATTGCTCCAAAAGTTAAGGCTGTGATTACGATTTGTTTTTTCATGGTGGTAATATTTTATTGTTATTTTTTACTTAATTGTTATCTTTTGTATACTGCAAATTTATAGTGGTGCTAAAAGTTTCTTTGTAGTGGAAAACGGAAGTTCATGTAGTAAAATAACTACAAGATTTACTCATATGATAAATGAAAAGCCCTCGATACTTTTGTAGTATCGAGGGCTTTTCTATTTAAAATTGATATTTACTTACAATGCAGTGGCAGTATAAGTTATTTTTTGTGTATAAGTTCCTTGTGGTTTTCCTAAAAGTACCTTGGATGCATTTTCCGCAGAAATAGAGTAAGCAATATTTAAAGACTGTTTGGTACCCAAACTTGCATTACTCACCAATACCTGATCATTTGGAGATAAAGTGACCTCATTCAGAGTTCCCACCAAACTTCCGCCTGGTATCGCTTTTACTTGTAATATATCTACAGGAATAACGTTTGCGCCATTTACAAAGTGTGCCCCTTCAGATTTTACTTTTACATCAAAATTTTTAGAGGAAATAATGACTAAACTATTGGGAACGGTCACATTTTTTGATGAATTATAATCTTTTGTGCTCCAATAATTAAAATCTACGGCACCTTCTGAAGCAGCAGAGCCAATATCCATTGCAATAACGTCTGATAAAATAATATTGACTGATGTACTCACCTGCTCTGAATTTTGTGCCATAACCCGGTGGGTTCCTAAGGCAGTTGCTCCCAGAGACAACGCAACGATAAAGATTTGCTCTTTCATGATTAAATAAATTTAGTGAGGTGTAATAATATTGTCATTCAGAATTCAGAATTCATTATAAAGCTAATAACATTATATGACATTACCAAGACTTTTTCATTATTAAGTGTATTATCATAAAGATATTCAATCTGATAGTGTTATTTCATATTATAATCTTAAACTCCTTACTAGTAACTTTCTCGTTGAGCAAAAATTAATCTCTTTTGAAATTGTATCTATAATCAATACCTTTTGCAGGCTTATTGTAAAAAAACCTGATGCTATGGCCTAATAAACTTTGGCAAACTTATTCCGGTATTCAATGGGGGTAAGTCCGGTGATTTTTCTGAAAATATCACGAAATGCCTTCGTATCCGTATAGCCTACATCGTACATTACTTCCGAAACATTTTTCCGGGATGCTTCAAAAAACTTTTTAGCAGCCTCTATGCGTACCCGCTGTATGTATTCTACAGGAGTATTGTTTGTGGCATCCTTAAACCTTCTTTCAAAGGTACGGCGTCCTATACCGGCATAGGCAGCAAGATCTTCAACCGTCATTTTCTCTTCATAATGATCTTCTATAAAATCCTGGACACTTTTAATCTGTTCATCCGTATGGCTTCTTTGACCACGGAAAATGGCAAATTGCGACTGGTTATCCCTGCTTATGTCCAGGGCAAAATATTTTGAGATCATAATAGCAGTTTCCCTGTCGGAATATTTTTCTACAAGATATAGTATCAGGTTCCATAAGCTGCTCGCTCCACCACTGCTGTAAATATTATCATGTTCTGTTATAATGGCCCCGTCTTCTACTTCTATCTGCGGATACCTATTTTTAAACTCGTTAATATAAGCCCAATGGGTAGAGCATTTACTGCCGTCCAGAAGACCTGTTTCTGCAAGAAGGAAGGCTCCGACACATAAACTGGCAAGGCTTGTTCCTTCGAAATAAAGTTTCCTGAAATAGGGAATTGCATCTGCATTTGCCGCTATGCCTTCCTCCATATCCCCAAAGGTAGGAGGAATGATAAGCAGATCCGTATGGGTAACGTTCTGAAGGAGCCTGTTTGTCTTTATCGTATACTCTCCGCTATTAGCAGGAACATACTCATTTAATCCTACATATTCTACTTTAAAGATTGGCTTTTTCCCAAATACGGAAAGAAACTCATTCGCAGTATGAAAAGTCCTGAATGCCGGGGTTATGGCTTCTATGGTACCATATTGAGGAACAAAAACTGATATCTGCATACCTTTTATTTTGTGATAAAGATACTTATAATTTTTGTCGTAATCCACCCCTTAGGTTGTCGTTTTTACAACACCCGTTTTTTTATTATCTGTTCGATCTTTGTCATAACAATAACAACAAAAAATTAAAACAATGAAAAACGAACAAAAAATTCAGGTACAGGCCGAAGTTAATGCTCCTGTGGAAAAAGTATGGAAAATGTGGAATTCACCGGAAGATATTATGAACTGGAATTCGGCACACCCAAGCTGGCATTGTCCCAGTAGTAATAATGATCTCAGAGTCGGAGGTACATTTACAAACAGAATGGAAGCCAGGGATGGAAGTTTCGGTTTCGATTTCTCCGGTACTTACGATAAGGTTGACCCAAACAGGGAAATAAGTTATACCATGGCTGATGGAAGAACAGCCTCTACCATCTTCGATATACAAAACGAAAAAACATTGATAACAACAAGCTTTGATCCTGAAACCGAGAATGATCCCGAATTTCAGAAACAGGGCTGGCAGGCTATTCTGGACAATTTTGTAAAATATGCAGAATCATCAAATAATTAATAATTACTAAATCCTTAAACATGAAAAAGAATAAAATAATTTTCTGGGCAGCTACCATTGTACTGATCCTTTGGGAAGGCGTTATGCCTGCTGCAACTTTATTGTTTGCACCCGAATATGTAAATGCAGGAACAAAAGCCCTGGGGTATCCGGACTATTTTGCCTACGCATTAATTATCTGTAAGATATTAGGAATTGTGGCCATATCATTTAATAAGGTACCTGATAAAATAAAAGAATGGGCCTATGCCGGTCTGGCTTTTAACCTGATATTTGCTTTTATAAGCCATGCATGTGTTGACGGTAATCCGGGATATATGTTGATGCCACTTGTATTTTTGGTAGTACTGATGGTCTCTTATCGCTTCCGGAAATGGAATGTCCGAAAAGAAGAATTAGCCGCTTCCTATGATAAAATCCCCTCAGTACAATAAATCTTTGGATAATTAAAAAAAAACAAAAATATATTCAAACCTCTAAAATCAGAAAAAATGACAAACAACAGCGTTTCATTACACAGAATAATCCAGGCAGCTCCGGAAAAAGTTTTCCGCGCATTTGCCGATGTAACAGCTTATGCTTCCTGGATTCCACCCTATGGATTTATATGCACTGTTCAGCAGGCAGATTTTAAAGAAGGCGGACAGTTTAAAATGACTTTTATTAATTTCAGCACCGGTAACGGACATTCTTTCGGTGGTACCTATACTGAGATCAGAGAAGGGCAGTTTCTTAAATATATTGAGCATTTTGATAATCCGGCTTTGCAGGGAGAAATGACTACTACAGTCTCATTCGGCAAAGTATCGTGCGGAACAGAAATCAGAATTGAACAAACCGGTATTCCTGAACAAATACCTGCAGAAATGTGCTATCTGGGCTGGCAGGAGTCTCTTGAAAAATTAAAAAGGCTTGTGGAGCCTGAAATTCCGGATGCTTAACGTAACTATATGCTTAACCATCAAAATGAATCTGCAAGATTTGGAGTATTCATAACGTTAACGGGAAACTGTAAAGAAGCATTTACCTTTTATCAATCCTGTTTTGGAGGAGAACTTTTTTTTGAATTACTGGAAATACCTCTGAATCAATATTACAATAAACCGGTGATTAGTGGTTCTCTAATTTCTGAACGCATCGTTCTTCATGGTTCCGATCTTGTTCATGATGAAGGTTACCAAACGGGCAACCAACTTGCAATTTATTTTCCCTGTCAGGATGCATCCGAACGGTCTAGGCTTATAATGCGGCTTGCTAAAGATAAAGAAAGTTCTTCTCCGGAGGTGGAAAAACAACGGTTCATCGAAATAACAGATCTTTTTGGGGTTCGGTGGATATTGGGGATAGCTTATTAAAAGTAAAAAAATTAAGGATAAAATCTATCAAATTAAACTTTGATAGATTTTTTACAAACCCAACCTCAAACTCGCCGATTTCGTATTTCAGTATAACTCAAAAAACAGGCATCAGAAAGCAAAATTATATCATTTGTTTAAATTGTATTTTTGATCATCCCATAAGTAGAAACATAATCAATAATATTTCCGTGAGGTTTAATCATCAACATAAAAATTAATTAAGTATTACACATTCTGTAGTCATAAAAACAATATCTTAGTTGCATGAAATATTTAGAAAAAATTCAGGGATTATTGCCATTGGGATATTTATATCTTATTATTCTTGGACTTTTAAAGGAAAGTATCCTTTTTTATCAATTAGATATTAATATTTTGAAATACTCGTCCATAACAGATATTCTTATAAGTCCGATTGCTGACATGGCCTCCAGTCCGATTTTGATAATCGTTATTTTTTCTGTTGTGCTCATTTTCTTTTTATTGCAGGTAATCCTTGTAAAGAATAGAGAGAAAAGCTGGAGCAAAAAGCTGTTAGGAAATTATAAAATAAACCCTGAAACAGATAAGAAGGAGCTGAAAAAAATCATGATCCCGATTTTTTCAATACTTGTCTCCATTGAACTCCTCGCATTGTTTGTCGGTCTTGGAATAGGCCAGGGTCGTATGATAAAAAAAAGAATTGACACTCAAAACCTGAAATACAATTATACCATCACTTCAGAATCTGAAGGACCAACTGAAATCTATATGATCGATATTAACAGTACCTATTATTTTTATGTGACCAAAGGAGATAAACATATTAAGATTGCCCCTGTTGGAAAAATAAACGGTCTTGAAGTAATCCCAAAAAATAATTAAAGTAATTGATCACATTATAAAGTTATTGCAAAACAAGAAGGACTATATCACTGAAATTTATAATAGTGATGTTTGTTATAAGATCAATTTAAACAAAAAAAATCCCGGATGATCCGGGATTTTTTGTTCTTGTATCTCAATTTATTTGATCTCCACAGGAACTGAGATTTTATCCCAATCCATTGTGAATCCATTACTGTTGATTTTATACACTAAATTTTCCTGTGTTGCCGGTAAAGCTTTTGTTTTTACATCAACACGTAAAGCATCTTTTGCTTGTTCGTATTTGTAAGCACCCCATTGTTTAGGCTCTTTATTGAAAATAGCAGTCCATGTTCCACTTTCTTTAGGAATCAGGAAGAAGCTGTATTTCCCTGCAGGCAGCGGTTTACCCTGAACGGTAATATTTTTATCCGTTTCAAAAGTAGTTGCTTCATTAGCTCCCGCACGCCAAACTTTATCGTAAGCTTCTAAACCACCCCAGATGGTACGCCCTTTAACAGAAGGACTGCTATAGTTTATGGTAATGGTGGCATCTTTAATTTTTCCTGTAGCAGTAGCCGGAGGGCTGGCAGGCTTTTTAGTGTCCTGTGCAAAAGCATTTACTGAAAGCGTCATTGCAGCAAAAACTACAGTAACAGATTTAATCATTGTTTTCATAATAATTTGTTTGTTTATTTGTTGTTTACGAATTTACATCTTTCGGCTTATAAAATACTAAACCAATTGCAGAAAATATAACGACTGCCGCTGCGCCGATTACATTAAGCCAGAGGAAAGAAATGATATCCAACTGGTAAACGGCAATTACTGTAATTTCTGATACAATGGCAGAAATAAATACATTCGCGCCGTTGATTTTCTTATAATAAAATGCAACCAGAAAAATCCCTAAAATCGGGCCGTAGAAAAGTGAACCCAATACATTCACCGCTTCGATAAGCGAACCCATTTGCGTGGCAAACATGGCTACCCCGATGGAGAAAATGCCCCAGGCCAAAGTGTGCAGGCGACTGTATTTCAATTCGGTTTTCTCATCAGGAATATCTTTTCTGAATATCAGATGAACATCTTTTAATGAGCAGGCGGCGAGGGAGTTCAGTGCTGCCGAAATGGAACCCCAGCTTGCCAGAAAAATGACGGCAAACAGTAAACCGATCATTCCTACAGGCAGGTTATTTTTTACGAAATACAGGAAAATGTAATTCGTATCCGTTTTCTCTGCATTATAATTTGATTTATTAATTGCTTCCTCTACCCTTCCGTGCAATGCTTTTACCTCAGTTTGCGTATTTTTAAAATCCTGAATTGTTTTGTTGAGCCGGGGAGAATGAGTTTCTTTTAGCTTTAAAATTTCTTTTGATTCTGCGTTAAATTTTATTTGCAAATCCTGATGTTCTTTTTCAAAAACCGCAGCCTGTTCAGGTTTTGTTTCCTTTAAATACTGATAAGAACGTTCATTAAAATAAATCGGAGCCGGTTTCAGAGAAAAGAACGCGAAAAGCAGGGCACCGATCAGGAGAATGGCAAACTGCATCGGAATTTTAACCAATCCGTTCAACAGCAAACCCATTTTTGCATTGGTATTGTCTTTGGCCGTAATATACCTCCCGACCTGACTCTGGTCCGTCCCGAAGTAAGAAAGAGCCAGGAAAAAACCGCCAATCAATCCACTCCAGATATTGTATTTGTCTTTCCAGTCGAATTCTGTGGTAATGACATTGAGCTTGCCTGATTTCCCCGCCAGATACAACGCATCCTTAAAACCGATTCCGTTCGGCATATTCTCGATAAGCAGATACCCAGCAAAAGCCATTGTTCCCAAAATAATGAGAAACTGCAATTTTTGGGTGTGAGCGATCGCTTTTGCACCGCCAACATAGGTATAAATCAACAGAATGCCGCCCGTTAAAACATTGGTCAAATAAATATTCCAGTTTAAAACGCTTGATAAGATGATACTCGGCGCGTAAATGCTGATTCCTGTTGACAAACCCCTGGAAAAAAGAAAAAGCAATGAAGTGAGTACCCTTGTTTTCTTATCAAAACGGTTTTCTAAATATTCATAGGCCGTATACACATTCAGGCGCTGAAAAATAGGGATGAAGGTAATACAGATAACGATCATCGCCAAAGGCAAACCAAAGTAATACTGAACGAAACGCATACCGTCAGTATAGGCCTGGCCCGGTGCTGAAAGAAATGTAATGGCACTAGCCTGCGTAGCCATAATACCTATCAGCACAATGTACCACGGCATTTTATTATCTGCCTTCAGGTAGGATTCGTTGTTTTTTTGGCCCCGGCCGATGAATACGCCGTAAACCACCACTGCAACCAGTGTAAAAATGAGAACTGTCCAATCTATATTACTCATGCCCAGAATTTAGTAAACCAATAATAAAATGCGATCTGGAATACTAATGCTACTGCTAATAGTATGTACCAGATATTCCAGTTTTTAAGTTGTTTGTTCATCAGTTTTTCTGTGCACTTAAAAAATTAAAAAATAAACGTGCCGCCCCCACATTCCCTGAAGGCAGCTGTCTGAAAAATGCCAACGGCGTATAGATAAAATTACCCTTACCGTATTTGGCATATAAAGTAGATCCCTGAAGAGGCTCTTCATCGGTATCGTGCATTTCAAAAAGCGGTTCATACGCTGCATCCCATTGTGCAGGGAAATAGGCACCACGCTCCTGCACCCAGCCTTTAAAATCATCCGGAGTAATTTTGTTTGGAAAGTTCAGTAACTTATGATCAGGGTTTAAAAACGTAACCGCAGCATTTTCTTCGGTAACCCGTTTATTGGCAATACTGAAATTGTATATCCCCAATTTATCAACGGTTGTATCCTGGTTGGTGTTATACTGCATCACCAGATTACCTCCTGTTTTTACATAAGACCATAGAAAAGGCATCCAGCGACCCAGTTTTTTCTCTGTGTTATTAGCGCGAACCCCAAGTACGATGGCATCGTATTGCGACAGCTTGCTCTGACTCCCGTTTCCGGCAGACTCATCTATATTGCCATAAAAATCTTCATCTTTCAGGACGTCTACCTGGATACCTGCAATGCGTAGGAAGTCAGGAATGAAATCACCTGCACCTTCTATATACCCCACTTTTTTAACCTTCGCCTGAATATCGCCTTTCATGACGGTTACAGTGGCAGGTGCAAAATATTGTAAGGAAGGTAAATGCGGATACTGAATTAATATTTGCTTTTTATTATACGTAACTCCATCTGCAACAAAATTGGCTTCCAGTTGCAAGCGGGATGAATTAATTGAAGCCAGTTTCGTTTTTGGAATAACATAATCGATGGTAGTATCTTTTCCATTGAGCGAACTAATATCCGCGTTACCTACTCGCTCTCCGTTATACATGAGATTGAGGATACCTTTATTGAAGTTTTTGCTGGAATTCACCTTAACATTTAAACTCAAATGCAAATCTTCATTTTCTTTAACCACATACAGGGGTTGTATAAATTTCAGTTCCAATGCTGGAACAATACGCAGGCCTTCGACCACATCACCACGTACCGGATCTAATTTCTTAAAAGATAAAGGAAGTTTAACCCGAAACTTTTCCGAGCCTATTTTTAAACCAAGCAACACATTCAGGGATGACTCCGCCTCAGGCAAACCAATTAAAGTATCATTCGGAACAGAGAAAGTTGCTGCGTTGGCGGGAGGTTTTGCCAACCAGTAAGGTTCTGTAAGTGCCGCATCTGCAGGAATCTGAATGTTATGCTGAATGGTAATTAAAGAATCTTTTGACAGTTTTCTATTGAAGCTTTCTGATTGATGTAACCATTGTACATTTTCTAAAACAACAGGATCAGCAGCTCTTGAAATCAGATTTAACCTGAAATTATAATGGTCCCCGGCTACGGCCTCGGCCTGATTCGTCACCACCTCGCCCATAAATCCGGCACAGCTCAGAATGATATGGTCGAGAGATGTAATTTTATCCTTTTTCAGCTCTGCATCCTGAAGTGCCATAACCTTTTTTCGTAAGGCAAGCAAAGCAGGTAGACTCAGATCAGGATTATTGAAATTGAAGGTGGAAATAATTTGATCTAATGCCCGGTCAATGTCAGCGTTTCCTTTTGAGGTCCAGGTTTTAACGACTCCGTCAAAAAGTGTTGCTTTTGCAGGCTCTCCGATAACATGAGAAAAATATTCAGTTTTGATTCCGGCTACAGACTGTGTTCCTGCTCCCTGGCTCTTATGTAGGCTTCTGCTTAATCCTGCCAGTTCACCATAGCCCATTCCCAGCAGCGGATCATATTGCCCAACGGTAATTTTCAGTTGATTTTCAGAAGTTGTATTAACCCCACCAAACCGGAAAGTATTCCACAATACGCGTTTAGGTTGCCATACATTCACATATTTTAATTGATCAGGAAAAGCAGTTTTATCACCTGCCAGCCTGAAGGCTTTTTCCGCAACCACGGCCGAAGCCGCATGTTGTCCGTGGCCTGCCGCTGCAGTTGGAGGAAATCGACAAATAATAACATCCGGACGGAATTGACGGATGACCCAAACTACATCCGCTATAATGCTATTTTCATCCCATTGTTTGAAAGTATCGGTCGTATTTTTAGAAAACCCGAAATCAATGGCCCGGGTAAAAAACTGTTGGGCCCCATCTAACCTTCTTGCCTCCAAAAGCTCATGCGTTCTGATTAAACCCAATGCAGCTCCCTGCTCTGTGCCTAATAGATTCTGACCCCCATCACCTCTTGTCAAAGACAGATAGCCCGTTTCAACATTCTGATCGTTGATTAGCCAGGAAAGCAATCCTGTATTTTCATCATCGGGATGAGCCGCAAGGTATAAAACTTTAGGCAGCTGTTTAAGTGTTTTGAGTTCACGGTAAATTTCAGATGATTGGGAAGGTCGAACCTGTTGGGCCGAACAAAAAACCGTATAAAAGCCAAGAATAAATACAGCGCTTACTTTTTTGAACATTTAAATTTGCTTTGCGACAAATATAAGTAAATCATCTTTCTTGCAAACGTAAAAGAATCACACTGTGAATTTCACAAAAAAATGTTTAAATTTTTATTAAACCACAAACCGAAGAGGTTTAAATGATAAAACTTTTGTGATTTTGTGGTTAAGTTTAAACACACTTATGAATGAATTAGAATTCAAAGAAAATGTAAACTCTTTATTTTTTTCTCATTGTATTCTGCGTAAGATAAATATAATTAAACATGCAAAATGTGGCTGCCGCTCCGAAAGTATGCCATAAAAAGTGGGTTCCGAAACTCAACCACCCCCACTGATCAGCGATACGGAAAATAAGTGCGAAAACAAACGACAATAAAGCAAAACCCACCCATTTTCCGGCTTTCCACTTTGTATACATCAAGTACCTTACTACCGAAAAAAGCACAAATGAAGCCATGATCGCATAATTGATATTGATAAAGAGAGCAACGTTATCGACCAAAATCCAATTTCTCAAACCCAACATAAGGATCACATAGACAATAACCATTACAACAGCATAGTACCATTTGGTGCTCTTTGCTATAAAATAAAATCCGGCAGACAGACACAGCAGCATAATGGGCATCCAATCTATCATGATAAATACCGGCCATTGCCTGAAAGAATGGTAAATAGTTCCGCCTATGGCACCAATGTACAATAAAACTAAACAGTAGGTTAAAAAAGGATATTCTTTAAAACGACCCTTCAATTTAATGGTCCAGAAAATGGCTATGACTAAAAAAAATACAGCAGTTATTGCATTGAAAGGCTCAGGAAATAGCTGAGCCATATCGGTTTCTTTGTATAACATGCCTCCATCCGGAGGTATTGGGTTTATCAGCATTATCTTTACTATATACTTCTCCTAATATAGAAAAAATATGGCATTAGTAAATTCAATGGCAAAAAGCTTCCTTATCCTTATATGGAAGTAGCCAAAATATTGCTAAGATTTTAGGAACCATTATCGGTTATCTTCTAGGAAAAACTGAGGAAATAAACATCTTTAAAAATCCGGCAATGCTCAACCGTTTTAGCGACATCAAAAAACTTGATTCCGAAAATGAAAACATCTGCATTCTATTGTAAATGGCTTATTCAAGCACTCAAAATTAAAAATATTACTCATTATAACACAAAACCCTCGCAAATTGGGAGGGTTTGTTTTTGTCTATCGACACGAGCGCGATGCTCGCGCCAGCGGTAGAAAGCAAGCTGAGGAAGATTATCTATTACAAAGTGTTTTTTGCAGAATCACTTTGTTCTGAAGCATCCTTAAAGATCATAAAGTTTTTAGTATTTCGTATTTCATAATCCACAGTTCTTTCAATGGTTTATTATCATTTATATTATATATATTAAATTCTAAACTATCAGCCTGTTGTTCTTCAGGATATTTTGAAACCTTTTGTTTCAAATTTGTTATACAATTTACATCCATTGAACTATTTTTCTTAAATGTAGGAGAATTAATTAGATTTTTGTACAAAATTAAGTGCTCATTTCTTTGAGCTACATACAATTATTTATTCATTTTATATAATATATTTTCATCCGAATTTACTTCAATTATTACATCTTTATCTTGTTTAAAGACAGGAAAAGACACAATCATCACGAATTTTTTTGCATCTTCATTCGACAAAGGTTCCTCCAACGAGCTATTCTCATTATTATAAAACCCAAAGAGTGTGATTCTATCTTTTTCCAAGACCCATTTATCGCGTCCTTCATACATTAACTGAGAATTTTTATCAAAAATTTTATGTATATAGACGTCATCTTTCAAAATTAACGAATCTACAACTTGATCTCCTTTATAGGAGTATTTACCGATTACATCTTTTTTACCTACAGTACAACTAACTGCCACTACTGAACTTACTAAAAAAGAAAATACCATTTGTTTCATTATTATTAATCATATTATTTTTATATACTCACCAAAAGTACGTTTGTCTTGTTGTGATTTGACTAGGACCAACGCCATTAACTCTCGGAATATTTACTCCCTCTCCCCTTATTAAGTGAATAAGAAGAAACAGATTTGGAATCAAAAGCCATGACAACAACATTATTTCCTACTGGATAAAAACTAAAATTAGTTTTACCCATAAATTGGCCTTGGTGCTTCCCTCCGCTGGCGCGAGCGTCACGCTCGTTGCCCATTCATACATTACAAATTTAAACGTACTTCAAAAATTCCCTGATCATCTTTATAGTAATTTTTTTGTAGTATTAAATTTCAATTATAAGATTCCACAAAAAAATACTTTCAGTCTTTTAAATACTAAAACAAAAATCCGAGAAAGTATACCTTCTCGGATCTATTTATTCTTTAGTGATAAAAGTCAAAATTAGCCATTCAATTCTTTTTTTATCATCATTAACCATTCTAAAGCATCATTAGAGTTTTCAAAATAACGATTAGCTTCATCTCCAACTTCTTGCCAGTAAGAAAGTATATCACCAATTAACCCGTCAATATCTATTTTTAGACTATCAATCTTTTGATGATTATTTAACTCTTTGTGTTTTAAAACATAATTTGAGACAATTTGTTCATCCGTAAGATCTTCAAAATCTGCATCTGGAAAGTATGCTCCAAAAAACTGATATAAATTTGGAAATTTTTTTTTAAAGTCCATATTCTTTATTATTTTTTTTATTTTATTTTGGGAATGCTGTTAATATAAAATAATTACCATTTCCATTTGCTTTAAGAATTATTCTAGCATTACTCAAATCATTAACAACACCAGTACTTCTCATTATTCCTCAACCTATATTATTTACTCCATTATATTCTAATCTAAGATTGGTCGTAGCTTCCGAATTTAACCACGATTTAATTGCAGCTCGATTACTTCTTATTGTCGATTTAATAACTGATTCTGCAACAGCTTCATTTGTAAACGAGCTTGCCTCCGCTGGCGCGAGCGTCACACTCGTTGCCATTCACATCACAAATTTAAATCTATTTTCAGAATTTTCTGGTCATCATTATTACAGTAGTTTCTTACACTGCCATATTTCCATTTGTATATTTCTGTTACAAAGCTACTTTCAGGCCCATTAATCTTAAATACTAAAAATATAAATCCGAGAAAGTGTACCTTCTCGGATTTATATATAGATTGTTAATCTTTATTCGGGCACGAGCGTGACGCTCGCGCCAGCCAAGGGGAAATACATCTTGTCTGTTTTTAAATTTATTTCAAATATTTTTCCTTAAAAATTCCAAATTTTGTAGTTCTAATTATTTCATAATCATCACTATTTGACAAATATTTTTTTAAATATTTGTTATAAATTTTATAATTTTCTTTATCTACCGTAGTAGGGATTTTTTTTATGGCATCATTCAAATTTACAGCGCAATTCAAATCAATAGAATCCAATGGAGCTATTTTAATATCGCTATTTGACATAAATTTCAATGATATAGAATCATTTTTGTAAACCATTTTTAAAAGACTTTTAATGTCTTTATGTGGAATAATCAAAGTATCTTTGGTATTATTTTTAATATTTAAAAAATTCTCAACATACATGTCGTAAGTATTCAAGCTATTCATTTTAAAAATTACATATTGGTAATGAATATTTATAGAATAAATATTTTCATTTTTGTTATTACTACAACAAATTGTAAGTAGTAATAAAACTAATAGATATAGTTTATTTTTCATGTTAATAACCTCCGTTTCCTGTTGAACCATTTTTTACATCTTTATAATTATTATTTATCAAGTTTTTAAAATCTGGAGTTGTTTTTGACACTACCTTTCCATCATAAGTATTACCATCAGGTATAGTATATCCATTTGTTGTAATCGGGTCTTTTGTAATTGGATCTTCGGTAACTTTTGCTGGAGCTAATTCTATTGTAAACAATGCCTTAGGATCCTCAATAATTTTATAAGTTACTCCATTTTGGCTCAAGATACCCGCTGCATCTTCTAAAAGAGTTTTGCTATAGTCACGTCCATATTTATTATCAATTTTAACCCTCCATTCAATTGTTGTATCATTTATTGGTTTAGCCCTCAAGCCCCCCTCCGCTGGCGCGAGCGTCACACTCGTTGCCATTCACATCACAAATTTAAATCTATTTCCAGAATTTTCTGGCCGTCATTACAGTAGTTTATTACACTACCATATTTCCATTTGTATATTTCTCTACAAAGCTACTTTCAGGCCCATTAATCTTAAATACTAAAAATAAAAATCCGAGAAAGTGTACCTTCTCGGATTTATATTTTATATATAGATTGTTAATCTTTATCCGGGCACGAGCGTGACGCTCGCGCCAGCAGGGGGGTATTTGCATACCTTACTGTCCCAGATAGGATAAACATTAGGATTGATAAAGTGAAGAAGTTTAGATAATCCAACTAAAGAATTATTTGTAAAAGGTTTCAAGCTTTCAATCTCAATTTCGGTCAGGATATTATCACTTGACTTTGCTTTATTAAACAAATCAACAATCTTATCTATATCAGTACAATCTATGTTTTTTAAGATCGTTGGCATCCAACCATAGATCATAAACGCACCACAAATCAAATCTTGTTTACTAAGTCGATCTTTTAATTTAAAATAATTAATAAAACAGGGATAAAATATCAAGTAGCTATTGTTTTTGTCAAGTGTGATCTGAGGAGTAATCTATTTGGGTTCTTCTAAATCGATTTTCATACTAACAATATAACAAAAAACACCTTTACCGAATTGGATAAAGGCGTTTCATTTACTTTATAAATGATGCTGTTTAAAATATTCTAATAAAAACATCTAGTTAATCTTCATCTAAAAAATTATGAATGGAATTATTCAGTAATGTTTAAATGAGGATAATCATAATACTCTATGTACCATTCTTTAAAATTTTTATTATAACAAATTGAAATATAATCATAATGTTCTTTAGTTATAATCTTAACCTTTTTACCATTCAAAATTTCAAATTCTATAATATTATTCTTTTTTTCTCTACCAAAACCATTACAGTTCTACCATCAGTATTACTATTTGTTTTTGGAAAATCTTTTTTAATACTATTATTAATTAGAATAGATTGATTCAAAAAACAATTGTAACCTAACATCAATAATATTTCATTGTCTTTTTTAGGATAATCTTTTTTTAAATCTTCTAAATATTCATTAACTTCTTGTTTCTTTTCAATAGATAAATCTCCATATTTGGAGTAATAAAACTTTTTACTTTGACATGAGACAAAGTTTAGGCTTAATAAAATTGATAAAAAAAATAATTTATTATGGAGTTGCATTTTGATTTATTACGAATATATGTCAATCTATTTATAAGGAACCTATCATGCCTTATTCTTCAATCAAAATTTTTGGAAAATCGTAGTAATGAATATATATAGTTTCATACTGTTCGTTGTAACAAATTGTTATATAATCATATCCTTTTTTCTGTAATATTGTAAAATATTTCCCGTTGGATAATTTTATTTTGATTTTACCTAATTTCTTCGAAAAATTCACAGTACTTTGCCCATAGTGAATTTTGTCAGTTTTTGGAAATTCTTTAGTATATCTGTTGTTAATAGTTATTTTCTTTTGAAAAAAACAATTGTATTGAAACATCAATATAATTTCAGTTTCTTTTTTTGGTATCATCTTTTTAGCATCTGTAAGATATTCATCAACGTCCTGTTTCTTTTCTGAGTCTAAATTTTTATATGAAGTCGAATCGACAACCATCTTACTTTGACATGAGACAAAATTTAGAGCTAATAAAATTGATAAAAAAAATAATTTATTAAGGATTTGCATTTTGATTTTGATTTAGTTTTTGTTGTTCTTTTTCTTTTTCTTTTCTTTCTCTATTTTCATTAGTAATATTAATGTGATTTACAATATCAGTTGTTTGTGAAGGAGTTAAATCAGTTCCAGTTGGATCTTGCAAAGGCTCAATAGTATTTGCTCCAGAATTCATTAGATTTTTTTTGTTTTTTGGAGTATTCTCAACCTTACTTTCTGTATCAAAAATATGTGGGAGACCTGCCTTATGTCCTAATTCATGAGCTAAAGTTCTTGGGCTATCCTTAGACTTTACAGTTCCATAATATATGTTTCCATCAGGGACTGTTTCTCCATTAACAAAAGTAACTCCATTCTCAGTATTTCTTGCAACTCTCTTTCCTAATTCGATAGTAAATTTTGCGTTAATCTAATTGTGAAAGACTTGCAGCTCCTGTATTACCATTTAATTGAGATAATTTTGTAGCAGAACTATTAGTATGCACAACAACATTATTCGTTTTTTTATTATCAGTTCCAATATAACGACCAAATTTATTAAAGTGATCATCAACAGGAGCTCTTCCGTCGGGGTCGATAAACCTCATAGGATTATTAAACGCATAATTATAAGGACTATGCATTGTCATCTTTTCGGCAAGAGGATCCACCACACCCCATCTTCCAATATCCGGCATATACATCCTCGCTCCATAATCATACATACCAGTCTCTTGGAGTTCTTTCCTGTTGTACTTTTAGTTCTTATAAGCATCAGTATACATAAAAGCCAACTTTAAAGCTGGCTTTTTATCTTGAACTTATATCTTGTTATTCATCATCTTCTAAATTTTCATATTTATAGTCTGTTAAAACTAAAATTCCAAAATACTTCCATTCAAACTCATCTTGATAATTAATCCTTAATATTAATGTTTTTTTTGTTTTTTGAAGAACTTCAATAGAATTAATTATTTTATGGTGTGAAGGGTATTTTCCATAAGGAGAAGAAGCAATAAAACTTTTGGAATTTTCTTTTGATAAATTAAATTCATCAAATATTCCTAATTTGACTTTTTCTTGAGATTTAAAATTTTCAGATTTTAAGCATATTATTTTTTGAAAAACTTTATTTATATCATCATATTTAAATAAACTTTCTTTTTCAGAATCATATTTCAAATATTCATATTTCATTTTAGAAATATCTTGCTTAAAATAATCAAATACTCCTAAATTAACTTTTTCATTATTTAATATTCCCGATTTATATGTTACAATAATAGGTCTATAAAATTCTAAAATTTGAGCTTTTACGGGGATAGCAAAGCTCAGAATTATTATACACAAAGGAATAAGATTAATTTTTTTTCTCATTTTTATCTTTTTTTGCATCTTCTCTTACTTTAACAAGTTGGTTTATAATTGTCTCTGCAGGAGACCCTGGAGTAGTTGGAGCTGTTAATCTAAAAGCAGAAGATCCATATTTTGTATGATCTTGATCAACATCTCCTGTAGCATCTTCTATGTGAGACTTTATTTCATGATAAATAGTTTCTGCTAAATCATAATTATTATATCCAATAGTTTTTGAATTTCCTTCATCATCCATATGTGTTGCACTGTATCTTGAATCACTACTATTTTCTTTAAAATAATTTTCATTTAAAGAAACTAAATGAACTTTTTTATCTCCTGATTTGGATATGTCTAAATTGTTAAATTCCGAAGAATTAGAATAACCTTCAGGTATTGATACTTTCCCATCCTTAGCAAGCCCCATTGATTTTATATCATTAATTGCTTCTGCTACTGTAGATGAGCTAAAACCAAAGTTTTTAGAATTTATATAAATATCTTCTGTTTTACTGGTTCCATATTTATCCCATAACCTTCTGCCTTCTGCTGTCTTATAAAGTATTTCTTTTGAAGCTTTAAAAGATCCATTGGCTGTTAAAATAATAATATCTTTTCCTTGCTTTCCGTCGGGATCAATAAATCTCAGTGGATTGTTAAATGCATAAGTATAAGGACTCCAACGCCTAGCTTTTTCCACCAACGGATCCACCACTCCCCATCTTCCCAAGTCAGGCATATACATCCTCGCCCCATAATCATACATACCCGTCTCCTGAAGTTCCTTTCCATTGTACTTATAATAATAAGTAACCTCATAAAATACGAGGTTACTTATTATCCACCACACAATGCAATCGTGCGGGAGAGAGGTTTATAAGTTTGTATTAAATGTTTTTGCACTCTCAATAAATGTTTGAAGATTATCTTTTTTTATATTATAAAACAATATTTTATATTTTCCATTTGTGTATAACTTCGATACTCTTCCATTATGTCCTTCATAGAGATAATTTTCGTTATATTTTCTTTTATCCCAATATTCTCCTATATATTTTAAAACTTCATTATAATCAATATCTTTTAATTCCCAATTCTCAGATTCCTGTCCTTCATTTTTATAAGAAGAGTAAATATAAAATATCTGCTTGTCATCATATTCAAAGAAAAAATTATTACTTTTTACATTCCAGTTAACAATATTTTTAGGTAACGTTATTGAAAAGTGCGTTGTGTAATATATGTCTTGATCAGCTGAAGCATTAACTTTATTAATATATTTAAGTTTATTTTCATTGCTACCATAATCGAATACCATACTATTATTATTGATACTATTTTTTGACACATCTATATAAGATACACAAGAACTCATCAACAAAACCAATAAAACACAGATTGAATATTTCATAATTATTTATTTACTTTTTCCATTGCTTTTTTAAATGCTGAATAATCTATTGTAATAATAGAACCTCCTGAATTATAAAATCCTACTGTAGGAGAATATGTATTAGGAGAAGGTGTTCCTCCTATTTGACCTGGAGGCAATGATCCTGGGATTTCCGTCCAACCCAAAACCATAGATGGCTGATTTCCCTGCATATTTTTAGGATCTGTATCTTTGCCTGCTCCCATTGAAGGTGTTGGTTTTCCGTAAGCAACCACATTACCTTCACTGTCATAATCAAGAGGGTGTAAGTGCGCATCAGAAGCAACAGTATCACCTTTGTCTCGTAAATCTTTTTTAGCTTCGGCCCATGCTTTTGGTCCTACTTCTCCAGTCTTTTCACCTGTTATAGTTTTTGATGATTTTCCATTCTGCCCAAAATAAAACCCTTTCTCAGTACCTGTTTTGTCTGTTTTACCAAAAGCATATATATCATCGATCTGTTTAATCTGGTCATTAGTTATCTGATTAACAACATAACCATTGTTTATTGCAGCATCTGTATCAGCTTCCTTTTTACTAGTAGTTAATACTATTTTCTTATCCGTTTTACCATCTTCAACATGTTTTGTGAGTTGCCCTTTCAAATTGTAGTAATCAGTAAGAGGAGCTCTACCATCTGGATCTATAAACCTAATCGGATTATTAAAAGCATAATTATAAGGACTATGACGACGCATCATTTCCGCTAAAGGATCTACCACACCCCATCTTCCAATATCCGGCATATACATCCTTGCCCCGTAATCATACATCCCAGTCTCCTGCAATTCCTTGCCGTTGTACTTGTAGTTCTTATAAGCACTTGGACTAAAAAAGGAGAATCCCGTTTTTAAATGGTTCATCCCAAATGGATAATAATCATTAGCATCTGTAATCTCAAGAGCGCCTGTGCTGTTTCTTGCGAAACTTATCCTTACATTTCCTAAATGATCTTTATACTGGTAAATATACTGATCTTTTCCATAATCATAAAATCCTTCTGCGGTTGGGAAAAACTGAAGCTCAGGATTCTTTGCCCCTAAACCGGGAACAACATTTAAAGTCTCTGCAGAATAGGCCTCCATTTCCAAAGCCCTGCTCGTTTCCAGACTGGCAGCAAACATTTCTGAACCTCCTCCATTATTTCCGGATCCTGTTATATTTATATATTGAAATCCATCAAGATAATCTGTAGTTTCCGTAGAAGAAGTTGTGCCCGTTATTCCAACAAGTGTTTTTACTACTTGTTTTCTCAGCTTTGTCCCATCTGATCCGTACTTTGTAGTAATATCAGTATATGCCTGACTAGAACCAACAGATATTGCATTGGGCAGATTTAAATAATTATACACTATTCCATTGATTTGTTTATCCGCCATATTGATCATATTCCCATTAGTATCATATCCTATAGGAAGTCCTGATGTCCCTTCATAACCAGTCTTGTTACCACTGTTATCTTTTATGGTAGTGGCCCGGTTTCCTGAATAAGTATATTCTAAATCATCAATTTTTGTGGCAATTGTCCCTTGCAGAACTGAGGTTCTATAAAGATTGGTGATATTTCCATTCAAATCATACGTTAAAGATTCTGTATTTTCTTTGCTGTTGGGGTTATTTGGATTTTGATAATATCCTGCTGTTAATCTGTTCAGCTTATCATAAACATATCCATATCTCTTAGGAGTAAGAGAAGGATTGGCTCCGATTGTTTCCACTGCCCTCCAATCTACTTCTGCGATATTACCATTGTATTTTGCCTCAACATTTTTTCCGGAGAATAAGACTGGATCCGGATTAGTGATTCCTTCTTTCTGATTGTATTTGATTCTATAAGCAAAAAGTTTCCCTCCTAAATCAGCTACAGACATCTGGTTTTTATTGATTTCTGTCAGCCAACCTCTGATATTGTAATTGTAATCGATGCTTTGGAGATTGTTTCCTACTTTTTTATTGCTTAACTGTGAAAGTTCATTATAGGTATTGTCCGTTAATAATTCTTCGGGGTTGCTATCTACCTGATGGAAATGTTGTTTTAGCCTGTTTCCATTATCATAAACAAAACGTTCTTTTATTTTGACTTCTGTTTCAGTTGGAGTTCTTTTATGATAAGTATAACTTTCTGTTGCTAATCCTGAAAAATCAAGTTTAGACTCCTTATTGGTGTAACCTTCTAAATGATTAGTAGTTTTTGTAGCAATCTGCCTTCCTTTGAAATCATAATAATGATATGTTTTGGTCCATTTATCATCTTCTATATTTTTTAGATAAGAAGCTGTTTTCAAACTTTTGGTAGAAGTTGTATTACCGGTTCCAAATGTTGCTAATAAAACATACTGGTCAAGAATTTTTTCAGGAATAACGGAAGGAGCATCACGCGGATAAGAATCATAATAGTTTACTGATAAAACAACAAAATTCGATGTTGGATAGGCCAGCTTATCATAGTAAATATCAATTCCCTGTTGATTAAAAAAGGTTGAAGTCCTTTTTTCATTATTGGAAGTATTTGTGGTTAAAGTATTTAGCGTATTCTGTAAAGACTGCCTTGTTGCAGTGCTGGAAAAGAATCCAGTATAAACAACCCTATTAAACTCATCATACTTAGTAAATATCCAGCCTTTACTGCCAAAGTTATTGTTTACAGTCCCTAAAACAGCATCCTGGTAAAGTACTGCTCTGTCTTGTTTGTCATAAATGGTCAATTCCCAGCCTTTCCCAGGAAGCTTTTTTTCAACTTCCCTTCCTTGCCCGTCATAGCGGTATTGGTAGCACAGTGTATTTAAAATATCAGCAGTAACTTTATTTGCATTTTGCACAATTTGTTGTACTGCTTTTGGAGGGATGACAAACGCTTTTTGCCCATATTCATTGTACACATAATAGGTATCAATATTTTGTGTTCCATCTGTTCTTCGGATAAGAATCGTTTGTCCGCGACCATTGGTAAATTGAGTTACAGGATTTCCATCTTCATCCGTTATTGTATTTTTATAAAAACTACCCAGTCCATAGAATCCAAGGCTACCTACAGGTAATGCAGTTGAAATAGTTGTAACATTACTAACTGTGCTTGTTGAAGTAGTAGTGACAAACTTTATAACTTCATTTGCAGCATTAGTGCCATAGCTGAATGTTTGCGTATGTCCTGCTCCAAGTTTCCAGGCATCACCAGGATTTGCCTGTTGTAAAACCCGGTCTAAAGGGGATTTTTCAAGCTCTTTCTCACTGTATGCATTGGATACTCCGTAATAAGAGTTAGCGGTATTTTCATTGGTAACTCCAGAATGAATATTCCCATTCAATGTATTAATTGGAGTAGGTAAAATATTTTTTGTCTGTCTTCCAAATCCATCATACGTGACTGGAGTAACCATATCTTTGCCAGAAGGAGTTGCTTTAATGCTAACTATTTGTTTGGCTCTTCCTAATCCATCAAAGTAAGTAACCGTTTCTGATGTTTTTGCATTTGTAGTTGTGGGATCTGCTAAATAAGTTTTAGAATACACATAGTTTTCTGAATTACTCTGTGCATAAAGCGTTCCAGCTACAAACACTAACCCCAGCAATAACCACTTTTTTGTTATTAAATATCTATTCATACGTTGTGTTTTTATGGTTTGTAGTTGTATTTAAACTCTTTTACTGTTTTTAAAACATAATTGCCTGTACTGTCTTTTTCTCTTATTCTTACTTCCTTTAACCGGTTTGCAGTATCGTATACATAAACCTCTCTTATTCCTGATGGTTGAGTAATACTTCGTACTCCAACTAGTGGATCATAAGTATATGTAGTAACCTGATAATTCGTTAAAGCAGAATTTTTTCTAAAATTATCTAAAGCGAGTAAAAATGATGTTTCATCATTATTTACACCCGCTGCTGCGTCCGTATTGGAAGGATTTACAATAGAGTCAATCAATGATTGTGATATATCGGATAGTTTTGCACCCTCTATTTTAGCTATTGGCTGTGTCTGGTTATATCCCCAGATAATTGTCGTTGGAACACCTTCTTTTGTTGTGTATTGTTGAATGTTTCCCTTTGAGTCATATTTGTTATAAGTAATCTCTATGGATGGGGTATTATTCACTATATCAAATGAATTTACTGATAATGGTAATACTAAATTTCCTGTCACTGCATGAGGTAAAGCAGTTGGATATATAGTCTCTGTTTTATCTACTACTTTATTTACACTTCCTGTAGTCTGGGTAGTTGTGGTCTCTAAAGGTATACTAACCATATTTTTATCAATCATTAATTGATTCCCTTTTTCGTGAGCATACTGGTAAATGGTTTCCTCAATTGTTTGATCTGGGTAGGTTGTTTTTTGAGATGTCACCTGATGATGACTGTTACTATCTTGTACAGTATTTACATACGTAACTAGAATAGGAGATCCATTAACATATTCAGTCTTTATTTTCTGATAATTTCTGATCATTCCACCATAGAAAAAAGCGGTTCTGTATACATCACTAGAACCAGCAGGATTAGGATCAGTAGGATCACTAAGATATTTTCCCCATTTATACATTGGGACACTTTTTATAGCATGAGATAAGATATAGCTGGAAGGAGCTTGGGTGGGAGGTGTTGGGATCAACTCAGTCGATGGTGCATTTGTAGTCAATGTACCGTCATATGTTTTAAAAAACCTGTATGGAGAAAATTCTTCACCCCAAAAATTATATTTATTTTCCAATGTCTCAACTATTTTTCCAGAATAATCATAGCTTATAGTTTTTAGATTTAAACCTCTAGCCCAATCTGTATCATCAGGAAGATGGTATGGGAATCTGTAATATTCTCCCCCATCAGAATAATTGGAAAAGGTATATTTCTTAGTCCATAATACAGAATCATCGGCAGATAAAAAGGACTCCGTTACCTGAGAATAACCTACTTGTCCTGCATTATTAAAGCTCGACATTGGTTGTATCCTGTTTGATAACTGCCCTGCCACCAAAGGAACATTACCATATTTTTTTATGACACACATATAATCAGGAATACCTAGCAATTTTCCTGAAGTTGTTCCATCATCCAAAGTATAAGTAAACTTTCTTTTTGTAATTCTACCATTTTCGTTAACTTCAATTCTTGAAATTCTTCGTCCCCCACCAACAAAACTATTGATCGGAATATTGGGTTTTTGTTCTTTCCAACGCAGTACAATAGAAAATGGATTGGTTTCAAAATTCTCAGAGTCACTTAGCGTAAAACTTGGGTTCGATACTTCCAGGCGATAGCTTCCACTTTCAATAGGTGGATTGATAAGATCAACGTTATTTCCCTGGGTAATAACATATGTCGCTAATATAGCTCGTGTATCTTTATTATATCTATAAAGCCTTACCTTCGTTTTACAGTCTGCGGTCTCTACAGAAGTACATCCTACTCCCAGCATTGCATTGAAAGAAAGCTTACTTCCATACATGGAAGGAATTTCAAATTCCTTTATATATTTACCAAGTGTTGGACTTCCATTGTTTAATACAAAAATATTTGAAGTCTTAGCAACTGCTGTTGATTTTTCATCATATACAATTCTAGAAGGATTAGATAGCATGAAAAGTGAAAAATAGTTTGGAACTAAAACTTGATTATCTTCATAGTAAAAATTCTCACTTCCTCCTGTAGGATAGATAATTTTAGTCAAAATGCCTGCTTCAGCAAAGTTTCCGTAAACATCCCTGTTTGCCTCTACCACATCAGTAAAAATGTTCATTTTATTGGGTTTTCCGTTAAAATAGCCCCAGTAATCAATTGAATTAGAGTGTCGGTTGGGAAGTTCCCCTGGATTATATTCCAGCTTATAGGTAGAAATTATACTTTCATCCCTGCCAACTTCATTGATTTGATTTAAAAATAGCCGTTTATCGGATTTCGTATCCTTACTAAGCACTACAGGATGAATATTGTTATTATCTCCGTTTCCTAAACGGTAGTTTTGAACAAGAGATACCTTTCTTATCTGCGTTCCTATTTTATCCTTTAATATAATATTATTAAGAGCTTTGCCCCCTTTTAAGTCTTCACGCTCTGACTGGTTAAATATAAATTCAACTGTTCCATTAGGAAAAGAAATAGTCTGAAGGATTTGTTGGGTTGTTGTTGTCGTACTTAATGAAATAGAACCCATATTATCACCCTTGTTAAGGTCTGATTTTGAATAAGTAACCACCTGTTCAGAAGCATAATTAAATACATAGGTATCTTTTTGAGTTTTAACTTCTTTTAAATGCCAAGCCGTTTTATACCCATTTTCCTCATTTTTAGGAGTATCTGTGATTATTCCTGAACTCACAGAAGTTACTACATCATACGCAGAATTAGTTCCTGTAGAATCTTTTCCAAAATAATATTTATTTCCTGATTCGTCTGTGATTATAATTCTATTAATTCTAAAATTTCCTGCACTCGCATCTTCATAATCTATGTCTATTTTCCAATCATCAAAACTTTGAACAACTGCTTTTTTAGTTACATTGTCAATAACGAATTTTGCAGACCTTCCTAAAAAATTGATGAAAAATAAATCAGGATCTTCATCAACAGGCGTATCCGAGTCTCCATTACTTGCATTTTCATTATTTAATTGTTGGCGTACGGTTGCATTAGTTTCAAAAGTAGAATTATATGAATAAGTCAGATAACCTCTTGTATATTCATCCGGACGCTGTCTTACCTGTCTGGTTATTAAGCCTCCCGCACTTAAACTCCAACCAGCCCCAACAGATGAAGCTACTTCACCAACACGAATTCCTTTGGTATCATATTGTATGGATACATTCAAAGGAATATCTCCAGTATCAACACTAATTAAAGGAATACCTATATTGGCTGAACCTCTATAATAAGAAACCGGACTTTCTACAAATTTTGCAATTGATGTCGCATTTGGAGATGGTGGAAGTATTTTGGGAACATACTGGGCATCAAGTTTATTGGTTAAAAATAACAATGTCCCTAAAAGTATAATTTTTCTTTTCATCCTTAGTTTATTTCTTAATCAATTTAGCATTAGCCGTTTTATTCGTATCCGTCTTGATCACCACCAGATAAGCACCTTGTATCAACGGCTGTGCATTAATCTTCGTTACCTTATTCTTGGTTTTTAGATTCTGAAGCTGTCTTCCGCCCATATCATACAAAGTAATATCAGCTTCCCTGAAATCAAAGCCTATTTCTACATAAGCATAATCTGATACCGGATTCGGATAGATCTTGATGTCTTGTTTTTCAATCAACTGATCCAGTTGCTTGTCTCCCAGCTTCACAATCTTCCAGTTCTCCTTCCCTAATTCTTCTGCACTGGTTCCTGCTAAAATGATGGAACCATCTCTGTTCAGCTTAATATCTGATAACCTTTCCTCTCTCTTTCTGGATTCTCCTCTTACATGCTTTCTCCACTGTTCATTTCCATTATGGTCCAGATACAGCATCCAGAATGTTTCATCGTCTCTATCTATTTTTCCTTCTGCCTGAGTATATCCACCCAATAAAATTCCTTTAGTAGCCTCTTGATTCCTGGCTCTTGATTCCTGGCTCTGTATCACACTCATACCCATCAAAACATCCCTGTTTTTGAAGTTGTAGGACTTCTGCCACTGTTCATCTCCTCTTTCATTTAAAGAAACCAGCCACAAATCTGTTCCTTCTTCTATTCCTACTGTTTTGTTTCCGGATCTCTCACTTCTGGATTCTCCTCCGATGATATAACCGTTTGACGTTAAAGCCAGTGTTCTTAGATGATCATCTCCTTTTCCTCCCAGGTTCTTTTCCCATTCTACCTTTCCTTCTTTGTTTAGTTTTATGATCCAGTAATCTCCTTCGCCAAAGTTTTCAGTGTTTTTTGCGTAACGGGATACGGAATCTGAGGTTCCTGTAGCTGAGTTTTGATTTCCGGAATCGGAAACACGAAACTCAGAGCTTCTTGAATAGATTCCCAGAAGTGCTCCACCGTCTCTTGTGGGTATCATCTTTTCCACTTCGTCTAATCCTCTTCCCCCTAAAATAAGTTGTGAGAGTTCTTTTCCGTTTTTATCGAGTCTGATCACCAGGATATCTTTTGAACCGTAACCTTTGGATGCATTCTGAACATTTCCGGCTACAACAAATCCTAAATCTGTGGTTTGGATAACTGCCCTGGCTTCTTCATCAGCACTTGTTCCCAAGGTCTTCTGCCACAATTCATCTCCAAATTCATTAATTCTAATGAGCCAGATATCTGACCCTCCTTTGGAGTCATCTTTTTTATCTATTCCCTTTCCGGAATATGAGGTTCCTGAAATTAAAAATCCTCCTTCCTGGGTAGCTACGGTAGAAGACAAATAATCATGATTATTTCCGGAGAAATATTTTTCCCAAACCTGGTCTCCCTGTTGGTTCAGTTTCACCAAATGAAAGTCATAGCCATTATTTTGCTGGGTATTGCTTCCAGTATCCTTCTTCTGGTTTCCTGACTGTATAACACTTCCTGTTATCAAATACTGCTGATCGATTGTTGTGGTTACCTGGCTCAGAAAATCCTGGGTAGAAGATTTAATATCTTTTTGCCAAACCACTTCCTGGGCCGATAGCCCGGAAATAATGCACATAGAAAGTACACTGAAGTAGAGTTTTTTCATCCTTTATGGTATATATTTTTTAGTTGAATTCCGTCTGATATAAAAGCGTGCAAATTTAACGCTTTTTATGACTTGTTAATTTCACTTTAAAAAGATTTAATATGAATTACATCATGTTGATTATTCATTTACAAAATGTTACGATTAGCATACTGCAAAGGTATTGCTGTATAACGACAGAAATTGACGCATTAAATTTTGAAATGTAAATAATCAAGAAAATACTCAAATGATATTTTCAGAAGTTTAGCATAGTCCTCTTATCCTGAATTTGTACCCGCCATTTTCTTTTCTCTCCTTCTTTCAAGGATAAGGTGTGCCGCATCCAGCATTTTAACCGTATGGATATATGGCATCACGATATTCCTTTCCGGTAGATTTTCATAGACACCCATTGAGAAATAGACGATTCCGGACATAAAATAATCAAATTCTTTTGGGGTGTATTCCCTGAATGCTGTTTTGAAAACCAGCAGCGGATTCCGGTATTCCTTCTCCGAAAGCAGGCCAAGAACCCACGGGGAAATCTTTTCCGGCCGGGTATCAACCATCCATTTCCTTTCCTTCAGCATCATGAGATAACCTGCCCGGATCAGTGACCTCATCGACTGGTAAAACTCAAAGATGACCGCCGGATCTTCATGGATCCAGCTATTTCTCTTTACAGCATAATTCATCAAGTTGCTGAGCCTTTCTTTGGAAACATCCAGCTCATTGAACTGAAAGAAATTTTCCATTAGCTGCAATCCGGAAGACTTCTTGTCTGCCCGAAACTGTGGATCGAAATGTGCTTTTATCTTTTTCATTGTTTGTATTTTTTTATAAATGTAATGAAAGAAATTCAATTACGTTCGATCGACCGTGATTTTTTATTATTAAATTATTTCATTTGTTTCTATGACAGATATAAACGAAAAAATTTGTTCATACATTACAAAAAAATGGTTGATACCTTGGCTTCAAGAAGGCAAGTCACAAACTTCTTTTGCCAAAAATCATGGTGTAGAAGAAAGTACCATTAGAAAAATAAAAAGTAAAGAAGCCTACAGAGTGCCTGTTGAAACTCTTTTCAGGATATGTGAAGCAAGAAAACTTAGTTTATCCGATTTCTTTAAACTTATAAATGAATGAATCCTGACGAAAGTTGGGATTTTTTACTTTACGGAAAACCGTAATATTCAAAAGAAATAATAAAATAAGTTTGTACTATAAAACAGTAAATAATTTTAATTATAACTAAATAATAAATCCATGAAAAAAATCACTTTCTTTTTGATAATTCTATTGTCAATGGTGTCTTGTACAAATTACTATACGGTATTATTAACTGAAGATACCAGTGTATATGCTAGCAGCAATACCGAAAATCTTTTAACAACAATCCCCAAGGACACTCAAGTCTATATCTCCAATAAAGCAAACAAGAAGAATTACAAAAAAATAAAATGGGGAAATTATTACGGCTTGGCCTATAATCCAAGTTATACTTCTTATAGCACTTATACATCGGCTAGAAGCTACAATACATCCACTCCTTCCTACAATTACACTCCTAACACAAGCAGCGGAGGAACAGTGCATGTAAAAGGCTATACAAGAAAAGACGGAACTTATGTAAGTCCACATACCAGAAGTGCCCCGAGAAGAAGATAATAAATCATATTCAATAAAATAAAACTGAAAACACTGACGAAAGTTGGGATTATTATTTTTACGGAAATCCGTAAGGATATGACTTAATGTCAATTTACCTTTGGGTCTCATTAACCCCAAAATTATTTATTATGAGCGATGATTTAAGTAAAAAAAGACCACAAGATGCAACAAAAGTGAATGTGAACGAGACTTGGGAGCTAGAATATTGGTCAAAAAAGTTTGGTACTACCAAAGACCAATTGAAAAATGCTGTTAAGGCAGTTGGAGTTTCTGCTGCTGCAGTTCAAAAGTATCTTGGAAAGTAATGAAAATTTTCCTATTGAAAAATTTTATTTTAGTAATAAATCCTAACGAGAGTTAGGATTTATTATTTTAAAAAGGCAGTAAATTAATTTTGGTATTTAAAGTACTTAATTATTCACTATTTGACATATTTAATTAATTGCAAATAATATTTTAGATAAATTTGAACAGTAAAAACTAAGAAAATGATAACAGAAAAGGTTAAACATATATTTTGTTTTATCGATTTTTTATATTCAAATATTGAAAATTTCAACAGACAAAAGTCTTTACTCAATGAAATTGCTGATTTAAGAAGAGAATATAATGATTTAAACCCTAAGATAGACTATAAACACAAATTTGAAAGGGAAGCAATAGTAGAAAAGGGAGATAAACTTATCAACATTTTTCGTAAAGAATGTAAAAATATAATTAATGCAAAAATAAATGAGCTAGAAATAACCGATTTAAATAATATTGGCAATAACCACTTTTATAATATTGGTGAATTAATAATACTCGTTGAAACTCAAAAGTATAATAAAGAAGACGTCCAATTAATCCTAGAAGCAAAACAAAAGTATATATCAATCTTTGAAAATCTACAATTAAGTTTAGATAATTTTTTACCCTATGATTTGGTTAAAGATTTTAACGAAACTTTATTTGACTGTTTTAAACCATTCCTATCTTTAGATGACAAAATGAAGATAGCGAAAAGTAAAGAAATACAGATTAATAGACATAAAATTATTATTGAAAGCCTAGATACAGAAGGTATTCAAAATGCTATTAATAAATTAAAATCGATTGAATTTGAAAATTTGTCAGAATCACAGAAATATGAACATTCGAAAAGAGTTTTTAAAGAACTAACAAAAGAAGATACTGAAAGAATTCCATTTGGTAAACAAATCGGAATAAAAAGCAATGACGAATATTCTCAACTTCCAGAACCTAAAGACAGACAGGAAGCAATTGAGAGATTAAAAAAATATGATGCCCAGAAAAGATTTGAATATCTAAAAGAAATTTTTTCACAGAAATATGGAAATAACATAAATATAAAAATAATCGAAGATGAGCTAAAGCCCATATACAAATTCATAGAAGAAGCAAATAAATTGTCAACTCTAGACGCTTTTGAAAATAAAGATGTATCAGATTATTTAGAATACTTGCGACTAGCAAATAGGTATTATGAAAATGCTAATTTACCATACTATAGCTATTATACATACTTTAACTATGGGCAAAAAAACAATTCTTTACTGACCTATGCAAAGTACTTTCTTTATAAAGGATGGTTAGAAGAAAAAAGAGAAATTTACCTTAAAAAAAACATGCAGACCATTGGTTATTTTTCTACACCTCATGATTTTAATATTGATGATGATTGGGATACACGGAAAAAGAAATGTGAAATACATAACCAGTCGATTTATCGGAGATATGAAAAGAATTTAAAAAATGAAGAAGAACAACTCTTAGATTTAGTTTCAAAAATGTTATCGGCGACAAAGAAACCATTGCACACCTCTGAATATGATTTATTAGAGCGCCAATTTAATCAGATAAAAAGTATTTTTACCACTGCATTAAATTCGAAAATAGATAAAGGATGTGCGATTGAA
Organism: Chryseobacterium subflavum; assembly: GCF_055762745.1. Classification (NCBI taxonomy): domain Bacteria; kingdom Pseudomonadati; phylum Bacteroidota; class Flavobacteriia; order Flavobacteriales; family Weeksellaceae; genus Chryseobacterium; species Chryseobacterium subflavum. The sequence continues at coordinate 2,057,503 of NZ_JBVTMR010000001.1, forward strand.
GGTGTAGGTAGCTCTATTATTGAAAATAAGTTCAACGAATTACAAGAGTTTCATAAAAAGTCAATAGTTGATATAGACATACATTTAAAAACTTTAGAAGGATTAAAGAAAAGAGATCTTGATAGAAACTACAATTCAAAACAAGATGAACAATTAAAAACAAAAGTGCAAATTTTGAACGACATCTTATATAAATACGGTTTTTTTGAACTTGAAAAATTGAGAGAGCTTTCGGAAAAAAGTCAGAATATTTTAGTTCAATTGATAAGTGACAGTAAATTACCTTATGTAGTCGCTATGCTTGATTATTTAGATTATTTCACCTATTTAGAGAGAAACCACTTTAAAACTAAATATAGATTACATATCGAAGTTTCCAAATGGTTTAATAGTGATAAGGAAGGAAGAGCGATTAAAGGTAATGTTAATAGCCTTTTGAAAAGTTCAAACGAAAACAAAACACGTTACACAGCCTTTAAACATAAAGAAAAAGTAATAAGGGACTATGAAGAATTAAAATAGGGAGTACGCCCATATTGTTGCCCTTAAATGCCCCCTATAATATTGCAAAGTATAAAACAATAAATACTTTGTACAATGAAAACATTAAAATTTAAGCATTTCCAAAAAACAGAAATGCGACTAACTAAAGAATTTGATAATCCAAAAGTTTTATTTTATCAAAAGAGTAACCAGCATTTATATTTTGAAAATCAATTGAAAATAATATTTCAATATTTACAAAACAATATCGCAACAGCTTCAATGACAGCTACAGCAACAGGCATTCCTCAAAAGAATATTTGTAGGTACAAAAGACATCTAGAAAAAGCAGGGAAGCTGTGGGAAGTAGAAAAAAAGGAATGCGAGGAAATAGGAGTTAAAGCCTGGTATCTCACAACAAATCCTAAATACTTGTCAAAATTTGAACAACTGAGCTTATTTTAATTTCACTTTCGAGTCTCCTAACTTTGAAATAAATTTATTGTTTACCAATTCAAAGTCAGGAGACTTCACCCAGCTGAAAATCCATTCTTCAATACCGTTTCTTTTTATTAAAATTACAGTAAGTAAAAAACATTTACACTCCCAATTCAACTCCCCTTTATTATCTCCAAAATTTTTGATGCTGCCATTGTTCCCATGCTATATCCATCATTAATAATACATTCATAAGAATCATCAAGATACTTGGGAAGGATACCTTCCGTAATAGCAATTACCTTTACTGCAGAGGCCTGTAATTTATTTTTAACTAATGAACTGTGCAATCCTGCAAGAGTTTCGTCACTCATGGCAAAATAGCCGTCAAAATGTTCATACTCCAGAATGGTACTGAGCTTGTCTTTTACCTCATCGGCAGATTTACAGTAAATTACTTTGCACTGTATATCCGGATTGTCTTTTAGTTTTTCAAGAAAGAAATCTCTTCTGGTCTGTGTTATTTCCAGGTTTTCATCCCCAAAAACGGCCAATATGCTTTCACATTGGCTTTCTATCAGTTTTTCGGCAGCCATTCCGGCATTCAGTCCATTATCGAAAATAATTTCATCGAAATGATTTTGCGAGATCGTTTTATCAAAAATAACAACGGGAAGCTCAATGTCTCTGGCTTTTTGCAGGTGGGAAAGATCTTTCGTATATCGCGTAAGAGAAATCAGGATTCCGTCTACCCTGGAGTTGATGCAGGTTATAATATTTTCCTTTTCCCTCATCAAAGACTCTTCCGAGGAGAGCAGAAAGAAATGGTACCCCTCTCTGTGCAGCACAGAAGATATTCCTTTAATAATAGAAGGAATAAAGAACATTGACATTTCAGGAATGATAAGCCCGATCACTTTCGATGATTTCTTCCGGAAGTTGATGGCGAAATCATTAGGGATGTAATTAAAAGTCTCTGCGGCCTCTTTTACTTTAAGCTTTACGGCATTGCTGATATCAGGATGATCCTTCAGTGCCCGGGATACTGTAGATACACTAATGTTCAGCATTTCGGCAATGTCTTTTATTGTGACTCTTTTCATTATAAGTTAATTGAGACCATTTTTGGGTTAATTCAGGACTGTTTTCGGAGCAAATCTAAGTTAAAAAAACGTTAATTTTAACCATAAAAATGTTATTAAAAAGTTAAAATTCAAATAAGTTATCCACCGCAAACGATTGCGCAAACGTTTGAATTTAATTATCATTTAACATACGGGATAAAGCTCATTTTACATAGGGTAAAAAAAATACTTTTGGATCATAACAAAAAAACTCCGAAACGATATGGAATCAAAAATTTTTACCAGACTGCTTATTTTGGGTACGATGAATACAGCTGCATTCATGTTTTCCCAAAGTACAGAAAATGATACGATTGTAAAAAGTAAGGCCATTGATGAAGTGGTGATCACAGGAAATTCCAATCCTAAAGCTTCCATTAAAACCAGTACTTCTATATCCACATTAAAAATGAAAGATATAGAAAATGCTGCTCCAAGAACAACTGCGGAAATTTTCCGTACTATTCCTGGGATCCGTTCGGAATCATCCGGTGGAGAAGGAAATTCCAATATTACGGTAAGAGGAGTTCCGGTTTCGGCTGGAGGTTCAAGATACCTTCTGATCCAGGAAGATGGTTTACCGGTGATGCAGTTTGGAGACATTGCTTTCGGAACGCAGGACCAGTTTACCCGATTTGATTCTTTTGTTTCCAGAGTAGAAGCCTTACGAGGTGGATCTGCTTCTGTTTTTGCCAGCAATTCTCCGGCAGGGATCATCAATTTTATTACAAAAACAGGAGAAAAAGAAGGTGGAAGCATTACGCAGCAGATTGGTCTTAACTATAAAAACTACAGAACAGATTTCGATTACGGAACATCCATAGCGGAAAATACCTATATCGCAGTAGGAGGGTTTTACAGGATATCGGACGGACCGAGAAAAACCGGATTTAATTCCAATAACGGCGGACAGTTCAGACTTTCTTTACTGAAAAAGTTTGATAAAGGAAGCTTCAGAATATATGCAAAGCTCCTGGATGACAGAACAGCCGCTTATATGCCGATGCCGGTAGGCGTTACAGGAACCGACGGAGATCCTAAATGGTCTTCCCTGCCGAATTACAATATTCTCACAGGTGCTTTACAAACCATCAATCTGCAACACGACAGAACCTTAGGAAATGACGGAAATATTTTTAACAGCGATGTTTCGGATGGAATGCATTCCCTTTCAAAGGTGATCGGGGCAGAGTTTAATTATGACCTTGGAGAAGGCTGGAAGCTGGAAGAAAAAATTCGTTATGCAGCCAACAGCGGACAGTTTATTGCCCCTTTTCCAGCCAGTGTAAGCAAAGGCAGTGATTTCTTTACTGCTGCTAATTTCACCAATTTCGGAAGTGCTGTGTATGCAGGGACGAATACTCCGGTAGATATGAATGCCAATTATATGAAGCTGGCCCTTTTTAATGTAAAGCTGAACAACTTCAACAACTTCGTGAATGACCTGAATATCAACAAGAAATGGGACAGATTAAAATTGAATGCAGGCTTATATAAATCTACACAAAACATCAATATGTCCTGGATGTGGAACAATTACATTCAGGAAGTCAATGACAGCAATGCCCGGTTGGTTGATGTAAAAGATACGTCCGGAGCATTGATCACAGACCATGGTTTACTGAATTACGGAATGAAAGACTGGGGAAACCTGAAGAGGGATTACAATACCAAATATGATATCACCGCACCCCATGCCCAGATTGAAATCAATGCAACAGATCAGCTGACGATAGATGCCGGAGCAAGATACGATATCGGAAAAGTAACGGGAACTTTTTCAGGCGCCACCGTTACCTATACCAGCCTTGATATGAATGGAAACGGCGTCATTGATATTCCTGAACAAATGGTGGGATCCAATGATAATATCCATGTTCCGGTCAACTACAGATACGGGATTTTCGGATATTCGGTGGGGGCCAATTATGCGCTCAACAATAAAAATGCTGTATTTGCCAGGGTAAGCCAGGGTGGAAGCGCTTCTGCAGACAGAATCCTGTTTTCAGGATATAATTATACTAATAATGACGATCCTGCACTGGATGCTGTAAAAGTAAATAAGGTCAACCAGATAGAAGCGGGATACAAACTGAGAGGAGCGGGATATTTCCTGAATACCACACTTTTCTACGCCGGAACAAAAGAAGCGAATTACGAAGCAACCACCCAGAGGAAAACAGAAAATAAATACCAATCTCTGGGAGTAGAGCTGGATGGATATTACAGAATTACAAAAAGTTTTGAAGTAAAAGCAGGGCTTACTTATACCCACGCTGAGATCAAAAATGCACTTGACCCTTCTATTATTGGGAACACGCCGAGAAGAACCCCTAAGCTGATGTATTCCGTAAACCCGAATTTCAATATGGGTAAAGTGAATGTCGGGTTTTATCTGATCGGAACCACAAAAGCATACACCCAGGATTCCAATAAGCTGGTAATGCCGGGATATGCTATTGTAAATCCTTACATTTCTTATCAGATTATGAAAAACCTTTCAGTAAATGTGAATGCCAATAATATCTTTAACGCCATTGCAGTTACGGAGGCCGAAGAAGGATCCATCGCAGGCGGAAATGGAATTGTAAGAGCCAGAACACTTCCGGGAAGCAGCTACAGCGCAAGTGTGAAATTTGATTTTTAATAGTTGGTTATGGACGGACTCTTTTTTTTAATCCGCTCTGTATTTAAAAAAAATAAAAAATATGTTTAAACAGGAAGCCATAGAGATCATCAGAAAAGCCATTACAAAAGAAGGCATTCTGGCCTCTGCACAGCAAAAAGACAATTATGCAAGAGTATGGTCAAGGGATTCGATGATGACAGGATATGCCGGAATTTTAATCCATGATGAGCAGATCATTTCCGGGCTTAAAAGATCTATTTTCACCTTAGCCGAACATCAGGCAGAAAACGGACAGATTCCTTCCAATGTGGTGAATGGCAAAGCGAGTTACGGAACACATGTAGGAAGAACGGATGCTACGGCATGGTGGATTGTTACGACCTGTGAATACCTTAAAACAACATCAGATGATGCGCTTAAAAGCAGCCTGAAAGAGAAGATATATCAGGCGCTTTCATGCCTTAAGACATGGGAATACAATCAAAGAGGTTTGGTCTACAGCCCCCTTGGAGGAAACTGGGCAGATGAATATGTGACATCAGGATATACACTGTATGATAATGTACTGAGATACTGGGCATTGAAAAACACCTCAGAAGTTTATAATGATCCCGAATTAAAAACAGTATCGGAAAACACAAAAGATCTCATCCAGCAGAATTTTTATAAAAATGATTCCAATGTAGCCAGGTATCATGAAACAGCCTATGCAAAAGCTTCAGCAAAACCCTACTTCTGGGCGTCACTGAATGCAAACGGATACGACGAACGGTTTGATCTGGCCGGGAATGCACTGGCTCTACTTTTAGATTTTGAAATGGATATGCAGGCTTTTTCAGAATTCCTAAAGGGTATCCGTGATGAGTTTAAGCACTGGATGCTTCCTGTCTTTTACCCGGTTATTTTTCCTGGAGATGACGATTGGCGTTTACTGGAAAACAACTACAGTTACAGCTTTAAAAACCAACCCTACCATTTTCATAACGGAGGATCGTGGCCTATATTTTTAGGATGGCTGTGCCTGGGGCTTAAGAAAAAGGGAATCAGGGAAATTCCTGAAAAAATTATGACGGAATACGAAACATCAATGCATGAAAAGGGTGAGCATTTCAGAGAATATTATTCAACAGACAAGCTCTTGCCACTGGGAACCGGGCAGCTTTGTTTTTCTGCATCCGGATATCTTTTCATGTCGCTGTAAAGCATTGTTTCAAATAACCAAGATAGGTTCAAAAAATTAAAAAAATGATTGGAGATATTATCGAACTGAAAGAAAAACATCTGGCCACCGCCAGAGAGATCACAGAAATACTGAAAAAACGTTTCACTTTACATAAAGACCAGAAAATAGCGATAGGAATTGCAGGAGAAAGCGGAAGCGGAAAGTCCGTAACAGCTTTTGCCGTTCAGAAGATCCTGGAACAGGAAAACCTGAAGAGCATCGTTCTGCAAATGGATGATTACTTTAAACTCCCCCCGAAAACAAATCACGAAAACCGTCTGAAATCTCTGGACAACGTAGGCATACATGAGGTTTATCTCGATACACTTTCTCAAAATATAAGGGACTTTAAAAATGGAGATCCGGAAATAGAAAAACCTTTAGTGAACTACGGTGAGAACACTATAAGCAATGAAATAGTGGATACATCAGAATATAGTATTATTATTGCAGAAGGCACTTACGTCCTGGAAATTGAAGCTTTTGATTTTAAAATTTTCATAGACAGGGATTATAAGGATACTTACAGAAACCGGATGAACCGTAACCGGGATGAACAAAGTGATTTTATAGAAAAAGTATTGGAAATAGAACATCAGATTATCAGAAATTTTAAAAATAAAGCAGATCTTATTCTGGGGAAAAACTATGAAATTTTAAATACCGGTTTATGAAAGCAAAAAGAATCATTCCCCATCTGAGCTTCTGGCAGATCTGGAACATGAATGTTGGATTTTTTGGTATTCAGTACAGTTTCGGACTTCAGCAGACGGCCGTAAATCCTATTTATTCTTTTTTGGGTGCCCATGCTGAGCAGCTTCCTATCCTGAATCTGGCCGGGCCTATCACAGGGTTATTGATACAGCCTCTGATAGGAGCCATCAGCGATAAAACCTGGAGTCCTAAGTGGGGAAGAAGAAAGCCATTCTTTTTGCTCGGTGCTCTATTTTGCAGCATTGCTCTATTTTTATTCCCTTTCAGTTCTACCATCTGGATGGCAGCAGGTTTGTTATGGATCCTGGATGCGGCGAATAATACAGCTATGGAGCCTTACCGTGCTTTTATTGGTGATAAGCTCCCTGAAGACCAGCAGACATTCGGCTTTCAGATGCAGAGCCTGTTTGTAGGAGCGGGTATTACTCTGGCAAATCTTTCACTGTTTGTTTTTCAGAAATATCTCGCAGGAAATTCCACGAACGGCGGTATTCCGGTCTGGGTTTACTATTCTTTTTTCTTAGGTTCCTTCTGCTCCATTGCATCGGTAGCCTGGTCTGTGTATAAGACACCGGAGATTCCGCCCACCGAAGATGAGCTTAAGGACATAAAAAAAGCCAAAGAAAGCAGCACGTTTTTTACTCCTTTTATAGAAATAATCATTGCCATCAGAGAAATGCCGAAAATTCTCTGGCAACTGGCCCTGGTGTACCTTTTCCAGTGGTATGCCCTTTTTGTATACTGGCAGTTTATCACGCCCATGCTGAAATGGTCACTGTACGGAGTTTCCGAAGCTGATGAAATGAAAGCCCATCATCTTCTGGAAAGCACTAAAAGCGGAATACCCATTGCAGCATCCGACCTGACTTGGGCAAAAAACATATTGCACCAGGTAGAAGTAGCAGTAGGACAAACGGGACTTATGAATGGCTCTTATAATATTGTGACCATGATTTCCGCATTACTCCTGGTACCTTTTGCTAAAAAATTCAGCTCAAAAAACACCTATATTTTCTGCTTATTCCTTACAGGATTGGGAATAATGACGCTACCTTTTATCAGGAATGAATATGCTATTCTTATCCCAATGGTGGCTCTTGGAATTGGATGGGCTTCCATGATGGGCTTGCCCTACTCCATCGTTTCCCCTTCTATCCCTCACCGGAAAAGGGGAATCTACATGGGCGTTATCAATATGATGATCGTTATTCCCATGCTGATTCAGACCCTGTCTTTCGGGACTATTTTTAATTTCTTTCTGAATAGTAATCCTTCTTCAGCCATTATGGTCTCCGGAATATTATTTCTGACTGCCGGCGCATGTGTCTTTTTTATTAAACCTGATATTCCTAAAAGCGAATAATACCGGATGATAAGAATTATTCTTTAATAAAACTTCAATAAAAAAATCCCAGCTTTCGTTGGGATTTTTTTAAGCCAAATAGCTACAATTCTCCGATATTGCAGCATTTATATTATTTTTTCGCAAGCTCTACTCTACAGTTTTGTGCCTTACCTTCTTCAGAACTATTATCCCCTATAGCATTTAATACTGCTATAAGAAGGTCTTTTCCTATATCCAACAAGCAACTACTCGAACATAGAGTTTATGTTTTGCTTGTTATTTCCAGGCTGCCGACATTCAATATTGCAACAAAGTTTCATTTTATAAAATTTTATCCTTACTTTTACCGCTTCTTATGCAAAAAACATTGAAAATCTTTTTTACCTTTTCTCTGTTACTGATCTTTCTTTCGAACGTCAGTGGAATAAGCATATGTCTTGAACATGCGAAACATGTAACAACCAAAATTGACAACAAAAAAGATTCTAAAGAGGAAAAAGCCCCAACAGTTTCCCAGGACGACTGCCAATGTGCACTCCATTTGCAGATGAATACAAGTCTTCTTCCGGAAATTCAGAATCTAAATTTTGCCATAAACGATTCAAATGATAACGAAATACCTCAGCCAAAGGCCGTATCATACCGTTGCCTCCTTGATTTTTTCTCTTCCAGGGCGCCTCCCGTTCTCTCCTGATTTCTAGTTTTTCAAACTAAACTCTTTTAGCTACAGATTTGTTATCTGCAGTAACTGTCTTTTTGGGATATTTTATTTTAAAAGTAGAATAAGATATTCTTTACTCACCAGGTATTTAACTATACCCATTTTACTCTCTATTTATGTCATTTAATGCTTATAATCCTGGAATCATACATTTTATTCCCACTAAAACTTTTCATTTAGCAGGCTTAGGTTGTATCATATTCTCAGGTGTAATCCATGCTCAGAAAATTAAAAAAGATTCAATTCCCGTCACTATTCAGACGGTAGAAATTACAGGACGAAAATCCAAAGATTATATTTCCGATTATTCATTTGCGGCCACTAAGATTGCGATGAAAAACAAAGATCTTCCGCTCACGCTCAATACGGTTACCAAAGAACTTATTAACGACAGGCAGGCGTTCAGGCTGGGAGATGTACTGAAAAATGTTGCAGGTGTTTCCAATGTAAGTTTTTATAATCAGTACAGCATCCGGGGAATCAGTCAGAATGAAGAAGGCCAGATCATTAATGGAATGCGCACCAGGCAATATTATTTTCTTCAGCCGATGACCCCACACATCGAGCGTGTGGAGGTTTTTAAAGGTCCGGCAAGTATTACCATGTCCAGCGTAGACCCAGGAGGAACGATCAACATGGTAACTAAAAAACCTTTGGCAAATTCCCGTTACGAAGTAAGTTTGTCGGGAGGAAGCTTTGATACCTATCGCCTTTCCACAGATGTAACCGGACCTTTGAATACCAGTAAAACGCTTTTATACCGTTTCAACGGTGCTCATCAGCATGCCAAATCGTTTCGTGATCATGTAAAAAATAACGGAATTTTAATAGCTCCCTCGATCTCCTTTATCCCTAATGATAGAACTTCGGTGAATGTAGAAATGATTTACAACGAAATGAACGGAAACCTCGACAGAGGACAGCCTATCTTTGGAGCAGTTGCCGGAAAAACCGATCTCAACAGTACTCCTGTCAGTTTAAATCTCGGGGCTCCGGGTGACTATTTTAAAACAAAAGACCTTACTCTGATGGGAAGTCTTGCCCACCATTTCAATAAAAACATCAGCTTTAATGCTTCTTATATGAAATAGTTCTGGAACGAAGACATCCATGAAACGAGGACTACAAATTCTTTTGTGCCGGATATCAGCAATAACCAGATTTCAAGCCTGGTGATGATGCAGTATATGGAAAGAATTCAACATTGGTCGGTAGATAATATTAATGCCTATTTTAATTTTACTTACAGAACAGGATCCCTTGAACATCAGACGTTAGTAGGATATGACAGCCATATCTGGGAGAAAAAAAGCGGCGGAAAACAAGATGCCGCAAGAGGTTTCATGATGAAGGATGGAACAGTAAGCTCATCTTATAATCCGGCCAATGCTGCTTTATATCAGACATCGGTTTATAATGGCATTATATTTCCCACCCCCAATGTGAGCCCATTCGACCTGACGCCCGGAGCGGCAAACCATCAGGGGAATAACTATACTGTTTTGAATATCATAAACCCGTTACCAACGGCTTTAACAACTACTCATGCAGCATATGTACAACATTTACTGACGTGGAAAAAGTTTAAACTTCTGGCGGGACTCAGAAAGGAATGGTTTCAGGATATTACCCATTATAAGAAAGCGGAAGAAAGTTCTTTCAGAAATAAGAAGATGCTTTACCGTATCGGCCTGACGTATAGCATCACAGAAAATACAAACATATACGCAACATATCTTACAGGGTATCAGCCACAATCCAATACGGTCACCCTGATGCCGCAAACAGTAAATTTTACAGGTGCAATTTCCGCCTCATTGTACAAACCCCTGCTTTCCGATCTGAAAGAATTCGGGGTCAAAACCAAGCTTTTTGGAAAAATTAATGCCACATTTTCCATCTATGAAATCAATCAGAAAAATATCCTGATGAACGCCAATAATCCTGCAGAGCCTGATCAACTGATCCAGCGTGGCGCAGACAGAAGCCGTGGTTTTGAGGCTGAGTTTACGGGTCATATTCTTCCGCAATGGCACATTTATGCTGGTTACAGCTATATCGACGCAAGGGTTCTGGATGATTCCAATCCTGCTTTAATTGGTTTAGCTAAAGAAAATACCTCAAAAAATTCCGTCAATATCTGGACGAGGTATAATTTTACCAACATTCAGCTTTTAAAAGACTTCGGAATGGGTGCGGGAATGCTCTATCAAAGTAAAAAAATTCCCTGGTTCACCAGAAGTTTCGAGCTTCCCGCTTATGCTACCGTGGATGCGGCAATTTATTATTCCGTACCGCAAACTAAGCTTCAGCTGGCTTTGAATGTGAACAATATGACCAATACAACGTACTGGGTAGGAGCTCAGAATTACCTGAGACTGTTCCCCGGTGCCCCAAGAAATTATCTATTTACAGCAACTTATAAATTTTAAACCATGGCTTTTTCAAACCTGAAACTCATTGTAAGAAAAACCCGGCAGGATTTATTTAAAAGTAAACAAAACCTGCTCATTGCCATTACTGTTCTCCTGTTCTGCTTTATAAGCATTGGAATAGGGTTTACAAAATACGGTGAAACTTATTCAAAGATAAAGGAATACCGTAAAGAAACCCGTGAAAACTGGGAGCACAGGCCTGATAAGCATCCGCACAGAATGGCCCACTATGGTTATCTCGTTTTCAGAATCGGGCATCCGTTAAGTATTTTTGATAACGGATTGGACGATTACCTTGGAAATGTTATTTTCCTTGAAGCCCATAAACAAAATACCGCTAACCTTTCGGAAGCCGGAAGTTCAGGGATTCTCGTACGTTTCGGAGCGTTCAGTGCAGCATTCATTCTGCAGGCAATAGTTCCTTTGATTATTTTATTTCTCGGTTTCAGCCTGATTGTCCGTGAAAGAGAAGAGGCCACACTGAAAATCCTTACCGTTCAGGGAGCATCATCACGAGCTATTGTATGGGGAAAAATCCTTGGTCTCTGGCAGTTTTCTTTATTGTTTCTGATTCCTGTGATTGCCATCGTTTTAGTGGCGGGACTTATGGTTGAATCAAGCCATTTTACTGATATTTTATCAAGAATACTGGTCCTTTTCCCGGCGTATATGATCTATTATTTTTTCTTCAGTACATTGACCGTTTTAATTTCTGCAAATAGCAAAGCTTCGTCATCCGCTTTAATCAGTTTAATTGGCTCATGGATGATTCTGTCGATTTTTTTACCTAAAGGAATTCAGTTTGCAGCGCAGAATCTCTATCCTACTCCATCAAGAATTGCCTTTGAAACCCAGGTAGAAGAGGATGTTATGAAAGTAGGCGACAGCCACAACCCCAACGATCCGCATTTTAAAAACATTAAAGATTCGCTTCTGGCAAAATACAATGTGAAAACAACGGATGAACTTCCGGTTAATTACGGTGGAATTGTGATGAAAGAGGGAGAAAGAATCAGTGCAAAACTCTATGTTGATCGTTTAAAAAGACTTCAGGATCAATACGATCAACAACAAAAACTGAATGAAATTTTCGGTTTCATCAATCCTGTGATGGCGATTAAAAATCTTTCAATGACCGCTTCGGGAACAGATTATTTTGCGTACCGGCAATTTCAGAATCAGGCAGAGAAATACCGCTATACACTCGCCCAGCGAATGAATGATTTACAGATTGAACATATCCGCAACACCCCACCAAAAAAAGGTGAAAAACAGGCAATGGTAAGTAAAAAAAACTGGCAGGAATTTCCTGATTTTCAGTATGAGTTTACGTCAGTTAAAGAAAGTCTGGGTAACCAGATTCTTCCTCTGGTTGCTATTCTTTTCTGGCTCCTTGCCTGTGTTCTGATGATTGAATTAAGTGCAAAAAATTTAAAATTAATCTAATGAATCATTATTTATTTAAACAGTTTTACCGCAACAAAGCCTACATTATTTCTTTGTTGATTCTTCTTTTTGCCGGTTTATGCTCTTTGTACACCGGTAAAAAATTTCTGGACAGGAATGAAGAAATTATGGCTAAAAGTGCAACCTATCAAAAAAACAGCATCGCTAAAAATGTGGAATTGCACAGCGATAACATCGGTCTTTTACTCTATTATGTGAAATTTAATCTCGTGAATGAAATACCCAGACTGGCTGCTTTAAATATCGGTATGAGAGATTTGAATCCTTCCATTCAGGGCGTTACGATACGAAACCTGGAAGAACAGAAAAACAATTCCGATTTTTTCAACCCTGCGAATGCGGCGGTTGGAAATTTCGATTTCTCTTTTGTGATGATATTTCTTTTTCCACTCGTGATTATTGCTTTGTGCTACAATATCATTTCCGAAGATCAGGAAAAAGGAACCTGGAAATTACTTTCGGTACAAAGTCAAAATGTAAGAAAGCTGATTGATGCTAAGTTGCTGTTCCGTTTCCTGGGCGTAAGCTCGGTTTATGTTTTATTGTTAATTGCTGCCCTTTTTTACATTAAAATTCCGGTAGACCTGGCCTTCACTATTTTTGCTTTGTCCGGTTTTCTATATTTGGCTTTCTGGTTTGCCTTATGTCGATGGATTATTGGTTACCAGAAGTCCTCTTCGTGGAATGCTTTAACCCTGGTGATTTTCTGGCTGAGCATGAATTTTGTAATTCCGATGACTGCAAATATGATGATACAAAAATTGATTCCTGTAAAAGAAGGATTGCAGGCACAAATCGAACAACGGGAAGGTTATCACAACAAGTGGGATGAACCGAAAGTTCCTACAATGCAAAAATTCTATAAAATCTATCCCCAGTTCAGCCAATACGAGATTGCGGAAAACAGCGACTTTTCTTACGCCTGGTATTACGCAATGCAGCACATGGCGGATGTGGAATCAGAAGCTTCTTCAAAGAAATATCATGAAAAAATGCAGAGCAGAAACAATGCAGCCATTTACTTAGGGTATATTTTACCGAATATTCAAACACAATGGATTCAGAGCAATGTTGCCGGAACAGGAATGGAAAATCAGCTAAATTACGCAGAAAGTCTGAAAAATTTCCACGAGAAACAAAGGCTGTATTTCTATCCTTATATTTTTGAAAATATAAACGGAAAAATGATTGACTGGAAAAAACAGACTGTAAAAATCTTTACGGATTCTGAGAAAATTAATCTTTTCAGCTTACTTCTTCCCTATTTCATTGTAATTTTTTTATTGCTAATCCTTTCACAAAACAAATTCAGAAAGCTATGTTAAAAACTATCAAACTTCATAAAAAATACAACGATTTTACCGCTTTAAAATCTCTTGATCTTGAAATTCAGGAAGGGGAAATCTTTGCCCTTCTCGGACAGAACGGAGCCGGTAAAAGTACAACTATCAATATTCTTTTAGGCCTGATTAAAGCTACTTCCGGTGATGCATTCATTAACAATATTTCTGTAAAAGAGCATCCCGAAAAAATTAAAAAACAACTGGCATACATTCCCGAAACTGTATTACTTTATCCGAATCTTACCGGAATTGAAAATCTTGATTTCTTTTCAAAAATTGCGGGATTTAATTATAATAAAGAAGAACTTTCTGGTCTTTTACAACAAACCGGTTTACAGGAAACTGCTCATAATAAACCTTTGGGAGGTTATTCAAAAGGAATGCGGCAGAAAGTCGGAATTGCTATCGCTCTCGCTAAAGATGCCAAAGTTCTGCTCCTTGATGAGCCGACCAGCGGACTCGACCCGATTGCCACCGCTGAATTTACAGAAATTGTAAGAATGCTAGGCCTAGAAGGACGAACTGTTTTAATGGCCACCCATGATATTTTCAACGCCGTAAGTGTCGCTACCAATATCGGAATTATGAAACAGGGAGAACTGGTGCAAAATATTCCATCCAAAGCGTTTTCTGCCGAAGAACTGAAGGAACTGTATTTGAAAACAATCTAATTATTTTGAATTTTAACTAAAATACATTATTGAATATGTATTGTAACTTCTCTGTATTAACTTTCTTTACAAGAATCTTATGAATGCTTTGATCTCATAGTAGTAATAAGATGGAGAGACAGGGGCTCCTATCAACTTTACGCTCCTTATTTAATGGAAATAATTACAATGAATTACTTAAAAAAGTTTAATATATTTGTTAAAGATACAATTCGTCTTTATATTGATTAAGAATTTCACCTCAATGAGAATATATTTTGGCTATTTAGTTCTTCTGATATTATTTCCGTTACAAATACATGCGCAGCAAAATCTGTCAGCCGACGAATTATTTGCAAAAGCAAGAACTGCTGCATTCGAAAATAAGGATTATACCAACTCTATTGTATTGGCTAAACAAGCCCTGGAAAAAGCCCCCGATTATACCGATATTTCAATTTTTTTAGGAAGAGTTTATACATGGAATAAGGATCTGGAGTCTGCAAGAACAGTTTTTGAAGCACTTGGAAAAAAAAATATACAGGATGAAGATTATTTTATTGCCTACGCATCCTTAGAATATTGGAATGACCAGTATAGTAAAGCCAAAGAGATCCTCGACAAAGGGTTGTCTTTTCATCCGCAATCTGAAGCGCTTTTACTTTTAAAAGCAAAAGTAAATTATGCAGACAAAGATTATATTGAATCCGAAAAGGCCATTAAATCCATTCTAGCCATCGATCCGAAAAACACGGAAGCCAACAGCCTTGCCGTAAAAGTGAAAGAGTTTACTTCTAAAAACGCTATAAGCATTCTTTATAACTATTCCCATTTTGATAAGCAGTTTGATGATGACTGGCATGTTGTAGGGATCAGCTATAAAAGGGCTACCCCTATTGGAGCCGTGATTATCAGAGGGAATTATGCCAACAAATTTGCTCAAGACGGTACCCAGATTGAGCTGGAAGCTTATCCACGGTTATCAAAAACATTTTACTTGTATGTGGGAGGTGCCTATTCCAATGATGTCGGGCTTTTCCCGAAATACCGTACAGGGGTATCCCTTTATGCTAATCTTCCTAAGAGTTTCGAAGGAGAAATCGGATACAGGCAGCTTTATTTCAGCAACAGCATCTGGATGTACACAGCATCTATCGGAAAATATTACAAGAATTTCTGGTTTAATATAAGAACCTACATTACGCCGGATAACAAAAATATCTCGCATTCCTATACCGGAACAGTACGCTATTATACGAAAAGTGCTCAGGATTATATTGGCTTTCAGATCGGCACGGGAATAAGCCCTGAAGAAAACCGAAATAACCTTCTTGAAAATGAAACTTTTAAACTTAAAACTTTTAAAGTAGGTGCTGAATATAATTTTACAGTACAATCTAATATATTCTCTGTGGGAACCATGTATTACAACCAGGAATACCTTCCGAATACAAAAGGAAACCAGTTTGATATTACTCTAGGCTACACAAGAAAATTTTAAACTGTTTTATTTATTTTTTTTCATAAAATTAATAACTACAGAATCAGGCATTAGTTTCTTCGTGGTATAAAAACTTGAATTCATCCTTTTAAACTGGTTAAAACGCCCATTGATCATATTCAGGGCAGAAGCATCATTAGAAGGTTCTTCCTCTGAGTTTTCAAGGGTAAACAACTCCCCGTCGTGAAGATAATATTGATCTGAAACAAAATCAGCCATCATATTTTTACTCTGCATCATAGGAATTCCCGCTTTTCCTGGTTGAAGATCCGGAGAAAAGCCCCGTCCTACCCATGTAACAGTAGATGTCGTTCGGAGTTTATAATTATTTCTGTAATAGGCTACAATAGAAGGAGCAACATCAAAGTGACTTGCCGTTTTGTGAAAACGTTTTGTTTCCTTCAGTAATGGTGAATAAATCAGTAACGGCACATGAAACCTGTCAATCTTAGACTCCAGTGTGATCTCCGGCATACTATGATCTCCTGTAATAACAAAAATCGTACGTTGAAAATCCGGACGTTTACTGTAGTTTTCAAAGAAGTTTTTCAAAGCATCATCTGCATTAAGCACAGCAACCAATTGGTTTTTAAAGCCCGCCGCCCATTTTTTCTGCTCCGGATTTAAAAGATTGGATTGCAACCTTTCGTTATAAAGTTTTTCATAATATTCTTTGTTATTAATCAGAAACGGATTATGGGTGGAAAGGGTAAGAAGCATTTTAAAATAAGGCCTTTGCTGTAATTTCTGGGTTTCCAGCATCTTTCTGAAAACGGCCTGGTCTTCATATCCCCAACTGTCTCCATTGTTTGCCGGCAGTCTTTTGTAAGCCCCTCCATACGATCCAATGTCTACAATATGATCTACTTTACTGTACTCGAGGAAGTTTCGGTATCCGTCAAACAACAAATTTCCGCCGTAGTGAAATCCCGTTTCAAATCCGTTGGCTTTCAGTATATTAAAAAGGTTAAAATTTTCCGGTGTTTTTTCAATTTCTAGGAATCCGTTTTTTCCGAAAGGAAGTGATCCTGTAAGCGAAGGTAAGGCTCCGAATGTTCTTCCTGCAGAGCTAAGGCAATTCTCCCAATACAAACTTTTATTAGACAAAGAATCCAGAAACGGCGTAAAGTTTCCGACATAACCTTTAGGAGAGGTGTATGCATGTCCAAAACCTTCCATCACGATAAATACAAGATTCGGAACCTCATCGGATCTGTTGAAATAAGATCCCAAAAAATCGGGAGTATTCTCTTTTCTCCAGAAAGGAAATGACTTGTCGAGCATTTCAGCATCGGCTGTAAAGCTTTCTTCCCCATTAATTATTTCTCCGATTTCCGGGTGATCGCTGATAAAATTCTCTTCATTGGAGATAAAGAAATAGTTCCATTTACTCTTTGAAGCTGTCTGGCCGAAGGTATTATTTGTCTGGTTTAATTCCTTTGACTGAAACATACTATTGGGAACAAAAAAAGCAATCAGACCAAGGCTTAAAAAAGCGATCCCGATATATTTCGACTTCAAAGCGGATTTTACGGCCATCCATAATGGAGTGATACATATCGCAATCAAAACGATCAATAGCGCAATATTTTTTAAATTAAGCATTCCGCTTGCTCTTAAAATCTGTTTGATCTCATCTTTGTTGTAATAAAAAAGATCTGCCCCAAGCATATTTTGGGTCTCAGAGAAATATAGGAACAGAATATACTGTGCTACAGTCACCAATCCGAATAGGACAAGAGCTGATAAGTTGGCCCAATTTTCTTTTACGGAATTGATAATTAAATAAATAATTCCAAAGCCAAATATTAGTTTAAACGCAAACAAAATATTTTCAAAAAAAAGATTTCCTGCAATTGAAGAAGGATTCAGTCTTGGGAAAGAATATTTGTACCAAAGCCATTCTGCTGTGATGCCTACCAAAAATAAAAGCAAAAAAACGGCTGATACCATTCCGAGTTTTTTCAACCCATTATTAAGAATCGCGGATATTCTTTCTTTTAAAGGTAAATTTTTGGTATTCTGATTAAACCCCTGTCTTGTCATCTCACCCCAACCGTGGGATTTTTTAAAATAATCTATAAATCCTTTTACCCCGGCTTTCACCACGATGGGATGGAAATAAAACGGTTCTGAAAACGCAGTACCGATCAAGGTTAGAAAATCTTTCCTTTTGGTATAAACCTGATAGCTAACAAGATCCACCAAAATCCCATAAATAGAGTAAAGAAATCCCATCGATACGACCAGGGCAAACAAAATCACGAAAAACGGCCAATTGATAATTCCTAATAAAAGGAAAATAATAAAGATTATATATCCAGAAAATTCAACCAAAGGCCCCAGAAATTCAAAGAAAAACCAATAAGGAAGACTTACCATGCCCAGCTTTCCGTATTTTGGGTTAAACATCATTTTCCGATGTTTCCACAAAGTTTCGATGGTTCCCCGCATCCACCGGTTACGTTGTTTTTTCAGGATATCTTTGCTTTCAGGAACTTCCGTCCAGCAAAGCGGATCAGGAATTGTAAGAACTTCATAAGGCTCATTCTTTTCTTCCATATACTTTCTCATACGGACTACCAGCTCCATATCCTCTCCTACCGTAGTTTTATCATATCCACCGCATTCCAAAACTATTTTTCTGTCGAAAACTCCAAAGGCCCCGGATATCAGGATTAATCCCGATGCCCGCGCCCATGCCATTCTTCCAAGAACGAAAGCACGGATATATTCCAACGCCTGGGTTTTACCGAGGAGCGTTTTTGGCATATTTACACTTACTACTTTTCCATCTTCAATAACGCAATTATTAGCGAGACGGATCACACCTCCGCAGGCGATAATTTTTTTATCGGTTTGTTCCAGAAACGGTTTTGCCAGTTTTAAAATGGCATCCTGTTCCAGGATACAATCCACATCAATACACACCAGATAATTTCCTGAAGAAACATTAATTCCTACATTTAGGGCATCAGCTTTACCCCCGTTTTCTTTATCTACGACAATAAGCTTTTTAAAAGCCTGGTTTTTACTCTTATAGATGCCTTTTATTTTATTGGTTTCAATTGTACCTTGTACAAAAAAAGACACTCTTTCAAGCTCATAAGCTTCGATCAGTTTCTGCATGGAATCATCTTTACTTCCATCGTTAATGATGATAATTTCCAGGTTGTGATAATAGAGAGATAACAGGGACCTTACATTTTCTACAATGGTCATTCCCTCATTATAAGCGGGAGCGAGAAGGCTGAAGGTAGGCGAATTGGGATTAGCGGCAATAATGCTGTAATCGGTAAATGTATTTTCTTTTTTATAACGTATTACAGCTCCTAACGCATATATTCCGACCCAGCCGTAAATAATAACTACTGCCGTCCCATACAGCAGGAATAACCATATAACAACTTCATAGATAATGTGTGAGAATTCTAACATACTTTTTCCTGGACTGCGTGTTTTATAATTTGAATTAATTCTTCGGACGACGTTTCATCTTCCGAAAGTTTTGATAAGTATTCCTTATATCCCAATGCAGCAAGAGCTTCCGCTGCATACAACTTAATCCCTGTATTGATATTTTCCAATAATTCTTTTTTGAGTAAGCCTATACAGGACTGATCCTTAGAGACTTTCATCACACGAAGAATTTCAAGCTGGACTTCATAAGGCTGGTCGGGATACACTTTTGTAAGGAACTGAATGGTCAAGGGATCTTCCAATGACAAAAGCGTATGCACGGCCTGTATTCTGACCTCAACTGATGAATGCTCCAGAAGATCGGCCACCATCGGATAAAAAGAAAGCAATTGAAATTTCCTTACCAATTTTAAAGTAAAAATGATAACTGAGCTATTTGAACTTCTAAGCCAGCCTTCAATAGCTTCTCCTGAGTTTTCAGGTATGCTGGTAATGGAGAGAAGCAGCCGGAGCTGTTGCCATTCTGAAATTATCCCCGAAGCGGTACTCAAAAAATCCAATCCTTCAAAACCTTTAAAGCTTACCATGGCATATTGCGCTTCCTGGTAGACCTGTGCGGAAGGATGGGATAAAAAAGAGGAAATTTTGGGAAGGTCCTCCATTGCGTTCATGACCGTAAGTTCCTGTATCCCCCCGGCAATAAGATATGTTTTTTTCTGATCAAGCTTTTTAGCGGCTTCCTGCCGGAGATTGTATTCTTTAAACAGGTTTTTAATTTTAATTTTTGCAGCCCCTGAAAATTTCTTTTCGGAATCTACCAGTTTTTGCAGGAATAGATTTCTAAATGAAGGACTCCTGGAAAGAAGTACAAAATTCTGATCAAGAGCAACTTCTTCATCTTCATAAACAATAACTTCCGATATTTTTTTATTAATAACCTTCATCCACCCCGAGATTCTCACAGATTCTTTGTACCGAAAAAAACTGTAAACAAGAATCCCTGTAATCAATAACAATACGAGAGACAACATCCCAAGGAAGATAAGAAACAGAAAATGTACAGAAGTGGTTAGCAGCATCGTTCTATTATTTAGGGGTAAATCTTTTTATCCTCAACATCAATTCATTGGGACTGAACGGCTTTACAATAAAATCAGAAGCTCCCAGATCAAAAGCGTTTAGTACCACCTCTTCCTGCCCCATACTGGATAGCATAATGACAGGAATCTCCTTTCCCATGGTTTGTATGGCAGAAAGTATTTCTATTCCTGAAGCAAAAGGCATCATGATATCGGTGATGGCAAGGTCTACATCTTTCTCTTTTAAGGTTTCGATGGCTTCTTTACCATTACGGGTAAGGATTACTTCATGCCCTTCTTTTAATAATTTGTGTTCTATCGTTTTTAGAATCAGTTCATCGTCTTCAGCGATCAGAATCAACATAGTCTTTTGTTTTTATTTTATTAAACCTTTTATTAAATTTAATCCGATTGTTATTTCATTGATAATTTCCTGCTGTAAAGAGGTGAAATCCATAGTTTCATCCGCTTTCTTTTCCCAGTATAAAGCAGTTTCTGCCAGCTTTATCAATCCGGCAGTTCCGGCTGTACCTTTTAGCTTGTGAAGAACTTTCTTCAACTCATCTCTGTTTTCTTCAGCCGATGCAGTTCTTACATTATTTTCCGCCTCAGAGAGCTGTTGGATTACCAGATCCAGGAAAATCGCTCTAAAATCATCATCGTCCCCCGTTTGATCATTGAGAAGATTCAGATCAAGATATTTCTCAGTTTTTACAGTATTTCCGGTTTCTATTGTTTGAACGGAGATGTATTTTTCTAGCATTTCCAAAAGATCCGACTGTCTCAGGGGTTTCGGAAGAAAATCATTCATTCCGGACATGATGCATTTTTCCTTTTCCCCGATGATGGTTCCTGCTGTTACACCAATGATCGGAACATCCTGATATCCTGGAAGAAGACGAATTTGTTTAGTAGCTTCAATACCATCCATTACGGGCATTTGGACATCCATCAGTATCACCGAAAAATGTTTGTTTTTACATTGTTCCACTGCTTCCAGTCCATTTACCGATTCTGTAAGCTCAGCATCGGGAATCAAAGATTTCATCATTTTGTTGTTAAGAACCATATTCACAGGGTTATCATCAACAAGTAAAACCTTAATATGTGGTGGAAATAAAAAATTTTCTGCTTCCTGCTCATCAGCTGCCGGTATTTCTTTTACATTATCATGTACTACACGTTTTAAAGTTCGGTAGAGTTCTTCTGATTTTATAGGTTTTAACAGGAAGTAGGAATTTTCTTCTTGCCGGAAAGAGTTGAGCACATCATGCTCTTCCGAAGAAGTATGAAGAATAACCAGGGGTGAAGTTTCATTTTTTTGAGCAAATAATTCCTTAATTTTCTCAATAGTTTCCAACCCTGAAATAATGGGCATATGATAATCCATCAAAATAACATCAAAATGTTCTCCATCCAATAAAATCTGCAAAGCTTCCATCCCGTTGGCTGCTAATTTTGACCCAATATTTTTATAGGCCAGCATGTGCTGGAGAATGATCCTGTTCGCCTCATTATCATCAACAATAAGAACTTTTTCTATTTTCAGTTCTTCTTCTTCAATACCTTCAGATTCCTCATAGGGAACTTCAATGTCAAAGAAAAATACGGATCCTTTTTCCGGTATACTGTTCAGGGAAAGATGGCTTCCCATATAGCCCAGAATATTATTGGATATCGTTAGTCCCAGTCCTGTTCCCCCGTAATGCTTGCTGATGGAACTGTTTTCCTGGGTAAAGGCATCAAAAATATGCTGCTGCTTTTCAAGTGGAATACCTATCCCGGTATCTCGTACGGAAAATCTTAATGATATATTTTGTCCTGTGATATTCAGCTTTTCTACTTTAAGCTCAATCTCGCCACGATGTGTAAATTTAACGGCATTACCCAACAGGTTAATGAGAATCTGTTTCATTCTGGATTCGTCAAGCCAAAGTACTTTCGGCAATCCCTGTTCAATATTGAGTAGCAACTCAATGTTTTTTTTCTGTGATTGATAAAGGATCACATTGATTACCTGGCTAACTAAATCATAAACATTCGATCTTTCGATAAGGAGTTCCATTTTTCCAGATTCTATTTTCGAAAAATCCAGGATATCATTAATTATATTGAGTAGATTTTCCCCCGATTCATTGATATAATTAAGATATTGAGTCTGTATTTCATTGAGAGGAGTTTTCAAAAGAAGATCTGAAAATCCGATCACTCCATTCAGAGGGGTGCGGATCTCATGACTCATGTTGGCAAGAAATTCTGATTTTGCTTTGCTTGCAATATCCGCCATTTTCTTTGCATTTTTGAGTTCTTCGTTGGTTTTTACAATATCGGTAATATTCTGTACAGAGACAATTATTCCACCTATTATGCCATCAGAAAGATACCATGGTCCTACTTCCAGGTTATAATGTTGGATGCCTTCTTTATGTGGAACTTCAATGGCAAAATCATCATTTTTATAGACCTTGCCTTCTAAAGCATTTTTGTAGATGGCCTTTCTTTCTTCAGGAACGTTAGGAGAAATGGTATAAATATTCTCTCCCATCAGCTCCATATTATTCATATTGAATTCTTCCTTCCAGCTTGTACTTACCGAAACATAATTAAGTTCTTTATCAAACATCGCTACTGCAACGGGAACATAAGTAGCAAAAGACTGCATCATTGCTTCTTTCTTCTCCAGTTCCAGATATATATTTTTAAAAGCATCAATATCCTGAATGATTCCGTACACCCTGGTACATACTCCGTTTTCAAACTCCGGAATTCCTTTTACTCTTACCCAGATCGTAACTCCATCATTGCGGACAAGCTGAAATTCCGCATCATAAGGAATACCTTCTGAAACAGCCCGGTTAAATAAGAACTCAACTTTTTGTTTATCTTCTTCTTTATAAAAACCGATTGCATTTTCAAAGTCGGGCTGGAATTCCTGATCTATTTTATGGATTTCTTTTGCTGTTTTGGACCAGATTACAGATTTATTTTTAAGGTTGACTTCCCAGCCACCCACCTGAGCGACCGAGCTCGTTTGCTCAAGCATTTTCTTGGCATAAAGAAGATCTCTTTCCAGGCTCATTCTTTCCGTTACGTTCAACGCTGTACTTACCACATACGGTTTTCCGTCTTTATCAATTTCCACAAGATTATGGTACATCCAGATCAGTTCTTCACCTTCTTTTGACTTGAGGATCATTGTTCCGAAATCTTCCTTATTCTGATTGATACGTTCTAAATATTTTTGCAGCAAAGAACTATTTTGTTCAGGAACGAGATCTTTCAGATTTAATCCGTTTACTTCTTCCGCAGAATAATGCAGGGTTTCTCTACCTTTTTGATTCACCTCAAGAATATTTCCTTCCATATCGTGCATGCTCATCAACCCGATTGCATTTTCGAAGAAGCTTCTAAAACGGCGTTCGGAACTTTCAAGCTGGCGCTTTTCTTCGATATGCTGGGTAATATTAATGCCGAAACAAAAAATCTCAGAATGGTCATGGTTTTGCTTCAGGTACCATTCTATAATTATAGCACCAGCGTCTTCAGTTTTTGTGGAGGTAGTAAAAACCAGTTCCTCATCTGTCTTAAGAAAGTTTTCGAGTTTGAGTTGCCAATCGTCATCCTGCTTTTTTATAATCGTTAAAAAACTCTGATTAACTGCTTTTTTTGGAGCTATTCCGAATATTTTTTCAAAGGAGGGATTTGCTTCTTTAAGGATAAATTTGTTATCAAGAACGCAAATCAGGTTATTGGAAATATCAAAGGTCTGTTGGAAATATTCAGCCTGTTTATTCTTTTTTTTGCCGATATATAAATTGGTGATAGCTTCTCCAATTTTTTTCAGAGTATCTATTTGGTTGTCGGAGAGGTTTTTAGGCTTAAAATCAATAACGCACAGTGTACCTAATGCAAATCCTTCATCATCTATCAGCGGTACCCCTGCATAGAAACGGATACCACTTTCCAGAATTATAGAATTCCCGGATGATCTGTCGTCAGCGAGCGTATCAGGGATCACCAACACATCTCCGTTTGCAATAGAATACTGGCAAAGTGTATTTTCACGCTCCACACTATCCAAAGAAATCCCAATACAGCTCTGTATCATCTGGACATCACTTTCCATAATAGCAATAAGAGAGCTGGGACAGTCGGTAACCAGACAAGCAGTTTCTGCAAAAATATCTAATTGAGGATCCTTTGGCAGATTCAGAAGATCAAATAGTTCCAGTTTTTTTACTCTCCCCTGTTCATTATTAGGCACTGGATAATTCCCCATAACATTAACTAATATTTTGTTTTATGTTAAATATAGTTATAAAATCATTATGGGAAACTATTTTTTTACAACATCGTCAATATATTCAATTAATATTATTTAATAGTACATTACGATTACAAATATTCAAAATTACAGTTACGGAAAATTTAATCTTCAATAAAAATATCTGATAAAACGATTATTACATTTCCATTCCGGTTTAACTCATTCAATCGGAGTCAATTGTCGTTAAAATTATTTGATAACAATCCCGTCTATGTTTTCTTTTAAGATAGAGCTACTTGATAATTTTCTTTTTTAAAATTGAAAAGCCTTTTTACTGTTAAACGTTAAGACAATATTAAATCTATAAAAAAGCAAAAATCAGAGTAAAAAAATTTACTCTGATTTATTTAAATTGTAGACTCGCACATAAGTTTTAGATTAATTAAGTACGTTTCAAGCAGCTTGATATTTAAAATAATTTTTTAAGATCATGTACGGTCTTTTCATATCCAAGATATGGATTAAATACTTTAGATAATTTTTTATAAGTCCATAATTGTAAGGTTTACATTTTCATTGATATCAATTAATGAAAGTTTATCTTTTTCTCAATATCAGCATCAAATTTTTGAATTTATTTTTTCTCTTATCAGACAATACGTAATGCTAAACCACTATAGATTTTCTTAAATAAGTTCATACTGTTTTTTTGTTCCCCATATTGTGGAGACTTCCATGTTACATATTGATCTGTTATTTCTTTTATTACAGCAAAACAACCTCCATTTATATGTAAAAATGTAATTGCAGGCAGGGAGCTATTGATTAAATCATCAAGATTTATTTTTCCTACTTCATTTTCTATTTTAAAAGTCGATGACAAAATAGAATGTAAGGTTATAAAATCCAAATTTTCACAATCGACATTCTGAATATTTTTTTGCGGTTTATAATATTGAAAAAAGGTCTTAAAAATTTCTTGTGTTTTTGTTTTATTGTAATCTGCAGGTATCATTCTATTAGTTTTATTTATTGAGTAAATACATTGTTCCTTTTTCTGTGAATTTGAGATCTTCTATCTCAATTTTATAAGCTTTTTCATCACCTTTTAAGTAATAAAACTTAGCGAAATATTGAATATTATCAATCTTATTCCAACAGAAGTAATGATTTCCTTTTATTTGATAAAGAAAAATTTCATTGTATATATAATTATCTATACTACCAGTTGAAGTAAGCATGATAACACTTCTATCTGATTTTTTATAGAAGAACACTTCCCGATTAGCTGACTTATAGGGAGAGTCTTCTACAAAAGGAAAAGAAAATGATTTTCCGAATGTAATGGCTTTGGCCTTTGTTATTATATTTTTAATTCTTCGTTGATAAGGATTAATAAATAATTGAAAATTAAATTTTCGTTTTAAATCCCGGCCAAGAAATTGAGGCGATATATAAAATACCTCTGTTTTGTTTACCTCTTTCTTAGTGTATTTTTCTATATGGAAGGTGGGCAAACCTTTAATATTAATAAAATGAATTAATAAATAAGGCTTTTCTGTAATAAAATCGTATATGTTTCCATCTCTCCATATATGAGTATTTCTGCTGTATAAAAATTCCTGAGCCATGTCTACATGAAAATATTTGATTTTATTACTTAATTCCAACTTCCTTAATAAAAAGGCCATACTTTCTATTTCAGAATCAATATACTGTATGTCTTGAGTCTGAACGGTATTAAATTCAAAATTACATTCATCGAAACAGAAGTGACGGTCACTTTGTACTATTTTCTTAAAATCTTTACTTAACCTGAATATTTTATTTATAAAAGGAGTATTTCTATATAAGGTAAAGAATCCGGCAGGATATTTATCAACAGGAGAAATGACATCATATTGATTTAACATTTCATTAGTAATAAAAGCACGAATGTTCCCAAACATTAAATCGACATCACAATATCCCCAAAAGTCATACTTTGAAATATATTCTTGCAGTATCACCCCATACAAAGACTTGAAATCACATAATTTATAGGCATCTTTTATATTAACTGGAATTTTTAATTTTTCCGTTGCCATTTCATTAAACTTTTGTAAATCAAACTTAATGAAATGGACATTCTTTATTTTATATTGAGGAGCGATATTGGTGAAAATGTAAAAATCAATAGTTGGATTATACTCACAGCCTTTCAGGAAATAATCAAAATAGTCCGGCCATGCTTTCCCGAAAAAACAATTTATAAATGCTATTTTTTTCATAATAATTAGGATAATAATTAGAGGCTAGAAATGATATTAACTAAAGAACCCCCAGTAGTAGAAATAGGAAAGTATTAAAATAAATGAAAATAGTACTGAAATGACAATGATTTTGTATCTAAGTCGTCTGTAGGTCACAAAAAATAATATAAATGATAACCCGGATACGATCATATATACTTTTAACAAATAAAATAAATTGACAAACTTTTCGGGAATACCAAAAGCACATATAAAAAAATTAGTATTATTAGAATAAACTATTGCATAGATAAGCCCTGCCATAAGTACTATTCCTATCATACAATTAATAATTAGTATTATGTAGAAAGTTTTCATGATCAGCTTGTCTACATTTCGTCTTTTCCATATACTTACAGAAAAGAAAATAATAGCAACTAATAAAATTCCATAAGCCAGAATCAACGGAGCAACTTTCAAGATATCAAAACCACCAAATAATAACATGGCTAATTTGGTAATCCCTGAGTTAATATGAATATCTGTGATAAACCTCACTTCCGGAGAATTAATAACTCGTGTACTTCCTGAATTTAAAGGCATTTTATCATTGATGAAATTATTGATAAAATCACTTCCTTCTTTTCCAAATAAGAGAGCATGACCTTCATTTTTGAAGATGATCAGTTGGGCATTCAGTAATCCTGCCAGAGATTGTGCATTTGAAACAGGAGTAATGGGGTCAAATTCTCCTCCTATGATCATCGTTGGAATTTTAGACATCTTTCCATAGTCTAATATATTTTGCGGAACCTGTTTATTATTATTCCACTGGCTGCTCACAAGAAAGTCGGCTCTGTAAAATGATAATCCCCCTTTTAATCCGGGATAATTCGCTGCATCCTCATCATAATACTTCAATGAATTATAAGGAACCGCATCATTAAGTACCATACTATAATAGGTCCCAAAGTCCAATGCTTTAAAAACACCAGAAAATACACCTACAATTGAGCTGAGTGTTTCGGCATCTCTTTTATGAAATAAGGTAATGATAACGGGTAATACCTCTATTAATTGCTTCGTGTATAAAGCCTGGTGAATTACAATTTTAAAATCTTCGCTATTAAAAGTAAAGCTACCTTTTTCCAGAAGATCTTTAGGAACTCCTACCGTTAATGGATTTTTAGCCAGATCTTCTATTACTTCATAATAGGTCTTTTCAAGATTTGGGAATTTTTTATTTACAGCCGGGTTTTGCTTACATTTTGCAAAAAATAGGTTTAGTTCTTTCACATAATGATCGTTGATTTTATTGTAATATTCAGAGATATTATCAACCGGAGAATCCAGAATCATTTTATTGAAATCTTCAGGAAATGAGTTCGCATATACCTGCGAAATATAGGTCCCATATGAAACTCCAAGTACATTCCATTTGTCATAATGTAAAGCCTTTTTAAGCGCATGAAGATCATTGGCAATATTGATACTGCTATAGTTAGCTGGGTCAATGCCTTTTCTTATGAGTTCATTTTTACAGTTCATTGCGGCAAATGACCTGTTTTTTTCATCTGCTGTTGAAGATTCGTTTGAAGATAAAATATTAAATATTTCCGTTCCAAGTTCCGGGCATAATTTCGGTAAAGAGTTCCCGACTCCCCTTGCATCCACCAATACAATATCTGAGTAATCCCTCAATGGATGGTTCCTAAAATACCCGAATGCACCTATGCCTGATTGTCCTGGCCCCCCTTCTATATATAACAGAGGTTTCTGAATGGATTGTTTTTTCTTCTTTAAAACAACATATGCTATTTTTATTTTGCTTGACGGAGCGATCCAGTTTTCAGGAACTGAGAGGTATCCCCATTCAACCGATTGATCATCTTTGAGGTTTTCAACGTCAAAAAATGGTTTTGTTTTTGTAATTGTGTATTCCCATTTCTGAGCGAACAAAAATGAGGATAACATCATGAGTAGTAAAAAAATTACTTTCTGGGTCTTCATATAGAATTATTAATTTTTATTTTTTTATTATTTATAGAGTCACTGTATCAACATGTTCGAACTTTAAAAGTCAAAATCAATGTCTACCGGATTATTGCTGTGGAAAAAATCCTTATACCCAAGCTCAGCTTCAGATCTCAATGTTGACAGGTATTTCACAAAATCTGTGTAGGCCTGTGAAAAATCTGCAATGATATGTTCTTTATACAGACTTTTGTTATAGCTTATCTCAAG
The DNA here is from genome assembly GCF_055762745.1 of Chryseobacterium subflavum. Taxonomy (NCBI): domain Bacteria; kingdom Pseudomonadati; phylum Bacteroidota; class Flavobacteriia; order Flavobacteriales; family Weeksellaceae; genus Chryseobacterium; species Chryseobacterium subflavum. The sequence continues at coordinate 2,086,816 of NZ_JBVTMR010000001.1, forward strand.
CTGAATGCCTTGCGGTTCATTAATGATATTCATGATAAGCGGGAATTTATTGTAGGTGGTATCCTGCGAAACATTTTGTAAAGAAAAGTCCGCAAAATCACTTATTGTATTATAACTTAATTCAGGATCTTGGGTTACAAAAAGGATATCAATATTATTTTTCACGAAAGAATGGTCTGAAACTTCTTCATATTTTGTGACTTTTAAAAATTCTTGAGTCACTTTATGAAGCACTTCACCTAATTCTTCTTCTCCGAATGTTACCCGTACTAAGAGACTTTTAATGAAAACACCTAAAAGCGATTGTACCTGAGGTACAGACCTTCCTGAATCTATTGTAGCAATACAGATATCTGTCTTCCCGGAAATATTACGTAAAAATATCAACAAAGATGTTAACATAAGCAGATAAGGTGTTGTTTTCATCTTTTTTGCTAAATCAGATAATCCTTGTGTTACTTCCAGATCCAGAGGAATTGTAAATATATTCCCCTGATACGAATCAGCAGTTACAGTTTCTTTTTTTACAAAAGCTTCATATGGATATCCTTTTGTATAGTTTTTCCAAAAAATGTCATTCTTTTCAAGATCTGCATTCTGGTAATACCAATTTGAATAATCCCGGAACTGAATCTCAGGCCGCAGTTCCGCTGTTTGATTTGAATGATTATTATAAAGAGATATCAATTGTTTTATAAATATTCCTGTTGATATTCCATCAAAAATAATGTGATGAACAAGGAAAATAACTTTGTACTTTCCCCTGACTTTCAAAATCATCATTTTGAGTAATAATTCTTTTTCAAGATCAAAACAATAGCCTTTATAGTCATCAATAGCTTTCCTGTATCCGGATTCGTTTGCAACCTCATTAATTTCTAATGCAAAATGAATATCTTCAGAAGAGTGGATTTTCTGAATCACAGCTTCATCCTCCAGAATAAAATTTGTTCTTACAATTTCAGAAGCAGATATTATTTGTCTGACTGCTTTTTCAAATGTTACAACATTAATGGTTCCGGCTACATCGAACTCCATCAACATATTATACGAAGGAGAAACTTCTTTTCTCTGGCAGGCCAACCAGATATTCTTTTGTGTAGGTGTTGCCAAATATAGATCCTGATCTGGTGCTTTTAAGATCAAACTGTTCCTGTCATTTTTCTTTAAAATAGTATGACATAAAGAAGATAAATCAGGATTTTCAAATACGTCCTTCATAGTCAGATGGACAGAAAACTTCTTGTTTAACACATTCACTAGTCTGGAAATCAATAAAGAATGGCCTCCCAGTTCAAAAAAATTGTCTTTATCTTCAATATCTTTCTTATAGTTTAAGATTTCCCGCCATACATCCTTTAATTCCTGCATCATTTCTGCATCTTTAATGATCTGGATTGTAGCAGGTTCTTCAGAAGGAAAGTCTTTCATTGAAAGAGATTTCCTGTCTATTTTCTGATTGGGAGTTAGGGGAAATTCCTCTATTGGAAAAATAAATTGGGGAACCATATAATAGGGGAGCTTTTCATGCAATTTCTCATATAGAGAAGAGATCTCAATTGGTGCATGAGTTTTCAAGTATGCTATCAGTTGATTTTCGCCCTCCACTTCTTTAGCCACTACAACAGAATCTTCAATATTCTCCACCGTATTCAGATGGTTTTCAATATCTCCTAACTCTATTCTATATCCTTTTACCTTAACCTGGTTATCACTTCTTCCGAAGAACAAGATTTCACCTTGTTCATTCCATTTGCCTACATCACCTGTTTTATACATTAATTCTTCCTTCCTGAAAGGATTTTTTATAAACCTTTCAAGGGACAAGTCTTCATTATTATAATATCCTTTGGCAATCCCCTTACCTCCAATATAAATATCACCAACAGTATTTACCGGAAGTAAATTTAAATCTGTATCTAAAATATAGAAAGAAGTTTCTTTAATAGGTTGACCAATATTCTGAGGCAACGTTCCGGATTCAATCTTTTTTGTTGAGGACCAGATCGTAGTTTCTGTGGGTCCATACATATTCCAAAGTTCTTTGCATGATGCAAGCAATTCCTCAATAAGATCATTATTGATCAAATCACCACCACACATTATTTTTAATTCCGAATCTGGTTCCCAGCCTACACTAAGAAGTCTTTTGAAAAAACTTGGGGTCGCCTGAATAACAGAGGGTTTCACCTCGACAATTTCCTGTATTGTAGCCACTGGATCTCTCAAGGTCTTTTCACTGGCAATGTATAGTGTGGCACCATTAATCAGAGGGGTAAAAAACTCCAGAATAGAAATATCAAAAGAATAAGTAGTTACTGAATACATTGTGTCTTGATCGTCGATTCCCGGCTTTTCACTTATACTTTCTAACAGGTTTAACAATGAAGCATGCCCAATTTCAACCCCTTTAGGGTTTCCTGTAGATCCCGATGTATAAATAATATATGCAGTATCTGTTGGAGTAACATATACTTCTTTATTGCAAAGACTTTTGTTTACAATATCTGAAACTAAAATACTCTCGATATCAGTAAGATTAAGAGAAATATTTTCTTCAGATATTAAAAGCTGCGCCTTACTATCCTGTAAAATATACTGCAATCTTTGTACAGGAAATTCAGGATCGAGAGGTATATAAGCCTTCCCCGCTTTCATTATTCCCAGCAAAACACAAATCATATAAGCCGACCGGTTCAATAAAACAGCAACCGTCTTTTCATCGTTATGATGATGGAGAAGGTAATCAGCTATCTGTGTAGAGATCTTATTAGTCTCAGTGTAGGATAAAGAAAAGTTTTCATCGGCAATTGCAACTTTATCAGGAAATTCTAAAGTCTTCTCATTGAATAGATCAAGGAATGTTTTATTGTGGTCTTGATTTTCATCTTTAGATGAGAATCTTTCATTAAATAAGAAGAGACTTTCTTTTTCTTCCTCAGACAAAAATGAAATTTTATACAGAGGTTCAGCTGCTAATGTTTCGATGTTAACGATCATATAGTGAATATGTCGTACGCACTGTTCAATATATTGGTCATCAAAATAATCGGTATTGTAATCAAAATCTATTTTAATATCCTCATTATCATCGAATTCCCTTACAAACAAGGCTAAAGCAGACCTCTCAGATTTATTGGTAAGCGGAATCACTGTAGTTTGAGTACCTTCAAAGTGATCAGCATAATTATGTTTCTCGTAAGATAGGGTAATATTAAAAAGCTTATTTTTTTCATTAAAAAGTTTCAGGTCACTTACAATTTTTCCCAACGGATATCTTTGATGCCTGTAGTCGGACATCAGTTGCTTTTTTGTACTATTGATCAGATCCAACAAATTAGCCTGATAATCCAGTCTCATCCTTAAGGGTGAAACTCCCATAAATAATCCAACTGTTTTTTTGAAGACTTTGGTGTTTCTGTTCAGCACAGGAATTCCAATAGCTAGATCATCACTCTGATTAATTCTTCCAAAATACAAGAAAAACAACCCTAAAAATCCGTGAAATGTAGAGAAATTATGCTTTTTACCCAATTCTATGAGTTTGTTATAATCTTCCCTGCGAACTATTAGTTCTTTCCTGTCGCTTTCATGAACAGCGTATTCTTTATTATCTTTCCTGTTAAAAACAACCGGAGGTAGTGTTGAATATCTTTCAGCCCAATACTGCTTATCTTTATAAAATTCATCGGAATCCTGATAAGCCAGATCGTGAGTTACAAACGTACTATATTCGTAAGGGTATTGGTCTTGAACCATATCAAATTTCAGGATGTCATTATAATTTTTAATCAATCTCTGGAACATAAGAGAGGTTCCCCATCCATCTGTGATGATGTGATGGTATACTGAGAAAAGGTAATAGTGAACATTACTGCATTTAATAAGAACAAATCGATACAGACAATCATCTTCCAACACATTGAAAGGTATTAAAAACTCCCTCTCCATAAAGTGTTCAGCGCTACTCACAGCATCAGTTTCATTTGAAAAATCGATCCATTCCAAATGTCTTGGTTCTTCTTCTTTTATATGCTTTTTTACCTCATCTTCAGATTGTCTGAAAAAACTTCGATAGGCATCGTGCTGATTGATCATCTCACGATAGGCCTTCTTAAAAGTTTCAATCTGAATTTCACCTTTAATTTCTATTTTGGCCCCTATATTATAGATCGGAGTATCGGGATACAGCAGTTGTTCAAAGAAAACATCCAGTTGGGGAAGTGTCAGTTTCATAAACCTATGGTATTAAAAGTAAGCATTTTGAAAATTTGCAGGAATATCTTCTTTCACGATTTTACCGTAATCAAATTTCAAAAGCTTATCACAGTAATGGAAATATCTATCGTCATGAGTAACAGCAATGATGGTTTTACCTTGTGATTTCAATTTGGGAATCAATTCTTCATAGAAATATTTTCTGAAATACGGATCCTGATCTGCCGCCCACTCGTCCAGTACTACGATCGGTTTGTCTTCCAATAAAGCAAATATCAACGCCATCCTTTTGCTTTGACCTTTTGAAAAACTTCTTCTGGCAGATTCTTCTGAATCGTCTTTTACGATATTTTCAAGTTTAAATGTTTCAAGTAATATTTTATATTTTGGATTATTTTCCAGTATATAATCATCATAATTTTGTGAAAAGAGGTGATTGCTGGTAAATACAGCAGAAATAAGATTCTGGATTTCCTTCTCTGAATTTATTTTTTCACCGTCAAAAAAAATATCCCCCTGGTCAGGAACATACAAACCTGAAAGAATATTGATAAAAGTACTTTTACCGCTTCCGTTTCCTCCTACAATAAAGATAACTTCTCCTTTGTTAATTTCAAGGTTGATAGGCCCTAACTCAAAATTAGCATCTGCATTATCATTTTTATAGTTAAAATGAATATTCCTAAAATTTAATTTTGAAAAGTCGGCAGCCAGTTCTTTATTATGTACATTAACAATCTTTTCATTTTTAAAATCCTCATAAAATGTTTCAAGACGTTTGTTCGCTACAAACAGTCTGGTGACCACATCCTGAAGATTGATCAGGTTATTAATAGGACCAGCAATAAATAATAAAACCAGTACATATGGAATTACAAATTCTCTTTTCAGCCATCCTAATTCAGGTAATATAAAAAGAATAATACCCATTATAATGTACATCCCATACTGACTGATAAGCCCTATTGATAAAAAGGAAAAACTAATTTTAAAATCCAACGCATAGGATGCAGTCCTGTTTTCATATACATAGTTTTCAAGCAGTTTCTTTCTTCTTTTATCACTGATCATTAATTCTTTAAAACCACTGATCACGTCCTGTACATACCCGAAATAATGCTCATTATATTTTTTCACCTTTTCTATCGACTTTGATAAGGAATTCATTACTAAATAATAGATTCCAGCAATTATCAAAATCGCAACAAGAATAATTACCGCAGATACCGGAGATAATTTGACGAGATAGAAAAGGCATAATATTACCATCAGTAAAGAGGAGAATGCTGCAGTTACCACAGCCGGCAGTGAATAAAATGTTCTTGTATCTTCCACAGCTGTATAAAACCTCTGAGTTCCTAATTTCTCGATTTTTATCAATGGTGTATCCAGTATTTTCTGGAATAATTTCTTTTCTAATTGGGAAAGCAATTCAAAGGTTATTTTATTGAGCTCTCTCTGAAAAAAGATACTTAATAAATAAGCATAGACAACAAAAGCAAAAAAGGTTATATAAATATAGCTGCTTGCCGAAAGCTGATTAGACAGTGTATTGTTTATTATATAAATAATAGCAAAACTCAGTAAACTGCTTATAACCGCATATACAGATATTAAGATGATGTGTTTAGATTTTATTTTTAACATAATTTGATTCTTTTAATTTAAAACAATGGTTAATGAGTTTTCCTATTTCTGGTCCGTTATCATGAATAAAAAAGTGATTTCCAGGCAATATTGAATGATGAAATTGAGACTCTGTAAATCCTCTCCAATTTTCAATTTTTGTATTGAGTGATTCTTCGCTGCCCATCATCGCATAAATGGGTGTTTTAATGACGACATCATTTTCAAAACCCTGTTCTTTTTCTATGCATTCGAAATCAGCCCTCATGATTTTAGCGAAAAAAGAAAATGCATCGTGGTTTTCAAGGATTTCGATTGGAATTCCACCCATCTCTGATATTCTTTTTTTGAAAGTATCATCATCTAAATTGTATCTGATAGGAATTTTATGATTTTTTAAAGGCCCCGGATTTCCTAATACCATTAAAAACTCCGGGAAATCATGATCTTCTTCAAGCATCCGGGTAACAGAAAGGCCAAGCAAGGCTCCCATACTATGTCCTAATACGATAAAAGGAGAACCATTCCTCTTTTTTTTTATCTGCAGAAAAAGGTCATCAATTGCTTCTTTTTTTCCGGTTATTAAACTTTCTCTAAATCTTTCTCCTCTACCCGGCAGTTCTATAGGAATAAATTCGATGTCGGAGGTTATTGTTTTTTGTAAAAAATTGTAAGAATATTTATTTCCGCCTGCAAAATGTAGCAAAAAAAGCTGTTTATTCATTATTTAGGGGTTGGTGTTTAGGGGTTAAACTTTGTCCATGCATCATCTTGCGATGCTTTTTCAAAACTGGATTTCATTTTAGATAAACTATCTTTTATAATGGTATCATTCTGAAGCTTGTTGATTGCTGAAATGATTCCTGAATTATTTATCGAATGAGTTTCTATTTTTATTCCTAATTGGTGGGCAGCTATCCTATCTGCATTTTCAAACTGGTCAAGCCCTAATGGAATAACAGCCATCGGAATTTCATGCATGATGCATTCTTTAACCCCCCCCATTCCGCCATGTATGATGGCAAGGTCTGAATGTTGAAGCATGGCCACCTGAGGAAGCCAATGGTGAATTCTTATGCTATCTGAAGCCTGAGATTTATAGTTATCAAATAAGTTTCCGACCGATATATTAAGGATATAATCTTCCATAGATTCCTGTCGAAAACTATCGATAAGTGTTTGCGTAATGTATTGTGCTTTTTCGTTATCAATTTGTTCGGCCCATGAACCTAATGAACAATAAACCAACTTTTTTCCAGATTTCTTCTGTTTAGAAATCTCATTTTCAAGATTATCCATATCATAATGTAAATGAAATATATTCTGCTCAGGGATACAAGGTCCTACATACATATCATTTCCATTAACCACTGCATTTTCTATTAAGAATTCTTTTGAGGCAGGTACTACATTATAGAAGTTTTCAAAAACACATAAAACATCGTTCAGAGAATTCATTGCATATCCTTTATCGATAAGGTAATTAATCAGAAGATTAGTAGATTCCAGGTTGGCATCATCCATAAGCATATTGATGCTCCATTCTTTTACCTTTTCTGTAAATGATGTTTTACTGAAATCGTTATCAACAGGAAAGTGGCAATATACCAGGAATGTTTTTATCTTATATTTCAAATAGAAAGTGGCTGCTTCTATTGGATTATAGGCTGTAAAAAGAATAGCTGACGGATTAAAATCCTGCATCAGCTCATCAAGACCACCATCGATAATTGTACGAATAACATCCGCATTGATTTTACCAGACTCATATTTGCTGCCTTTCGGATAATAATCCCCAAAAATAGATGTGTATGGAAATGATGTCCCGGATATTATTTCTGTCACATCAGGTACACCGATATAATGAACATGGGCCCCCATCTGATGAAGTTTTTCACTGATTCCCAGCGTAGGAATTATATTTCCTCTAAATGCATCCGTATAAACCAATATTTTTTTCATAAGGTTATTGTTTTTTATGGTTATCTGCTTCTCTCTCTTTCACTTTCATTTCCAAGTGCTCTTTCTCCTTTGGAAATTTTATCATTTCCAAAACTATAGTTGATGGAAAATCTAAAGAATCTATTATTGGCGAACGATTTATAAGTCTGTGCGATCCCGTTAATTTCCGACAGCATGGTCCGTGGACTGGAATTAAATATATCGTACGCTGCAATGCTTAGATTTAATCCTTTATAGGGCGTCTTGTAAGAAAGAGCCATATCTAATGAATTGGCATCAGAGTAATGAAACAAATTTTGATTAGATGATGATCCGTACCAGTAATTGATATCCAGGGTCAAGGTTTTTGATTGATTAAGAGTCAATGAATTATTAAGGGCTCCAAAAAACTCAAATCCGTTCCTCAAAACTAGATTAATATCCTGGGTCTTTTTTGACTGGGAATAATTCAGGAAAAGAGTAACATAACTTTTCCACCATGCAAGGGCATTAAATTCATACGTTTCCGATAAAGAATAGCCATAACTTTTAAAATAATTATCAAAGGTTACGATCTGCTCTTTAGTTTCATCATTCATTTTAAAGAACACATTATATGCATTTGAATTTACATTAAAAGCCAATTTGGAAGTCAGGCTCTTATAAGTATGGGAAAGTTCAATATTATCTACATAAGATGGCTTCAGATATGGATTACCCATAGAAGAAATCTGGCTGTTGATATAGGATCTTGCCGGGTTTAGCTGCCCATAAGATGGTCTTTGTATCCTTCTGGAATAGTTTAATAATAAGCTATTATTTTCATTAATTGTATTTTTGATAAATACTGACGGAAATAATTTCAAATACTTATTATAATCAGTCTGATCTAAGATGACAGAATGTCCTTTGGTCTGTGTATATTCTGTTCTCAATCCTATTTGTCCCTCCCATTTATCAGAAAACTTCTTTGTTGCATTAAAATAGAGAGCCTGAATCGCTTCATCATATTTGAACTGATCTGATTGAGTTAGAGTATTATTGGAAGTAAGATCATAATTATTGAGTAAATAATTGGTTCCTGTAAATCCTACTTTACCTCCATAGTTAAGATTCATGAATTTTCCGGGATGTTCAATATCAAATTTTAAACTATAATTATTAATATCCTGGTTTGAAATCCCTCTATTAAAGAAATTAATTCCCTCAAAACTGTAATCCGGATTATATTGATTGGAAAGGATGGTATTATTCCTATCTGTTACATAGCTAAGATAATCCAAGTCTATATTTAACTTTTTTCCCAGGGTATCTAACTTCTGTTCCAAATGAAGGTTCAATGAGTGATTATTATTTTTATCACGGATATGTCCATCTCCTTTCAGAAAATAAAGAGGCACGTTTGCTTTGTTAACTACAGCTGTATTTACATTATCGTCAACGTAATTGTTGTATACTCCTCCCAGATACTGTAATCCAATCTTTGTTTTGGGCATTATGTCATAATCTATCAAAAACCTCCCGGAGAACTGATTATAATTCCACTTTTGCTCTGTCGTTAAGAAATAGGGATCCGAAAAGAAAATATCCGACATCTGTTTTGTAAAGGTATCACCGTAGCTATATCCCGTGTTGAGTAAAAAACTGAGTTTATTCTTCTGATAGGTAAAATTGTTATTTACCGTCTGTAAGATATATTTTGTTTTTGCAACATCAGTTGTCAAAGTAGTATTGTTATTCCATGAATTCTTTTTGGTCTTTTTAAGAACAAGATTCACAATTCCACTGTTTCCTTCGGCTTCATACCTGGCTGATGGGTTACTAATGACTTCTACAGATTTAATGTTTTCGCTTGGTATAGATTTTAAAAAGTTTTTCAAATCATCTCCGCTTAAATTGATCATTCTCCCGTCAATCATTACTTTAACAGCGTCCCTTCCAAGCATTGATATCTGATCATTTTTCAAAACAAGCCCCGGTACAGATTTCATCGTCTCGAAAATATTCCCCTTGTTCGCAAGAGCATTGTTTTCAACATTAAACACGGTCCTGTCCAGTTTATGGGTGATCATTTTGGGTGAAGAAGTCAGTTTAACCTCTTCTATTAATTTAGATACGGTTACCAACTCTATGTCAGCCAATTTAGTATCCGAATTAATGATTATTTCTTTTTCAAAAGAGGTATACTCGGAGTTTTTAACGGTCAGTATGTATTTACCTTTTATGAGCTCTATACTAAAGTTTCCTCCATCATTTGTCATTACTTTCCTGTTATTATTTGAAGGAGTAGTTTTAAAAAGAAGTTCTGCATTTTTTACAGGTTCTTTTTCTTTGTTTAATACCCTTCCTTCTATTTTATATTGCGAATAAAGTAGAACAGGAAATAGTAAAATTAAAAGATGTAGTAGTTTAACGTTTTTCATAAATATGTAATTACTGCGTTTTTAAAAAGTCTGTGAATTCTTTAATATACTTTGGAAAATCAATACTGGCAGTAGATGCGGGTTGTGATAATTGAATTAAGACTCCATTAGAATATTCAAAGGCTTTCAGATTAATTCCGTCAAATTCTGTCATTTCTTCCATGTATTCATTAAAATAATCATATTCTTTTTCTTCATTCTGGCTTAAATAGCTATAAAATCCAAAAATATTTTTTTCGATATCTTTACTTTCCATGGATTCTATATCCTGTCTAATGACTTGATATGGAATTTTTTGCACTGATCTGCACTCAATCATTCTTACATAGTTCTTCATCATTTCCTCAATTGAATAATTTTCAGAATCAGCATGTGAAACCATAACAAGATTAGTTAATACCCCCATCATATTACCATACTCCGAACTTTCTCTATTACTGCTTAGCATTCCGAATAAATTTTTGTTTGGACTTTTATAATCGGTCATAATTCTGGAAAATACCGACAGGCATAGAGCATTCATAGGAACAGACGCTTTTTTAGATACTACCCTAAGATGTACGAAATCTTCATTTTTAATAAAAGCTTCCTTGATCATAAAATTCTGGAAGAAAACATGGTCACTACCGGAATCTTTATTTTCATACAAAGGAGTTGTCAATAAGGAATTAACCTGATTATTTCTAAGTTCAATCCCGTCATCGGATTTTAAAAATTTCTCCTGGGAATCAATAAAGGTAAAATGGTGAGGTTGCATACTAATTTCTTTACCAGAATTAAAGTAAGCCTCCAATTCATGTTTTAAATAATTAGATGAATAATTATCCAATAAGGAGTGGTGTATTCCGAAAAATAACGAAGCTTGTGGAGTACCGGAAGTTTCGGTTTTAACAACAAAAACTCTTATCAGTTCGCCCTCAAATAAGTCGTACGGCTGGAATATAAACTCTTTTCCAATAGCTTTAATATCCTCTTCTGACCTCACCTGTAAGCTTTCAATATGTATTTTTATAGCTACTTCTGTTTCGGAGATATATCGTTGTAAAACCTGGAGCTGATCCTGCTCATATTTCGTCATCAAAGAAGGAAATCTGGAAAAGCACTTTCTAAGGGTATGTTCAAAATTATTTTCATCAAATCTTTGTATGTCTATATTAAAGTTTACTGATGAATATTTATTCCTGAACAGATGATATTGGTTAGGAGACAACGTCATTGTATCTCCATATTGCCATTCATTGCTGCTTTCATTTTCATTTTCTTCCAGAATCTTTATCATATTTTTCTTATACAATTGAGATAGTTTTTCGATTGTAGATTCATGAAATATGTTTTTTGAATAAAGGATATTTACAGATAGCACTCCGGAAACTATGATCCCTGAAACATCCAGTAAAATAGAAGTTTTCAAATTGTCAGCAGAAACCGCTGTACCTATGCTTTCTGATGAGAAATCAAGCCTCATTTTTTTGTTGTTAACACCTCCTGCATCATCAAAACTTCCCATAAAATTAAAGCATATGCTCGGATCCGATGAGGATTTAATTTTTTCATTCAGGTAGTGAAGAACTCCATATCCAATCCCTTTTTTGGGAATGTTATTTAAGCCTTCTTTTACACTTAATATAAAAGGTTTGGTTTGATCACCAATATCTAATGAAAAAGGATAAACACTTGTAAACCAACCTACTGTCCTGCTTACATCTACATCAGCAGAAATGTTCTCTCTACCATGTCCTTCCATCAGCACCTTAGTTTTGCTTATCCCAAAATGTTCCTGCAGAGACATAGCCATTGCTGTTAACAGAATATCTTTAACTTCAGCATTATATTTCTTGCCTGCATTGGTTTGTAATAAATGAGTCTGCTCTTGATCAAAAGAGAATCCCATACTACTATCAGAAACCTGATTTTCTGCTAAAGGATAATCTGTAGGAATCATTTGATAATCTACGGATTCTATGCTCTCCCAGTAAGCACGTTCTTTTCCTAGAGAAGAGCTGGTACTATATTCCTCCAACACTTTACTCCATTTTTGGAAGGAATGTGTTTTAGCTGGAAGGATATATACATTTCCTAATATAGCCGAATCATACAGATTGTTAAGATCTTCCAACAGAATACGCCAGGATATTCCATCCGCAACCAGGTGGTGAAGGATTAACAGAATTCTGTCGCCGTCACTCATAGACACATGTCCTACATGGAACAAAATCCCCGAAGTGATGTCTATTGAAGTCTGAAGTGTTATTCCAATATCTTCTAAACGTTCAAGTTCTTCTGTTTCTGATGTGCTTGAAGTGATATCAAAATACTCATATCGATAATGCTTACCGGATATATCGGAATTGAATTGTCTCCAACTACCTTCCTCATTAGTATACATCATCCTCATCGCATCATGATGATTGACCAGCTGCTCTATACAATTCTCTAAAATTGAACCTGAGAGTCTTTCAGTGCTTTTTAATACAACGGATTGATTAAAATGATTTTTATTAACAATCTTTTCATCCTCAAAAAAACTACGCTGAATAGGTGTCAGGCTGATCTCTCCACTTACGACAGATTGTTCTATTGCTGAGACTTCGCTTGTAATATGCTTAGTCATTTCTTCCAAAACAGGATACTGTAAAATATGCTCTACTTTCAGGGTATATCCTTTTTGTCTTAATTTTGATACAATCTGAATAGATTTGATGGATTCTCCTCCAAGATTATAATAATTATCCTTCATACTGATAGGACTGTGTTTCAGAATCTGTTCACAAACTTCTACCAAAGCAGATTGCGCTGGTGTAACAGGAGCAACATATTCATTCTTTATAAGGTCGGTAGAAGAAACATCAGGCAGTTTTTTACGGTCAATTTTCCCATTGCTGGTTAAAGGAATATCTTCCAGCTCAACATAAAAGCTCGGCACCATATACTGTGGTAATTTTTCCTCCAGATATTTGGTTAATTCGTCTTTGTCAATCTCAGTATCTGCTACATAATATACCACAATGCTTTTATCACCTTCATGCTCTTTCACATCTGTAACGGCAGTCTTAATGGCATGGCTGTAAGAAATTACCTGGCTGTCGATCTCTCCCAACTCAATACGATGTCCGCGAACCTTTACCTGGCGGTCGATCCTGCCAGAATATTCAATAGTCCCGTCAGGAAGCCATCTTCCCGTATCCCCGCTACGATACATTTTAGTACCCGGTATAAATGGGTTTTCTATAAACTTCTCAGAGGTAAGTTCAGGATTATTAACATATCCCTTTGCCAAACCTGCTCCTGAGATATAAATTTCTCCTGTTACCCCCACAGCCACCAAGTCTTTATCGGAATCCAGAATATAAATTTGCGTATTTGCTATGGGCTTACCAATGGGTATGATTGATAATGCCAAATCACTTCCTTTTTCTATTTTATGCACAGTAGCACAAATACTTGTCTCAGTAGGCCCGTAAGCATTGTAAAAAGTACCATGCTGAAGAAATTCTTTTGTCTTCCCGATAACTGCCGATTCTCCAGCTGTAATTACTGCTTTCAGGTTTTGAAGCTTCTCTACATTGAGTAAGTTGAAGAATGCAGGAGGCAGCGTTACTATATCAATAGAATGCTTCTCTACATATTCTTCAAAGGCAAAGGAATCTTTTCTAACTACATCGCTAAGAATATGAAGGGACTTTCCACAAAGTAAGGTCATAAAAATCTCGAAAATAGATGCATCAAAAGAAAAAGAGGCAAACTGCGCTACATTGTGGTAAGCAGAGACTCCAAAGAATTCCTTTTGAAACTGTGTCATATTGAGTATACCTCCATGGGTATTCATCACACCTTTTGGTTCCCCAGTAGAGCCTGATGTATAAATGATATAGGCAATATCATCCTTTTCTAAAACTTCAGAATTAAATTCTGAATTAATTTCTCCTGTCAATTCTAAATCTATTGAAAAAGATCCACCGGAATAAAAATCAAGATCAAAGAAGTAGTAAGATTCAGTGATCAGTAAAGTCAAACCGGAGGTCATCACTTCTTTTCTGGATTCAGGAAGGTTGGCATCAATCGGCACATACACTGCACCCAGTTTTAATATTCCCAGGATAGAAATGACCTGATTTTCCCCACGGTTAAGCATCACACCTACATGGTCGCCTTTTTTTATTCCATGGGTATTCTGCAATTCCCAGGCAAGGCTAGACGCCCTATCATTTAACTCGGCATAACTTAATTTCAGATCCTCATAAATAATTGCAGTATGATCAGGAGTCTGCTTTACCTGATCCTCAAATAAACTAACGATACTTTGATTCTCAGGATAAAAAGAAGTGGTATTGTTGAAATCTTCTAATAAAAGTTTTTTCTCATTCTCGCCTAAATAACCAGCTTCTAAAATTTTTCTTTCGCCATCAATGAATATATTTTTTAACAAATTAGTAAAATGCATTCCGATGTTATCCATTAATACTCTGTTGAAGACAGAAGCATCATATTTAATATCAAGCATTACCGAGTCTTCTGATGGGAATACAGTAATCAAAAAGTAATAATTGGTTTCATCAACTACTTCTACGTTTTTGATCTCTTCAATTGATGAGCTGCTTTCATTATCCACATAGTTGTCCATGATAGAGTCCTGAACAGGGTAATTTTCAAAAACAATGATATTGTTAATCATGTTATTTCCTAACCCCGAAATTGTCTGGATATCTGAAAGTTTAGAATAATGATAAGGACTGCTTTGAATGGACTTGGTATGTAAATCAAGGAAAAATTCTTTAACTGTATCTTCCTTTTTATATTTTACTCTGATCGGAATGGTATTGATAAATAGTCCTACAATATTTTCAACATCTTCCAGTGCAGGAGGGCGGCCAGACACTACTGCTCCAAATACAGCATCTTCTGATCCGTTATATCTGGAAAGCAGATATCCCCAGACTCCCTGAATATACGTGTTGATCGTAATTCCAATATTCTTGCATAATTTTTCAATTCCTTTGAAAGAATCTCCTTCAATTTTAATCTTATTGCTTACAATTATCTTAGGTTCGTTGGCAGAAGCACGGTCTCGTTCAAACGGAATTACTGCTGGCACGTTAACACCGCTAAGATAGGATTCCCAATATTTCATTGTTTCCTGGTCATCTACTTCTCTTAACCACTCAATATAAGACGAATATTTCTTGGTTTCCGGCAGATTTATTTCTGTTCCGTGTTCCAAAGAACTTAAAATTGCGGAAAAATCATTGATCAGAATACTGAGGCACCAGCCGTCCATAATGATATGATGGTGACTCCAGATGAATTCATAATAGCCATCCGGTAACTCCACAATAACCAAACGCATTTGTGTAGGTTCACTTAAAACAAAGCCTCGGTTTACATCCCCTTGCTTTATATTGTCCAGTTCAAGTTCCGATTCTAATATCAAATGTTTGAAGTCTACATGAGCTTTTTTATGAACAATCTGTAAAGGCACTTCTCCATAACGGTTTTCAAAGGAAGTACGAAGAATGGAATGACGGTTGAGCAACATTCCAAATGCTTTTTCTACCAGAGATAAGTTCAGTTCAGATGATTTAATACGATAGGAGGTCTGCATATAGTAAATTGAGCCGTGAGGGTCTACCAGCCAATGGTAATACAAGCCCTGCTGCATCGGGGAAAGCTCATAAATATCTTCTATATCATTCCCTTTACTGATCTCCTCAATGGTGCTGAATGATAATCCTTTGTAAGTAAGGTCTGATGGAGTTAGAATC